>NZ_JACLAU010000047.1 GCF_014230305.1 Novosphingobium aerophilum
AGGAAAACCCCCAAAGGTCGCTCTCGTCGCCATCATGCGAAAACTCATCACAGCCCTCAACGCCATGATCCGCAACAAGCAGAAATGGGCTCTCGCCTAGACGGTTGCTCCCCGTACCGGGGAGGAAGCAAAGGTCCGATCCCGGGCGCAAACGGTCGTCGCAATCCGATCGCGCGCCCTAACTCCGGTCCCGCCCTGCGCGCGTATAGACCAGGTTGATGCTGTCGAAGGTCAGGCACTCGGTGCCGTCGTCGAGCAGCACGGCATAGTGGGTGACCGCGGTGCCGCGCGGCTTGCCGCTGCGCGAAGGCTCGAGGCTGACGATCTCGCTGGTGACGTGGATCGTGTCGCCCGGGCGCACCGCGCGCTTGAGGCGCAGCCGGTCGAAGCCGACCCCGGCGACAAAATCGATGTCGCTGTTGATCGTGTGATCCAGTTGCCGCCACAGCGCCAGGACGTGGATCCCGCTCGCCACCACCTGCCCGAACACCGAGGCGCGCGCCGCCTCGGGATCGGCGTGGAACCATTGCGGGTCATGGTCGCGGGCGAAAGCGACGATTTCCGCCTCGGTCACGGTGCGCGAGGCCGAGCGGCGGGTTTCGCCCAGGGTCAGGTCCTCGAAGCAGCGCCAGGGCGTGCCGAGCGGGGAGAGCGGGCCAGCGGTCATCAGATCTTCCCTATGCGCGGCGCGTCGAGCATGCGCGCCAGTCCCTGCTGCACCACCGTGGCGACCAGCGCTCCGTCGCGGCGGAACAACGTCCCCGTGCCCAGCACCCGCGCGCCCGAGGCCACCGGGCAGTCCACCACATAGAGCAGCCAGTCATCGACCCGGCAAGACTGGTGGAACCAGATCGCGTGGTCGAGGCTGGAAATCTGCAGGCAGGGATCGTCCCAGGCGATGCCCATCGGCCTGAGCCCGCCCTGGATGATGTGGGTGTCGCTGGCATAGGCGAGCAGCGTCTGGTGAACCTC
Organism: Novosphingobium aerophilum; assembly: GCF_014230305.1. GTDB lineage: Bacteria > Pseudomonadota > Alphaproteobacteria > Sphingomonadales > Sphingomonadaceae > Novosphingobium > Novosphingobium aerophilum. The sequence goes on from NZ_JACLAU010000047.1 coordinate 973, forward strand.
CGGACTGTCCGGGAAGGGCACTTGCGCCCGCAGCCAGAAATGACGCCGGGCGGGCCGGGGTTCGATCGGCCCGAGGTGGAACGGTTCGACCGGGCGCCAGTCGAACATCTGCCGGCGGCACCAGAACGGGCGCTGGCGTTCGGGCACCTCGGCGAACCGCTCGGTGAAGAACCGGGCCAGCGGCTCGAGCGTCTCGGGGCCGGGGACCCGGGGCATCGCGTCCTGGTGCAGGGCGCTGTCCTCGGTCACCTGGAACGAGGCCATGGCGTGGGCCACCGGCGCGCCGTCCTGGGTCACGGCCACCCGGCGCTGGGCAAAGCTGCGCCCGTCGGTGTCGCGCTCCACCGCGAAGTCGAGCGGTCGGTCGGTCAGGCCGGGGCGCTGGTAGAACAGGTGCAGGGCATGGGCGACCTTGTCGGGCGGGACCGTCTCGCGCATCGCGGTCAGCGCCTGGGCGACGATCTGGCCGCCATAGAGCCGCAGCAGGCCGCTGGGTGCGGGGTGCGAGCGGAACCGGTCGGGCCCGGGCCGGTCGAAGCGCAGCAGATCGCGGGCCTCGACCGCCGGATCGTCGGGGAAGGGATGGGTCACGATGCGGCCATTGCTCAGGAAGGGAATGGGGCCTGCCGCGCGGCCCGCACCGCCGCACCGATTTCCGCATTGGTCGGGTTGCGGCGCAGGGTCAGGCCGCCGTTCACCTGCAGCACCTGCCCGGTCATGAAGCAGGCGTCGCTGGCCAGCCAGGCGACCGCTTCGGCCACGTCCTCGCTGGTGCCGACCCGGCCGAGCGGATATTCGCGGGCAAAGGCCTCGAGCATGCCCGGGATCGTGCTGGCCTTGCCGGTCATCGGGGTGACGGTGAAGCCCGGGGCGACCGAATTGGCGCGGATCCCGCGCCGGCCGAACTCGTTCGCGACGCAGCGGATGATGTGATCGGCCCCGGCCTTGGTCCCCATGTAGGCGGCGTGATCCTCCAGCATGATCGAGGCCGTGGCGGACGAGATCTGGATCAGCGAGCCCCCGTCGCGCATGACCCGCAGCATGGCCTGGTAGAACAGCATGGCCCCGGTCAGTTGCAGCGCGACCATCCGTTCGATCTCGTCGCGGGTGGTCTCCAGAAAGGGCTTGAGCAGGCCCCAGCCGGTGGCGTTGACCGCGATGTCGAGCCCGCCGAACCGGTCGACCGCCGCCTGCGCCAGTCGGGCGAGGTCGGGCTCGGAGGTGATGTCGCAATGCGCGACGGCCAGGCCGTCGATCTCGGCCGCCAGCGCTTCCAGCCCCGCGGGCGCGCGGCCCGCCACCACCACCCGGGCCCCGTCCCGCGCCAGCCGCCGGGCGATGACCTGGGCCATGTTGTCGGGGTTCGCCGCGCCGATGACGACGGCGACCTTGCCGGCCAGCGCGCTCACCGCTCAGCCGTGCTCGACGAAGGGCGCCAGCACGGGCTCGACCCGCGCCGCCGGCGGCACATGCTCGGCCCCGATGCGGCGGTCCAGCTCCTCGTGCCAGTGATAGATGCGGCGCTCCTGGTAATTCAGCGACATGCCGGCAAAGCCCGGGCCTTCGACCGATTCCTGGATCTGCGGGGCGAACTGCAGGTCTTCGTAGAGAATGCGCTCCCAGTTCTTGATCCGGGTCTCCCACAGCGGATGGGGGTTGGCCGGATCGTGATCGGGCGCGACCCAGCTGGAGACGACGCGGGTGCGGCGCGGGCCCAGCGGCCAGAACTGCAGCAGCGGAATCCCGGTGGGGGCTGGCGGCATCACGAAGTTGGGATAGATGTGGTAGGAGATGTTGTTGGTGGCGGTGAATTCGGACACGGTCGGGATCTCGGGCATGCCCTTGGTCCCCGGATCGACCCAGTCGGGCCGCCGATTGGGGGTGACCATGCGGCTGTGCCCGTTGGGCCAGAGCGTGACGATCATCGCGCGGTGATCGAGGAAGCGGTCGACCGTGTTCTCGTGGATCGACTTGAGGTGGTAGACCTCGAGAAAGGCGTCGAGCAGGACCTTGACGTTGCAGTCCACCTCGTAGCTGCGGCTGTCGACCAGACGCAGGGTCTCGAGCTGCAGCTCCTCCAGGTGCGCGGCCATCGGCCCGATGTGCTCGATCAGCGGCTGGGCCTGCGGATCGCCGTTGAGGAAGATCAGCGAGCCGAGCCGTTCGCAGCGGACCGCCGAGAGCGAATGGCAGGCCATGTCGAAATCGGGAAAGTCGCGCTTGTCGCGCACCGCGGTGAGCTTGCCGTCGAGGGTGTAGCTCCACCCGTGATAGCCGCAGACGAACCCGCGCGAGGTGCCCTGGTCCTCCTTGACCAGCGGCGCGCCGCGGTGCTTGCAGGTGTTGTAGAACGCCTTGATCTCGCCCGACAGGGTGCGGCAGACCACGATCGGGGTGCCGGTGTTGCGGGTGAGGAACCAGGATCCGGGCTCGGGCAGCTGATCGACGTGCCCGGCATAGAGCCAGGCCTTGTTCCACATCGCCTGCCGTTCCAGCTCGAGGAAGTCCGGATCGACATAGCGCGCGGCGGGGATCGTCGGGAGTGCGGGGAAGCCTTCGGGCGGCGTGGTGCGGTCGCGCTCCCACGCCATCCGGTCCAGGTCTCGCTCGTGTCCCCGATCCGCCGCCAGATCCAGCATGGCATTCCTCTTCCGCGCAAGGCTTTTCGTTGTCAAAATAAAACAGTCATGTATGCTTGTAAATGGCGCCGAAGGCTCTGGCAAGGGCGCAAAAATCTGTTGGTACGGCAGGCATTTGCCAGAGTATCCCCGGTCGGCGGGGCAGGTTTGGCAAGGGGATAGGGGAGCCCGAATGGAAAGCCTTGGCGAGATCTTCCACCACGGCCTGATCGTTGACGACCTGGCCGCGGCCATGGCCCGGGTCGGGGCGGCGGCCGGTACGGAGTGGACCGCGGTGCGCAAGTTCGATCCCCTGCCGGTCTGGACCCCGGACGAGGGGCGGGGCGAGATCCGGCTGACGGTGGCCTATTCGTGCGAGGGACCCTTGCGGATCGAACTGGTCGAGTCCGTGCCCGGCACCCCCTATGACCGGCTCCGCGCCTTCGGCCGTTCGCACCTGGGGGTCTGGGTCGAGAGCGTGGGCGCCGCGGTCGAGACGCTGCTGGCGCAGGGCTGGCATGTGCTGGTCGCGGGCGCCGGACCGCGCCACGGCTATGGCAGCATGGCCTATCTCGGGCGCGAGGGCAGCCCCGTGATCGAACTGGTCGGCACCGAGCTGCGCGGCTTCATGGCCGAATGGTGGGCCACCCGGCCCTGACCGGGGGCCGGTCGACCGCCCGGCCCTTACCCGACCAAAGTGCAATTCCGCCGCGCCCGCACGCGTGGCACCCGGGATGCGAACGACAATCCGGGAGAGTTCCGATGAAAGCCTTGACCCTTGCCACCGGGCTCGCCGCGCTGGGCCTCACCACGCTGGGACTGGCCGCCCCGGCCTTCGCCGCGCCGCCTGCCCCCGCCGCGCCCCCGCCGGTCTTCGCGCGCTGTGCCGTCTGCCACAATGCCACCAAGGGCGCCGGGGCGAAGATCGGCCCCGATCTGTGGGGGGTCTATGGCGGCAAGGCGGCGCGCGCGAACTTCAAGTACTCGCAGGCGTTGAAGAACGCCAAGCTCAAGTGGGACGATGCCACGCTCGACAAGTGGCTCACCGCGCCCATGGCCATGGTGCCGGGCACGATCATGTCGTTCCCCGGGCTGAAGGATCCGGCCAAGCGCGCCGAGATCATCGCCTACCTCAAGACGCTGCGCTGACCCGGCCAGGCGACCCGGCGAGCAGCCGGAACGGGTGGGAGCGGCAAGGGGGCCGCTCCCACCCGTTCCCATGTCCGTTGGCGGCCCGCTGTCAGCGGATCCCGACCCGCAGGCCCAGCCAGACCGTGCGCGGCGCGCCCAGATCGACCGTGCCCCCCGAATTGCGGGTGATGATCCGGGTGTCGGTCAGGTTCTCGCCACGCAGGACCAGGCTCACGCTCCCGGCGATCGGCACCTGGGCGAAGGCGTCCAGCGTGGTCGCGGCGGGGAGCAGGTCGGTCTGGAGATCGTCCTCGAACTGGGCGCCGACGTGGCGCAGCGTGATCGCGGTGGTCCAGCCGGCTGCCGGACGATAGGCGGCGGTCAGCGCGGCGGCGACCTTTGGAGTCTGGGCCGGACGCTTGCCGTTCAGCGCCTGGCCGGGCGTGCGCATGGCGGCATCGGTCAGGGCCAGCGAGCCGTCCAGCGCGAGCGGACCGCGCTCGAGATGGGCGGCGAACTCCAGCCCGCGCGCCTGGATCGCCGCGATATTGGCCCGGGTCCGCTGGTTCGGGTCGGTCGCACTGGTGACATTGGCGATGGCATCGCGGACGCGGTTGGAAAAGGCCGTCACGCTCAGGCTGATCCCCGGCAGCGGGGTCAGGTCGAGCCCGGCCTCGGCCCCGGCCAGCCGCTCGGCCTTGAGCAGCGGGTTGCGGTTGGTGGTCACGCCCGCGACCACGAAGGACCGGTACAGCTCGTTGAGCGTCGGCTGGCGCAGCCCGGTGTAGCCCGCCGCGCGCAGCTTCACCCCGGGTGCCACCTGGGCGACAGCCCCGCCGCGAACGCTGCCGAGCCAGCCGCTGCGATCGGCGAAGACCAGGTTGCTGGTGAAGGTCCCGTCCGGCCGCGCGACCGAGGCGTGGCCGCTGCGGATCGACCAGCGATCGGCGCGGGCCCCGGCGGTCAGGACGACCGGGCCCAGCGTCCAGTCATCCTCGGCAAAGACCCCCAGGTCGCCATTGGTGCCCCCGGCGCGGCGATAGGTGAGGGTGGGGGTCAGCCCGGTCTCCAGCGTCTCGCCCGTGGCGACGCGCCAGTCGCCGCCCAGGCGCAGCAGGTGCCCGCCGCCGACCGGGGGGCGCAGCTCCAGCTTGCCGCCGGCCCCGGTGGACGGCGTGGCGCGCTGATTGAGCGTGGGGCGGAAGGTGACGGCGCTGACCACCACGTTGCTGAAATCGCGGCGCTGGACATAGCCGAGCACGTCGAACTGCCAGCGTCCCCGCCCGACCAGCCGCAGGCTGGCGTCCTCGCCCGCGGTGCCGGTGTCGGCGCCGGCGAAGCGCAGGGTGCGGTTGTCGCGGAAGGCCAGGACGCGGGCCTGCAGCTCGATGTCCGGGGTGATCGGCGCCACGGCGCGCAGCCCGGCCGACCAGCTTTCATAGCGTGCGCGGACGCTGGCGGCGGCGCGCTGCTCGACCGGGGTGGTCCAGAAGCCGGGGCCGCGGTCCCAGCGCCCGGACAACACGGCGAAGCCGCTGCCCAGGCGCGGGGCGAAGGTGCCCGACAGCTCGCTGTCGCCGCGATCGTCGATCAGGGCCGAGCCGCCGAACCGGCCAAGCTGGCTGGCCGAGGCGCTGGCGAATTCGATCGTCCCGGCCACGGCCCCGGCCCCGAACGCCCCCGACCCGCCGCCGCGCGTCACCCGGACCCCGGCAAGGCGTTCGGGCGAGATCGCCGACAGCGGGATGTAGCCGAAGAACGGATCGGCCATCGGCACCCCGTCGAGCAGGACCAGGGTCCGGCTGGTGGCATTGCCGCCCAGCGCGCGCAGGGTCACGCCCTGGGCCGAGGGGTTCGACGATCGGCTGTCCGAGCGGCGGAACTGCTGGAACCCGGCGATCGCGGACAGCGCGTCCTCGATCCGGCCCGAGGCGGCCTGGTTCAGCCGTTCGGCGCCGATCTCGGTCGTCCCGTAGGCCGGGGTGGCGGGTCCGGCATCAAGCCCGCGTCCGGTGACCACGATCTCCGGCGGACCCGCGTCCTCCGCTGCGCTGGCGGCAAGCGCCGCCCCGGGCAGCGCCGAGAAGCCGAGCAGCAGGGCGGCGCGCGGGATGGAACGGGGCATGTCTGACGGCCTCATGCAACGCGCCCGGCAAGCGCCGGGCGGCTCACTTCACGACACCGACTCCACCGGAGCGGCGGACGCGGCCATACAGCAAGGCACGGCGATTGGAACCATCAGCCCGGCCCCCCCGTGCGGGGAGGGGCCGGGCTGCATTATCCCGTCAGAAGAACAGGATCCCGCCCAGTGCCACCGCATCGCTGGATGCGGCGTTGTTGTTCTGGGCCCTCGACTGGGTGTGGATGTACTCGCCGATCAAGGTCACCCAGCTGGTCAGGCCGTAACGGACCTGGCCCACCGTGCTGGCATTGCGGCGCACCAGGGTGGGGTTCGCCGTGGCATCGGCCGCGCTGGCGAACTTGAGGAAGCTCGCGCCGTAGGAGGCGCCAAGGCCCCACTTGCCCTGGCTCAGCAGGGCCTGGACGTAGTAGCCGTTGCTCTTGCGCGGATTGCCCGCAGCATCGGTGTCGAACAGGTTGAGCACAGTCGTGCCGAGGCCCTTGGCCGTGTACCAGTACCCGGTCACGGTCAGCGGCCCGCCGGTCACCTTGGCGCCCAGGTCAACGCCCTGGCCGGTGTAGCTCAGCCCGGTCAGCGCATTGTGGCGCTGGGTGATCCCCGAGAGCCAGCCGTGCACGCTCACGTCGCCCAGCTTGCCGTCGTAAGTCACCTTGCCCTGGAAGCCCGGCGTCTTGTTCTGCTGGGCCGCGCCGGTCAGCGAGCTGAGCGGCTGGAACACCCCGACCGAGGCCTGCAGCCCCGCCATGCTGGGCGTGGTGTAGGTGATCTGCGGCTGGAAGTCGGTGTAGATATAGCCCGATCCGATCCGCCCCAGCGTGGTGTTGCCCGGAGCGACATTGCCCCCCGGCGCACCCGAAGACAGGAGGGTGATATCGTTGAGGATCGCGTCCGAGCCGAACAGGCCGATGTCGCGGCCGATCTTGATCGTCCCGAAGCCATCCTTGCCGAAGGTCATGAAGGTCTGGCGGAAATCGATGCCCGAGGTGGCCAGCGCGGTCGGCTGACCGCCGTTGTTGGCGCCCAGCGTGCCCCAGGCCGTGCTGTTGATCCCCGGATACATGCCGAAGTGCGCGCCGACATCCCAGCCGTTCTGCTTGGTCGTCACCTCGACCTTGAGGAAGCCGGGGAGCAGGCCGTTGCGCACCGCGCTGGTGCCGTTGCCGCCGACATTGGCGATGCCGCCGGTCACCGCGGTCCGTGCGCCGGCGGTCTGCGGGTTGTCATGCACATAGAAGCCGTTCACCGATCCGGTGAAGGTGATCGTTGCGCCGCCGACCTCGAGGCCGACGCCGGAGTCGGTCCGCTTGACCATATGGCTGACGTCGAGCGCGGCCTGGGCCGTGGTCATGCCCGCGGTGGCCGAGGGCGCCGGTGCGGCGGCGGCGGCCTGTTCCTCGCGCGTGAGCTCGGCATATTCCTCGTCGCTGAGGATACCCTTGTCATGCAGGCGCTTGAGCAGGGTTTGGGTCGTGCCGGCCTGGGCGCTCGTGGCGCTGAGGCACAGGGCCAGGGCGGCGGCTGCGGCGCCGCCGAGCAGGTTCTTCCTTCTCATGGTACTCCCCCAAATGGACAGGCCGGCTGACCGGCTGGCGTCCATCATGTGACGGGGGGGAGGGCGCCGGAATTGGACTTTGGGTCCTTGTACCAAAGGCCAATGGGCCTTGAGCCACAAGGATTCCGTAAGGTCAGGGTGCGATCGCCACGCCCCACGGACCGGCCCCGGCCGGCACTGTCGCCGTGGTCTGGCCGCTCGCCAGATCGACCACGCTGACCGTGTCGCTCATCCCGTTGGCGACCAGCGCGGTGGCCCCGTCCGGGGTCAGCGCCAGGTGCCAGGGACGGCCCCCGACCGGCAGGTAGGACAGGACCTTGCGGCTGGCCACGTCGATCACCGCGACGTGGTTCGCCCGGCCGAGCGCGACCACCGCGCGGCTCCCGTCCGGGGTGAAGCGGATCCCGCACGGCAGGATCTTGTACGCGGCCACCCCCGGGGGGGCGAAGGGGATCGTGGCGATCACCTGCCGCGTCTGCGGGCTGACCACCTGGACCACGCCGCCGGCCTCGGCCGCGGCCCACAGCTCGCGGCCGTCCGGGGTGAACTCGACATGGCGCGGGCGTGCCTCGGTCGGAGTCTCGGCCGCGACCTCCCGGGTGGCGAGATCGATCCAGGCGAGCGCATGCTGGTCCTCGCTGGTCACCACCAGCCAGCGCCCGTCAGGGCTTTCGGTGATCCCCTCGGGCTCGCGCCCGACCGGCACCTGCCAGGCGACGCGGCCCCCGGAAAGGTCGATGGCCGTGGCCGCGGCGTCGTCCTCGTTGGCGACGAACAGCAGCTTGCCATCGCGCGAGGGAAAGAACTGTTCCGGGTCCTGGCCCGCGGGGAGGCTGGCGAGCAGCCGGCCGCTGGCCCGGTCGCGCACCTCGACGGCATTGTCCAGTCCGGTGGCGACGTAGACCTTGCTGCCGTCGCGCGACAGGGCGATGCCGCGCGGGCGCTTGCCGACCGGCCAGGTCGCGGTGACCGTCCGGCTGTCGAGGTCGATCACCGTGACCGAATTGCCGCGCTCGTTCGAGACATAGGCCGTGCCCCCGGCCAGTGCGGCGGTCGCGGTGCCGAACAGCAGCAATCCGCCCAGCAGGGCGCGGCAGGGAAGAGGCAGGGTCATGCAGGCATCCTATTCGCTCGGCCGGGGGCGGGTATGCGACCAAGGTACTATGTCTGGCATCCCGGCGGACCGGTAGATTTCCCGGCCAGGACAAGAATCCACGCGGCCGGTCCCGGTTCGGGCTGCCGCGCGACCATGGAAGGATACCGAGGATGGCAGACCCCACAGGACACCCCAGGATCGGGCGGGTGCTGCTGCTGGCTGCGGCGGGTGTGCTCACCCTCAGCGGCGCGACGCGCATCATGGCCCACGGCAATGTGACGCCGCAGGCGGTCGACACCTCGGCGCTGCCCGATATCCAGCCGAACAACGACACCTGGGTTCAGCACAACCCCTATCGCGGCAATGCCAAGGCGATCGAGATCGGCGCCTCGGCCTATGGCCAGAACTGCGCGCGCTGCCACGGGCTGGATGCCATTTCCGGCGGGATCGCGCCGGACCTGCGGCTGCTGGAACTGGGCGATTCGGGCGACGAGTGGTTCGTCCAGCGCTACCAGCATGGCTCGGTCCGCGAGGGCAAGGTCTACATGCCGCCGATGGGCGAGGTCCTGGGGCAGAAGGCCGGCTGGGCGATCCGCGCCTGGCTCGAGACCAAGCACACCGATGAGTGAGCCGCTGCACCGCCGCGCGCTGCTCCGGTCGGCGCTGCAGGCGGGTCTGGTGGCGGGCGCCGCGGCGCTGTTGCCGCGCCCGCTCGCCGCGGCGCCGCTCGCCAAGGTCAAGGCCGACGGCCGCCTGCGCGTCGGGGTCTATGCCGACAACCGGCCCTGGTCCTGGACCGAGGGCGGCGTGCTGCGCGGGATCGACGTCGATCTGGGCAAGGCGCTGGCCCGGGCGCTGGGGGTTGAACCGCAGGTGGTCGAGTTCTTCGCCGGGGATGATCTCGGCGCCGATCTGCGCAACGTGGTCTGGCGCGGCGGGCTGCTGGGCTTCCAGCCCTGCGACGTGATGCTGCACGTCCCGTTCGACCGCCAGCTGATGATCGAGAACGATCAGGTGGCGATCGTCGCGCCTTACACGCGCGAGGGCTTCGGCCTGGTCTGCGGGCCGGAGGGCGGGGACTGCGAGGCGCCGCCGGTGCAGTTCCGGGGCAAGCGCATCGCCGCCGAAACCGCGACACTGTCCGACGCTTACCTGCTTGGCAGCTTCGGCGGGGTGTTGCGATCGAACGTGCGCCATTTCCAGAGCGGTTATGCCGCCATGGCCGCCGTGGGCACGGGGACGGCCGACGTGGCGATGGGCACGCGGGCCCAGGTCGAGGCGGCGCTGCACGATTTTCCCGCGGCGGGGCTGAAACGGCGCAAGGGTCCGATCCCCGCGCTGCCCTCGCCGGGCTGGGACGTCGCCATGGCGGTGAAGGACAACAGCCGGACCCTGGGCGATGCGCTCGAAACGATCGTCGGCGAACTCGTCGCCAAGGGCGCAATGGCCAGCATCTTCGCGACCTACGGCGTGGAGTGGCACGCCGCCCTGGCGGGTTGAGCGGGGCACCGGCGCCGACCCTCGGCGCAGCACGGTCTAGGCCTAAGGTGCAATTGTGAGCGACCCCCCGGCCGATAGGTTCGCCGGGGAAGCAACGGAAAGGGGGCCCGTGGGTGGGTCGGGGCCTTTTCGGGTTTCAACCCCGCTGCGGCAGGTCCGGGCGGGCCGGGTATAACAGGAGGATCACATGAAAGGCACTCTCAGGCGCAGCCTCGCCGGTCTGGCGACATCTGCTCTGGCTTCGGCGGCCCTGGTCGCGGCGGTTCCGGCCCTGGCCGACGGACCGACCAGCGCGGACATCGCCGCCAGCGCGACCAACACCAGCGCGGTCCTGACCAACGGCATGGGTCCGTGGGGCCAGCGCTATTCGACACTGACCCAGGTCAACACCAGCACGGTCAAGAACCTCGTCCCGGCCTTCGCCTCGTCGCTGGGCGGCGAGAAGCAGCGCGGCCAGGAATCGCAGCCGATCGTCTATGACGGCACGATCTACGTCACCGGCTCGTACTCGCGCCTGTTCGCCTTCGATGCGCGCACCGGCGAGAAGAAGTGGGAATACAACGCCCGCCTGCCCGACGGCATCATGCCCTGCTGCGACGTGGTCAACCGCGGCGCCGCGATCCATGGCGACAAGATCATCTTCGCCACGCTCGACGCGCACCTGATCGCGCTCAACCGCCACACCGGCAAGGTGATCTGGAACAAGGCGATCGCGGACTACCAGGCGGGCTATTCGGCCACGGCCGCGCCGATGATCGTCAAGGACATGGTGATCTATGGCAACTCGGGCGGCGAATTCGGCATCGTCGGCTCGGTCCAGGCGCGCGACGTCAACACCGGCGAGCTGATCTGGGAACGCCCGACCATCGAAGGCCATGTCGGCACCCTGCGCGGCCAGCCCAACGGCATGACCGGCAAGCTCAACGCCACCTGGACCGGCGACCTGTGGAAGACCGGCGGCGGCGCCACCTGGCTGGGCGGCACCTATGATCCCGAAAGCAACCTGATCTTCATGGGCACCGGCAACCCCGGCCCGTGGAACAGCCACTTGCGTCCGGGCGACAACCTCTACACCAGCTCGACCCTGGCGATCGATGCCGACACCGGCGTGATCAAGTGGCACTTCCAGACCACCCCGCATGACGGCTGGGACTTCGACGGCGTGAACGAGTTCATCCCGTTCGACGCCACCGTGGGCGGCAAGCCGATGAAGCTGGGCGCCAAGGCGGACCGCAACGGCTACTTCTTCGTGCTCGACCGGACCAACGGCAAGTTCGTCAGCGCCAGCAAGTTCGTGATGCAGACCACCTGGGCCAACGGGTTCAACCCCAAGACCGGGCGGCCGAACTACAATGACGACAACCGTCCGGGCGCGCCGGTCGGGGCGGAGAAGGGCAAGGTCGTGTTCTCCTCGCCCAGCTTCCTCGGCGGCAAGAACTGGATGCCGATGGCCTATTCGCAGCAGACCGGGCTGTTCTACTTCCCGTCGAACGACTGGGGCATGGACATCTGGAACGAACCGATCGCCTACAAGAAGGGCGCGGCCTATCTCGGCGCCGGCTTCACCATCAAGCCGATTGCCGAGGACCACATCGGCGCGCTGCGCGCGATGGATCCGACCACCGGCAAGATCGTGTGGGAATACAAGAACAAGGCCCCGCTGTGGGGCGGCGTGCTGACCACCGCCGGCGGCCTGGTCTTCACTGGCACCCCCGAAGGCTATCTCAAGGCCTTCGATGCCAAGACCGGGCAGGAGCTGTGGAAGTTCCAGACCGGCTCCGGCGTGGTCGGCTCGCCGGTGACCTGGCAGCAGGACGGCGAACAGTATGTCGCCGTGATGTCGGGCTGGGGCGGCGCCGTGCCGCTGTGGGGTGGCGAGGTCGCCAAGACCTTCAAGGAGATCAGCCAGGGCGGTTCGCTCTGGGTGTTCAAGCTGCCCAAGAACTGATGGCCCAGGCCGGGGGGAGGGCCGGTCCTTCCCCCCTCGCCGCCGCCTTCACCACGGATTGCCCCTGAGGCCATCCATGCTAAGCTGACCGGAGCAGCCACGGGAATGAATATCGAGATGGAACGGGTGCTGATCGTCGACGACCATTCGCTGGTCCGGGACGGCATGCGCAGCCTGCTCGAGATCAGTTTTCCCGAATGCGAGATCCTCGAGGCCGGGGCTCTCACCGAGGCGGTCGATGCCCTGTCGCGCGGCGACGAGGTCGACATGGTCCTGCTCGATCTCAACATTCCCGACGTGACGCGCTTTTCCGGCCTGACCGAGCTGCGCGACAACTTCCCCAGCGTTCCGGTGGTCATGGTCTCGGGCCAGCTCGACCGCATCACCGTGCGCGAGGCGCTGGCCGCCGGCGCCGCCGGGTTCGTCCCCAAGTCGCTCAAGCGCAACGAGATCGTCGAAGCCCTGCGGCAGGTGCTGGAGGGCGAGATCTACATCCCCGAATTCCTCGGCGAGGAGGACGACGCCAGCCGCGAAGCCTCCCTCACCCTGGCGCGGATCGACACGCTGACCCCGCAGCAGACCGTGGTCCTGCGCCACCTGGTCAACGGCAAGCTCAACAAGCAGATCGCCTACGAACTCAATGTCTCGATGACCACGGTCAAGGCCCACGTCTCGGCGATCCTGCAGAAGCTCCACGCCTATTCGCGCACCCATGCGGTGATCCTGGCGAACCGGGCGGGGTTCAGTTGAGCGCAGCCGGGGCTTTCGGCCTCGTGGCCGGAGCCATGGGGGCGATAGGCCGGTTGCGCTACGGCGCAGCTTTGGTCCTGGCCTGCACGGCCACGGCGGCAGTTGCCGCGTCTGGAAGAGTCGCGCTGGACGGGTTCTTCACCTTTGACAACGCCTATCGCTGTACTCCGGGACCAGCCTTCGGCCGACTGCTGCGGACTCTCGTCCGCTGGGACGAAGTGACCGATGGTAGCCCCGGCGGCGAAACCTATCGCCCCCGCCTCATGCCCCTGCAAGTACCAGGGCGGTATCGCGGCCAGTTCGGTGCTCCGCGGCTTTTCCGTGCAGGAGACGAATACCGGGTGACCATCCCGGTTCGCGGCACTTGGCGGGGCTTGCCACTACGCTCGCTGGTGCTGGTCAACTGGCCCGAAAGCGAAGGCGGGTTCGAACTCGTGTTCGATGCGCCACCGGACGACCTGCGGCGTGCGGCCAACGCGGCCGGGTTCCGCATTCCGGCGGCGGGTCGCGCCTATCGCGATAGCGGTGTGATGGGCGTAACGGTCGGCATCGGGCCGTCCGGCAAGGGCAGTGCACTGTCCTGCTACGAGGGTTGATCCCGCAGTGGTGATGGATCTGGTCGTCGCCCATGCCCGCCTGGATTTTCGCAGGCTGCTGGACGAGCCATTGCTGCGGTGACGCTGAGCGCCCCCCTCACTCCGCCGCCACGCTCTCCCCCTTCGTCGCCGTCCACCCGCGCCCCAGCATGGTCCGCATCAGCGCGCGCAGCTGGCCGGGCTTGATCGGCTTGTGCAGCATCGGGATGCCTTGCGCGGCGAGGCTCGCCTTGACCTCGTCGCTGCGGTCGGCCGAGATGACCAGGGCGGGCAGATCGCCCAGGTCGGCACGCAAGGCGGTGATCGCCGCATCGCCCCGTTGCCCGTCGTCCAGATGGTAGTCGGCGATGATCAGCGCCGGCCGCCGCCGGGGCAGGTCGAGCGCGCGGGCGGCGGCGAGGCTCGGTGCGGTCAGCACGGTATAGCCCCAGCGGCCGAGCAGCGCCTGCATGCCGTGCAGGATGGCATCCTCGTTGTCGATGATCAGCACGGTGCCGCCGGCATCCTCGCTGCTGGTCCGGCCGCGCGCACCGGAGGGCACGGTTTCGATCTGGCCGGCCTCGGCGAGCGGCACCCGCACCGCGAACTCCGATCCCCGGCCCGGTTCGGATGCCACCTCCACGCGGTGGTCGAGCATCTGGCAGGCGCGCCGCACCACGGCGAGACCCAGGCCCTTGCCGGCCGGGCCCTTGTGATGGGCGATGCGGCGGAACTCCTCGAAGATCGCCTCGAAGTTCTCCGGATCGATCCCGCGCCCGGTGTCGCGCACCGCGATGCGCACCTCATCGTCCTCGCAGGTGACCGCCACCGAGACCCGTCCGGCCGTGGTGTAGCGCAGCGCGTTCGACAGGAAGTTCTGCAGCACGCGGCGCAGCATGCGGAAGTCCGAGCGGACCCAGAGCCCCGTGTCGGGAATGTCGAGCGCAAGGCCCGCCTGCTTCGCCTGGGCGGCGAATTCGATGCGCAGCGCGCCGATCATCCGGTCGAGCTCGAACACGGTGATGTCGGGCTGCACCGCCCCGGCATCGAGCCGCGAGATCTCGAACAGGGCCTCGAGAAGCTCCTCGACCGAATCGAGCGCCACCCCGGTCTGCCGCACCAGCGCGCGGGTGGGCAGGGCCAGGCGGCGTTCGCTGAGCGCCGCGACGAACAGCCGCGCCGCGTTGAGCGGCTGGAGCAGATCGTGGCTGGCCGCGGCGAGGAAGCTCGTCTTGGAGCGGTTGGCGTGCTCGGCCGCGGTCTTGGCGGCGAGCAGCTGGACCTCGACCGCACGGCGTTCCGCCACTTCGGTCTCGAGCTCGGTGGTGCGTTCGGCCACACGGCGTTCGAGCGTCTCGGCGGCCTCGCGCAGCTCGGCCTCGTAGCGGAGGCGGTCGGTGATGTCGTCGAAGCTGTAGGCCATGCCCGCTGGCAGGATCGGCGTGCTGCGGATTTCGACCACGCGGTTGCCCAGCCGCGCCCGGGCGCGCCGCCGCACGCCGGGGGCCTGGCGCCAGTCGAGCACCTCGGGGTCTTCCAGCCCGAGCCGCTGGCAGTGGGCGAGCAGGCCGACCTGGGTGGCGATCTCGCGCCGGTCACCCGGGGGCAGGCAGAGAATCCGCTCGAGCCCGCCATTCGAGACCACCAGGTTGTGGCTCTGGTCGTAGAGGCAGACCCCTTCCGACAGCGTGTCGAGCGTGGCCTGCAGCGCCAGGTTGCGTTCGGCCAGCTCGCGCGTCCGTTCGCGCGCGTCCTCGGCCTTCACTTCGGTGATGTCGGTGTAGATCCCCACCGTCCCGCCTTCGGAGGTGCGGATCTCGTTGATCTGCAGCCAGCGGCCGTCGGTCAGCGCCTGGACATGGACGCCATCGGCCGTGGCATGTCGCGCCACCCGCTCGGCCATCCAGCGCTCGGGCGAGGCGAGTGCGCCGATTGTCCGCTGGCCTTCGGCGACGACCCGGGCCACCTCGGAGAAGGGCGCTTCCGCCGGCAGCTCGGCCACTTCGGGCCAGAACCGGCGGTAAGCCGCGTTGCACATGATCAGCCGGTCCTGGCTGTCGAACAGGGCAAAGCCGTCATCGAGCGATTCGATCGCATCGCGCAGCCGGGTGCGCGCCTCTTCCGCATCGCGGTGGGCCACGCCCAGCTTGGCATTGGCCTGCGACAGGCGGGCGAGCACGTCTTCCAGCGCGGCGGTGCGTTCACGCACCAGGGTTTCCAGCGAGATCGCCGTCTCGAACATCGAGAAGGCCCCGCCCTGGACATCGCTGGCGCGCTCGACCCGGTCGATCAGGGCGGCGTTGATCGTCTCGAGCTGGGCGATCCGCGCCTCGAGCATGGCGATGCGGCCACGGTCCGTCGCGGAATCGCCCGCCCGATCGGTCATCGCCCGATCGGTCATCGGCCGATCGCCAGGCCGCTCAGGGTCTGGTTGATGTGGGCGGCGCGGAACTGTTCGCCATAGGTGTTGAAGCCGACCACCCCGCGCCGGGCGTAAAGATCGGACACGGCGCGCTGCAACTGCCGCCGCTCGGCGTCGATCCGGTTGAGCACGCAATCGAACCCGATGACGTGATCGATCCCGCCGAGCCCGGCCTCGATCCCGTCGAACAGGCGCTCCAGTTGGCTGACCCGGTCGACCGGCTCGCCGATGCTCAGCACGATGCCGTTGTCGATCGCGCAGTAGAACGTCAGGCTGCCGTCGGGATTGACCGACTGGATCGAGCGGACGTGATAGCCGCCCCCCGCGCGGACCATCGGCGGGTGCGCCGCGAAAAAGGCGGCATCGAGCTGCTCGCCGGTGCGCCCGGCCAGGCGCAGGTATTCGTCGGCGGCGGGTCGGGCGTTGATCTGGTGGACCACCCGCGCGGCGGGATCGGCGGCGGTCACCACCATCTTTTCCGCGCCGGGCAGGTAGTGGTTGGCGGTGAAGGCCTGCATCGGACGGCGGCTGGACAACAATGCGACCACGGCCGCATCGCGCAGGAAACGGTCGCCCACCAGGATGCCGGTCTCGTGGAAGCGCATGCCATCACCCGACGAGCCCCCGACCAGCGGGGTTTCGCCGAGGGCTTCCTGCACGGTCATCGCCAGCAGCTCTTCGCGGTGCGACAGGCCGTCGACCAGGAAGATCGCCGCGCGGCTGGGGCGCGGAGCGAATCCGCCCTCCAGCTCCACCTCGGCGAGGCCCGTGGCGAGCTGGCGGATGGCCTCGCGCCCGATCACGGGATCGAAGCGGTCGAGATCGTCGAAGCAGTGCAGCGCCATGCGGAAATCGGCGGCGGGGAAGCCGATGAAAACCAGGCTGTCCTCATCATAGCCGCGCTGGCTCAGTTCCCCCGCACTGGTGCAGCCGATCAGCGGAATCCCTCCGAACCGGCCGGCCAGCGCGCGCGCCAGCGGCTCACGGGGATAGCGGTGCGAGCAGAACATGAGGCCACCGGCCAGAGTGCGGCGGCCCACTCCGGCGACCACTTCGGCCACGGCGGCGGCCGGATCGCTGCGGTGCGACGTCACGACGGCCAGATCATCGGCCAAGCCGGTTTGCGCCAACCTCTCCTCCATCGGCCGGCCTCGAGACCGGCTCTGCATCCCACGCCCGGGCGAAGACTATCGCAACTGTTACAAGGGTTCCAATCGTTTTCCGTCATGATCGGCCGCATCGCCATGCAAGGGTTCGCCGGCCGCCGCCAGGGCCTCGGCCTCGGCATCGCTGAACACCCGGCTCCGCACGATGAAGCGCAGGCCCTCGGGGGCTTCCAGGCTCATCCCTGCGCCGCGCCCCGGCACGACATCCAGGGTGATCTGGGTATGCCGCCAGTATTCGAACTGGGCGGCGCCGATCCACACCGGGGTATCCCCCGCCACATGGCCCAGCAGCACGTCCCGCCCGCCAACGCGGAACTCGCCGCGGACGAAGCACATCGGGGCGGACCCGTCGCAGCATCCGCCCGACTGGTGGAACATCAGCGGGCCATGTGCCGCGACCAGCCGGGCGATCAGCGCCTCGGCGGCCGGGGTGGCGAGGATGCGCGGGGGTGGGTTCATGCCGTCCTGCCGTTCGGCCGGGCCAAGCTCAGCGCACCTCGCCGACCATGATGGTGACCCCCCCATCGGCGAAGTTCGCCAGATCGGCCGCGGCGGCCTGACCTTCGGGCGATCCCATGGCCTGTGCCATTTGCGCTGCGCTGCGATAGAACAGTTGGGCGATGCGGTAGTAGGCCGGCTTGCTGCCATCGGGGCCGGGCAGGCCCTTGATCAGCACGGCCCGGTCAAGCCCGGCGATCCGGTCGACCAGCGGCAGGTGCGTTTCGGCGTAATAGGCTTCGAAGGCGGCGGGATCACTGGGCTCGCCATAGAGCACGTTCACCACGACGGGCTGTTCGTCAGTCGATGTCATCTGTTCTCTCCCCGAAGCGGAACGGGCCGCCAGGAACCGGCTGGCCCGAATGGCGGAAGGGCCGCCTTCCGGAGAAGGCGGCCCACCCTTGTGCCCTGTCGATCAGAAGAAGCCCAGCGCCTTCGGGCTGTAACTGACCAGCAGGTTCTTGGTCTGCTGGTAGTGATCGAGCATCATCTTGTGGGTCTCGCGCCCGATGCCCGACTGCTTGTAGCCGCCGAAGGCCGCGTGGGCCGGGTAGGCGTGGTAGCAGTTGGTCCAGACGCGGCCGGCCTGGATCGCGCGGCCGAAGCGGTAGCAGGTGTTGGCGCTGCGGCTCCACACCCCGGCGCCCAGGCCGTAGAGGGTGTCGTTGGCGATGCTCAGGGCTTCCTCGTCGGTCTTGAAGGTGGTGACCGCCAGGACCGGGCCGAAGATTTCCTCCTGGAAGACGCGCATCTTGTTGTGCCCTTCGAGCACGGTCGGCTGGACATAGTAGCCCTCGGCCAGCTCGCCCTCGTGGACCTGCCGCGCGCCGCCGGTCAGCACCTTGGCGCCTTCGCCGCGGCCGATGTCGATGTAGGACAGGATCTTCTCGAGCTGGTCGTTCGAGGCCTGGGCGCCGATCATCGTCGCCGGATCGAGCGGGCTGCCCATGCGGATCGCCTGGACGCGCTTGATCGCCTTTTCCATGAACCGGTCATAGATCGATTCGTGCACCAGCGCGCGGCTCGGGCAGGTGCAGACCTCGCCCTGGTTCAGCGCGAACATGGCGAAGCCTTCCAGCGCCTTGTCGAGGAAATCGTCATCCTCGGCCATCACGTCGGCGAAGAAGATGTTGGGGCTCTTGCCGCCGAGCTCGAGCGTGACCGGGATCAGGTTCTCGCTGGCGTACTGCATGATCAGCCGGCCGGTGGTGGTCTCGCCGGTGAAGGCGATCTTGCTGATCCGCGGGCTCGTGGCGAGCGGCTTGCCCGCCTCGATGCCGAAGCCGTTGACGATGTTGAGCACGCCGTCGGGCAGCAGGTCGGCGATCAGCTCGGCCAGGACCATGATCGACATCGGGGTCTGCTCGGCGGGCTTGAGCACCACGCAGTTGCCGGCGGCAATGGCCGGGGCCAGCTTCCACGCGGCCATCAGCACCGGGAAGTTCCACGGGATGATCTGCCCGACCACGCCCAGCGGCTCGTGGAAGTGGTAGGCCATCGTGTCATGGTCGATCTCGGCGATCGAGCCTTCCTGGGCGCGCACGCAGGCGGCGAAATAGCGGAAGTGGTCGACGGCCAGCGGCATGTCGGCCGCAGTGGTCTCGCGGATCGGCTTGCCGTTGTCGATCGTCTCGGCCAGCGCCAGCAGGTCGAGGTTGGCCTCCATCCGGTCGGCGATGCGCAGCAGCACGTTCGACCGTTCGGTCGGCGAGGCCTTGCCCCAGCCTTCCTTGGCCCGGTGCGCGGCGTCGAGCGCCAGCTCGATGTCCTCGGCGGTGCCGCGGGCGACCTGGCAGACCGGCTTGCCGGTGATCGGCGAGATGTTGTCGAAGTACTGGCCCTTCACCGGAGCGACCCAGCGCCCGCCGATGAAGTTGTCGTACCGCGCGCGGAACAGCGACGTTCCCGAGAATTTGCTCATGGCCTGTTGCAGCATTGCTCTCTCCTTGGTGGTCCCGCCCTGTTCCCGGACCTTGCTCCCGCAGGGCGTGCGGAATCGGCTGGGGCGGACACTGCGCGCGGGTGGGGGTCTCGCCAATTATACCTTGGGTCGGATGGGGGGCGGAACGGGGAGTCGGGCGGGGGGGCGGGCGGGGCGCTGACCCGGCCGATCGTCACGATCAGTCGTGCGGCACGACAACCTGGGGGAGGGATGCCGCCAACGGTCGTCCGGCGTCGTGCCACCCGTCTATGCCCTCCGGCTGCCACCACACGCCCGTCACGCCGCCGAGGGCCAGCCGGCGCGCCGCGTTCCAGCTCATCCAGCAGTCGGCGCGGCAGAACAGCACGATCGGCCAGCGGGGGTGGGCTCGGCGGGCCGCGCCGATCGTCTCGATCAGCCCGCCCCACAGCGCGGGGTCGGGGATCGCGCGTCCGGTCTCGGGCAGCCAGAGCGCGCCCGGGATGGTCTGGTGCGGGGGGACGCCATCCCACACGCCCGTCCCGGGATCGCGCCGCGCGCCGTCTGCGGGAAGCACGTCGATGAACAGCGAATCGCGCCCGGGGCGCAGCCGCAGGGCGCGGGCGAGCGGCAGGATTCCCGCGGGCGCGGGGTCCCGGTCGACCGGCGCGCGATAGCGGGTGCGGCGATAGCCCGCCGCATCGAACAGGGCCTCGGCAGAATCCTGACCCCAGGCCCGTCGGCCGGCGCCAAGGGCCAGCCCGGCGGCCGCCGCCTGCAGCATCAGATCGCGCCGTCTCATTCCAAGGATCAATAGGTCGCGCGCGGCATCCGCGCTATGGTGCTTTGGTATGGCCGTGCCGCAAGCCGCATCGCGCATCCTGATCGCCCTCGTGGCCCTTGTCGTGGCCCTTGCCGCGGCGGGCGCGGCGCGGGCGGGTGTCCCCGATCCGTTGCACTCGCCGATGTGGGACATGCATGCCGCCCGGCTGTTCGCGAATGCCCCTGTCGTGTTCGACAAGGCCGTCCGCGTCGATGTGCCACAGATCGCCGAGAACCAGCACGTCTTCCCCGTCACGGTCGATGCCCGGGCCCTGGGCGAGGTGCGGCGGATCGTCATCCTGGCCGATCTCAACCCGATCCCGGTCGCGGTCGATTTCGCGCCGTCGGGCGCGGCCCCCTGGCTGTCGTTGCGGATCAAGCTGGACCAGCGCACCCCGGTGCGCGCCGCCGTCCTCGCCGCCGATGGCAAGTGGCATGTCAGCGGGGTCTGGGTCGATGCCGCGGGCGGGGGCTGCTCGGCCCCGCCGGTCAGCCGGGCCAAGGGGGACTGGGCGCAGCACCTGGGCGAGCTGCGCGGGGCGATGTATTCCTCGACGGCGGGGCCGCGCCTGCGCTTCACCGTGCGCCATCCGATGGACACCGGTCTGGTCGAGAACATTCCGGCCTACAACATCGAGACGATCCGCGTGGCGTCCGGTCCGCGCGATCTGGCGACGATCATGGTCTGGGGCTCGGTGGCCGAGGACCCGGCCTTTTCGCTGCTCCTGCCCGCAGGAACCGGTGCGGTGACCTTGCGGCTGCGCGACAGCAACGGGCGGGAGTTCACCGGCCACGTCGCCGGACCGCAACGGCCGTGACCGGGCTCCGTCGCCGCCAGGTGCTGGGCGGGATCGCCGGCGGGGTCGGGCTGGCGGCCACCGCCCTGCACGGTGAAACCTTCGCCGGACGCTACACCCTGGGGCCCGAGCCGGTGGCCGAGGGGATCTGGCTGGTGCGCGGCACCAATGCCCAGATAGCCTTCGCCAACGGCGGGGCCATCGCCAACTGCGCGATCATCGCCACCGCCGCCGGTCCGGTGCTGTTCGATTGCGGCCCCTCGCTCGCCTATGGTCAGGCGCTGCGGCACATGGCGCGCAACCTGACCCGGCGCGATCCGGCGCTGGTGCTGATCAGCCACCTTCATCCCGATCACGATCTGGGCGCCGGGGCCTTCGATCCGGCCACGGTCGCCGCGCTGCCGGGGACCATGGCGGACATCGCCCGCGACGGGCCGGGCATGACCGATGCCATGTTCCGCATGCTGGCCGACTGGATGCGCGGCACCCAACTGGTGGTGCCGACCCGGCGGCTCGAGCCCGGTCCGCTGGAGGTGGGCGGGCGCACCTTGCAGCTCCTCGCCCTGTCGGGGCACAGCGGCGGCGATCTGGCCGTGCTCGATTCCCGCACCGGCACGCTGATCACCGGCGATCTGGTGTTCCACGATCGGGCCCCGGCCACCCCGCACGCCGATCTGGCCCGCTGGCGCGCCGCGCTCGACACCCTCGCCGCATTGCCGCACCGCGTGCTGCTGCCCGGCCATGGCCCGGCCGACCGCGCCGGGGTGGCGATCCCCCAGACCCGCGACTGGCTCGACTGGCTCGAGCAGGCCCTCAACGCAGCCGCCGCGAACGGGCTCGACATGGTCGAGGCGGGCGAACAGCCGATCCCCGAGCGCTTCGCCGGGCTGGCCGCAGCGCGCTATGAACTGCAGCGCAGCGTCTCGCACTTCTATCCGGCGATCGAGGCGGCGCGCCTGCCCCGGGTCGACTAGGGCGCGGGGCCGCGTTCCGTGCCGGGATGAACGGCAGGGTCGGGTGGGGAGCTGCTATTGGGCGCACGGGGACGGGGACGGCCAAGCCGGTGCTGACCCGAAAAAGATCATCGTCGTCCCGGGCTTGTGTGGACGAGATGTGCTTTATTGGTTGCATCGGCCGGGATGCGCATCCCGGCCGATGCGGGCAGGAGGCCGATGTATCGGACTGGTTGCACAGCCGAGGTCAAGCAAGG
>NZ_JACLAU010000048.1 GCF_014230305.1 Novosphingobium aerophilum
CCGGTCGAGCCGGCTCCGCCGCCGCCGCCCCCGCCGCCGCCCCCGCCGCCGCCGCCTCCGCCCCCGCCGCCTCCGCCGCCGCCGGCTCCGGTGTGCAACAAGGGCCCGTACATCGTGTTCTTCGACTGGAACAAGTCGGACATCACGCCTGAGGCAGCGACCATCCTCGACAGCGCGATCACCGCTTATGGCAACTGCCAGAGCGTTCCGATCATGCTGGCCGGCTATGCCGACCGCTCGGGCACGCCGAAGTACAACGTCGCGCTTTCGGGCCGCCGTAACGCTTCGGTCCAGGCCTACCTGACCGGCAAGGGCGTCCCGGCTTCGGCGATCACCGCCCAGGCCTTCGGCGAAGCCAACCCGCGCGTCCCGACCGCTGACGGCGTGCGCGAGCTGCAGAACCGCCGCGTCGAGATCACCTACGGTCCGGGTTCGGGCATGTAAGGTTCGCCTCGGCGACGAAACAGAAGAGGGGCCGGAGCAATCCGGCCCCTTTTTTGTTGGGCGGTTGGGTCGATGGCAAACGCAAGGCTGGTAACCCTACCCTCACCCCCAGCCCGTCCCCCGCTCATCCTCAGCTTGTCGAAGTAAGGGGAGGGGCCCGCCCGGCGCTTGGGCCACGACCCTACCGCCCTGTGTCGGGATGGAGCGGGGTCCCACCAACCCATGCCGGCTGGCCCAAGGCGCTTGAGACGCGCCAGGCGACGGTTTTCGGCACGATCGCCCGAAGCGAGCGCGACCGGGCCCGGCAAGGGCTGACCGCTCACTTTGCTTCCGCACGGGGGCTTGGTTCTTGCAGAGTGCTCAAAACGCGCCGCGAGGCCGGCGCGCCACCGGAAAGGTCCGGCTCTCGCCAGGCTCTGCTGCGTTCAGTCGAACAGCGAGCTGACTGAGCTCTCGTCGGCGATGCGGCGGATGGCCTCGCCGATCAGGGGGGCGATCGCCAGGATGCGGATCCGGTCGGAGGCGATCGTCGCCTCGGTCGGCAGGATCGTGTCGCTGATCACCAGCTCCTTCAGCGCCGAGCCATTGACCCGCGCCACGGCCGCGCCCGACAGCACGCCATGGGTGATGTAGGCGGTCACGCTGGCCGCTCCGGCATCCATCAGCGCCTGGGCCGCATTGCAGAGCGTGCCGCCCGAATCGATGATGTCGTCGATCAGGATGCAGGCCCGGCCCTTCACGTCGCCGATGATGTTCATCACTTCGGACTGGCCAGGGCGGTCACGCCGCTTGTCGACGATGGCGAGTGGCGCGTTGTCGAGCCGCTTGGCGAGCGAGCGGGCGCGCACCACGCCGCCAACGTCGGGCGACACCACCATCAGCTGCTGGTGGCCGTAACGCGCCTGGATATCGGCGGCCATCACCGGCGCGGCATAGAGATTGTCGGTCGGGATATCGAAGAAGCCCTGAATCTGGCCAGCGTGCAGATCAACCGCCAGGACGCGATCGGCGCCGGCCTTGGTGATCAGGTTGGCCACCAGCTTCGCCGAGATCGGGGTGCGCGGCCCCGGCTTGCGGTCCTGCCGGGCATAGCCGAAGTACGGCACCACGGCGGTGATCCGCTTGGCCGATGCGCGGCGCAGCGCATCGATGCAGATCAGCAGCTCCATCAGGTTGTCGTTGGCGGGGTAGCTGGTGGACTGCACCACGAAGACATCCTCGCCGCGGACGTTCTCGTGAATTTCGACGAAGACCTCCTCGTCGGCGAAGCGCCGCACGCTCGCATCGGTCAGGGGAATTTCGAGATAACCGGCAATGGCCCGCGCCAGTGGCAGATTGCTGTTGCCCGCCAAGATCTTCATCGCGATTCCCCTGCCACGCCCGAACCAGCCGGGCCGGGCCGATCGGCCAAGGCCCGTGAACCCGCGCAGCCTCTAGCCGAGAGTCGCGGAATTGCAACAGTCACCCGGCGCCTTGCCGGGGCCAAATGCGCCATGCGCCTGGCGCCCGCAGCGGCGACCCGCAGCCGGCGAATCAGGCCATGCGGCGGCGCTCGCCGCGAACCCAGCGGACCGTGCCCGAGCTGGCCCGCATCACCACGCTTTCGGTGGTCATGACGCCGTTCTTGTGCCGCTTCACGCCCTTGAGCAGCGAACCGTCGGTCACCCCTGTCGCGGCAAAGATGCAGTCGCCCTTGGCCAGCTCGTCGCGGGTGTAGATCTTGTTCAGATCGGTGATTCCCCACTTCAGGGCCCGGGCCCGCTCCTCGTCGTTGCGGAACATCAGGCGGCCGTTGAACTGCCCGCCCACGCAGCGCAGCGCCGCAGCGGCCAGCACGCCTTCCGGCGCGCCACCGGTGCCCATGTAGAGGTCGATCGTGGTTTCCTCATTGGTCACCGCGATCACCCCGGCCACGTCACCGTCCCCGATCAGCACGACCCCGCAGCCCAGGCTGCGCAGTTCGGCGATGAGATCGGCATGGCGCGGACGATCCAGCACGCAGACGATGATCTCGCTGGGATCGACACCCTTGGCCGCGGCCACGGACCGGACGTTCTCGCTCGGCGACTTGGCCAGGCTGATGATGCCCTCGGGATAGCCGGGGCCGACCGCCAGCTTTTCCATGTAGACGTCAGGGGCGTTCAGCAGGTTCCCCTCTTCGGCGCAGGCCAGCACGGCCAACGCGTTGGGCCCGGCCTTGGCGGTGATGGTCGTGCCTTCGAGCGGATCGAGCGCGATGTCGATGCGCGGACCGGATCCCTGCGCGCCACCGACCTTTTCGCCGATGAACAGCATCGGCGCCTCGTCGCGCTCGCCCTCGCCGATCACCACGGTGCCATCGATGGCCAGCTCGTCGAACGCCTTGCGCATGGCCTCGACCGCGGCCGCATCGGCGGCCTTTTCATCCCCGCGCCCGACCAGCGCGGAAGCGGCGATCGCGGCGGCCTCGGTCACGCGGACCATTTCGAGCACGAGGACACGATCAAGAACGCTGCTGGCGGGAGTGCTGGTCATCGGAATTCCCTGTGCTGAAGGGACGCGCTTGGTCCCGGACGCTTGCCCGGGCGCATAGACAGGCCCCGCGACGCTGTCGAGTGCGGTCGTGTCGATGGGGCGGCGGCAAGCCCTCTCGCCTCGGCGGCCAAGTGCCCCTACAAGCAAGGCGTGAGAGGACGGGGACCAGGCAGGCCGCGCGGCGGTAGGCGGTGTGGCGCCAAGTGGCGCGCCGGGCGGGGCAGCGGCGTCGCCTGGGGGCTGCTGTGGCTGTCGATCGCGCATTCCGGGGTGGCCGGGGCTGAACCCGCGGGCCCTGCCTTCGGACCACCGGCGGAGCAGGCGGCGACGAAGGCCGAATCGCCTCCCCCCGATGATGCCGTGATCGCCTCGGGCCTGATGATCTCGCCCGCTGCCGCCGCGCGCCGCCGTCGCGCCGAATGCGCCGAATCGCGTCGTCAGGGGGAAATCGTGGTCTGCGGGGCGGACCGCGGCGAGCAATGGCGGGTGCCCTCCACAACCGACAGTGATCCCCGCTCGCGCCAGGGCATGGACACCGGGGTGCCGAGCGCCCCGAATGTCAGCAGCCTGCCCGACTGCACCCGGGTCAAGTGCCGCGGTTTCGGCAAGGTCCCCCCACCGGTCTATGTCGTCGATTTCAGCAAGCTGCCGCAGGCCCCTGCGGGATCGGACGCGGATCGCATCGCCAAGGGCGAGGCGCCCGATCCCTGACCGGGCACTGGCGCCGCCAGCGGCCGGTCAGTTCCCCAGCAGTTGCATGACCAGCGGCGGCTGGGCCAGGCTGGGCGATCCGTCGAGCAGCCGCAGGGCCTCGGTCACCGCGCTCTCCGGGCCTTCGTGCGTGACCATGGCCACCAGCACCTCGCCGTCCTGCCCAGCCCGGCCCTTCTGGATCAGGCTCTCGATCGACACCCCGGCATCGCGCATCGCGGCGGTAATCTCGGCCAGCACGCCGGGCCGGTCGGCCACGATGAAGCGGATGTAGGCGCGGCCCCGACGGTGGCCCGAGGGAGCCGGGGGCAGGGCCTCCAGCTCGGTCACCGGCACCGAGAACGGCGCGCCGATTTCGCCGCGGGCGATGTCGATCAGGTCGGCCACCACGGCGCTGGCGGTCGGACCGTCCCCGGCTCCGGCGCCCTGGAACAGCAGCCGGCCCGAGAAATTGCCTTCCGCCACCACGGCATTGGTGGCGCCGTCGACATGGGCCAGCGGATGGTCGAACGGAACAAGGTGGGGCTGGACGCGCTGGAACAGTCGGCATTGGCCATCGGCCCAGTCGGGTTCGGCAACGCCGATCAGCCGGATCACATAGCCCAGCGAATCGGCCTGGGCGATGTCGGCTGCGCGCAGCCGTGCGATCCCGGACGTGTCGACCGAAGCGAAATCGACCTGCGCGCCGAAGGCGATCGCCGCCAGGATCGACAGCTTGTGCGCCGCATCGGTACCCTCGATGTCGAAGGTCGGATCGGCCTCGGCATAGCCGCGGGCCTGGGCTTCGGACAGGACATCGGCGAAGTCGCGGCCGGTGTCCTCCATGGTCGACAGGATGAAATTGCACGTCCCGTTGAGGATGCCGTAGACCCGCTCGAAGGCGTTCGCCGCGGCGCCTTCGCGCAGGCCCTTGATCACCGGGATGCCGCCGGCGACCGCGGCCTCGAACTTCAGGGCGACCTTCGCTGCCTCGGCCTTGGCTGCCAGTTCGAGCCCGTGGTGCGCGATCATCGCCTTGTTGGCGGTGACGAAGGCCTTGCCGCTTTCGATCGTGGTCCGGGCGCAGGCCAGCGCCGGCCCGTCCGAGCCGCCGACCAGCTCCACCACGACGTCGACGTCGGGCCGCTCGGCCAGAACGATCATGTCGTCTTCCCAGGCATAGGGCGAAAGATCGACGCCACGCTTCTTGCTGCGATCCCGGGCCGAGATCGTGGTGATCACGATCGGCCGGCCGGCGCGGCGCGCGATGAGCGCGGCGTTGGTTTCGATCAGGCGGATGACCCCGGCGCCGACTGTTCCCAGTCCGGCCAGCGCGATGCGTAGTGGTTCGGCCATGTTCACCCCTTTCCCCGCGGCCCCCTAAGGCAGCACGCCGGGAAAGGCCAGTGCCGGAAAATGCCCGGCACCCGAACAGACCGGGCCGCGGTCAGCGCCGGTTGCGCGGGCAGGGGCCCAGTTCGGCCAGGACCAGGCGGTAATCGGCATCGGCCCGGGCGCGGTCCGCCGCACTGGCCGAGACGTGGGCCGACGGCACAAGCCGGGCCGGAAGGAAGCAGGCCAGCCGGTACCAGGTCAGCGTCTCGCGGGCGGGCGGCTCACCCTGCGAATCGAGCACCTCGGAGAACGACACGCTCCAGCGGGGCGAGGCGCCGGGGCGATGCACCACGGTGATCGAGGCCGGTTCGCCGTCGCTCGTCGCCAGGAACAACTGGGTTTCGCCCTCTCCGGCCAGGTTGCCGGGGACGTGAATCGCCTCTCGCACCGCAGTGACGCGCGGCGGCGCAGTCGCGGCGAGCAGCTCGCCCAGCACCCCCTTGACCCGCGCCTCGGTGTCAGGGCTCCAGGCGATCTGCGCATCGGGCGCCACCAGTTGCAGCTCGCCCGGCCGGGCGGGCTGGGTTCGGGCGAACAGGAGGACATCCCCCTTCGGACGCTTGGGCGGCTTGCCCCGCGAATCGAGCGGCAGATCGACCAGGTAACGAAGCGAATCACCCGCCTGGGGCGGGCCGGCGATCAGGGCGATGGTCCGTGCTTCCACATAGAATCGCACCTGACCGGGACGCAGGCCGGGCGCACGGGCCGGTTCCAGCGCCACCATCGAGCGGATCTTGGCCCGGATCACCGTGGGCGTGCCATCGGCCCAGTCCGCCAGATCGGCATATGTCCACTCGGGCAGGGTGGGCTGCGCGGCGGTCGATTCGGAACCCTTGCCGACCGCGATCGGCCGGGCTTGCGGGGGCGCGGGCTGAGCCGACGCGGCGATCGGCCAGGCCGCTCCCAAAGCTATCACAGCGGCCGCTCGCAGCCCCGTTCCAACCGCGGACCAGAGCCATTCCCGCCGTCCTGCCGGACGGCTCGGGACGGACTGTGGAGACCGGCGTGACATCAGCTTACCTCCTCGGTGACCCGCGCTGGAACACGTCATTGTGCGTAGTGCAAGGCGGGCCAATGATTTTGATCCTTGCACATGTGAATTGACGGTTAACCCGCGGCAAGCGCGGAATCAGCCGTTGCGTGGGTGGTAACTCGACGTTAAAGCTCCCGCACAAGCGGCGCGTTCCGAAAAGGGCGGCCACAGACTGAGCTGCTCGGAACCGGGGGTTCTAGCAGTGCCCGGGTCACCGGCAGGGTGGAAGATTCGATTGTCCGATTCCGGCGGCATCTCGCCGTCGGGCTCGGCTGCCCTGGCTATCCGGGGCACTGTTATGGAGTGATGCGTCTGAATGGCTTACGCTGACCAACAGATGAGCGGTAACAAGATTACCGCACTGATCATCGTTGCATTGATTCACGTGGCCGTCGGGTACGCCTTGGTCACGGGTCTTGCCTATTCGGCGGCAAAGCAGATCCTGAAGAAGGTGACGACGGTCGACATCAAGGAACCGGAGAAGCCGAAGGAGCCGCCGCCGCCGCCGCCTAAGCAGGACACGCCGCCGCCGCCGGTGGTTGCCCCGCCGGTGAAGGTGGACATCGCGCCGGCTGCGCCGGTGATCGAGACGGTCCAGGCCCCGCCGCCGGTTCCGCCGCCGCCGGTCTACATTCCGCCGGCTCCCGCCGCTCCGCCGCCGCCGCGCTTCACGCCGAAGTCGGCCGCGCCGAAGGGCAATCCGGCGAACTGGGCGACCAGCAACGACTATCCGTCGCGAGCGCTGCGTGAAGAGCGTGAAGGCACCACCGGGTTCCGCGTCACCGTGGGCACCGATGGCAAGGTCACCGACTGCCAGATCACCAGCTCGTCGGGCACGCCCGAACTGGACGCCGCGACCTGCGACAACGTGCGTCGTCGCGCCCGGTTCACCCCGGCCACGGATGGTGAAGGCAATCCGACCACCGGGACCTACGCGAACCGCATCCGCTGGGTCATTCCGAAGGACTGACATCTTTCCCGGGCCCCGCCCCGCAGGGCCCCGCCGGATCGCCGGCACATTCGAATCCACCTTTCTTGAGAGGACTATCGCATGCTTATTGACCTTCTGGCCGCCGGCGCGAACGCCGCTCCGCAGAACAAGTTCGGCTTCGCTGAAGCCCTGGAGCAGGGCGGTTTCATCGCCTATGCCACCGTCATCATCCTCGGCATCATGTCGTTCGGCTCGTTCTTCATCCTGTTCACCAAGTGGTTCGAGCAGAGCAAGATCATCCGCCAGGGCCGTGAGCTGCGCGCCAGCTTCTGGCGGGCCGCGACCCTCAAGGAAGGCGCCGCCAAGCTCGAGAAGAACAGCGCCTGGCGCCAGATCGTCGACGACGGCATCTCCGCCGAGGAACAGCACGGCAAGATGGTCGACGCGACCGACGCCCACGAGTGGCTGGTTGGCTCGCTGACCCGTTCGGAAGCCTCGATCAACGCCCGCCTCGCTTCGGGTCTGCCCTTCCTGGCGACCGTCGGTGCGACCTCGCCGTTCATCGGTCTGTTCGGCACCGTGGTCGGCATCTACCGCGCGCTGATCGCCATCGGTCTGGCCGGTTCGGCCTCGATCGACAAGGTCGCCGGCCCGGTCGGTGAAGCGCTGATCATGACCGCGCTCGGTCTGCTCGTCGCCGTTCCGGCGGTGCTCGCCTACAACTACCTGCAGGCTCGCAACAAGAGCATCGCCGAGCAGCTCCATGGCTTCTCGATCGACGTTCTCGCCAACATCAACTCGAAGGGCGCGATCAAGCCGGCCGTTCAGGCTGCTGCTGCCGCCAAGCCGGCTCCGGCCAAGCCCGCCGCTGCTCCGGCCAAGCCGTAAGCTGGTGGACCGGGCGGGGCGCCCCTGTGGCGCGCCGCCCAGCCGGTTGGGGACGGGCCGCGGCATGCCGGTCGGTCCCCTGCCCGGCACGATGACAGGATAGGATGGTACTATGGCGATTTCGACGGGCGGCGGTGGGGCTGAAACCCCCATGTCCGACATCAACACGACCCCATTGGTGGACGTGATGCTGGTGCTGCTGATCATCTTCCTCATCGCGGTTCCGGTCGCGATCCAGACGATCGAAAAGCTGCGCCTCCCGATCATGGTCTCGCAGGAATCGAAGGACAAGGTCGAGAACCTGCTGCTGACCGTCAGCACGACCGACGATGCCGGTCGCAGCGCGGGCGAGCCGGGTTTCGAGGGTGCTTCGCGGAACGGCGAATGCCGGATCTACTTCAACAACATCACGCCGGTCGATTCGGCCGAACTGCGTGACATGGCCTACAAGCGGCTCGACACGATCGTGAAGCGTGAAGGCGGTCCGGAAGCGCTCCGCGCCAACCCGGAAAAGATCCCGCAGGTCCACATTCGCGGGGACGTCAACGCTCCGTGGCGGTGCATTGCCGGCGCGATCTTCAACGTCCAGATCTCGGGTTATCCGACGGTGGGCTTCATCTCCAACCCGGTCGATCCGAAGGGCTGAGGCTTCGGCCTCATTCCGGGGTCAATGGCCCCAGGCAATTCAGGAGTAACTTCCCATGGCAATGTCAGGCGGCAAGGATGATGGCTCGCCGATGATGGACATGAACACGACGCCGTTGATCGACGTCATGCTCGTGCTCCTCATCATGTTCATCATCACGATTCCGGTCGCCACCCACGCGGTCAACATCGACCTGCCTTCGCCGAACCCGCCGCCGACCAACATCAAGGTCGAGCCGATCAAGAACAAGGTCGTGCTCACCTATGACAACAAGGTCCTGTGGAACGGTCAGGAGGTGAACAACGGTCAGCTGGTGGCGCTGCTCCAGCAGACCCTGGCGATGAAGCCCGAGCCGGAACTGCAGTTCCAGCCCGAAGCCGGTGCCAGCTACGAGCTCGCCGCGGCGGCGCTGAACATCATCAAGGCCTCGGGCGTGACCAAGTTCGGCTTCGTCGGCAACGAGCAGTACTCGGAGTTCGGCAAGTCGGCGAATGCCCCGCCGGCCAAGTAAGCCGCGTTTGATCAACCGGAACGATCTGGGGGGCGGAGCGATCCGCCCCCTTTTTCGTGCCCGCTGCCCCTGCCTGACCGGCGCCGCTCACTCCGGCCGCATCGCCTGTCCCGCCAGGCTCTCCGCCTCGACCAGCAGATCGTCGTCCGCGGCGCCATTGGGCAGGCTTTCCCGGCCAATCATCACCAGCACCGGCACGGCCAGCGGCGAGACCCGGTCCAGCCGGACATGGACCAGTTCGTCCGCGGCGCGATCGAGCAGGGCGGCCAGCCGCCCGACATCGGTCAGCCGCGTCCGGGCATCAGCCCAGGCGGCTTCGATCAGCATATGGTCGGGCTCATGCTTGCGCAGCACGTCGTAGATCAGGTCGGTCGAGAAGGTGACCTGCCGTCCGCTCTTGCGCTGGCCCGGCTGCTGGCGCTCGACCAGCCCGGCAATCACGGCGACCTCGCGGAAGGCCCGCCGCAGCAGGTGGGAATCCTGCACCCAGTCGAGAAACTCGTGAGTCAGGATATCGGGAGACAGGAGCGGAGCCGGATCATCGATCGGCTTCAGCCCCCAGACGCCCAGCGCATAGTCATTGGCGACGAAGCCCAGCGGGGCAAGGCCGCGGTCGGCCATGCGGCGGGTGATCAGCATGCCGAGCGACTGGTTCGCGTTCCACCCCTCGAAGGTGTAGATGACCGAATAGTGCCGCTGCTCGTGCGGAAAGCTCTCCACCAGCAGCTCGCCCGGACCGGGCAGGCGTGAGCGCCAGTCCTGCATCTCGAGCCATTCGCGCACGTCGTCCGGAAAACGGCCCCAGCCGGCGCGGTCGACCAGCAGGCCCCGCACCCGTTCGGCCAGGTGCGTGGAAATCGGCAGACGCGCGCCCATGTAGCTGGGGATGGTCCCGGCCCGCTTGGCGGCGCGGACCACCAGTTCGAGATCGCGCACCCCTTCGACCTCCAGGTCCATCCCGGCGAAACGGAACGTGTCCCCGGGGGCGAGGGTGGCGCCGAAGGATTCCTCCACCCGGCCGAGCGAACGGCCGTTGCGGAACCGTACCTCCAGCATCTCGGAATCGACGATGATCCCGGCGTTGAGGCGATGCCGCGCTGCCTGCTCGGGATGGGCGAGGCGCCAGGTGCCATGGCGGTCCCGCACGATCCGGCGGAACCGGTCATAGGCCCGCAGCGCATAACCCCCCGTGGCGACGAACTGGAGCACCCGGTCCCAGCTCTCCGCGTCGAGCCAGCGATAGGGCGTGCTGCTCCGGACTTCCGCGAGCAGGCTGGCCTCGTCGAACGGCTCGGCGCAGGCGCAGGCCATCACGTGCTGGGCCAGCACATCCAGCGCGCCGGGCCGGAACGCCTCGCCATCGCGCTGCCCCGCCGCGACGGCTTCCAGCGCGGCGGTGGCCTCGAGGAATTCGAAGCGGTTGCCCGGCGCCAGCAAGGCCTTGCTGGGCGAATCGAGCCGATGATTGGCGCGCCCGATGCGCTGCAGCAGCCGTGACGAGCCCTTGGGCGCGCCCATCTGCACCACCAGATCGATATCGCCCCAATCGACCCCCAGATCGAGGCTGGCGGTGCACACCAGCGCCCGCAACTCGCCACGGGCCATCGCGCCTTCGACCTTGCGCCGCGCCTCCTTTGACAGCGAACCGTGATGAATCCCGATCGGCAGCTTGTCGTCGTTCACGTCCCACAGCAGCTGGAAGATGTATTCGGCCAGAAACCGCGTGTTGGTGAAGACCAGCGTGGTCCGGTGCGCGCGGATCGCGGCATAGAGCTGCGGCACGGCCCAGGCCGCCGCATGGCCGCCCCACGGCACCCGCGCATCATCCGGCAGGAGGATCTCCAGCACGGGCGGAACCCCGGGCTCGCCCTCAACCAGGGTCACGGCCGCCGGATCCCCCTCGGGTGCCAGCCACGCCTGATAGTCGATCGGATCGGCCACGGTCGCCGACAGGGCCACCCGTTGCAGCCCCGGCGCGAAGGCCTGCAGCCGCGCCAGCGAGAGGCTGAGCAGATCGCCCCGCTTGCCTGCGGCAAAGGCATGGACCTCATCGACCACCACGCGGCGCAGCCCCGAGAACACCTGGCGCGCCTCGGGATAGCTCAGCAGCAGCGAAAGCGATTCGGGCGTGGTCAGCAACACATGCGGAGGCCGGGCGCGCTGGCGCGCCTTGCGATCGCTGGGGGTGTCACCGCTGCGCGTCTCGACCCGCATCGGCAAACCAAGCTCGGCGACCGGCGCCAGCAGGTTGCGCTGCACGTCGTGCGCCAGGGCCTTCAGGGGCGAGACGTAAAGCGTGTGCAGGCCTTCGGGCGGCGCGGCCCCCCCCAGCACCGAGGGGGTGAAATCCGCCAAGGTCGGGAGGAACCCGGCCAGGGTCTTGCCGGCTCCCGTTTCGGCCACCAGCAGGGCGTGCCGCCCCGCCGCGCCGGCTGCCAGCATGTCGAGCTGGTGGCGCCGCACCCGCCATCCGCGGGCGGCGAACCATTCGGCCAGTTCGATGGGGAGGGCAGCAGCCATGGTCCCGATATCGGGCCTCACCGGCCCCGGCGCAACCGGGCCGCAGGGGCCTGGCTGGTCGGCCGGATCAGCCGGGCCGAACCACGCCGGATTCGGCCAGGTGCGCGTCCATCTCGGCCAGCAGTCGCCCGAGCCCGGCCGGGTCGGCGCTTTCGGCGCGGGCGCTGAGCATCGGCTGGGTGTTCGAGGCACGCAGCAGCCACCAGCCATCGGGCCTATCGACCCGCACCCCATCCACGGTGGTGACCTGGGCGCCCTGCCGGGCCAGCCGCTCGCGCACCTCGGCAACCACCGCGAACTTGCGCTGATCGGTCGTCGGGATGCGCAGCTCAGGGGTGCTTGCCAGCTCGGGCATGGCCGAGCGCAGCGCCGTGACCGACCGGCCCAGCCGCACGCTGGCCGCCATCAGCCGCAGCGCGGCATAGAGGGCGTCGTCGAACCCGTACCACCGGTCGGCGAAGAACAGGTGTCCGGTCATTTCCCCGGCGAGCGGCGCGCCGATTGGCTTCATTCTGGATTTGATCACGCTGTGCCCGGTGGGTGCCATCTCGGGCCGGCCGCCCAACTCCGCTATCCGCCGGAACAGGGCCCCGCTGGCCTTCACATCGGCCAGAACCGTGGCCCCGGGCCGATCGCGCAGGACGTCCTCCGCGAAGATCATCAGCAACTGATCGCCCCAGATGATCCGCCCCATCGCATCGACCACCCCGATCCGATCGCCATCGCCATCGAAAGCCACTCCGAAATCGAGTCGCTTGGCTGCGACCAGCGCGCGCAGGTCGGCCAAGTTGCGCTCTTCGGTGGGATCGGGGTGATGATGCGGAAACGTGCCGTCGACAGCAGTGAACAGCAGGTGGTGCTCACCGGGCAATCGCGCGGTGAGGGCCTCGATGGCCGGACCGGCGGCGCCATTGCCCGCGTCCCAGCCGATGCGCAGGGCTCCCAGGCCGTCCCGAGCCGCGCCGTCGAGCCCGCTGAGCAGGCGCTCGACATAGCCGGTCAGGATCTCGCGCCGCTCCCATCGCCCGACCCCGTCGAGCCAGTCCCCGGCGGCAGCCATGTCGCCGAGCCGTCGCAATTCGGCCCCGAACACCGGATGTCCCGCATGAACAAGCTTGAAGCCGTTGTGATTGGCGGGGTTGTGGCTGCCGGTTACCTGGATGCCGCCCTGCACATCCTCCATTGAGGCCTCGGCGAAATAGAGCATCGGCGTGGGGCCAAGCCCGATCCGGACCACGTCAACCCCGCTGGCGGTCAGGCCCTCGACCAGGGCATGCTCAAGCAGCGGCGAGCTGATCCGTCCGTCGCAGCCCACGGCGATCCGCCGTCCGCCATGGCGCCGCACCCGCGTGGCGAAGCTGCGTCCCAGGGCGCGGGCGTCATCCGGTCCCAGCGTATCCCCGAACACTCCGCGGACATCGTATTCGCGAAGGATGGTGGGATCGAAACGGTGAGCCATGGCTACTCCCGGCCGTCGCCGAGCCTTCGCAGCAACAGGTCCCGCGCGGCATTGGCTTCGTGCACCTGGTCGCTGGTGCCGCCGCGATCGGGATGGACCTGGGCGACCAGCCGCTTGTGCGCCTCGATGATCTCGCTGCGTCCGGCCTGCGGCGCCACGCCGAGCAGGGTCCGCGCCCAGACGTCATGCTCGGCCTCGTCCGGGGAACGGCGCGATCCGCGCCCGGGTTCCCAACCGGCCAGCTGCCACGGCCACTGGCCGGTGAAGGCCTTGCACAGCGCACAGGCCAGTGCCAGCCAGAGCAGCATCTTGGCCATGCCGCGGCCTCAGGCCTCTTCGGCGGTGAGCTGCGGAGCGGTCACCCCGGCGCCCGTCCGCGACGGGGGCTGGGGCAGGTTGAGCCCGGCCACCAGCTGGCGCAGTTCCTGGCGGGCGACCAGATGGCTGGTCCCCAGTTCGCCGAGATGGCCCTTGTCGAGCAGGGTGAGGCCCGAGGGGAACAGTTCGCGGTAGATCACGCGCTCGGACAGGCCCTGGGCGACCCGGAAGCCGACCCGCCGCGACAGCTCGGTCAGGGCGTTGTCGAGACGGCGCATGTTGCGGGCCTCGACGTGCTGGGTGCGGTTGCGCACCACCACCCAGTCCATCTCGCGCCGCTGGTCGCGGATCGTCGCCATCGCGCGCTTCTTGCGCGTTTCCCAGATCAGCTCGGCATAGAATGACAGGCGGCGGACCTTGAAGGTTTCGGCATCGACCTGGCCGATCAGGTCGAAATCGACGAACGAGTCATTCAGCGGGGTGACCAGCGTATCGGCCGAGGTGGCGGCGTGGCGGGCCAGCGGGTCGTCGCGGCCCGGGGTGTCGAAGATCAGGAAATCGACGTCGGCGCCCAGCTCCGCCACCAGGGCATCGAGCTCCTCGGCGGTTTCGCCCCGGAACACCTCGAAGCGCACCGTGGGCAAATCGATCTCGCGCCGCTTCATCGTTTCGGTGCGATTTTCCAGGTAGCGGTGGAAGGTGCGCTGGCGCGGGTCGAGATCGATCGCGGCGACGCGGTGCCCCTGATAGGCCAGGGCGATGGCGATGTGCACCGCCGTGGTCGACTTGCCGGTGCCGCCCTTTTCGTTGGCGAAGACGATGCGGTGCGGGGTGGTGGGGGCGGACACGGTGATGGCGATGCCTCTGCAGCAAGGTTTGAACGTTGCCGCGGCCGGCGCTAGGGCAGGCCCGTTCCGGCGGCGACGTCTGTCCTGGGGTTCTATCGCAAGGGGATCATGCCATGCAAACCGTCAATCGCATTGATCCACTGCGGGATGCGGTTGCGACGCTGCGCCGCGATGGGCCGTTGGCCCTCGTCCCGACCATGGGGGCCCTGCACGAAGGCCACCTGACCCTGGTGCGCGAGGCGCGACGCCGGGCTGCCCACGTCGCGGTCTCGATCTTCGTCAACCCGCGCCAGTTCGGGGCGGGCGAGGACCTCGATGCCTATCCTCGCCAGCTGGCCCGCGACAGCGCCATGCTCGAAGCCGAGGGCGTTGCGCTGCTCTGGGCCCCCGATCCCGAAGCGATGTATCCGGCGGGCTATGCCACCAATATCGCGGTCGCCGGGATCAGCGAGGGGCTGTGCGGCGCGGCGCGCCCCGGCCATTTCGACGGGGTGGCGACGGTCGTCTGCAAGCTGTTCAACCAGGTCCGCCCCGATCTGGCGCTGTTCGGCGAGAAGGACTGGCAGCAGCTCGCCGTGATCCGCCGCATGGCCCGCGACCTCGATCTGGTCCGCCCCCATGTCGACCGGATCATCGGCGTGCCCACCGTGCGCGAGGCCGATGGCCTGGCGATGAGCTCACGCAATGCCTACCTGACCGCCGAGGAGCGTGCCGCCGCCGCCTGCCTGCCCAAGGCCATGCGCGAGGCGATCGCCCGGATCGGCGCCGGGGAGGCAATCGCGCCGGTGCTTGCCGGGCTGGAGCACGCGCTGCTCGACGGGGGCTTCCGCGCGGTGGACTATGCCAAGCTGTGCGATGCCGACAGCCTGGCCCCGCTGGCCGAGCGCGGCACCGGGCCCGCCCGGCTGCTGGTCGCCGCGCGGATCGGCAAGGCCCGCCTGATCGACAATATGGCGGCCTGAGGCGCCATACAAGAAGGCCCCCGGCGCGAGACCGGGGGCCCTTTCTGTCCGGCGATCGGCCGGGGCTGTCCTGTCGCTCAATGGACCGTTGGCGCGCTGCGGTCCTCCAGCGTGTCGAGGTGCATCCAGCCCCGGACGATGCGCGCCAGCACCAGGACCACCAGGGCGACCCCGATCGTGATCCAGCCGATCTTGCTGTAGATCGCCAGGGTCAGCTCCTTGCTCATCTCGCCGCCTTCGCCGCCGGTCGCCTCGCCGATCTTGCCGGCCACGAAGTTGCCCACCGCGGTCATGTAGAACCAGGCGCCCATGATGAAGCTGCCGAGGTGCACCGGGGCGAGCCGGGTCATGGCCGAGAGGCCGACCGGTGACAGGCACAGCTCGCCGGTGGTCTGCAGCAGATAGATCAGGAACACGAAGATCACCGGGGTAAGGGCCGGTCCGACGCTCTGCGCGCCCCATACGAAGACCAGGAACGACAGGCCCACCTGGACCAGCGCCAGTCCGAACTTGGCCGGGGCGGACGGTTCCAGCCCCTTGTGGCCCAGCCAGGTCCACAGCCCGGCGAAGACCGGGCCGAGCAGCACGATGTAGATCGGGTTGATCGACTGGAACAGGCTGGTCGGCACCCCGGCGCGATCGACGAAGCGGTCGGTGTACAGGCTCAGGCTGCCGCCCGCCTGTTCGAACAGGCCCCAGAAGATCGGGTTGAGCGCCACCAGGAAGAGGATCGCGAAGATCCGCTCGCGCGGCTCCTTGGGCAGCTTGAACGCCTCGTAGAGCGTGTAGCCCAGCATCGCCAGGCCCGAGACGATCAGCAGCGACTGGATCACGTCCTGGTACTGGACCAGCGCCCAGATCACCGCCACCGCGGCGATGCCGGTGCCGTAGAGCGTCCATTCGGTGCGCTTGGCCAGCGGGGCGGGGGGCTCGCCCTGGCCATTGAGGGCGGGCTTGCCGATCATGAAGATCAACAGCCCCATGACCATGCCGATCCCGGCCAGGCCGAAGCCCCAGGCCCAGCCGATCGTCTCGCCCAGGTAACCGACCAGGATCGTGCCCATCGCCGCGCCCACGTTCACGCCCATGTAGAAGATCGTGTAGGCGGCGTCGCGACGGGTGTCGGTCATGCGGTAGAGCTGGCCGACGATCACCGAGATGTTGGCCTTGAGGAAGCCCGATCCCACGCAGATCAGCGCCAGGGCCAGCCAGAAGACGTTGATCGCCGGATCGGCCTGCTTGATCGCCGGGTCGGTCACCCCGTGCATCCCCTCGACCGCCATGAACAGGTGGCCGAAGGCGAGCAGGATGCCGCCATAGATCACCGCCTTGCGCTGCCCCAGGTAACGGTCGGCAATCGCGCCGCCCAGCACCGGGGTGATGTAGACCAGGCTGGTGTAGGCGCCGTAGATCAGGTTGGCCTTGCCGTCCTGGAACAGCCAGAACTTGGTGAGGTAGAGCACCAGCAGGGCGCGCATGCCGTAGTAGGAGAACCGCTCCCACATTTCCGCATAGAACAGGACGAACAGGCCGCGCGGATGGCCGACCACCTCCTCGCTCTTGCGGGCGGCGATCAGCCCGCCGATGACCAGGAACGCGAACAGGGCCAGGGCGGCGATCGCGCCGATCCAATCCCCTTCGTTCCAGCTGGCAATATCCTTCATGCAGATCCTCTCTGATGGCCTCTCCGACGGCCTGTCCACCGGGTGGCCCGCGCCGGGTTTCGCCAGGGGGCGCAGGGTCCGGGGGCCGCGCGGCTGGCGCAGGCGGCGGAACCTAATGGGGAAACGCCGGCAGGAAAGCGAAAACTTGTTTCACCTGTTCCTTTTTGCGGCCATTTCCCTCTTCTCCCGGGCCGGCCGGCGCTGCGCGAGATGCTTGCGTGCAGCGCTGTATTATGTCACTGCGTCACCATGACCACGCCGAGCCGCCCGATCTATCTCAAGCTGCGCGACCAGATCGCCACGGGGATCATCGACGGCACCTATCCCGAGGGCGGCCTGCTGCCTTCGGTCCGGGCCTTCGCGGCGGCGCAGGGCGCCAATCCGCTGACCGTGGCCAAGGCCTATCAGCAGTTCCAGCTCGATGGCCTGGTGGACGTCCTGCGCGGTGTCGGCATGGTGGTTGCCAGCGGAGCGGCCGAGCGGCTGCGCGAGCTGGAGCGGGCCGCCTTCCTGAAGCAGGAATGGCCGCAGATTCGCGCCCGGATCGAACTGCTTGGCCTGGATCCGGCCACCCTGCTCGACGAATCGCCGGTTCCCGCGCTCGACTGACGGCAAGGTTTGGCCAAGGGTCGGCCAAGGTTTGGCCAAGGGTCGGCCAAGGGCAGGCAAGGGCGTGCCAACCCGGGCTGTCCCAGCCGTGGACAGGCCGTTGGCGGCGCTGCAACGGCCTGCAATCGATCTTACAAGCGCGTTGCACCGGCCCTGCAATTCTGGCAACCATATGGTCACAGCGGATATTCTTGCCGGTCCCGGTTTGGCGGTGTCGGCGGGCAGAACAAGGGGGATGGGGGTCGCCCTGCCGCGTAGGGATTGGGGGCTGGAAGTCGCGTCCGGCTCAACGGGAGGACTGTTGGATGATCCGTTCGGAGCTGCTCGCCGCATTGGCCAAAGAAAACCCCGACCTTCGCGCTGACGAGGTCGAGCGGGTGGTTGACGTATTCTTCGACGAGATCACCCAGCGGCTGGCCGAAGGCGGCCGGGTGGAACTGCGCGGCTTCGGGGCCTTCTCCACCCGCGCCCGCGATGCCCGCAAGGGCCGCAATCCGCGCACCGGCGAAACCGTCGAGGTGCCGGGCAAGCGCGTTCCCTGTTTCAAGCCGGGCAAGGAAATCCGCCAACGCCTCAACGGCGATTGACCGGACGGTGATCGGGCGCCCCGCCTGGGCGTGCGTGGGGCCGATCGGGGCGGAGGGTTCGTGGCCGCTCCATTGCAGCCGGCGCGCCGATCTGCCATCGCGGGCTTTCCCGCGGGCGGACGTGGCGGAATGGTAGACGCAGGGGACTTAAAATCCCTTGATCCTTGATCGTGCGGGTTCGAGTCCCGCCGTCCGTACCATAGCGATTACAGCAGGTTACTTGCGGTTTACGCTGCGCTGCGCTCGTTCTCGTTAGGGGGTGTGTGTAATTCCTGTGAAAACGCGCCAGAAAAAGCGGTGTCGAGCTTCGCAACCGACTGGTCGATGTGGTCATCGGATAGGTGCGTATAGCGCAGGACCATGGCGAGGGTTTTGTGCCCGCTGATTCGCTGCACGGTCGGTAGGTCCACCCCTTCTTTAATCAGGCTAGTGATGGCTGTGTGCCGCATAACGTGGGGGGTCACCTTCGAGGGGTCGAGTTTCGCCCTGGTGACTGCCCGGCGGAACTGTTCGCTCATCTGCTGCCGGTGGCTGTGCTTGGCGTCGGCGCGGCTGGTCGGGAATAGCCACCCGCTCGGTTCGCCTAGCTGCGCGTGTTCCTTCTGAAGCATGGCGGCGAGGTTGGGCGGGATCGGCTGCTCCCGCTGCCCAGCTTTAGCCTGGCCGATGTAGATGCGACGGTTAGCTAGGTCGATGTCGTCCCATCGGATGCGGAGGATTTCGCTGTGCCGCATGCCGGTGCCCATGGCGATGGCGGTGAACAGCCATGTCAGGGGGTCTTGGTCAGCAATTGCCGCTTGCATCAGCGCCCGCTTATCCTCGTCGGTAAGGACAACGATCTTCTTCCGGGCTTCTTCGCCCTTCGGCATCTTTGGCTTTTGATCTGCCCGCACCCACTTCCATGCGATGCAGCGATTCAGGAAGTGGCTTAGCGTCGAAAGCTCCCGATTGATCGTGGCGATTGCTGCCCCCTGGTCGCGTCGATGCTTAACGTAATGGGCAATCGTGAAATCGGTCAGTTTGTCTGGGCGCTGTCCCTTGAAGTACGGTGCCAAGCGATCTTCGAGATGGCGCTTCTTCGGACCGTAATTGCGCCCGTGCTTTGGGTCATGCTCGATGCGCGTAAGGTATTCCGCGACAGCCTCCTTAAGGCTTCGGTGCACCTTGCGCCCGGTGGGCAGGTCCAAGCGTCCTTCGCGGGCTTTCGTCCTCAGCGACTCGATGGTGCGCTCGGCCTGTTCGCGGGTCACGCCTTCACTTTCCCGCCCCACGACGCGGTGGATGCGCTGTCCGTCGACCATTATGTTGATGCTGTAACGGCAATCCCCATTGGACTGTCGTGCCGCAGTAATGCCATGTTCGCTTATCTGCTCCCCAGGGCCAAGTGAGCGAACTGCTGGACGGGTAAGGCGGTTGAAGCGAAGGCTCACGGTTCCACCTCCGTAAGGTGTAGAATATTGTACGGTTCGCCGAGAGACCGCTTTCGTGCCGCCTCTTTACGCAGATAGTCCCTGTATATCTTCCGACCCGCATTCGTTTCGTCTAAGTAGGGACGCAGTGCGCCGTTGAATGCAGCATGGGCCTTCCGGACTTGTGCATCTAGCTGAATTATCTCTTCTAAAAGGGCCAGTGCTTGGGCCTGCTGCGCCTCATCGTCGAGCTTTTGGCAGAGCAGTCGCGTTGAACTCCGGGTGGGGTCGGGTAGCCGTGCTATGCCCGCTTCGCCGACGGGCGGCTTGTCTGGATCTTGCCTCGCCGCAATTCCCATGTCGGCGAGCCGATCAACCAACTCGGAACGATCGCGTTCAACAGCTTCCAGCGTTTTGAATGCAGTGATTACATGATCATCGTTCTGTGGCTGATCGGGATTGAAGTCGTGGATCGGGCCTAAGCGGAGCATCTCCGCCACTGCTGCCCAAGCCTTAAGTTTCCGGTGCCACCTAGAGCTTGTCATCTTTTGTATCAGGGCGATTTCGGACGCTATCGCGCGCAGTAGTTCGACCCCTTGGTGGTCGAGATCGCAGGTCGCGACGATGCGGGCTTCTAGATCAGCAGGAAAGCTCCTCTCGGCCTGCTTTGCTGCCTCTTGCAGTTTGTGGCGGACCTCCGGATCAAGTCGCAAAGTTGCCTCTCGCCTCCGGTCTTCGGGCTTTTTTGGTGGGCGTCCCATAGTCGTTATACCGTGTACGGTTTTAGATATGGTTTAGGGTACATAAATGACCTTCGGCATGCAATAGGGGCTCCACGGCACCTAACGTGCCAGACGAGGAGTAAGGAATGGAATCGGTGGAGAAGGTCCGGGTGCAAGTTCTACCAGACGGGCGGCTCAATCGCGCTAACGCGGCACTCTATCTGGGCCGTTCGGCCAAGACGCTAGCCGAGTGGGGGCGGCTCGGTCAGGGCCCTAGAAGCTTTATGGTCGGAGGACGCCGTTTCTACATGCTCGAGGACCTCGAGCGCTTCGTTGAGGGGGGCGGAGCATGAGCTGGCCAGTAAGGTCTATGCGGCAGCGAGAGGCGCTATCGGAAACCTGGCGCATTTTCCCAACCAATCCCCAAGCACCGATCCACCTCCGCGCCATTTGGCCGAAGGGGGTGC
Organism: Novosphingobium aerophilum; assembly: GCF_014230305.1. Classification (GTDB taxonomy): domain Bacteria; phylum Pseudomonadota; class Alphaproteobacteria; order Sphingomonadales; family Sphingomonadaceae; genus Novosphingobium; species Novosphingobium aerophilum. Next base: position 20,618 of record NZ_JACLAU010000048.1, read on the forward strand.
CGGGTGAACGGCTCACCAAGAACATTACCTTCAATGCTAGGGACTATCCGACCGTGGCCGACAGACAGGCTGCCTTCGAGGGCAAGGCGCTGCAGCTGAACGCGCTTGGCTACAACATCTACCTTTGCCTCAACTCGGTCGATCCAAGCTTTCCAGGTGACGAACGCAACGGGCTCGCCGTCAAGGACGAGCACATTAGATGCCGCCGCTACCTGTTGATCGACATTGACCGGACCGAGACGAATGAACCGATCAGCGACGACGAAGTTGATGACGTTCTCGCGGTCGTGGATAGGGTCGAGACCGATCTGCGCGCGATGTACGGCTATGAGCCGCTGACTGTCTTCTCGGGAAACGGAGGTCACATCTACATTCCCCTCGAGAACATCCCCAACACCCCGGAATCCAAGGCGCTTTGCCAGAGCATACTGCGTGCACTGGCGGAGAAGTATGACACCCCGACCGTGAAGATTGACACTTCGGTGTACAATGCAGGGCGCATTACCAAGGTGCCCGGCACGGTCGCCCGGAAGGGGCTGGAGACGGAGGAGCGCCCTTACCGCATGGCGCACGTGGTCGAGTGAAACGGTTTGGCACCTGCGAACTCCAGCGCATGCTGGAGGACTTTTCAGCTCGGAGGCTAGATTTGGGGAACGCTGCCTCAGCGGCGACCAGCCTCTCAGAGGTTGGGAAACCGCAGTCCCAACTTGGGCAGATGCTCGCCACGCCCACCGCAGAGGAACTCACCGTTCTCGAAGACGCGCTCTCCCACATAACGTCAGATGTGCTGCGCGGTAGTGGAACGATCATCGGTCCAGATGGCCAGCCTGTTCCGGACTATTGGTTCGGGGTCATCCTCGCATGTCGTCGCGCTTACGGAGTTGCGGTGAAGGAGATCGTCCGGCGCTGGTCCCAGAAGAGCCCCCGCTATGGTGACGGAAGTGGGTTCGAGCACGCCTGGAGCCAGTATGACCCTGCCCACCCAAAGCCGGTCAACATTGGTTCTGTGTTTATGCTGGCGAAATTGGCTGGCTGGACAGGCGGCAACAACGGGGCAGTCGCGCCTCTGTCCGGGGGCTATCGCTTCCAGTTGCTCGACCGCTCAGCCATCATGGCCCAGCCGCCGCTGCGGTGGCGCGTCAAGCGGCTCTTTCCGGAAGTCGGTATCGGCGCGATCTACGGCCCCAGCTGCTCCGGCAAGTCCTTCCTCGGCTTCGACCTTGGCATTTCCATCGCGGCGGGTGCCTCGTGGTTCGGCTACCGCACCGCAGCCTGTCCGGTGACTTACGTTATTCTCGAAGGCGAAGCGGGCCTGCGTAATCGGGTGCAGGCGTGGGAAACCCACAACTGTTCTACTATCCCGCCGGGGTTCAAGGCGATGGCGCAGCCCTTCCAGCTGGCCGAAACCGGACAGGTCGAAGAACTAGGGGTGATCCTCCCTCAGGGCGGTGTGGTCATCATCGATACTCTGAACCGCTCGGCTCCCGGACTGGACGAGAACTCCAGCCAGGACATGGGGCGCATCCTAGCGGGCATGAAGCGCTTGCAGGAGATCACCAGCGGGCTGGTGCTGGTGATTCACCACACCGGCAAGGATGCCAGCAAGGGTCTGCGCGGGCACAGCTCGCTTCATGCGGCGCTGGACGGAGCCATCGAGGTGGAGCGCAGTACCAACGGACGCTGCTGGTCTGCAGCGAAGGTGAAGGATGGTGAGGACGGCAAAGCTGTGCCGTTCGCGCTGCATGTCGTTGACCTTGGCACTGATCTGGACGGGGTGTAGCGCGACGATCTGGGTGAGAAGAGCGCGACGATCAGGATGAGAAGTTGATTGTCGCGGCGCGACAGTTTGTGGCCATTCTGATTGTCGCTGGCAAGGTTTATCGGTCGTCCTGATTGTCGC
>NZ_JACLAU010000049.1 GCF_014230305.1 Novosphingobium aerophilum
TGCAAACTCCACCATAACGATGAGCCCGGTGGCCACCAGCGACGCCGCATTCCGGGGTGGGGCATGCCCCACCCCGGAATACACCATCGCCTACACCGGAAATTACACCACGAGCGCGGACGCTAGCCTGCCGCCCGGCAGCTCAGCCCGCCATCAATCGCTGCGACAACCCGGTCCCGAAGATCCTGTGAAAGCGTTCGTGCCATCCATGCTGGCCTCCTGCCACCAGCAGGAAGTCTGAATCACAACGCCGCCGCAAAGGGAATCCCTGTCGATTCAGTTCGTGTGGAAACCGCTCTAGTGGGGCCCAAAAACTGCTTGCCAAGACCCCCCAAGTGTGTTGTCTACCGCGCACGGTATACCGTATTATACAAGCCGGGGAGTCACAAAATGGCGGGAATTGGTCAGGTATTCGCGAGTAGAGAGGGTCGAGCATGGGGTGGCTCGATCAGGCGCTCACGCACCATCCTTTTCTTGGGGGTAGCCCTAGCGGGGATAAGCGGTGAAGCGAGGGCGCAGGCCAATGACCCGCAGAAGGATGAGGCGCAAGTCGGCGAAATTGTTGTTTCGGCAACCCGCCGCGGCGACCAGACAGCTCAGAACATCCCGCTCGCTATCGATGCCTATTCGGCCGAGACACTTTCGCGCTACAACGTGAGCTCGGTTCAGGATCTCACCAAGCTCAACCCTTCGTTAAACGTGGTGGCTCAGGGCGCAACTCAGCAACGCATCATTATCCGAGGCATTTCGTCAGCCGTGGGGTCCACTACCGGCGTCTACTTCGACGAAGCGCCTTTGATCGGGCCGTTTAACGCGGACGTAGGTGGTGATGGGACGCCCGGTCTGCGTATGATCGACATTGACCATGTCGAAGTGCTGAAGGGGCCTCAGGGCACCCTATTCGGCGCCGGGTCGATGTCGGGCACCCTGCGCACTGTTGTGCGCAAGCCCAGTTTGACCGACGCGGAAGGGGCAGTTGATGGAAGCTGGGGCTTTATCGACGGCGGCAACGCCCGTTTCAACGGTTCGGCAGCAGTCAGCGTGCCACTGGTCAACGATCGTCTTGGGATCCGCTTGGTGGGCTGGACCGACCAGGGCGGCGGCTATATCGACAAGCGCTTCGGTAACGGTGGCGTTAAGGAAAATGCCAATGACGTGGATCTATTTGGCGGTCGCGCGATGCTACGCTGGCGCCCAGTTGATAGGCTGACGATCGACCTCGCCGCCAATTTCCAGAACACCACGGTGAATGGTCCGCAGTATGTGACCCCGTCTGTCGGGTTCCAGCCGACACCTACCGGTCTTGGTGCCTATGCCAATTTTGATCCCACCGCAGAAAGCTATCGCGAGAAGTATCAGCTTTATAGCGCCAGCGCCGACCTCGATGTGGGAATTGGCAACATCGTCGCGAGTGGCAGTTATGGACACAAGAAGCTGCTCGACATTATCGATACGTCGGGTCAGATCTGTACCGCTTCGGGCGGGTTTCTGTGTGTTGGATCGTCGTTCGGCTACCCGGGTCTCTATTCGAACGACATCAAGTTCGAAGATTACACCGCCGAATTGCGGTTTGCCTCCAAGTTCAGCGGGCCTCTCCAGCTGGTTGCCGGCGTGTATTACCAGCACGACAAGCGTGACACGCGCGGCGCGGCCATCGCGACCAACGCGGGAACCGGCACAGCGATCTGCAACACCTGGCAAATCTGCCACGATGAAGGCCTGATCCAGCCTGGTTTCGGAAACAACCCGGTCTTGTTCGCGCAGGGCGACGTTTTCAAGACCGATCAGTATGCGGCCTATGCGCAAATCGACTACAAGATTTTGCCTACCGTGACAGCAACCGCTGGCATCCGCTATTTCCGTGCCAAGCTAGACGACCAGCAGACGTCATACCAAATCGTTTTCCCGGACTTCTTCTTCGGTAACGTCACCACCCCCAGCACCAGCGCGCCGCTCAAGGACACGCAAAGCGCGACCACGTACAATTTCGCTCTGTTGTGGAAGCCTGTGCCGACTGTCAGCATTTATGCGCGCGCTGCATCGGGTTTCCGCATAGGTGGCATCAATACCGCTGCAGCTCAGGCTAACCAAGGCGGCACGACCGTCGTGCCGGTGTCCTATCGCCCTGATAGCCTGTGGAACTACGAAGTGGGTGCGAAGGTTGCGTTGTTCGACCGGCGGGTCCTGCTGGATGTGTCCGGTTACCGCATCGACTGGAAAAATCAGCAGCTCAACGCGCTCGCGCTGGGCGCCTACAATTACCAGATCAACGCCGGTCTGACGCGCACCTACGGCGCTGAAGGCAGCATAACGCTGTTGCCGACCTCAGGGCTGAGCTTGGGAGCCAGCATTACATATGTCGACAGCAAGCTGAAGAGCAACTTGCCGGCCGACGTGGTCAATGGCGGCACTCCTGGTCAAAGCGGCGACCGGGTCCCATATGTCCCGCACTGGTCGTTCTCGGCGCGCGGCGAGTACGAGATGCCAGTCTCGGATACGGTCAAAGCTTATGTTCAGAGCGACGTAAGCTACAAGGGGTCGTCCTATACCCAGTTCCGCCCCGTCTCCGCTGCCCAGCTCAGCGCAGGCGTCCCCGAAAATTACTACACTTTGGTGCCTTCATACTGGCTGTGGAACGCCCGGGTGGGCGCACGCGTCGGCGACGTCGACCTGAGCCTTTTCGTAGAAAACATCACGAACAAGTTCGCGGTTGTCGGCGCCAAGCAGGATGTGAATTCGCTTCGGTATTTCACCGCGCGGCCGCGCACCATCGGCCTGAGCGGTTCGCTGAAATTCTGACCAGAACTTGAATGTCAGGCGGCCAGGCGCAGTGTTTTGCCTGGCCGCAACAGCAGCGGGCGAGTGAAATGCCAAAGACCGAGCTAGGCCAAGAGATCAGACTGACACTCGACAGCCGAATTGTCATTATCGGTGCGGGCATCGCGGGCGTGAAGTGCGCCCTTGGCCTGCGCCAGCACGGCCATGTTGGGGCCATTATACTGCTCAACGAAGAGGCATACACCCCCTATGACAGGCCACCGCTTTCCAAGGCGGTGTTGACTGGCGATGCAGATGGCGATGCGATAGCGTTGGTTGCCTCTGGCGAACTCAATGAGGCGCAGATCGAATTGCGCAATGGCGCGCGCTGCGTTGGGATAGACCGCGTCGCCCGCACCGTTTCTTACGGCGAAGAAACGATCGGCTATGACCGTTTGATCCTGGCGACAGGCTCTGTGCCACGCGAATTGCCAGGCCTTGAACCCGGAAAACCCGCGGTCCACTATCTGCGTACACTGGACGATGCTCTGCGTCTTCGGCGCGACCTTCAAGTTGCACAATGCGTGGTGATTGTCGGTGCCGGAGTTATTGGCCTCGAAGCCGCGGCAGCGTGCGCCGACGGTGCGCGTCGCGTCGTGGTGATCGACCCGGCTAGGCGCGTGATGGAACGTGCCGCCTCGCCGCCGCTCAGCGCGCTGCTTGAGAGCCGGCACATCGCGGCAGGAGTCGAACTGCATCTTGGCTCTACCATCTCCGAGGCGGTTCCCGAAGGCGAAGGATGGGCAATCTCGCTGTCCGACGGCACGCAAATTCGCGCGGACCTGGTTATAATCGGGATCGGAGTGCTGCCACGCAGTGAGCTTGCTGTTGAAACCGGATTGGCGGTTGAGCCTACGGGTATCGTGGTTGACGGTAACGGCAGGACTTCAGACCCAAGCATTTTTGCCGCCGGCGAAGTCGCCTTCGGCTTCAACGGACGCCTTGGACGACACGATCGTCAGGAAACTTGGGCACATGCCCTAAACCACGGCGAACATGTGGCGGCTGCTATCATGGGTCAACGCGACAATTATGCCGGCGTCAGCGCCTACTGGACCGACCAGTATGATCTTGCCATTCAGGTCTTCGGCGAATGCACCGGTACGCGAGACATTCAGCGAGGGGATGGCGACAGTTTCCTGATCTATCACCTGCGCGACGACAAGGTTGCCGGTGTGACTTCGGTCAATGCGGCGCGCGACTTGCGGAGGGCCAAGAAGCTGGTTGGCGAGCGCATCGCCGATCCGGCCTTGTTGGCGGAACCGCGGGTGGACCCGATCAGTCTGATCGTGCCAGCCCTGATCGAAGCTGAATGACGAGGAGTGCCTATGACACGCCAACCACAATCGGCGCTGACCGGTTTCAGCGCTTTCGACCGCCGCCGCTTCCTCGCCCTATCCGCCACAGCTGCTGCTGCAACTGCATTGGGCGGGGTAGCTTCGGCGCAAGGCTCACAACGGGGACGACCGCACGTTGCTATCATCGGCGGCGGCGTCATTGGGATGGTCACGGCGTGGCACCTCCTCGCGCGCAAAGTTGGCGTTACGCTGATTGATCCTGCGCCCGGACAAGGGTGCACTCAGGGTTCATTCGCCATGCTGATCGCCACGCAGCCCGGCCGGGATGAAGCTTTCAACACCTTCTACATCAAAGCGATTGCTGAGTGGCACCGCTTCCAACGCGATATTGGACCGCAACTTCCCGTACAGTGGGGCGGCATAGTGAACTGGGCCAAACCCGGAGCGCTTGCCACCGAGCTTGACGCCGCTCGCGTCCGTTTGACCGGTTGGGGCGCCAATGCCGTCGCGCTCGACAGATCCGATATCACAGACCTCTGTCCTGGCACAGTGGTCGGGGAATTTGGTGCTGGGTACTTCCAGCCCGACCAAGGCGCTGTCGACGTAAACCAGTTGATGGCAGTACTCACCGCCCATGTAACACGAGCCGGTTGCCGCTTTGTGCGATCACGTGTGACGGATATTGCCGTCGCGCCATCTGGCACGACGGGACTCATAACCGACGACGGAACGATTGTCGCTGATCAGATCGTTCTGGCCGCCGGTAGTGCCAACGCTGAATTTGCCGCTCGCTTGGGCGCGCATGTTCCACTTGATCTGCCGTCGGGAGTGCTGGCCATAAGCCAGCCCACTAAGCCGTTGCTCCGGCGCATTCTCAATGGGCCACTTGGGTCGATCAAGCAGAACGCCGATGGCCGGATCGTAACCGGTCTGGATTACAAACCGGGCGCAATGGCACAGGACCGAAGCGCGTCTTATGGTCATATGCTGCTCAACACTGCGGCAAGAACGGTGCCCGAATTGCGAGGGATCGCGCTCGACCGCGTTGTCTACGGCGCCGTCCCCATCCCTGCACACGACCAGATGCCGGTAATGGGCAGGCTGCCAGGAAGCCCCTCAGTCTATGTGATCAATGCTATGAGCGGCGTAACCGTCGCGCCATTGCTTGCCCGCATGGCAACAACCGAAATTGTCGGTGGATTGCGGCTCGAGGCGCTGGCTTCCTTCCGGCCCGAAAGGTTTTCAGCCGCGCTTTGACGGCACCGGGAGAAGTGCATCTGAATGCCTTGCAAGCACTGAGATTTCGTAAGGAGTAAAATGAAATGGCCCGGATCGTCCTTGGTATTGGCAGCTCGCACAGTCCCGCCCTGTTGATGGAGCCGCCGGCCTGGTTGGCCCGCGGGCAGACCGACGATCGCGCTTGGAGTCTATATGACGAAGTTGGCGCACGCGTCCGGTACGACGACCTGCTCGCTCGGCACGGTCAAAGTTTGGCACCCGAACTCGCAGACGATGTTTTGGCTGCTCGGCATGCGGCCAACGAAGCAGGGATCGCCGCAATCGCCGCCAAATTGCGCGATGCCGATCCTGACGTGGTGATGATCGTGGGTGATGACCACAAAGAACTCTTCGACGACGACAACTTTCCCTCTTTGTCGGTCTTTTGGGGCGAAAGTCTTCGTTATCGGCCGACTGGTTTCATGAAATGGAAATACGCCGAGGATCTTAAAGCCGAAGTCTGGTACCCTCAGGGCGAACGGGATTACCCGGTTGCTTCCGGCTATGCCGAGCGGCTGATCGGCGACCTCTTGGAACACGGCTTCGATCCGGCGCAGACCAAGTACTTTCGCGACGAACAGTCAATGAGCCATTCGTTCGGTTATATCTTTCACCGGATCATGACTGAAAAGACGTGGCCGGTAATACCGGTCACGATCAACACCTATTACCCACCTAACCAGATTACTCCGCGGCGTGCCTACCAGTTGGGCCGGGCGATCCGCCGGATCGTTGAGGGTTGGCCCGAAGACTTGCGAGTTTGCGTACTGGCGACCGGCGGGTTGAGCCACTTCGTGGTTGACGAGCAGCTGGATCGCCGGTTTATCGAGGTCCTGCGAAACGGAGGGGAAGAAGAGCATGCCGCTCTGCCGCGCGAGTTGCTGCAATCTGGTAATTCGGAGATGCGCTGCTGGTCAGTGGTTGCGGGCGCGACCGAAGGGATGCTCTTCGATCTGATCGATTACGTGCCGTGCTACCGCTCGCTTGCTGGGACCGGGTGCGGGATGGCATTTGCGACCTGGGAATAGGCATTGCAACGGAGCCGAGTTGGCGGAGCGTCGGCCCTTACAGGCTAATGCTCACGCCGACCGCGCCTCAACTAGTCTTGGGGGACAAGACCAAAAACGTTGCCATCTTCAACCGAGACGGCATAAATTTTCAGAGCGATCCGACAAGGCAGAACGGTCGCTTTTCCGGTGCGGATATCGAATGCCCCGTCATGAAGGGGGCAGAAAATCTGCCCATCGACAATTTCGCCAGCGGACAGAGAAACCATGCCGTGCGTGCACAGATCGTCGCTGGCAAAATACTGCCCGTCCATCATGTAGACGGCAAAATCTTCTTCGAATCCGGGGGCGCTGACCTGCCGCACTTCACCTTCAGTCAGTTCGCCGACCCGGCACAACAAAACCTTCTTCATGTCGCCTCGCTAATAGCCTATAGACGGCATACGGTATACTATATATGTGATCGGCTCAAGTTCGATTTTAGCCGCGGCGCCCAAGCGGAGCCGGTGCTGTCGTTTCGGCGCGGCGGGCAAAAGGAGATGCTGATGACCAAGGTTGGAATTGCGGGATTCGGAACGATTGGTGCTGCTGTGGCACGACATCTGCGTGAAGGCCGCAATGGGATGGAGCTGGTCGCTGTTACCAGCGGAACGCGAGCCAAGGCCGAGGCCAAGCTTGCGCAGCTGGACATCGAAGTTCCGGTTGTTGCGGCAGTGCAGCTTGCCGATATGGCAGAAATCATTGTCGAATGCGCTCCAACTGGGGCGTTCATGGAAATCGTGGTGCCCGCGCTGGAGCGCGGTAGGCAGATTGTAACCGTCAGTGCTGCGGCGCTGATCGAGAACATGGCAGTCATCGACATCGCCCGCAGCACGGGGGGGCGAGTCATCATGGCTACGGGCGCATTGCTTGGGCTTGATGCAGTCAGGGCCGCGGCGGTAAGCGAAATCTTCTCGGTAACAATGATAACCCGCAAGCCACCCAAATCGCTGCTCGGCGCGCCTGAAGTTGTCCGGCAGGATATTGACCTTATGAAGCTTACCGAGCCCACGCTGCTGTTCGACGGCAGCGCTCGCGATGGTGCCCGCGGCTTTCCGGCGAACGTCAACGTTGCCGCAGCTTTGGCCCTTGCAGGGATTGGCCCAGATCGCACGCGGTTGCAGATCTGGGCGGACCCATCGCTTGAACGAAATACGCACTTCATCACCGTCGATGCTGATTCCGCGCGCTTCGAACTCAAAATCGAAAACATTCCTTCAGTCGAAAAGCCGGGCACCGGGCGCATCACCGCGCTGTCCATGATTGCGGCATTGGACGGGCTTACGGCGCCGTTGAGGGTCGGTTCGTAAATCCGGACGGGATGTAGCGTGCAGTTCGAGGTTGACGCACGGACTGCTGCGACATAATTTGGCACACAGTATACAATGTGGAATTGAAGAATGCGGTCGTAGGCAGGAAGCGTCTCGACCCTCCCGATCGAAAGGAAGTTTGGCAGATGAATGGCGCACAAGCGGCGGGGGATGTCTGGGACCGCAACGATTTGAAGCTCGACGGCGGGCGCGTCATCGACCGGCGCGTTTATCGAAGCAAGGACATCTACCAGGCAGAGCTCGCTCAGCTCTTCACCAAAACTTGGCAGTGGGTTGGCCATGAATCTGAAGTCCCCGCTTTTGGTGATTACCTGACCGTCCAGTTGGCCGGCCGGCCGATCATCGTGGCGCGCGGCGAGGAAGGTCGCCTTCGGGCCTTCTACAATTCCTGTACCCATCGTGGCGCCATGCTTGCCACAGCAGCCAAAGGGAATTGCGGTGGTTCTTTCACCTGCATGTACCACGCCTGGTCATTCGATACCGCTGGCAAGCTGGAATCGGTCCCCAAGGCAGAGGCTTATGGTGCCGAGTTGAAAAAAGCCTGCTATGATTCGCCTGCTGTCCGATTGGACACCTTTTGCGGCAACATCTTCGTCAACATTGATGGCAAGGCTCCCCCGCTCGACGAATTCCTTGGCGCGTCGAAGCAGCATATCACCGAGGCGACCGAAGGTCAGGAAGTGCTTGGCAGGGTGCGCTGGAAGCTCGAGGGTAACTGGAAACTCTGGCACGACAATTTCCGCGACAACTACCACCCGATGTTCACCCATCAAGTGCTCACATTCCTCTACCAGGGCGTCGAGATCAAAGGGGAGAACCACGACCTCGGGGGTGGACATAGCTATATGAAATTCCCGCCACAGGGGTCGGGCGATTCCTACGCCAAGTTCGTCCAACGCCTGACGGGCCGGGCCTACGCTGGAGCCCCGGCGATGGGGACACCGGATAAGCAGGCCTATCACGTTATCATGGCCGTCTTCCCGAATCTCGATATTCAGTTTGGTGGCGGGAATGGCAGCCCATATAGCTCCTACAGCGTCCTCGAAGTGGTTCGCCCAATCAGCGTTAGCGAGGCAATCATCGAAATCGTCGCCTTCGGGCATGTAGGCGAGCCTGAGGCGGTTCGTCAGGAGCGACTAGAATCGCTGCTTAGCATCCAGACTTCGTCGGGCAAGGTGAGTGCGGACGACACAGAAGCGGCCCGCCGCTGCACGATCGGACTGGGTGCTTCCGAGGCGATGCGGTGGTCGAACATGGGGCGTGGTCAGGCCCCAGGAATGTCTGGGGCTAAAAACGACGAGTACTCACTGCGGGGATTTTACAGCGAGTACAAGAAGTACATGGGCGACATCCTACGGTCCGAGAACAACTGAGGGTTATCCTCGACGAGATTGGAGCCAACATATGATAGAAGTCACCGACAGGTCCGCGATCGAGCCTCAGGCGCGCGCCGACGCTGCATCAGAAGCAGCAATTACTCGCTTGATCCAGCGGGCTGCCCGTTTTTCGGACGAACAACGCTACGTCGAATGGATGGACCTGTTTACAGATGATTGCCGCCATGCACTGATTACGCGGGAAAACCATCGCGAACAGGGACTGTACAACTATGTCGATAAGGGGCGGCTGGCGTTGCAAGAGCGCGTCGCGTACTTGCTCGGTGTATGGCATACGCCGCGTGGTAAGACCACGCACGTGGTTTCGGTGCTAGACATCGAGCCTGCAGTCGAAGGTGCTGGAGCCCGCGTAGTCAGCAACTTCATTATTGCCCGCGCGGCCCCTGCCGAAGACAGCAAGCTCTATGCTAGCGGGCAGTACATTGACCACGTGGTCTGCGATGGCGAACGCTGGCTCATCAAGGAGCGCACGGCCATCATCGACAGTTCCTTTCTTCCTGCCGATTTTGCGGACCTGGTGTGAGCGTGCGATGCGCTGCTCAACAGGTTGAAGGCTGCGATGCCGAAGCCGTTCAACTGCTGCAGGCCAGGCGCAATGACGGGTTGTTTCGCGAACGGCAATAAAGACCAGGGTGACATTCAAATCAAGGGCGGGAAGGCAACAATGTTCGAACGACGCTATGTGCAGGCTGATGGAATTGCGACGCATTACCTTGAGGCAGGTGACGGGCCGACCCTTGTTCTTGTCCACGGCGGCGGCCCCGGGGCCGATGCCGAAGGTAACTGGCAAGATTGCATCGAGCAGTATGCCAAGGTGTTCCACGTCATTGCAGTCGACATGCCTGGGTTCGGCCAAACCGAACGACCGAGCCCGGACGCGTACAACTATGGCCAATCGGGTCGCAACCGGCACCTCATCGCATTCATCGAAGCCATCGCCGGTGGCCGGCCGGTTCACCTGATCGGTAACTCGATGGGCGGTGCGACTTCGCTTGGCGTTGCGATTCATCGTCCCGACTTGGTCGACAAGTTGGTGCTGATGGGGGCCGCCGGGCTCGATATCGCTAATCCCGATAAGGATTCACGTAAGGGGCTGACCGGGTATGATTACACGCTAGAAGGTATGCGGCGGCTGGTCACGACGTTGGCTGGCCCGAATTATGCGATGCCAGAGGCGCTCCTACGGCATCGCTACGAACTGACGATGCTCGCCGGCGCGCGCGAGGCGACCACGGCGATTCACGAGCACACTCTTTTGGACAAGATGACCTATCCGCCGGAACTGATCGCGACGATCCAGGCGCCGACCCTCGTGGTGGGCGGCAAGATAGATAAGATCGCGGTACTTGCCCGAACCTATGGTTATCTCGATCTGATCCCCAATTCGTGGGGTTTCATTCTGCCCCATGTCGCCCATTGGGCGATGATGGAAGCGCCAGTCGAATTTGTAGCGGTTACCACTGCCTTCCTTCGCGACGACATGTTTCTAGCGCCCCAGATCACACCTGCGGCCTGAAGAGGCGGTGACACTTCAGCGCGCAATTCACAGCTTCGGTTTGGCCCTTCGCGCGTGCTGTGCTGACCCCGGCTTCGCTTATGGCATTAACTGAAAAAACCGCTCCGTGATTGGGCGGGCGGAAGCCCGGCGGTCACCAAAAAAAGGACTTCCGGTGCAACGAGACCAACAACTGTCCCGTGTCTTGCCTGCGGAACGTAGACGCCAAGCTTGGCTTATGGTCCTTTGGGCCAGTATTGGGACCAGTTGTTGTGCCATCTCGGTCATTCTGATCAATACCGGCATTTTTATGCGACCGCTGCAGGCGCAATTCGCGTGGAACCGGTCGGAAGTTTCTGCGGCCCTATCGATCGCTGCGCTGGTCCTGGCAATTGCCAATCCAATCATCGGCGGCCTGATCGACCGGTTGGGAACGCGCCTGGTAGTTGCAAGTTCTTTCGGCCTTTACGGCGTGGCGACGCTATTGGCGCCAACCATAATCACAAAGTTCGGGCTGCCCGGGCTCTACGCGAGTTTCGCACTGATCACCTTTTTCGGCGCTGGTTCGACCATCACAGGCTTTATTGGGCTGCTTTCGGGCTGGTTCTCGGATGATCTCCTGCGCTCACGCGGTGTGGCGCTCGGGTGCTGTTCGTCCGGGGTGGTCCTGGGCGCGGCGATCTCCGGTCCCTTGCTGATAACGGTAAACACTCATTTCGGCTGGGAGTATGGCTTCTATGCGCTGGCGCTGCTGCCCCTGGGCATCGGCCTGCCGGTTTCAGCAATGCTGATTCGCGAGGCGCCTTTGGCCCGGACCGAGGCCGAAAGTGGTGCGGCGCTCGATGGCATGACCCTGCGCGAGGCGTCGCGCACCTCGACCTTTTGGCTTTTGCTTGCAATCGTCCTGCTTATTTCGACGACGCTCCAAGGTTTGGCGATTCACGTCGCGCCGTTTCTGTCGGATATAGGTGTAGGTCCCGAAATGCTGGCTTTGGTGGTGATGGTGAACTTTCTGGTGGCGATACCTGCCAGGCTCTTCTCCGGCTTCCTGTTTGACCGCTACTTCGCCCCGCACGTGGCCATCGTCGTGTTTATCATTCCCTTGATTGGCGCGGGGCTGATGGCCACCTATCCAATACTTGGGGTTGCCATTTTGGGCAGTTTCCTGCTGGCGATCGGCCAGGGAGCTGAATCCGATCTTATCGGGTTCCTCGTCAGCCGCTACTTCGGTGTAAGGCATGCCGGGCGGATATTTGGCGCGGTTTACGGGGTGTTCAGCATCGGCATTGCCGCAGGTCCCTATCTGGTCGGCCGCGCTTATGACGCATATTCGAGCTACCGGCTTTCGTTCCTTCTGGCGCTCGTCGGCCTGTTCGTCCTATGTATCCTGCTGGCGTTGCTGCCGCGTTACCGTCAAAGCCATGACGGCTTTGCCAACTAAGAGCGCAGTTTTCATTGGCGCTCGTGCTGAGTTAGAATCGGCAACGCTGAGTGGATCTATCTATATCGCTGTTGAGCCAATGGATCAGCGTGATCGCGAAAAGACTGGTGCCAAGCATGGCATAGGCAAATGGCCGGGCCGTACCATTGTAAGCCTGACCTATTAGGGCGCCCAGCGCCGATGAACCGACCACGCGCACAAAGCTCAACACCGACGAAGCCGATCCTGCCGAACGGGCAAATGGGCCCATCGCCAAGGCATTTGCATTGCCGGTAATGAAACCTTGGCTGAAGAACGCTGCGCCGACCGCCAAGCCAATGAGTTCCAGCGAGGGATGGGCCTGGCTGGCAACGATGATCAATAGAAAGCTGCACGACGCATAGGTAAGAAGGCCCCTGAAGCACACTACGCGAGCACCCGCCCGCTCGACCAGTCGGCTGTTGGCATAATTGCCGGCGCACAAGGCTGAGATAAGCACAGCCAGGATAATCGGGTATTGCCTGGGCTTGGAAAAGGCTTCGGCGATGAGTTGCTGGGAACTGTTGATGAACCCGAACATCGCCCCAAGTAAGAGCGTTTGCACGACGATATAGACCGAGCTTGCTCGGGTGCGGAACACCGATCGCACGTTGGCCCAGATCGCACTGGGCCTGATCGGCTGGCGGTGCGCGGTATCGAGGGTTTCTTCGACCCGCAGCAACGTCCACAGTGCTATGGCAAAGCCGAGCAGCGCCATTGCGACGAAAATCAGGCGCCAGCTGCCCAGCCACAGCAGCCCCTGCCCGACAATCGGGGCAAGTACGGGAACGATCATAAAAACGGTCATCATCAGCGATTGTAGCCGGGCCATGGTGTCGCCATTCGCCCGATCGCGGATCAGCGCCATCGGCAACACCGACAAACCCGCGGCGGAGAAACCAGACACAACCCGAAGCGCGATCATGGCGGTGAAGGACTGCGCAAAGGCGCAGGCAAGAGCTGTCAAACTGTAGGAGGTGAGTGCGACGAGCAGGATAGGACGGCGGCCAAAGCGGTCAGCGAGGCTGCCTGGAATCAGCGCGCCAAGGCCTGCCGAAATCGGAAAGGCCGCGATGATCCACTGGCGATCGTTTTCGGCGATGCCACCAAGGTCGCGTGCCATCAGTCCCAGCGCTGGTAGCATCGCGTCGATGGCAAAGGACTGCAGCGCCATCACCATGCTGACATAAGTAACGAACACGCGGTCGCTGATTACATTCGGGTTGGTCGGGAGTTGGGAGTGCACGGGGCCTCTCGGGAATAAACCGGCGCAGCGACGCGAAGTGCGCCGCGGCGAGCTGTCTGGAAATGGCCAAATTCGTTTGATTTTGAGCCCTTCAAGCACCCCCAACCGCAATTGACAAGTGAATACTGTATGCCGTATTAGATTATGCGGTGGCCGTCAAAGCCGAACGTCTCCAGAGAGGTGCACCCATGTTAAGCGTCGAGGAAAACAGCAAACTTACGCGTGTGGGCCCAGGTACCCCGATGGGGCGCGTCATGCGCAGCTACTGGTTGCCCTTCTTGCTTCCTGAGGAGCTTGAAGCTGTCGACGGCCCGCCAGTTCGCGTTCGCCTATTGGGCGAGGACTTGATCGCGTTTCGCGACAGCACCGGCCGGATCGGCTTGGTCGATGCCTATTGTCCGCATCGCCGTGTCGATCTTTTCTTTGGCCGCAATGAGGAATGCGGTCTGCGTTGCATATACCACGGCTGGAAGTTCGACATCGATGGAAACTGCGTCGATATGCCGGCCGAGCCGGCCAATTCGCCATTGCGGGACGAGGTCAAGATTAAGTCCTACCCGGTGATGGAATGGGGTGGGCTGATCTGGACCTATATGGGAGACAAGGACAAGGCTCCGCCCCGTCCGCCGGAAATTGAGTGGGGCTTGGTCAAGCCGTCGCAGCGCAACATCCAGAAGCGCCTGCAGGAGTCGAACTGGGCCCAGGCGCTCGAGGGTGGCATTGATTCGAGCCATGTCGGTATCCTGCACAGCATCGTCAAGCCGCCGGAGGAAGGGGGGGGGTTCGGCGAGCGGCAGGTTTCAGCAGTGCCTGGTGTTCCCTATCTGGCCAGCGATCGGGCGCCTCGCTTTTTCGTACGCAACTCCGATTGCGGCATGACGATCGGCGCCCGGCGCCACGCATCGGAAAACGAATACTATTGGCGCATTACGCAGTACCTGGCTCCGTTCTACACGATGATCTCGCGCAAGGGCGATACGGGTCCCATTTCAGGCCACGCCTGGGTGCCTATTGATGACGAAAAAACATGGACTTTCACCATGTACTGGGATCCCGATTCAGACTTGCCGGACGAGGAAACCTTCGACGCGCTTGGGGTCAATGTACCGGTTATCCCTGATGGTTCCTATCGACCGATTCATGGCCGCCACGACAATTACGGGATCGACCGCGATATGCAGCGCAACTGCAACACCTCGGGCATCGTCGGAATCGGCCTGCAGGACCAAGCGCTCCAAGAAACCATGGGGGCCATCGTTGATCGATCCAAGGAAATCTTGGGGTCGGGCGACACCGCAATCGTCTTCTTCCGCAAGCTGATGCTGGACCAGGTTTCTCAGGTCGAGGCGGGGGCGGACTTGTCTCTGCCGCAAAAGCCAGAAGCCTATCGGGTGCGTTCTGCTGGCCTAGTCTTGCCGAAGGACGTCGATTTCGTGGTCGGGGCGCGCGAATCCATGATGGTTCGGTAAGCCGCCGGCGGATCGTTCGTCCATGCTGGGCAGCCTGCGCCCGTTTGTGCTGGTGTCGCGCTAAGGATGAAAGGGTGCGGCTCCCCATGCCTAAGGCGATGCCGCTCCGTGTCCACCCCCCCGCCACGCCGATGTAAGCAACCCAGAACAGGATTTACCCCGTGTCCCAGAGTCCATTCGCGATCGCGCCAAGGCCCGTTGTTTCTATTCCGATCACCGCCGAAGAGGTACGGTTTCCGGTCAGCCGCATTTTCTGCGTCGGTCAGAATTATGCCGAGCATGCGCGCGAAATGGGCGGCATGCCCGAACGGGAACCGCCGTTCTTCTTCATGAAGTCTGCAGAGGCGCTCGTGACCGATGGCCAGGCGATGGTCTATCCGCCGCTGACGGCAAATCTGCATTTCGAAGTCGAGCTCGTCGTCGCGCTGAGCAAGGGTGGGTCCAACATTGCCCTGACCGACGCACTTGACCATGTCTTCGGATACGCGGTCGGTCTCGACATGACGCGGCGTGACATGCAGGCCGAAGCGAAAGCCACACGAAGACCGTGGGATCTTAGCAAGAATTTCGCCAACGCAGGCCCGCTCGGACCCATTACGCGCGCGGCGAGCCACCCGGCTTCCAGCGATACCGTCACCCTTGAGGTCGATGGTGTGTTGCGGCAGGCCGGGACCATCGGTGACATGATCTGGTCGGTGCCTGAAATCATTGCCACCCTCTCTCGGTATCAACCACTGGTGGCAGGCGATCTCATCTACACCGGCACTCCGGCGGGTGTCGGACCCGTGGCCATCGGTTCGGAAATGGTTGCCCGTATTGCTGGCCTGCCTGCGCTACACTGTGCGGTGATCGGGCCGCCCGGTGACTTTGAGTCCGGTGCCTTGTGCGTGCTGGAACCATGACAGCAATGGAACTTCCGGCGAAGATATCTAAGCCGCCTGCCGCGCTTATGCATGAGCGGGCCTATGTCGGCGGCGCGTGGGTCGGCGCCGACGATTGCCGGCCAGTAACCAATCCATCGACACGCGAAACACTGGGACACGTTCCGGCACTGACCCGAGACACAGTAACGGCGGCGATTTCGGCGGCTAGTCAGGCTCTGCCTGCCTGGAAGGCCATGTTGGCTCCAGAGCGGGCAGCTATCCTGATGCACTGGCATGATCTGATCTTGTCCAATGCCGATGACCTAGCCGAACTGCTGACGTTTGAGCAGGGCAAGCCCTTTGCCGATGCGCAGGGTGAAATTGCCTATGGGGCTGGCTTCATCAAATGGTTCGCCGCCGAGGCGCAGCGAACCTATGGCGACGTTATTCCCAGCCATCTTCCCAACCGGAAGCTGTTTACACAGCAGGAACCGCTTGGCGTCGTTGCACTGGTCACACCCTGGAATTTCCCCTCGGCCATGCTCACGCGCAAAGCAGGGGCGGCGTTAGCGGCCGGTTGCACCGCGATCTGCGTTCCATCGATGGAGACCCCCTTTTCGGCCTTGGCGCTTGCCGATCTCGCCGAACAGGCGGGCATACCGGCAGGCGTCTTCAATGTGCTTACCGGA
This sequence comes from Novosphingobium aerophilum, assembly GCF_014230305.1. GTDB lineage: Bacteria > Pseudomonadota > Alphaproteobacteria > Sphingomonadales > Sphingomonadaceae > Novosphingobium > Novosphingobium aerophilum. The sequence goes on from NZ_JACLAU010000049.1 coordinate 16,389, forward strand.
GATGCAGGCGTGATTGTCCCGATGCTATGCGAAGAACCAGTTGTGCGCGGCTTGTCGTTCACTGGGTCAACCGAGATCGGTCGGTTGATTGCCCGCACGTGCGGGGCGACGGTCAAACGCTTGTCTTTGGAGCTTGGCGGGCATGCGCCTTTCATCGTCTGCGCCGATGCCGATCCGGAATCGGCGGCGAGAGCAGCGGTCGATGCGAAGTTCCAGACGTCGGGGCAGGACTGCCTCGCCGCCAACCGCATTTTCGTCCACCGTGACATTGTTGAGGATTTCACGCGGCATTTCGTACATCACACGCAATTGCTCAAGGTAGCCGATGGCTTCGAACGCGGCGCGCAGCTCGGACCTCTGATTCACGACCGCGCGGTGGACAAGTGCATGGACCACATCGAGGACGCCGTGTCGAAAGGAGCGCGACTCCTACACGGCGGTGCTCGCATGGATCCCGACAGCCTGTTTTTCGAACCAGCAGTGCTTGCTGATGTAACTGATGCGATGAAGATCTACCGCGAGGAAACATTCGGCCCGGTGGCCGCGATCACGCCCTTCGAGGATGACGCAGCGGTGATCGTCGCCGCCAACGACAGTGAATACGGCCTTGCCGCTTATGTCTTCACCCGTGACCTCTCCCGCGCTGTGCGGATGAGCGAGGCCCTAGAATTCGGCATGGTCGCAATCAACACGGTGAAGTTCACTGGGGCGCCGATCCCCTTCGGAGGCATCAAACAGTCTGGCCTAGGACGCGAAGGTGCCCGTCAGGGCATCGAGGAATTCTTGGAAACCAAATATGTCTGCATGGCAATATGACGCCGCAGACTCGGGAAAGGCGAGTAATATGTCTTCGAAGACCGTAGCTAAAGAAGTTGTCGAGGCATTCCGCGACCTTGGCGTTCGCCATATCTTCGGAGTGCCTAGCGGCGGCTGGGTCGATTATATGGAGGCGCTGCGCGAAACCGACGGAATCGACTTTATCCTGACCACTCACGAGGGCGGAGCGGGGATGATGGCCGAGGTCACCGGCCGGCTGACCGGCGTACCAGGGGTCTGCTTCGGCACTTTCGGTCCTGGCGCGACGAACCTCACAACCGGGGTGGGCGAAGCACTTCTCGATCGATCGCCGATGATCGCCCTGAGCGACGAGATGACGGAGTCGATGCGTGGGCGTGTGACCCAGATGGGCATCGACCACCAGGCATTGTTCGCTCCGCTGACCAAGAAGACTACGCGGCTGCGCGCCGATGCAGTTCGGGCGATTATTACAGACGCGGCCGCCATTGCCACCTCTGGACGCCCGGGACCGGTTCATATCGGTTTGCCGGTGGGTATGTCGGCCGAACCTTCGACCGGGGCGGCGCTCGATCTGTCGGCACCTTGGCAGGCGCCGCCCGCCTCCGCCACAAAGTTAACCGAAGCATCGGCGCTGTTCACCGCGAAACGGCGCCCGATTCTGGCGGTCGGACTTGGCGCGGTCCAGGCACAACTGGCTGAACCGATCCGGCTTCTGGCCGAAAAGTTCGCGCTGCCGGTGGTCCTGACCCCGATGGCTAAGGGTATGCTGCGCGAGGACCATCCCAGCTACGCGGGGGTGCTCTTTCACGCACTGAGCGATCAGGTGGGCCAGACACATGCTCAAGCGGATTGTGTCGTGGCGATCGGCTACGATCCGGTCGAATTCAACCTTGAATCCTGGATGCCGCACGTGCCGCTGATCAACGTCGATGTTGAACCTGTAGACATCGATCATGCGGAATATCCCGACGTTATCGACGTGACCGGCGACATTGCCGGATCGCTGGCGCACCTGGCTGCGCTGGATCTTGGCCCGAAAGACTGGGATCTGGTGGAGCTGGCAGAACGACGCGCAAGTATGTTTCGCCAGCTGCGGCCCGAGAATGCTCTACTTGGCCCTACACAGGTGCTCACGATCCTGCGCGATGTCTTGCCCGACGATGGCATCATGACTTGCGATGTAGGCGCGCATACGCACCTGATCGGTCAGGCTTGGCCAACCCCTGCACCGCGGCTCCAATTGATGACCAATGGTTGGTCGACAATGGGCTTTGGCATACCGGCAGCGATCGCCGCCAAGCTAGCCTTCCCCGAAAAGAAGGTCTGCGCAGTGGTTGGAGACGGCGGTTTTCTGATGACCGCTGGCGAACTGGCCACTGCGGTTCGCTATGACATCGCCTTCGTTACCATAGTCTTGACCGACAACGACCTTGCGCTGATCCGGATCAAGCAGCAGCGCAAGGGCAATCCTATTTATGGCACGCCGGTCCGTTCCAAGGGTACAATCGGGGGCGACAGCATTTTTGGCGTGCCGGTTGTCTCTGTAACGACGGCTGAAGAACTGCGCGCTGCCTTGACTGATGCAATTGCATCAGAGGGTCCCGTGCTGATCGAAGCCATCGTGAGCAGCAAAGAGTATGATGACTTGGTGCTTAAGAAGGATAAGTCTGAATAGTGGTGTCGTTAGTCGCATCTGATACATCCTACTTTGGATGCCTGTTGATCGAGGAGGGCAACGATGGCATCGCGCAGCTTGCGGGCACTGGTGTCGGCCTTGGCGAGCCGCGCCTTGACGGCCTGAAGGAGCTTTTGGTCTTCGATCGTGAGCGGTCCTGTCGGAACGGCATTTGGTAATAGAGCTGCTGCAATCTTCTTGCTGACGCGGTTTGCAGCCTTGCGGGAAGGCTCGTGCTGAATATGGGCGTAGATTGCGGTCGAGCGTGGATTGGAGTGACCGAGGATCGCGCCGGTCAATGCCATGGCTTCACCTGTCGAGATCGCCGTGGAACCGATCGTGTGGCGCAGCGTATGGGGCGTGACGCCTGGCAGCTCCGCCTTCCTGATCGCCCGCGCCCAAGGCGTCTTGGTGCCCTGGAAATGACCCTCGCCGCTGTCGGCCGGGAACACGAACTCGGAATCCTCGGTTCGTTCGATCTGTTTAAGCAAGGTCAGCGCCGCAGCACCCAGCGGGCGCATGGATTGGCCGGTCTTGCTGTCTTCGAGGACCAGCATGCCGTTCTCGAAATCGACCTCGTCCCACTTGAGGCCGGCAATCTCGTTGCGGCGGCAGCCGGTCAACGCCCAGAGCCTGGCGATGTTGATCGCCTTGATGTTGGTTCCATCCCGTTCCAGCTCATCGAGCGCGCTTCCCAGTCGGCTCACCTCCTCCAAGGTCAGGAAGCGGGTCTTCTGACCATCGGTCTTGCGCACCGCAGCGTTTTCGACCGGATTGCGCTCGACGATCTCGCTGCGCTTGGCAAAGCTGAACACGGCCGAGAGGTCGCGGACGACTTTGCGCGAAGCACCCGGTCCGCCCTTGACGATGATGCGCTTGCGCGGGCCGACCTTCTCATTCTTGGCGGTCTTGCCTGCCGCCACGTCGGCAGCGAACCTTTCGATGTCGCCACTCGTTACGTCCTTCGCCCGGCGATTGCCGAGAAGGGGAATGACATGGTGGCGCAGGCGAGCGAGCGTATAGGCCTTGGTCAGCGGCTTCATCGGCTCGCCGATGCGCTTGCCGCGCTGAACCACACAGCCATGGGTCTCGTAGAAGTCGATCAGCGCGGCCATGGTCATTTCGCGCCGCCGCGCGGACAGATCACCTTGAGGATCGGCGCCGGCCGCGACACTGCCCAGGACGGCCTTGGCTTTCCTGCGAGCTTCCTCGGGCGTCAGGGTGCCATAGCGTCCTATCGTTTGGATGCGCTGGGGCGCGTTTCGTCCGCCGCCGCCAACCCGGTACTTGGCGATGAAGGTCTTGATCCCCGAAGGCTCGATCCTGAGGCCAAATCCGCGCAGGTCGCAGTCCCAGATGTGGTATCGCTTGCCAGTTGAATGGGCCGCATCCACTGTGCGCTTGGTGAGCGAGGACTGGCTTTTGACACCCATGGCAATGGAACTCCGAGTTTACCACGCGTATACCACCGTGAAGGCGGTTCGTGGCGTAGACAAACTTGCTGACGGAGCGCGTAAGTGTCAATAATCCAAGGGATTCCGGGGGCTCTGGCGTAGAATTAGAAAGGTGCTTCGAGGCCTTTTGAAATCTTGCCAAGGTTGGGGTCGAGGGTTCGAATCCCTTCGCCCGCTCCAGTCACACTTCCGGTGCTTTGCTTGGAAAACCTGCCTAGGCCCCGGTGAACCGGCGGTTTGCGCCCTGTCGTTGTGCCGGCTTGGTGGCTACCTAGTCGGCCGTGAAGAACGCGCTTTTGACTTTGGGTGGGGATAGGTTGGCCCGGTGATCTGCCCTTGGTTCGTCAGGCAGGGACCATTTTCCGGGGCGCAGCAGGAAGGCAGGCCGTGAGCAGGACG
>NZ_JACLAU010000004.1 GCF_014230305.1 Novosphingobium aerophilum
GGACAGGGCCTTGCTTGACCTCGGCTGTGCAACCAGTCCGATACATCGGCCTCCTGCCCGCATCGGCCGGGATGCGCATCCCGGCCGATGCAACCAATAAAGCACATCTCGTCCACACAAGCCCGGGCTGACGTGGAAAGAGGCGGGGTGGATCAACCGCAATCAGCGAGCCGCGCGCTCCTGCATCCGCACGTAATCGGGCAGAGGGCCGGCCGGGAAGTTCAGGTAATTGCTCCCGGCGTCGATCCTGACCGGGTAAGCCTCGGCCAGCGCCGCCGTCACCGCGGGGGAGTGGCGGTTGTCGAAGTCCATCGAGCCGGGCAGGCCCGTGGTCACGACGAAGGCGAAGCGGCGGGCGCGGAGCTGGGCGACGAAGGGGCTTTCGTCCCACACGCCCTTGGCGGCCAGTTCGGTGACGATCGCGGGTTCGATGAGCACCGGCTTGCCGGCCCGCAGTACGGCGACCATGTCGTCCGAGATCACCGGACGGGGTGCGGCCTTGATCATCGCCACCAGTCTGGCAGCTTCGGGGGTGTGGGCGCGCAGCGCAACCTCCGGCCAGATGTCGGGCACCGGGTGCATCATCAGTTGCGACACCAGGGCACCCGGCACCAGCAGCCCCTGCAGGCCTGGGAGCCCGCCAGACCGGGGACTGCCGAACGACCGGGCGAGGAGATCGGTCAGGGCCAGGCCGCCGCACAGCGCCAGCAGGCAGTCCCATTCGATCAGATAGTTGTCAGCCGCACCGGACTTGGCCTTCATCCCCAGCATCAGCGTCGCCAGGGCGAGATGGAGCAGCGCGACCGCCGCGCGGGCATCGTCCGGCGCGGCGGCGAGGTGTGCGCGCCATGACGGCGCCCGCAGCCGCAGGCGGCTTTCCCGCAGCCGGTTGAACAGGCCGAGCGCGCCGGCCACGGCCGCCAGCACGAAGCCGAAGTGCCAGACGATGTTCTGGGGGATGCCGCGCAGCGACGTGAGATCGACGCGGTTGATGTTGTACAGCACGATGTGCCGCAGGAACCCACCGTCGGTCTGGACGGTCAACGCGGCCAGGGCGGCCAGGCCGAGGGCAATTGTCGCCGCGATCCCGGCGAGGGCGGTGCGCGGTCGCGTTATCAGCAGCACGCCGAAGACGGCGGCCGGTGCGGCCAGCGCGGTCTGCTTGGTGTAGACGGCGGCCACGAACAGCAGGGCGGCAAGGTAGACGGCGCGCGGCCGGGTCAGCGCCAGCATGCCGCACAGCAGCCCGCCGAAGGTCAGCGCCATGCACAGCATGTCGACCCGCATCAGCACGGACCACTGCGAGGTGGGCAACATGCCCAGCGTGATCAGCGCGGCCATGCCGCTTCCGCTCCATACCGTCCAGCGGGCGACCTCGCGCGGGGCGAGCAGCGCCGCAATCCGGGCAACAAGCCCCGCAGTGATCAGGGTGCAGGCGAACGACAGGGCGCGTCCGGTCAGCAGGGCGTCCGCCCCGGTCAGGCGGACCAGGGCACCGGTCAGGGCGTGGTAGAGCGGGGGATAGTGGAACACGATCGTGGGGAACCCCTCGATCGGAGCATAGCCCCGACCCGAGGCGATCCGGCGCAACTGCTCCCAGACGATGCCTTCGCCATAGTCGAGCTGATAGGGAAAGCGCACGGCCCCGGCGGCCATGGTGAGGTAGAGACCGGTGCGCAGCAGCAGCAGTGCCGCGGCGATCAGCACCAGCCAGCCGGGCAGCCGGCGCAGCCAGGCGCGGGTCGGCGATGATCCGGCGAGCGGCGCCATGGTGCGGTTCAATCCCGCGGCCGGGCGCGGACCAGCATCTGCTTGCCCAGCGGCTTGAACGGCATGGCCAGGTAAAGCCCGATCAGCGTCGGCGAGACCGGCAGGCGCGACTTGACCGTCAGCGGCAGGAACCGCGGGCGCAGGTCAATCACCTCGAACCCGTTGGCGGCGAGGAAGTCAGCCAGGCTGACATGGGAATAGATCGCGACGTGAGTGTAGTCGTCGAAATACTCGGCATAGGCGTAGCGATAGTTGGGCTGCAGGATGTTGAGCGTCCCGCCCTTGGCCAGCTTGCCGCGCAGTTGCTCGAGCACGCGGGCGAAAGCCTCCTGCGGGATATGCTCGAAGAGATTGCTGGCGAAGGCGAAATCGATGCTGCCGTCGGCGATCGCGCCGAGATCGGTCACCGGGGCGACCACCGATTCGACCCCGGGGGCAAGATGGTCGGCCGATCCGGCCCACTGGTCGAGCCCGATGCGGCGCCGCGCCACGACGTTGTTGATGAACTCGCCATAGCCGCAGCCCAGATCGAGCACGGTGTCATCCGGGCGGATCTGGTGGCGGAAGTGGTGGCGCCACAGCGCCTTCCACACGACATCGCGGCGCGCGTCCTGGACCAGGCGCGAAGAGTGATAGCCCGAGCTCATGCTGCGAGCCGCCGCCAGCCAAACAGCATGCCGGCCATCATCCGCAGCCCCACCTTGAACCCGCGCAGGTTGTTGACGTTGCCGCCCTTGCTCTCGCCAACCCTGGCATGGAAGGTGACCGGGCATTCGATCAGGGTCAGCCCCTGGTCCAGCGCAGTATCGAGGAAGTGGGCGTTGAACTCGAGATTGACCGCCGGAGTCAGGCTGGGCAGCAGCCGCTGCAGCGCATCGCGGCGGCACAGCTTGTACGTGGTGCCCACGTCGGTGATCGTGCTGCGGCCCAGGTGTTTGGCCTCCAGCAGCTTGCCCACGAAAATGTTGCCGTAATACATGAAGGTGGTGAGCTGGGTGGTGTACTGGCGCAGCGGCTCCGAGGTGCGGGTGCCGTTGATCACATCGCCGTGCGGGGCATAGGCCAGCAGCTTGTCGATGTCATAGGCGCGGAAGGTCAGGTCGCCTTCGCACAGGACCACCAGATCGGTATCGTCGAAGCGCGAGGCTTCGGTCAGGCAGCGATGGACGCAGCGGCCATAGCCGGGGGCGGTCTCGTTGAAGGTCAGCGCACCGGCCGCCTCGGCCCGGGCATAGGTGGCGTCGGTGCTGTTGTTGCTGACCACGATGACCCGGCTGACCAGGGGGTGGGCACGAAAGTCCGCCACGGCGGCCGAGATCGAATCCTCGTCATTGTAGGCGGTCAGCGCCACGGTGACGCGGCGGTTGGCCGGGGGATCATAGCGCAGCGGCGCGGTCGAGCGCTTGCGATCGAGCAGGACGAGCAGGTCGAACAGGATCATGCTGGTGCCCAGCACCAGCGGCAGGCCGCTGTACCACACCAGCCATTCGCTGACCGGCTTGAGCGGGCCGTCGAGCGCCAGCAGATAGCGCGGCACGACCATGGCCACGCCGAGCAGGTACATCGCGAGGCCGCCCACGGCGATCAGCATGCCGTACGGCAGCAGCCGGGCATGCCGGGCCAGGGCGGGGCGCAGGGACGACGCGGTTCGGGGGGCGGGCGCGACGGCCAGCAGGGCGCGTTCCTCGGCCGACAGGACCGCCGCCGGGTCAATCGGATCGCCGGTGTTGAACTGCTCGCTCCGCAAAACTCTCTCCGCATGCTCCCCGTGGGGTGGGCATCGGATTAGGCAATCATGGTTTACGAATTCATAACCTGGCCCGGAAAATCCAGGCGCGGTTGAGCAGGAAGGTCAGGACCGGGGTGACCGTCACCACCGGGATGATCGACAGGGCCACGCTGCCGTGGAGATGATCGACAATGGTCCAGACCCACAGGCTGTTGAGCCCGTAGGACGCGGCATTGATCGCGAAGTAGCCGGCATAGGCGGCCGGTGCCGGGCCGTTGGTGCGGCGTCCGGCGAAGGTCCAGCGCGAATGGAGCGTCCAGCCGGCGATCAGGTTGACCGCGAAGGCCACGGTGTTGGCGATCAGCACCGGCACGCCGAAGCGGGCGGCCAGGGTCCAGTAGACCGCGGAATAGAGCGCCGCCAGTCCCACCCCGCTGACGACATAGCGCAGGGCCTCGCCCGTCAGGCCGCGCTCCGGGCCCCTGTTGTCCAACACCTGCGAACCTGCCGTTCCTCTGCCGCGGACCCGGATCGGGCGGCGGTGCCCTGTTGTAGCGGCGAACGGCCACCTGAAAAGGGGGGTGACATTGCGCGCCGCCTCGCCTAAGGGCGCCGCTTCCATCAGCGCGACCAAAGCGAAAGCGAGTGCATCCTATGAAACTGAATGACATCCGTGACAATTCCGGCGCCCGCAAGGGCCGCATGCGCGTCGGCCGGGGCATCGGCTCGGGCAAGGGCAAGACCGCTGGCCGGGGTCAGAAGGGCGCCAAGGCGCGTTCGGGCGTCAGCGTCGCCGGGTTCGAGGGCGGTCAGATGCCGCTCCACATGCGCATTCCGAAGCGCGGCTTCAACAATGTCTTCGCCAAGGACTATGCCGAGGTGAACCTGGGTCTGGTGCAGAAGGCGATCGACGCCGGCAAGCTGGACACCAAGGCGACCATCGACCACGCCGCGCTGAAGGCCGCCGGCCTGGCACGCGGTGGCAAGGACGGCGTGCGCCTGCTGGGCAAGGGCACCTTCTCGGCCAAGGCCAACTTTGCGGTCGCCGGCGTCTCGGCCGGTGCCAAGGCTGCGGTCGAGGCCGCCGGTGGCTCGGTCACCGTTCCGGCTGCCGCCGCCGAGTAATCGCGGACAAAGTGACGGGCGGGGGTTCTTGCATCCCCGCCCGCGTCCTATATGGACCTGAACCAATCCGGGGAGACGGGCGCCGATAGGGATCGGTGCGGCACCGCGCCCCAGCAAGGCACCAAGCTGACATGGCATCACGCGCCGACAATATCGCGAGCAACCTGAGCCTCGCCAACTTCTCGAAGGCGACCGAGCTCAAGAACCGCATCTGGTTCACGATCGGCGCGCTGATCGTGTTCCGCTTTCTCAGCTTCGTGCCGCTGCCCGGCGTCAATCCGCTGATCCTGGAGACGCTCTACAGCAAGACCCAGGGCGGCATCCTCGACCTGTTCAACACCTTCTCGGGTGGCGGCCTGCAGCGCATGAGCCTGATCGCGCTCGGCGTGATGCCCTACATCACCGCCTCGATCGTGGTGCAGCTCGCCGCCTCGCTTCACCCCGCGCTCGCCAGCCTCAAGAAGGAAGGCGAAAGCGGGCGCAAGAAGCTCAACCAGTACACCCGCTATGGCGCGGTGCTGCTCACCGCGATCCAGGGCTGGTTCGTCGCCTCGGGCCTGGAAGCCTATGGCGCGTCCAGCGGGCTGCAGGCAGTGGTCATGCCCGGGCTGGTGTTCCGCATCAGCGCGGTGATCTCGTTGATCGGCGGGACGATGTTCCTGCTGTGGCTGGGTGAGCAGATCACCTCGCGCGGGATCGGCAACGGCACCTCGCTGATCATCATGGCCGGCATTGTCGCCCAGATGCCCACCTTCATCGCCAACCTGTTCGAAGGCGGGCGGTCGGGCTCGATCAGCGGGTTCACCATCGCCGGGCTGGTTGCCCTGCTGGTCGCCCTGATCCTGGGGATCTGCTTCTTCGAGCGCGCCACGCGCCGGCTGCTGATCCAGTATCCGAAGCGGGCGACGCAGAAGGGCATGATGCAGGCGGACCGCAGCCACCTGCCGCTGAAGCTGAACACGGCCGGCGTGATCCCGCCGATCTTCGCCTCGTCGCTGCTGCTCCTGCCGCTCACCATCACCCAGTTCGCCGGCAACTCGGTTTCGGCCGACACCAAGCTCGGCTCTTTCGTGATCGCGCTGAACCAGTACCTGGCCCACGGCAAGCCGGTGTACATGGTGCTTTACGCGCTGGGCATCATCTTCTTCTCGTTCTTCTACACCGCGGTGGTGTTCAACCCCGAGGAAACCGCCGAGAACCTGAAGAAGAACGGCGGCTTCATCCCCGGCATCCGCCCGGGCAAGAACACCGCGACCTACCTCGACCACGTCCTGACCCGCATCACCGTGATCGGCGCGGCCTACATCACGATCGTCTGCGTCGTGCCGGAGTGGGTCATCGCCCAGACCGGCGTGCAACTGTTCTTCGCAGGGGGCACCTCGCTGCTGATCGTCGTGAACGTGACTGTGGATACCATCACCCAGATCCAGTCGCACCTGCTGGCGCATCAGTACGGCGACCTTATCAAGAAGGCCAAGCTGAAGGGCCGCATGCGCTGATCGGTCCGGGCTGACCGGTCCGATCGGGCCGGCCTCAGCCGATCGGTTGGGACCAAAGTCGGACTTGTCCGGCGGAGGCCCTCCGGGCAAGGGTGGCGCGACAATCAGGGGAGCTGCCGAAGTGAACATCATCCTGCTGGGCCCGCCGGGGGCGGGGAAGGGCACCCAGGCGCAGCGGCTGGTCGAACGTCATGGGATGCGCCAGCTCTCCACCGGGGATATGCTGCGGGCTGCGGTCAAGGCCGGCACGCCGGTCGGGCTCGAGGCCAAGGCGGTCATGGAGCGGGGCGAGCTGGTCTCGGACGCGATCGTCTCGGCGCTGATCGGCGAGGAGCTGGACGCGCTGCAGCCGGGCCAGGGCGCGATCTTCGACGGCTATCCGCGCACCGCCGCGCAGGCCGAATCGCTGGATACGATCCTGTCGAGCCGTGGCCGTTCGCTCGATCACGTGATCGAGCTCGAGGTGAACGAGGACGCGCTGGTCGAACGGATCACCGGCCGCTTCACCTGCGCCAGTTGCGGCAAGGGTTACCACGACACCTTCGAACAGCCGAAGCAACCGGGCGTCTGCGACAAGTGCGGCAGCACCGAGTTCAAGCGCCGGCCCGACGACAACGAAGAGACGGTGCGCACCCGCATGGCCGAATACCGCGCCAAGACCGCGCCGATCCTGCCGATCTACGAAGCCCGCGGGATCGTTGCCCGGGTCGACGGCATGGCCGAAATGGATGCGGTGACCGCCGCGATCGAGGCGATCATCGCCGGGTAATCCGGGCGCGGCGGCGTAGCCGCTTTGTCGCTGTCCCCATGGCGGAGAGCAGGGTAGGGTCCCGCCAAAGGGGACCTGCCATGCTTCACCGCTCCGTCATCCTGGTTGTCGCCGCCATTGTGTCCGCCCCGGCTGCGGCCGAGGTGGTCTCGTCGAGCGACTCCGGCTTCGCGCTTCAGAGCACGGCATCCGTACCGGTCGCCCCTGACGTGGTCTGGGCCGATCTCGTCGCCCCGGCCAAGTGGTGGGATCCGGAGCACACCTGGTCGGGCAAAGCGAGCAACCTCTACCTCGATCCGCAGGCCACAGGATGTTTCTGCGAACTGCTCGGGTCGGGTGAGCCGGGCTCGGTTGATCCGGGCTTGGTTGGTCCGGGCAGGCCGCGCGGCAGTGTCGAGCACCTCCACATCGTCCACGTGCTGCCAGGCCGCCTGTTGCGGATGACCGGCGGACTGGGGCCGCTGCAGTCCGAGCCGGTCGGGGCCGTCCTGACCATCGCGCTCGAATTCGCCGGCGAGGGCACCCGGATCCGGTTCGAATACAAGGTGTCCGGCCTGGTGACGATCAAGGGTGGCGATATTGCCCCGGCGGTGGACGGCGTGCTGTCGGCCCAACTGGCGCGCCTCGCCGCGCTGCCCCACGGCTCCGCACCGGCCCGCGATACTGGTTCGGAAAACCCGCGCTGAGCCGGTTTGACCACGCCAACGATCACGGTTAAGCCACCCTTGCAAACCCGCGAGGGGTGATGCGTATTGCGCAGCCGTCCGGTTGCGTCCCGCCACCGTTGACACCTGCGGCGAATCGGCCTAAGCGCGCGCTTCACTCGATCGAACCGGTTGTCCGGAAGGTGAGCGCCTGTCGTGCGACACCGTCCGGGCTTTTGCCGTTTTGCCGCAGTGAAACCGCGTTGAGATAGGGGCGGCTCCGGGTGGATCGCCGGCCCCTGTGGAGCATGGAGAATTCAGTGGCTCGTATTGCCGGGGTCAATATCCCCACCAACAAGCGCGTGATCATCGCGCTCACCTACATCCACGGGATCGGTCCGAAGTCCGCCAAGGACATCGCCGACAAGCTGGGTATCGATCACACCCGCCGCGTCCAGGACCTGACCGATCAGGAAGTCCTGCACATCCGCGAGACGATCGACGCCGAATACACCGTCGAGGGCGATCTTCGTCGCGAAACCGCGATGAACATCAAGCGTCTGATGGACCTGGCCTGCTATCGCGGCCTGCGTCACCGCAAGGGCCTGCCGGTCCGCGGCCAGCGCACCCACACCAATGCCCGCACCCGCAAGGGCAAGGCCAAGCCCATCGCCGGCAAGAAGAAGTAAGTCTGCACCCCGCAAGGGATCGGCTTTTTCCTTCTTTTCCGCTTTTCGACAGGAATTCAGCACATGGCACGCGAACCCCAGCGCATTAAGCGCCGCGAGCGCAAGAACATCACCAGCGGCATTGCCCACGTGAATGCCAGCTTCAACAACACGATGGTCACCATCACCGACGCCCAGGGCAATGCCATTTCGTGGTCTTCGGCCGGCATGATGGGCTTCAAGGGCAGCCGCAAGTCGACTCCCTATGCCGCCCAGGTTGCCGCCGACGATGCCGGCAAGAAGGCCGCCGAGCATGGCGTCCGCACCCTCGAGGTCGAAGTCAAGGGCCCGGGTTCGGGTCGCGAGAGCGCGCTGCGCGCCCTGCAGGCGGTGGGCTTCACCATCACCTCGATCCGCGACGTGACCCCGATCCCGCACAACGGCGTGCGCCCGTCCAAGCGTCGCCGCGTCTGATCGTGCCTTCGCGGTGACCTTCGGGTTGCCGCAGTTTCGAGAAGCCGCGGCCCTCCGGAGGGCCCGCGGCTTTTCCCGCCAGAACATACCCTAGGGGAAGTCCATGACTGTCAATATCAAGAACTGGCAGGAACTGAAGAAGCCCAACACCCTCGAGATCAAGTCCGGGACCGACGCCAAGCGCCGAGCGACCTTCGTCGCCGAGCCGCTCGAGCGTGGCTTCGGCCTGACGCTGGGCAACGCGCTGCGCCGCGTCCTGCTCTCGTCGCTTCAGGGTGCCGCGATCACCTCGATCAAGATCGAGAACGTCCTGCACGAGTTCTCGAGCCTCGCCGGCGTGCGCGAGGACGTCACCGACATCGTGCTGAACGTCAAGCAGATCGCCATCAAGATGCAGGGCGAGGGGCCGAAGCGCCTCCAGCTCTCCGCCACCGGCCCGGCCGAGGTCAAGGCGGGCGACATTGCCGTGACCGGCGATATCGAGATCATGAACAAGGATCTCGTGATCTGCCACCTCGACGAGGGGGCCACGCTGAACATGGAGCTGACCGCCGACACCGGCAAGGGCTATGTCCCCGCCGTGTCGAACCGTCCGATCGACGCGCCGATCGGCCTGATCCCGGTCGACTCGCTCTACTCGCCGGTTCGCCAGGTCAGCTACAAGGTCGACAACGCCCGTATCGGCCAGGAGCTTGACTACGACAAGCTGAGCCTGACGGTCGAGACCGACGGCACCGTCACCCCCGAGGACGCCGTGGCCTATGCCGCGCGCATCCTGCAGGACCAGCTCTCGCTGTTCGTCCACTTCGAGGACGTGGCCCCGGTCGGCGCCTCGCCGATGATCGGTGTCGCCGCGGCTCCGACCGACGAGGGCGACACCAACCAGCTCAACCGCTACCTGCTCAAGAAGGTGGACGAGCTCGAGCTGTCGGTGCGTTCGGCCAACTGCCTGAAGAACGACAACATCATCTACATCGGCGACCTGGTCCAGAAGACCGAGGCCGAGATGCTCCGCACGCCGAACTTCGGCCGCAAGTCGCTCAACGAGATCAAGGAAGTGCTCTCGTCGATGGGCCTGCGCCTCGGCATGGACATCCCCGGCTGGCCGCCGGAGAACATCGAGGAAATGGCCAAGAAGCTCGAGCAGGAGCTGCTGGGCTGAGGCCTCTGGCCCTCACCCCTGCGGGGGAGAGGGTTGGGAGAGGGGCCTTGCGAGGCCTTTCCCCTCTCAACTTCGGCTAGCCGCGCTGCGGCAAGCCTTCGTATCTCTCTCCTGCCGGGGAGAGAGCGAAACACGGGGATGGTCAGACCCTATCTGACCTGGACCGGGGTACCTAGCACGGCCCCCTTACGAACGGAGAACACCCATGCGTCACAAGCTTGGCGGCCGCAAACTGAACCGCACCTCGGCCCACCGGATCGCGATGCTGCGCAACATGGCGGCCTCGCTGATCAAGCACGAGCAGATCACCACCACGCTGCCCAAGGCCAAGGAGCTTCGGCCCTACATCGAAAAGCTGATCACGCTGGCCAAGCGTGGCGGCCTGTCGAACCGCCGTCTGGCTCACGCCCGTCTGCTCGACGACGCGCAGCTGGTGAAGCTGTTCGACGTGCTCGCCGCGCGCTACGCCGATCGCAACGGTGGCTACAGCCGCATCATCAAGGCCGGCATCCGGGCTTCGGACGCCGCGCCGATGGCCGTGATCGAACTGGTCGATCGCGACACCTCGGCCAAGGGCCAGGATTCGGGCCCGGTGCTGAGCGACGACGAGCTCGAAGCGGCCTGATCGCTTCGGCCACGGCTGACAAGAACGACAGGGGCGGTTGCGGGAACGCAGCCGCCCCTTTCGCGTGGAGCCCAGGGTTGCGGGTCATGCCCGAGCGGGCAGGGCCGGTGGATCGGGGCCGACAACCGGTTGCGCTTTGGCGGTCGAATGCCGAATAAGGGACGCATCACAACGGGATACCCGAGGATGCCCCTGCGCTCGCCCGCCGCTCTCGCGGCCCTGCTCCTGCTGCCGCTTGCGCCCGGACCGGCGCAGGCCGGAGACGCCATGACCCGTACCGAACCCACCTCGCCCGCCAACGCGGCCCGCCTGATTGCGGCCTATCCGGAAACGCGGCGCGATCCGCTGGTTGAAACCCATTTCGGCGAGCCGGTGGCCGATCCCTATCGTTGGCTGGAAGCCGACGTGCGCAACGATCCGGCCGTGGCCGACTGGGTGGCGCAGCAGAACCGGGTGACCGGGGCCTATCTCGATCGCCTGGCCGCGCGCGACTGGTTTCGCAAGTGTATCCGCGAGCTGACCGACTATGAGCGGTTCGGTCTGCCGGTGAAGGCCGGAAACCGTTACTTCTATCTGCGCAACTCGGGGCTGCTCAACCAGCCTCAGCTGTTTGTCCGCGACGGCTTGAAGGGCACACCGCGCCTGCTGCTCGACCCCAACACCTGGGCCAGCGACGGGGCAACGGCGCTCGATGCGTGGAAGCCGTCGCAGGACGGGCGCTATCTGCTCTACAGCGTGCAGGACGGCGGCAGCGACTGGCGCGTGCTGAAGGTGCTCGACGTGCGCACCGGGCAGCCGCTGACCGATACGGTGCGCTGGGCCAAGTTCACCCAGCTCGCCTGGGTCGGGCACGAGGGCTTCCTCTATTCCCGCTTCCCGGCGCCCGAGCCGGGGCAGACCTTCCAGCAGGCCTCGTACAATCAGGCGCTGTGGTTCCACCGCATCGGCACCCCGCAGGAGGCCGACGAGCTGGTCTATGCCACGCCCGACCGGCCCGAGCTGGGCCATGCCGCCCAGGTGACCGCCAATGGTCGCTGGGCGGTGATCACCTCGTCATCGGGCACCGACGCGCGCCATGCCATCCGCGTGCTCGACCTGCGCCGGTCCGGGGGAGACCGGTGGACGCCGCGCGAGCTGGTTGGCGGGCTCGATCACGACTGGCAACTGGTCGAGGCGTTGGGCAACCGCATGTGGTTCCTGACCAACCGTGACGCCCCGCTTTACCGGCTGGTCTCGCTCGATCTGGACCGGTCCGGCGCCAACTGGCGTGACGTGGTGCCGGAAGGGCCCAACAAGCTTGAGCATGCCTCGATCGTCGGGCGCAAGCTGGTGCTCAACTACCTCCAGGATGCGACCAGCCGGGCGGTGGTGGTCGATCTGGCCGGCAAACCCGCGCGCGAGCTGACGATCGGCGATATCGGCACGGCAAGCGGGTTCATCGGGCGACCCGGCGATTCCGAGACCTTCTACAGCTTCAGCAGCTTCAACCGGCCGTCGACCGTCTATCGGCTCGATATGGCGAGCGGGGAGGTGACCCCCTTCGCCCAGCCCGAGCTGACCTTCGATCCGGCGCGCTATGTGGTGGAGCAGAGGTTCTTCGCGTCGAAGGACGGCACGCGGGTGCCGATGTTCCTGGTGCGCAGCAAGGCCGTGGCGGCGGCCGGCCGGGCCGTTCCGACACTGCTGTACGGCTACGGCGGGTTCGACATTTCGCTGACCCCGGGCTTCGCCGCCTCGCGCATGGCCTGGCTTGAGGCGGGCGGGGCCTTCGCGCTGGCCAACATCCGTGGCGGGGGAGAATACGGCAAGGCGTGGCACGATGCCGGGCGCCTCGCCAACAAGCAGAACAGCTTCGACGATTTCATCGCCGCGGGCGAATACCTGATCGCCGAGGGGATCACGGGCAAGGGCCAGTTGGCCATCCAGGGCGGATCGAACGGCGGCCTGCTGGTCGGTGCCGTGGTCAACCAGCGGCCCGACCTGTTCGCCGCGGCCAACCCCGCGGTCGGCGTGATGGACATGCTGCGGTTCGATCGCTTCACCGCCGGGCGATACTGGGTGGACGACTATGGTCGGCCCGACCGCGAGCCCGATTTCCGGGTCCTGCGCGGCTATTCGCCCTACCATAACATCCGCGCCGGGCAGGACTATCCGGCGATCCTCGTGACCACGGCCGACACCGACGACCGGGTGGTCCCGGGGCACAGCTTCAAGTACGCCGCCGCGCTGCAGGCTGCCCAGATCGGATCACGGCCGCACCTTATCCGGATCGAGACGCGCGCCGGTCACGGATCGGGCAAGCCGACCGACAAGGCGATCGAGGAAAGCGCCGATATCCTCGCCTTCATGGCGGAGTGGACCGGGCTCAAGCTGCCCTGAGGCCGGGTCAGGCCTCGCTGGGGCGCTGCGCGGTGGGTGCGGTGTCGGGCTCGCGCGCGGGGGACCAGCGCAGCGGCCAGGCAAAGAGATCGCCCAGCGATTGCGGGGCGCCTTCGTCCAGCCCGCAGGGCGGCCAGCCGTCGGGCCGGCGATAGGTGCGGAACAGCACGTCCCAGATCGGAAAGAGCGCCGCGAAGTTGGTATCGTAGTGTTCGGGCAGCCGCGAGTGGTGGCGGCGGTGATAGGCCGGGCAGTTGAGCACCCAGGACCAGCGTCCGAAGTCGACCTTGAGGTTCGCGTGGATGAAGTAGTTGTACAGGCTCATCCAGGCATAGGTCGCCATCAGCGGGAAGGTGGAGGTGGTGATCATCGAGGTGGCCGACCAGATCGTCAGGCCCTTGATCAACTGGTCTCCCCAGAAATGGCGATTGGTCGTCAGCGCGGTCATTTCGGGGTCGGAGTGGTGCAGCGAATGCATCGCCCACAGCGCCGGGATGCGGTGCTGGGCGTAGTGGTAGAAGAATTCCAGGAAATCACGCACCAGGATGAAGATCGGCAGGGCCAGCCAGAACGGCATGGTCCGCACGTCGATCAGCGAACCACCGTGCCAGTCCGGCCAGACCCGCATCACCACCATGCCGATGCCCATTTGCAAGGCCCAGGCCTGGAGGTTGCGCCACCAGTCGGTGGGCCCGGGGTGGCGGATCCGCTCGAACACGGTGATCACGCAGATCACGAGAACGGAGGCGGCAAGGAACAGGACTATCTGCATGGTGCCAGGCCTTAGCCTCTGCCGGGTTAAGGTTCGGTTCCCGTGCCCGGGCTCAGGACAGGTTGCTGCGCACCGGCGGGCGCAGCGCCCGTGCGGCCTCCGCCGCGGCGCTCGCCAGCCGGTCGGCGCGTTCGTTGTCGGCGTGGCCGGCATGGCCCTTGACCCATTGCCAGGCGATCCGGTGCGGCCGCGCCGCTGCGATCAGATCCTGCCACAGATCGGCATTGGCGACCGGCTTCTTGGCGGCATTGACCCAGCCGTTGCGCTGCCAGCCGAACACCCAGCCGGTGATCCCGTCGATCACGTACTTGCTGTCGGTGTGCAGGGTCACCTCGC
Organism: Novosphingobium aerophilum; assembly: GCF_014230305.1. Classification (GTDB taxonomy): domain Bacteria; phylum Pseudomonadota; class Alphaproteobacteria; order Sphingomonadales; family Sphingomonadaceae; genus Novosphingobium; species Novosphingobium aerophilum. The sequence continues at coordinate 13,953 of NZ_JACLAU010000004.1, forward strand.
AGGGTTGCTTCAGCGCACGCAGGGCCATGATCGCGCCCATCAGCTCCATGCGGTTGTTGGTCGTTTCCGGATCGCCGCCGGACAATTCCTTCTCGTGCTCGCCCATCCGCAGGATCGCGCCCCAGCCGCCGGGTCCGGGATTGCCCTTGCATGCCCCGTCGGTGAAGATCGTGACGGCCTTCACGCGAACACGCCGGGATTGTCGCGATAGAAGCTCAGGCGCCGGGCGAAGGCCAGCGGGTCCTTGCGGGTGACGAAGGCATCGGACGGGGTGTGGAGCCAGTCGTAGGCGCGGCTCGCCAGAAAGCGCATCGCCGCCCCGCGCGCCAGCAGGGGCAGGGCGGAACGTTCGGCCGGCGACAGCAGCCGGACCGCTTCGTAGCCGGCCAGCAGCGCTGCCGACAGGTCGGGCGCGAAGCGGGTGCCGGTGGCATCGAAGCACCACGCGGCGTGAGTCACCGCCAGATCGTAAGCGATGATGTCGGTACAGGCGAAGTAGAAGTCGATCAGCCCGCAGACCGTGTCGTCGATCATCAGCACGTTGTCGGGAAACAGATCGGCGTGGATCACCGAACCGGGCAGGTCGGCCGGCCACTGCGCCAGCAGGTCGGCCAGTTCCGCACCGACCAGCGCGCCCAGCGCAGGATCGATGCCGTCCAGCCCGCCCGGCCCGCAACCGTCGATCAGCCGCCGCCAGCCTTCGGGCCCCAGATTGTTGGCGCGGCGCATGGCAAAGTCCTGCCCGGCCAGGTGCACCCGCGCCAGGGCCTCGCCCACGGCCCGCGCCTGGCCCGCAGTGGGCTCGCTCACCGACACCCCCGACAGGAATTCGATCAGCGCCACCGGCTTGCCGTCCAGCCGGCGGAAGGCCGCCCCGGCGCGATCATGGATCGTGGCGGGAACCGGGCATCCGCGCGCGGAGAGATGGTCCATCAGGCCGAGGAAGAACGGCAGCTCGCTCACCTCGGTCCGCTCTTCGTACATGGTCAGGATAAAGCGCGCCCCGGCGCCGTCGTGCCCGGTCGTCTCGATCAGCCAGTTGCTATTCTGGACCCCCTCGGCAATGCCCTTGGCGCTGCGCAGGGCGCCGACGTCGAACTCGCCGATCAGCCCGGCCAACTGCTCGGCGCCGAGGTGCGTGTAGACCGCCATTGTCGTCCCCCGTCCGCCAGATCAGTCCATAAGCTGGCGGGGCAGCTTGAACACCATCTTCTCCTCGGTCGTCACCACGGTTTCCTCGCGGATCGGACGGATCGTGGCGATCAGGGCGACCACCTCGCGCACCAGCTCCTCGGGAGCCGAGGCGCCCGCGGTGAGGCCAAGCGTGCCGATGTCGGTCAGCCAGGCCGGGTCGATCTCGTCAGCGCGCTGGATCAGTTGTGCGCGGGCGCCGCAGCGCTGGGCCACCTCGACCAGGCGGAGCGAGTTGGAGCTGTTCGGCGCGCCGATCACCAGCACCAGTTCGCAGTCGCCGGCGATCGCCTTGACCGCCGCCTGGCGGTTGGAGGTCGCATAGCAGATGTCCTCCGCCCGCGGTGCGTTGATCTCGGGATAACGGGCCTTGAGCGCGGCGATGATGCTGGCCGTATCGTCGACCGACAATGTGGTCTGGGTCAGGAAGGCGAGGTCGGTGCCGGGGGCGAAATCGAGCCGGGCAACGTCCTCCTCGGTTTCGACCAGGGTGACCGATCCTTCGGGAACCTGGCCCAGCGTGCCGATCACCTCGGGGTGGCCGCGATGGCCGATGAACAGGATGTGGCGGCCGGCCTCGATCTGGCGTTCGGCCTGGCGATGCACCTTGCTGACCAGCGGGCAGGTGGCATCGAGCCAGTCGAGCCCGCGCGCGGTGGCCTCGGCCGGGACCGACTTGGGCACGCCGTGCGCGCTGAAGATCACCGGGGCGCCATCGGGCACTTCGTCCAGTTCTTCCACGAAGACCGCGCCCTTGGCCCGCAGGCCATCGACCACATACTTGTTATGCACAATTTCATGGCGGACGTAGACCGGCGCGCCATAGCGGGCGAGCGCCCGCTCGACGATCTCGATCGCCCGGTCGACCCCGGCACAAAAGCCGCGCGGCGCGGCGATCAGCAGATGCAAGGGCTCGCCCTGGGGGGCGGGACTCGGCGATTCCGGAAATGGCGCGTTCATGTCTTGGCCCCTAGCGCTTCCCGGCGCGCACCGCTAGGGCAGCAAACGGATACCGAGGATCGCAGGATGACCAATCGCACCCGCCTTTTCGCCGCCGCCGGTCTGGCTGCGTCCCTGCTTGCCCTGTCGGGCTGCAAGACCAAGGGCGATATCGTGGTCGACGAAGGTGTCGGCATTTCCGCCGTGCGCGGGGTCTGCCCGGCGGTCGGCGTGCCGGACTATACCGGCGACATCACGCTGTTCCGCACCCCCGGTGCCACCGATGCCGGATCGATCGATGTCACCGCCGCCCTGACCAACCTGCGGTCGACCTGCGACGAGGCCAATGGCGGAGAGAAGGTGCTGACCCAGGTCGGGTTCGATGTGCTGGCCCGCCGCACCGACACGCGCGGGGCCCGCACGGTCCAGCTGCCCTATTTCGTCACCGTCCTGCGCGCCGGTCGGGCGGTGATCGCCAAGCGGCTCGGCACGGTGACGGTCAGCTTCGCCGACGGCCAGGACCGCGCCCAGGCCCATGCGACCGGCAGCGCCACTGTCGATCGCGTCGAAGCCACGCTTCCGCCCGAGGTGCGCAACCGCCTGACCCGCAAGCGCAAGGCTGGCGATGCCGACGCCGCGATCGATCCGCTGGCCCAGCCCGACGTGCGCGCCGCGGTGGCCCGCGCCACCTTCGAGGTGCTGGTCGGCTTCCAGCTCAGCGAGAAGCAGCTCGGCTACAACGCTACCCGTTGATCTTGGCCGTTGATGGGGGCCGTTGATCTTGGCCGTTGACGCCACAGCGCGCGCGGCAGGTGTTCCCAAGCGCGCGCAAACGGGCTAACCGCCCGCATCATGTCCGCTGACCAGACCCTGCACGCCGCCTTTGTCGGCCACATCGCCCGCGCGCTCGACGCGCTCCAGTCCGCCGGCACCCTGCCGGAGGGGCTGAACCGCGCCGCCGTCACGGTAGAACCGCCGCGCGATGCCGCCCATGGCGATCTGGCGACCAACGCCGCGATGGTCCTGGCCAAGCCGGCCGGCACCAACCCGCGCGTCCTGGCCGAGGCGCTGGTGGCCGAACTGGTCAAGCTGCCGCTGGTCAGCGCCGCCGAGATCGCTGGCCCGGGCTTCATCAACCTGCGGGTCGATGCCGCGGCCTGGCTGGAGGAATTGCGCGCGATCGCCACCCTCGGGGCCGACTATGGCCGCTCGACCATGGGCGCAGGGACCACGGTCAATGTCGAGTACGTCTCGGCCAACCCGACCGGGCCGATGCACATGGGCCATTGCCGCGGCGCGGTGGTGGGCGATGCCCTGGCCGCCCTGCTGGAATTCGCCGGGCACAAGGTGGTGCGCGAATACTACGTCAACGACGCCGGGGCCCAGGTCCAGGTGCTCGCCCGCTCCGCCCACGTGCGCTACCGCGAGGCGCTGGGCGAGGCCGTCGGCGAGATCCCCGAGGGGCTCTATCCGGGGGACTATCTGGTCCCGGTCGGCCAGGCGCTCGCCGCCGAGTTCGGTGACCGCTACGCCGCCGCTCCCGAGAGCGAATGGCTCGACCTGTTCCGGGAGCGCGCGGTTGCCGCCATGCTGGTGATGATCAAGGACGATCTTGCCCTGCTCGGCATCCACCATGACCTGTTCTCGTCCGAGGCCGAGCTGCAGGCGGCGGGCAAGCCGGCCGAGGCCGAAGCCTGGCTGCGCGCGCACGATCTGGTCTATGACGGCGAGCTCGAGGCGCCCAAGGGCAAGACGCCCGAGGACTGGGAGCCGGTGGCCCTGCCGCTGTTCCGCTCGACCCGGTTCGGCGATGATCAGGACCGGCCGATCCGCAAGTCGGACGGCAGCTGGACCTATTTCGGCGCGGACCTGGCCTATCACTTCCAGAAGGCCCAGGGTGCCGACGCGCTGGTCGATATCTGGGGCGCCGATCACGCCGGCACGGTCAAGCGGATCAAGGCCGCCGTCGCCGCGATGACCGGGGCGGCCAGTTCGGACAAGGGCGGGCAGGCCACCCCGTTCGAGGTCAAGCTGGTCCAGATGGTCCAGTTGCTGCGTGATGGCGAACCGGTGAAGATGTCGAAGCGCGCCGGGACCTTTGTTACCCTGGCCGACGTGGTGCGCGAAGTGGGCAAGGACGTGGTGCGCTTCACCATGCTGACCCGCAAGCCCGAGGCGCAGATGGACTTCGACTTCGCCAAGGTGGTCGAGGCGTCGAAGGACAATCCGGTGTTCTACGTCCAGTATGCCCATGCGCGAATCTGTTCGACCCTGCGCAAGGCAGCGGCCGAAGGCTTCGCCCCGGCCGATGCCGCGCTCGATCGGCTGGGCCAGGAGGAGCTGGCCCTGGTCAAGCTGGCGGCGCAGTTCCCCCGGCTGGTCGAAGCGGCCGCCGTGGCGCGCGAGCCGCACCGTATCGCCTTCTTCCTGGGTGATCTGGCGGCGGCGTTCCACGCGTACTGGAACCTGGGCAACGATCGTCCGGACAAGCGCTTCATCATCCCTGGCGATGCCGCGCTGACGGGCGCGAGGCTTTTCCTCGCCGCGCAAATCGGGCAACTGGTTCGTAATGGGTTGGCACTACTCGGCGTCGACGCTGTCGAGGAGCTGTAAGGCTGCACGGCGCATTGGGGTCGACAGGAACGGGGCAGGGGCTCGATGAACGACAATAACAACGAAGGCCGCATGGACGACGACATGGACTTTCCCGGCAACGAGGTCCTCTCTGGCGCGGCGCCCCAGCCGGCGCTGGCCCTGGATGACGACGAGCGGCTGCCCTGGCTCGAATCGGCCGACGACGATGACGATGTCGGCGCAGTCGATACCGGGCGGATTGTGCGCTTCGCCGCCTTCGGCGTGGTCTTGCTGGCCCTGATCGTCGGCGGCATCTGGTATCTCAATCACCGCGGGGCGGGCGAGGCCCAGGTGGCCGAAGGCGGCGTGATTGCCGCTCCGGCCGAACCCTACAAGAGCGAACCCGCCGACAAGGGCGGCAAGACCTTTGCCGGCACGGGCGATTCGGCGTTCGCCGTGTCCGAGGGCAAGAACCCGTCAGCCAAGCTGGCAGGGACCGAAACCCCGGTGGCCGCCGCTTCGCCCAGCATCGCCATCACCCCTCCGGCGCCTGCCGCGAGACCCGCCGGCGCGGTTCCTCCCCCCTCTGCTGCTCCTGCTACCGGCGGGGTCGGGGTGCAGGTCGGGGCCTATTCCTCGCAGGCGACCGCCGAGGCCGGCTGGTCGCGGCTGTCGTCGAGCCATGATGTCCTGAAGGGGGTCAAGCACCGGATCGTGGAAGGCTCGGCCGATATCGGGACCGTCTACCGGCTCCAGGCGGTCACCGCCGATCTCGCTTCGGCCAATGCGCTGTGCTCCAGCCTGAAGGCTGCCGGCGTTGCCTGCCAGGTCAAGCGCTGAGAGAACGGCTCTGACGGTACGGGGCGCGTTGCGGTCCGTCCTGGCGCTCGGCCTGCTCACGTCTGTGGCAGGCCGTGCGGCGCTGCCGCCGGAGCAGGATGATCGGGTCACCTTCGTCTACTACGATGTGGCCGGACGCGACGCGGAGGCCATTCGTGCCGCGATGGACCGGTTGCGGCCGATCGATCCGGCCGATGGCCAGCCTTACGATGCACTGACCTCGTGGCGGATCGACTGGCGGTGGGACGGCAATGGCCGTGGCCAGTGCGATCTGGGCACCACCCGGGTGATCTTTTCGGCCACGATCACCTTCCCGCGGCTCGATCCCGCCGGCGTTCCCCCGACCGTCCTCGCCGAATGGAACCGGTTCGTCCGCGGCCTGCGCGAGCATGAGTTGCAGCATGTGCGCCATGCCATGGAGCGCTTGCCCGAGATCGATCGGGCTGTCCGCACCGCCACTTGCGAAACCGCCAATGCCCGGGGTGAGGCCGTGCTGGAACGGATTCGCGCCCGCGACCGGGCCTTCGATGCCGAAACCCGCCATGGCCTTGCCTCCGGGGTGCGCTTCCCTGGCTGATCCAGCGCCCTGCCACTTTCCACACCGGCAGGGGACTGCGGCCTTGCGAAGGCCCGGTTTTGCTGCGATTCCCCGGGCATGATCCCCGCGATTTTCGGGCTCTCCGGGCCCCGGCTCACCGCTGACGAACGGGCGTTCTTCGCCGATGCCGATCCGGCGGGCTACATCCTGTTCGGCCGCAATGTGGAAAGCCGCGAGCAGGTCCGCGCCCTGACCGATGAGCTGCGCGCGATCCACGGGCGGGAGCGGCTGCTGGTCACGATCGATCAGGAAGGCGGCCGGGTCGCGCGGATGAAGCCGCCGGTGTGGCCAGCCTTTCCGACCGGCGAGGCCTTCGATCGGCTCTATGATGTGGCGCCGGCCAGCGCGATCGAGGCAGCGCGCTGCAATGCCGAGGCGCTGGGGCTGGAGCTGGCCGAGGTCGGAATCTCGTGCGATTGCTGGCCGGTGCTCGACGTGCGCGAACCCGGTGCCCACGACGTGATCGGCGATCGCGCCCTGGGTACCGAGCCGCTCCGCGTCGCTGCACTGGGGCGGGCCATCCTGGACGGGCTGGCGCGGGCCGGGGTGGTCGGCGTGGTCAAGCACATGCCCGGGCACGGCCGGGCTCTGGCAGACAGTCACAAGGAGCTGCCCACCGTAACCGCCGACGAGACCGCGCTGGAGCGCGACCTGGCCCCCTTCCGCGCGCTCGCCCATGCTCCCGTGGCGATGACCGGGCATATCCGCTTCACCGCCTGGGATGCCGAGCATCCGGCCACCCAGTCGCCCTTCGTGATCGAGCAGATCATTCGCCAGCGGATCGGTTTCGGCGGTCTGCTGCTGACCGACGATCTGGACATGGAGGCGCTTGCCGGGCCCGTGCCCGAGCGCGCGGCGCGGGCGCTGGCGGCTGGCTGCGACATCGCGCTTAACTGCTGGGCGAAGATGGACGACATGATCGGCATCGCGGCCGCTTGCCCGGTCATCCGCACCGACAGTGCCGCGCGGCTCGCGGTCGCACTCGCCGGCACGGGTCCGCTGGTGGCCGATCCGTCCCGCGGTGCGGCGCTGGCGGCCAAGCGCGACAGCCTGCTGGCGCTGCACGCGTGAACGCCGAGACGGCCGACACGGTGGAGGCCGAGGCGCTCGTCGTCTCGCTCGACGGGTGGGAAGGACCGCTCGACCTGCTGCTCGATCTGGCGCGCCGCCAGAAGGTCGACCTGCGGCGGATCGCGATCCTCGACCTGGTCGACCAGTATCTGGAATACATCGAACGCGCCCGCGCCCTGCGGCTGGAACTGGCGGCCGACTACCTCGTGACGGCGGCCTGGCTGGCCTATCTGAAAAGCGGGCTGCTGCTCCCGCGCGAGGAGCAGGAAGAGCCCAGTCCCGAAGAGTTGGCGCTGCGGTTGCAACTGCGGCTGCAGCGGCTGGGCGCCATGCGTGAGGCGGCGGCGCGGCTGCTGGCCCGGGATCGGCTGGGGCGCGACGTGTTCCCGCGCGGCAATCCCGAAGGGCTGGCGGTCGATCGGCGCAACCAGTGGGCCTGCGACTGGTTCGATCTGGTCCAGGCCTATGCCCAGGTGAAGGCGCGCAGCGCGCCGGTGGTCCATATGGTGCGCGACCGGATGGTGGTCACGCTCGAATCCGCACTGGCCCGGGTCTCGGTCATGCTGGGGGTTTCGCTCGACTGGATCGAGCTCCGCGATTTCCTGCCGCCCCAGGCCGAGCCGCGCCTGCGCCGCTCGGCCCTGGCCTCCAGCTTCGTCGCCGCGCTCGAGCTGGCCCGGCTGGGCAAGGCCGAACTGGCCCAGAGCGAGGTGTTCGGGCCGCTGCAATTGCGCGGGGTGCGGGGATGAGCGAAGCGATCGGCCCTGACCTCGGGCGGGCGCCCGACGATCTGGTTCGCGCGGTCGAGGCGACGCTGTTCGCGGCGACCGAACCGATGAGCCCGGCCGCCATCTCGGCCCACCTCGGCGGGGCGGAGGTCGGGCCGGCCCTGACCGAGCTGGCTGGGCACTATGCCGGTCGCGGCATCACATTGGTCGAACGCGGCGGATGCTGGCATTTCCAGACCGCCGCCGACCTGGCCCACCTGCTCCGGCGCGAGCGGGAAGAGGTGCGCCGCCTGTCGCGCGCGGCGACCGAGGTGCTGGCGATCATCGCCTATCATGAGCCGGTCAGCCGGGCCGAGATCGAAGCGATCCGCGGGGTGCAGACCGCGCGCGGCACGCTCGACGTGCTGCTCGAAGCCGGCTGGGTCCGGGCTGCGGGCCGCCGCGAGGTGCCGGGCCGACCGGTGATCTATGCGACCACCCAGGCGTTCCTCTCCCACTTCGGACTCGAATCCCGGCGCGACCTGCCCGGACTGGATGAGCTGCGCGCGGCCGGGCTACTCGATCCGGTCGACGATGTGCTGGCCGAGGCGATGGGCATGGCCCCTGATCGCTTTCCCGGACCTGCCGATGCCCGGTATTCCGACCAGTCGCCGCGTCCGCAGGGCGGGGATACTGGCAATACGCCGGAAAACGCCCTAGATTAGCAAGACGGCGAGCCCTATGGGCGATACGCTGACCGGGTGGCCCCGCTGGGACCGCCGCCCTTGTCTCAGGAGTTGCTTTGATGGGTCTTTCGCTTCCCCACCTGCTGATCGTCGCGCTGGTCGTGCTCGTGCTGTTCGGCCGCGGCCGGATTTCCGAGATGATGGGTGACTTCGGCAAGGGCATCAAGAGCTTCAAGCAGGGCATGGCCGACGACGAGACGGCGCGGCCGGCTCCGCCGCCGGCGCAAATCCCGCCGGCTGCCGCCCCGACCGAAGCCGCGCAGCAGCCCTCGGGCGATCAGCTCCCGCGCTAAGCCGCGGCGGATTCCCCTCCCATGTTCGATATCGGCGCCGACGAACTGCTGCTTACGGCGGTTGTCGCCATCGTGGTGATCGGCCCCAAGGACCTGCCGCGCGCCATGCGCGTGACCGGCCGTTGGGTCGCCAAGATGCGCAAGATGTCCAACGCCTTCCGCGCCGGCTTCGAGAACATGGTGCGCGAGGCGGAGCTGGAGGAGATGGAGCGCGAATGGAAGGCGCGCAACGCCGCGATCATGGCCGCCCATCCGACCGTCACCGCCGATCCCGACATCGATTCGGCGGCCGCCGCTGCCGCGGCCGAGGGCCATGTCCCCGCGCTTGAGCATCATCCCGTGACCGCCGAGGCACCCATTGCCGCAACCCCGGGCACGCCGGACGCAGTCCCCGGAACCGCGGCCTCGGCTGATGGCGTGGCCGCCGGGCACGCGGGGGACTGACCATGGCCTTCCGCATCGATGACATCGACGAGACCCAGGCCCCGCTGCTCGATCACCTGCTCGAGCTGCGCACCCGGCTGGTCCGCAGCATCATCGCGCTCGCCCTCGCTTTCGGGGTGTGCCTCTATTTCGCGGGGGACATCCTGTCCTTCCTGCTCCGTCCGCTGGCCGAGGCCGGGCAGGGGACGCTGATCTACACCAAGCTCTATGGGCAGTTCTTCGTCGAGTTGAAGGTGGCGCTGTTCGCCGCCTTCTTCGTCTCGTTCCCGATCATCTCGAACCAGATCTGGGCCTTCATCGCGCCCGGGCTCTATGCCCGCGAAAAGAAGGCCTTCCTGCCGTTTCTCATCGCCACTCCGGTGCTGTTCACCGGTGGCGCGGCATTGGCGTACTATGTCGTCATGCCCAAGGCCTTCGGCTGGATGCTGGGCTTCCAGGGCAGCCATGGCGGGGTCAAGATCGAGGCCCTGCCAAATTCCGAGGACTATCTCGGCCTGGTCATGCAGTTCATCCTGGCCTTCGGGATCAGCTTCCTGCTGCCGGTCCTGCTGCTGCTGCTCAACCGCGCTGGAATCGTCTCGCGCCAGCAGCTGGCCGGTGCGCGCCGCTATGTGATCGTGGCGATCACGGCGATCGCGGCGGTCATCACCCCGCCCGATGTGCTGTCGCAACTGATGCTCGCCATCCCGCTGCTGTTCCTGTTCGAGGGCTCGCTGCTGTTCATGCTGTTCACCGAGCGCAAGGCGGAGCAGGAGAAGGCCACCGAAGCGCAGGCAGCGGAGGCGGGGCTGCCTGCGACCACGAGTTCAGAGAACTGAGCCGCTTCCCGGCCGAAGCCGGGCATTCCACCCTCACGGCGTAGAGGCCGTCTCCGCCGACCACACCTTCTGCCCGCCCACCCAGGTTTCAAGCACCCGCGTCGCGCGCAGTTCGCTGGACGAGACCATCAGCGGATCGCGGTCGACCAGAATGAAGTCGGCGCGCAGCCCGGGGGCGAGGCGGCCGAAGCGGGTCTCGGCAAAGCCGGCATAGGCCGCGCCGGTGGTGTAAGCGGCGAGGGCATCCTCGCGGGTGACACGCTCCTGCGGCTGCCAGCCGCCATAGGGCTGGCCATTCTCGTCCTGCCGGGTGATCGCCGCGGCGAGGCCGGCCCAGGGATCGGGCAGTTCCACCGGCGCGTCCGAGCCGAAGGCCAGCCGGCCGCCGGCCTTGAGCGCCGAAGCCCAGGCATAGGCCCCGTTCAGGCGGGCTGGTCCCAGCCGTGCTTCGGCCATCAGCCGGTCCGAGGTCTGGTGAACCGGCTGCATCGAGGCAATCGTGCCGTGCTGGCCGAGCCGGGGCAGGTCGACCGGATCGATCACCTGGGCATGCTCGATCCGCCAGCGGCGATCACCCTTGTAGGTTTCGGACAGCTCGGCAATCGCGTCCAGCACGCGGGCATTGGCCTTGTCGCCGATCGCGTGGACCGCGACCTGGAACTTGTCGAGCGCGGCGCGGCTCATCAGGTTGCGTAGTTGGGCCTCATTCAGCAGTGGCAGGCCCGACTGGCCCGGGGCATCGGCATAGGGCGCCTTGAGCAGGGCCCCGCGCGAGCCGAGCGCGCCATCGAGGTAGAGCTTGACGCCGCCGAGCCGCAACTTGTCGTCATAGAGCCAGGGGCTCGGCTGCGATCCGGCGATCAGGGTCATCGCCTCGGTCCCGGCCGCATAGGCCATGATCCGAATGCGCAGCGCGCCAAGGTCACCGGAACGGCGGAACGCCTGCCAGTCCTCGATCGACGCGCCCATGTCGGCCACGGCGGTCAGACCGCGCTTCAGGAACAGCTCCTGCGCCTTGGCAAAGGCCAGGTCGCGGTCCTCGGGGCGGGGCTGGGGGACAACCCGGCCGACCAGCTCCTGCGCCGCGTCGACCAGCACCCCGGCGGGCTGCTGGTTGGCACCGACACGCTCGATCCGGCCGCCCACCGGGGGCTGGGTCGCCGCGCTGACCCCGGCCGCCGCCAGCGCCGCGCTGTTGGCCCATCCGGCGTGACCATCGGCGCGCGACAGCCAGACCGGACGGTCCTTGACCACGGCGTCGAGTTCGGCGGCGGTGGGGAAGCGGCCGAGGCCCCAGACCTCCTGGTTCCAGCCGCGCCCCAGGATCCACGGATGATCGGGATGGGCGGCGGCATAGGCGGCAATCTTCTCCTGCGCCTCGGCTAGGCTGCGCGTGGTCGACAGGTCCAGCGTCAGCGCGCCGAGCCCCACCTCCATGACGTGGACGTGGGCATCGATCAGCCCCGGCATCAGCACGCGGCCCTTGCCGTCCAGCAGGTAGTCCACCTTGGCCGGCCGCTTGTCACCGCGGTGGAGCACCCGCAGCACCTTGCCGTCGTTGCCGATCAGCAGCCCGTCGAGCCGTTCGACCTTGCCGTCCTCGGTCAGGGTGAAACCGTCGACATGGTCGATCAGGGTATCGGCAAGGGCGGGGGCACTGCCCGCCGCGATCAGCAGCGAAGTCGCAAGGATGATCGGGTGGTTGCGGGGAAGGCTGATTGTCATGGCTCCTGAACGTCCTGCTGGTGCCGCGGATGAACCCAACGGGCTTGTTGCCGCCGCTACCGCTTCCGACCCGGCAGCGGCAGGCGGCGGACCAGTGCGCTGGTGTCCTCGCGCCCGCCGCCCAGCGCCTGGACCTCGGCATAGAACTGGTTGACCAGCGCAGTGATCGGCAGCGAGACGCCCAGGGCACGGCCTTCGTCCATGGCCAGGCCCAGGTCCTTGCGCATCCAGTCCACCGCGAAGCCGAAGTCGAACTCGTCGGCGGCCATGGTTTTCCAGCGGTTGTCCATCTGCCACGACTGCGCCGCCCCGCCGGATATCGCCTCATAGACCTTGTCGGTGTCGAGCCGGCTGGCCTGGGCGAAGCGCATCGCTTCGGACAGGCCCGACACGACCCCGGCGATGCAGATCTGGTTCACCATTTTGGCGAGCTGACCATAGCCGGATTTACCGATATGGACCACGCGCTGAGTGTAGGCGGCGAAGATCGGCTGGGCCGCCGCGATCGCTTCGGGCCGACCGCCGCACATCAGGGTGAGTGTTCCCTTTTCCGCGCCGATCTGGCTGCCGGTCATCGGCGCGTCGACGCAGAGCACCTCCTTGTCGCGTGCCTCGACCGCGATCTGCCGGGCGATCCGCGCCGAGGCCGTGGTGTGATCGATGAACAGGCCGCCCCGGCGCAGGGTGGAGAAAACGCCGTTGGGCGCCAGCACGACATCCGACAGGTCATCGTCGTTGCCCACGCAGGTCAGGACCACATCGGCCCCGTCAGCGGCATCGGCCGGGCTGGTTGCGACCCGCACCGCCAGCCCCGGATTGGCCGCCAGCCAGGCGTCGCGCCGGGTGGGGGAACGGTTGAACACGGTCAGGCGGTGGCCAGCCTGGCCGAGGTGGCGCGCGAGCGGGCCGCCCATCACGCCGAGGCCAATGAAACTGACGTTGCAAGGGGTGGTCATCGTCCGCCTGTTTAGCCGCAAATCGCGGCGCCGCCAGCCCAAAGAGCGTGCTTGGTTCGCCCGCGATGAGCGGCTAAGGCGCAGGCTATGCCAATACCCCAGCCGCTGTTCTCGACCGCCGCCCGGGTGCTGTTCTGCGCCGCACTGGTCTTCGCGGTGATCATGGCGATCCTCCCCAAACCGCTGCAGCTGCCGACCGACGCCCTGGGCGACAAGTTCCACCATATCCTGGCCTTCGCGGCGCTGAGCACGCTGGCCGCGCTCGGCTGGCCCCGGGCGTCGCGCTGGCGCACGATCGAGCGGCTGTCCTTCCTGGGCGCGCTGATCGAGGTGGTCCAGGCGATCCCGGCGTTGCATCGCGATTGCGACATCCGCGACTGGGTGGCCGATACCGTGGCGATCATGGTGGTCACCGGGATCGCGGCCGTGCTCACCAGGGGCCGGAATGGCGTGGTCGCGCAACAAGATTGCGGCGATTAGCGGTTCGACAAGCCGCGCGGAATATCCTAGGGCCCGGCCCACTATGTCGACGCTTGCACCGCTCTCCGCCGAGGCGCCCGAACCGGCGCTGCTGACCCTGACCGACGTGCAGGCAGCCGCGATGCGGATTGCCGGCAAGGTTGTGCGCACGACCACCGAGCACAGCCGGACCCTGAGCGAGATTGCCGGCTGCGACATCTGGCTGAAGTTCGAAAACCTGCAGTTCACCGCCGCTTACAAGGAGCGCGGCGCGCTGAATGCGCTGCTGCTGCTGACCGACGAGCAGCGCGCGCGCGGGGTGATCGCGGCCTCGGCGGGCAACCATGCCCAGGGGCTGAGCTATCACGGCACCCGCCTGGGCGTGCCGGTGACCATCGTGATGCCGCGCACCACCCCGACGGTGAAGGTGATGCAGACCGAGGCGGTCGGCGGCAAGGTCGTGCTGGAGGGTGAGACCTTCGACGAGGCTTATGCCCATGCCCGGCGGCTGGAGCAGGAACTGGGGCTGGCCTTCGTCCACCCGTTCGACGAGCCGGCCGTGGCCGCCGGGCAGGGCACCGTCGCGCTCGAGATGCTCGCGGACGTGCCCGAGCTCGACATGCTGGTGATCCCGGTCGGCGGCGGCGGGCTGGCCACCGGGATGGGCACGGCCGCGCGCGGGTTGAAGCCCGGCATCGGGTTGGTCGGGGTCGAGGCCGAGCTGTTCCCGTCGATGTACAACAAGCTCAAGGGCACCCAGTACCCGACCGGGGGCGATACCCTGGCCGAAGGCATCGCGGTGAAGGAACCGGGGCAGTTCACCAGCAGGGTCCTGGCCCAGTTGCTCGACGAATTCCTGCTCGTGTCGGAACCGGCGATGGAAGCGGCAGTGGCGCTGCTGCTGCAGATCGAGAAGACCGTAGTCGAAGGCGCCGGCGCGGCCGGGTTGGCCGCGGTGATGGCCAACCGCGAGCTGTTCGCCGGACGCAAGGTGGGCATCGTGCTGACTGGTGGCAACATCGACACCCGCCTGCTGGCCAACGTGCTGCTGCGCGACCTGGCGCGCTCCGGCCGTCTCGCCCGCCTGCGGCTGACCCTTCAGGACCGCCCCGGTGCCCTGTTCAAGGTGATGGAAGAGTTCAACCGCCATAACATCAACATCATCGAGATCTGGCACCAGCGCATCTTCACGCACCTGCCGGCCAAGGGCCTGATCACCGACATCGAATGCGAGGCGCGCGACCGTGACCAGCTGGAAGCGCTGGTCGCCGCGCTGCGCGCCAAGGGCTACGACGTCAGTCAGGTGGATGTGAACTGATCGGGGCGGAGGTCAGCTTTTTTACGCATTAACCCTTATTGTGGGTTAATGATGGTTAAAGCACTTTCCTCTCGCGGCCACTCGCCGCATAGTCGTGCCATCGAAGCGCACGAGCCTTTCGTGCGCCGCTCCCTGGTGGGGCCCGAATGGATCGAGGATCACCGGCGCAGTGACTGCACCTGTCCGTTTTCCCAGGTTCTTTGTCACCAGCCCGGCGCCCTGTCCGTATCTGGCTGGGCGGATGGAGCGCAAGGTGTTCACCGAGCTCAAGGGGCCGCATGCCGACGCGCTCAACGATGCGCTGAGCCGGATCGGCTTCCGCCGCAGCCAGACCGTCGCTTACCGCCCGTCCTGCGGCGATTGCAGCGCCTGCGTCTCGGTGCGGGTCTGCGCTACCGAGTTCCGCCCGTCCTCCACCCAGCGCCGTAACCTCAAGCGCAACCTCGATCTGGTGGTGACCGAGTGCAAGCCGTGGGCCACGCCCGAGCAGTTCGAACTGCTCCGCGCCTACCTTGGTACCCGCCATCCCGACGGCGGCATGGCGCAGATGGACGAGGTCGATTTCGCCGACATGGTGGAACATACCCCGGTGACGAGTTTTGTCATGGAGTATCGGGAACCTGGAGACGGGGGCACGCCGGGTCGCCTGGTCGGGGCCTGCCTCACCGACCGGCAGGGCGATGGCCTGTCGATGATCTACAGCTTCTACGATCCCGCTCATGAGGCGCGCGCAGGGCTTGGCAACTTCATAATTCTCGATCACATCCGCCGCGCGGCACGCATGGGTCTGCCTTATGTCTATCTCGGCTATTGGGTCGAGGGCTCGGAGCGGATGCAGTACAAGGTGCGCTACCGGCCGCTCGAACGGCTCGGGCGCGACGGTTGGGAACGCCTGAGCGATGCCGAGCAGGATCGACTTATCCAGTCCGTGGCGCGCACGCCCGACCCGGCCGACGGGCAGCCTGTCGCAGACGGTCTATCGCCGGCCGCCGATAACGATCGCCTCTAGCCTGACGCGCCATTTGATGCCCTGGCTTGCCGCAGGGCTCGCGGCCGGTTGTGCGGCGCCGGCCCTGGCCCAGCCCGCAACGCTAGAGCCCGCAACGGTCGATCCCGCAACCGTCCAGGCTGCGCCAGTTCCGCCGGCGGTGGTCCTGCCCGCGCCCGTGCCCCCGTCCGACGCGGATCTGCACGATCTGATTCCCGATGCCGCCCTGGCCGATCCCGAGGCTTGGGCGAAAAGTGCGCCGGTTCCGCCGGGCGAGCCCACCCTGGTCTTGCCAGCCACGCCTGCGGCCGGGCCGGTCGATCCCGCCGCCCCGCTCGCCGAATTGCCGGGGATGACCGTGCCCTGGCCCGATACCACGGCGGACAAGCCGGCGCTGGCCTCGCTGCCGCCAGATCCCGAAGTGACGGCGCTCGCCGGCCAGCCCGCCGATGGCCAGCCCCAGGTGCTGACCGCAGGGGACGAGGTCCGCGTCTCGGACCACCTGTCGCTGGTCTTTCCCGCCCGTCTGCAGACCTTTCCGGAACGCCCCGCCTTCCTTGACCGCTTCGCCAAGCTGTCGGCCCTGGAACGCTATGACAGCCGGGATGCGACCTTCGCCCAGGTCTCGGCCCGGGCCCGGGCCGATCGTGACCTGATCGCCCAGTTGCTGCGGATCTACGGGTACTATGACGCGCTGGTGACCCAGACCGTGGGGAAGGGTGGGGCGACCGCGACCGGGCCCGGTGGCCCAGAGGCGCGGGCCGACGTGGCGGTGCGGTTCGACATCGAGCCCGGTACCCGCTTCCGCTTCGGCACGATCGATCTGGGTCAGCTCGATCAGGCCGGTCCCGATGCCGCGGCCCTGCGGCGGACCTTCGCCATCGCCCCGGGCGATCCGCTCGACAACGATCGCGTCGTGGCCCAGCGCGGCGCGCTCGATGTCGCACTGGGGGAGGGCGGACACACCTTCGCCAAGGTGGGCGATCCTGCTCTGGTGGTCGATCACAAGCGCCTGGAAGGGGACCTCACCCTGCCGGTCGAGCCGGGCGGCATATATGCCTATGGTCCGGTGATCAGCCAGCAACCGCGCTTCCTCTCGTCCGGGCACCTGGCGGACATCGCGCGGTTCAAGCCGGGCCAGCTCTACAAGCGGTCCCAGCAAGAGGATCTGCGCCGGGCGATCCTGGCCACAGGGCTGGTTGCCAGTGTGACGGTGACCCCGCGCGAGACCGCGCCGCCGCCCGCACCGGGGCAGCCCGGGACAGTGGCCATGGACGTGGCGATGACACCAGGGCCGCTGCGCACGATTGCCAGTTCGGTGGGTTACGAGACCGGCAACGGCTTCCGCCTGGAGGGGAGCTGGGAACACCGCAATTTCTTCCCGCCAGAGGGCATGCTGCGGCTGCGCGGTGTGGCCGGCACGCTTGAGCAACTGGCCGGCACCACGGTGCGCTGGAACAACTGGCATGGCCGCGATCAGGTGCTGACCCTGGACCTCTATGCCAACACGGTGCAGCGCGATGCCTACACCGCGCGGACCATCGCCTTTGGCGCGAGCTTCGAGAAGCTGACCACGCTCCTGTTCCAGAAGCCTTGGATCTGGGCTGCGGGGCTGGAAATCCTCGCCACGCAGGAGCGGGAAAGCGCCGTGGGTGGTCAGTCGGTGCCGCGCAACACCTTCTTCATCGCCGCCCTGCCGCTGCGCGGTGCGCTCGACTATTCGGACAACCTGCTTGACCCGACCCGGGGCTGGCGGGCCGGGTTGCGCGTCTCGCCCGAGATTTCCAAGCAGCAGAACGGCCGAAGCGTGGAGTATGCCCGCGTCCAGTTCGATCTGTCGGCCTACAAGTCGGCCGGTTCGCGGGTGGTTCTGGCGGCCCGCGCCCGCATCGGCACGATTCCCGGCACCGATCTCGCTAACATCGCCCCGTCCCGCCGGTTCTATGCCGGCGGCGGCGGATCGGTGCGCGGCTATGGCTTCCAGGAGATCGGCCCCCGCAACAACGCAGGCGATCCATCCGGCGGGCGTTCGCTGGTCGAACTCAGCGCCGAGGCGCGCATAGCCACCGGGCTGCTGGACGGCGCGGTCGAGCTGGTGCCGTTCGTCGATGCCGGCACCGTGGCTGAATCGATCACCCCAACCCTGTCCGGGCTGCGTTACGGTGCGGGTCTGGGCCTGCGCTACAAGACCGGGTTCGGCCCGATCCGCCTCGACGTGGGCACACCGCTTAATCCGCGACCGGGCGACAGCCGGGTGACCGTCAGCGTCGCCCTGGGGCAGGCGTTCTGATGCCCGGGGCGGTAGACTTCCCCGAACCCTCGGCGCAGGAGGAAGTCCGGCAGCGGAGCCGCGGCCTGCGCGGCTGGCCACGCTGGCTGCTGGCCGGACTGCTCGCGCTGGTCGGACTGGTGGTGATCGGTCTGGTGGTGCTGGAAAGCCCGATCGGCCACCGCTTCGTGGTTGACCGGATCGCCCGTTATGCCCCGGCGTCGGGGCTGCGGGTGGAGGTGGGGCGGATCGACGGATCGCTGATGGGCGCGGCCACGCTCCACGACGTGCGCTTCTCCGACCCGCAGGGGCCATTCCTCGATGTGCCTGTGGTCGAACTCGACTGGCGGCCGCTGCACTGGTTCACCTCGGGGCTCGACGTGCGCAAGCTGGTCCTGCGCCGCGGACTGCTGCACCGCGCCCCGCAGCTGAACCCCGGCGATCCCGATGCCCCGATCCTGCCCGATTTCGACATCCGGATCGATCGCTTCGAGCTGGACCGGCTGACCGTCGACAAGGCCCTGACCGGCGCCGCCCGGCGCATCGACCTGGTGGCACAGACCCGGATTCGCAAGGGCCGGGTCTATCTGCGGACCGATGCCGAACTGGGCGGGCGTGACCGGCTCCACGCCTTTCTCGACAGCGAACCCAAGGCCGACCGGTTCCAGGTCCGGATCGATTATCAGGCCCCGCGCGGCGGCGTGCTGGCCGCCTTGGTCGGCGCGCGCGGCAGCCTGGCGCTGCGGGTCAACGGGGCGGGAAGATATGCCGATTGGCGCGGCCGAGCGGTGCTGGAGCAGGGTACGGCGCGGGTGGCCGATCTGGCGCTGGGCAACAGGGGCGGACGATACAGCCTGGTCGGACCGGTGCATCCTGGCCCCTGGGTCAGCGGCGTGCTGGCCCGGGCGACCGGCGAAACCGTGCAGGTGCGGGCCGAGGGAACCCTGGTCGATTCGGTCCTGTCCGGACAGGCGGAAGCCGTGGCGCGCGGGCTGGATCTGGCCATCGACGGGACGGCCGACCTGGCCCGTAACGCCCTGCGTGGGGTCCATCTGGTCGCTCGCAGCCGCGATGCGGCACTGCTCGGCCCCGGCACCCGGATTGAGCAGGCGCGCTTCGCGGCCACACTCGACGGCCCCTTGCGCGAGCTTGCCGTGGATCACCGCTTCACCGCGGCACGGATCGTCTATGTTGGCTTCGCGGCGGCGAACGTGGTTCAGCAGGGTAAGATCCTGCGCAGCGCCAAGGGCTGGTCGCTGCCGGTCGACCTGACCACCGGCCGGATCGTGACCGGCAATGCCATGGTCGATCCCCGCCTGACCAGCGGCCGGGCGCGGGGAACGATCCGGCTCGGCGGGACGCGCCTGTCCTCGGGCGATCTTGTGGTCGGTGCGCCGGGCCTGGGGGCCTCGCTCACCCTGGCCGGGGACACCGCGCAGGGCGAGTACCGCCTGACCGGACCGGTCGCCGCGCGTGACGTTGTCCTCGCCAATCTGGGCCTGGCCAACGCCGATCTCCGGCTCGACGCCCGGTTCGGGCGGCGGCCGTTGCTGGTCGACGCGGCCGTGCGCGGGCGGATGACCCAGGTCCGCAACGCGACCCTGACCACGCTGGCCGGCACCGGTATCCGCTTTGCCGGCGGGGTCCGGGTGGGCGGCGCCCAGCCCCTGCTGTTCCAGCGCTTCGCGATCGACGGCAGCAAGCTGGCGGTGGCGCTGAGCGGCCGCAACCTGCCCGGCGGCGTGACCACGCTGTCCGGCACGGGCAAGCACGTCCAGTACGGCCGGTTCACGCTGCAGGCTTCGGTCGCAAAGGATGGGCCGCATGCAGTGCTGGTTCTGGCCGACCCCCTGCCGGCGGCGGGCCTGCGCGACGTTCGGGTGGCCCTGGCGCCGATCGCGCAAGGCTTCCGGATCGAGACCGCCGGGCAATCGCGGCTTGGGCCGTTCGAGGGGCGCCTCGGGCTCCATTCGCCCCCGGGAGGCGACACCCGCATCGTGGTGGAAGAGATGAAGGTCTGGCAGACGGCCGTGACCGGTGAGCTTACGCTGGGTCAGACGGCCGCGACCGGAGCGCTCGCCCTGGCCGGAGGCGGGCTCGACGGAACGATCCGCCTCGCCCCGCGCGATGGCGGCCAGGGCTTTGACCTGGCGCTGACGGCCGAGAATGCGAGGTTCGGCGGGACCACCCCCCTGGGCATCGCCCTGGCTCGGGTCAGCGCCAGCGGCAGCCTGATCGACGGGCACTCCACGGTCAGCGGCAACCTGTTCGCCGAAGGGGTGCAGCAGGGCAGCCTGTTCATCGGGCGGATCGCCGCCAACGCCGCGCTGAAGGACGGGGTCGGCAAGGTCAACGCCTCGCTCTCCGGGCCTCGCGGCAGCCGGTTCGCGCTGCAGGTCCTGGCCGACATCAGCCCCGACCAGTACCGTCTGCTGGCTCAGGGCGACTATGCCGGGCAGCGCATCGCCATGCCGCGCCGGGCGGTATTGACCCGGGCAGGGGACGGGTGGGAGCTGGCCCCCAGCCAGATCGATTTCGCCGGGGGGCGGCTGATCGCCTCGGGCCGGTTCGATGGCGAGACCCGGCTCGATCTGGCCATGGCGGACATGCCGCTGGACCTGATCGACATCGTGACGGCCGATCTCGGGCTGGGCGGCAAGGCGTCCGGCACGGTGGCCTGGCGGGCTTCGGCGGAGGGCGTGCCGACCGCCGAGGCGCGGCTCGACGTGCGGGGATTGACCCGCTCGGGCCTGGTGCTCAGCTCGCGCCCGATCGATCTCGCCATCGTTGCCCGGCTGGCCGCCGATAGCCTCGAAACCCGCGCCGTGGTGCGCGAAGGCGGGGCGGTGCGGGGACGGTTGCAGGGGCGGATCGATCGTCTGCCCGCGGCCGGCACCCTGATCGAGCGGCTGCAGGCCGGCGCCCTGTTCGGGCAATTGCGCTATTCGGGCCCTGCTGACGCGCTGTGGCGGCTGGCCGCGCTGGAGACCTTCGATCTGAACGGTCCGATCGACGTGGCGGCCGATATCACCGGGGCGCTGAAGGACCCGGTCATCAACGGTTCGCTCGCCAGCAGCGGCCTGCGCCTGCAGAGCGCCCTGACCGGAACCGACATGCGCAATGTGTCGGCGCGCGGCACCTTCGCCGGATCGCGCCTGCAACTGGCGGCGTTCAGCGGCACGGCCCGCAACGGCGGCCAGGTCAGCGGCAGCGGCATGGTCGACCTGTCGGGCCTGGGCGTAGGACATGGCCCGGCGATCGACCTGCGGCTGGCGGCCCGCGACGCCGAGCTGATCGCACGTGACGACATGGCCGCGACGATCAGCGGGCCCTTGCGGATCGTCTCCAACGGGGTCGGCGGGACGATCGCCGGGCGGGTGACGATCGGCGCCGCGCGCTGGAATCTCGGCCGGGCCTCGGTCACGGCCGAACTGCCCAATGTCCGTACCCGCGAGATCAATCCGCGTGCCGACATGGCCCCGACCCGCGCTCCGGCAGCGCCGTGGCGCTACCTGATCGACGCTCACGGGGATGGCCGGATCGATGTGCGTGGCCTCGGGCTCGACAGCGAATGGGGGGCCGACATCCGCCTGCGCGGAACGACGGATGCCCCCGCCATCCAGGGCCAGGCGCAACTGGTGCGGGGCGGGTACGACTTTGCCGGCAAGCGCTTCGAACTGACCAAGGGGGTGATCCGCTTCGATGGCAACAGCCCGCCCGATCCCCGCCTGGACATCGCCGCCACCGCCGAGGTGACCAACCTGACCGCCACGGTGGCGGTCCAGGGTACGGCAGGCAAGCCAGAGATCCGGTTCAGCTCGGTGCCCTCCCTGCCCGAGGAGGAGTTGCTTTCGCGCCTGCTGTTCGGCAGCTCGATCACCCAGTTGTCCACCCCTGAGGCGGTCCAGATCGGGGCGGCCCTGGCGTCGCTGCGCGGAGGCGGGGGCCTTGATCCGATCAACAAGCTGCGCACCGCGATCGGGCTGGACCGGTTGCGCATCATGGGCGCCGACGCGACCACCGGACGCGGCACGTCGGTGGCGGTCGGCAAGAACCTGGGTCGGCGGTTCTATGCCGAGATCGTCACCGACGGACGGGGCTACAACGCCACCCAGTTGGAGTACCGGGTGACCCGCTGGCTCTCGATCCTGGCGAGCGTTTCCAGCCTGGGTCGGCAGGGGATCGATGCCCGGGTCAGCAAGGATTACTGAGATCGTTTGAACCCACGCCTTTGTGCGGCTTTCCGGCAGGTCAGGTCTTGCCAAAGGGTCTAGGCCGGATCGGTGTTCTTCCGCTGAATTGTTGGGGCCAGATTAACCAGATTTTCGGGTCGGGCGGTCATAGCCGATGCCATGGCGTCCAGGGACAAGCTTGGTCAGATGTTCCGCGGTCTCGTGCGCGCGGAAGCCGGCATGCGCCGGGCGATGCTGGTCATCTTCGTTGCGCTGGCCACCTTCACCGCAGCACTGGTCGGGGGTTTCTTCCACGCCACCCGCACCGCCGACGAGGCGATCCGCGCCGGTGAACGCCAGTTGCTCGAGAACCAGATCGAGGTCACCGTTCGCGGGTTGATGGACACCCAGACGCTGCAGGTGACCTGGGACGATGCCATGCGCAACGCCGGACAGGGCCATCGCATCGACCCGACCTGGACCGACACCTACTTCGGCACGTTCCTGACCGAGACGCTGGGGGCCAACGCGATCTACCTGATCGACCCGCAGGGAGAGCTGCTGCGCAGTTGGGAGGGGGGCAATTCGGGCCGCCCATCTCGCTATCGGGCCCTGGTTCCGCAAGTCCGCGCGGCGCTGCGGATCGTCGACAGCGACACATCGCTCAGCGGCCGCCCGGTGACCTATCGCCAGTTGACCGATGCCCGCTGGCCGTTCGGTGCCGATGGACGTCCCTTGCGGCGGCGATACGGCGGCCTGATCGATCATCATGGCCGCCCGGCCCTGATGACGGTCATCACCGTCCTGCCCGACTCCCATTTCGAGCTGCTGCGACAACGGCCCAACCTGCTGGTGACCGTGCGCGACATCGACCCGGCTCTGCTGGCCCGCATCGGCGGGGCGACCCTGTTGACGGACTTGCGGCTGGAACGCGGCCCACCGGCCTCGACCCGGCGCAATGCGATGGCCATGGTGGACGGAAACGACCGCGAACTGGGCTGGCTCACCTGGCAACCCCACGTGGTCGGCCCACTGCTGTTGGTGCGCACGGCGCCGCTGCTGGCCGGCTACATCCTGTTTTACTGTCTGGTCCTCGCGATTGGCGCGGTCGGGATTCGCGAAGCCATCCGCGTTTCGCGCGAACTGGCCGCCAGTGAGGCGCGGGCCCAGCATATCGCGCTGCACGATTCCCTGCTCGGCTTGCCCAACCGCACCCATGTGATGCAGCGCCTGACTGCGCTGCTCGAGGAATGCCGGGACAGTGGCGAGCAGGTGGTGCTGGCCTACTTCGACCTCGACCGGTTCAAGGCGATCAACGAAACCGTGGGCCATCATGTCGGTGACGACGTGCTGGTCCAGGTCGCCGAGCGCCTGCGCCGGACCCTGCGTCCCGGCGACGTGCTGGGGCGGCTTGCCAGCGACGAGTTCGTGCTGGTCCGCCGCGGCGCCGATGGACGGACCTGCGCCGACGAGCTGGGGGCCGAACTGATGGCCCTGTTCGCCGAACCCTTCATGGTGTTCGGGCAGACCGTGGCGATCACCGTGTCCTGCGGCATTTCGTGGGGTCCGGAGCAGGCGGCCGATGCCAAGGCGGTGCTGCGGAACGCCGACGTGGCGCTGTTCGAAGCCAAGGCCAAGGGCCGCGCCCGCTATCGCCGCTTCACGGCCGAGCTCGACGCGACCATCCGCTGGCGGCGCGACATCGAAGGCGAGCTGCGCCGCGCGATCGCCTGCGATCACCTTGCCATGGCCTATCAGCCAATCATCAACCTGGCCGATGGCTCGATTGCGGGGTTCGAGGCGCTGGTGCGCTGGCACCACCCGGAACGCGGGGACATCAGCCCGGGTACCTTCGTGCCGGTGGCGGAACAGTCCGGATTGATGCCCGAACTGGGCGAATGGGTGCTTCGCCGGGTCTTTGCCGACAGCCACGATTTCGGGCTGGCCGAGATCTCGATCAACCTGTCCCCGCTCCAGCTGGTCACGCGCGACTTCGTCGGCACCCTGCGACGCCTGATCGGCGAGGAATGCGTCGATCCCAGCCGCTTCAGCTTCGAGATCACCGAGGGCGTCCTGCTCGACCGGTCACAACGCGTGCTGGATCTGCTCGCCGAACTGCAGGACATGGGCTTCCGCGTCGCGTTGGACGATTTCGGGACCGGCTATTCCTCGCTCGCCTATCTGCGCACCTTCCAGTTCGACCGGATCAAGATCGACCGCAGCTTCGTGCAGGGGATCGAAAGCGACATCGACGCCCAGTCGATCCTCCGCGCGATCGTGGCGCTGGGCCGCACCTTGCGGATGAAGGTCGTGGCCGAAGGGGTCGAGACACTGCTCCAGCAGCAACTGGTCCATGCGGCGGGCTGCCAGTACGTTCAGGGCTATCTCTACTGGCGCGCCCTGACGCCGGAGCAGGTGATCGGCCTGCTCGCCACCGACAAGGTCAGGTCCTACCGCCTGGCGGTGTGAGCGCCGGTCAGCGCTTCAGGCCCAACGCCGCGCCTGCGGCCCGCGCGGTTGCCAGAGTGGCTTCGGCGGCGGGATAGATGAACCCGAAGGCCGGGCTGACGCGCACACCGAGCGACCGCGAGGGCGCATGCCACACCCGCACCGCACTCCAGTCTCCCCCGGCCGACACGTCGACCGCCATGACGCCGCGTTCGACCTGCCCGGGGCGCGACCAGTTGGCGTGATCCAGCAGCACGTGACGATCGTCGATCACCTTGCTGACCACCGCGACATGACCCATCGGCATCGATCCGGTGGCGCGAAAGGCCAGGACCGATCCGGCGCGGGGGGTCTGGCCGCGCTGGTAGATGCCCAGCGCCCTGGCCCACCAGTCGCGCGCGTTGCCGGCCAACTGGATCAGCGAATGGGCCCGGGCAAAGGCCACGCACTGGATGCGCGCCTGCGCCTCCACCGGCGTGGCGAGCAGCACCAGCGCTGCCGTGATCGCACCAAGAACCCGTCCCGTCATCGCGGGCCGGTCTGGCCCACGGGGAGAGATTCGGAAACCTGCCCAGTCTGCGGTTCGTCGGGCGTTGCAAACGGTTGGTCCCGAGTCCGCGCGGCTTGTGGAAAAGGCTGCGGGGATCTGCGTCGGAGCCGCGCGAACTTCGTGAAGTTCACCCTGGTGCGACCGGCAAAGGGAAGTTTGCCCGGTGCGGCAAGACAACGATGCAAAGAACCGCGCGCAGTGTGGCATGGGCGCGGCGAGTAGGACAGCGCGGCCGGCTGGTGCCCGCGCGCGGCCCCAACGGAAAAGGCGCCCCGGTTGCCCGGAGCGCCCTTCCTGTCTCGGTGATCCGAAGGGATCAGGCCGAATAGTACATGTCGAACTCGACCGCCGACGGCGTGGTTTCCCAGCGCAGCACTTCCGGCCACTTCAGTTCGATATAGGCTTCGATCTGGTCCTTGGTGAACACGCCGCCTTCCAGCAGGAAGTCGTGATCGGCCTCGAGCGATTCCAGCGCCTCACGCAGCGAACCGCAGACGGTCGGGACCTCGGCCAGCTCGGCCGGGGGCAGGTCGTACAGGTTCTTGTCCATGGCTTCGCCCGGGTGGATCTTGTTCTTGATCCCGTCGAGACCGGCCATCAGCAGCGCCGAGTAGGCGAGGTAGGGGTTGGCCATCGCGTCGGGGAAGCGGAACTCCACGCGCTTCGCCTTGGCGCCGGCGCCATAGGGGATGCGGCACGAGGC
Organism: Novosphingobium aerophilum; assembly: GCF_014230305.1. Classification (GTDB taxonomy): domain Bacteria; phylum Pseudomonadota; class Alphaproteobacteria; order Sphingomonadales; family Sphingomonadaceae; genus Novosphingobium; species Novosphingobium aerophilum. The sequence continues at coordinate 39,762 of NZ_JACLAU010000004.1, forward strand.
CGAACGGTTGCGGGCCGAATAGGCCAGCAGCACGGGGGCTTCATAGCCCGGCACCAGGCGCTTGTAGCTGTTGGTGGTCGGGTTGGTGAAGGCGTTCAGCGCCTTGGCGTGCTTGATGACGCCGCCGATGAAGTACAGGCACATGTCCGACAGACCGGCATAGCCGTTGCCGGCGAACAGCGGGTTGCCTTCCTTCCAGATCGAGATGTGCGTGTGCATGCCCGATCCGTTGTCCTTCATGATCGGCTTGGGCATGAACGTGGCGGTCTTGCCATAGGCCTGGGCGACCTGGTGCACGACGTACTTGTAGACCTGCATGCGGTCGGCGGTCTGCACCAGGGTGCCGAAGGTCAGACCCAGCTCGTGCTGCGCCGAGGCGACCTCGTGGTGGTGCTTGTCGCAGGGCAGGCCCATCTCGATCATGGTCGAGACCATCTCGCCGCGGATGTCGACCAGGCTGTCGACCGGGGCGACCGGGAAGTAGCCGCCCTTGGCGCGCGGACGGTGGGCGAGGTTGCCGCCTTCGTATTCCTTGTTCGAGTTGGTCGGCAGCTCGATGTCGTCGATCGAGAAGCCGTTGCCGTTGTAGCCGTCATAGAAGCGGACGTCGTCGAACACGAAGAATTCGGCTTCCGGACCGACATAGACGGTGTCGCCGATGCCGGTGGCCTTGACGTAGGCCTCGGCGCGCTTGGCGGTCGAGCGCGGGTCGCGGGCGTAGAGGTCACCGGTCGAGGGCTCGACGATGTCGCAGTTGATGATCAGCATCGGCGTGGCCGAGAACGGATCGACATAGACCGAGTCCAGATCGGGCTTCAGGATCATGTCGGACTCGTTGATGGCCTTCCAGCCCTCGATCGACGAACCGTCGAACATCAGCCCGTCTTCCAGCTCGCCTTCGCCAAGCACCGAGGCGACCATCGTCAGGTGCTGCCACTTGCCCTTCGGGTCGGTGAACCGCAGGTCAACCCACTGGATTTCCTCGTCCTTGATGCGCTGGAGGACGTCGCTAGCCTTGGTCATTCGTGATCCCTTTGTTGTATTCTTTCCTTCGCCCCGGATGGGCCGGGACGATGGAAACCGGTGATGATGTCTACCCCTGTGACGCCTTGACCTGTCCGGACGGATCAGATCGCCGCGTCGTCCCGTTCACCCGTACGGATGCGCAGCGCGCTTTCGATCGGGATGACGAAAATCTTGCCGTCGCCGATCCGCCCGGTCTGGGCTGCGGCGGCGATCGCCTCGACGGTGCGCTCGGCCAGTTCGTCGGGCACGACCACTTCGAGCTTCACCTTGGGCAGGAAGTCGACGACGTACTCGGCGCCGCGGTACAGCTCGGTGTGCCCCTTCTGGCGGCCGAAGCCCTTGGCCTCGGTGACGGTGATGCCGGACACGCCGATTTCGTGCAGCGCCTCCTTCACCTCGTCGAGCTTGAACGGCTTGATGATCGCTTCGATCTTTTTCACGTCACGTAGACCCCTGCGCGTGGTCCGATCGCCCATGTCCGCCCTGGCGGTCATGTTGACCGGACCGGATGTCCCTTGTCTCGGGCCGTTGGTATCAAGAATCGTGCCAGAGACCTTCGTCAGCCCTAGGCCAAGGGCGACGGATCGAAAAGAGTGGATTCGCAAGATTCGCGTCTGGCAGGCCAACGACGGCGAAATTACCTGTCAGGCAATCGTGGGGAATGATGCCCAAAAATTGTGCGCGCCCTGCCTTAAAAACAGGCAGATCGTCAGCCGTGCAGTCCCGACGTTTCGGGCAGGCCGGCCATCAGGTTGAGATTCTGCACGGCGGCGCCGCTGGCGCCCTTGCCCAGGTTGTCGAGCACGGCGATCAGGCGCGCCTGGGTGCCATCGGCCGCGCCGAACACGCGCAGCTCGAGCCCGTCCCACGGGCTGGCCGAGCGGCGCAGCAGCAGTTCATCGGCCGGATCGGCCACGACCCGGACCAGCGGCGAATCGGCATAGAACGAAGCCAGGGCGTCGCGCAGCGCATCCGGGCCGGCGGCGCCGGGCATCGCCGCGAGCGGCAGCGGGATTTCGACCACCATGCCGCGATGGGCGGGGATCACCGCGGGGGCGAAGACCGGCGGGTGCGCCAGACCGCAGAGTCGCTGCATCTCGCCGATGTGCTTGTGCCCCAGGGCCAGCCCATAGTCGCGGAAGGCGATATCCGGATCGGCCTCGAAGCGTTCGATCAGCGCCTTGCCGCCGCCGGAATAGCCGGACACGGCATTGACCGTGTAGGGCCAGTCCGCCGGGAGCAGGCCGGCGCGGACCAGCGGGGCGAGCAGGCCGATGAAGCCGGTCGGATAGCAGCCCGGGTTGGCGACCCGCGCTGCCGCGGCGATCGCCTCGCGCCCGACCACCTCGGGAAAGCCATAGGTCCAGCCGGGCGCGACACGGTGCGCGGTCGAGGCGTCGATCACCCGGGTGGTGTCGTTGGCGATCATCGCCACGGCAGCCCGCGCGGCATCGTCGGGCAGGCAGAGAATGACGAAATCGGCCGCGTTGAGCGCCTCGGCCCGGGCGGCATCGTCCTTGCGGCGCGCCTCGGGCAGGGTGATCAGGTGGAATTCAGGGCGCCCCGCCAGGCGCTCGGCGATTTCCAGCCCGGTCGTGCCGACCGCGCCATCGATGAAGACGGTCCGGGTCATTCCGCTCCCCGTTATTCGACCGCGTGCAGGGCCTCGGCCGGGACATAGCCGACCAGGCCATCCTCGGCATCGGCTTCGCCCACCTGGCCCCAGGCCCAGGTTCCGGCCAGGTCCAGCACCTGGAAGCCGGTGCCCGTGGGCAGGACCGCCAGCACCTCGGCATCGGCGCGGGCCGCGCTCAGCACCTGGGTGCCGGCGCCGTTGACCCGGTGGGGCAGGGGGACGACGTAGTGCGGCACGAACACCTTTCCGGCGAGGCGGATATGGGCAAGATCGCCCCGCACCGGCAGGTGGGCGGGATCGTGCTTCTCGCTGGGCCCGGACAGCGAGTAGCTGATTCCGGGCGTGGTCATGGCGGCAATGTCGGTCAAACCTTCCGGGGCCCCTCTCGCATGCGAACCGGGGCGCTTATACAATAGCAGGCTTTCAGGCAAGTTGACGCCCGCAGTCATCCCCGTGCGGCGCAGGAGGAAGGGCGCCGAACCCGGCCGATGGCTCCGCTCAGGCCCCAAAGCGGCCCCGCAGCATATGCCAGGCGGCGCGCAGGCCCAGGGCCTCGCCCCCCTTGGGCCGGCCGGGCTTGGCCACCGGGCGCCAGGCGAAGGTGTCGAAATGGGCCCAGTCGACCCCGTCCGGCACGAACCGGTCAAGGAACAGGGCCGCCGCGATGGTCCCGGCGAAGCCGTTGCTGGGCGAATTGTTCAGATCGGCCACGTCGGATTTCAGGTAATCGCGATAGCCGGACCACAGCGGCAGCCGCCAGCACGGATCGTCGCAGGCGGTGCCGGCCGCCAGCAGGGCTTCGGCCGTGGCGTCCTGGCGGGCGAACATGGCGGGCAGGTCCGGCCCGAGGGCGACCCTGGCCGCACCGGTCAGGGTGGCGAAATCGATCACCAGCGCGGGCTTGAGTTCCCCCGCGCGGGCCAGCGCGTCGCCCAGGACCAGCCGGCCCTCGGCATCGGTGTTGCCGATCTCCACCGACAGGCCGGCCCGGCTGCGCAGCACGTCGCCGGGGCGGAAGGCATTGCCGGAGATCGCATTCTCCACCGCCGGGATCAGCAGGTGCAGGCGGATCGGCAGGGCCGCCTGCATGATCAACTGGGCCAGGGCCAGGGCATGGGCGGCGCCGCCCATGTCCTTCTTCATCAGCAGCATCGCCGAGCTGGGCTTGATGTCCAGCCCGCCCGAATCGAAACAGACCCCCTTGCCGATCACCGCCACGCGGGGATGGGTCGGATCGCCCCATTCCAGCTCGATCAGGCGCGGCGCATGGGCCCGGCCGGCGGCGCGGCCGACCATGTGGACCATCGGATAGTCGCGCTCCAGCAGATCGCCCTTGGTCACGTGGAGTTCGGCCCGGTGGGCCTTGGCCAGCGCCGTGGCGACGGCCTCGAGCTCGGCCGGGCCCATGTCCTCGGCCGGCGTGTTGACCAGATCGCGGACCAGTTCGGTGGCGGCGGCCTCGGCCAGCGCGGGCGCGATCGCCTTGACCTCCTTGGTCACCAGCACCCGGGGCGCCTCGTCCGGCGCCTCGCTGCGGTAGCGGTCGAAGCGATACTGCGCCGTGACCCAGCCGAGCAGCGCCGGTCCCGGGGCATCCTCCTCCAGCCGATAGGTTCCCGCCGGCAGGACTTCGGCCAGCCTGGCCAGGCACCAGCTCGACAGCGCGCCCGGGTTGGCCACGCCGCCCACCGCGAACCAGCCGTCGCCATCGGGCACGATCGCGGTCTCGTAGCCCGCACCCTCGAACTTCTGCGCAGCCAGGGCCGCGCGCTGGCCGGCGTTGAGGCGCTTGGCCCAATCGGCGAAGCCATCCTTGCTGACGAGGTGGAGGGCCGTGGCCGGCTGGCCGCGGTCGGGCTGGATCAGATCGTGCTTGTCGGTCATGCGCGCGGCACCTTGGCCCAGCCCGATCGGCGATGCGAGAGGAAAAACGCGAGGCAACCCTTGAGAACGTCTCGCAAATCGGGCCGGGAAGCGCTAGATGCCGGGGATGACCCAGTACCAGACCGTCACCGCCGATGAGACCGTCCTGCGCGACGGCACGATCAAGCTGCATGGCCCGGAGGCCTTCGAGGGCATGCGCCGCGCCGGCCGGCTGGCGGCCGAGATCCTCGATGCGCTGGTGCCGTTCGTCCAGCCCGGGGTGACCACCGGCGCGATCGATGACTTCGTCCGGCAGATGACGCTCGATGGCGGGGCGATCCCCGCCACGCTGGGCTACCGGGGTTATGCCCATTCGTGCTGCACGTCGATCAACAACGTGATCTGCCACGGCATTCCCGGGGACAAGGTTCTGCGCGACGGGGACATCGTCAACATCGACGTCACCCCGCTGCTGGATGGCTGGCACGGGGATTCCAGCCGCATGTACCTGGTCGGCGACGTGCCGCTGAAGGCCCGCCGGTTGGTCGAGGTGACTTACGAGTGCCTGATGCTGGGGATCGAACAGGCCAAGCCCGGCAAGCGCCTGGGTGACATCGGCGCCGTGATCCAGCGGCATGCCGAGGCGCACCGCTATGGCGTGGTGCGCGAGTTTTGCGGGCATGGACTGGGCCGTCTGTTCCACGATGCACCCGAGGTGGTCCACGCCGCCCGCGCCGGCACCGGGCCGGAGCTGGTCCCGGGCATGTTCTTCACCATCGAACCGATGATCAACCTGGGCAAGCCGGGGGTGAAGATGCTCGACGACGGCTGGACCGCGGTGACCCGCGACCGCTCGCTCTCGGCGCAGTTCGAGCATTCGATCGGCATCACCGAGGACGGCTGCGAGATCTTCACGCTCAGCCCGACGGGCCTGCACAAGCCGCCTTACTGATTTTCGGTTCGCGCAGAGGCGCAGAGGCGCGGAGATGTAGCCCCCGCGACGAAGTCGCTTGCAAGTCAGTGACCACCCCAGGCGGAAAGGCCCATTGAAGCCGCTTCGCGGAGGTCAGGCGCTACCACTCCGCGCCTCTGCGCCTCTGCGCGAACCAAAAGAAACCTCTAAACGCTCTGAAAACTTGGCGCGAACCCTCAGGCCCTTGCCGCCCGCACCGCAGCACCTCCGGCGAACGGGGCGATCGCCAGCAGGACCAGGCTGACCGCCGCGGTCAGGGCGATGCCGGTCTCGCCGCCGGGGGCCAGGCTGCCCGCCCCGAACACCAGCAGCGGCACGGCGAGCGGGATCACCAGCAGCCCCGCCAGGGCCGCGCCGCCGCGCAGCCCGGCGGTGAGGGCCGCGACCATCACGCCGATTGCCGCCAGCCCGGGCGTGCCGACCAGCAAGCCCAGCTCGACCGTGCGCAGCGTCTCGGCACCGATCCCCAGCAGCGCCGAGGCGGGCAGGGCGGCCAGCATCAGCGGGGGGCCGAAGCTCAGCCAGTGGGCGATCACGCGCACCGCCATGATCCATTCCTCGGCCAGGCCGCGCAGCGCCCACTGATCGAACAGGCCGAGCTCCAGATCGGGCTCGACCAGGCGGTCGAGCGGGAGGATCGCGGCGAGCAGCGCGGCAACCCAGATCACCCCGCCGCCGGTGCGGGCGAGCACCTGCGCGTCGGGACCGACCGCGAAGGGGAACAGCATGGCGACGGCGACGAAGAACAACAGCGGCAGCATGGCCCCGCCACGTCGCCCGCCCAGCAGCAGCAGCGCCAGATCGCGGCGCAGCAAGGCGGCGAGGCGTCGGGCCAGTGTGGGTGCCGACGACGGCGCGCTCATGCCGCGAAATCCCGCAGTTCGATCCGCTGCGCGCCGGGCAGGGCGATCGGCTGGTGCGAGGCGACCACCGCCAGCCCCCCCGCCGCGCAATGCTCGGCCACGATCGTCTCGACCAGCGCGACGGCATCGACGTCGAGCCCGTTGAGCGGCTCGTCGAGCAGCCAGACCGGCGCGCCTTGCGCGATCAGCCGGGCCAGGGCGGCGCGCTTCTTCTGGCCGGTCGACAGGAACCGCACCGGCACGTCGGCCAGGTCGCCCAGTCCGAGCCGGCCGACCGCCTCGGCGCTGCGCCCGTCGAACCGCTCCCAGAAGGCCAGGGCACGGCCCAGCGGGAGGTGGGGGTCGAGCCCGGGCCGCTCGTCCACCAGGCCGGCCTCGCCGTGCCGCTCGACCGTGCCGGCGAAGGGCTCGGCCAGGCCGGCGAGCAGGCGGATCAGGCTGGACTTGCCGATCCCGTTCGCTCCGGCCACCTGGCAGGCCTGTCCGGCCTGCAGCGTCAGGTCGAGCCCCCGGAACAGCACGCGATCCCCCCGGCGGCAGGCCAGCGCGGTGGCGGAAAGGTGGCAAACAGGCATGAAGGGCGGCTTAGGCGATCCTCCCGGGGCTGCCAAGAAGGCGCGGTTAAGCCGCCATACAGTAGCCCCTGGCAAGAACGCCCACGGGTCCGACGGGAGAAATCATGGTTGTCTTGCGGCTTGTCCTGCCGGTCTGTGGCTGCATCGCGGCGCTGGTGCCCCTGTCATCGGCCCGCGCCGCCCAGGCGGATGGCGCCGCCGCCCCGACCGCAGCCACCGCCGGTTCGGACGGCGAGGCGCCATCCGCCCGCGTCGCCCGGCTGGCCCGGCAATTGCTGGTGGCCAATGCCGACAAGTGCCCCCGCCGGCGCTGGGACTTCGGCCTGACCGCTTATCGCAAGCGTGCCCCCGGGGCTCCCCCGCTCCCGTCGGGGCAGCCGGTCGAGCCCGACGGCTTCGGCGTGACCCAGGTCGTCCCCGTCAGTCCGGCCGGCCGGGCCGGGCTGCGCGTGCAGGACCGGATCATGGCGGTCAACGGCCACGACTGGACCGGTCCCGGGTTCGCCACCACCTTCCTGCGGGCGGAGCAGGCCCAGCCCGAGCTCAACCGGCTGGAATTGCGCATCGATCGCAATGGCACCCCGCTGACCGTGACCCTGACCGGCGACATGGGCTGCGCCATCCCGGTGCGCCTGGTGGCGCAGGTCAAGCCCAACGCCAGCGCCTCATCCGGCATGGCCTTCATCAACAGCGGGCTGGAAGAGGCCCTGCCGCAGGACGATCAACTGGCCTCGGTGATCGCCCATGAAATGGCGCACGTCATTCTGGGCCACAGCAAGGAAAACACGGATTCCACCACGCGTGCGCGGATGGAACGCGATGCCGATGCGCTGGGGGTCAGGCTCTCGCTGCGGGCCGGGTTCGATCCCAATGCCGCGGCCCGGGCGATCGAGGTGATCGGCGCGCGCGCGCGCGGGCCGATCTCGCGGCTGCTGGGCCTTTATGGCGATCACATGCCCACCCCGCAGCGCAAGAGCTTCCTGCTGGAAGAGGCGATCGCGGCGCGGCAGGAACGGCAGGCCGAACAGGCGGCCGGAGCCGCTGCGGCTCAGCGGTAGTCGATCCGCACCTTGCCCGCCGCCTCGGCGGCAATCCGCCGCGCTTCGTCCGTATCCCCGGCGCGGGCCAGCGCGACCCCCATGCGACGATAGGGCCGGGTGGTCGGCTTGGCGAAGATCCGCAGGTCCACCGCCCCGCCCGGAGTGGCCAGCGCATCGGCCTGGCCCGAAAAGCCGAAGGCCGAGCTGTCGCGGTCAGCCAGGATCACCGCCGAGGCCGCCGGGCCGTACAGCTCCACCGCCGGCACCGGCAGGCCCAGCACGGCGCGGGCGTGCAGATCGAACTCGGTCAGGTTCTGCGAAATCAGCGTGACCATGCCGGTGTCGTGCGGGCGCGGGGACAGCTCGGAAAAGATCACGTCCTCGCCCCGCACGAAGAACTCGACCCCGAACAGGCCATAGCCGCCCAGGTTGTCCACCACCTTGCGCGCCATGGCCTGGGCGTCGGCCAGGGCCTGGGCGGACATGGCCGCGGGCTGCCAGGATTCCTGGTAGTCACCGCGCTCCTGGCGATGGCCGATCGGCGGGCAGAAGGTCACGCCCTCGCGGCTGCGCACGGTCAGCAGGGTGATCTCGTAGTCGAAGGGAATGAACTCCTCGACGATCACCCGGGCGCGGTCGCCGCGCATGTTGGCCACGGCATAGTCCCAGGCCGCCTCGACCGCACCCGCCTCGCGCACGGTCGACTGGCCCTTGCCGGACGAGCTCATCACCGGCTTGATCACGCAGGGCAGCCCGGTGTGGGCGACCGCCGCCTCCACCTCGGCCAGGCTCTCGGCATAGCGGTAGCGCGAGGTGCGCAGCCCCAGCTCGACCGCCGCCACCTCGCGGATGCGGTCGCGGTTCATCGTCATGATCGTCGCGCGGGCCGAGGGGACCACGTTGGTCCCGGCCGCCTCGAACTCGGCCAGCACCTCGGTGCGGATGGCCTCGACCTCGGGCACGACGAAGTCCGGCGCGTGCTGGCGGATCGCGGCCGCCAGGGCCTCGCCGTCCAGCATGGAGAAGACCTCGCAGGCATCGGCCACCTGCATGGCCGGGGCGTTGGCATAGGCATCGCAGGCAATCACCCGCGCGCCCAGCCGCTTGGCCGAAATGACGAACTCCCGCCCCAGCTCGCCCGAGCCGAGCAGCAGGATGGTCGCGGTATGGCCGGCGGGGGTGGTCATGGCAGGGGCCCTCGATCCGCGGGATAAGCAGCACGGAGCGATGGAGCGCCGGGCGGGGCGGGTCAACGGGGCGCGGAGGGCGGAGCCGGGAGGACACTTTCGAACGGCCGATTGCGGCCGGGAATGGACCTTCCGATCCTCCCCCGTTTTGCGCAGCACAACGGGGGAGGGGGACCGCGCTGCCGCAGGCAGCGGGGTGGAGGGGGACAGCAACCGGCCCCCTCCGTCAGCCGGCATTCGCCGTCCGACACCTCCCCCGTTGCATCCTGCGGATGAAACAGGGGAGGATCGAAAAGCGTCCGCTTCCCACCCTGCACGGACATCACCTCACCCCTGATCGTCGTCCCGGACTTGATCCGGGGCAGGGCTTGCGTGGCGATGGCTGGGCAAGAACCGCTTTGTCCCGGGTCCCTGACCGGCGTCAGGGCAGGCAAGCCCGGGGCGACGATGGCTTTAGCGATGCGCCAATGTGCGGGCGTGCGAATTGGTCTTGGGCCGGTGATGCGCGCCGGCCCCTCTCCCAACCCTCTCCCCTGAAGGGGAGAGGGCTATGTCCTCTCCCAACCCGCTCCAGCCATTCATCAACCCGGCCTACAGCGCCGCGTTGTTGTAGCAGTGCCAGGTGAAGATCGCCGCCGCCCCGCGGTGGGGGCGCCAGGCTTCCGCCAGGGCTCGGGTCTCCTTCTCCGATGGCCGCTCGTCCAGGCCCAGGATGCGGTGCAGGCCGGCCTGGACGGCGAGGTCGCCGGCCGGCCAGATGTCCGGACGGCCTTCGGCGAACAGCAGATAGATCTCGGCGGACCAGCGCCCGATGCCCTTGATCCGGGTCAGTTGGGCGATGGCCTCCTCGTCGTCCGCGGGCAGGCTGGCGAAGCACAGCTCCCCGCTGACCGTCAGCTCGCACAGGCTGCGGGCATAGGCCTGCTTCTGGCGCGACAGGCCGCAGGCGCGCAATTCGTCGAAATCCTTGCTGAGCAGGTGTTCGGGTTCGAAGGTCTCGCCCAGCGCCGCCTCCAGCTTGCGCCACATCGAGGCGGCGGCGGCCACGCTAACCTGCTGGCCGACGATCGTGCGCAGCATGGTCTGCCAGCCGGGCGGGCGGATGCGCGGCTCGGGGTAGCCGACCCGTTCCAGGGCTGCGCCCAGGCGCGGTTCGCGGGCGGCGAGGGCGTCAAGCCCATCGCGCAACTGATCGGCGGAAAGTCCCATGCTTGGTCGCGCTCCTGCGGCTTGCCAAGCCCCTGCATAGGGATTAGCAGCCCGCTCCGAAACCCGCGCCTGGAATTCTGGGCCTGCGCCGGATCGAGTGGGAGTTGTCGAATGACGAAGCTGGTGATCGTTGACCGCAGCGGCAACGAGAAGGAAATCGAGGTTGCCGACGGCGTGTCGGTGATGGAAGCGATCCGCGACAACGGCTTTGACGAACTGCTGGCGCTTTGCGGCGGTTGCTGTTCGTGCGCCACCTGCCACGTCTACGTCGATCCGGCGATGGCTGGCAGCCTTCCGGCGATCAGCCCCGACGAGGACGACCTGCTCGACAGCTCGGACCATCGCAACGAAACCTCGCGCCTGTCGTGCCAGGTCACCGTGAGCCCCGCGCTCGACGGGCTGCGCGTGACGATCGCGCCCGAGGATTGAGATTCCGGGCGGGGCCGCCTAGGTCTGCTGCATGACCAATCCTGCGGTTCGCTCGACCCTCGACCTTATCGGCAACACCCCCCTTGTCCTCCTGCGCGGCCCCAGCGAGGCCGCCGGGTGCGAGATCTGGGGCAAGTGCGAGTTCGCCAATCCCGGCGCCTCGGTCAAGGACCGGGCTGCCCTGTGGATCGTCCGCGATGCCGAGGCGCGGGGCGCGCTGCAGCCCGGCGGGACCATTGTCGAAGGCACGGCCGGCAACACCGGCATCGGCCTGGCCCTGGTCGCCAATGCGCGCGGGTACAGGACGATCATCGTCATGCCCGAGACCCAGTCGCGCGAGAAGATGGACACGCTGCGCGCGCTGCGGGCCGAGCTTGTCCTGGTTCCGGCCGCGCCGTTTTCCAACCCCGGGCACTTCGTCCACACCTCGCGCCGCCTGGCCGAGGAGACCGAGGGCGCGATCTGGGCCAACCAGTTCGACAACATCGCCAACCGCAAGGCCCATATCGAAGGCACCGCGCCCGAGCTCTGGGCCCAGCTCGAAGGCCGCATCGACGGGTTCACCTGCGCGGCGGGCACCGGCGGGACGCTCGCCGGGGTGGGGATGGGGCTGAAGGCCTTCGATCCCAATGTCACGATCGCGCTGACCGATCCGCACGGTGCCGCGCTGTACAACTACTTCGCCCATGGCGAGCTGAGCGCCGAGGGCAGTTCGGTCGCCGAAGGGATCGGCCAGGGCCGGATCACCGCCAACCTGGAAGGCGCGCCGGTCGACACCCAGTTCCGCATCTCGGACGAGGAAGGACTGGAATGGGTCACCCGCCTGCTGCAGGAGGAAGGGCTCTGCCTGGGCCTGTCGTCCGGGATCAACGTGGCCGGCGCGGTCGCGCTCGGCCGGCAGCTCGGGAAGGGCAGCCGCGTCGCCACGATCCTCTGCGACACCGGCTTCCGCTATCTTTCCACGCTCTACAATCCTGACTGGCTGCGGGCGAAGGGCCTGCCGGTGTTTCCCTGGCTCAGCGGGAGCGCGGCCCCGGCCGGGTGAAGCGTTCGCGTAACCGGCTGCCCCCAACGCGCCGAAAAGGACAGGGCGTCTGTGAGGGGTAGGGCCGGGGCGGCAGCCGAGGACGGGTGGCGCCCGGTTGCGGGCATTCCGATCCTCCCCCGTTTTGCGCAGCACAACGGGGGAGGGGGACCGCGCTGCCGCAGGCAGCGGGGTGGAGGGGGACCGCAACCGGCCCCCTCCGTCAGCCGGCATTCGCCGTCTGACACCTCCCCCGTTGCATCCTGCGGATGAAACAGGGGAGGATCGATGAACGGCAGCTCCCCACCTCACACGGCCATCACGCATACCCCCTCCCTCGTCACCCCGGCCTTGACCCGGGGCAGTGCTGGCGTGGCGACAGTGGGGAAAGAACAGCCCTGTCCCGGGTCCCTGACCTGCGTCAGGGCAGGCAAGCCCGGGACGACGAGGGGTGTGCTGCGTGGACAGATTTCAACGACCGATTGCGCTCAACGGCCCTTTGCTTCCTCCCCGGCACGGGGAGGGGGACCATCCGCAGGATGGTGGAGGGGCACTCTCCTTGGGGCGCGGCAGTTGGTCAAGGCGGGGTGCCCCTCCACCACCTTCGGTGGTCCCCCTCCCCCGCTGGGGGAGGATCGAAGAACATCCGCTCCCCACCCTGAGCGGCCGGCCCGGATCTGGCCTGGAACCCCGCGGCCGCGACGGCCCGGTGCGCCCCGGTTGCAGATCGTCGCCACTGCGACTATCTCTTGGCCCCGATGGCCTCCAAGCCCAACAGCCCTTCCCGCGAGCCCCAGGGTTCGGTCCCGGGCAGCAGCGGACCGCAGGTGTTCATGCCGCCGACCGCGCGTGAGCTGCGCGCCCAGGCCATTCACCGGCTGCAGGTGGGCCTGCTGGGGCTCTGCCTGATGCTGCTGCTGGTCGGATTGGCCAACATCATCATGGATCGCGCCCGCATGGCCGAGGGGGCTGTCGTCCCGGCGCCGGGCGCCCGCGCACCCAGTCCCGCGGCCAAGGGCGATCCCTTGGCCGACATCGGTGTGGTGCCCTCGCCCGAGGCGGCCCGCCCCACCGAATCCGGCACGCCGACTCCGGTCCGCTGATTCCCCGCTGAGCCCCCGATTCTCCGTTCCCCGGCCTGGGCGCCGGGTCTCGTCGCGTCCGCGCGGAGATTCGGGGAAAATGCGGGATCGGGTTTTCCGTATCGGCTAAATATCAGAAATATCGAAGATTATTCTGGGCGGTGCGGTGGCGTCGCAGCGGCCGTGTGCCCTACGCAAGTGACGGAAATCCTTGATAAGCCATCACTCGAACGCGTTTTCCCGCGTTTTCCCGCAAAAACACCTTCCCACCCCGCGGCATGCGGGTTATGGATATGGTCCATCGGACAGGAAGGAGCCCGTTTCGGCGGGCGGCACGGCCGGCAGCGTCCCAGCGCACGTCGGCGTGAGGCTCCTTTTTGAGGCCGTGTTCGGATCAACCCTGGGTGGGGGCAGGGGCTGGTGGAGACCAGGCGCGTCAGATACAACGGGCAGGGCTTCTCGCTGAAGGGCGAGAAGGACCGCTTCGTGCTGCCGCCGGACTTCCGCAAGGCGCTCAAGGAATCGGGCGACGGTCGCAAGGAGCTGTGCCTGCAGCTTCACCCCACGCTGACCTGCCTGGTCGCCTTCGGGCTCAGCCGCGAGGCCGAGCTCGATCTCCAGCTCGACCGCGAGGAGGAGAACGCGCTGCGCCGCGGCGAGCCGTTCAATCGCCAGTTGCGGTCATCCCAGTTGTTCGGCTTCCTCAAGGTGCCGTTCGACGACAGCGGCCGCTTCGTGCTCCCCGCGCGCTTCGTCAAGGGCGCGCGCATCACCGATCGCCTGTACTTTCAGGGGGCCGGGCCGGAGTTCCTGATCTTCAATCCGGACGAGCTGATGACGCTCGACCCGACCGACTGGCGTCACGCGCAACTGGCCTGCGAGGACCTGGCCGAAGACGCCCTGGCAAAGGCCAAGCGATGAGCGCGGTCGGGGCTGCTCACATTCCCGTGCTGCTCGACGAGGTGGTTGCCGCGCTCAATCCGCAGCCGGGTGACGTGATCGTCGACGCCACCTTCGGCGCCGGGGGCTACACCCGCCGCCTGCTCGCCGCCGGGGCCACGGTCCATGCCTTCGACCGCGATCCCGACGCGATCGCCGCGGGCACGCTCTGGCCGGAAACGCGCGAGGACCCGCCGCGCCTGGTGCTGCACCCGCGCCGCTTCTCGGACATGGTCGCCAGCCTGGCCGAGGCCGGCGTGGCGCGGGTCGATGGCGTGGTGATGGACATCGGGGTGTCCTCGATGCAGCTCGACCAGCCGCAGCGCGGCTTCGCCTTTGCCGCGGACGGCCCGCTCGACATGCGGATGGGTCAGGACGGCGAGAGCGCCGCTGACTTCCTCAACACCGCCGCCGAGGGCGCGATCGCCGACGTGCTGTATCAGTACGGCGAGGAGCGCCAGTCGCGTCGGGTCGCCCGGGCGATTGTCGCCGCGCGGCCGCTGACCACCACCGGGCAGCTTGCCGCGGTGGTGCGCCGCGCCCTGGGCCACAAGCCGGGCGCGCCGAAGGATCCGGCGACCCGGTCGTTCCAGGCGATCCGGATCCACGTCAATGCCGAACTGGACGAGCTGCACGCCGGTCTGGCCGCGGCCGAAACGCTGCTGGGCGAGGGCGGACGCCTGGCGGTGGTCAGCTTCCACAGCCTGGAAGACCGCATCGTCAAGCAGTTCCTGCGCGAGGCGAGCGGGGCGACCGCGACCGGATCGCGCCACCTCCCGGCCGCTCGCGCCGCTTTCGCGCCGACCTTCGCGGCAGTCAGCAAGGCGATCCGTCCGTCCGACCACGAAGTCTCCGCCAACCCGCGCTCCCGTTCGGCCACGCTGCGTGCCGCCGTGCGGACCGCCGCACCCGCCAGGAGGGCCGCCTGATGCTATCCCGCTCACGCGCAAGGTCGATCGGTTGGGCCATGATCCTGGTCGTGTGCTTTGCCCTGACCATCGCCCTGACCTTCAAGGTCAATGCGGTGAAGAGCCAGGTCAGGCTGACCGAGCGCCGGATCGCCGCGCTGAAGCAGGAGAAGACCCTGCTCGAGACCGAATTCGAGACGCGCGCCAACCAGCAGCAGCTGACCGCGCTGAACGATGTGGAATTTGGCTATCAGGCGCCGACCGCCGGGCAATATCTGGAGAGCGAACGCCAGCTGGCTGCCCTGGGCAAGCCGCGTGGCCCCGGCGCACCCGACATGATCCGGGTCGCCGCGGCCGAGCCGCCGGCCGAGGACAGCGGCTTTCCGGCCATGGTCAATCCGCTGACCGGCAAGGCCATGGCCGCCGAGACCCCGCACCGGGCCGAAGGGGAAAAGGGCCAGGGTCCGCAGCGGATCGCGCGGGTTACGCCGATCGCCGGCCCGGCCGCGACGGTTGAGCGCCTGTCGCACGTGGAAAAGCCGGCCAAGGCGGCGAAGGCTGCCGGCCGCAGCACGCGGGTGGCCCTGGAAGAATGACCTCGATCACCGTCTCGACCGCGATTTCGACCGGACGGGTCCAGCTCGTCAACGTCCGGCAGCGGTCGCTGCTGGTGGCCAAGCTGCGGGTCTACCTGGTCGCCGCCCTGTTCACCTTCATCGGGGTGGTCGCGCTGTGCCGGATCGCCTGGCTGGGTCTGGCCGGAGAGGGCGCGGACCGCACGGCCGAGTTCGATGGACAGGTGCCGCGCGGCGAGATCGTCGATCGCAACGGCGTGCCGCTGGCCCGCGCCTTTCCCGCCTATTCGCTGTGGTTCAATCCCAGGGCGCTGGGCGATGGTCCGGCCCTGGTCAAGTCGCCCGCCGAAGTCGCCGCGGCCCTGCTGCGGATCTTCCCCGACGAGGACCTGGCCGCCCTGACCGCCAAGCTGGCCTCGGGCAAGCCGCAATACCTGCGCCGCCGGATCATGCCGGAGGACGCCAACCGCATCCACGCCCTGGGGGAGCCCGCGCTCGAATTCCCGCGCGAGAACGAGCGGTACTATCCGCAGGGTTCGATGGCGGCGCACGTGCTCGGCTATGTCTCGGCCGATGGGCGCGGCCATGTCGGGATGGAGCAGGTCTACGACAAGGCGCTGACCGATCCCGCGACCCGGGGCAATCCGGCGGTGCTGTCGCTCGACACCCGCGTGCAGGGCGCGCTCGAGGACGAGCTGATGCGCGGCATCCAGATGTCCGCGGCCAAGGGCGCGGCCGGGATCGTGCTCGACGTCGACAGCGGCGAGATCGTCGCCCTGGCCTCGCTGCCCTCGTTCAATCCCAACCTGATCGACCAGGCCAATGTCGGCAACATCTTCAACCGCGTGACCAACCAGGTCTACGAACTGGGCTCCACCTTCAAGCCGATCACCGTCGCCGCCGCGATCGACGCCGGGGTGATCGCCGACATGTCGCGGCGCTACCCCTCGGGCGCACCGCTCAAGATCGGCGGGTACGAGATCCACGACAGCCACAATTTCGGGGCCTCGCTCAACGTACCGGAGGCGCTGATCCATTCGTCCAACATCGTCACCGCCCAGATCGCCGACCAGCTCGGCGGGCTGCGGCTCAAGGCGGTGATGGAATCGCTGGGGATGAACGCCCGGCCGCAGATCGAACTGCCGGCCAAGGGCTTCCCGCTGTGGCCGCGCGGCGAGAAGGGGCAATGGGCGCGGATCACCACCATGACCGTGTCCTACGGGCACGGCCTGGCCGTCACCCCGCTGCACCTGGCCTCGGCCTATGCCGCGCTGGTCAACGGCGGGATCTGGCGTCCCGCGACGCTGCACAAGCTTGCCCCGAACCAGATTCCGGCGGGCCGTCGCGTGTTCAAGGCCGCGACCAGCGCGCGGATGCGCCAGTTGCTGCGGATGATCGTGGTCGACGGCACCGGCAAGAAGGCCGACGCGGCAGGCTACCGCGTCGGCGGGAAAACCGGATCGGCCGAAAAGCCGGGGGCCGGCGGCTATCGCAAGACCTCGCTGATCGCGACCTTCGCCGCGGCTTTCCCGATGGACCGTCCGCGCTACGTGGTGATCGCCATGCTCGACGAGCCGCAGGGCACCCAGGCCACTTCGGGCCAGCGCACCGCCGCCTGGAACACCGCCCCGATCGTCGGCCGCGTTGTCCCCCGGATCGGGCCGCTGCTGGGGGTGATGCCCGATGCGACCCGTGATATCGACATCTCCGATCTGTCCCCCCTGGTCGCGAACGGAGAAGGTGAATGAAACTGGGTGTCCTTGCCGCAGAGGCCGGGATCGGGCTGCCGGGTGCGGCCGAGCAGAACGTCACCGGTTTCGCCATCGATCATCGCAAGGTCGCTCCCGGCACCGTGTTCGGCGCGTTCCAGGGCTCGGCGGTGAACGGCGAGGACTTCATTCCCGCCGCCGTCGCCAGCGGGGCCGTGGCCGTGGTCGCCCGGCCCGAGGCGCGGGTCGATGGCGCGGTCCACATCGCGTCCGACCAGCCCCGTCAGACCTTCGCCCGCCTCGCGGCCGGGTTCTTCACCCCGATTCCGGACACCATCGTCGCGGTGACCGGGACCAACGGCAAGACCTCGACCGTCGAGATGACCCGCCAGCTGTGGCGCATGGCCGGGCACCGCGCCGCGTCGATCGGCACCCTGGGCGTCACCACCCCGGACGAGAGCGTCTCGACCGGGCTGACCACCCCGGACATCGTCACCTTCCTGGCCAACATGGCCGGCCTCGCCCGCGAGGGCGTGAGCCACGTCGCCTATGAGGCGTCGAGCCACGGCCTGTCGCAGTATCGCAACGAGGGCCTGCGGGTCGCGGCCGCGGCCTTCACCAACCTGAGCCGCGACCACCTCGACTATCACGGGACGATGGAGGCCTATTTCGCGGCCAAGATGCGGCTGTTCACCGAAGTGGTCGCAGCCGATGGCACGGCCGTGATCTGGACCGACGACGAGTGGTCCGATCGCGCCATGGCGACGGCCCGGGCGCGCGGGCTGCGGGTTCTGGGCGTTGGCGAGAAGGGGGATGGCATCCGGCTGGTCTCGCGGGTTCCCGGCAACCTCGGACAGACGCTCCAGATCGCCTGCGCGGACCGCACGTTCAAGGTCGAGCTGCCGCTGATCGGGGCCTATCAGGCCGCCAACGTGCTGGTCGCGGCCGGGCTGGTCCTGGCCACGGGCGGCGATCCGGCGCGGACCTTCGAAAGCCTGTCGCGCCTCCAGCCGGTGCGCGGACGGCTCGAACGGGCGGCGATAACCCGCACCGGCGCGCCGATCTATGTCGACTATGCCCACACGCCCGACGGGCTCGTCGCCGCCATTGCGGCCCTGCGCCCCCACGTCCGCGGGCGGCTGATCGTGGTGTTCGGAGCAGGCGGCGACCGCGATACCGGCAAGCGCCCGGAGATGGGCAAGGTCGCGGCCGACCAGGCCGATCTGGCGATCGTCACGGACGACAATCCGCGCGGCGAGGACCCGGCCGCGATCCGCGCCGCGATCCTGGCGGCCGCGCCCGGTGCCCGCGAGATCGCGGGCCGGCGCGAGGCGATCGCCGCGGCCGTGGCCGAGGCCGGCCGCGACGACATCGTCCTGATCGCGGGCAAGGGGCACGAACAGGGCCAGATCATCGGCCGCGGCGAGGCGATGCGGGTCCTGCCCTTCGACGACGTCACCGTAGCACGGGAGTGCGCGCAGCCATGAATGCCCATGCAGCCCTGATCGACTGGCCGGTCGAGGCCTTCGAATCCTATCCGCTGGCCCTGTGGACTTCGGCCGAGATCGCCGCCGCAACGGGCGGCCAGGCCAGCGGCGACTTTCAGGTTTCGGGAGTCGAGATCGACAGCCGCGACGTGCGCGAGGGGGATCTGTTCTTCGCGCTGAAGGGCGAGACCACCGACGGCCACCGCTTCCTCGAGGGGGCCTTCGCCAAAGGGGCGGCGGCGGCCGTGGTCGATCGCCCGGTGCCCTGGCCGCACGTGCTGGTCGCCGATACCACCCGCGCGCTCGAGGCGCTGGGTGCGGCGGCGCGCGCACGCCTGGCGCCCGATGCCCGGGTGATCGGGGTGACCGGATCGGTCGGCAAGACCAGCGTCAAGGAAGCGCTGTTCGCCGCGCTCGACCGGGCGAGCCACGGCCGGGCCCACCGCTCGGTCAAGAGCTACAACAACCATGTCGGCGTTCCGCTCAGCCTGGCCCGCACCCCGGCCGGCAGCACTTTCGGCGTTTACGAGATGGGCATGAACCACGCCGGCGAAATCGCCGCCTTGACGGTGCAGGTGCGGCCCAACGTCGCCATGATCACCGCCATCGCTCCGGCGCATATCGAAAACCTCGGTTCGATCGAGGCGATTGCCGATGCCAAGGCCGAGATCGTCCGCGGGCTCGAACCTGGCGGCGTGGCGATCCTTCCGGCCGACAGCCCCCATTTCGCCCGGCTGCGCGCTGCGGCGCTGCTGGTCCGGGCGCAGGTGGTGTCGTTCGGCCGGTCGGCAGAGGCCGACGTTCGGCTGCTCGATGCCGTGCCTGCCCCGGGTGGCGGTTCGCTGGTGACCGCCGACATGGGTGATCGCCGGCTGTGCTACACCATCGCCTCGCCGGGAGATCACTGGGTGGTCAATTCGCTGGCCGTGATGGCTGCGGTGCGCGCTGTCGGGGGCGATCTGGGTGCGGCGGGCCTGGCCCTGGCCGAGCTGGAGGGCCTGAAGGGGCGCGGCGCGCGGCACGTGGTCCCCGTCGCCGGCGGGACCGCGCTGGTCATCGACGAAAGCTACAACGCGAACCCGGCCTCGATGGAGGCCACGCTGGCCCAGCTCGGCAACAGCCCGGCGCGGCGGCGCATCGCGGTGCTGGGGGCGATGAAGGAACTGGGCGAGCATGGTCCGCGCTTCCATGCCGAACTGGCCGCGCCGCTGATTGCCGCCAGGGTCGATCAGGCGGTGCTGGTCGGCGAGGAGATGGCCGCGCTGGCCGAGCAACTGGGGAAATCGGGCGATAACGCGCTTGGCAAAGCCATGCCCTTCGCCCATTGCCGGACAGCGGCCGAGGCTCTCGACATCCTCGCCGCGCTGGGCCTGAACGATGGCGACGTCGTGCTGGTCAAGGGATCGAATTCGGTGGGGCTGGGCCGGGTCGTCGAAGCGCTCACCACGCAACAAGGTTAGGTTCGCGCACCGATGCTCTACCTCATGGCCGAATGGATGCATTTCCCCGGCATCGCGAACCTGATCCGCTACCAGTCCTTCCGCGCCGGCGCGACACTGATGACCGCCCTGGTCATCGGCATGATCATCGGCCCGCGCTTCATCAGCATGCTGCGGGTGCGGCAGGGCAAGGGTCAGCCGATCCGCGACGACGGGCCGCAGAGCCACCTCGCCAAGCGCGGCACGCCGACGATGGGCGGGCTGATGATCCTGATCGCGCTGGTCCTGTCGATGCTGCTGTGGATGGACCTCAGGAACCCCTTCGTCTGGGCGTGCCTGGCGGTGACGGTCGGCTTCGGCGCGATCGGCTTCATGGACGATTTCGACAAGGTGACGAAGTACAGCCACAAGGGCGTGCCCGGGCGGGTGCGGCTGATGATGGAATTCGTCGTTGCCGGGATCGCCGCCTGGATCATCGTCAGCCAGATCAGCACCAACCTGTACATTCCGTTCCTGTCGGGCCGCTACATCCCGCTGGGCCCGCTTTACTATGTGTTCGCCGCGGTGGTGATCGTCGGCGCGGGCAACGCGGTGAACCTGACCGACGGGCTTGACGGGCTGGCGATCATGCCCGTGATCATCGCGGCCGGCACCTTCGCGATCATCGCCTACCTGGCCGGCCGCATCGACTATGCCCATTACCTGGGCATTCCCTATGTGCCGCGCGCGGGGGAGCTGGCGATCCTGTGCGCCGGGATCATGGGCGCGGGATTGGCGTTCCTATGGTTCAACGCCCCACCGGCCGCCGTGTTCATGGGCGATACCGGCAGCCTGGCGCTGGGTGGCGCCCTGGGGGCCATCGCCGTGGCCGCGCACCACGAGATCGTGCTGGCCATCGTCGGCGGGCTGTTCGTGATGGAGGCCGTATCGGTGATCATCCAGGTCTTCGTCTACAAGCGCACCGGCAAGCGGGTGTTCCTTATGGCGCCGATCCATCACCACTTCGAAAAGCTCGGCTGGGCGGAATCGACGGTGGTGATCCGCTTCTGGATCGTCTCGATCATTCTGGCGATGATCGGCCTGTCGACGCTGAAGCTGCGGTGACCGGGCCGCGATGATCTGCTCGCCCCTTTTTGCCGGACGGCGCTATGCGGTGCTTGGCCTGGCCCGGACCGGGCTGGCGGTGGTCCGCGCGCTGCTGGCCAGCGGGGCGCAGGTTACCGCCTGGGATAGCCGGGACGAGCCGCGTCAGACCCTGGCCAATGCCTTCGGGGACCGGGTGGAGCTGGCGGATCCGGTTTCGGCCGACCTGTCGGGCTATCACGGCATCGTGGTGTCGCCCGGGGTGCCGATCAATCGCCACCCGATCGGGGAAGCCGCGGTCCGCTATGGCGTGCCGCTGATCGGCGATATCGAGCTGTTCGCCCAGGCGCGTGCTGCCCTGCCGGCGCATCGTGTGGTCGGCATCACCGGCACCAACGGCAAGTCCACCACCACGGCGCTGGTCTATCACCTGCTGCAGAGCGCCGGGGTCAAGAGCCTGATGGGCGGCAACATCGGCCTGCCGATCCTGGGCGAGGCGCCCCTGCCCGAAGGGGGGGTCTATGTGCTGGAGCTGTCGAGCTACCAGATCGACCTGACCCACAGCCTGGCCTGCGACGTGGCTGCCCTGCTCAACATCACGCCGGATCACCTCGATCGCTATGGCACCTTCCCGGCCTATGCCGCGGCCAAGGCGCGGCTGTTCGCGATGCAGGAGCCCGGCCAGCAGGCCGTGTTCGGCGTGACCGATCAGGAAACCCTGGACGTGGCGATCGTCGAGGAGCTGCGCCGCGGCAAGGACGGGATCCACCGGGTCGACGGGACGCGGATCGCCGCCTTCCAGGCCGAGTGGCCATCGCTGCAGGGGCCGCACAACCTGCAGAATGCCGCCGCGGCCGTGGCCATCGTCGAGGCGCTGGGCCTGGACGAGGCGCAGTGGCGGGCCGGGCTGGCCACTTTCCGGGGCCTGCCGCACCGGATGGAGCGGGTGGCCGAGGCCAATGGCGTGCTGTTCATCAACGACAGCAAGGCGACCAACCCGGCCTCGACCGCACCGGCCCTGGCGGCCTTTCCGCCCTTGCCCGAGGCGCCCGATCATCGCCGCATCTACTGGATCCTGGGCGGCCTGCCCAAGGGCGACGATCTGGACGAATGCGCCCCGTGGTTCGGCAACATTGCCGCTGCCTACACCATCGGCGACGCGGGCCCGCGCTTTGCCGAGCTGCTCGATCCGTACATGCCGGTCCATCGCGCCGAAATGATGGCCGAGGCCATCCGCCATGCCATCGCCGCGGCGCGGCCCGGCGACGTGGTGCTGCTTTCTCCGGCCTGCGCCAGCTTTGACCAGTTCCGCGACTACGAGGCCCGCGGCGATGCCTTCCGCCAGATCGTGGCCGCCTTGCTGGAAGGGGACGGCACGCCATGACCACCCCCGGGTCCACCCTCAGCCCTCTGGCCCCGCTGGCCGCGCAGACCCCCTTCGTGCCCGGCACCGGCAGCGTCACCGGGTTGCGGCGGCGGCGCAACCGGCGGCACGATATCGGCGTGTGGTGGCGCGAGATCGACCGGGTCCTGCTGCTGCTGGTGCTGTCGCTGATGGCGATCGGCGCCGCTGCCGTGGCCGCTTCCTCGCCGGCCAGCGCCCGGCGCCTGTCGACAGCGGCGGTCCGGCTGGACGATCTGCACTTTTTCGTGATCCACCTGCGCTGGCAGTTCGTCGGCCTGGTGGCGATGGTCGTGGCCTCGGCGCTCCCGCGGGAGACGGCGCGGCGGGCCGGGATCCTGCTTGGCTTCGGCATGATCTTCGCTTTGATGCTGGTCCCGGTGATTGGCACCAACGTCAACGGGGCCAAGCGCTGGCTCAACCTCGGCGTGTCGCTGCAGCCGTCGGAATTCCTCAAGCCGGCCTATGCCATCGCCATGGCCTGGGTCCTGTCCTGGCGGGTGCGTGATCCGAAGCTGCCGGTCGTCGCCATCACCGGGACCATCACCCTGCTGGTCGCGGCGCTGCTGATGATGCAGCCCGATTTCGGCTCGACCGTGCTTTACGTCGGGGTCTGGTTCGTGCTGGTGCTGCTGTCCGGCCTGCCGATGAAGCGCATCGCGATGGCCTGTGGCGGCGGGATCGCGGGGATCGTCGCGACCTACTTCCTCTATGACAACGCCCGCCACCGGATCGACAGCTTCCTGGGCGGCGGCACCGCTTACGACCAGGTCGACCTGGCCTCGCGCACGCTCAATGCCGGGGGCTGGACCGGGTCGGGTCTGTGGCTCGGCACGCGCAAGCTGGCCTTGCCCGAAGCTCACACCGACTACATCTTCTCGGTCATCGGCGAGGAGTTCGGGCTGCTGATCTGCGCGCTGATCGTGGTGCTCTACATGGCCCTGGTGGTGCGGGTGCTGCTGCGTCTGACCGACGAGGAGGACCTTTTCACCGTGCTCGCCGCGACGGGCCTCACCGCCCAGTTGGGGGGCCAGGCCTTCATCAACATCCTGGTCAACCTGCGGCTGTTCCCGTCCAAGGGCATGACCCTGCCGCTGATCTCCTACGGCGGCTCGTCCACCATCGCCCTGTGCCTGGGGGTGGGGTTCCTGCTGGCCATCACCCGCCGCAATCCGTTCATCCAGCGCGAGCGTCTGACCCTGAGGGATGTAGGGCGGGACGCCGGAGTGTTTTCCCGATGACCGTCGTCAGCCGCCACTATGTCCTTGCGGCCGGAGGGACCGGCGGGCACCTGATCCCCGCCTTCGCGCTGGCCACCGAACTGGTGAAGCGCGGCCATCATGTCGCGCTGGTGACCGACAGCCGCGGCGCCGCGATTCCCGGCAAGCCCGATTTCCTGCCCGCCCACGTCATCCCCGCCGGGCGGCTGGGCGGCAAGAACCCCCTGAACTGGCTGCGCGGACTGCGCGCGATCATGGAAGGGCGGCGCATGGCGCTGCGCCTGTTCGAAAGCTTTCAGCCCAGCGCGGTGATCGGTTTCGGCGGCTATCCCGCCTTTCCGGCGGTGATCGCCGCGCACAAGGCCGGCCTGCCGACGATCATCCATGAACAGAACGCCGTGCTCGGGCGGGTCAACCGGTTCCTCGCCGACAAGGTCGACGCGATTGCCACGGCCTATCGCGAGATCGCGCGGCTCGATCCGAAGCACGAGGGCAAGGTCCACCTGGTCGGCAACCCGGTGCGCGAGGACGTGCTGGCCCTGCGTGAGCAGCCTTATCCGCCGTTCACCGAGGACGGCCTGCTGCGCGTGCTGGTGACCGGCGGCAGCCAGGGCGCGCGCGTCCTGTCCGAGGTCGTGCCCGATGGCCTGGCCATGCTCCAGCCCGCGCTGCGCACCCGTCTGCAGGTGACCCAGCAATGCCGCGCCGAGGATATCGACGCGGTGCGGCAGCGCTATGCCAGCCATGGCATCCCGGCCGAGCTGGCCACCTATTTCGAGGACATGGCCGAACGTCTGGCCGATGCCCATCTGTTCATCGGCCGCTCGGGCGCCTCGACCATCGCCGAACTGACCGCGGTGGGCCGCCCCGCGATCCTGATCCCGCTGCCGATCGCCACCGACGACCACCAGGCCGCCAACACGCGCGAGATGGTCGAGGCCGGCGGCGCGCGGGCGATCCGGCAGCCCATGGCGACGGTGCCCAATCCGGCCAATTATGACGGTGACCGACGGAACCAGATGCTGCGCCAGCAGGCCGGACTGTTCCACGACATGGCAAAGGACATCTGCCGGCAGATCCAGGCGATCGCGCAGGATCCCCACAGCCTGGGCAATGCCGCTCATGCCGCGTGGAACTGCGGCTATCCCAATGCCACCAGCGACCTGGCCGATCTGGTCGAGAGCTTCGGCGCCGCTCCGCTGATGGACGTGATCCGGATGGGGGGCGCTGCCCCGGCCGCGGCCGGGCGGGAGGCGACGGCGTGATGCGCATGGGGCTGATGATCGCGTGCAGCCTTCGACAGGCTCAGGCTGAGCGGGCTTGGTTCCTAGTCTCTTCTCAACATCCGCTCGGCCTGAGCTTGTCGAAGGCCACGCACCACACCAGCCCAGCAGCCACCGGAGCAAACCAGTGAAAGGCGTCGGCACCGAAATCGGCACGATCCACTTCGTCGGCATCGGCGGGATCGGCATGTCCGGGATCGCCGAGGTGATGAACAACCTGGGCTATACGGTGCAGGGATCGGACATCGCCGAGGGCTATGTGGTCGAGGGGCTGCGCAGCCGGGGGATCAAGGTGATGATCGGCCATGCGGCGGAGAACCTGGGCGATGCCGCCGTCGTGGTCACCTCGACCGCGGTGAAGCGCGACAACCCCGAGGTGGTCGCCGCGCTGGAGAACCGCATTCCGGTGGTGCGCCGGGCCGAGATGCTGGCCGAGCTGATGCGGCTCAAGAACACGGTCGCCGTGGCCGGGACCCACGGCAAGACCACCACCACCTCGATGGTCGCCTGCCTGCTCGACGCGGGCGGGGTCGATCCCACGGTGATCAACGGCGGGATCATCAATTCCTACGGCTCGAACGCCCGGCTCGGCGCCTCGGACTGGATGGTGGTCGAGGCCGACGAGAGCGACGGTTCGTTCCTGCGGCTCGACGGCACGATCGCCGTGGTGACCAACATCGATCCCGAGCATCTCGACCATTACGGGTCGTTCGACCGGGTCAAGGACTGCTTTGTCGAGTTCATCGAGAACGTGCCGTTCTATGGCGCGGCGGTGCTGTGCATCGATCACCCGGAGGTCCAGGCGATCATCCCCAAGGTGCGTGATCGCCGCGTGGTGACCTACGGCTTCTCGGCCCAGGCCGACGTGCGCGGGGAAGGGGTGACGCCTTATCCCGGCGGCAACCGCTTCACCGCCGTGCTGCGCCAGCGCGACGGCTTGTTCCGCCGGATCGAGGACATCGAATTGCCCATGCCCGGGCGGCACAACGTCCAGAACGCGCTCGCCGCGGTGGCCGTGGCGGTGGAGATGGGGGTGTCGGACGATCTGATCCGCACCGGCTTCGGCAAGTTCGGCGGGGTCAAGCGGCGCTTCACCAAGGTGGGCGAGGTGGCCGTCGGCGCGGGCAGCGCGGTGGTGATCGACGACTATGGCCATCACCCGGTGGAAATCCGCGCCGTGCTTTCGGCCGCGCGGGAAGGGGCACGGGGGCGGGTCATCGCGGTGGTCCAGCCGCACCGCTTCACCCGGCTGCGCGATCACCTGGCCGATTTCCAGGGCGCCTTCAACGATGCCGACGTGGTCTACGCCGCGCCGGTCTATCCGGCCGGCGAGCCGCCGATCGAGGGGATCGATTCCGCCACCCTGATCGACGGCGTCAAGGCCCGTGGGCATCGCGCCGCCTTCGTCATCGATGGACCGGCCGCGCTGGCCGACAGCCTGGCGCCAAGCCTGCAGGAAGGTGATATGGTGGTGTGCCTGGGTGCGGGCGACATCACCAAGTGGGCCGCCGGCCTGGCCGACGCGATCCGCGCCCGGAGGGCATGACAGGAGACAGGCATGACGAAAGGCATGTTCCCCAATCCGGCCGACTGGATGCGCCTGCTGGTCGATGCGCAGCAGGCGCAGATCGACGTGACCAAGACCATGGTCGACGCCGGGGCCGCGATGCTCGATCCGAGCAAGGCCGACGAAGCCGCGCGCAAGCTGGAGGAGGCTGGCAAGCAGGCGCTCGACGCCGCCGAGGCCCTGGCCCGCGCCCAGATCGAGTGGCTCAGCTTCTGGCGATGCTGACCGCGCCCCCGCTTCCCCAGGTGCGCGGCAAGTTGACCGCCGATGCGCCGCTGGCTCCGCTCGTCTGGTTCAAGGCGGGCGGCGCGGCGCAGTGGCTGTTCGAACCGCAGGATGCCGACGATCTGTCCGCCTTCCTGCGCGGGCTCGATCCGGCGGTGCCGGTCATGGCGCTGGGGCTGGGATCGAACCTGATCGTCCGCGACGGCGGCGTGCCGGGGGTGGTGGTGCGGCTGGGCAAGGCTTTCGCGAAGGTCGCGGCGGTTGATCCCCTCACGCTCGACTGCGGCGGCGGGGCCAGCGGCATCCTGGTCTCCTCCACCGCGCGGGACGCGGGGATCGCCGGGCTGGAGTTCCTCCGCTCGATCCCCGGCACGGTCGGCGGCTTCGTCCGCATGAACGGCGGCGCCTATGGCGGCGAGGTCAAGGACGTGCTGATCGACTGCGACGTGATCCTCCGCTCGGGTGAGCCGGTCACCCTGCCGGTGGCGGACCTGCATTACACCTACCGCCATTCCGAACTGCCCGAGCAGGCGATCGTGGTCGCCGCCCGGTTCCGCGGCCGTCCGGGCGAGCCCGCGGCGATCCAGGCCGAGATGGACCGCATCTCCGCCAGCCGCGAGGCCAGCCAGCCGCTGCGCAGCAAGACCGGCGGTAGCACCTTCAAGAACCCGCCCGGCGAAAAGGCCTGGGAACTGGTCGACCGCGCCGGCTGTCGCGGGCTGCAACTGGGCGGGGCGCAGGTCAGCGAGAAGCACACCAACTTCCTGATCAACACCGGCGAAGCGACCAGCGCCGAGATCGAGGCGCTGGGCGACGAGGTGCGGCGGCGGGTGAAGGCGCAGTCCGGCGTGGAGCTGGAGTGGGAAATTCAGAGAGTGGGGCGGCCATGATAGACCACCCATTTGGTGAACCGATGACCGAGCGTCATGGTCAGGTGTTAGATCTGGTTACAGAGCACGGCTACTGCGCGATGCTGATATCAGATCCGGACAGCGATGAGCCAGATTGGGGCTATTCGGTCGGATTTCCGAAGTCGCTCGGTCAGGGCGAGGTTATCGTGTTCGGTCTGTCCGATGACGTGCACCGCCACATGATTTGCGAGGTCTTTGCCAAATGCCAGGGTGCGGGGCTGCGCCTGACCGATGGCGTCCGCATAGACGGGCTGCTGCAGGGCTTCGATGTCATTGCCCGCAAGGTTCATGTGAGCAACATCCACACCGATCATCTAAGATTCGCGATGTGGTGCAGTCTGTTCATGTGCCATCAGCCTCTGACCGAAGTCTATCAGCTGGTCTGGCCTTCCGCTGCCACCGGCCTCTTCCCGTGGGATTCCGGCTGCCACCCCGACGTGATCGCCCTCCAGCCCGCCCTCTACCAGCCGAGACTGAATTCATGACCCTCCCCAAGCTCCATGTCGCGGTTCTCATGGGTGGCTGGTCATCCGAGCGGCCGGTCTCGCTGATGAGCGGCGAGGGCGTGGCCAAGGCGCTCGAGGCGCGGGGCCACAGGGTCACGCGGATCGACATGGGCCGCGATGTCGCGCTGAAGCTGGCCGAGGCCGCTCCCGATGTGGTGTTCAACGCGCTCCACGGCGCGCCGGGCGAGGACGGCACGGTGCAGGGGCTGATGGACCTGATGGGGCTGACCTACACCCATTCGGGCCTCGCCACCTCGGTCATCGCGATCGACAAGGAGCTGACCAAGCAGGCGCTGGTCCCGCACGGCATCCCGATGCCCGGCGGGCGCATGGTCCACCGCGACGAGCTGTTCCAGCGCGATCCGCTGCCGCGCCCCTATGTGCTGAAGCCGGTCAACGAGGGGTCCTCGGTCGGCGTGGCGATCGTCACCGAGGGGGGCAATTACGGCAATCCGATCGGGCGCGACGTCGCCGGGCCGTGGCAGCGCTTCGAGACGCTGCTGGCCGAACCCTTCATCCGCGGCAAGGAGCTGACCACCGCGGTGATCGGCGACCGCGCCCTGACCACCACCGAGCTGAAGCCCAAGACCGAGTTCTACGATTTCGATGCCAAGTACACCGATGGCATGACCGACCACATCTGCCCGGCCGAGATCCCGGACGCGGTGATGGAGGCCTGCAAGGACATCGCCCTGCGCGCGCACCGTCTGCTCGGCTGCAAGGGGACGAGCCGGTCCGATTTCCGCTGGGATGACGAACGCGGGGTGGAAGGGCTGTTCCTGCTCGAGGTCAACACCCAGCCCGGCATGACGCCGCTCAGCCTCGTGCCCGAACAGGCGCGGCATTGCGGGATGAGCTATGAGGATCTGGTCGAGGCGATCGTCGCCGAGGCTCTGGCCGATGCCGCGGCCCGCGCGCCGCAGACGGAAGGGGTCCCGGCATGAGCCAGACGATCCGGCGCAAGGCCTCCGGGGCGCGCAAGGCGGCGGCGCGGCAGGGCAAGGCCCGCAAGGTCAACGCGGCCCGCGCCCGCACCGGCTCCGCCTTCGATGCCGTGCTCGAGGCCCTGCCCTTCAGCGACGAGCAGCTTCACCGCATCTTCGTGGCGACGATCCTGGCGCTGGCGGCCATCGCCGCGTGGATTGTCGCGAGCATGGCCGGGCTGCCCGCGCTGGCCAGCCAGCAGTTCGCGGCGGTGGCCGCCGACGCAGGCTTCGCCGTGCACCGGGTCGACGTGCGCGGGGTCAATCACCTCAACGAGCTGAAGGTTTACGAAAAGGCTCTGGCCGAGCGCGACGCGGCCATGCCGCAGGTCGATCTCGAGCGGCTGCGGGCCGAGCTGTTGCAGTTGTCCTGGGTCGAGGACGCCCGCGTCTCGCGCCAACTGCCCGACACGCTGGTGATCGATATCGTCGAGCGCAAGCCCCACGCAGTACTGCGCAAGCCGGATCGCCTGGTGCTGATCGATGCCCAGGGTCATGAGCTGGAGCCGGTGTCCTCCCGCGCGGCACGTGATCGGCTGGTGATCTCGGGGCCCGGCGCGGGCGCGCGGGTGGAGGACCTGACCGCGCTGCTCGATGCCGCGCCCGCGCTCAAGCCGCAGGTGGCCGAGGCGGAATGGGTCGGCAACCGGCGCTGGAACCTGAAGTTCGGCACTGGCCAGGTGCTGGCCCTGCCCGAGGGCGAGAAGCAGTCGGCCGGGGCGCTGATCGCCTTCGCCCGGCTCGACGGGGTCAACCGCCTGCTGGGCGGCAAGGTTGCCGCCTTCGACATGCGCGCGCCTGACCGGATCTATCTGCGCGTTCCCGGCCGCACCGACGAGGAGGCCCGCGCCGCCGGCGCCGCCGCCGCGGCCAAGGCCCAGGCCGCGGCCGAGCGGGCCGATGCTGGCAGCGACGGGGTTAGCAGCGACGGAGTTGGCAGCGATGGGGCCGGGACGGGCAAGGCGACCAAGCCCGAGAAGGCGGCCGCCTCGGGCAGGGCAGGCCAGCGGGACAACACCTGATGCCTGGTGACCGTTCATGACCGGCCCCCGGATCGACCGCGTCATCGGCGCGGTGAACCTCGGTTCATTCCGCGTCTCGGCCATGCTTGCGGGGATCACCGAGACCGGCGAGCTGATCGTCCTGGGATCGGCCCATCGCGCCGCCCAGGGTCTCAAGCGCGGCTTCGTCACCGACATGACCGCGGCGACCTATGCCGTGCGCGACGCGATCGAACGGGCCGAGAAGATTGCCCAGACCAGCGTCGACACCGTGCTGATCGGCACGGCCGGGGCAGGGCTCGCCAGCCAGGTTGCCCATGTCGAGATCGACGTGTCCGGGCGGCGGATCGAACAGGACGACATCGATCACCTGCTCTTGGCCGGGCGCGACGTGATCCAGCCGGACGGGCGGCTGGTGCTCCATGCCCAGCCCACCCATTACACGCTCGACGGCGCGCATGGGGTGGCCAATCCGCGCGGCCTCCATGCCGAGCGTCTCGGGGTCGACATCCACATCATGCTGGCCGACGGTGCCCCGGTCCGCAATCTGACCGAGGCGGTGCAGAACGCCCATCTCAAGGTGGAGGCGGTGGTCGGCTCGCCGGTCGCAGCGGGCCATGCCTGCCTCAACGCCGAGGAGCGCGATCTGGGCGTGGCCCTGGTGGAGTTCGGCGGAGACGTGACCAATGTCGCGGTCTACGCCGGGGGCATGCTGCTCGGCCTCGCCTCGATCCCGCTGGGTTCGGGCGACATCACCGACGCGATCGCCTCGGCCTTCGGCATCCGCCGCTTCCAGGCCGAGCGGCTGAAGTGCGTGAACGGATCGGCCCTCGCCAGTCCGTCCGACCATCGCGAGATGATCCCGGTCCATGGCCCCGGCGAAGAGCCGTCCGGTCCGCCCGCGCGCCATGCCGACGATGCGGGGCGCATCCCGCGGGCCGAACTGGTCTCAGTGATCACGGGGCAGCTCGGGCGGATCATGGAGGAGATCAACCGTGCGCTGAAGGGGCTGGGCTTCACCGGTCAGCGCGGGCAGCAGGTGGTGTTCACCGGCGGCGGGGCCGAGCTGGTCGGGCTGGCCGATTTCGCCCAGTCGGCCCTGGGCAAGCCGGTGCGGATCGGGCGCCCGCCACAGCTGCGTGGCCTGCCCGAAACCCATGCCAAGCCGGGCTTCGCCACGCTGGTCGGGTTGGTGCTGCACGCCGCCAGCGAGCCGGTCGACATCCGCAAGATCGGGCCGCCGGGCCAGGCGGCCGACGGTAACGGGTGGTCCGGCCTGGTTGGCCGGATATATCATGCCATTCTGGAGTATTTCTGATGCCCCATCCCGGGCCCGCGCCTGGGCTTGGGATTGTGGACAAAGCCTTTGACCCCCTTGGTCCACCGATTCGAAGCGTGCAATTGTCTGTAATTGGCGAAGGATCGGCAGGCTGCGCGCGGCAGGCCCTGCGTGGAGAGCAAGATGAGCATCAATATCGGACCTCCGGCTGTCGAAGAGCTCCGTCCGCGGATCACGGTGATCGGCGTTGGTGGGGCCGGCGGCAATGCCATCGCGAACATGATCGAAGCCCAGATCGAGGGCGTCGACTTCATCGTGGCCAACACCGATGCCCAGGCGCTCAACGCCTCGATCGCCGAGCATCGCATCCAGCTTGGCCCTGACATCACTCAGGGCCTTGGCGCCGGATCGCGGCCCGAAGTGGGCCGGGCCGCGGCCGAGGAAACCCTGGCCGAGATCGAACGGGCGCTGGAAGGCGTGCACATGGTCTTCATTGCGGCCGGCATGGGCGGCGGCACGGGGACCGGCGCCGCGCCGGTCATCGCCAAGATCGCGCGCGACAAGGGCGTGCTGACCGTGGGCGTGGTGACCAAGCCCTTCCTGTTCGAGGGCACCCGCCGGATGCGCTCGGCCGAGGCGGGGATCGAGGAGCTGCAGAAGCACGTCGACACCCTGATCGTTATCCCCAACCAGAACCTGTTCCTGGTGGCCAAGGCGGAAACGACCTTCAAGGAAGCCTTCATGCTCGCCGACGAGGTGCTGCAGCAGGGCGTCCGCTCGATCACCGACCTGATGGTCATGCCGGGCCTGATCAACCTCGACTTTGCTGACGTCCGCTCGGTCATGGGCGAGATGGGCAAGGCGATGATGGGCACGGGCGAGAGCGCCGGGGCCAATCGCGCGCTGGAAGCGGCCGAGCAGGCAATTTCGAACCCGCTGCTCGACGGCGTATCGATGCAGGGCGCCAAGGGCGTGATCATCTCGATCATCGGCGGCGACGACATGAAGCTGCTGGAAGTGGACGAGGCCGCGAACCATATCCGCGATCTGGTCGATCCCAACGCCAACATCATCTGGGGTTCGGCCTTCAATCCCGATCTGCAGGGCAAGATCCGCGTCTCGGTGGTTGCCACGGGGATCGAGCAGACCGCGCAGCAGCAGCAGGACATTGCCCGCACCGGCTTCCCGCTCGGTGGCACCCGTGGCGGTATCGCCCGTCCTGGTCCGCAGGTCGAGGCGGCTCCGGCTCCGGCTCCGGCGGCCGAGCCCGCGCCTTTCGCTGCCCCGGCCGAGCCTGCTCCGCCGCCCCCGCAGGCCGAGGCTTATGCCGAGCCCGAGCCGCTTGAGCTTGGTCCCGAGCAGATGTCGGCTGAGCCGCTGGAGCTCGAACTCGACGACATGGCCGAACCGGACGGCGCCACGCCGGCCCCGTCGCTCGGCGGCGCGGCTTTCGCCCCGCCCATGCCGCAGAGCCCGCCGGCTCCCGCGGTCGAGGGTGAGGATTATGGCATGAGCGGCGGGATTCCGGTCTCCGACGATCCGGCATCCCCGCTGGTCGCGCGCCGGCGGCCGCTGGTGTCCGAACAGGAGGACCGTGCGCCGCGGTTGTCGGGGGGGGGCAGCACCCTGTTCGAGCGCATGGCCAACCTCAGCCGGGGCGCCGCACGTCCCGACCTGGAGGAGGAGGGCGGAGAAGAGACGGGCGAAGGCCAGTCGATCTCGATCCCGCGCTTTCTCGGGCGCCAGAACAACCAGTAAGGCCTGACGGGGCGGGCTGCGACCTGCAGGTCGTTCCCGTCCCGGGCCCGTTCCGCGCCGGTTCAGGCGTCGACCGGCAAGCGTCGGCACGGCAGGGACCATGGTGAACTTGTGGAAGACGCGGGGTTGAAGACGCGGCGATGACGATGATCGGTGGCAAGCGGCTGCTGCTGGCGGCCATGCTGCTCTCCGGCGCCACGGCGATGCCCGGTGTCTGGCCGGGCGGTCCGGCGCAGGCCCAGCCGGTGGTCCAGCCGCTGCCCCGGGTCTCCGCCAGCCAGGCGCTGAATGCGGCCCTGGCGCGGCTGGGGCGTGATCCCAAGGATCTCGATGCGCTGATCGATGCCGGCAAGGCCGCGCTGGGCATGGGCGATATCGATGCCGCGATCGGCTTCTTCGCCCGCGCCGACCAGCTTTCGCCCGACAACATGCGGGTCAAGGGCGGGCTCGCCGGGGCGCTCGTCCGCAGCGAAAACCCCTATGACGCGATCCCCCTGTTCGCCGAGGCGGACCGGGCCGGCTCGCTCGATCCGATGCTGATCGCCGATCGCGGCCTGGCCTATGACCTGGTCGGCGACAATGCCACGGCGCAGCGCTACTACCGCGACTCGCTCAACGCCCAGCCGAATGACGATACGATCCGGCGCCTCGCGCTGAGCCAGGCAATCGCCGGGGATCGCGCCGGGATGGAGCTGACCCTGGCCCCCCTGCTGCAGCGCCAGGACAAGGCGGCGTGGCGGACCCGGGCCTTCGCGCTCGCGATCCTGCAGAAGCCCGAAGAGGCGATCGCCATCGCCGATCAGACCATGCCCGACGAGATGGCGCAGAGCATCGCGCCCTATCTGCGCTACATGCCGCGCCTGACCCCGGCCCAGCAGGCGGCGGCGGCCAATTTCGGACGCTTCCCCCGGGCCGCGGAGATCGGTCGCGACGATCCCCGCGTCGCGCTTTATGCCCCGCCCAAGCGGGTGGCGGTGGCCGAGGCGCTGGTGCCGTCGGGGCAGCCGCTGGGGCGCAGCAAGCCGGCGCGGGAAGATCGGCGTGACGATCGGCGGGGCAGGGCCAAGCCTGCCGAGCCGCCCGTCCTCGCCGCTTTGGCCGCGCCGCGCAGTGCCCCGCCCGATCCCATGCCCACGCGGGAGGTTGCTCCGGCTCCGGCCCTGGCGGTCAGCACGCCGCCTCCGCCGGTGTCGTCCACCCGCAGCGGCCGGGCGAGTGCGGCGCCGCAACCCGCAACGCCCGCCGCGGCGGCCCCTCCGCCGCAAGTGGCGCTCGCCCCGTCCGCAGCTGCACCCTCCGCCCAGCGCAGTGCGACACCGGGCCAGACCGCGTCGGGCCAGACCGCGTCCGGCCAGACGGGTCCTGGCCGGGCCGCGCTGGTGCCCGGGGGCGGGTTCGACCTGGCACGCCTCGACGCGACCCGGTCCCCTGGCTCTGCACCGGCTCAGGTTGCGCCACCGCCTCCCGCCACGGCGATCGCCCCTGCGGCTCAAGGCCAACCGGCGCCCGTCTCGCCAGTCCCGGTCCAGCCAGCCCCGGTCCAGCCAGCCCCGGTCCAGCCAGCCCCGGTCC
Organism: Novosphingobium aerophilum; assembly: GCF_014230305.1. Lineage (GTDB taxonomy): Bacteria > Pseudomonadota > Alphaproteobacteria > Sphingomonadales > Sphingomonadaceae > Novosphingobium > Novosphingobium aerophilum. The sequence goes on from NZ_JACLAU010000004.1 coordinate 74,516, forward strand.
CGCCCGCACCGGCCACGGCGGTTCCGCCCAGCCTGGCTCTGGCCAGTCCGCCGCCTGCGGCCGGGGTGGCTCCGTCGGTGCCGGCAACCCTGGGCGAAGGGCCGCGGGTCACCCCGCCGGCGGGAACCGGTCCTGCTGGCGTCGCCGGGGCGGCGGCCAGTCCGCTTCCGGCTCCGGCGCCAACTCCGGCCGTCCCCCCGGCGCCGCGACCGCAGCCGGCGCGGCGCGCCCTGGCTGACGCCTTCGCCGACCTGGCTGTGCCCCAGGGCCCCGCAGCCCCCGCACCCGGCGCGGTCGACGTGCGCAAGATCGCGGCCGCCAAGCCCAAGCCGGTCGAACCGCCCAAGCCGGTCCATCCCAGCCGGATCTGGGTTCAGGTCGGGACCGGGCGCAACCTGTCGGCGCTGGCCTTCACCTGGAAGGGCCTGGTCAAGGACAACCCCGACCTGTTCCGTGGCAAGTCGGCCCTGACCACCGACTGGGGGCGCACCAACCGCCTGCTGACCGGCCCGTTCGGCACTGAGGCTCAGGCGGAAGCCTTTCTTTCCAAACTGAAAAAGGCCGGATTGGACGCCTTCCTGTGGCTCAGCCCAGCAGGCCAGGTGGTGGACGATCTCTAGGGCCCCGGCCTGTCCGGAGCGGCTGCGGGAACCCCCAGCTTTTCCACACCTTGTAAACAGGGTTATGGAGTTTTGCGCAGGCAAGCGCAGGGGGTGGATTGTCGCTGAACGTCCCGAGGACGCATCCATCGCTGGCCCGGTCGCAAGCGCCGCGGTGGCAACAGACTGGCCGGGTGCCGACAGGAGTTGATGTGAGGACCGTTCAGAACGACATGGAACGCGACGATGACGATGCTGCCCCTGTCGACATGCTGGCCTCGCTGTTCGAGGCCCGGGGCTGGCCCCACGAATATGTGGGTGACGACGAGCTGACCGGCGAGGTCCAGGGGTCCTGGGCCAAGTACCAGGTCCGTGGCATCTGGCGGCGCGAGGATCACGTCCTCCAGCTGCTGTGCCTGCCCGACATCCGCGTGCCCGATGACAAGCGCCAAGCCATGTTCGAGGTGCTGGCCCTGGTCAACGAGCAGATGTGGCTGGGCCATTTCGACGTCTGGTCCAACGGCATGGTCCTGCTTTACCGCCATGCCCTGATGCTGGGCGATGACGGCTTGCTGTCGATCGCCCAGGCGCAGACCGCGGTCGAGGCGGCGGTGGACGAGTGTGACCGCTTCTATCCCGCCTTCCAGTTCATCCTGTGGGGGGACAAGACCCCGGCCGAGGCCCTGGCCAGCGCATTGGTCGACGCGGCCGGCGAGGCCTAGTCGTCATGCGGATGCTCCAGATCGGCTGCGGCAACATGGGCGGCGCCATGCTGGCCGGATGGCTGGCGGGCGGGATGGCGGCGGATGGCTTTACCGTGGTCGATCCGGTTCTGGCCGAGGCCCCCCCGGGGGTGCGACTGCTGCGTCAGGCGCCAAGCGGCGAGGCGCCGTTCGACATGCTGCTGCTGGGGTTCAAGCCGCAGCAGTTCACCCAGATCGCGCCCGGGCTCGAGCCGTTGGCCGGCGAGGGGACGGTGGTGCTGTCGGTCCTTGCCGGGGTCGAGCTGGCGACCCTGCGCGCGCGCTTTCCCCGTGCGCGCGGGATCGTGCGGGTCATGCCCAACCTGGCCGCGGCCCTCGGCAAGTCGCCGATCGGGCTGGTCGGCGAGGTGGACGAGGCGGATCGCGCCGCGGTGGACCGGCTCATGGCGCCGCTTGGCCAGGCCGAATGGCTGGTCGACGAGGAGACCATGCATCTGGTCACCGCGCTCGCCGGCTCGGGCCCGGCCTTCGTCTACCGGATGATCGATGCCCTGGCTGCCGGGGCCGCCGCCCTGGGCCTGCCGCGTGATCAGGCGGACCGGCTTGCCCTGTCGATGGTCGAGGGCGCCGCCGCGCTGGCCGCCGCATCCGAGCATTCGCCGGGCGAGCTGGCTGACCGGGTCGCGAGCCCGGGCGGGGTCACCCGCGCCGGGATGAACGTGCTGGACGCCGAGAATCGGATGCTGGCGCTGATGACCGACACCTTGCGTGCGGCGCGCGATCGCAACATCGAGATGGCCGAAGAGGCGCGCGCGGCCGGGTAGGGCCGGCCTCCGACACATTTTGTCACAAATGGCTTCGCCGGTTGTTCTTGAATCGTTAGGGGTGAAGGGCGATATTCCCTTCATCGGCCCACTTCCGGGCCGGAATTGGAGCAAGAGCTGACATGGCAAACTGGAACGACCCCCAGCCCACCCGGACGGGCTTTGGCGCGTCCCCGAGCCTGAATCCGGCCGGCCGCAGCGCGACCTATGACATGGGTCTGCGCCGGTACATGCTGTCGATCTACAATTACATGGCCTCGGGCGTGCTGCTGTCGGGCATCGTCGCCCTGGTCTTCGCGCGCTCGGGCGCGGCCGAGGCGGTCTTCGCCACCCCGCTGCGCTGGCTGATCGCGCTCGCCCCGCTGGGCTTCATCATGGCGATGAGCTTCGGCCTGAACCGCATGACCACGGCAACGCTCAAGGCCTGCTTCTGGGCGTTCAGCGTGGCGATGGGCCTGTCGCTGTCGTCGATCTTCTTCGTCTACACCGGCCCGTCGATCGCCTCGACCTTCTTCGCCACGGCGGCGGCCTTCGCCGGGCTGAGCCTGGTTGGCTACACCACCAAGAAGGACCTGTCGGGCTTCGGCAGCTTCCTGATCATGGGCGTGTGGGGCCTGCTGGCGGCGATGATCATCAACATGATCTGGCCGTCGCAGGGGCTGGGTCTCGCCATCTCGCTGCTCGGCGTGCTGATATTCGCGGGCCTGACGGCTTATGACACGCAGAAGATCAAGGGCATGTACCAGTATGTCGCGGGCACCGAGTTCGCCGGCAAGGCGGCGATCATGGGGGCTCTGAGCCTCTACCTCGACTTCATCAATATGTTCACGTTCCTGCTGCAGTTGCTCGGCGATCGCCGCTGACGGAGACCATCGGTCCGGCGCCCAAAGCGCTGACCGGACGCACAAAAACCACTGCCCGGCGCGCCACCTTGCGCGCCGGGCATTTTCATTTGCGGCGACGCGGGATAAGGCCGCCGTCCTGCCTCATCCCTTGATTCAGCGGCCTCGGCCGCGGCGACCAGAGAAAGTGCGACGATGATCCGATCCCCAGCCCAGACCCGGTGGCTGATCGCGACCGCCACGGGCGCGACCCTGCTGGTCGCTGGTTGCGGTGAAAAGGCGCCGCCGCCCAGGCCCCTGCCGCCGCCACCCCCGCCGCCGGTCGTGGTGGTGATCCCGCCCAAGCCGACCCCGCCCAACCAGGCTTCCCCCGATCTGACGGTGCCGCAGACCGACGCCACCGGCCTGAGGGTGAGCGTCAACCGCAACATCACTCCGGCGCAGACGGTGTGGAACCTGCGGTCGGCCTACAACGTCGCCGCACTGAACTGCCGCGCGCCCGAACATGCCGAGATCGTCCCCAATTACCGCGCCTTCCTGAAGGCTCACGACAAGGGCCTGGCCAAGGCCAACCGGACGGTCGATGCCGAGTTCAAGGGCAAGTACGGCGCGGGCTTCATCGTCCCGCGCGAACGCTACATGACCGAGGTCTACAACCACTTCGCCCTGCCGCCGACGATGACCGAATTCTGCACCGCGGTGCTGGCGGTCAGCCGCGACGGCCTGACGCTGAAGCCGGCCGAGCTGGAGGCCTTTGCCCAGCGCAGTCTGCCTTCGATCGAGGTGGTCTTCGACGATTTCTACCGCCGCTACGATGCCTATCGCACCGCGCTGGCCGATTGGTACGCCCGCTATGGCCAGCCCGCGCCGACCACCGCCCCGTCGCCCGGGGTGATGCTGCCCGTCACGGTGCCGGCCGCCAGCGGATCGCGCTGACCGGCACGGGCGCACGGCGCTGCGCTTCGCCGGGGCTTCGGTCCGTATGGCCGGTTCTGGCGGGTTGCGGACTTTTGCTCTCTCCCTTTCAGGGGAGAGATACGGAGGCTTGTCCCAAAGGGACTAGCCGAAGTTGAGAGGGGATTTGGGCAGTGATGCGCGCTGGCCCCTCTCCCAACCCTCTCCCCTGAAGGGGAGAGGGCTAAGGCAGCTCCCCACCCGATAACGCCGTTCCATGATCCCCGGGCGGTGCCACCACCGGATTGGTCCTCACCGGATGGCGGGGGCAGGGGCGTGTCGGTGGGGCAACTTAGGACTTTTCTTCCGCGGCCCGCTTCGCTAAGGGGGCCGCTCCCGCGGACCGGGGGCTTGCCGCCAGTCCGCACTCGCACTGGAACGGGGCCGTAGCTCAGCTGGGAGAGCGCGTCGTTCGCAATGACGAGGTCAGGGGTTCGATCCCCCTCGGCTCCACCAGTGCATTGATAATTCCGCCAGCCCGGCCTGCGAAGAGCCGTCTTCTGCGCTTCCGGTGCTCACGACCTTGTGGTCGCTGCACGCCGGTTCTCGAAGCCAGCCCTTCTCGGCTCGGCCTGACGAAATTCTCAACGCACTGGCGCTCCTCCGGACGCCAAACCCGCTCAGCCTGAGCTTGTCGAAGGCCACGCGCGACACTTGCGGCTGAACAGGTTAGATTGATCCCATGCATTTTCTCGACCAGGCCAAGATCTACATCCGCGCGGGCTCCGGTGGCCCGGGAGCCGTGGCGTTCCGGCGCGAGAAGTACGTGCAGTATGGCGGACCCAACGGCGGCAATGGCGGCAAGGGGGGCGATGTCGTCTTCGAGGCTGTGGCCGGGCTCAATACGCTGATCGACTTCCGCTATACCCAGCATTTCAAGGCCCCCCGCGGTGGGCATGGCCAGGGCCAGAACCGGACCGGGGCCGCCGGCGAGGATCTGGTGATCCGGGTTCCGGTGGGCACGCAGATCATCTCGGACGAGGACCGCGAGACCGTTCTGGCCGACCTGACCGAAGCCGGGCAGCGCGTGGTCCTGCTTGAAGGCGGGATGGGCGGGCGCGGCAATGCCAGCTACAAGACCAGCACCAACCGCGCCCCGCGCCAGCATCAGCCGGGCATTCCCGGTGAGGAGCTGTGGGTCTGGCTGCGGCTCAAGCTGCTCGCCGACACCGGTCTGGTCGGGCTGCCCAATGCCGGCAAGTCGACCTTCATCAACCAGATCACCAACACCAAGGCCAAGGTGGGTGACTATGCCTTCACCACCCTGCGCCCGCAGTTGGGCGTGGTGCGCCACCGCGACCGCGAGTTCGTGCTGGCCGATATCCCGGGCCTGATCGCCGGCGCCGCCGACGGTGCCGGGGTGGGTGACCGGTTCCTGGGCCATATCGAGCGGTGCCGGGTGCTGATCCATCTGATCGACGTGCAGGGCACCGATCCGGTCGAGGCGATGGAGATCGTCGAGGAAGAGCTTGCCGCCTATGGTGCCGGGCTCGACGACAAGCCGCGGCTGATCGCGCTTAACAAGATCGATCTGGTCGATGCCGAACTGGTCCAGGCGTTCAGCGCCGAGCTGATCGAGGCCGGCGCGGCCGAGGTCTTCCCGATTTCGGGCGCGACCGGCAAGGGGATCGATGCGCTGCTCGATGCGGTGAGCGCCTATCTGCCCGCCGCCACCGTGACCGAACGTCCCGCCGGTGAGCGCGAGGAGACCGACGAGACGCCCTGGTCGCCGATCTGAGGGTCTCATCGCTTTGGCGTTCGTCATCCTGAACTTGTTTCAGGATCCATCCATCCTCGCGCGCGAACCGTTCGATCAGGCGACGCGGCCGAGCGGCGAGTCCGGATAGCTCCTTGCCTGGCGGCAGAATGGATCCTGAAACAAGTTCAGGATGACATGAAACTAGTTCAGGATGACATGGGCTCACATGCGGCGACCTGTGCAACGTTGTCCTGTCAATCGACCCCCGAATCCCGTCACCTGTCTCAACCCCCCTTTGCCATGCCGCGCTGCACCCGCTAAGCGCCGGGGCCGATGAAGATCACGACGCTCTCCGATCTGGCCGATCCGGCCCGCTGCCCGCGCCTTGTGGTCAAGGTGGGCTCGGCGCTGCTGGTCGCGCGTGACGGGCCGCGGCGGGCGTGGATCGAGGCGCTGGTCGGCGAACTCGCCGCGGCGCGGGCGCGCGGGCAGGACGTGATCGTGGTCAGCTCGGGCGCGATCGCGCTGGGCGCGCGCACGCTGGGGCTCGACAAGGGCGGGCGCGGCAGTCTGGCCGATGCCCAGGCCGCCGCCGCCGTGGGCCAGATCGCCCTGTCGGGGCTGTGGGCCGAATTGCTCGGCGCACATGGCCTGACCGCGGCGCAGCTGCTGCTCACGCTCGAGGACCTGGAGGATCGCCGCCGCTACCTCAACGCCACCGCCACGCTCGGGCGGCTGCTGGATGCCGGGGCCGTGCCGGTGATCAACGAGAACGATTCGGTCGCCACCGAGGAGATCCGCTTCGGCGACAACGATCGCCTGGCCGCGCGGGTCGCCCAGGCGGCGCGGGCGAGCGCGGTGCTGCTCCTGTCCGACGTCGACGGGCTCTATGATCGCAACCCGGCCGATCCGGCGGCGGTGCGCCTGCCGGTGGTCCACGGGGTGACCGCCGAGATCCGCGCGATGGCCGATGGCGGCTCCGCCTCGGGGCTGGGGTCCGGCGGGATGACCTCCAAGCTCCAGGCCGCCGAGATCGCCGAGCGCGCCGGGATCGCGCTGGTGATCGGCAACGGAACCCATGACGCGCCGGTCGCCCGGGTGATCGAACAGGGCGTGGGCACGCTGTTCCTGCCCCGCCGCAAGGCGGCCGCGCGCAAGGCCTGGCTGGGCGGGCGATTGCGGCTGAAAGGCACGCTGGCGGTCGATGCCGGAGCGGCACGGGCCCTGGCCGGCGGCGCCAGCCTGCTGGCCAAGGGGATAACCGCGGTAACCGGCGATTTCGTCCGCGGCGATGCCGTGGCGATTCTCGGCCCCGATGGCGCGGCGCTGGCCAACGGCCTGTCGGAATACGACGCCGCAGAGTGCCTGCGCCTGATCGGGACCCACACCAGCGAACAGGCCGGTCTGCTCGGCTATGCCCCGCGCTCGGCCGTGGTCCACCGCGACCAGCTCGTGCTGCTGTGACGCTCCCACGATGATTCTGGCCCGATGACCCTTGTCGCCATCACCGGTGCCACCGGCTTCGTCGGCCAGGCCCTGCTCGACCGCGCCCTCGCCGAAGGCTACGCCGTGCGCGCCCTGACCCGGCGCGAGCAGCCCGCGCGTCCGAACCTGACCTGGGTTCGGGGCGATCTGGAGGACCCCGCCGCGCTCGCCCGGCTGGTGCGCGGGACCGAGGCGGTGATCCATGTCGCCGGGGTCGTCAACGCGGCCGATCCGGCCGGGTTCGAGGCGGGCAACGTCGCCGGAACGCTCAATGTGGTCGAGGCGGCCAAGCAGGCCGGGGTGGACCGCTTCATCTTCGTCTCGTCGCTCTCGGCGCGTGAGCCGAAGCTGTCCGCCTATGGCGCATCCAAGGCCAAGGCGGAAAAGCTGCTCAAGGCCAGCGGGCTCGACTGGACGGTGGTGCGGCCACCATGGATCTACGGACCCGGCGACCGCGAGACGCTCGACATGTTCAAGGCGGCGAAGTGGCACGTCGTGCCGATGCCGCCCAAGGTCGGCCGGACATCGGTGATCCATGTCGACGATCTGGCGCGGCTGCTGCTCGCCCTGGTGCCGCCGCTGGCCACCGTGGTGCACAAGACCTTCGAACCCGACGATGGCCGGCCCGGTGGCTGGAGCCATTACGAGATGGCCCGGGCGATCGGCTGGGCGGTCGGCCGCCGGCCCTGGGTGCTGCACCTCGCGCCGCGGGTGCTGGGCTGGGCCTCGCGCCTGGACGTGGCGCTGCGCGGGGCCAAGGCCAAGCTCACCGCTGACCGGGTCGGCTACATGGTCCACCCCGACTGGGTCGTGCGCGAACGCGCCCGCCCGCCCAAGCGCCTGTGGACCGCGCGGATCGAAACCCGCCAGGGGCTGTGCAGCACGGCGGACTGGTATCGCGCGCAGGGTTGGCTCTGAGGGTCTTGCTTCGCGCAGTGGCGCGGAGATTCATGGGTTCGCGCAAAGGCGCAAAGGCGCGAAGGTGCCGAACTCGCGACGACGTCACCCTGCCAGTCGGGCCTTCCGATACGCAGCCAATTCAGTTGTGAGCCGCTTGCGCGGCGATCGGGAACGCCCCTTTTCGCGCCTTTGCGCCTTTGCGCGAACTCAGGAGGCCATAGCCGGAAGGGCCGATGGCCTCAGAACACCGGATCGAACCCCGGCGGCAGTTCGCCGTCGGCGGCACCCGGCACATGGATGCCGCATTCGGTCTTGTCCCAGCCCTTCCACCGGCCCGACCGCGGGTCCTCGCCCGGGGCGACCTTGCTGGTGCAGGGCGAGCAGCCGATCGAGGGATAGCCCTGGGCCACCAGCGGATGGGCCGGCAGGTCGTGCGCGCGGAAGTACGCGGCCACGTCCTCGGCCGTCCAGTCGATCAGGGGATTGACCTTGAGCCGCCCGGCCGCGTCGGTGGTGTCGATTTCGAAGCGCGGCAGGTTGGCGCGGGTCGCCGCCTGGAAGGCCTTGCGCCCGGTGATCGAGGCATCGAACCCGGCCATCGCCCCGGCCAGCGGCGCGACCTTGCGGATTTCGCAGCAGCCGTCGGGATCATAGGACCAGCGCAGCCCGTTGGCATCGCGCCGGGCCATCGTTTCGGGATCGGGGACCAGCACCTGCAGGTTGGTCAACCCCAGCTGCGCCACCAGTCGGTCGCGATAGGCCAGCGTTTCGGCAAAATGCTTGCCGGTGTCGAGGAATAGCACGGCCGTGCCGGGATCGATCTGCGCGAGCAGATGCAGCAGCACCGCGCTTTCCGCCCCGAAGCTGGACACCGCGGCCGCGCGCCCGACCAGCCCTTCACGCAGGACCGTGGCCAGCCAGTCCGCAGTCGCCGCTCCGGCGAACCGCGCATTGAGCCGCGCGGCGTCAGCCGCAGTAAAGCGCGGGCCGGTGTCGAGCAGATCGACCTTGCGGATCGGGGCGGTCATCGCCGTGTGCCGTTCAGGCGAGGCCGTGCCGCTTGGCCCAGATCGCCGGGCGCCCGTCGACGGTCGGCGAATAGACCTCGGGATAGCGCGCCAGGGCGGCCTCGGCATCGGCGGCGTTGAGCGGATGCTCCGGCGCGAAGCTGTCGAACCCGCAGCGGCGCAGGAAAGCGAGCTGATCGATCAGCACGTCCCCCACGGCGCGCAATTCGCCGGCGTAGCCGGCCTCGCGCAGGATGCGGGCGGCGGAATAGCCGCGGCCATCCCCGAAGACCGGGAAGTTGACCTCGACCAGCCGGATCCGGTCCAGATGCGGCAGCAGCACGCGGGCATCGTCGCCCGGTTCGATGCGCACGGCCGAGGCATTGGTCTGCTCGCCGAAGGAATCGACCGTCACCGCCGGATCGCCGGCCGGCTCGTCATCGCGGAAGCGAAGCTGGGTCTCGACCATTACACGGCGTCCTTTGCGTAGATGGCGTCCTTGAACGGCGCCATGCCGATCCGGCGATAGGTGTCGAGGAAGCGCTCGCCGTCCTGCCGGTTGGCGAGATAGACCGACGTGGCCTTCTCGACCGCGTCGACAATGCCCTCCTCGTTGAAGCCGGGCCCGGTGATCGTGCCGAGCGAGGTGTCCGCCCCCTCGCTGCCGCCGAGCAGCAACTGGTAGTTCTCGACGCCCTTGCGGTCGACGCCGAGGATGCCGATGTGGCCGGCGTGGTGGTGCCCGCAGGCGTTGATGCAGCCCGAGATCTTGAGCTTGAGCTCGCCGATCTCCTGCTCGCGCCCGGCGAAGCGCTCGCTGATCTTCTGCGCCACCGGGATCGACCGCGCGTTGGCGAGCGAGCAGTAGTCGAGCCCCGGACAGGCGATGATGTCGCCGATCTTGTCGAGGTTGGGCGTGCCCAGGCCCGCTTCGTCGAGCTGCTGCCAGACGGCGTGGAGATCGGCCTTGCGGACATGCGGCAGCACGATGTTCTGGGCGTGAGTCACGCGCAGTTCGTCGAACGAGTACCGCTTGGCCAGTCGCGCCATCAGGCGGATCTGGTCGGCCGAGGCGTCGCCCGGAATGCCGCCGACCGGCTTCAGACTGATTGTGACGATCGCATAGCCGGGCGCCTTGTGGACCTGGACGTTGTTGTCCAGCCAGACGGCGAAATCGGGGTCGCTGCGGTCCACTGTCTCATCCAGCGCGATCTCGAACGGAGGATCGGCGAACTGCGCCTTGATCCGCTCCAGCTCGGCCAGCGGAGGTTCGATGTTCTGGGTGAGCAGGTGCGCGAACTCGGCTTCGACCTGGCGGGTGTATTCGTCCTTGCCCAGCTCATGGACCAGGATTTTGATCCGCGCCTTGTACTTGTTGTCGCGCCGGCCATGGCGGTTGTACACCCGCAGGCAGGCCTCCGAATAGGTGATCATCTGGTCGATCGGCACGAAGGCGTTGATGCAGGGCGCGATCATCGGGGTGCGGCCCATGCCGCCACCGACATAGAAGGCCGCGCCCAGCTCGCCCGCATCGTTGCGCACGATCTGGATGCCGATGTCATGCAGCCGCATCGCCGCCCGGTCGGTGTCGCTGGCGATCACCGCCATCTTGAACTTGCGCGGCAGGAAGCTGAATTCCGGGTGGAAGGTGGACCACTGCCGGATCAGTTCGGCATAGGGCCGGGGGTCCACCACCTCGTCGGCGATCGCCCCGGCATACTGGTCGCTGGTGGTGTTGCGGATGCAGTTGCCGCTGGTCTGGATGGCATGCATCTCCACCTTGGCCAGATCGGCCAGGATGTCGGGTGCCTCTTCCAGCTTGATCCAGTTGTACTGGATGTTCTGCCGGGTGGTGAAGTGGCCATAGCCGCGATCGTACTTGTCGGCGATGTCGCCCAGCATGGTCATCTGGGCCGAGTTCAGCGTGCCATAGGGCACGGCGACGCGCAGCATGTAGGCGTGCAATTGCAGGTACAGCCCGTTCATCAGCCGCAGCGGGCGGAACTGCTCCTCGGCCAGGCTGCCATCCAGCCGGCGGCGGACCTGGTCGCGGAACTCGGCGACGCGGGCGTCGACCATGGCCTGATCATAGGAATCGTACTTGTACATCTAACCCTTACCCCGTTCGCCTCGACAGATGTGGCGAGGCGTTGCGCGGCGTGTCTCGACTGCGCTCGACACGAACGGCTGCTGTGGAACCCTCAGATCACGTAGCTGCCCGCATCCGGATCGGCCGGCTTGACCGACAGGTCCAGCCGCACGGTCGGACCAAGGGCGCGGATGCGATCCTTGATGTGGGCGGGGCGGGGGCCGTCCGGGCCGTTCTCGCCATCGATCACGTAAGGCGCGACCACGCGGCGCGCGGCGTTCTCGCGCGCGGCGATCTCGTCGCCATGCTCGCCGACGTCGGTGGCCTCGGCGACGTGCAGCGACCAGCCTTCGCCGGTCCACCAGGTCACGGCCCCGGTCTTCAGATCATTTCCCGTCAGAATCTTCATTGCGTCCGACCCGCTCCCTCAGAATGCGTGCCCCAGGGGGGCCTGTTCCCGCGCCAGGGCGCGCAGTGCGTTATCCTCGCGCGCGGCGACCTCGCCGATCACGATCAGCGCGGGGCTCTTGACGCGGTGGCGCTGCACCAGATCGGCCAGGCCCGCGATCGGCCCGCGCAGCACGCGCATCGACGGCCGCGTCGCGTTCTCGATCACCGCCAGCGGCATGTCCGGGGCCAGACCATCGGCGATCAGCTTCTCGGCGATCGGCTCGGCGGTGGCGACGCCCATGTAGATCACCAGGGTCCGGCCCTTGCCAGCCAGCCCCGACCAGTCCTGCTCGGTCAGGCCCTTGCACTGCCCGGCCACGAAGGTGACCATGCTGGCCGCATCGCGGTGAGTCAGCGGGATCTGGGCCGCCGCCGCCGCGCCCAGCGCGGCGCTGATCCCGGGGACGACTTCCACCGGCACCCCGGCGGCGCGGCAGGCCTCGGCCTCCTCGCCACCGCGTCCGAACACGAAGGGATCGCCGCCCTTCAGCCGGATCACCTCGTTCCCGGCCAGCGCCTCGCGCACCAGCAGGGCGTTGATCTCGTGCTGCTGGAGGGTGTGGCGCGACCGGCTCTTGGCGACGGAGACGAAGCGCGCACCCTTGGGGGCGAGTTCGAGGATCGCGGGTTCGACCAACCCGTCGTGGACGATCACCCGCGCGTTCATCAGCAGCCGCGCGGCGCGCAGCGTCAGCAGGTCGGGATCACCGGGACCGGCGCCGACCAGCCAGACCTTACCGGCAGGGGGGGCAATATTGCTCATGCCGGCGCAGATGGTCGCGAATGGCACGACTTGCCAGCGAGAATGGGTTGCGGGGGGTGAAGGAAAGCTTGGGGGGAGGGGACGCTGACGGGGGAGCCGCCGGGCGGTGGCGGGAATGGGTGGGGAGCTGCCAAAGCCCTCTCCCCTTCAGGGGAGAGGGTTGGGAGAGGGGCAGGCGCGACGTCGCCGGCACCAAGCCCCTCTCAACTCCGGCTAGCCACTGCGTGGCAAGCCTGCGTATCTCTCCCCTGAAGGGGAGAGAGCAATCGTCCGACTTCGGGCGCCAGCGGTCATTGAGCCAGATCCACCCCGCATCCTGCGCTGTCATCCCAGCGAAGGCTGGGATCTCTCACCGGATCGCGCCGCGTCCAGAACGCACATGCCGCGGGAGCCGAGCCGCAAGAGATGCCAGCCTGCGCTGGCATGACGGGAATCGGGGGGAAAGGTTGTTCTGATCTACCCGGTCGCCCCCCGCCAGGCCGCGAGGCCGCGTTCCAGATCGGCTTGCAGGTCCTCCAACGCCTCGAGCCCGATCGACAGACGCACACCGAAGCGGTCGGCCGGGTCCATGTCGGGCAGGGGCCAGGGAGTGGCGCTGCGGGTGCCGGCGGGGTCGAGCGGAGTGACCAGGCTTTCGAACCCGCCCCACGAATAGCCGATCCCGAACAGTTCCAGCGCGTCGATCAGGGCGTTGCGCGCTGCCGCGTCCTTGCCGCGCAGCACCACGCTGAACAGCCCGCAGCCGCCGGAGAAATCGCGGCGCCACAAGTCATGCCCGGGCGATCCCGGCAGCATCGGGCAGAGCACCCGGGCCACCTCGTCACGGGTCCCCAGCCATTCGGCCAGGGCCAGGGCACTGGCGGTTTCCTGCTGGAGCCTGAGCCCCATCGTGCGCAGCCCGCGCAGGGCCAGCGCGGCATCGTCGGGCGACACGACCTGCCCGGTGAGCTGGGCCATCCGGCGCAGCTTCCCGTACCACTCGGGCCCGGCGGAGGCACTGCCCATCATCAGGTCGCTGTGGCCGCCGACGTGCTTGGTCAGGCTCATCACCGTGATGTCGGCGCCCTTTTCGAGCGCCGGAAAGCCCAGCGGTCCGGCCCAGGTGTTGTCGACGATCACGCACAGACCATGCTCGTGCGCGGTGGCAGCCAAGCCGGGCACGTCCTGCACCTCCATGGTCAGGCTGCCCGGGCTTTCCAGCAGCACCGCCTTGCTGCGCGGGCAGAGTGCCGCGGCGAAGGCGCCCGGGTCCTGCGGATCGAACCAGCGGGTCTCGATGCCGAATTCGTGCAGCCACTGCCGGCCAAGGGTGCGGCTGGGTTCGTAGGCGTTGTCGGTCATCAGCAGCACGTCGCCCGGGCGCAGCGCGGCCAGCAGTGCGCCGAAGATGGCGGCCACGCCCGAGGGATAAAGCATCGTCCCGGCCGCGCCGGGTTCCAGCTCGGTCAGCGCCTCGGCCAGGGCCCACTGCGTTGGAGCGCCGCGCCGGCCATAGTAGAACCGGCCGTCCTCGTTCTTCGCCGGGCCGGTCTTCAGCGAGGCCGTATCGGGGTAGAGGTGCGTGCTGGCGCGATAGACCGGAGGATTGACCACCGCGCCCGGCTGGTCCGCGGTTCCGGTCCATTCGGCCCGGCGCCCTCCGGTGACCAGGCGGGTGGCGGGGGCGAGCGGACGGGACGGGGTCTTGACCATGTCCGGGTGCTAGCCAGCGCGCGGCATGGCGGCAAGCCGCGAGGTGAGGTCAGGCCCCGACGGTGGGGCGCGGCCCGGCCGGACCCTGCGCCTTCGGCGTCGCCGGATCGGCGCCCCATTCGGCCCAGCTGCCGTCGTACAGCGCCACATCGTCCTTGCCGATCAGGTGGAGGGCGAAGGCCACCACACAGGCGGTCACGCCGCTGCCGCAACTGGTCACCACCGGCCGTGACAGATCGATCCCGGCGTCCAGGAACACCCGCCGCAGGCTCGCCCGGTCCTTGAAGGTCCCGTCCACCTGGAACAGCCCGGTGTAGGGCACGTTGCGCGATCCGGGGATATGGCCACTGGCCAGGCCCGGACGCGTTTCCGCCACTTCGCCGGTGAAGCGCCCGGCACCGCGGGCGTCGATCACCTGCTCGGCCTCGCTGGCGATATTGGCCAGCATCTGCACCTTGTCGCGCACCTGGCCCTCGTCGCGCCACGGGGTGTAGTGGCGATGCCGCAGGGTGCGCTGACCGGTTTCGAGCGGGCGGCCCTCGGCGCGCCACTTGGCGATGCCGCCGTCGAGGATCGCGACATTGGTGGCGCCGAACATGCGCAGCATGAACCAGGCCCGCGCCGCGGTGCGGATCGCCGAATCGTCGTAGAGCACGATACGGCTGCCGTCGCCCAGGCCCAGCGATTGCATCCGGCTGGCGAACTTCTCGGCGGAGGGCAAGGTGTTCTCGACCGGAGCGCCCTGATCGACCAGATCGTCGAGGTTGAGGAACACCGCACCGGGAATGTGTCCGGCCAGATACTCGGCTGCGGCATCCCGCCCGGCCTCGGGCAGGTGCTTGCTCGCATCGACGATTCGCAGGTCGCTGGCGCCCATTTCGTTGGCCAGCCAGTCGGTCGAGACCAGACTCTCCATTGCCGCGCGACCTCCCTCATTCGCTGCGCCTGCGAACAGGACTAGCCTCACCGCGCTCCGCAGTCGAGGCCTATTGCGCTGAAATTGCGTTCGATTGCAGAGATGCAGGGGAACTGTTGCAGCCGATGTCCGGCCTGCGGCTGCGATCGGCCCGCTCGCGCGAACCGATGGGCGAGGTGACCTGTGGGGCAACCGGGAGGCCATCCACGACGCGCGCGGTTGTCCCCTGCGGGGCCCTGACCACAGAGGCGGCTTGTGCGGACCGTGCGGCGCGGGCATGGCGCGGCCATGACCGACTCTCCCCAACCGCTGCACCTCGGCCGCCAGAGCGATCTGCCCGCCTCGCCCGAGGCGGCCGTGCTCGACTATGTGCCCAACCCGCGCCCCGGCGCGCTGTACTGCATCCGCTTCGCCGCGCCGGAATTCACCTCGCTCTGCCCGGTCACCGGTCAGCCCGATTTCGCGCATCTGGTGATCGACTATGCCCCGGGCCAGACGATCGTCGAATCGAAGTCGCTCAAGCTGTTCCTCGGCTCGTTCCGCAACCATGCCGGGTTCCATGAGGACGTGACCGTGGGGATCGGCCAGCGGCTGTTCGCGGAGATGGCCCCGGCCTGGCTACGGATCGGCGGATACTGGTATCCCCGCGGCGGCATACCGATCGACGTGTTCTGGCAGAGCGGCGCTGCGCCGGCCGGGCTGTGGGTGCCCGATCAGGGCGTGGCACCCTATCGCGGACGCGGCTGAGCTGCTCCGCGGGGGCCGGTCCGGTCAGGCCGGATCGACCGGGTCCGGCTCTCCGGAGGCCGCCGGCGCGGCATAGCGGACGGCTTCCACGTCCAGCGCGAAGGGGCGCAGCGGCAGGCCGCGGATCGTCACCAGCGCGGCTTCGATCCGGCGCCGCGCCTCGGCCGCGATGGCCTTGCGTCCGCCGATCTCCTGCGGGGCGAAGGGTTCCAGGTAGTGCACCCGCAGTTCGAACGAGCCGGGGTGCGAGAGGATGCGCAGCGCGTTGTGGAGGCCCGGTTCGACCCCGACCCAGGCGATCCATTCGCTGGCCGGGCCATAGTCGAGCACCACCGGCTGGACCAGGATCCCGGCGGGTGGCGGGTCGAGCACCTTGAGGATCGACGACTTGAACGGCAGCAACGACCAGCCATCGGTGGTCGTTCCTTCGGGGAAGACCGTGATCGACCAGTTGTCGGCCAGCGCCTCGCGCACGGAGTTGATCTGCTCGGCCACGTTGAGCCGCGCCTCGCGCTGGACGAAGACCGTGCGGTTGAGCCGGCAGAGCCAGCCCAGGATCGGGGCCTTGGCGATCTCCGCCTTGGCGACGAAGGCCGTGCCGCTGCTGCCGGCGAGGGCAGGGATGTCGACCCAGGACATGTGGTTGGCGATGAAGAACACGTCCCGCCGCAGCGGTGTGCCGAACACCTTCAGCCGGGCCCCGACGATCCGGGTGGTCAGGAACAGGAACAGCTTGGGCAGTGGCGAGCCGTAAGCCACCACGCGGTAAGCGTAGTGCAGCGGCACGCAGACCAGCAGCGCCAGCGCGATCATGGCCAGGCGCAGGCCGATGCGGATGATCGCGATCGGGCCAAGCACGAGCGGAGGGGTGGAAGGAGCGGCCGGGTAGTCCTGCGCGGCCACGAGGGGCGGCACCATCAGCGCCTGCGCGGACCCATCGGCGCGATCGGCGCCCCTTCGCGGTCGATCCGCACGCCATAGAGCTCCATCCGGTGATCGACCAGGCGATAGCCCAGCCGCTCGGCGATCTGGCGCTGGAGGGCTTCGAGTTCGGGATCGACGAATTCGATCACCTTGCCGGTCTCCACATCGATCATGTGATCATGATGCGCTTCCGGCGCGGCCTCGTACCGGGCGCGCCCGTCGCCGAAATCGTGGCGGTCGAGAATCCCGGCCTCTTCGAACAGGCGGACAGTGCGGTAGACCGTCGCGATCGAGATCCCCGGATCGAGCGCCGAGGCCCGCTCATAGAGCTTGTCGACGTCGGGGTGGTCCTGGCTTTCCGACAGGACCTTGGCGATCACCCGGCGCTGTTCGGTGATCCGCAGCCCGCGTTCATTGCAGAGCGCTTCGATGTCGATCGGCTGGTGCACGGTGGATCTGTCCTGGTCGGCTGGGCGGGTCGGCTGGGCGGGATCGTTTGCGCGCGGTCATCACACCGACGAAACGGCCTCGCCCGATATGGACCGGGCGAGGCCGTTCTGCAACCGTTGCCAGCCGCCCGCATCGCCCGTGCCGGGCGAAACGGGCGTCAGGATCAGCCCTTGGCGCGTCCGCGCGTGGCCTTGGCGCCGGGCTTGCGGCCCAGCCCGATCTTCTTCGCCAGTTCACGCCGCTTTTCGGCATAGTCCGGCGCGACCATCGGATAGTCGGCGGGCAGGTTCCAGCGCGCGCGATACTGTTCCGGGGTCATGTTGTAGTGCGTCATCAGGTGACGCTTCAGCATCTTCAGCTTCTTGCCGTCTTCCAGGCACACGATGTGGTCGGGCTTGACCGACGAACGGATCGACACGGCCGGCTCGGGCGGGGTTTCCACCACCGGGGCAGCCTGACCAAGACCGGAGAGAGCATTGTACACGTTGCTGATCAGCGTCGGGAGATCACCCACCGACACGCTGTTGTTGCTGACATGCGCGGCCACAATGTCGGAAGTGAGGGTGATGAGCGTTTCGCTCAAATCGCTTTGTGGGCTGTCCATGGTGAAATCCTCGAAGTGTACGACCTTATGATTGCTCCGGCCGATAAACCTATAAAGGGTCAACTGCGGAGAAAGTTTCTCCTGAACCCACATTGGGCTAAGCACAAGTAGAAAAAGATGAAATGCCTACCAAAATGGAGGTGAAAGGCCTATTCGCGCCGAAGCGGCCGTTCAATCGCCCAAGATGCGGACGAACGTGATCGCATCAAGTCTGGGACCGCTTAACGTCCGGTAATAATTTGACCGCACGCCCATCGGTACAAAGCCGTGGCGGCGATAAAGGGATTCTGCAGCATTACCACGCCGCATCTCGAGCAGCAGGCGATTGGCCCCGCGCTCGCGCGCCTCGGAGGCAAAGCGCGACAACAGACGATCACCAATTCCGCGGCGGCGTGACTGCGGGACCACTCCGAACAGCAGCAGTTCTTCTTCGTCGGGATTGCTGCGGCTGAGGGCGAAGCCGGCGGCCGTCCCGACCGGCGCTTCGGCGGCCAGCGGTTCCCCGTCCGGACCGGCCAGCAGATAGTGGCACTGTCCCAGGATCAGGGCATCCTCCACCTGACGCCGGGTCCAGGCCTCGCCGAACTCCGGATCGAAGGCGCAGTCCATCACCGCCATGATCCGGTCGATGTCGTCGGCCTCGGGCGTCATCGCGCGGCAACCTCTCCCCCGCGCGCTGCGGCGGGCAGCCGTGCATCGGGCGCGCGGCCGTACAACGGCGTGGTGTCGCCGGTCAGCAGGTGGGCCGGAAGCAGGGGAAAGGCCCGGGCATCGGGCCAGCAGGCCAGCGCCTGGCCGTACCCGCGGCGTTCGACCAGGGCCTCGGCCTGGCTGCCGGCCACCAGGCCGGCCTGCGCCAGCGCGGCCGCGGCGGCCGGGGTCGCCGACACCAGTTCGCCCAGGGCCTGGCCCTGTTCATCGAACTCCTGCACGAACCATTCGCCGTGCCCGCCGGTCGTGGCCACGCAGACCGCCCGGGCGGCGGCGTCCGGCGCTTCACCGGACCGTCCTCCACCCGCCATGGCCGCACCAGCTTGGGCCTGGGCCCGAGCCTGGGCCGCGATCAGCGCGAGGGTGGGGTAGCCCACCAGTTCGGCACCCCAGGCCAGGGCAAGGGCGCGGGCCGCTGCCAGGCCAACGCGCAGTCCGGTGAAGCTCCCGGGGCCACGGGCCACCGCGATGCGCGGGGCGCGCCCGCGGCCGGGCAGGGCGGCGATCATCGGCACGAGCTGTTCGGCATGGCCCCGGCCGAGCAGGCGGAAGTCGGCGGCGATCACCGCGCCCGCGCGGATCAGCGCGACCGAACAGGCTTCCGTGGCAGCGTCGATGACGAGCGTATCGGGCACCGGGCCGGTCAGGCCGCGCGGACCTCGCTGACCTCAGGCACGTAGTGCTTGAGCAGCGACTCGATGCCGTGCTTCAGCGTGGCCGAGCTGGACGGGCAGCCGGCGCAGGCGCCCTGCATCGTCAGGAAGACCACGCCCTCGCGGAACCCGCGATAGATGATGTCGCCACCATCGTTGGCGACGGCGGGACGGACCCGTGTTTCGATCAGGTCCTTGATCTGTTCGACGATATCGGCGTCGGCGGGATCGTGACCCCAGGTTTCGTCATCGTCGGCCGGAACGGCGATCCCGGCCGCATCGCCCCCGGTGAACAGCGGGGCGCCCGACACGAAATGGTCGAGCAGCATGGCCACGACCTGCGGCTTCAGCGTCGCCCAGCTCACCCCGGGGGCCGCGGTGACCGACACGAAATCGCGGCCGAAGAACACCCCGGTCACCTCGCCCAGATCGAACAAGGCTTCGGCCAGCGGCGAGGCGGCGGCATCCTCGGGTGAGGTGAACTCGCGCGTGCCCGCGGCCATCACCGGCTGACCGGGAAGGAACTTGAGCGTGGCCGGGTTCGGCGTGGGTTCGGTTTCGATGTACATGGCCCTCGCGCATGTAGGCGCGCGGGTCGGCCGGTCAAGGGGCACTTCGTGCGAGGCTCCGCAGAATGGGCCCAGAGAACCGTCTTGGAGAACCTGTCCAGAGCGGCCAGCCAGCGGATCGATGACCCGGCTTGCTGCCTGTCGCCGGCTGGCCTAAGCGGCGGCGGCCTGATCGGTGCATCGGGTGACCGGGGCAGACTGCCCGGGCGGATCAGACCCGCTGGGACCAGAAAAGGACAACCGATGAAGAAGACCACCGCCGCGTTCGTTCTGGTCGGGCTGGCCGCCGCCACCACCGCAGCCGTCGCGATCGGCCAGAATCTGACCGGGATCATTCCCCTGCCGCTGCAGCCGGTGGTCGAGGCCGACAAGCGCACCTGCGCCAAGCTGACCCCGTCGGGCCTGGGCTATACCGAACTGCGTCCGGGCACCGGTCCGAAGGCGGGTGCATCGGATTACGTGCTGATCGATTACATCGGCTATCTGGCGGCGGACGGGAAGGTGTTCGACCAGAACACCCGCACCCCGATGAAGGCCGATGGGGTGATCCCCGGCTTCAGCGAGGGCCTGCAGATGATCCCGCGCGGCGGCGTCTACCGGTTCTGCATCCCGGCGGCGTTGGGCTATGGCAAGCAGGGGGCCGGCCCGATCCCGGCCGACGCCAATCTGGTGTTCCAGGTGGAACTGCTGGATTCGCGCACCGCCGCCGAGGTCGAGGCGATGCGCCAGGGCAGCGCCGCCGCCGCCCCGGCCGAGCCGGCGAAGCCCTGACCAGGGACCAGTCCGGGGGACCGGACAGAGGAAACGGGGCCAGCGGGGCGGTCGCGCCGGCGCGGCCCGCGCTGACCGGTCTGCTCCCGTTGGGGCGACGCCCGGACCGGGTTGGCCTATTCACTGGTCCTTCACCGTTCGTCCTCCTATACCGGCGGTGATGAACCAGACGTCCCGCGCCGCCCGAGCCCTGCTGTCCGCCCTGTCGATCGCCACGGTCGCAACAATCCTCTCGCTCGGCTCGCTGCCGGGCGCGGTCGCGGCCCGTCCGGCCCGGGGCAAGCCCGCTCCGGCCGCCGCCGCCCCGGCCCGACCAGCCGCTCCAGCCCGACCAGCCGTCGCGCCGGCAGCCAAGCCCTACACCGGTCCCTGGCTCTACCGCGGCAGCGACGTGCCGCAGGATCCCGCCTGGGTCTTCGGCGAGCTGCCCAACGGCCTGCGCTATGCGGTGCGGACCAATGGCGTGCCCCCGGGGCAGGTCTCGATCCGGGTGCGCGTCGATGTCGGCTCGCTGAACGAGCGGGACGACGAGCGTGGCTATGCCCACTTCATCGAGCATCTGGTGTTCCGCCAGTCCGAGCATCTGGCCGAGGGCGAGGCGATCCACGCCTGGCAGCGGCTGGGCGCCTCGTTCGGCAGCGACACCAATGCCGAGACCACCCCCACCGGGACGACCTATTCGATCGACCTGCCCGAGGCGACCGACGCCGGGCTCGACGAATCGATGAAGTACCTGTCGGGCATGGTCATCGCGCCGACTCTCAGCGACAAGAACATCCAGACCGATCTGCCGATCGTGCTCGCCGAAAAGCGCGAGCGGGGTGGAGCGGCCGCGCGGGTGCAGGATGCCCTGCGCGAAGTGCTCTATGCCGGGCAGCCGCTGGCCCTGCGTTCGCCGATCGGCACCGAGGAAACGCTGAAGGCCGCCACCCAGGCATCGGTCCGGGCGTTCCACGCGCGCTGGTACCGGCCCGAGAACACCGTGGTCGTGCTCGCCGGGGATCGCCCCACGGCCGAGCTGGAGGCGCTGGTGCGCAAGTGGTTCGCGCGGTGGAATCCCTCCGGCGCCCATGTTCCCGCGCCCAGCTTCGGCGATCCCGTCGCGCCTCCGGGGGCCGTGCGGGCCGCGGGGATTGGTGGGCTGCTCGGCCAGACCCGCGTGATCGTCGAGCCCGACCTGCCGCGCAACGTGACCTGGGCCACGCTGCGGCCGTGGCGCCAGGTGAACGACACGATCGCCTACAACCAGGGACTGATGATCGATCAGGTTGCCCAGGCGGTGATCAACCGCCGGCTCGAGGCGCGGGCGCGGGCCGGGGGCAGCTTCCTGATCGCGCAGGTCAACCAGCAGGACGTGTCGCGCTCGACCGACGCCACCTTCGTCAGCGTCACCCCGCTGGGCGAGGACTGGCAGGCGGCGGTCAAGGACGTGCGCGCCGTGATCGCCGACGCCATGGCCATTCCGCCCACCGCCGAGGAGATCGCCCGCGAAGTGGCCGAGCTCGACGTGGCCTTCGCCAGCGCGCAGGAGCAGCAGACCCTGCAGCCCGGTTCGCGCCTGGCTGACGACATTGTCCAGGCGGTCGACATTCGCGAGACCGTGGCCAATCCGGAAGCCGTGCTGCGCATCTTCCGCCAGTCGGTCCCGCTGATCACCCCCCAGGCCGTGCTGCAGCACACCCGCCAACTGTTCAACGGCACGGTCACCCGCGCCGCGCTGGTCACCCCGCGGGCGAGCGACGGCACCGCCGTCACCCTGCGCCAGGCCCTGGCCGCCCCGGTGATCGCCGACGGCAAGGCGCGGCTGGCCAACAAGTCGATCTCGTTCGACCAGTTGCCGCCGATCGGCACGCCCGGTCGGGTTGTCGCGGCGATCCCGACCGGGATCGGGCAGATCGAGCAGATCGAACTCGCCAACGGGGTCAAGGCGCTGATCTGGCCGAGCAACGACGAGCCGGGCCGGGTGACCGTGAAAGTCCGCTTCGGCGCGGGCTATCGCGCTTTTGCCCCGGGTGATGCGGCCTATATCCAGTTGGGCCAGATGGCACTGGTCGGCTCGGGCGAGGCGACGCTGGGCCAGGAAGAGCTCGACCGCATCTCCACCGGGCGCAAGATGGGGTTCGATTTCCGCATCGACGATGCCGATTTCACCTTCAGCGCCGACACCCGCCAGGCCGATCTGGCCGACCAGCTCTACCTCTTCGCCGCCAAGCTGGCGCTGCCGCGCTGGGACGAGGCCCCGGTGCTGCGCGCCCGGGCGGCCGCACGATTGCAGTACGATGGCCTGGCCACCTCGCCGCAGGGCGTGCTTCAACGCGATCTGAAACTGCTGCAGCACAATGGCGATCCCCGCTATCGCACCCCGGCGCCGGCCGATCTCGACGCGGCCACTCCCGCCGGCTTCCGCCAGGTCTGGGCCCCGATCCTCGCCTCGGGTCCGATCGAGGTGCAGGTGTTCGGCGACATCAACCGCGACAGCACGGTCGAGGCCCTGGTGCGGACCTTCGGCGCCCTGGCGCCGCGGGACGAGGCGCCGGGGCTCAAGGCTTCGATGACCGGGCTGGTCCCGCGCGGCGGCGGCGCGCCGATCGTGATTCCCCATCATGGCGATGCCAACCAGGCGGCGGTGCTGGTCTCGTGGCCGACCGGAGGCGGATCGGCCGGGGTGCGCGTCTCGCGCCAGCTGGAGATCCTCACCAATCTGCTGTCGAACCGCCTGCTCGATCGCCTGCGTGAGAAGCTGGGGGCCAGCTATGCGCCGCAGGTCTTCTCCAGCTGGCCGATGGACCTCGACGCGGGGGGATCGATCACCGCCGTGGCCCAGCTGCAGCCGCGCGATGTCCCGGTGTTCTTCCAGACCGCCGACGAGATCGCGGCCGATCTGGTGGCCAATCCGCCGACCGCCGATGAGCTGGCCCGGGTGACCGAGCCGCTCAAGCAGCAGGTCACCCGCGCCGCGACCAGCAGCGCCTTCTTCATGAACCTGCTCGAAGGTGCGACCCGCGATCCCACCCGCTTTGTCGGCATCCGCACGATCATCCCGGACTACACCGTGACCACGCCCGCGATCATGCAGGAGCTGGCCAAGCAGTTCCTCGTCAAGGACCGCGCCTGGCGGGCCCAGATCGTGCCGCAGCCGCGGGGGTGATGACGGGAGCCCGTTGACCCGTCTGCTCGCCGCGGTCGTCCATCCCTTGGGCTACGGGGCGAGATTCGCCCGCGTGTAGCATTCCACCAGCAGCGCCAGCGGGCGGCCGTCGGGCAGGCGGAGCAGGGCACGGTGCGCCAGGATCGTGCCGCGCGGGCAATCGCGGTGGCCGCGCGGCAGGGTGCCGAGCCGCTCGCGCCGGAAGCCGAGCGGGGCGGCAACCTTGCCGAAGGGCACCGAGCTGGTGTCCAGCGTGCGGTTCATCTCCGCGGTGAGGCGCGCCGGCACGTACCAGTTGTGCGCTTCGGACAGCACGGTGCCGCCGCAGGCGAGGCGCACGTGGCGATAGCCGAGCCGCTCGGTGTCCGGCAGGTCCAGCAGGTGGCGGGCATCGGCCGGTGCCGTCGCGGGCGCCGAGTTCAGCACGCTGGCGGTAACCCGGGCCGGATCGGCGATGTGCCGGGCCGCGCACCATTGCTCCAGCGCGGTGGTGGCGCTGTCGTTGGCGGCCAGCGTCGCGGCAAAGGGGGCCAGGCGTGGGTCCGGGGTTCCGGCACAGCCATGGAGCGCGGCGGCAAGGCCCAGCAGGGCCATCCGGCACCGGCCAGGCATCACCGGCTCAGATGCCCCCGGGGACCGCAGCCCGGCCGGTCGCTTCCAGCCCGAGCGACAGGGCCGCGCAACAGGCCGCGAGCCGGTCTGCGTCGGTTGAGCGGACCACGAAGTTCGCCCCGGTGCGTCCCTCGCGCCAGAACGGGTAGGAGCCGATCTGGCACCCCTCGTGGCTCTTCTCGGTCTGGCGCAGCAGGTCGGCCACTTCGCTCTCGCCCACCCAGCAGCCGATCGTCTCGCTCAGCAGCGGGGCGCCGCCCTCCAGCGTGCCGGTCAGGGCCTCGAGCATGCCGGCGGTGATCGAGGGGACGCCGGCCATGATGAAGATGTTGCCCCAGCGGATGCCGGGAGCGCCGGTGAAGCGGTTGGGGATCAGATCGGCCCCGGCAGGCACGCGCGCCATGCGCAGGCGGGCCTCGGTCAGCCCGCCGCGGGTGGTGTAATAGTCTTCCAGGATGGCCCGCGCCTCGGGATGGACCTCGACCGCCACACCCAGCGCGGCGGCGATCGCGTCCACGGTGATGTCGTCATGGGTCGGGCCGATTCCGCCGGTGGTGAACAGATAATCGTTCCGCGCCCGCAGGGCGTTGACCGCCTCGATGATCGCGGGCTCCTCGTCGGCGACGACGCGGACCTCCTTCAGGCGGATCCCCTGGACCTGCAGCCAGGTGGCGACCTGCGCGATGTTCTTGTCATGCGTGCGGCCGGACAGGATTTCGTCACCGATCACGATCAGCGCGGCGGTGAAGATGCGGGCGGGGGTGGCGCTCTGGTCGGACATGGCGGCTGGTTAGGTCAGCCCGGGCCTGCGGGCAAGCGCGCTGAGGGGACAGGTCGGCGCCGCGCGGTGATTGCCAGAGCGCATCGACTTTGCCACACCCTGCGCCATGCCGATCATCGCCGCGCGCCGTTATTCCGCCGGATGCACCGAAGACCACGCGCTCGCGCTGGATGGGCAGCCCCGCGTGCCGCTGCCGCCTGACAGCTTCGACTGGATCGGGCTGTGCGAGCCGACCACGGCCGAGATGGAGCAGGCGCGCCGCCAGTTCGATCTTCACCCGCTGGCGGTCGAGGACGCGCTCAACCCGACGCAGATGCCCAAGGTCGAGATCTATGGCCAGAGCCTGTTCATCGTCGCGCGCACGGCCGAGCTCGAGGAGGGCGAGAAGATCGCCTATGGCCAGACCGCGCTGTTCCTGGGCCGCGATTACCTGGTCACCGTCCGGTTCGGCTCGTCCCGCGCGCACAACCCCGTGCGCGATCGGCTCGAGGCCAATGCCGAGCGCATGGCCGAAGGGGTGGACTATGTCGCCCACGCCATCCTCGACTTCATCGTCGACGGGTTCCAGCCGATCATCGACCGGTTCGAGGAGGCGGTCCAGGTCATGGAGGAGCGGGCGATCGACACCTTCCCGCAGCCCTCGACCATCCGCCGCATCTTCCGCCTGCGCCGCCAGATCCGCCGCTTCGAACGGATCGCCGGGCCGATGGAGGAGGTCTGCGAACGGCTGGCCACCACCGACCTGCCGGTGATCGATCCCGGGGCGCGGATCTGGTTCCGCGACGTGCTCGACCATTCGCGCCGCGCGCTGGCGCGCATGCGCGGGCTCAAGGAGACGCTGGCCTCGATCGTCGAGACCGCCAGCCTGCTCGAACAGCACCGCCAGGGCGAAATGACCCGCCAGCTCGCCGCCTGGGCGGCGATCCTCGCCGTGCCCACCGCGATCGCCGGGATCTATGGGATGAACTTCAGCTTCATGCCCGAGCTGAAGTGGCGCTACGGCTACTTCATGGCGCTGGGGCTGATCGTCTCGGTCTGCACCGGGCTGTGGTGGCGGTTCCGGCGCATCGGCTGGCTGTAACGGCGAAGCCATGGCGGCGGCCTCCGCTGCCGGCGGTGCCGGATGCGGGAAGGGTGCCGGCCGGGCTGCCGTCGGGGCTTGGCTAGTCCCCGCGATCCTCTAGACTGCGTGCCATGCCCATCGCATCGCTATGGCCGCAATGAGCGGCGCCGAAGGCCACGTCTCGCTCGTCCGCGACGGGTTCCTGCTGCTCGGCTTCGCCCTGGCCTTCGTGCTGGTGTTCCGCCGGCTCGGCCTGGGGGCGACGCTGGGCTACCTGCTGGCCGGCGCCGTCGTCGGACCGCAAGCGCTGCATCTGGTGGGCGATCCCGAGGGCAAGCTGGGCATCGCCGAGCTGGGCATCACCCTGCTGCTGTTCATCGTCGGGCTGGAGCTGAACCCCGCGCGGCTGTGGCGGCTGCGGCGCGAGATCTTCGGGCTGGGCCTGCTGCAGGTCACCGCCTGCGGCATCGCCATCGCGGCGATCGTCGCGCTCGGCGTCGGCTTCACCCCGGCCGCCGCGCTGGCCCTGGGGCTGCCGCTGGCACTGTCGTCGACCGCGCAGGTCCTGCCGATGCTCCAGTCTTCCGGCCGGCTGCGCACCCCCTTTGGCGAGCGCGCCTTTGCCATCCTGCTGTTCCAGGACCTGTCGATCATCCCGATGATCACGATCATCACCGCGCTCAGCCGCAATCCGGCCGATGCCGGTGGTCCGCCGGGCTGGCTGCTGGGGCTCTCCACGATCGGCGCGATCCTGGGGCTGATCCTGGCCGGCCGTTACCTGCTGCGCCCGCTGTTCCGCCTGATCGGCAACCTGGGCGAGCGCGAGATGTTCGTCACCGCGGCCCTGTTCACCGTGATGGCCTCGGCCGCGGTGATGGAGCTGCTGGGGCTGTCCACTGCGCTCGGGGCCTTCATCGCGGGCGTGATGCTCGCCGATTCGCCGTACCGGCACGAGCTGGAGGCCGATGTCGAGCCGTTCCGCTCGATCCTGCTCGGCCTGTTCTTCCTGGCCGTGGGCATGATGCTCAACCTCCACGCCATCGCCGAGCGGCCGCTGTTCGTCGCCGGCATGGCGCTGGCGCTGATCGCCGCCAAGACCCTGGTGATCTTCGCCATCGCGCGGGTCTTCGGCATGACCAGCCGGGCCGCGCTGGGCCTTGGCCTGCTGCTCAGCCAGGGCGGCGAGTTCGGCTTCGTCCTGTTCGCCCAGGCACAGAACGCGCTGCTGATCTCGCCCGAGGCCGCCAGCCTGTTCGGCGCGGTGGTGACCCTGTCGATGGCGACCACCCCCTTCCTGATGACCGT
This sequence comes from Novosphingobium aerophilum, assembly GCF_014230305.1. GTDB lineage: Bacteria > Pseudomonadota > Alphaproteobacteria > Sphingomonadales > Sphingomonadaceae > Novosphingobium > Novosphingobium aerophilum. The sequence goes on from NZ_JACLAU010000004.1 coordinate 101,778, forward strand.
CACCCGCCGCATCCGGGACGAACCGGTCACCGCCGGCACCGAGGAGCGGGAAGGGCCCCAGGCCGATGGCGCCAACGCGCTGGTGGTCGGCTATGGCCGCTTCGGCCAGACCGTGGCGCAGATGCTGATCGCCAGCGACGTGCCGGTGACGCTGATCGATTCGGACATCGAGATGATCGATGTCGCCGGGACCTTCGGCGCCAAGGTCTATTTCGGGGACGGCACCCGGCTGGACCTGCTGCGCCAGGCCGGGGCCGAGGAGGCCGAACTGATCCTGTTCTGCATCGACGGGGACCAGCTCAGCGCCGAATTCCTCGAGGCCGTCCACGAAGCCTTTCCCAATGCCGCGATCTATGTCCGCGCCTACGATCGGCGGGCGGTGGTGCGGCTCAAGGGCAGCCCGGCCCGGCGGATCGTGCGCGAGGTGCTCGAATCGGCGATCGTCATGGCCCGCCGCGCGCTGGAGGACAGCGGGGTTGCCCTGGCCGAGATCGACCGCGCCGAATCGATGTTCCGCGCCCGCGACCGCGAACGGCTGCGCCTGCAGATCGAAACCGGCGACATGCGGGTTGCGCGGGACAAGATCATCACCCAGCCTGTGCGCGAGAGCGGTGGGGGCTAACGACCGCGCCGGGAGGCCGCCACGATGAACCTGTCCGCGTCATCCCCTTCGGCCGTCCGCTCGGTGGGAATCCTGCTCTTTCCGGAGGTTGAGGTGCTCGACTTTGCCGGCCCGTTCGAGGTCTTTTCGGTCGCCGCGCGGATTGCCCCGCGCCTGCTCGGGCTGCCCACGCCGCCTTTTGCGGTGTTCACGGTCGCTCGCGATGCGCAGCCGGTCTGCGCACGCCACGGGCTGATCGTCGTGCCCGGCCACGGCTTCGCCGATGCGCCACCGATCGACGTGCTGATCGTTCCGGGCGGGGTGGTCGACCAGCCGCTGGGCTGCCGCACCACGCTGGACTGGCTGCGCCAGACCGCCGCCACCGCGGGCCTGACTGCCTCGGTCTGCACCGGCGCCTTCCTGCTGGCCGAGCTCGGCCTGCTCGATGGCCGGCGCGCCACCACCCATTGGGAGGATCTCGCAGATCTGCGCGCCGCCTATCCCCGGGTCAGCGTGATCGGGGGTGTCCCTTACGTGGACGAAGGCGCCGTGGTGACCTCGGCCGGGATCTCGGCCGGGATCGGGATGAGTCTCCATCTGGTCGGTCGGCTGGTCAGCCCGGAGCTCGCCCGGCTGACCGCGCGGCAGATGCAGTACGACTGGCGTCCGGAAGCAGGGTGAGCGCGGCGATGGCGTGTGGCTGCCGTCATCCCGGGCTCGACCCAGGACCGCTGGCCTCATCGACGCGAGGCCGGTCCGATCCGGCCCGCGGTCCTGGGTCGAGCCCGGGATGACGATGACCAAAAAAAGGGCCCGGTCGTTGCCGACCGGGCCTTTGGAAGTTTTGGGAGAGGATGCCTGAAAGGCACCCCCTATGTGGGCCCGACTCGGTTTTGCTGCAAGTGCGAATAGTGCGTACACGATTGCATGAAACGCAACTGCGGCGTCATGATCCTGCAACAAAGCCGTAGAGATCGTGGGCATCGGCCTCTTCCACGGTGACCTGGACGATGTCACCCGGCTGCAACGTGGCGGGCACCTGGCGCAGGTAGACCGCGCCGTCGATCTCCGGGGCGTCGGCCTGGCTGCGGCCGGTGGCACCAACATCGCCGTCCTCGTCGGGTTCGCCCACCTCGTCGATGATCACCGGCAGGGTGCGACCGACCTTGGCGGCCAGCCGCGCGGCGCTGATCGCCTCGGTCTTTTCCATCAGCCGGGCATAGCGCTCTTCCTTGACCGCTTCGGGCACGGCCCCGGGCAGGTCATTGGCGCTGGCCCCGGCGACAGGTTCGAAGCGGAAGCCGCCGACGCGGTCGAGCTGGGCCTCGTCCAGCCAGTCGAGCAGGTACTGGAAGTCGGCCTCGGTCTCGCCGGGGAAGCCGACCACGAAGGACGATCGGATCGCGATGTCCGGGCAGATTGCGCGCCACTGGCGCAGCCGCTCCAGCACCTTGGCCTCGTTCGCCGGACGCTTCATCGCCTTCAGCACCGAGGGCGCGGCGTGCTGGAACGGGATGTCCAGATAAGGCGTCAGCAGCCCCTCGGCCATCAGCGGGATCACCGCGTCGACATGGGGGTAGGGGTAGACGTAGTGCAGCCGCACCCAGGGCGTCTGCCCGTCCGGGCTGCGGAGCTGGCCCAGTTCCCGGGCCAGGTCGGTCATGTGGGTGCGCACGGCGCGGTCCTTCCAGGTCCGCTCCTCGTGGCGCACGTCGACGCCATAGGCCGAGGTGTCCTGGCTGATCACCAGCAGCTCGCGCGTGCCCGCAGCGACCAGCTTTTCCGCCTCGCGCAGCACGGCATCGATCCGCCGGCTGGCCAGCTTGCCGCGCAGTTGCGGGATGATGCAGAACGAGCAGGCGTGATTGCAGCCCTCGGAAATCTTGAGATAGCCGTAGTGCCGCGGGGTCAGCTTCACTTCGCCGGGATCGGCCTGCGGGATCAGGTCGATATAGGGGCCCAGGCTGGCCGGGGCCGCCTGATGCACCGCTTCGACCACGGCCTCGTACTGGTGCGCTCCGGTGACGGCCAGCACGTCGGGGAACCTAGCGCGGATCAGCTCGGCCTCGTTCCCCATGCAGCCGGTCACGATGACCCGGCCGTTCTCGGCAATCGCCTCGCCGATCGCGCTCAGGCTTTCCTCCTTGGCCGAATCGAGGAAGCCGCAGGTGTTGACCAGCACCACGTCGGCGCCGGCATAGTCCGCGCTCATCGCATAGCCGTCGGCGCGCAGCCGGGTGAGAATGCGCTCGCTGTCGACCAGCGCCTTGGGACAGCCCAGGCTGACCATGCCGACCTTGCGCGGAGAGGGGATTTCCAGTGCCATATGCCGCGCGCCCCTACACGCAGTTGGCGCCCGCGTCGATTGCCGCGTATGAAGCGGCGATCATGCGCATCACCATCACCAAGGGGCAGGCCGACGACGGGATCGCCGGGATTCGCGATGATGGCAGCCGTTTCGCCACCCGCTTCCCCAAGAAAGGGCCGCTGCCGCACGATGCCGTGCACCTGTTCGTCGAACAGGAACTGGGCCTGCGCGGGGCCTTCTGGGGCATGGTCGCCGGGGGCTATCACCCGGAAGAGATCGCCGCGATCGCCCATGCCGCCGGCCACGCCAGCGCCAGCCGCGCCCAGGTGCCCCAAGCGCATATCGTCGAACTGCTCCAGGCCGAACGGATCGTGGAATGCTTCGAGGCCGACCTGTGGTCGGGCGGGAAGGGCGATCCGGCGCTGCTGATTGCCGTGGCCGCCACGGCCTGCGCCGATTCGTTCGTGCCGCTGCCCACGTTCGGCCCGGCCGACGTGGCGGCGGTGCGGGACCAGATCCGCGGGTTTTCGGCCCGGTGGCTGCCCGCTGCGCCCGGGCATGGCGAAACCATCGAATGGCGCGAGGGAGACTGAGCCATGGGTGCGATCAACTGGCTGGCCGTGTTGCTGGCCCCCGGACTGGCCGCCGCGATCGGCCGGGTCTGGTATGGCCCGCTGTTCGGCGGCCTTCCCCCCTTCGCCTTCATGCAGACCGACCGGCGCCCGGACGCCGGCCCGGTGCGCGATGCCATCGCGGGCCTGTTCCTGCTGGCCTTTCCCGCGCTGATGCTGGGGCACAGCCTGGCCCGGATCGGGGCCGAGACCCTGGCGGTCAAGCCGTGGCTCTACTGGATGCAGTCGGGCGGCGTGGCGCTGTTCTTCGTGATCCCGGCGGTGTGGATCAACCAGGCCCGCCACGGCGTGACCCTGCGCGAGGCGCTGGTCGACGCCGGCTTCTGGCTGGTGGCCTACCTCGCCATGGGCACGGTGTTCTGGACGCTGGGGTAAGGGTGCCAAAGGGCAGCCGAGACGAGGATTGATCCTCCGATTGTCTTCGTCATCCTGAACTTGTTTCAGGATCGATCTCTCCTGTGGCGCGGAGCCATCGTGGAAGTCATTGGCCTCGGTGGCGTATCGCAGCCGGACCTGCCTTCATGGCACGATGGATCCTGAAACAAGTTCAGGATGACGAGACGTCAGGCCACCGCACTTGTGAAACGCTCGCTCGCAACCCTCACCGCTTCGGCAGCAGCGCCTCGGGATCGCGGGGTACGGTGTTGCGGCGGATTTCGAAGTGGAGTTCGGTGGTGCTGGTCGATCCGGTGTTGCCGATCAGCCCGACCCGCTCGCCGGCGCGGACCAGTTCGCCCTTTTTCACGGTGACCCTGGACAGCTTGGCATAGGCCGAGAACCAACCCCGGCCGTGATCGATGATCACCACGTTGCCATAGAGGTTGGGTTCCTTGCCGGCGAACCACACCAGCCCCGGCGCGGCGGCGCGGACCGGGTCGCCCTTGGCCCCGGCGATGTCGATCCCGTCGTGCGGGCTGGTCTTGCTGCGGCGGGCGCGGCTTTCGCTGCTGCTCACCCCCTTGGCGCGCAGGACGAAGCCGCGGCGGACCTTGCCCGGCGCGGGCCAGGCGAAGCGCAGCGCCGCCGGCTGGTCGGCGCGGGCGGCGGACCTGGTCTCGTCGGCTTCGTCGTCGCTGTCCGGGGTGGCGGGAGCGGCAACGGGGGGCGGGGCCTTGGTGAGGGTCGGGATCACCAGGGTCTGCCCGGCGCGCACCCGGCCCTTGGGGTCGATCCCGTTGGCCACGGCGATCGCGCTCCACGACACGCCATAGTCCATGGCGATGGCAAAGCCGGTCTCGCCCTCCTTGACCGTGTGGCTGCGGCGGCGCGGGATCACCAGCACCTGGCCTTCGCGCACGGCATAGGGCGGCTTCAGCCCGTTGGCCTCGATGATCAGGATGCGCGGCACCTCGGCCCGGCCCGCGATCCCGCCCAGGGTCTCGCCGGCGAGGACCTTGTGGCGGGTCTCGGTGGTGGGATCGGTGTCGGCGGCGGGGGCAGCCTTGGCGGGGGTCTTGGGGGCGGCCTTGGAAGGGGCCTTGGGCTTAGCCTTGGCCTGGGACCTGGTCGGCTTGTCGGTCGCCGCCAGTGCGGGCAGCGCCGCGGCCAGCGCCAGTCCCGCGATCAGGCGACCCGCCCGGCGCATCAGGCCCCGGCGCATCAGGCGTAGCGGGCCTTGAGCCCGGTCAGCGAACCCTCGTGGGTCAGGTCGAGCTGGAGCGGGGTCACCGTGACGAAGCCTTCCGCGATCGCTTCCAGATCGGTGTCGTGACCGGGGGTGTGCTCGATCCCGTGCAGTCCGAACCAGAAGTAGGGGAAGCCGCGCGGATCGACCGCCTCGACCAGCGAGCCGCGGGCGTAGTCGTGGAAGCCCTGGCGCACCGCCTTGATGCCGCGCACCTCGGCCGCGGGCAGGGGCGGGAAGTTGATGTTGATCAGGGTGCGCGCGGCGAACGGGGTTTCCAGCAGCGGGGCAATGGCCCTGGCGCCCCAGTCCTCGGCAGCATCGAACCGCACGTTGTTGCCCACGCCTTCCTTGGTGTAGACTTGGCTCAGCGCGATCGAGGGGATGCCCGCTAGCGTCCCTTCCATCGCCGCCGCGACCGTGCCCGAATAGGTCACGTCGTCGCCCAGGTTGGCCCCGCGGTTCACCCCCGACAGGATCAGGTCGGGCGCCTGCGGCATGACCTTGCGCAGCGCCATGGTGACCGCGTCGGTCGGCGTTCCCGACACCGAAAAGCGCCGTTCGGCATGCTGGCGCAGCCGCACCGGCTTGGTCAGGGTGAGCGAATGGCCCGCGCCCGACTGCTCCTCGGCCGGGGCGCAGATCCAGACATCGTCGGAAAACTGCCGGGCGATCCGCTCCAGCACGGTCAGCCCGGGAGCGTTGATGCCGTCATCGTTGGTCAGGAGAATGCGCAAGGGGTGAGGGTCCGATCAGTTGGCGGGGGTCAGGCGGGTGATCCCGCCCATGTAGGGGAGCAGGGCGGCGGGAATCGTGACGGAGCCGTCCGCCTCCTGGTAATTCTCCAGCACGGCCACCAGCGTGCGACCCACCGCCAGGCCCGATCCGTTGAGCGTGTGGACGAACTCGGTCCCCTTCTGGCCTTCCGGGCGGAACCGCGCGTTCATCCGCCGCGCCTGGAAATCGCCGCAGTTGGAACACGAAGAAATCTCGCGATAGGCGTCCTGCCCCGGCAGCCAGACTTCCAGATCGTAGGTCTTGCGCGCGGTGAAGCCCATGTCGCCCGAACACAGCAGCATCTTGCGATAGGGCAGGTCCAGCCCCTGCAGGATCGCCTCGGCGGCGGCGGTCATCCGCTCGTGCTCGGCGGGCGAGTCCTCCGGCTTGCAGATGGTGACGAGCTCGACCTTCTCGAACTGGTGCTGGCGGATATAGCCGCGCGTATCCCGCCCCGCCGCGCCCGCCTCGGAGCGGAAGCAGGGGGTCAGCGCGGTCAGCCGCAGCGGCAGGTCCGCCTCGGCGAGGATCTGCTCGCGCACCGAGTTGGTCAGCGAGACCTCGGCGGTGGGGATCAGCCAGCGGCCGTCGGTGGTGCGGAACAGGTCCTCGGCGAACTTGGGGAGCTGGCCGGTGCCGAAGGCGGCCTCGTCCCGCACCAGCAGCGGGGTTGCACACTCGGTGTAGCCCGCTTGCAGGGTCTGTGTATCGAGCATGTACTGCCCCAGCGCGCGCTGCAGCCGGGCCATCTGGCCGCGCAGGAAGGTGAACCGCGCGCCCGAGATCAGCGCCCCGGTCTCGAAGTCCAGGCCCAGCGCCGGACCCAGGTCGGCATGCTCCTTCGGCGCGAAGGCGAAGCTGCGTGGGGTGCCCCAGCGGCTGACCTCGACATTGCCGGCCTCGTCCTCGCCCTCGGGCACGGCGGCATCGGGCAGGTTGGGCCAGCGGGCCAGCTCGTCCTGCAGCCGGGCGGTCAGGTCGCGCTCCTCGGTTTCCAGCTTCGGCAGAACATCTTTCAGTTCAGCCACTTCGGCCTTCAGCCGCTCGGCCTCGTCCTTGTCGCCCTTGCCCATGGCCGCACCGATCGCCTTGGAGGCCTCGTTGCGGCGGCTCTGCACCTCCTGCATGCGGGTCGCCACGGCCCGGCGTTCGGCATCCAGCGCGAGGATCGCGGCAGCTTGCGGCTCAACCCCGCGCCGGGCGAGGCCTGCGTCGAAGGCCTCGGGATTGTCGCGGATCAGCTTGATGTCATGCATGGCCGCGCCATGCCGCAGCCGCCGCGCAGGCGCAAGCCGGGGCGGGGTCCATGGGGCGCTCACTTGTGGGGAAGGGGCGATGACCCGGCCGGAGCCCGGTCGCCGCCGCGAGTCCGCCACCACTCGGCGAATAGGGCTCGGAACGAAGGCCCAGCTGCGGCATCGTAGCCGGGAGAGGGTAGTCGGGAGAGGAGAGAGGCCATGTCGTTTGTCGATGGGTTCGTGATTGCCGTGCCGCATGCCAACAAGGAACAGTTCGTGGAGCATGCCCGCCACTTCGACGAGATGCTGATGGCCGAGGGCGCCTTGCGCGTGGTCGAATGCTGGGGGGTCGATGTGCAGGCGGGCCAGCACACCGATTTCCGCCGCGCGGTCGATGCGCGCGAGGATGAGGCGGTGTGCTTCAGTTGGGTCGAATGGCCCGATCGCGCCACCCGCGATGCGGCCCACGCGCGCTTCGCCGAGAAGATGGCCTCCGGCGAATGGGCCGAGACGGCGGGGAGCCAGCCGGACATGCCCTTCGACGGCAAGCGGCTGGTGTTCGGCGGTTTCGAGCCGGTGCTGGTGCTCGACCGCTGACCGGCGCATGCCAGCCCTGTCGCAACGATCCTTGGGGAAAGCCCGGAGGGAATGGTGGGCGCGACAGGGATTGAACCTGTGACCCCACCCGTGTGAAGGGTGTGCTCTACCGCTGAGCTACGCGCCCATTCCGCCGGGAGCAGCGCCCATAGAGGCCTCCGCACGAATTGACAAGCGGGGAATGGAGCCTAGAGGCGCTTGGCCATGAGCGAAGAAACCTCCTCCGGTCCGGACACCCCGCCCGATCGCCTCGCGATCAATCCGCGCAGCCCCTTTTTCGACGCGGACAAGCTCCAGCGCGGCGTGGGCATCCGCTTCAAGGGCGTGGTGCGCACCAATGTCGAGGAATACTGCATTTCCGAAGGCTGGGTGCGCGTCCAGGCGGGCAAGACGCTGGATCGCAAGGGGCAGCCGTTGACGATCAAGCTCAGCGGCCCGGTCGAGGCCTGGTTCGAGGATCTGGGCGCGAACGCGCCAGTCGCCAAGGCCTGAGAGCGGCTGGGGCCAAGCCTGGCGCATGGCCTTCGACAGGCTCAGGCCGAGCGGGCCTTGCTGAATGGTGCGGTCCCTCCGCCTTGGCGGAGTGGGTTGCGGTGACCGGGGAACAGGCGCCTGCCGTCGTCCGCCGGCACAAGATCCGCTCAGGCTGAGCTTGTCGAAGCCCACGCGCTGGCGCAGCACCGGGCTCAGCGCTTCACCGCCAGCCGCGCGGCGATGATGGCGCCGATCGGATCGGACACCGAATCGATCACGCGGGTGCCCCTGGGGGTCTGGTCGATCCGCTTGGGATAGATGAAGCCCTGCACCGGCCAGGCGGTGGACCCCAGGTTCTGGATCGGGGCGAACCACACGCGCACCTGGCTCCAATCATTGTCGGGCGAAACATCGACCGCGCGGACATTGTCCTCGATCTGGCCGCGGCGTCCGTTGATCGGGCTCCAGTTGGCATGGCGCAGCAGCACGGTGCGCGAATCGACGATCCGGCTGACCGCAGCGACATGGCCCAGTTCCATGCGACCATAGGGCTGGAACGTCATCACCGCACCGACCCGCGGCCGGTTGCCCCGGGCATAGCGGCCCTCGGCCTGGCTCCACCAGGTCCAGGCATCGCCGCGGATCTGGATGCCGCTGACCTGCCGGGCGTAAGGCACGCACTGCAGGTAGGGCGGAAGTTCGCTGCCGCCGCCGCCAGACACGCTGTCCCGCTCGTCGTCGTCGTGGCGGTCGCCCCGCGCGCGCTCGACATCGATGGCCGATTCGGCGTGGACCGGGGCGGTCGCGGCAAGGAGAGCGCAGGCGCCCAGCAGGGCAGAAAGGCGCGGATGGGCAGTTCGCATCGTCCGGCTCTTGCGCGGTTTGTGGTTAAGCGAGGGTCGCGGAAAATGGTTAACGCGATCCTTGCAATGCAATAAGGGGAATGCCGGGGCAACCCGCCCGCGGCCGGTCGTGCTTGCGCCCGGCGCGGAAAAGCGGCAGGGCGGCGCTTCCATGCTCCCCCAGGTCATCATCATCGGGCGTCCCAACGTCGGCAAGTCGACCCTGTTCAACCGGTTGGTCGGCAAGAAGCTGGCGCTGGTCGACGATCAGCCGGGGGTCACGCGGGACCGCCGCTTCGGCGAGGCTCACCTGCTCGGGCTCGATTTCACCGTGGTCGACACCGCCGGGTGGGAGGACGATGATCCTGCCAGCCTGCCCGGCCGCATGCGCGCCCAGACCGAGGCCGCGCTCGAGGGGGCCGACGTCGCCCTGTTCGTGATCGACGCGCGCGCGGGGCTGACCCCGCTCGACGAGGAGATCGCCCGCTGGCTGCGCGAACAAAGCGTGCCGATCGTCCTGCTCGCCAACAAGGCCGAGGGGCGCCAGGGCGATGGGGGGCTCTACGACGCCTTCTCGCTGGGCTTCGGCGAGCCCATCGCGTTTTCGGCCGAGCATGGCCAGGGGCTGGGCGACCTGTTCGAAGCGCTGCTCCCGCTGATCGAGGACAAGCAGCCCGATCCCGCGGACGAGGCGAGCGCCGACGAGGAAGACTACGATCCCAAGGCCGTGCTCAAGCTGGCCATCGTCGGCCGGCCGAATGCGGGCAAGTCCACCCTGATCAATGCGATGCTGCGCGAGGACCGCCTGCTGACCGGGCCCGAAGCCGGGATCACCCGCGATTCGATCGCGGTCGACTGGGCCTGGACCGATCCGGCAAGCGGCGAGGAGCGGCCGGTGCGGCTGATCGACACCGCGGGGATGCGCAAAAAGGCCCAGGTGGTCGAAAAGCTCGAAAGGCTCTCGGTCGCCGATGCCCGCCGGGCGATCGACTTCGCCGAGGTGGTCGTGCTGCTGCTCGACGCCACGCGCGGGCTTGAGCATCAGGACCTCAAGATCGCCTCGCTGGTGCTGGAAGAGGGCCGCGCGCTGATCATCGCGATCAACAAGTGGGACGTGGCGGAGAACGCCTCGGGCCTATTCAACGGGATCCGCGCGGCGCTGGACGAAGGCCTCGCGCAGGTTCGCGGCGTGCCGCTGCTCTCGGTCTCGGCGCGCACCGGCAAGGGGCTCGATGCGCTGATCGGCGCGGCCTTCTCGATCCGCGATGCCTGGTCCAAGCGCGTGCCGACCGCCGCGCTCAACCGCTGGTTCGACGATGCCCTGTCGGCCAACCCGCCGCCGGCGCCGGGCGGCAAGCGGATCAAGCTGCGCTACATCACCCAGGCCAAGACGCGTCCGCCCAGCTTCGTCATGTTCGGCACCCGGCTCGACATGCTGCCGGAAAGCTATCGTCGCTACCTGATCAACGGGATCCGGCGCGAACTGGGCTTCGATGCGGTGCCGATCCGGCTTACCCTGCGCAGCCCGAAGAATCCCTTCGCCAAGGACTGAACAGCGCAGGCTCCGACCCGGCGGGGCGGGAGGCCGTTCGCCAGCGTTCCGGCTCGTCGCGCCCGTTCACGGTTCCAGCCCCAGCGCGGCCCAGAACTCCGCGGCGCTGAGCACGCGCGGAGAGCCGGTGCCGGCCTTTCCCTCGACCGCCCGCCGCCACGAGGAATGGGGCAAGGCGATCGTGCCGCTGCGATAGGACCGGGGGGACGCCTTGCGGCGGGGAGATGAGGTGCGCGCCATGCTTCGTTTCCTTCAGGAAAACACGAATCGCGCGTTGGTCGCGTGGGTTCGTGCGCTTTAGCCTTTGGTGACGCGGGGCAAGCTGGACGGATCAAAAGCCGCGGCCGCTGCCGGGTGGGACACGGGAGAGAGGAGAGCCCGGCAGCGACGGATTAATGTCTACTGATATGGTAGACTCGTGTCGAGCAAGTCTGTCTTGCGGCCGGCCAAGCCCAACTGTTCGCCCGCTCAGCGGCGCAGCGGCATCCGTCGGCCATAGGTCAGGCAGCGCCACAGCCATTCCAGCGGGCCATGGCGGAACCGTGCCAGCCAGGGCCGGCTCCACCCCAGCATCAGGGCCCAGCCGCCCAGCAGGAACGGCCAGAGCCAGTGCTCCGGAACCTGTCCCACCCAGCCCAGACCCCAGCCGTAGAACAGGCTGGTCATCACCACGGTCATGCCCAGATAGTTGCTGAAGGCCATCCGTCCCGCCGCGACCAGCCGGTCGCCGAGCGCAGTGCGCAGCAGGGCAGGCGCGGCCAGGATCAATGCGGCGAGATAACCGAGCGCCATCAGCAGGTGCGGCAGGGCCATGTGATAGGCCAGCATCTGCACCATCCGCACCGGCGGAAAATGGCGGCTCCAGGCGAAGGCCACGAGCAGGCCCGTCAGGAGACCGCCGATCCCGATCCCCAGCGCGGCGAGGCCGGCCAGCCGGCGCCGGGACCAATGTCCGGCGTACAGCCCGGTGCGGAACAGGGCCATGCCGATCAGCATCAGCGGCAGGCTTTCGCCCAGTGTGCCCACCGCTGCCCGCAGCGGCTCGTCTGGCTGGGTGCTCAGCTTGCCGATCACCTGGGCGGCAAAGCCGCGGCGATAGCCGGCCAACTCGCGTGCGGTGGCGACCGCATCCTTGCGCCGTTCGCGGGCATAGGCCTGCGCCTCGGCGGGTGGCGCGACGGCCTGCAGAACCCGCTCCTCGGCGCGGATCTGGGGCAGGCCCACCGCCGCCATGGTCAGGTGCCAGCCCGCGAACAGCGTGACCCCGGCGATCATCAGGGCGGCGGGCCGGGCCTGGCGGAAAGCGAGCGCGGCAAACCCGGCGATCGCGTAAGTGAACAGGATGTCGCCCCACCACAGCAGCAGGAAGTGAAGGTAGCCGAACAGCGCCAGCCAGCCGAGCCGGCGCAATTGCAGGCGCTCGCCCGCCACGAGGTCGCCCGGATCTCGCGCCTCGGCGCGATCGATGAACAGCAGCAGCGAGGCGCCGAACAGCAGGGTGAACAGCGCGCGCATCTTCCCTTCGAAGATGATCGTGTTCAGCGCGAACCACGCTTCGTCCGCGCGGCTGCCGGGATCGGGGAGGTGCGGCGAAAGCGAGGCGGCGATCGGTCCGGCATAGGCGCCGAGGTTGATCGCCAGGATGCCGAGCACCGCGACCCCGCGCACGAGGTCAAGCAACGGCAGCCGGTCCGCTTCGGTCGGGATGGTCAGTCCTGCACGGGCAGGCAGGCGATGCCCGCCGCCGAGAGCGCCGAGCAGGCCCGGTTCGCCGCCTCACGGCTGGCATAGCCGGTCGCGAGCAGCCGGGTCACCGCGCCAGCCTTGACGTTGGCGCGCGGGTGACCGGCGATCTCCGGACGCCCCTTGACCCGGGCCCACAGCGCATCGGCATTGCTGGCCACGCCGAAGGCACCAAGCTGAACCCGCCATGGCCCGGTTGCCGTGGCCACTGCGGCAGCCGGACGGGGCGCCGGGCGGACCACCGGGCGCGGAGCGGGCGGGGGAGCCTCGGCCATGTCACCCGGATCGGACGGTGCAGGTGCCGCCGGCGGCGTCTCGGCCTGGGCCAGACCGAAGGGCGGACGTGGCGCCGGGAGCGGGGCAGGGAGTGGCGCAGGCGGAAGCCCGGTCGGCACGGCCCCTGTCGACGGCAAGCCGGCCGTCGCCACCTGGGCCGGGCGGGGGGGCACGACCGGCCTGGCCGGGGCGGGCGGGCTGCCGCGGGGGGGCGAGGCCGGCGCGGCGGAAGCGGGCGCGGCAGGCGGGACGATCCGGCTGCCCAGGTCGGCGGCGGCCAATTGATTGCGCCGGTTGGTCTCGGCCTCCTCGCCCAGCTTGGCCGCCAGCGAGGCGGCGGCCTGCCGCTGGGCGAGCGGGATGTGCTGGTCCATCTGGGTGATCGCCGGCGCGGCCTGGGGCAGGCCCGCGCTCTGGGCCAGGGTCATCAGCGCATAGGCCCGGACCCAGTCCTTCGGTGCCAGATCGCCATTGAAGTGGGCAATGCCCAGCAGGTACTGTGCCCGCGGATCGCCGCGGTCCGCCGCCGAGCGGATATAGGGCATGGCGGCGGCACGCTCGCCGCGATCGAACATCATGAGGCCATAGAAATCGCCGGCCTCGAGGTGTCCCTGGGCGGAGGCCTTGCCGAACAGCATTTCGGCCTTGGCCAGATCGCGCGTTACGCCCCGGCCAAGGCGGTAGGCCTGGGCAAGGCGGAACTGGGCGTCGGGGTCGCCCTGCGCGGCGGGACCCTCCCATTCGCGAACCGCTGCGGCATAGTCACCTCGGTTCCACGCATCTTCGCCAGTTTTGACATCGGCCATGGCCGGCACCGCCACGATGAGCGCCACGGCGGCGACCGAACAAAGACCCAGCGATCGACCGAAAAGCATTTCTGTTTCCCCACGCCCAACCGGCTCGCGCCGAGTACTGCCACAACCGCGGGACTCGTGGCAAAGACTTTGTCCTTACTGCCAATCTTCCTTTACACCCGCTTTTCCCGCCCCCCGCCAGTTAACCCGATCTTAGGGGTGCGCGTGGTTTGTTGCCCCGGATTTGGCAGATTAGCCGGTATTCCGGGGGACTTAGACCGTGCGTGTATTGGCTCTGGCTTCGCAGAAGGGTGGATCGGGCAAGACCACCTTGTCCGGCCATCTCGCCGTGCAGGCCCAGCGGGCCGGGGCGGGGCCGGTGGTGCTGATCGACATCGACCCGCAAGGTTCGCTGGCCGACTGGTGGAACGAGCGCGAGGCCGACATGCCGGCGTTCGCCCAGACCACCGTGGCGCGGCTCGCGGCCGATCTCCAGGTGCTGCGCCAGCAGGGCTTCAAGCTGGCCGTCATCGATACCCCGCCGGCGATCACCATGGCCATCCAGTCGGTCATCGCGGTCGCCGAACTGGTCGTCGTGCCGACCCGGCCGAGCCCGCATGACCTGCGCGCGGTCGGGGCCACGGTCGATCTGTGCGAGCGCGCCGGCAAGCCACTGATCTTCGTGGTCAACGCGGCCACCCCGAAGGCGCGGATCACCAGCGAGGCGGCCATCGCGCTCTCGCAGCACGGCACTGTCGCCCCGATCACCCTGCACCAGCGCACCGATTTCGCCGCGTCGATGATCGACGGACGCACCGTGATGGAGGTGGATCCCACCGGCCGCTCCGCGATGGAGGTTGCCGCGCTGTGGAACTACGTGGCCGACCGGCTCGAGAAGAACTTCCGTCGCACCGTTTTCGCGGCGCCGGCGGCAACGCCGGGTCATGCCGCGGTGCATCGTCCGGTCGGCGGCTTCGGCCGCCGCGTCGCCGGTTCGTGAGGGAGCGCCGCCGATGACCAGCTCCCGCGCCTTCGCCTCGCTGTCCTCCGCGCTGCTCGCCCGCAAGGGTGGTGCGCGCCCCGCCATGCGCTCGGCCCTGCATGACCCGGCCCATGATTCGGCCGAAGCGCCCCGCCACGATCCGCTCAGCGATCTCGGCTGGAACGACATGGGTTTCGACGTGGCGCCGGCATCGGTCCAGCCTGCTCCGGCCCCTGCCGACATGACCGCTCCGCTGGCCGTGGTGGTGTTTGAGCCGATGCAGGACCCCCTGCCGGACGCTGCGGCGCCGGCCCAACCGCCGGCCCAACTGCTCGCCTCCAAGCCGGCCCCGGCCGAGGTGGTGCCCCTCCTGCGCGAGGCGCCCGCCGCGCCGTCCGCCCGGTCCGCAGCCGCGCGACCGGCCTCGCTCGGCGAGATCGGCACCCGCGCGATCACCCGACGGACCCGCACCGCGGCCTTCACGCTGCGGCTGGATCCGGACCGCCACTATCGCCTGCGGGTCGCCTGTGCGCTGCAGGCGCGCAGTGCCCAGTCGCTGGTGACCGAAGCCGTCGATCGTTTTCTCGACCAACAGCCCGACCTCAACCCGCTGGCCGCCGTTGGCGGTGCCCAGCGGATCGCCTGACCTGACAGGACCTTGCCATGAACACCTCGCGCGAATTCCCTGGTCCGTTGCTGAGCCGCGCTGCGGCAGCGGTGAGCATTGCGGCCTCGCTGTCGATCCTGGGCGGTTGCGCCGGTTCGGCATCGCCGCGTTCGGCCTCGGCCGAGCCGGCGGCTTCGGTCCGCACCGCGGATCGCGCTCTGGCCAAGGCCGAACAGGCCGTGCAGCGGGCGCCGCAGGATGCCGCCGCACGCGCCGCCCTGGCCCAGGCCTACCTCGCGGCCGGGCGTTTCCAGTCGGCTGCGACGACCTTCGATGATGCGATGTCGCTGGGCGACAACAGCGCGCGCACCGCGCTTGGCCTGGCGCTGGCGCAGATCGGCCTCGGCCGCCAGCGCGAGGCCGTCGCCCTGCTGGACGACTGGCGCGCCGAAATTCCGGCGAGCGACCTGGGCCTCGCCCTCGCTCTGGCGGGGGAACCCGCGCGCGGCGTGGCGATCCTCAGCGACGCCGCCCGCTCGGGCGAGAGCACGCCCAAGCTGCGCCAGAACCTGGCCTATGCCTATGCCCTGTCCGGCCGCTGGACCGAGGCGCGCGTCATGGCCGCGCAGGACCTGCCCGCGGCCGAACTGGACCGCCGCATGGCGATCTGGGCGCTCTCCGCGCTGCCGGACCGGACCCAGGAACGCGTTGCCGGCCTGATCGGCGCACCGCTGCGCAGCGATCCCGGCCAGCCGGCCGCGCTGGCGCTCCGCAGCGATCCCGGCCAGCCGGCCGCGCTGGCGCTCCGCAGCGATCCGGTGGGCGAGCAGCTTGCCGCCCAGTCCGCCCGTCCGCTGCCGGCCGCGCCGGCTCCGGTCGCCGCTACGGCTCTTGCCCAGGCCGGTGACGAACTGCCCGCCACCCCCGCCACTGCGGAATCGGTGGCCGTGACCCAGAACCTGGCGGCCCAGACCGATCAGCCGGCGGCCGAACCCGCAGGCAAGGCCCTGCCGCGCCCCAGCGTCGCCTCGGCCTTTGCCCGGCTCACCCCCAAGCCCGCACGCTCGGCGCGCCCGGCCCTGATGGCGGCCGCAGCGGTCAGCGCCGTGCGCGGCACCCACCTGGTCCAACTGGGCGCCTTCTCCAGCAAGCAGGGCGCGCGGCGCGCCTGGGGCATCTTCGTCCAGCGCACACCGCACCTTGCCAGCTTCCGGATGACGATCACCCAGGCCAATGTGCGCGGCAAGCAGCTGTGGCGTGTGGCGGCTGCCGGGCTTAACGGTTCGGGCGCGGCCAGCGGGCTCTGTTCGCAGGTCAAGTCCGGCGGAGGGGCCTGCTTCGCCTATGCCACGCCGCTGCGCCCCACCGCCGTGCCGGTGTTGCCCGGTCGCGACCTATCGGGCCCGCAGCGCGCGCGGCGTTAACGCTTCGACAGGATTTGACGGTCTATACCCGGCCCATCGACCAACCTTGTTCAGCCCCTCCGACATCCCTCGGAGGGGTTTTTTCTTGTCCGCGGTGCCCGTTCGGTCGGGCGTCACGCCACCTGGGCCGCGCCCTTGAACAGCGCGGTGACGCGGCCCTGGACCGGCTGGCGGTCGAACGGGGTGTTGCCCGCGCTGGCGGCCATCTTGTCCGAATCGACGATCCACGGCCGGTCCGGATCGATCACCGCCAGATCGGCGGCATGATCGATCGCCAGCACCCCGGCGGGCACATTCAGCAGGGTGGCGGGGGTGGCCGCCAGCAGGCGGAACGCGCGGGCCAGGTCGATCACCCCGTCGCGCACCAGCGATAGCGTCATCGGCAGCACGGTCTCGGCCCCGGCCATGCCGGGTTCGGCATCGGCGAAGGGCAGGCGCTTGTCCTCTGGCCCGCGCGGATCATGGCCCGAGGCGATCACGTCGATCGTACCGTCGGCGATCGCCGCGATCACCGCCTTGCGATCGGCTTCCGAGCGCAGCGGCGGAGACAGCCGCAGGAAGGTGCGGAAGCCCGCCAGCGCCGTGTCCGACAGCATGAAGTGCGCCGGCGTGACCCCGGCGGTGACCGCGACGCCGCGCCGCTTGGCCGCGCGCACCAGATCGAGCCCGGCCGCAGTGGTCACCTGCCGCAGGTGCAGGCGCGCGCCGGCCAGTTCGGCCAGGGCGATGTCGCGGGCGACGGCGAGCGCTTCGGCCTCGGCCGGAGCCGAGGGCAGGCCCAGCCTGGTGGCCATCTCCGAGGCGGTCGCGACCGCCTGGCCGGTGATCCCGCTGTCCTCGGCGTGGCTGACCACCACCAGATCGAGCATCGCGCAATAGCGCAGCAGCCGCAGCATGGTCCCCGAATCGGCGATCCACGCCCGTCCCGTGCTCACCGCCCGGGCCCCGGCATCGCGCATCAGGGCGATCTCGGCGATCTCGCTGCCGTCGAGCGCGCGGGTTGCGGCAGCGAGGGGGTGGACCCACAGCCCGGGCTTGCCGCTCTGGGCGGCGAAGCGGACCCGGGCCGGATGGTCGAGCGGTGGTCCCTGGTCGGGCATCAGCGCGGCGCGGGTGATCCCGCCGAAGTGGAAGGCCGGCTTGTCGACCGCGAAGACCCCGAGATCGACGATCCCCGGGGTCACGAGCTGGCCCCGGGCATCGAACACCCGGTCGTCCGGGGCGGGCACCACGTCGGGCCCGAGGGCGACGATCCGGTCGCCCTCGGTGCGCAGGGCCCCGGCAACAGGATCGCCCGAGGGCAGCACCAGCCGGGCGTTGATGATGGTCAGCGGCGCCGAAATCATGCCCAGCCCTCCACCCCGCGCGCGCGGCGGGTCAGCACGTCCAGGCAGGCCATGCGGATCGCCACGCCCATTTCCACCTGCGTGGTGATCAGCGACACAGCCGGATGATCGGCCACGTTGCTGTCGATCTCGATCCCGCGGTTCATCGGGCCGGGATGCATGACCAGCGCCCCCGGCGCGGCCCGGGCCAGCCGGTCGAGCGTCAGGCCATAGAGATGGCGGTACTCGCGCGGGGAGGGGACGAACTGGCCCTGCATCCGTTCCAGTTGGAGCCGCAGCATCATCACCACGTCGGCCCCGGCCAGCGCCGCGTCGAAATCGTGGAAGGGGGTGACCTTGAGCTGCTCGATCTCGGCCGGCATCAGCGCCGGAGGGGCGCAGACGCGCACCTCGGCACCCAGCGTGGTCAGGGCGTGGATGTTCGACCGCGCGACCCGGCTGTGCAGGATATCGCCGCAGATCACCACCTTGAGCCCGGCGAAGGGCTCGCCCGTCTCGCCCCGGGCGCGCAGCGCGCTGCGGATCGTCAGGGCATCGAGCAGGCCCTGGGTGGGATGTTCGTGCTGGCCGTCGCCGGCATTGAGCACCGGGCAGTCCACCTTGTCGGCGATCAGCCGCACCGCGCCCGAACTGGCATGACGGATGACGATGGCATCGGCGCGCATGGCGTTGAGCGTCAGCGCGGTGTCGATCAGCGTCTCGCCCTTCTTCACGCTGGAGGTGGCGGCATGCATGTTGACGACGTCGGCCCCCAGGCGCTTGCCCGCGATCTCGAAGCTCAGCAGGGTCCGCGTGGAATTCTCGAAGAAGGCGTTGATGATCGTCAGCCCGGCCAGGACTTCGGCCCGCTTGTGCGGCTGGCGGTTGAGCGCCACCCACGGTTCGGCCTCGTCCAGCAGGTAGAGCAGCTCATGCGGGGCCAGGCCAGCCAGCCCCAGCAGGTCGCGATGCGGGAAAGCGGCTCCGCCCGCAGGGTAGCGGCCGGTGTTCGGGAGAGATGGCGCTGTCATTGAAGACAGCGCACTAGCCGCGCCATGCCGTGGCAACAAGCCACCCGCGCAACTGTCCACTTTCTTATTTCCCGCGCCCGCCTATCTTGGAGGCTCAACCGGGAGGATCCGGGCCCCGGGCCCGCGCTCCTCCGCTGCGGGACGGACAAGAACCGATGATTTTCGCGCGCAAGGTCTGGAAGCTGCTGGTCGCGATCAAGGACGGGCTGGTCCTGCTGCTGATGCTCCTGTTCTTCGGGGCGCTCTATGCCGGGCTGTCGAGCCGGCCCAGTCCCGCCCAGGTGCGCGAGGGGGCCCTGCTGCTGCGGCTGAAGGGCGCCGTGGTGGAAGAGCCCGAGCAGGTCGATCCGCTCAGCGCGCTGGCCAGCCGCTCGATGCCGGTCACCCAGTACCGCGCCCGCGATCTGGTCCGCGCGATCCGGGCCGCGGCGAGTGATGCCCGGATCAAGGGCGTGGCGATTGACTTGACCGGGTTTCGCGGCGGCGGCTTCGTCCATCTCAGCGAGATCGGCGAGGCGCTCGACCAGGTCCGCGCGGCGAAGAAGCCGGTGCTGGTCTATGGCACGGTCTACGACGATGACAGCGTGCTGCTGGCCGCGCATGCCAGCGAGGTCTGGATCCATCCGCTGGGCAGCGCCTTCGTTCAGGGCCCGGGTGGGCAGACCCCCTATCTCAAGGGGCTGATCGATCGCTTCAAGGTCAACGTCCACGTCTATCGCGTGGGCACCTACAAGGACTATGTCGAGCCGTTCGAGCGGACCGAGATGTCGGGCCCGGCGCGCGAGGCGCGGGGTGCCGTGCTCCAGGCGATCTATGGGCAATGGCAGGACAATGTCCGCAAGGCCCGGCCGGCGGCCAAGCTTGAGCTCGCCTCGGCGCAGTTGGCCCAGACGATCAAGGCGGCCGGCGGCGATAGCGCCAGGGCGGCGACCGCGTCCGGCCTGGTCGACAGGATCGGCGACCGTGCCGCCTTCGGCGACCGGGTCGCGGCGCTGGTCGGCAAGGACGATTCCGACAAGACCCCCGGCGCCTTCGCCCACACCTCGCTGCGCACCTGGATCGCCGCCAATCCGGCCCCGAGCGGGGGCAAGCGGATCGGGGTGGTGACCGTCGCCGGCGAGATCGTCGACGGCGATGCCGGGCCCGGGACGGCAGGGGGTGATCGCATCGCCGAGCTGCTCGAATCCAGCCAGGCCGCCGATCTTGCCGGGCTGGTGATCCGGGTCGATTCGCCGGGCGGATCGGTCATGGCGTCCGAACGGATCCGCGGCGCGATCGAGCGGATCAAGGCCAAGGGCGTGCCGGTGGCCGTATCGATGGCCAATCTGGCGGCCAGCGGCGGGTACTGGGTGTCGACGCCGGGCACCCGGATCTTCGCCGAACCCGGCACGATCACCGGATCGATCGGCATCTTCGCCGTGATCCCCTCGTTCGAACGGACCCTGGCCGATTACGGGGTCAAGTCCGACGGGGTCCGCACCACGCCGCTGTCCGGTCAGCCCGACGTGTTCGGGGGCTTCACCCCCGAGGTGGAGGCCGTGCTGCAGGCCAATATCGAGGGCGGCTACCAGCGCTTCCTGGGCCTGGTGGCGAAATCGCGCGGCAAGACCCCGCAGCAGATCGATGCCGTGGCGCAGGGCCGCATCTGGGACGGCGGGACCGCGCGCCAGATCGGCCTGGTCGATCAATTCGGCTCGCTCGATGACGCGCTGAACTGGGTGGCGGGCCAGGCCAAGCTCGGCCAGGGCGCGTGGAGCCCGCTGTACCTGGGGCAGAGCGACAACCGCTATGCCTCGCTGCTGCAGAAGCTGTTCGGCCGCGACGACGAGAGCGAGGCGCCGGAGGGCGATGCCTTCGCCCAGTTGGCGGCGCGCCAGCAGGACAGGCTCCTCGGCACGCTGGCCAGCGCGGAACGGGTGGTCGGCGGGCAGGGGGCCCAGGCCTATTGCCTCGGCTGCCCGCCGTCCGCGGCGGCCGGACGCATTGCGGCCCAGCCCGGGCCGCTGACCCGCTGGCTGGCGGGGTTGCTGCGGTAGGAACGGGCGGACGGGCCGGGCCGAGTGGTGCGGGGGCGGCTAGCGCCTGAAGTCGGACATCCAGATTCTCTCCACGCAGAGCAAACGCCCACCCCTTGATCGTCGCCCCGGCCTTGAGCCGGGGCAGGGCTTGGTTCGCAACGGCCGGGTAAGAAGAGCCCTGTCCCGGGTCAAGCCCGGGACGACGATGATCTTTTTCGGGTTAGCACCGGGTTGGCCGGCCCCGTCCCCGTGCGCCCCATGGCAGCTCTCCACCCAGTTCGGTCGTTCCAAGCACCACCGAACCCTGTCCGCTCGGCTAGAGCTCCGGCCATTCCGGGAGAGCGCGGTCGGGAACGTCGTCGTCCGGGGCAATCTCCGGGAACCCGTCAGGGTTCGCAGGGGGCGGTTCGGGAGCGATCACCGGGATCAGTTCATCCGGCAGGGTCGGGTCGATCGGGGTGGTCGGGTCGCTGGGGGCGGGCTGGGTGGCCATTGGTCAGTCTCCTGCTGGGTCGCCCTCCCAGCGTCCGAAACCGCCCCCGGTTCCGCCCGTTCGGGCCATGTGCCGCCAACGCTTGCCCTTTTCGCGCCAGCCCGCTACGGGCCTGCCCTTCGGATTTCGGGCTTCGTCGGCTCGCGGGCGTGGCGGAACTGGTAGACGCGCTGGATTTAGGTTCCAGTATCGCAAGATGTGGGGGTTCGAGTCCCTTCGCCCGCACCAGTTCAGCCACCGGTAGAGCGAGACGGCGGAGCGCATCGGCGTTTTTGAGAAGGCACTTATTGTCATGCAGATTGTCGAGACCACCAACGAGGGTTTGAAGCGCGCCTACACGATCACCATCCCCGCCGCGGCGATCGCCGAGCGGGTCGAGGGCGAGATCACCAAGATCGCCCCGCAGGTGCGCATGCCGGGCTTCCGCCCGGGCAAGGTGCCCGCCAACCTCGTGCGCAAGATGCATGGTCCGGCGATTCACCAGGAAGCGCTGAACACCACCATCCGTGAGGCGATGGACAAGCTGGTGGCCGACAAGCAACTGCGCCCGGCGGTCCAGCCTGCGGTGAGCCTGGGCGAAGGCTATGCCGAGGGCCAGGACGCCGAGCTGACCGTCAGCCTGGAAGTGCTCCCCACCATCGCCGCGCCGTCGCTGGACGGGCTGAAGCTGGAAAAGCTGGTCGTGCCGGTCTCGGACGAGGCGGTTACCGAGGCGGTCGAGCGGATCGCGTCGGGCGCCAAGAGCTTCGTTGACGCGAAGAAGGGCAAGAAGGCCGAGAACGGCGACCAGCTGGTGATCGACTTCGTCGGCAAGCTGGGCGACGAGGCCTTCGAGGGCGGTTCGGCCGAGGACACCGCGATCGAACTGGGCGCGGGCCGGTTCATCCCGGGCTTCGAGGAGCAACTGGTCGGCGCCAAGGCCGGCGAGGAGCGCCAGATCAAGGTGACCTTCCCCGCGGACTACCCCGCCGCTCACCTGGCCGGCCAGGAAGCGACCTTCGACATCACCGTCAAGGCCGTGAAGATCGCGGGCGAGACCAAGATCGACGATGACTTCGCCAAGAACCTGGGCCTCGAGAGCCTGGAGCAATTGCAGGGCCTGCTGCGCGGCCAGTTGGAGCAGGAAACTGCCGGGCTGACCCGCACCCAGATGAAGCGCCAGTTGCTCGACATCCTGGCCGCCGGCCACGATTTCGAAGTGCCGCCGAGCATGGTCGAGGCCGAATTCGACCAGATCTGGCAGCAGTTGACCCAGGAAGCCGCCGGCGAGGAAGACCCTGCCGCCGCCCTGGCCGAGATCGAGGCCGAAAAGGACGATTACCGCAAGATCGCCGAGCGCCGCGTGCGGCTGGGCCTGCTCCTGTCGGAGATCGGCCAGGCCAACGGGGTCGAGGTGACCGCGCAGGAAATGTCGATGCTGCTCAACCAGGCGGCCCAGCAGTACCGCCCCGAGGACCGCCAGCGGTTTGTCGAGTACATCCGTTCGGAACCGCTCGCCGCGGCCCAGCTCCGCGCGCCGCTCTATGAGGACAAGGTGGTCGACTTCCTGTTCGACAAGGCCGAAGTGACCGAGCGGAGCGTGACCCGCGAGGAGCTGCAGGCCGCGATCGAGGCCGAGGAAGGCCACGTCCATGGTCCGGACTGCGGCCATGACCACGGTGACAAGCCCGCCGCCAAGAAGAAGGCTCCGGCCAAGAAGAAGGCTGCCGAGGACGCCGCTCCCGCCGCCGAAGAGGTGAAGCCGGCCAAGAAGGCGCCCGCCAAGAAGAAGGCCGCCGAGGCCGAGGCTCCGGCTGCCGAGGCCGAGGCCGCTCCGGCGCCGAAGAAGAAGGCTCCGGCCAAGAAGAAGGCCGAAGCCTGATCAGCGGGCCAGTCGGCTGACATTCGGGAGGGGCGCGCCGCAAGGTGCGCCCCTTTTTGCTGGATCGGCGAACCGGGTCGGGTGTTCCATCTTCACCTCATCACCAGCATTTCACGGTAAACGCCCTTGAACATCGCGACGGGGCACGCGACATAGGCCGTCGCAATCAACGAGGGACCTTCATGCTCGATCTGTTCGGCGCCGCCGGCGCGCAGGGTAAGTTCACTGTCGATCCGGTTACCGGCGCGCTCGTGCCTGTCGTGGTCGAGCAGACCAGCCGTGGCGAGCGCAGCTTCGACATCTATTCGCGCCTGTTGCGCGAACGCATCATCTTCATCACCGGCGAGATCGAGGACCACATGGCCTCGGTGATCGTTGCCCAGCTCCTGTTCCTGGAATCGGAGAACCCTTCCAAGGACATCTCGATGTACATCAACTCGCCGGGCGGCGTGGTGACGGCGGGCATGGCGATCCACGACACCATGCAGTACATCCGGCCGCGCGTGTCGACCGTGTGCATCGGCCAGGCCGCCTCGATGGGCAGCTTCCTGCTCGCGGCCGGTGAACCGGGCATGCGGATCGCCCTGCCGAATGCGCGGATCATGGTCCACCAGCCCTCGGGCGGGGCGCGCGGCATGGCCTCCGACATCGAGATCCAGGCGCGCGAGATCCTGCGGATGCGCAAGCGCCTGAATGACATGTACGTGAAGTACACGGGCAAGTCGCTCGACGAGATCGAGAAGGCGATGGACCGCGACACCTTCCTCGAGGCGGAAGAGGCCCTGGCCTTCGGACTGGTCGACAAGGTGTTCGACAGCCGCCCGGCGACGGACACCGTCGGCGGCGAACCGGACCCGATGGCCTGATGCTCACCGCGTGCGAACGGTTTCCGGGTTCGCACGTAGTTGCGACGAGGGGACCTTCAGGCCCCTGCAAGGATAGCGCGTTTACAGCGCGAAGTTGATAAAACCCCGCGTCGGGCTACACTCGGCGAGTCGTCCCGCGCGGGGGCGAACAGGACAAGAGATGACCAAACTGAGCGGATCGGACGCCAAGAGCACCCTCTACTGCAGCTTCTGCGGGAAGTCGCAGCACGAGGTGCGCAAGCTCATTGCGGGCCCCACGGTGTTCATCTGCGATGAATGCGTCGAGCTCTGCAACGACATCATCCGTGAGGAAACCAAGGCCGGCATCGCGGGCAAGAAGGATGGCGGCGTCCCCACGCCGAAGGACATCTTCGAGACCCTCAACGATTACGTGATCGGCCAGGACCGCGCCAAGCGCGTGCTCTCGGTGGCAGTGCACAACCACTACAAGCGGCTGAAGCACAGCGGCAAGGGCGGCGACGTCGAGCTGTCGAAGAGCAACATCCTGCTGGTCGGGCCGACCGGTTCGGGCAAGACGCTGCTGGCCCAGACCCTGGCCAAGACCTTCGACGTGCCTTTCACGATGGCCGATGCCACCACGCTGACCGAGGCCGGCTATGTGGGCGAGGACGTCGAGAACATCATCCTCAAGCTGCTTCAGGCGAGCGACTACAACGTCGAGAAGGCCCAGCACGGCATCGTCTACATCGACGAGATCGACAAGATCAGCCGCAAGGCCGAAAACCCCTCGATCACCCGCGACGTCTCGGGTGAGGGCGTGCAGCAGGCGCTGCTCAAGCTGATGGAGGGCACCACCGCCTCGGTGCCGCCGCAGGGCGGGCGCAAGCATCCGCAGCAGGAATTCCTGCAGGTGGACACGACCAACATCCTGTTCATCTGCGGCGGCGCCTTCGCGGGCCTGGAAAAGATCATCGCCGATCGCCTGCAGAAGCGCTCGATCGGGTTTGGTGCGCACGTGGCCGATCCGGACAAGCGCAAGGTGGGCGAGCTGCTGCAGAAGGCCGAGCCGGAAGACCTGCTCAAGTTCGGCCTGATTCCCGAGTTCGTCGGCCGCCTGCCGGTGATCGCGACCCTGAACGATCTCGACATCGAGGCGCTGGTCAAGATCCTGCGCGAACCCAAGAACGCGCTGGTCAAGCAGTACGCCAAGCTGTTCGAGCTGGAGGACGTGACCCTTACCTTCACCGACGACGCGCTCGAGGCGATCGCCAAGAAGGCGATCGAACGCAAGACCGGCGCGCGTGGGCTGCGCTCGATCGTCGAAGGCCTGCTGCTCGACACCATGTTCGACATCCCGACCGAAGAAGGCATTGCCGAGGTCGTGGTCGACAAGGACGTGGTCGAGGGCCGCAAGGAGCCGGTCCGCGTCCACAAGGGCAAGGAACAGGCGGCCTGAGCCTTCCGCGGCCCTGATGTTTCGACACCGCTGAAACACAACCGCCCCGGAACCGAAGTTCCGGGGCGGCTTTTGTGCGGCGTCAGCGCCGGCGGGATCAGCCCGGCAGCGAGACCGCGTCGGTGACGTGGATCACGCCGTTGCTGCCGCCCACATCGGCGGCGATCACGGTGGCCTTGCCGCCCTTCGCGTCGGTCAGGACAACCTTGCCGCCCTCGATCGTCGCGGTCAGCGTGGTCCCGGCCAGGGTGGTCAGTGCCGCCTTGCCGCCACCGGCATTGATCGCGGCGATGGCATCGGCCGCGGTGATCTTGCCCGCCACCACGTGATAGGTCAGGATCTTGGTCAGCAGGGCCTTGTTCTCGGGCTTGAGCAGCGTCTCCACCGTCCCGGCCGGAAGCTTGCCGAAGGCGGCGTTGGTGGGGGCGAAGACGGTGAACGGGCCGGTGCCGCTCAGCGCGTCGACCAGCCCGGCAGCCTTCACCGCGGCGACCAGCGTGGTGTGATCGGCCGAACCGGCGGCCGCCTGGACGATCGTCTGGCTGTGGCCCTGATGGTGTTCGGCCAGGGCGGGCGTGGCGGCGAGCGGCACGGCAGCGGCCAGCAGCAGGGCCGCGGTGCGGGGGAAACGGATGGTCATGGGCTTGGTCTCTCCATTGGCTGAGGGAGAAGGGTCGGTGCGGCGGGGCTGCCGTGGGGGAGTGATGCGGCAAGCCGGGTGGCACGAAACCGCGCACCGGCCCTTCCGTTATCCCAGATGGGAAGCCTTGGCGGGCTTGTGACCTGTCCCGCCGGACACTGTCCCAAAGGACGGTCCCCGGCGAATTCGTGAAAGGATCAGGCGGGGGCTTGTCGCCGGCGCAGCAGCAGGTCCCAGCAATAGATCGCGCAGGCTGTCCAGATCAGCGCGAAGCAGACCAATTGCCGCTGGTTGATCGGCTCATGAAACAGCCAGATGCCCTGGATGAACACCAGCGTCGGCGACATGAACTGGATGAAGCCGATGGTGGCGTAAGGCAGGCGGCGCGCCGCGGCGGCGAACAGCAGCAGCGGGACGGCGGTGATCGGGCCCGCGGCGACGATCAGGGCCGCCGTGCCCGGACCGTGGGTCAGGCTGGTTCCGGCGGGCTGCACCGCATACCACCCGACCACCGCCAGCCCCACCGGCAGCAGCACCAGGGTTTCGACCGTCAGCCCCGTCACCGCGCTGACCGGCACCAGCTTGCGCACCAGGCCATAGAACCCGAAGGTCGCGGCGAGGCTGAGGCTCAGCCAGACTGCGGTCTGCGCGCCACTGGCCAGCACCATCACCCCGGCGGCGGCCACGGCCACGGCCAGCCATTGCCGTGGCGCAAGCCGTTCCCCCAGGAACAGGGTGCCCAGCAGGATGTTGAGCAGCGGATTGATGTAGTAGCCCATCGACGTCGCCAGGACATGGCCCGCCTGGATCGCAGCGATGTAGATCAGCCAGTTGGCCCCGATCAGCGCCGCGCTGAGGCCCAGCGCGGCCAGCCGGCGCGGATCGCGCAGCACGCCCAGCAGTTCACCGGCCTGTCCGGTCGCCAGGATCAGGCCCAGGCAGACCGGAACAGTCAGCACCACCCGCCAGCCGACAAATTCCGCCGCCGGCACGCCCCTGGTGGCATGCAGGTAGATCGGCAGCAGCCCCCAGATCGCATAGGCGGCGAAGGCCTGGGGCAGGCCACTGCCCCGCGGCGCGGCTGGGTCGGAGGAAGACGATGAAGCCATGGCGCCGAGCCCTAGAGGGGGGACGGCGGGGCGGCAAGCGGCGCGGCCGGTCCTGCCCTTCAGACCACGTGATCGGCGGCCAGCGCGCAACTGGCGTCGGCCTGTCGCTCGATCTGGACGGTGGCGTGGCCGATGCCGAAATCGTGTTCCAGGCGGTGGGCCAGATCGTGGAGGAAGGTGTCACCGGGGCAGCCCTCGGGCATGACGAGGTGGGCGGTCAGCGCGGTTTCGGTGGTGCTCATCGGCCAGATGTGGAGATCATGGACGGCGGACACCCCGGGCAGGGCCGTCAGCACCTCACGCACCCTGGCTTGATCGATCCCCGGCGGCACGCCCAGCAGGCCAAGCCGCAGCGAATCCTTAAGGAGGCCCCAGGTGCCCCACGCGATCACTGCGACGATGGCCAGGCTGGTGGCCGGATCGATCCACCACAGACCGGTATCGCGGATCAGCAGCCCGGCCAGCACCACCCCGGCCGACACCGCGGCATCGGCGGCCATGTGCAGGAAGGCGCCGCGCACGTTCAGATCATGGTCCCGCCCGCGCAGGAAAAGAAGGGCCGTGGCGGTGTTGATCACGATCCCGACCAGCGCGACGATGATCATCGTATCGGCCGCGACAGGCGCCGGCGCGATCAGCCGGTGCAGGGTTTCGATGGTGATGGCCCCCAGCGCGATCAGCAGCAGGGCGGCATTGGCCAGCGCGGCCAGGATCGACGAGCTCTTGAACCCGTAAGTGAACCGGGCGGAAGGCGGGCGGGCGGCGAGGGTGCTGGCCCCCCAGGCGATCAGCAGCGCGAGCACGTCCGACAGGTTGTGGCCCGCATCCGCGACCAGCGCCATCGATCCCGAGGCAATGCCGAATCCGGCCTCGACCGCGACGAAGACCGAGTTGAGCAGGACCCCGATGGCGAAAGCCCGTCCGAAGCTGGCGGGGAGATGGTGGTGTCCGTGCCCATGTCCGTGGCCGTGCCCATGCCCGTGCTCGTGACCATACCCATGTCCATGCCCATGTCCATGTCGCTGGCACGGGTCCGGCCCGGCTGATCCGCCTTGTTCAACGCCACGGTAAGATTCATTACTGGCCAAGCGGCGGCTCCTTTACACGTTCTGTTGCACAGGTGCCGCAGTGCAGCAAGAATCGTCAGTGCGCCAATCGCATCCTCGCAGCAATGGGCCTGTGGTGGAGCCCTTTGGCGAACCATTGCTATAAGCATGATCGAGCCAACGCAGGATTATTTCAATTGCAACCGACTGCCCCGTCGGACGGCGGAAAACTGTCAAGAAAGCGTCATCAAGGACCTGTCTAGAGCCCCTGTTGGCCCGTAAAAGGCCCGCGTTCGGGATTCGTGCTGCGCTGCAGCGTCCCGGTAGAGGGTTGGGTTCAGACGTTTCCTTTTCTGGTTAACGACGGGGTATCGCAATGCATCTCAGGACTTTCTTGGCGGCCAGTGTGGCCGGTGTCTCGCTCGCGTGCGCGCTTGCCACGCCGGCCTTCGCGCAGGAAACCACTTCGACCATCCACGGTTCGGTGACCTCCGAATCGGGTCCGGTTGCCGGTGCGACCGTCGAAATCCTCAACACCTCGACGGGCGGACGTTCCACCACCACGACCACGGCCTCGGGCGACTTTGACGCGTCGGGCCTGCGTGCGGGCGACTCCTACACCGTTACCGTGACCGCGCCGGGCTACCCGTCGTCGCAGGTCACTGACATCGTGACGCTGGCCGCCCAGGTGTTCGAGCTGCCGATCGTGCTCACCAAGGACGAGAGCAACGTCAACGCCCCGATCGTGGTCACCGCGAACCGGCTGACCGGCGCCCGCAACGTCAGCCAGGGTCCGGCCACCGTGCTGAGCGCGGCCGACATCGCGGCCGTGGCCTCGGTCAACCGCGACGTCCGCGACCTTGCCCGTCGCGACCCCTTCGCGCGCCTCGACTTCTCGCCGACCACCCGTGCGATCTCGTTCGCCGGCCAGAACCCCCGCTACAACCGCTTCACCGTGGACGGCGTGGCGATCACCGACAGCTTCGGCCTGAACTCGGACGGCCTGCCGAGCCGCCGTTCGCCGATCCCGTTCGACGCGATCGGCCAGTTCCAGGCCAAGGTCGCGCCGTACGACGTGCGTGAAGGCAACTTCCAGGGCGGCGCGATCAACGTCGTGCTGCGTTCGGGCAAGAACGAGTTCCAGGGCACCGGGTTCTTCGCCTATTCGGCCGACGAGCTGAACGGCAAGAACACCAAGGCCGGCCCCGGCGTGCCGACCGGCCGCGTCACCCTGCCCAACTACAACTACAAGAACTATGGCCTCGAGCTGTCGGGTCCGATCATCAAGGACAAGCTGTTCTTCATGATCGCTGGCGAGCGCCTGCGCGCCAACGAGCCGATTGCCGAGGGTCCGACCGACAACAATGCCGGCATCGCGATCCCCAACCTGACCCAGGCCCAGATCGACCAGATCAGCCAGATCGCCAAGAGCAAGTACGGCCATGAGACCGGCGGCGTGCTCAACACCAACGGCGACCAGGACGATCGCCTGGTTGCGCGCATCGACGCCAACCTGTCGGACACGCAGCGCGCCTCGGTGACCTACATGTACGCCAAGGACGCGATCAACCTTGGCCAGAACGCCAACGCCACCAACCTGCCCTCGGGCCTGGGCCTGGCGTCGAACGCCTATGTCCAGACCAACCGCCTGCACACCGGCGTGTTCCAGTTGAACTCGGAGTGGAGCGATGAGCTCTCGACCGAGTTCCGCGCGTTCTACAAGGACTACGTGCGCGGCCAGGATCCGTACCTGGGTCGCGGCTTCGCCCAGTTCCAGGTCTGCACCGCGCCGACCTCGGACCGTCCGGCTACCGCCGTTTCCGGCAACACCCTGTCGATCAACTGCCCGACGGCCAACTCGATCGTCAGCTTCGGCCCGGACATCTCGCGCCAGACCAACGCGCTCAAGGTCAAGTCGTGGGGTGGCCTGTTCCAGCTTCGCTACAAGCACGAAAACCATGACCTGAAGATCTTCGCCGAATATGCGAACACGAACACGTTCAACGCGTTCCTGCAGCGCTCGGCGGGTGACTACTACTTCGACTCGATCGCCGACTTCCAGGCCGGCAACGCCCAGCGCTTCCGTTATGGCAACGCGATCCCGTCGCTCGTGCCCGAGAACGCTGCGGCGGCCTTCCGCTACATGTCGTTCACCTTCGGCATCCAGGACACCTGGCGCGTCAGCGAGAAGCTGACCATCAACTACGGCGGTCGTTACGACCTCTACGGTGGTGACAGCCGGGCCGCGCTGAATTCGATCTTCGTGTCGCGTTATGGCTTTGCCAACAACAAGTTCCTCGATGGCCTGGGCATCTTCCAGCCGCGCATCGGCTTCAACTACAAGCCGGTGAACTCGATCTCGATCCGCGGTGGCGTCGGTCTGTTCTCGGGCGGTACGCCGGACGTCTATGTGTCGAACAGCTTCTCGAACACGGGTGTGCTGACCAACACGATCGATATCCAGCAGACCAGCAACGCCAGCTACAACAACGCCGCCGGCGCCTCGATCCTGACCAATGTCAGCGGCACCACTATCCCGGGTGCGGCCAACACCGTCTTGAACAGCGCCTCGCTCAGCGCCAATGCGCCGACCAACGCCCTGTCGCGGGACTTCCGTCTGCCCTCGCAGTGGCGCGGGACGCTGTCGATCGACTGGACGCCCGAGGAACTCGGCTTCCTGGGTCGCGGCTGGAACTTCGGTGCGGACGTGTTCTATTCGGGCGTCCGCGATCAGGTCTACTTCACCGATGCGCGCGTCGTGGCGAACGGCCTGTTCACCCCGGATGGCCGCCCGCGTTACACGCCGGTCACGCCGTTCACTGACACCAACTCCGACATCATCCTGACCAATTCCAAGCTCGGCCGCAGCCGGGTGGGCGTGATCCGGGCGCGCAAGGATTGGGACTTCGGCCTGAACGCCGGCGTCAGCTACACCTATCAGGACATCAAGGACAACAACCCGGCGACCTCGTCGACCGCCGCGTCGAACTACGCCGCGGGCGTCTCGCTCGATCCCAACGGCCCGGCCTACGGCATCGGCAACGAGCAGGTGCGTGACGCCATCAAGTTCGACCTGACCTTCAAGAAGGCGTTCTTCGGCGATTACAAGACCACGTTCTCGCTGTTCGGCGAAAGCCGCACCGGCCACGTGTACAGCTACACCATGCGTGATCCGGCCGCCCGTTCGATCGTGTTCGGCACGATCGGCGCCCAGTCGCGCTACCTGATGTACGTGCCGACCGGGATCAACGATACGAAGGTGTCCTATGCCAGCGCCACCATGGCGCAGCAGATCGACGACTTCATCAACGCTTCGGGCCTGGGCAAGTACCGCGGCACCATCGCGCCGCGCAACGCGTTCAACTCGAAGTGGGTGACGCGCATCGACCTGCACCTCGAGCAGGAACTGCCCACCGGGTTCGGCAAGAGCCGCTTCACCGTCTTCGCCGACGTGGAGAACTTCACCAACCTGCTGAACAAGAACTGGGGCCAGATCCGCGAGTATCCGTTCGCCTATACGGTTGCTCCGGTCACCGTGACCTGCCTGACCACGCCGGTTGCCACCGGCACCGCGGCCACCGGTGCAGCCATCACGGCTAACGCCGGCCAGGCCTGCGCCCAGTATCGCTACGACGCGAACCAGAAGGACGCGAACGGCAACTTCGTGGCGCCGACCGACCAGATCTATCCGCGTCAGTCGCTCTACACGATCCGTATCGGCGCCCGGATCAGCTTCTGATCCTGGCTCCCGCGATCATCGCACACGGAAAGGGGCGCTTCGGCGCCCCTTTCTTTTGGTTGTGAGGTCGATTGCAAGCGCAAGCCTGGAACCCGTCCCGCTATCTCCCTCCTCCGCTCAGCCTGAGCTTGTCGAAGGCCATGCGCCGCCATCTGCCCCACAAGCCTGCTACCCTGCCTCGCGGTGGAACCGCCGCGAACACCCAGCCCAACCGCCGCGCGTGGGCTTCGACAGGCTCAGCCTGAGCGGGGTTTGGTGCGGAAAAAGAGCGGGATTTCACGTCCGCAACCAGGCGCAACCCGCCGCTCGAATCGCTTGACGTCGCTCGAGTCCGTGCCCCCGAAGCCTCGCCCTCACTCGTAGACGCACTCGTCATAGTCGGACCGGCGCACCACGGTGGTCCGCCGGGCGATGACGTTGCCGTGGCGGCGGGTGAAGCCGGTCGCCCCGGTGACCGCGCGCTTCTTGGGGCTGGGCAGGGCGGCGGCGATGCGCGCCGCCTCGACCGCGCTGAGCTTGGCGGCGGAATGCTGGTAGTAGCGCTGGGCGCCCGCCTCGACGCCATAGGTGCCGATCCCGGTCTCGGCGACGTTGAGGTAAACCTCCATGATCCGCCGCTTGCCCCAGATCTGCTCGATCAGCACGGTGAACCAGGCCTCCAGCGCCTTGCGGAAATAGCCGCCGCCCTGCCACAGGAACACGTTCTTGGCGGTCTGCTGGCTGATCGTGGAGCCGCCCCGGATTCGCCCGCCGCGCTGGTTGCGCTCCCAGGCCTTCTCGATCGCCTCGGTGTCGAAGCCGGAATGGCTGCAGAACTTGCCGTCCTCGCCCGCGATCACGGCGGCGACCATGTCGGGATCGATCCGGCTGAGCGGGGTCCAGTCCTTGGTGAAGCCGTTGGGGTCCATGATCATGGTGGGTGTCACGGGCACGGGGATCCACTTGTAGACCACCACGAAAAACAGGCTCAGCCCGACGAAGGCGAGGATCGCGCGCGCGATCCACGAGGCGAGGCGGACGCCGAAGCCGGCATTCGGGCCCGGTCGGCCCCAGCGCATGATCGATCCCATGCCGCGGTGTTAGCGCGGCCAGGCGGGTCAGGGGAAGGGGGGATGGTGCGGCGAGCCGGCCTTGCCGGCAAGCCTGCGTATCGCTCCCCTGAAGGGGAGAGGGCAGTTGAAAACGGGTTGGGCCCTCTCCCCTTTCAGGGGAGAGGGTTGGGAGAGGGGCCGGGCGCTGGCTTAGGCCGCCGGCAGCAGGTGCCGTTCGGTGGCGATGCGGGTGATCGCCTTCTGCAGCTTTTCGAAGGCGCGGACCTCGATCTGGCGCACGCGCTCGCGGCTGACATTGTAGACCTGGCTCAGCTCTTCGAGCGTCTTGGGCTCGTCGATCAGGCGGCGGTCGGTCAGGATGTGCCGTTCGCGCTCGTTCAGGCTGGACAGCGCCTCGCTCAGCAGCTCGCGGCGATAGGCCGCCTCTTCCGCCTCGGCGACGGTCTCGTCCTGCAGCGGACGATCGTCGGCCAGCATGTCCTGCCACTGGCCTTCGCCGTCCTCGCGCATGGTGACGTTCAGCGAGGCATCGCCGCCCATCATCATGCGCCGGTTCATGTTGATCACCTCCTGCTCGGACACGCCGAGATCGGTGGCGATCTTCTTCAGATCCTCGGGCTTGAGATCGGCGTCCTCGTACGCGTCGAGGTTCTTCTTCATCCGGCGCAGGTTGAAGAACAGCTTCTTCTGCGCGGCGGTGGTGCCGATCTTGACCAGGCTCCACGAGCGCAGGATGAACTCCTGGATCGAGGCCTTGATCCACCACATGGCATAGGTCGCCAGGCGGAAGCCGCGATCAGGCTCGAACTTCTTGACGCCCTGCATCAGGCCGATGTTGCCCTCGCTGATCAGCTCGGACACCGGCAGGCCATAGCCGCGGTAGCCCATGGCGATCTTCGCCACGAGCCGCAGGTGGCTGGTGACCAACTGGGCGGCCGCGTCGGTATCGCCATGCTCGGAGAAGCGCTTGGCGAGCATGTATTCCTGTTCCGCGGTCAGAACCGGGAACTTGCGGATCTCGGCCAGATAGCGGTTGAGGCTGGCCTCACCGCCCAGGGCCGGCACCACCGGAAGATTGCGTTGCTTGCTCACGTTACCAAACCGTCCTTTCGCGTCGGCGAAGGGTGTTGACCCTAGCAGGCATCAACGATTTTCGCCACATCGGGGGTTGATTGAAAATCTGGTCAGCCTGATCGCATTTCCTGCCCGACATGATCGATGCTGACCTTACTGCCCAATTCCTGAAGCAGTTCCTGCATGTCCCGCGGGACAGGGCTGGCAAAGCGCAGGGCCGTGCCCGAGACGGGATGGTTGAAGCCCAGCACGGCGGCATGCAGCGCCTGCCGGGCAAAGCCGAGCTGCTGGAGAAGCGGGCGAAGGCGCGGGGGTGTGCGTCCATAGACCGGATCGCCCACTAAGGGATGACCGATTGACGCAAGGTGAACGCGCACCTGGTGAGTCCGCCCGGTCTCGAGCCGGCATTCGACCAGCGCCGCACCGTCGAGCGGCTCCAGCGTGCGGTAATGGGTGACCGCGTGCTTGCCCCGACCGTCTGCGACGAGCGCCATCTTCTTGCGGTTGGCGGCAGATCGCGCGATCGCGCCGCGCACCGTCCCGGCGGCCGGGACCGGATGGCCCGACGTGACCGCGAAGTAGGCCCGTTCGATCGAATGGTCGGCGAACTGGCGGGCCAGACCTTCATGCGCGGCATCGTTCTTGGCGACGACCAGCAGGCCGGACGTGTCCTTGTCGATCCGGTGGACGATCCCGGGCCGGGCGACCCCGCCGATCCCCGACAGTTGCCCGTGGCAATGGTGCAGCAGGGCGTTGACCAGCGTCCCGTCCAGATTGCCGGCGGCGGGATGGACCACCAGCCCGGCAGGCTTGTCGACCACGATCAGGTCCTTGTCCTCATGGACGATCGTCAGCGGGATGTCCTGCGCGGCGGCCTCGGCCGGGATGGCGGCGGGCACGGCAATGCGGAAGGCGGTTCCGGCAGCGGGCTTGAGCGAGGCCTGGGTGGCGGTTTTTCCGTCCAGCGCGATTCGCCCATCGCCCAGCAGCGCCTTGATCCGTTCGCGGGAAAGACCGGTGACGTCGGCCAGCGCGCGGTCGAGCCTCTGCCCGTCCGCGGCGATCACACCGTCCAGGATATCGTCGGTCGTTCCCCCCATGGAGTTGGATATGGGATCGCTTTGGCGGCCCGCAAGGGTGCGGGCCTGGGCGGGATCAGACGAAATCCGCGATCACCGCATAGACCTGGTCGAGTTCGTCCGGCGTGATGCAGTAGGGCGGCATGACATAGACCGTGTTGCCCAGGGCGCGCAGCAGCACTCCGGCCTCGCGCGCGGCGGCGTTGAACCGCGGGGCCATGCCGGCGAGGTAGCCGGACTGGTCGCTCGGGAACTCCGCTGCGGCCACCGTGCCGCAGACACGCGGGTTCACCACGTTGAGCAGGCGGGCGATCCGCTCGGCCTGCCGCGCGGCGAGGGTGGCGATCCGGTCCAGCACGGGTTCCTCGCGCCAGATCGCCAGATTGGCGCAGGCCGCGGCGCAGGCGATCGGGTTGGCGGTGTAGCTGGACGAATGGAAGAACATCCGGCCCCGGTCGGTCGACAGGTGCGCGGCATAGATCGCCTCGCTGGCCATGGTCACGGCCAGTGGCACCGCGCCGCCGGTCAGACCCTTGGACAGGCACAGCAGATCGGGCACCACTCCGGCCTGTTCACAGGCCAGCAGCGTGCCGGTGCGGCCCCAGGCGGTCATCACCTCGTCGGCGATGAACAGCACGCCGTGCCGGGCGCAGATCGCGGCCAGTTCGGCCAGGACCGCCGGCGGGTAGATCAGCATCCCGCCCGCACCCAGCAGCAGCGGCTCGACGATGAAGGCCGCCGCCCCGGACCGGCAGGCAGCCTCGAGCGCGTCATAAGTGGCCTGCTCGGCCCCCGCTGCCGGGAAGGGCACGGTGGTCACGTCGAACAGCAGCGGTTCGTACGCGCGGTTGTAGACCCCGCGTTCGCCCACCGACATCGTGCCGATGGTGTCGCCGTGATAGGAATGCTCCATCACCACGATCCGCTGGCGCGGCTCGCCGCGGTGCAGCCAGTATCCCAGCGCCATCTTCAGCGCGACTTCGACGCTGGTCGATCCGGAATCGGAAAAGAACACCCGGGTCAGGTCGGCCGGCATGATCGCGGTCAGCCCGGCGGCCAGGGTTTCGGCCGGCTCGTGCGTCCAGCCGGCAAAGATCAACTGGTCCATCCGCCCGGCCTGCTCGGCGATCGCCGCCATGATCCGGGGGTGGCTGTGGCCATGGGTGGTCACCCACCAGGACGAGATCGCATCGATCCACTTGCGCCCGTCCGCGCCGTGCAGCCAGACCCCCTCGCTGCGGGCGATCAGCGGGATCGGCTCGTTCAGGCCATGCTGGGTGAAGGGGTGCCAGATCGGTGAGGTCATGGTGGGGACCAACTCGGTTGAACAGAACAGGGCCTGTCAGGCGTTGGGCAGGAGAAAATCCTCGACCCGGAAGTTCGCCGCGAAGGCCCCTGCCAGGG
The DNA here is from genome assembly GCF_014230305.1 of Novosphingobium aerophilum. Lineage (GTDB taxonomy): Bacteria > Pseudomonadota > Alphaproteobacteria > Sphingomonadales > Sphingomonadaceae > Novosphingobium > Novosphingobium aerophilum. The sequence goes on from NZ_JACLAU010000004.1 coordinate 138,403, forward strand.
TCTGCGCATTGAGGTCCGGCAGCATCGGCAGGCGCCCCAGCCGCTTGACCTCGCCCATGGCGCAGATCGTCGCCTCGCTGTCCTCCACCGGATCGCCGACGAAGGCGATCCCCAGCACCGCCACGCCGCGCCGGCGCAGGGCCTCGATGGTGAGCAGCGAATGGTTGATCGTGCCCAGCGCGGTGCGGGCGACCACCACCACCGGGGCGCCCCACACCGCGAACTGATCGGCGTAAAGCCAGTCGCGGGTCAGCGGCACCAGTGCGCCGCCGGCCCCTTCGACCACCAGCGGGCCGTCGCCGGCGGGCAAGGTGAGCCGGGTCCGATCGATCACGATCCCGTCGATCTCGGCCGCGCGGTGCGGCGAACAGGGCGTGGCGAGATGATAGACCTCGGGATGGACCCGGTCGGCCGCGATCCCGGCCAGCCGCGCCACGCGCAGGGCGTCGGTGCCTTCGTACTCGTCGGGACCGGCCTGGACCGGCTTCCAGTACCGCGCGCCGAGCGCGCCGGTCAGGGCGGCGGAAAAGACCGTCTTGCCGACTCCGGTATCGGTGCCGGTGACGATCAGCGTGTTCGGGGGGATCGTGCTCATGGTTCTCTCCGGTCATGGCAAGTGGCAACCACATAGGTGGCAACGGCCCCGGCCTCATCGAATCGCGCCATTACCCGGCGCAGCGCCGCAGGGGAAAGCGGCCGATGGTGCCGGTGTGGAGTCCCGGCGCCGATCGCCTTCACGCTGCGCAGGAAGGAGCGGGCATCGGCGTGGGTCTCGCGGTGAGGCGCGATCGCCAGCGGGGTGGCCCGGCTGAGACTGGCCAGTGCCGCCCGGTTCGGCAGGGGCAGCGTGCCCGCAGACAGACCCTCGGCGTGATGCGCGGCCTGCCATTCGGCGAAGGTGCCCTCGGCCAGGGTGGTGAAGACCAGATGGCCCCCCGGCGCCAGCCAGCCGCGCAGCCCGGCGACGGCCGTGGGCAGATCGGTGAACCACTGGAAGGCCAGGCTGGCGCAGATCAGGTCGAACGGTGCCTCCGCCGGGCGGGGGCCGTGTTCACCGTCCAGCACGGCAAACCGCGTGTCCGCGCGCTGGCCCAGCCGCGCTCGGCACCGCTCGACCATCGGGGCGGCCAGATCGGTCACCAGCCAGGGACCGCCCAGGCCCCTGTCCTGCAGCGCGGCGGTGAGGAAGCCGGTGCCGCAGCCGATCTCCAGCACGCGGGGCGCGGGCGGCAAGGGCAAGGCGGCGATGCGATCGGCCAGCCCGACGGCGACGCGCTGCTGGACCCGGGCGTGGGCATCGTAACCATGGGCCGCGGCAAAGGCGGGGGCGATCCGTGGGTCGGCCGACATCTTCAGCCCAGCTCGGCGATGAACTGGCGGATGGCGGCGGCGCAACTGCGCGCGGCGGTTAGCGGGGCGAGATGGCCATGCCCGTCCAGCACGATCCGGCGCGCGTCGGGACGGTCGGCGAAGGTGGCGGCCTGCAGGGTGGCGGGCACGATCGGATCGCGTGCCCCGTGGATCACCAGCAGCGGTCCCGTCCAGGCCCCACGGTGGTCCTCGCCCCGCAACCGGTCCAGATCCGCGATCAGCGGTTCCGGACTGAGCGGCAGGTCCGGGGGCAGCGCGCCGCAACGGCGGCGGAACTCGCTGACGGTGCCCAGCGGGTCGGTCCCGAGCCGCTGGACCATGCGCTCGAGCACGCGCGGTGCCACCCCGGCGGGGAAGTCGGGGCGGGCGGTGAAGCAGTCGAAGCCGTTGATGGCGACCACGGCGCGGGTGCCATGGGGCGGATGGGCCAGCGCGCGCATGGTGCCGAAGCTGTGGGCAATGACCAGGTCGGCCTGGCCCACCGCGACGGGCTGGCCGAAATAGCCGCGGTCATCGGCATGGCAGTCAAACCCGGCGAGTTGCGGGATCAACTGGCTCCACAGCGCGCGATCCCCGCTCCAGCCATGCAGCAAGGCGATCTTCACCCCAGCGCCTCCAGCAGCCGGTCGACATCGGCGATGTCATGCCCGGCGCGCAGGGCGATCCGCAGGCGGCTGGTGCCGGCCGGAACCGTCGGCGGGCGGATCGCCGCGGCGAGCATCCCGGCCCCGGCGAGACGGGCGCTCAGCGCCAGGGTATCGGCTTCGGTGCCGATGATCGCCGGCACGATCTGGGTGGTCGATCCGGCGGTGTCGAAGCCCCGCACGGCCAGCCCGGCACGGAGCCGGTCGGCGAGGTTGGCCAGGTGGGTGCGCTCGGCCGTCATGCCGGGCACCAGGTCCAGCGCCGCGTCGATAGCGCCCAGCAGCGGCGGCGGCGGGGCCGTGGTGAAGATGAAGCCCGAGCAGGTGTTGACCAGCCAGTCGCGCAGCAGGGCGGAACAGGCGACATAGGCCCCGAAGCTGCCCAGCGCCTTGCTGAACGTGCCCATCACCAGGGCAATTCCCGGGACCCCGTGGCACAGCCCCGCTCCGCCCGGGCCGAGCACGCCGGTGGCATGGGCCTCGTCGACGATCAGCACCGCATCGTGCGCCGCGGCCAGGGTGGCGAGGGCCGGCAGGTCGGCCCGGTCGCCATCCATCGAATAGACGCTTTCGACCAGGATCACCCTGGCCGGAGCGGCGGCGCCGTGGCGGTCGAGCAGTTCGCTGAGATGGGCCAGGTCGTTGTGCCGGAAGCGATGCTGGCGCACTCCTGACAGGCCGGCGTGGATCGAGGCGTGGACCAGCCGGTCGGTGAACACCGCTGCCCCGGGCGCGGCCGCCAGCAAGGCCGGGATCACCGCGGCGTTGGCCTGCCAGCCCGATGCGAACAGCAAGGCCGCCTCGGTGCCCTTGAACGCAGCGACCCGGGCCTCGATCGCCAGGTGCGCCGCATTGGTCCCGGTGACCAGGCGTGAGGCCCCCGCGCCGGTGCCATAGGCGTGGCCCCAGTCGGCCGCGCGTTCCGCCAGCCGCGGATGGAGCGCCAGGCCCAGGTAGTCGTTGCTGGAAAAATCGATCAGGCCCTGGCCATCCCGTCCGATCCGGCCCGCCTGGGCGAGCTGGGACGGACGCAGTTCGCGCCAGCGCCCGCCGGCCCGGATCGCGGCGAGACCATCCGCCACGCGTTCGTCAAAGCTGCCCATCGGGCGGGGGTCAGCCGCAGCCGCAGCCCGCGCGCAGCGGCTCGGGCCCGGCCAGCGGCTTCAGTCCGAGCCGCGCGAACATGGCCTGATCGGCGTCATCCCCGGCATTGGGCGCGGTGAGCAGGCGGTCGCCGGTGAAGATCGAGTTCGCCCCGGCGAGGAAACACAGCGCCTGGGTCGCTTCGCTCATCGATTCGCGCCCGGCCGACAGGCGCACCATGCTCAGCGGCATGGTGATGCGGGCGACGGCGACGGTGCGCACGAATTCGATGTCGTCGATCTTGGCCAGCGGCGTGTCGGCCAGCATGTCGCCCAGCACCGTGCCCTTGACCGGGACCAGCGCATTGACCGGCACGCTTTCCGGGTGCTGCGGCATGGTCGCGAGGGCGTGGATGAAGCCCACCCGGTCCTCGCGCGTTTCGCCCATGCCGACGATCCCGCCGGTGCAGACGTTGATCCCCGCCTTGCGGACGTTGTCGATCGTCTCCAGCCGGTCGGCGAAGGAGCGGGTGGTGATCACCTCGCCATAGCGTTCGGGCGAGGTGTCGATGTTGTGGTTGTAATAGTCGAGCCCGGCCTCGGCGAGCTGGTCGGCCTGCTGCGGGGTGAGCATGCCCAGCGTCATGCAGGTTTCCAGCCCGAGCGCGCGCACGCCCTTCACGATCTCGACGATCGCGGGCATGTCGCGGTCCTTCGGGTTGCGCCAGGCCGCGCCCATGCAGAAGCGCTGGCTGCCGTTGTCCTTGGCGCGGGCGGCGTTCTGCAGCACCTCGCGCACGTCCATCAGCTTGGTCGCCTTGACCCCGCTCTCGGCCGAGACCGACTGCGAGCAGTAGCCGCAGTCCTCGGGGCAGCCGCCGGTCTTGATCGAAAGCAGCGTCGCCAACTGGACCTCGCCCGCGCGATGGTGCGCGCGGTGAACCTCGGCGGCGCGGAACACCAGCTCGGTGAAGGGCAGGGCGAACAGCTCGGCGATCTCGGCACGGGTCCAGTCGGTCCGGATGGCCGGAGCGGCGGGGGCGATCGGGTCGAGCACGGTCATGTCGGTCGGGTCCTGTCCAGCGCTGCCGCAGCATCGGGTTCGGGCAGCGGCCTCCCCCTTGCCGATTTCCCGTGGAGTCGCAAGGGCAGGGCGCCTCGCCGGGGCCCGGCAGGCTCAGCGATAGGCCCGGAGGAACTTCTCCACCGCCCTCGCGGCCCAGCGTTCGGCTTGATCGTCGGGCACCCGATCGATGATTCCGACCAGCAGTTTCTGGTGATGTCCGGCCGTGCACAGCGCCGTCAGCACGCTCGCCGCCTCTTCAGGATCGTCCGCCAGCAGATCGCCCTGTTCCATCGCGTCGGCAATGAATCGCGCCAGCAGCGAATGGACCCGCTGCAGCACCCGTTCATAGAAGATCCGCCCCATTTCCGGAAAGCGCCCGGCCTCGCCCACCACCAGGCGGTGCAGCGCAATGCCATCCGGGTTGATGATCCGGGTGAGAAACTTGATGCAGACCTGCAGCAGGGCACTTTCGACCGGCTCGTCGCGGTTGAGCACCATGCTGAGCTGTTCGCGGAAATCGCGGGTGGCGCGGTCCAGCACATCGCCGAACAGCAGCTCCTTGCTGGCGTAGTAGGACCACAGCGTGCCCTTTGAGCCACCCAGGCTGGCGGCGATGCCCGACATGGTGGTACCGGCGTAGCCATGTTCGAGGAAATAGCGGGTCGCCACCTCGAGGATCGCGTCGCGCCGCTCCTCGCGCCGGGTTTCGCGACGGCTGGGACGATCGCCGTAGCCCACGCCCCGTTCGGGAACGTCTCCTTCGATGCAACCAGCAGGGGGCTCGGACGTTGGCATTGTCGTACCATATAGTACGTTTTTTCGATTGACTATCCCGTTAACGCGTTGCAATGCACAATCCATACTCTCTGGTACGGTTTTTCATGACGCCCATGTTACAGTTCTCTGTTCGCACTGCCTTGCGTCGGCGTCAGGCGGGGTTGGGTGGCGTCGCGGTCATGGGGGCTGCCCTGCTGGCAGGATGCGCGCCCGTTCCCCACCTCGGTGCCGCGCCCCAACCGATCGCCGCCGAAGCGGTGGCCGCCCGGCAGAGCCTGTCGCCGGCGGCGCCCGATGCCGCCTGGCCGGCCGAGGGCTGGTGGCGCGCTTATCGGGATCCCCAGCTTGACGCGCTTGTCGCCGAAGGCCTGGCCGCGTCGCCCGATGTCGCCATGGCCCGGGCGCGGCTCGACCGGGCCGCGGCGCTGGCGCGCCAGGCCGGGGCGGGGCGCCTCCCGCAGGTCGATGTGCAGGGCGGCGTGCAGGAGGAAAAGCAGAGCCTGAACCTGGGCTTCCCCCCGCAGTTCAAGCCGGTTCTGCCCCAGGGCTGGAACGATGGCGGGCAGATTGCCACCTCGCTGGGCTTCGATCTCGATCTGTGGGGGCGTAACCGCGCCGCCTTCGCCGCCGCCACCTCGCAGCGCCGCGCCGCCGCGCTCGATCTGCAGCAGGCCCGGCTGGTGCTGTCGGTGGCGATCGTCTCCGCCTACGTCGATCTCGACCGGCTGATCGCCGAGCGCGCGATCCGCGCGACCCAGGCCCGGGGCATGGAGCAGGCCAGCCAGCTGGTCGAACAGCGCCGTGCCAGCGGGCTCGAAACCACCGGCACCACCGCCCAGGCCACGGCCGCCGCGGCCGTGGCGCGGATCGCGCTGAGCCAGGCGGACGAGGCGCTGGCCTTGCGGCGTCACCAGATTGCCGCGCTGGTCGGAGCCGGGCCCGATCGCGGCCTGGCCCTGACGGCCCCGGCGCTGGCACCGATCGCGCTGCGCGACCTGCCCGCCACGGCGACGACCGAGCTGCTGGCCCGCCGGCCCGACGTGATCGCCGCGCGCGAGCGGGTTTCCGCCGGGCTCAGCTCGATTCGCGAAGCCCGCGCCGGGTTCTTCCCGTCGATCAGCCTCAACGCCCTGTTCGGGGTCCAGTCGCTGGGCCTCGAGCGGCTGTTCGAGGCCGATGCCACCTATGGCCGGGTCGGCCCGGCGGTCAGCCTGCCGATCTTTCGCGGCGGCGCGCTGGCCGGACGCTATCGGGCGGCGCGCGCGGACCATGACGCGGCGGTGGCCAGCTACAACGCCACCATTCTGGGCGCCTATCGCGAAACCGCTGATGCGGTGACGACCACGCGCCTGGCCGCGCAGCGCCTGGCCGATGCCCGCGCCGCGGTGGCGGCCAGCGAGGAGGCGTTCGCCACGATCAGCGCGCGCTACAAGGCCGGGCTCGCGACCTACCTTGACGTGCTGCAGGTGGATGACCGCCTGCTGGCCGCCCGGATCGCCGAGGCCGATGTGGCCGCCGCGGCGCGCGGGGCCGACCTGGCGCTGGTGCGCGCCCTTGGCGGCGGGTTCGATCCCGCTGCCGATCAGACTTCACAGAAGGATAGTCCGCATGGCTGACGCCAATCTTGCCCAGGATCCCGCCGTCGCCGAGGCCAAGGCCCGCCGCGCGGCGCAGCGCCGGGTCTGGCTGACGCGGCTTGCCGGGTTTGTGGTCGTGGCCGGCCTGCTGTGGCTGGGCTGGTACCTACTGATCGGGCGCAACCACGTCTCGACCGACAATGCCTATGTCAACGCCGAGGTCGCCCAGGTGACCCCGCTGCTGTCCGCCCAGGTGATCGAGGTGCGGGTCAAGGACACGCAGGCCGTGCGCCGCGGGGATGTGCTGGTGGTGCTGGATGCCACCAATGCGCGCATCGCCGTGGCTCAGGCCGAAGCCGATCTGGCCGCGGCGCGCCGCCGCTTCCGGCAGGCGGCCGCGACCAGTGGCGCCCTGGGCGCCCAGGTTTCGGGCGGAGCCGCCGAGATTGCCCGGGCCGAGGCGCAACTGGTCTCCGCCGAGGCCGATCTGGCCAAGGCCCGGACCGACCTCCAGCGCCGTGAATCGCTGGCCGGCACCGGCGCGGTGTCCGGTGACGAACTGACCGCGGTGCGGCGCAGCTTCGCCGCCGCCCAGGCAGCGGCCACCAGCGCGCGCGCGGCGGTCCAGCAGGCCCGCGCCGGTCGCGCCGCCGCGGCGGGGCAGCTCGCCGCCAACGAGGCCCTGGTCAGCGGATCCAGTGTCGAGTCCGATCCCGCGGTGCTCGCCGCCAAGGCCCGGCTCGAAGCGGCCAAGCTCGATATCGACCGGGCGGTGATCCGGGCGCCGATCGATGGCGTGATCACCCGCCGCCAGGTCCAGCTTGGTCAGCGGGTCGCCCAGGGCGCGCCGATCATGAGCATCGTCCCGGTGAACACCCTCTACATCGATGCCAACTTCAAGGAGCGTCAATTGCGCCGGGTCAAGGTCGGGATGCCCGCCACGGTGGTGGCCGACATCTATGGCAGCGACGTGGTCTATCACGGCAAGGTCGTGGGCATCGCCGGAGGCACGGGCGCCTCGATGGCGCTGATCCCGGCCCAGAATGCCACCGGCAACTGGATCAAGGTGGTGCAGCGCCTGCCGGTGCGGATCGAGCTCGATCCCAAGGAACTGGCGGCCCATCCGCTGCGGGTCGGATTGTCGACCGAGGTCGAGATCGACCTGACCGGCGCGGACTGAACCGTGGCCGGCCCAGTCCCTCCGGTGCCCCCGGGCGCGCGCGGCGCGTACCTTTCGGCTCGGCAGCAGTGGCTGGTGGGCGTCATCCTGGCGCTCAGCAATTTCATGGTGGTGCTCGATCTGACCATCGCGAACGTCTCGGTCCCCCATATTGCGGGGAACCTCGGTATCTCGCTTGACCAGGGAACCTGGATCATCACCTCCTACGCCGTGGCCGAGGCGGTCTGCGTGCCGCTGACCGGATGGCTTGCCGCACGGTTCGGCGCGGCCCGGGTGTTCATTGTCGCCATGTCGGGCTTCGGGGCCTTTTCCCTGCTTTGCGGCATCGCGCCGACGCTGGGCGTGCTGGTGGCCGCGCGCATCGGCCAGGGGCTGTTCGGAGCCCCCCTGATGCCGATGTCGCAGACCCTGATGATGCTGGTCTTCCCGCCTGAGCGGCGCGGCACGTTCATGGCGGTCTGGGCCATGACCACGCTGATGGGGCCGGCGCTGGGCCCGATCCTGGGCGGCTGGATTTCCGACAACTGGAGCTGGCACTGGATCTTCCTGATCAACGTGCCGATCGCGCTGGGCTCGGGTCTGGCCGCCGGCGTGCTGCTGGCCAAGGTCAGGACGCCGCTGACCCGCGCGCCGATCGATCTGGTCGGGCTGGGGCTCCTGATCTTCTGGATCGCCTGCCTGCAGATCGTGCTCGACACCGGTCGGGACCACGACTGGTTCGCCGACACGGGGATCGTCCTGCTGACCTGCGCCTCGGCGATCGGGTTCGTGGCCTTCATCATCTGGGAACTGACCGAGGAGCACCCGGTGGTCGACCTGCGGGTGTTCCGGCATGTCGGGTTCTCGTCGATCATGGTGACGATGACCCTGGGCTACGGTGCCTTCTTCTGCGGCAACGTGGTGGTGCCGCAGTGGCTTCAGGCGGTGCAGGGCTATACCGCCTTCAATTCCGGTCTGGTCACCGCCTCGAGCGCGCTCGCCGCCCTGCTGATCGCTCCGCTTGCCGCCCGGCTCAGCAATGGCGGCAAGGTCGATCGGCGCTGGCTGCTGGGCGGTGGGCTGGTGTGGCTGGGCCTGATCAACCTGCTGCGGTCAACCTGGACGACCGAGGCGACCATGTTCGACTACGCGATGGTCATCTTCCTGCAGGGCTTCGGGATGCCGTTCTTCTTCATCACCATCACCACCATGGCGCTGACCGCGGTCGATCCCCAGGAGACCGCTTCGGGCGCGGGCCTGCAGGCCTTTCTACGTACCCTGGCGGTGGCGGTGTCCACTTCGGTGGTCCTGACCTACTGGGGCAACCAGCAGCGGTTGGTCCACAACGAGATCGCCAACACGCTCAACCCCGGCCCGGCATCCGATGCGCTTGGCGGGTTGGGCCTGGGACCGGAAGCGATCAGCGGATTCCTCAACGGAGTGGTCGATCAGCAGGCGATCACCGTGGCGCTCAACAACACCAGCGTGGTCGCGGCCTTCCTGCTGTTCTTCTCCGCCGCCGTGCTGTGGTTCGTGCCCAAGCACACCACCCGCCAGGGCGCGGGACCGATGGGCGGCCACTGAACCGGACCGCCCTCGCTCCGCAGGCTTAGAGCCTGTCCACCTCAACAGGACAGGCTCTAGACCAGCCCGAGCCGCGCCAGTTCGCCGGCGATGTGTCCGGGCAGGATATCGCCGGTCTCTTCCCCGTCGGTCAGGTCGGCGGGAGCGTCCGCGTCCTCCAGATAGCGCCAGCCCTGATGCGCCCGGCGCGGCTTGGGGCGCACGTCGATCAGCCGGGCCGCAATGACGATGTTGGTGCGCCCCCCCTCGGCCTCCTCGAAGCCGAGGATTTCCGACCGGGCGACCAACTGGTGCTTGAGGATCCAGAACACCGATCCGCCGATCATCTCGGCATGGCGCTTGGGCAGGTAGCGGGTGGTCAGCCGGGCCACCTCGCCACGCTGGGCGAACCAGCCGTGCACCTCCGCCAGTGACTGGGCCCCATAGGCCACCTTGGTCATGTGCAGGGGCATGTCAGGCCAGTCCCGCCAGCACGGCCAGGCCAAGGAAGCTGAAGAAGCCCATCACGTCGGTCGCCATGGTCACGAACACCGCGGACGAGACGGCCGGATCGATCTTCAGCCGATCGAGCACCACCGGGACGGCGATCCCGGCGCAGCCCGCCATCAGGTTGTTGATCACCATGGCGCTGCCGATTACCGCGCCCAGCAGCGGATTGTGGAAGATCGTCGCCACCGCCAGGCCGATCAGCAGACCCAGCGCGGTGCCATTGGCCAGCGCGATGCGGAACTCGCGCCAGATCATCCGCAGCGTGTTGCTTTCGGTCAACTGGTTGGTGGCCAGCGCGCGCACCACCACAGCCAGCGTCTGGGTGCCGGCATTGCCGCCCATGCCCGAGACAATCGGCATCAGCACGGCCAGCAGGGCGAACTTCGCGATGGCGCCCTGGAACAGCCCGACCACGCTGGAGGCGATGATCGCCGTGCCCAGGTTGACCACCAGCCAGGTCAGGCGGGTGCGGATGGTTAGGTGGATCGGCTCGTTGATGTCGCCATCGCCCGCGCCGGACAGCAGCAGCGCGTCCTCGCCCGCTTCCTCCTGGATGATGTGGACCACGTCGTCGACCGTGATCTGCCCGACGAGGCGGCCCGATTCGTCGACCACCGCGGCCGAGATCAGCGCGTACTTCTGGAACCGCAGCGCCACCTCTTCCTGGTCCATGGTGACCGGGATCAGGGTCTGATCGCGCATCATCACGTCGGCCAGGGCGATATGGCGCGGGGCGCGCAGGATCCACGACAGCGCGCAGGTGCCGACCGGATGATGCCGCTGGTCGACGATGAACACTTCCCAGAACTCGGTGGCGAGCCCCCGGTCCTCGCGCAGATAGTCGATCAGGTGACCGACGGTCATGTGCCCGGGCACCGCGATGAAGTCGCGGCTCATCAGGCGGCCGGCCGACTCCTCGGGATAGGCCAGCGCACTTTCGATCGCGGCGCGGTCCTCGGGATCGAGCTCGGCCAGCACCGCCTGCTGGTCCTCCTCGTCGAGGTCCTCCAGCATCGCGACGGCATCGTCGGTGTCGAGCTGCTCGGCGATCTCGGCGATATCCTCGGCCGGCAGGTCCTCGACGAGCTGCTCGCGAACGTGATCGTTCATCTCGGCGATCACGTCGGCGCTCATCAGGTCGGTGATGGCGCTGGCCAGCAGCGGACGCTCATCGGCGTCGAGCAGCTCGAACAGGTCGGCAAGGTCGGCCGGATGAAGCGGCTCGACCAGATCGTAAACCCGGTCGCGCTCGCCTTCCTCCAGCGCATCGCGGACCCGCCGGACGAAGTCCGACTTCAGGCGGTTCTCATCGTCCAGCCGATCGCCATCGCGCCGCGGATCGTCCGCAGCAGGCAGGCCCCCGTCGAGGTCGGGCGAATCCTCGAGGAGCGACAGGTCGGGTTCGTCGGTCGCCATCGCGGTCGGGTCTATTGTCCCGTCTCGCAATTGCAACCGGACGTTGCGGGCAGGCGTGACTTTATGCCCGGCACGGCTATATCCGCGCCATCACAAGTGGAGTGTGCCCGATGGCCGACGAATTTCTCACCCTCACGCTCGACACCGGCAATGGCGGCGGTGGCGACGTCAAGATCAAGCTGCGCCCCGATCTGGCGCCCGGTCACGTCGCCCGCATCAAGGAGCTGACGGGCGAAGGCTTCTATGACGGGATCAAGTTCCACCGGGTCATTCCGGGCTTCATGGCGCAGGGCGGCTGCCCGAACGGCACCGGGATGGGCGGATCGTCCAAGCCGGATCTCCAGGCCGAATTCAACGCCGAGCCGCATGTCCGCGGCGTCTGCTCGATGGCCCGGACCAACTACCCGCACTCGGCCAACAGCCAGTTCTTCATCTGCTTCGACGACGCGACCTTCCTGGATCGCCAGTACACGGTCTGGGGCCAGGTGGTCGAAGGCATGGAGCACGTCGATGCCCTGCCCAAGGGCGAGCCCCCGCGCGAACCGGGCAAGATCGTGAAGGCAGCCATCAGCGAAGGCTGATAACCGGTGCCCGTCAGCGAAGGCTGACAGGCGGGGCTGCTCAGCGAAGGCTGAGGCCGGAATTGCCATAAGTCGGAAGGGGCGGAGCGATCCGCCCCTTTCTGATGTGCGTCAGCCTGCGATCAGGCCGCTGGGCGCGGCGGCGTGCGAGCCCTTGTCGAACTCGACCCCGAAGGCCTTGCCTTCGACCCAGCGGACGATGCCCCAGAGGGTCGATCCGTCGGGCAGGGCAATCGTCACCAGATCGTTCGCGGCCGGCGGCGCAACCCGCGCCACCGCGCTCATCCCCGCGGCGGATATGTCGCGCACCATCGCATCCTGGCTTTCGCCGGGCGCACCCTCGACGCGGACGCGCACGACCACCCGCTTGCGCCGGGCGCGGAACACCGGGGTGGGCACGAAGCGGGACTTGTCGACCAGAGTCATGGCCGTGGTCTGGCCCGGACAGGGCCAAGGTTTCGCCAAACCGATGCATAGGGTTTTCCCTTAGTTCTTGCCCCGCCCGCCGGAGGAGGCCGGTCCGCGAGGGTCCCCTGGCAACAACCCGCTGGCGTCCCGGGCCGCGCCCGGCTAGCCATGCCGCGGTGACACCAGGCGGAACAGTCGGAGCCGAAGCAGCAGGGCGGGATGCCTCCCGCGGCGTCAGGCCTCTGGATTCGCTGTGGGTCGTCGTGCCGCTGCTCGCGCTGGCCCGGCTGCTTGCCGCCCCGATCGGCGATGTCGACATCTTCTGGCAGTTGCGGCTGGGCGACTTGATGCTGGACAGCCATTGGCCGGTCACGCGCGAGCCGTTCGCCGCGACTCATCTGGGCGAGGCGCTGGTGCCCTTGTCGGCGCTGGCGCAGATCGTCCTCGCGGGGGTGCGGCGGCTGGGCGGCTGGCCGGCGGTCCAGATCGTCGATGCGCTGGCCTGGACCGGCGGCTTCCTCGCCGTCGGGCTCGCCGCCCGTGCCCGGGGAGCCATGCCGCTGCGCCTGGCCCTGGCCCTGGTGCTCTGCCAGCTGATGGCCATGCCCTTCGCCGGGGTGCGTCCGCAAAGCTTCGCCGTGCTCGGCCTGGGCGCCCTGATCCTGCTGCTCGGCCGGGAGCTGCCGCTGCGCCGAACGCTCCTGGCCGGGGGCGCGGTGCTGGTGCTGTGGCAGAACCTGCATCCCTCGGTCAGCCTGGCTGCCGCCTATCTGGGCGCGCGCGCTGCGGCGGGCTGGCTGCGCCACCGCACCGGACGCCGCACCACACCACCCTGGGCCGAGACCCTGCTGCTCCCGCTGGCCGGACTGGCCATGGTCGCCACGCCCGCCGGGTTCGCCGTGTTCGACATGGCCACGCTCAACGCGCGGATGAGCACGGCCATGGGCGCGACCGAGTGGCTTTCGGTGCTCGATCCGCAGAACCGCCCGTTCCTGCCGATCCTGCTGATCCTCAATGGCGGCGTGCTGGCCCTGCTGGGGGTGGTCCGGCGCGAACTCGACCTCGAGGCCCTGGCCGGCGCCCTGGTCTTTCTGCTGATGGCCCTGATCGCGGGGCGCTTCGTGCTGTTCTGGGCCCTGGCGCTGGTGCCGGTCCTGGCGGGGGGTCGCCATGACTCCGGGCCGATCGACCGCCTCGCCCTGCTGCTGTTCGCGGCCGGCGCCGGGGTGATCGCCCTGACCGCTGCGGCCCGGCCGGGCCCCCGGTTCGCCCCGGACCTGCCGATCGCCGCGGTGGACCGGCTGGCGGCCCGTGGTCTCGCCGGCACGGTCTATGCCAGCTATCCCTTCGGCGGGGTGATCGCCGATCGCGGTTTCCCAAGGCTGAGGGTCGCCTTCGACGGTCGCTATTACCGCTATGGCATGGCCGAATGGGACCTGTGCCGTGCCGCCATGGCGGGGCAGGTGCCGGTGAGCGCGCTGGTCGCGCGCTATCGTCCGGTCGCCTGGGTGCTGAGCCCGGGGATGGACCGGCCACTGATCGAGGCGCTGCGCGCCCAACCGCAGGCATGGCGTGAGGTGCCCGGCGATCCGGCGGCCGTGCTGTTCGTTCCGGCCGGTGCCGGGTCGGGCCGCGCCTACACGCCGGCCTTCACCAGCCAATCGTGGAACAGCCGCACGGGCCGGCTGTCGAGCGCGCGGGGGCGGCAGACGAACCAGTAGGAGTAGGGGCTCTCCACCTCGAAATCATAGAGCCGCGCCAGCCGGTCATCGCCCGATCGCTTGAAGTGATCGTCATGCATGATCGCGATGCCGAGGCCATTGGCCGCCGCTTCCAGCAGCAGTTGCCCCGAATCGAACTGGTCGATCGCGGCCGGTGTGAAATCGCCCAGCCCGGTGGCCTCCTTCCACGCCGCGAAGCTGTCGGGCAGGTCGTGGTTGATCAGGAAGGTCTGCCGGCTCAGCTTGGCCAGGTCGGGCGTGTCGCCCAGTTCGGCCGCCACCGCCTTCGACGTGATCGCATAGACCCGGTTGTGGTCCAGCCGCACGGCGTAAAGCGCGGGATCGGGCTTGGCCGATAGGATGATCGCCGCGTCCAGCGTGTCGCCCACCCGGGTTTCCTGGTGGGGGCTGGTGTCGATGTCGATGTGCAGGCGCGGATGCAGGTTGCGCAGCTCAGGCAGGCGCGGGAACAGGCGCTGCCCGCCGAACAGCGAAGGCACGCCCAGGTGCAGCCGCAGCACCAGCCCGTTGTCGACCTGGCTTTCCACCGCCTCGGCCAGGTCTTCCAGCTTGGGGCTCACCGCGTCGTAGAAGGCATGGCCATCCTCGGTCAGCTTCATCGCCTGGTGCTGCCGGACGAACAGCTTCTTGCCGGTGAAGTCCTCCAGCGCCTGGACCCGGCGCGACAGGGCTGACGGGCTCAGCCCCAGCTCGTTGGCGGCAGCCTTGGCCGAGCCGAGCCGGACCACGCGGACAAAGGCTTCAAGCGCGCGGAGAGGCGGCAGGCGGCGCATGGGGGCTGGCGGGGTCTCGAAAGGTCAGGTCAGGGGCGAATCGGACAAGGCCGGCGGATGGAGCCGCAGCCGGGTCACGTGTCGTTCGTTACCTGCTGTGACTTCAAGTTTCCAGCCACTGTCATGGCACAGCAAGGCCCCGACCGCCGGAACCTGCCCGGCGAGCAGAAACGCGAGGCCGCCTAGGGTATCGACGTCCTCTTCGACCTCGGCGAGCCGCGCGTCGACCTTTTCGCCCACCTCGTCGAGCTCGACCCGGGCGTCGGCTTCCCAGCTCCCGTCGGTCTGGCGGACGATCAGCTCGGTCGGGGCGTCGTCGTGCTCATCCTCGATCTCGCCGACGATCTCCTCGACCAGATCCTCGATGGTGATGATTCCGTCGGTGCCGGAATACTCGTCGATCACCACGGCCAGATGGACCCGGCTGGCGCGCATGTCGGCCAGCACGTCCAGGGCGCCGCGCGCCTGCGGCACGAACAGCGGCTGGCGCATCAGCACGGTCCAGTCCTTCGGCGGCGCCTTGCCGGTGGCGAGGAACGGGAACACGTCCTTGAGGTGCATCATGCCGCGGATTTCGTCGAGTGAATCGCCATGGACCGGCATGCGGCTGTGCCCATGCTGGGCGAACATCGCGATCATCTCGTCCCAGGTGGCCGAAGCGGGCACCGCCACGATCTCGCTGCGCGGGATGGCCACATCATCGGCATCGTGCTCGCTGAAGTGCAGGAGATTGCGGACCATTTGGCGCTCTAGCGGGGACAGGTCGCCGGCCGGGCCGGGGTCGCCATCCTCCTCGTGCTCGTCGATCGCTTCTTCCAACTGGGCGCGCAGGCTCTGGTCATGGTCGCTGCCGAACAGGCGGCGCACGCTCTTCCAGACGCTGCGTCTGCTACTGTCCCCGTCTCCGCTGCCGGAGTCGCCGTTGCGGCCCGGTTCGGCCATGATCTGCTCAGCTCCTGCCCTTGCGTGGTGCCCCCGGCATCAATCGCCGTGATCGCCATATGGGTCCGCGATGCCCAGTTTCGCAAGCGCCTTTATCTCCAGCGCCTCCATCGCCGCGGCATCGGCGGACGAGATTTCGTGATCGTGCCCGGCCAGGTGGAGCAGGCCATGGACGATCAGATGGGTCGCGTGGTGGTTCAGCGGCACACCTTTGTCGGCCGCCTCGCGCGCGCAGGTCTCGAAGGCCAGGGCCAGGTCGCCCAGCAGTTCCGGCGCTCCCTCTCGCGGCATGGCGATCAGGTCCTCGCGCGCGATCATCGGGAAGGACAGGACATTGGTGGGCTTGTCCTTGGCCCGCCATTCGCGGTTGAGCACGTGAACCTCGGCATCGCTGGTGAACAGGACCGAGGCGGTCAGGCGCGGGTTGTCCAGTTCCGGGGCCAGGTCGACCAGGGCCTCCACGGCGGCTTCGGCCAGATCGGCCCAGTCGATGTCGCCGGGCCACGGGGTTTCGATATCGATGTCGAGCGAAAGCATTGTTTCGGGGTAGGTCAGCGCGTGGCCTTCGACAAGCTCAGGCTGAGCGGGACTGAGCGAAGTGGCGGACATGACAATCGGCGAGCGATCCAAAACACCGCTCGGGCTGAGCCTGTCGAAGCCCGCGCACAGCGCTTGCCCCAGGCCTCATCCGTCCTTGCCCTCATAGGCCTCGACAATCCGCCCGACGATCGGGTGGCGCACCACATCGGCCGCGTTGAAGCGGATCGTGGCGATGCCGTCGACGCCTTCGAGCCGCTTGACCGCATCGGCCAGCCCGCTGAACGAATCGCCGCCCGGGATATCGACCTGCCGCGGGTCGCCGCAGACCACCATCCGGCTGTTCTGGCCGAAGCGGGTCAGGAACATCTTCATCTGGGCCGGCGTCGTGTTCTGGGCCTCGTCCAGGATCACGAAGGCATCGGCCAGGGTGCGCCCGCGCATGAAGGCGATCGGCGCAACCTCGATCTCGCCGCTGGCCAGGCGCCGTTCGACCTGTTCGGGCGGCATGCAGTCGTACAGGGCATCGTAGAGCGGACGGAGATAGGGATCGACCTTCTCCTTCATGTCGCCGGGCAGGAAGCCCAGCCGCTCGCCCGCCTCGACCGCCGGGCGCGACAGGATCAGCCGCTGGACCGATCCGTTCATCAACTGGCTGACCGCCTGGGCCACGGCGACATAGGTCTTGCCGGTGCCGGCCGGCCCCAGGGCGAAGATCACGTCGGACTTGGCGAGCGCCCGCATGTATTCGATCTGGGTTGCCGACCGCGGGACGATCGTCTTGCGGCGGGTCCGGATCATGATCGGCGGAGCCTCGTTCCCGCCCGAGATGATCCCTTCCAGCGTCGGTTCGTTCGACATGGCGATCAAGGCCTCGACCGCGCCGGGATCGATCTCCTGCCCGCTCAGCAGCCGCTGGTGCATGCCCTTCAGCACGTCGCGCGCGCGGGCGACCGAATCCTCGCTGCCTTCGATCTGGATGCGGTTGCCCCGCGCTGCGATGTAGACCCCCAGCCGGTTCTCGATCAGCACCAGGTTCGAATCGAACTGTCCGAACAGGGCCCCGAGGACCATGGGTTCATCGAATTCCAGCTCCGCCCTGGCGCGCCGCGCACTTTCGCGACGGGGTTCGGACGACCACGGATGCGCCATCTCTTCATGGGCACGAGCGGTTTTGCGGGCCATGCGCTCCTTTCACGGGTTCGCCGGCGGGCGATTCCCGTGGCTCAAGATAGGCTCCGGCTTGGTCGGCACAAGCGGCCACAGGCCGCACCTTTGTGGAAAAACGCCGAGCCGTTGTCCCGGGCCCACCCCGGGACCACTGGCCTCATCCATGCCGGGACACACGGATGGACCAGAATGGCGGCTAGTGCCCGAAGTCGGACCTTTGTTTCCTCCCCGGTACGGGGAGGGGGACCACCGAAGGTGGTGGAGGGGCACTCTCCTTGGGGCACGGCAGCTGGCCAAGGCGGGGTGCCCCTCCACCATCCTGCGGATGGTCCCCCTCCCCCGGTGGGGGAGGATCTGAAAACGTCCGCTCCCCACCCATGCCGGTCTCCCCGGCTCAGGCCCGAGACGGCGAACCCACCACCCGCACCGCGCCGAGCGAATTGGGGCCGGCGTGGACCAGCTCGACCTCGACCAGGTCCCCGATCGCGGCCCCGCCCTCGAAATGGACCGACTGCAGCCAGGGCGACTTGCCCAGCCACTGCCCCGGCAGCTTGCCCTTGCGTTCCACCAGCACGGTGCAGCGCTTGCCGACAGAGGCCCGGTTGAACGCGTACTGATCGCGGTTGAGCGCAGCCTGCAGCCGCTGCAGCCGATCGTCCATCACCGCGGCCGGAACCTGGTCCGCCATCGTCGCCGCAGGGGTGCCCGGGCGGGGGCTGTACTTGAAGCTGAAGCACTGGGCATAGCCCACCGCGTCGACCAGCTTCAGCGTGTCCGCGAACTCGGCCTCGGTCTCGCCCGGGAAGCCGACGATGAAATCGCCCGACAGCGCGATGTCGGGCCGGACCGCACGGACCCGGTCGAGGATGCGCAGATAGCTGTCCACCGTGTGCGACCGGTTCATCGCGCGCAGCACCCGGTCGTTTCCGGCCTGGACCGGCAGGTGCAGGAAGGGCATCAGCTTGGGGTTGTCGCCATGGGCGGCGATCAGCCCGTCGGTCATGTCGTTGGGATGGCTGGTGGTGTAGCGGATGCGCGCCAGGTCGGGCAGCTCCGCCAGGACCCGCGCCAGCCCGTCCAGCCCGATTGCGCGGCCCTTGTCATCCTCGCCATGCCAGGCGTTGACGTTCTGACCGATCAGCGTGATCTCGCGCGCGCCGGCTTCCACCAGCCGCTCCGCCTCGGCCCGGATCTCGGCATAGGGGCGCGAGATTTCCGCGCCGCGGGTGTAGGGCACCACGCAATAGGTGCAGAACTTGTCGCAGCCCTCCTGCACGGTCAGGAAGGCGCCCGGTCCCACCTTGCGGCGTGCCGGGAGGGCGCCGAACTTGGTTTCGGCCGGCATGTCGGTGTCGACCGCCCGGCGCCCGGCCACGGCCTCGGCGATCATCCCGGGCAGGCGGTGATAGGCTTGCGGACCGACCACCATCGACACGGCGGGGGCGCGGGCCATGATCTCCTCGCCCTCGGCCTGGGCGACACAGCCGGCGACGGCGATCAGCGGGCTGGAACCATCGTCGCGCCGCAACCGGCCGATGTCGGAATAGACCTTCTCGGCGGCCTTCTCGCGGATGTGGCAGGTGTTGAGCACCACCAGATCGGCCTCCTCGCCCTCGGGCGCGGGGGCGATGCCCTGCTGGGCGAGCAGTTCGGCCATGCGTTCGCCGTCATAGACATTCATCTGGCAGCCGAAGCTCTTGACGCGATAGGTCTTGGGGGCGGGGGTGGGACGCATAGGGCCGGCGCCTTACGCCATATCGTCCGCGAGTTGAAGCGCGATGCTGCCTCGCCGTCCGACCCGGCGGAACGGGCGGGGACAGCGGGGGTGGGCAGCGGGGTTAGGGGGGCGGATGGTTAGCACTACTTTGGCAGAAATGTGATTTGGGTTCATGATAATGGACAGCCGCATCTTGGACATTGGTGCGGTGGCGATCTGGAAAGGCGTTCAATGATGGCTTGCCGGACTGCTGGCAGGCTGGGCTGAGGTGGTGGCCCTGGGACTCTTTTTTTTCCGCCCCGCTTGGGCGAGGCGGCGTGTCTGCAAGAAAGCGTAGGCCATTATTGCCATCAGTGTGTGACGATGGAGGCCCGTCCAGGAACGGCCCTCAAAATGGTCGAGACCGAGTTCTTCCTTGAGTTGCTGATGCGCCTGCTCGCAGATCCAGCGGGCCTTGATGGCACCGGCTACATCCTTGATCGGCGTGTCCGCAGGCAAGTTTGCGAGGTAGTATTTCCGCTCACCGTTTGAACGATGTTCGCCCACCAACCAAGCTTCCTCGCCGGGCATGTGCTGCGCTCCCGCAGAGCCGATACGCTGCGGCGCGCCGTCAGCGATGCGCACACGCATGGCGGCAAAACGCGCGGCTAACCGGCCTTTGGTTCCTCTGCGCCAGCTTACGCGCCGCCATTTGGCGCCTTCCAACATCGTGTGCGCCGCGACCGATTTGATGTCGGGTATGTGGCGCAAGCGCGGACGCCCACGCCCGGCCACAGGAAAGACCAATTTCACGTCAGCCGGGTAGACCTTCTGGTGCTTGGGAATGCCAACCGCCCAGCAAAGCCCGCGCGCGCTTAGGGCCTGCCGGAATGGTGCCGAAAGCCCGTATCCTGCATCTGCCAGGACACAACCGAAACGCACCCCGGCCGCTGCGATCCGATCAATCTCCTCGATGGCCAATTCTGGCTTCGTTCTGGCCTGCCGGAACTGCTCGGGCACGCCGGCCTTGATCATGCGAGCCTCGTTACTCGTCCAGCTTTCCGGCAGAAACAGTCGCAGGCTTAGCATGAGCGGGACTTCCCCCGATGCCAGCGTCACCGATACCAGCGTCTGGCAATTGGCGTTCTTGCCCAAGGCCGAGGCATACTGTGGCGCAACGCCAACAGACGCATTGCCCTTCTTTGGCAACGCCGTGTCGTCGATAATCAACCACGCATTGTCGCCACCGACAAGATCATCGGCCTGTTGCCACAACGTCGCTTCCAGGGGGGCGCTATCCCAGACGCCGGCGCCAATAAAATGGTGCAACCGGTCGTAGCTGATTGCGTCAACGCGCGCCGCCATGGGCTGAATGCTCTTGCGATCACCGGGGCCAATCAGGCCCGCGATATAGGCCGGGCACATCCGGCGCCGTGTCTTGTTACCAAGCCCCTTCAGAAACGGTTCGAGCCAATGCTCGAGGTCGTTCTGCCACTCCATATCCACAGCCAGCCTTCATCAAAGCTGGCTCCCCATGAATCACGCATTTGCCACCAAGGGAATCCCAAAAATCACATTTCTGCCAAAGTAGTGTTAGGCCGTAAACTCATAAACAGCGCCATCGAGGTTTGAGGCAGAAAGGCCCAGCGCAAGGCGGATAGGCGCAGGAATAGTGGTTCTATTTCAAGCCTATCCAAACGCGGCGATGGGCCTTTCTGAGCAAATCCCTGCGGGACGCCCAAATGGCTTCCATCTCGGCCAAACCCGCCCTTGGAAAGGCAACCCGCCTTCCTCGCGGGCGGCTTCGCCCGATCGGTTCGCCATTTGGGCGCCTCGATGGCACTGTTTATGAGTTTACGGCCTAATGTTTCGCTTTGGCACGTCGGGAAAATCCGCCGCCCGGGCGGGCTGTCAACGCCTCACGCTTTCGCTAGGGCGGTGCGCAGAGGGGGGCAGACGAGGTTATCTTATGCCCAGGATCGTTAAGTGTTTTGTATTGGCCAGCGCGTTGGTGTCGATGCCGGCGATGGCCCAGTCTTTCTCTACCAGTCTCACCCCGTACAGCGGCAATGACGCGGTTCGGGTGACCTTCGATTCGCCGCTGCCGAGCGGGTTCTCGCTCAACGGCGGGCGCATCACCACCGGCAGCAAGGTCGGGGTCCAGGCCCAGCCCAAGGGCTCGACCGGCAATTATCTGACGACGGATATCGGGACGGCCACGCTCACGGCCAATCAGGGCTATGGCTCGGTCAGCTTCCTGTGGGGCTCGATCGACACGTACAACCTGGTCGAATTCCTGGACAAGACCGGCAAGGTCGTGGGCAGCCTGACGGGTTCGCAGGTAGCCCAGGCTCCGGTCAACGGGGATTGGAACGCCGATCGCACCAACCGCTACGTCACCTTCAATGCCGACACGAAGAGTCAATTGATCAACAGCGTGCGGCTGAAGTCCACCAGCATCGCGTTCGAGACCGACAACTTCGCGTTCTTCAACGCGGGTCCGGTCGCCGTGCCGGAGCCGGGCGTGGCCGGGTTGTTCGGAGCCATGGCAGCCGTTGCGCTGCTGCGGCGCCGGTCGGCAATCGCGCGGGCCTGATCCGCGCCGCACGGCCTGCCCCCAAGCCTCACACTCACCGAACCACCTTCCGTCGAACCGTCGCCCCCGTGGTGACGGTTCGGCAAGGGTTGGCGCGCTAGGCCATGCCCCCATGGTCTGTTGCGTTGCGCTCCGGGCAGCCCGGGGCCGGCGCGGCAGCGCCCTCTGCACGAGTGCCTGACATGAAAACTGCCTTGCGTCTGGCCCTGGTTCTTCTGGGGCTTGGTCTGATTGTCCTGATTGCTCTGGGCGCGATCCGGATGATGGCGCCTGCCGCGCCCAAGCCTCCGGCCGCGGCGGCGCGGACCGCCGAGTTCCTTTCGCCCTACGATGCGCCGACCGCCAGTGCCGAGGACGCCCTGGCCCGGACCCGGACGCAGCCGGATGATGCGGCTGCCTGGCGCGATCTGGGCAATGCCCAGCTCAAGGCGCGCAAGTTCCGGGATGCCGAACGGTCCTATGCCAAGGCGGTGGCCCTCGATCCGGGTCGCTCCGAGACGTGGTCGGCCCTGGGCGAGGCCCGCATCCAGTTCGAGGGCTCCGATGGCCTGCGCCTGCCGGCCGGCGCCGCCGAGGCCTTCCGCAAGGCACTGGCGCTGAACCCCCGCGACCCGCGCGCGCGGTTCTACTTCGCCATGGAGAAGGACTTCACCGGCCAGCACGATGCGGCGATCGGCGAATGGCTGCAACTGCTGCGCGAGGTTCCCGCCGGTTCGGATGCCGATGAATCGATCCGCGCGGCGATCACCGCCTCGGTCAGCCGCAACCAGAAGCTGATTGCCCGGGCGATGCAGCGCGCCATTGCGGAGCAGCCGCGCAAGGCGGGCAACTGATCGCGGTCGCGTCGGACGCAAGAGCGAGGGTCTGGTCGGGCGGGAGCTTGGTGCCGGCTACAGGATTCGAACCCGTGGCCCCCTGATTACAAATCAGGTGCTCTACCAACTGAGCTAAGCCGGCGCGTTGCCCGGGTCTTTGCCCCAGGTCGCGCCGAAGGTCCAGCCTTCGGTGTGGGCCACCGCATCCAGGCCAGGGGGATGCCACAGCAACCGGTCGGCGGCGGCGCGGCGCAGCCAGGCGGCGGTCAGCAGCGCATCGCTGGCATGGTCATCGATCGCGCCTTGCCCGCCCAGCGGCGCGCTGGCGATGGCCGGGGCGACCAGGGCTGCGTTGAGTTCGGCCATGGTCCGCATCTTCGAACGGCCCGGGGGACGCCCGGCGGCGAGCGCCGCCAGTGTGGTGTAGATTTCCACCACCACCGATCCGGTGGCGGGCACCGGGTCGACCGGCCATACCGGCAGCCGGCCGCCCAGCCGGTGCAGCAGGCGCATGCCCGAGAGGCTGGACTTGCCCACCTGGGCGGCGCCCACCAGGTTGAAGTTCGAAGTGGGTCGGCAGCCCATGCTGTCCTGCGCGCGTTCGGTGACCCGGAAGCGGCCGCGCCCGCCACCGAACCGCGCTCCCTCGCGGCCGCCGTGGCGGCGGAAATAGGGGGCCAGCTCGGGATGATCGACAAAGCGGCTGACCCCGAGGTGCGGCTCGTCGACGCAGATGTTATCGATCAGCGCCCAGAGCGCGCGGGCCGTGGCCGGGCTGTCTGCCCAATCGGGAAAGAAGGTGCTGCAATCGGCGAAGGGCAGCGAGATACCCAGATCGAAGCCCACCAGCGTATCGCCGGGCAGATCGTGCAGCAGCCAGTCCAGCACCTCGCCGCGCGACCAGCGATGGCCGGGGCGGATCAGGGCCGGGGCCTCATCGCCGGCGTGCGCAAGGGCCACGGCGATCCCGCGGTGCCGCTCACCCGCCGCGCCCGACCAGTCGATCGCGGCGAAATGGCCGAAGCGATCACCCCCCATTCCGCTCGCGCCGCTTGCGGTCCCACCAGTCCAGCCGCTTCTTCACCTCGCGCTCGAACCCGCGCTCGACCGGCTGGTAGAAGGTCTGGGGGGGCATGCCTTCCGGCCAGTAGTTGGCGCCCGAAAAGCCGTCCTCGGCATCATGGTCGTAGGCATAGCCGGCGCCATAGCCGATATCCTTCATCAGCTTGGTGGGTGCGTTGAGGATGTTGGCTGGCGGCATCAGCGATCCGGTCTCCTTCGCGCTTTTCCACGCCGCCTTCTGCGCCGCATAGGCCGCGTTCGACTTGGGCGCGGTGGCGCAATAGAGGCAGGCCTGGACCACGGCGAGCTCGCCTTCCGGCGAGCCGAGGAAATCGTAGGCGTCCTTCGCCGCCAGGCACTGCACCAGCGCCTGCGGGTCGGCCAGGCCGATGTCCTCGCTGGCGAAGCGGACCAGCCGGCGCAGCACGTAAAGCGGCTCTTCCCCCGCCACCAGCATCCGCGCCAGGTAATAGAGCGCCGCCTGCGGGTCCGACCCGCGCAGCGCCTTGTGCAGCGCCGAGATCAGGTTGTAGTGCCCTTCGCGGTCCTTGTCGTAGACCGCGACGCGGCGCTGCAGGAACTGGCCCAGCCCGGCCGGGTCGAGCGGCTCGGTCAGGTTGACCGACCACAGCGTTTCCGCCTGGTTGAGCAGAAACCGCCCGTCCCCGTCGGCCGAGGCGACCAGCGCGGCCCGCGCCTCAGGCGTCAGGGGCAGGGTGCGCTGCTCCAGCGCTTCGGCCCGGGCCAGCAACTGTTCCAGCGCCGCCGCGTCGAGCCGGTGGAGTATCAACACCTGCGCGCGGGACAGCAGCGCGGCGTTCAGCTCGAAGCTGGGGTTTTCGGTGGTGGCGCCGACCAGGGTGACCGTCCCGGCTTCGACAAAGGGCAGGAAGCCGTCCTGCTGGGCGCGGTTGAAGCGGTGGATCTCGTCCACGAACAGCAGGGTGCGCTGGCCGGCATGGGCCGCGGTCTCGGCCTCGGCAAAGGCCTTGCGCAGATCGGCCACGCCCGAGAACACCGCGCTGATCGCCGCATAGCGCATGCCCACCGCATCGGCGAGCAGCCGCGCGATCGAGGTCTTGCCGGTGCCCGGTGGCCCCCACAGGATCAGCGAGGACAGTCGCCCGGCGGCGACCATCCGCCCGATCGCGCCTTCGGGTCCGGTGACATGGTCCTGCCCGATCACCTCGTCCAGCGCGCGCGGCCGCAGCCGATCGGCCAGGGGGGCGTCGGCGCGGACCGGCTCGGCGGTCGGGGGCGGAACAGCATCGGGAAACAGCTCGGCCATCGCCGCCCGACATAGGGGCCCACGCGCGATCTTGCACCCGCCTCTTGCAAAGATCATATAAAGATATATCTTAAGAACATCGAATCGAAAGGAGATATATGCGTTTCGACAGACACGGGCCTGATGGGCCTTTCCGGGGACGCCGGTTCAGCCCGCGCGCCCTGGCCATGATGATGCGGATGAACGCCGCCGGATTCGGCGCGGGCTTCGCGGATGACGATGCCCCGGGCGGGGGCTTCCGGGGCGGCCCGTTCGGTGGTTGGCCCTTCGGTGGCGGCCCGTTCGGTCGCGGCCGGCGCGGGCGGATGTTCGGCCAGGGCGAGCTGCGCCTGCTGCTGCTGCACCTGCTGGGCGAGGGCGAACGCCACGGCTATGAACTGATCAAGGCGATCGGCGAACTGACCGGCGGGCACTATGCCCCCAGCCCGGGGGTGGTCTATCCCACGCTCAGCCTGCTGCTGGATGAGGACGCGATCGCCGAAGCGGGCGGGGAGGGTTCGCGCAAGGCCTTCACCCTGACCGAGGCCGGCCGCGCCGAGCTGGATCACCGCGCCGACGAGGCTGCGGCGATCGTCGACCGGCTCAAGGCTCTGGCCGAGGCCCGCGGCCGCGAGGCCAGTCCGCCGGTGATGCGGGCCATGACCAACCTCAAGATGGCCCTGCGCCAGCGCGCCATGGCCGGCCTGGAGACCGACATCTCCCACCAGATCGCCGACATCCTCGATGAGGCCGCCAGAAGGATCGAACGCCTGTGAGCCAGACCGCCAGCACCACCAGCACCTGCGCGGTGCCCACCACCAGCGCCTCTCGCTATGTCCAGCAGTTGTGCAAGCACTGGTCCCACAACCTCGCGGTCGAGTTCGACGAGCGCCAGGGGCGCGTCGTCTTCCCCCGGGATGCCCGCGGGGCGGAGTGGAAGGACGATGCCGTGGTGACCTTCACCGCCGGACCCGAGGCGCTGACCTGCACCATCGCGGCGAGCGAACCGGGCCAGCTCGAGGGCCTGAAAGGCGCCGTGGCGCGCCACCTCGACCGCTTCGCCTTCCGCGAGGCCCCGCTGACCTTCGCTTGGGTGGATGGTTGAGCGGGGGCACCGCTCCAGCCGCCACCTTCCCGGCGCAGGCCGCGCTCCGCGGCCGGGGATGCCAGCCCGCGCCGACCTGACGGAGCGAGCGGTCCGGTCGTCCCATTGCCCCGCGGCCGGTCCCGGCGTACCCTCCAGGCCTCACCGCATGGGGAGTATGCGATGGAACGGACCCTCTCGCGCCACACCACGCCGGTCCACCTGTGGATCGTCGGGATCGTCAGCCTGCTGTGGAACAGCTTCGGCTGCTATGATTACACCATGACCAAGCTCGACCCCGCCGATTACCTCGGCAGCATGGGGTTGAGCCAGGCGGCGATGGATTACATGACCGGGCTGCCGGCCTGGCTCACCGCATTCTGGGCCCTGGGGGTCTGGGGATCGCTGGCCGGTTCGCTGCTGCTGCTGGCCCGCTCGCGCCACGCGGTGACAGCCTTCGCGGCATCGCTGACCGGCTTTGTCGTGAGCCAGGTGGCCGAGGCGATCCTGCCGCGGCCGGCGGGGGTCATGTCGCCGGCCATGTATGTGGTGACCGGGGTGATCGCCGTCGCGTTGCTGGCCCAGTTGCTCTATGCCCGGCGCCAGGCGGCGAACGGCGTGCTGCGCTGATGCCGCTCAGCCGCGGGATGCACGCTGGCGGATCAGGCGGAGGTAGGTGTCGGCCACGGTCTGGTTGATCCGGTCCCACGAGAAGTCCAGGCTGCGTGCCTCGCCGGCGGCACCGTGTTCGGCCCGCAGCGCGGGGTTCTCGACATAGCCCTGCAGGGCATCGGCGAACTGGCGGATCGCTCCGGGACGGATCATCCGGCCCGAGCGGCCATGGTCGACCAGGCTCTCGCTGCCGGTCGCCTCGGACACGACCACCGGCAGGCGGCAGGCCATGGCTTCCAGCGTCACATTGCCGAAGGTCTCGGTCACCGAGGGAAAGAACAGCACATCCATGCTCGCCACGGCGCGGGCCAGCTCGCCGCCGCCGAGGAAGCCGGTGAACAGGGCCTGGGGCAGGCGCCCGGCGAACCATTCGCGCGCCGGACCATCGCCCACCACCAGCACGCGGTGCTTAACCCCGCGGCGGTTCAGCTCGTCGATCGCGTCGGAAAAGACGTCGAGCCCCTTTTCCATCACCAGGCGGCTGAAGAAGCCGATCACCACCTCGTCATCGGCCACGCCCAGGCCCTGCCGCCAGGCCATGTCGCGGCGGCCGGGGTGGAAAATCTCACGGTCCACTCCGCGCGACCAGATGTCGATGTCATAGTTCATGCGCTGTTCGCGCAGCACCTGGGCCATCGATTCCGATGGCGCGACCAGGGCATCGCAGCGGCGGTAGAAGCGCCGCAGCATGGCCACCATCACCGGCTCGAGCGCGGCCAGGTTGTAGTAGCGCAGATAGGTTTCGAACCGGGTGTGGACCGATGCCAGCACCGGCAGCCCATGCCCGCGCGCCCAACTGACCGCGCGGTGCGCCGCCGGATCGGGCGACGAGACATGGACCACGTTGGGGGCGAAGGCGGCCAGATCGGCCTTGACCCGGCCGAACAGCCCCAGCGGAATGCGGTATTCCGCCCGCGTCGGGATCGCGAAGGATGGCACCCCCACCAGATCGCCGGTCGGGGGAAAGGCGGGCTCCTCCACCACGGGGGCATAGACCCGCACCGCCGCACCCTGGCGCAGCAGGTAGCCGACCAGGCGGTTGAGCGCCTGGTTGGCGCCATCGCGGACATAGTTGTAGTTGCCGCTGAACAGCGCGATGCGCAGGTCGGCACAGGATGAGGGGGCGCCGGTCATGCGGGGCCCCCTACACGGCTCGGCGCGTTTTGGCGAGGGTCCCGCCGGGGGGCAGGCTTACCAGCCGCGCGGTCCGTCCCAGTGGCGCGGACCATCCCAGTACCGTGGGCCGTCCCAGCGCCGATCATGCCAGCCCCGGTTCTGCCAGCCCCGGTTCTGCCAGGCCCGGTTTTGCCAGCGCCAGCGCTCCCACCGTTCGCGCTCCCAGCGATAGCGGTTCCAGTCGCGATAGTAATAGCGCGGCGGATAGGCGTGATAGACATAGGCACGGTAGCGCGGCCCGCCCCAGTAGCGGGGGGGCGGCCCGCCCCAGTCGTCCCAGCGGTCGCGCCGCGCCGACGAGGCGACCGCGGCGCCAACCGCCAGGCCGACGATGCCGCCGGCGATCGCGGCCCCGGTCGTGTCGCCGCCCCGGTGGTCGGCGAGGGCAGGGGTGGAGGAGGTGAGGGCAACGGCAGCAAGACCGCTGCCGAGCAGGACATTGCGCAGGATCGTCATCATGGGAACTCCAGCCTGTTCCGGACTGACCCGATCACGCCATTCCGGTGGTGAATGCTCGCTGAACCTTCATTCGTTCAGCGATATACGATCAATCCGATTTGGTGATTGCCGGTACGGTGCTTGCCGATGCGATGATGGATCGTCCGGGGCGGCTGGCCCCGGACGATCCGGCCGGTCGGTTCAGTTGCCGTAGCGCCAGCGCGGGTCCCCTTGGGGCCCGTCGTTCCGGTAAGCGCCGCGGTCATCGCGCGACCAGCCCTGGTTGCCATAGTTGCGATCGTTCCAGCCGCGATCGTTCCAGCCGCGATCGTTCCAGCCGCGATCGTTCCAGTTCCGGTCGTTCCAGCCCCGGTCGCTGTAGCCGCGGCGATCGTAATAGCCGTCGTCATCGCAGGGGCGGCCGTCGCGATCGTAACGGTGGCCCTGGCGGTCCCAGTAGTATCCGTCGCGCCAGGTCCAGCCGCGATCGGCGAAGCGGTTGTTGCGGTTGGCGCTCGAGGCGATGATCGCGCCGAGTGCCAGACCGATGATCCCGCCGGCGATCGCCGCGCCGGTGGCGTCTCCGCCCCCACGGCGGCGGCCGTAATAGGGGTCGGCCATGGCGGGCGTCACCGACGTGACGGCAGTGGCGGCAAGAACCGTGGCGAGGGTGGCCTTCTTGAGAATGCCCATGACGCAAAACTCCTCGGGCGGACCGGACGAGAGCCCCATTGCCCCTTCCGCGATTCGCCTGTGAGTTCATGTTTAGGCGATCGAACCTGAACGGCAGCCGTGCCGGCCGGGCAGGAACCGTTCATCCAGACGTAAAGGAATGTTAACAGGGCCGCCGTCCCTGCTGGCAGGCGCCCGTCCGGCGCGGGGTCTCGTGGGGGCCTGTCCTACCCGGGTTCGCTAAGCCACACTGGCCTTTGGGTCGCAGCGGGAATCGGAAGGACGCATGGCCGGACGCAAGGTCGACCGGAGGCCGACGAAAACCGGGGAGAACTTTCTCGCCTGAACCGTGTCAACCGTGTCAACCACCGCCCGGGTTCCTTGTGCCCATGCGGCGCCGCTCCAAGGATTCCGGCCGCTTGGCGCAAGCCGTAGGAAAAATTTCGTTCCCCCCTTGTTCCATGAGAACAAAGGCGATACATCGGGCTCAAGGTTGACCTTTCCGGTCAGCGCCAACTAGGCAAGGAGGCTCGTGATGGCTGCTCAGTTGAAGCTCATCCAGGAAGGCAAGGACAAGGACTCTATGGACCGGCAGAAGGCGCTCGAGGCAGCGCTCGCCCAGATCGACCGCGCGTTCGGCAAGGGCAGCGCGATGAAGCTGGGCTCGAAGGAGACCATGCAGGTGGAAGCGATCTCCACCGGCTCGCTCGGGCTCGACATCGCGCTCGGTGTCGGCGGCCTGCCGCGCGGCCGGGTGATCGAGGTCTACGGGCCGGAAAGCTCGGGCAAGACCACCCTCGCGCTCCACGTCATCGCCGAGGCACAGAAGATGGGCGGCACCGCCGCCTTCATCGACGCCGAACATGCGCTCGATCCGGTCTATGCGAAGAAGCTGGGCGTCAACATCGACGAGCTGATCGTCTCCCAGCCCGACACCGGCGAACAGGCGCTGGAGATCACCGATACCCTGGTCCGCTCGAACGCGATCGACGTGCTGGTGGTCGATTCGGTCGCCGCGCTGGTCCCCCGGGCCGAGATCGAGGGCGAGATGGGCGACAGCCACGTCGGCCTCCAGGCCCGCCTGATGAGCCAGTCGCTGCGCAAGCTGACCGGATCGATCAGCCGGTCGCGCTGCATGGTGATCTTCATCAACCAGCTCCGCATGAAGATCGGCGTGATGTACGGCAATCCGGAAACGACCACCGGCGGCAATGCGCTGAAGTTCTATGCCTCGGTCCGGCTCGACATCCGCCGCACCGGCCAGATCAAGGACCGCGACGATATCGTCGGCAACTCCACCCGCGTGAAGGTGGTCAAGAACAAGGTCGCCCCGCCGTTCAAGCAGGTCGAATTCGACATCATGTACGGCGAAGGCATCTCGAAGATCGGCGAGATCCTCGATCTGGGGGTCAAGGCCGGGATCGTCGAGAAGTCGGGCGCCTGGTTCAGCTATGATTCGATCCGCATCGGTCAGGGGCGTGAGAATGCCAAGACCTACCTGCGGGAAAATCCCGAAGTTTGCGACCGGCTGGAGGCTGCCATCCGCAGCCGCACCGAAGGTCTTGCCGGGGAGATGATGACGGGTCCGGACGCGGACGACGACCTCTGATCCCCAAGGGGCTCCGCTGACGGAGCCCGGAACGCAGGGCCGGCGCGAGGGAACGATCCTCGCGCCGGCCTTTGCGTGTGGGCCCATGCGCCAAGGCCAGCCCGGCGCCCATACCCCACCGTCCGCCACCTACACCCAGTCCTGATGCCTTCGCGCTTGTCCGGCGCGAGGCTCTGTCCTATCGGCCTAGCCATGACTTCGACCAACGAAATCCGCCGGTCCTTCCTCGAATACTTCGGCTCGCAGGGGCACGAGGTGGTCGCGTCCGCGCCGCTGGTGCCTTACAACGATCCCACCCTGATGTTCACGAACGCGGGCATGGTCCCGTTCAAGAACGTCTTCACCGGGCTGGAGACCCGCGCCACGCCGCGCGCCACCTCGTCGCAGAAGTGCGTGCGGGCGGGCGGCAAGCACAACGATCTCGACAATGTCGGCTACACCGCGCGGCATCACACCTTCTTCGAGATGCTCGGCAACTTCTCGTTCGGGGACTACTTCAAGGAACAGGCGATTACCCATGCCTGGACCCTGCTGACCCGCGAGTGGGGCCTTCCCAAGGACAAGCTGCTCGCCACGGTCTACCACACCGACGATGAGGCCTTTGCGCTATGGCAGAAGATCGCCGGCCTGCCCGAAGAGCGGATCATCCGCATCCCGACCAAGGACAACTTCTGGGCGATGGGCGATGACGGCCCCTGCGGCCCGTGCTCCGAGATCTTCTATGACCACGGCCCGTCGATTCCCGGCGGACCTCCGGGCAGTCCGGACGAGGACGGCGATCGCTTCATCGAGATCTGGAACCTCGTGTTCATGCAGTTCGAACAGGCCGCCGGCGAGATCGTCGGCAGCCTGCCCAAGCCCAGCATCGACACCGGCATGGGGCTGGAACGCATCGCCGCCGTGCTCCAGGGCGAGCATGACAACTACGATACCGACACCTTCAAGGCGCTGATCGCCGCGTCGGAAAGCCTGACCGGGGTCAAGGCCGCCGGTGAACAGACCGCCAGCCACCGCGTGATCGCCGATCACCTTCGCTCGACCAGCTTCCTGCTGGCCGATGGCGTGCTGCCCAGCAACGAGGGCCGCGGCTATGTGCTGCGCCGGATCATGCGCCGCGCCATGCGCCATGCGCACCTGCTCGGCGCGAAGGACCCGCTGATGCACCGGCTGGTCCCGGCGCTGGTGGCCGAGATGGGCCAGGCCTATCCCGAGCTGGGCCGCGCCCAGGCGCTGATCGAGGAGACCCTCCAGCGCGAGGAGATCCAGTTCCGCCGCACCCTGTCGAACGGGCTCAAGCTGCTCGACGAGGCCACGCTCGACCTGGCGGATGGCGGCGAGCTGCCCGGCGAGACCGCGTTCAAGCTCTACGATACCTATGGCTTCCCCTACGACCTGACCGAGGACGCCCTGCGCGCCCGCGGCATCGCGGTTGACCGCGCCGGTTTCGATGCCGCCATGGCCCGCCAGAAGGCCGCCGCGCGCGCCGCCTGGAAGGGGTCGGGCGAGGCGGCCGCGGGCGAGGTGTGGTTCGACATCGCCGAACGCGTCGGCGCCACCGAGTTCACCGGCTACACCGCCACCACCGGCGAGGCCCAGGTCGTCGCGCTGGTCCGTGATGGCGCCGAGGTGCCCAGCGCCGCGGCGGGCGAGGCGGTCACCGTGATCGTCAACCAGACCCCGTTCTATGGCGAGAGCGGCGGGCAGACCGGCGATGCCGGGACGATCACCGGCGCCGACGGCCTCAGCCTGACGGTCCACGATACGGCCAAGCCGCTCGGCCGGCTCCACGCCCACGCCGCCACGGTTGCCAACGGCACCATCAAGGTCGGCGATGTGGTCAGGCTCGACATCGATGTCGCCCGCCGCGACGCGATCCGCGCCAACCACTCGGCCACGCACCTGCTCCATGCCGCGCTGCGCAACCGGCTGGGCGGTCATGTCACCCAGAAGGGCTCGCTGGTCGCGGCCGACCGGCTGCGCTTCGACTTCTCGCAGCCCACCGCGCTGACAGCCGAGGACATCGCGGCGATCGAGGCCGAGGTGAATGCCGAGATCCGTCATAACGAGGCCGTGACCACCCGCCTGATGACGCCCGACGATGCCATCGCCGCCGGGGCCATGGCCCTGTTCGGCGAGAAGTACGGCGAAGAGGTCCGCGTCCTGTCGATGGGCCGCCTGAACGGGGGGCGCAACTATTCGGTCGAGCTGTGCGGCGGCACCCATGTCCGCGCCACCGGCGACATCGGCCTGTTCCGCATCGTTTCGGAAGGCGCGGTCTCGTCGGGCGTGCGCCGCATCGAGGCGCTGACCGGCGAGGGCGCCCGTCGCTGGCTGGTCGGCCGCGAGGATGCGCTCAAGAACGCCGCCAGCTTGCTGCGGACCACACCCGACGAGGTCGAGGCGCGCGTCGCGGCCCTGCTGGACGAACGCCGCAAACTTGAGCGCGAGCTGGCCGAGGCAAAGAAGACCCTGGCGCTTGGCGGCGGCGGCGGCGCGGCTCCGGCGGCCGACGAGGAGGTCGGCGGGGTCAGGTTCGCGGGCCAGGTGCTCGAGGGGCTCGATCCCAAGGATCTGCGCGGCCTGCTCGATCAGGCCAAGCAGCGGCTCGGCTCGGGCGTCGCGGCGATCGTCGCGGTGAACGAAGGCAAGGCCAGCATCGCTGCCGCGGTGACCGATGACCTGACCGCCAAGGTCAGCGCGGTCGACCTGGTCCGTGCCGGTGTCGCGGCACTGGGCGGCAAGGGTGGCGGCGGCCGGCCCGACATGGCCCAGGGTGGCGGTCCGGACGGCAGCAAGGCGGCCGAGGCGATCGCCGCGGTGCGGGCCGTGCTGGCGGGCTGAACCGGGCCGACCGGCCGCGTCAGGGAGATCAGCCGCTGCCGCGATCGCGCAAGGTGGCGGTGCGCAGTCGCGGCTTGGCAGCCAACTGGCCCTCTTCCATGATCTGACTGCGGAACTCGTCGCGCTTCTCGTGGATCGAGGCGATGACGAAGCCCATCGGCACGCCGAGGTCGACCAGCACCGCCTCGGACAGTTGCAGCGAGCTTTCCAGCGTCTCGGGCACCGCGTGAGTCGCTCCGGCGCGGTAGAGCTGCCCGGCGTTTCCGGCATCCCGGGCGCGGGCGATGATCGGCAGGTCGGGGTGGTCCTTGCGGATGCGGCGGACCAGCCGCAGCGCGCCCTGGGGATCGTTCATGGTCAGGATCACCGCGGTCGCCCGGTCCAGCTCCAGCCGGCCGAGCATGGCACCGCGCGCGGCGTCGCCATAGGCCACGGCATAGCCTTCGCGCTGGCCCTCGGCGATCAGATCGGCGTCGGCGTCGATCGCCAGGTACGGCTGGTCGTGCTGGGCCAGCATGTCGGCGACGAGCCGGCCGACCCGGCCGAAGCCGATCACCACGGCGCGCGGGCCCTCGTCGGGCTCGGCGGGGGGGCGGGCACCGGATCGCTCGACCCGCCGCGCCAGCCAGCGTCCGACCAGCGCGAGCAGCGGGGTCACCGTCAGGCCCAGCGCCGTGACCATCTGCCAGAACCCGGCCTCCTCGGGCGACAGCAGCCGCGCCGCAATCGCCGCGGTCAGCACGATCAGCGTGGTCTCGGACGGACTGGCGAGCAGGATCCCGGCCTCGGCCGAGGTCCCGGCACGGGCGCCGGACAAGCGCAGCATGATCGCGGTGACGAAGGCCTTGGCGGTGAACACCAGCCCCAGGGCGGCCAGCACCTCGGCCCCGCGTGCCCACAGCAGCGCCAGGTCCAGTTGCATGCCGACCGTGATCAGGAAGATCCCGAGGGCCAGCCCCTTGAACGGCTCGGTCATGGTCTCGACCTCGCCGTGGTACTCGGTCTCGGCGATCAGCAATCCGGCAAGCAGCGCACCGACGATCGGCGAGAGCCCGACCGCAGCGGTCGCCAGCGAGGCGACGATCACCACCAGCAGGCTGGCCGACAGGAACAGCTCGGGACTGCGGGTGCGCGCCGCCTGGGCGAACAGCGCGGGCAGGAGGAAGCGGCCGACGGCGAGCAGCGCCACCAGCACCAGCGCACCCAGCCCCAGGGTGCGCAGGATCGCCTCGGGCGGCTGCGCGGCATCGCCCCCGCCGATGGCGCCGAGCAGGAAGATGATCGGGACCAGCGCGATGTCCTCGAACAGCAGCATCGACAGCGCCGCCCGGCCGACCGGGGTGCGCGCGTCGGTCAGGCGCAGCACCAGCGCGGTGGAGGACAGGGCGAGCGCCAGGCCCAGCGCCAGCGCGGTCGCCCAGCCGTTGCCCTGCAGCATCAGTCCCACCGCGATGAGCCCGGCGCTGCCGGTCAGCTCGGCCGCGCCCACCCCGAACACCTCGCGCCGCATCGCCCAGAGGCGCGAGAACGACAGCTCCAGCCCGACCGAGAACAGCAGCAGGATAATGCCGAACTCGGCGAAGGGGGCCAGACCGTCCGGATCGGTGATGGTGACGTGGTAGAGCCAGGGATAGCGATCGACCTGCGCCCCCAGTCCATGCGGCCCGACCAGCAGGCCGACCAGGATGAAGCCGATCACCGGGGTGATGCGGAAGCGCGCAAACACCGGGATCACCAGCCCGGCCGCCCCCAGGATCACCAGCGCATCGGACAAGGCGGGGGTGTGGAGATCGGCGGCCATGGTCAAAGGTTAGGGGAGGGGGGGCGGCTTGTCACGGGCTGTGGGGTGAAGGGCCGGCAGCGTCGGTTGGCGAGGCGGCGTGGAGCAACTGGTCGGCTTGGGTAACGGCTGGAATGGGTGAGGGGCTTTGGGCTGGAGCCGCCCGTAACGCCAGTCACCACCCCACAGTCACCGTCATCCCGGGCTGGACCCGGGATCCAGCTTGCTGATGGCGCAGGTATATGAAGGTTGGCTGGCTCCCTGATCCCTGACCTTTGTCAGGTCATGCAGGTCCGGAGCGACAAAGGGAAAGGATGGCGGGACGTCCGGGTGGGGAGGGGAGCGGAGGTTCTTCGATCCTCCCCTGTTTCATCCGCAGGATGCAACGGGGGAGGTGTCAGACGGCGAATGCCGGCTGAGAGAGGGGGCCGGTTGCTGTCCCCCTCCACCCCGCTGCCTGCGGCAGCGCGGTCCCCCTCCCCCGTTGTGCTGCGCAAAACGGGGGAGGATCGGAATGACAACCAGGCGCAATCGATCGTTGCAGTTGATCCCTGCTTCTTTCCCCGTCGCCCCGGGGCTTGCCTGCCCTGACGGAGGTCGGGGACCCGGGGCAGGGCTGTTCTTCTCCAGCCGGTGCCGCGCAAGCCCTGCCCCGGCTCAAGGCCGGGGCGACGATGGAGGAGGGGGGCGTGATGTCCGTGTGGGTTGTGAAGCGGACGTTCGTCGGCGCCACGAATGGGGTCACCGACGCCACAGTCGGACATCCCCACACCCCGCTCAGGCTGAGCTTGTTGAAGCATGTCCGGAGCTTCGACAAGCTCAAGCTGAGCGGGTTTTGGTGCGGAACAAGTCCGGACCGAGGGCAAGAGAAGGTTGGACTGAGGCCTGTTTGTCAAGAGGCGCGGTCATGGCCCTCTCCCCTTCAGGGGAGAGGGTTGGGAGAGGGCCCCCGACCGCCTAGGCTGCCCCCCAAGCGCCAACGAAAAAGGCCCCGGCAGTGCCGGGGCCTCTCACGCTTTGGTCAGGACCGGGCCGCTCAGGCCCAGTTCTGCATCTCGGCTTCCAGGTTGTCGACGATGGCCTGGAAGAAGCCCTCGGTGGTCAGCCAGTTCTGGTCCGGGCCGATCAGCAGGGCCAGGTCCTTGGTCATCTTCCCGCTCTCGACGGTCTCGATGCAGACCTTCTCGAGCGTCTCGGCGAAGCGGACGACATCGGGGGTGCCGTCGAACTTGCCGCGATAGGACAGGCCGCGGGTCCAGGCGAAGATCGAGGCGATCGGGTTGGTGCTGGTCGCCTTGCCCTGCTGGTGCTGGCGATAGTGGCGGGTGACGGTGCCGTGGGCGGCCTCGGCCTCCACGGTCTTGCCGTCGGGCGCCATCAGCACCGAGGTCATCAGGCCGAGCGAGCCGAAGCCCTGGGCCACGGTGTCCGACTGCACGTCGCCATCGTAGTTCTTGCAGGCCCAGACGAACTTGCCCGACCACTTCAGCGCCGAGGCGACCATGTCGTCGATCAGGCGGTGCTCGTAGATGATCTTGGCCTCGGCGAACTTCTCCTTGAAGCCCTCGGTCTCGAACACCTCCTGGAACAGGTCCTTGAAGCGCCCGTCATAGGCCTTCATGATCGTGTTCTTGGTCGAGAGGTAGACCGGCCAGCCCAGGTTGAGGCCATAGTTGAACGAGGCGCGGGCGAAGTCGCGGATCGAATCGTCCAGGTTGTACATCGCCATGGCGACGCCCGCGCTGGGGAAGTCGAACACGTCGAGATCGATCTTGGTGCCGTCCTCGCCATCGAACACCAGGCGCAGCTTGCCCGGGCCCGGGATCAGCGTGTCGGTGGCGCGATACTGGTCACCGAAGGCATGGCGGCCGACCACGATCGGGTCGGTCCAGCCCGGCACCAGCCGGGGCACGTTGGAAATCACGATCGGTTCGCGGAACACCACGCCGCCCAGGATGTTGCGGATCGTGCCGTTGGGCGACTTCCACATCTTCTTCAGGCCGAATTCCTCGACGCGGGCCTCGTCCGGGGTGATCGTCGCGCACTTCACCGCCACGCCGTACTGCTTGGTGGCATTGGCCGAATCGATCGTGATCTGGTCGTTGGTGGCGTCGCGGTTCTCGATCGACAGGTCGTAGTACTTCAGGTCGATGTCGAGGTAGGGCAGGATCAGCTTCTCGCGGATCCACTGCCAGATGATGCGGGTCATTTCATCGCCGTCCATCTCGACGATGGGATTGGCTACCTTGATCTTGGCCATTGCCGTCCTTCCCGGGGAGAGTTGCACGGGCTGCCCTTAGCAGGGAAAGCGCCGTTCGCAAGCGGGGGAAGGCGCCAAGCGCGCCAGCCCGATGCAACGAAAAAGGCCCCGGAAGTCCGGGGCCTTTTCAGCGAATGGTGGGCGTAGCAAGGATTGAACTTGCGACCCCTACGATGTCAACATAGTGCTCTACCACTGAGCTATACGCCCGGCACCATTCGGCTTCCCGGCATCACTGCCGGGCAGGGGAGCGCCTTTAACGAGGGGCCCGGATGGAATCAAGCCGATTCGGTCAGCCGCGCGCCGTGCTGGGCAGGCCGAACACGCGATCGACCTCCAGCACCAGATCGCGCAGGTGGAACGGCTTCGACAGGACCTTGGCCTGCGGGGCTTCCTGGCTGGCCTTGAGGGTCACCGCGGCGAAGCCGGTGATGAACATCACCTTGGTTTCGGGGCTGATCTCGGCGCAGCGCTGCGCCAGCTCGATGCCGTCCATCTCGGGCATGATGATGTCCGAAAGCAGCAGGTCGAACCGTTCGGTCTCCAGCAGCGGCACGGCGGCCGTGCCCCGATCCACCGCGACGACGCTGTACCCGGCGTTCTCAAGGGCGCGGCTCAGGTAGGTGCGCATCGCTTCTTCATCTTCGGCCAGGAGGATACGCAGCATTCGGTGACCCTTGCGTGTTGGTGGATTCGCTCTTTTCGGGCGCGTTACATAAGGCGGTTCAGGTTAACATTCTGGTCTTGCCCCACGGTGCAGCAGGCTTTGACAGGGCGGCGCGCGACGTTCAGCCTTGCGCCATGGTCCGCCGCCCGATTCTGCCTGCCGCTTGTCCCGATGCCGTGCCGGGTGGTCCGGGGGATGGGGCCGCGACAGCCGGGCGGACCGAAGGCCCGGTGATTCCCGGTCTCGCCGCCAGCCCGGCCTTCGACCTGACCCTGCGACATCCGTCCGAGATTCCGGTGCTGATCGCGGTGCCCCATGCCGGACGCAGCTATCCGCCGGCGCTGGTCGAGCGGATGCGGCATCCGTCGCTGGCCGCGCTGCGGCTGGAGGACCGGCAGGTCGACGCCCTGGCCCGGGCGGTAGCGGCGGCCACCGGCGCATCGCTGCTCGTCGCCCATGCGCCGCGGGCCATGATCGACCTCAACCGGGCGGCCGACGATATCGACTGGGACATGGTTACCGCGACCGGGCCATCCGCCTCCTTGTCGGCCACGCCAAGGCCATCGCCCAGCCGCCGGGTGCGCAGCGGGCTGGGGCTGGTGCCACGGCGCCTGCCCGGGGTGGGCGAGCTGTGGCGGCGGCGGATCGATGCCGACGATCTGGCGCGGCGCATCGCGCAGGTTCACGAACCCTATCATGCCGCGTTGGCGGGCGAGCTTGCCCGGTTGCGGTCGCGCTGGGGCGTGGCCCTGCTGATCGATCTGCATTCGATGCCCCCGCTGGAACCGGCGGGCGGGCAGCCGGGGCCGACCTTTGTGCTGGGGGACCGGTTCGGCAGCACCTGTTCGGGTGCGCTGATTGCTTCGGCTTTCGAATGGTTCGGCCGGGCCGGTGCCGCCGCGGCGCACAACCGGCCCTATGCTGGGGGCTATGTGCTGGAACGCCACGCCGATCCCGCCCAGGGGCTGCACGGGTTCCAGCTCGAGATCGATCGGGCCCGCTATCTCGATTCGCGACTCGCCGAACTCGGGCCCGGGTTCGAGCCGATGGTGCGGCTGCTCACCGGCTTGGTGACCCGGCTGGCCGAGGATGTGGCGGCGCTGCGCGGCACGGACCGCACCGATCGCTGGCGCGAGGCCGCGGAATAGGCCCGGTTTTCTGGCGTTTTTCGGCATTTCCATGGACCGTGTCCGGCCATCTGCCGCGGCCCATAAAAAACCACCTCGTGCATCTGCACGAGGTGGCCAAGGTTCAGGGAGGAAGTGCGCAAGCTGCGCACCCGCCGACGGGCCATGAGGGGAGCCCAATCGACTGTCTACAGGTAGGACAACTGCTCGCCCCATTCAAGTGGGGCGTGCGAGGCGGTTCACGCAAAACACGTTCACGCAAAACATGTTCGCGCAAAGCGGGGGCCCGGGCGCAAGTTCCGGCCGGCGCCGACCAGGCCGTGCTCCCTCCACGCGGGAACGATGGGACGTCGGCGCCGCAACGACAAGGGGGGCGGGCCCAGCCGGACCCGCCCCCCCCTGGGCGAAACAAGGCGTGGGGATCAGGCCGCGGGAACGGCGATCGGGCCCTTGCCCTGCTGGACCTGGCGTCCGAAGATCTCGCGGATCAGCTCGAGCGAGAACAGGTGGGCATAGATCAGCGCCAGCAGACCGTTCTGGTTCCAGGTGCGCAGGATGTCGCCGCGGATATCGCGCAGCTTTTCCTGGTCGATCATCTGGAAGCCGCGATAGATGAAGGGCTGCTCGACGCCGTCCTGCTGGATGGCAACTTCGCCGTCCATCAGCAGGTTATGCTTCTTCAGTTCCTCCACGAAGGCCTGGGTGCGGGCGCCGGCCTGCTCGAACTGCTCGCAGAACCCGAGCAGGGCCTGGGTATGGTCGGTCGGGGTCTCGCCGTCGAACAGGGCATTGCCCTCCTCGAACTCGCCGATCAGGTCCGAGGTCGGATCGAAGCACAGCGACAGGTCGGTGGTTTCCGGGGTCAGCTTGGCGAGGAGGAACGGATAGCGGCGGATATAGGCCGGGATGTAGATGTTGTCCTCGACCTTGCCGTCCTGATCGACGAACACGTTCACGCCTTCGTTGAGGCCCATCAGCGCCAGCGGCACCGGGTCGGGCCCCGACGAGAAGATGATCGGGAAGTTGCGCGAGGCCTGCGGAAACTCCTCGGCGGTCAGCGGGATGGCGTGGAAGCCATAAAGCCAGGGCGCACGGTTGGTCGAGCGGCTCCGCCAGTTCGCGTGATCGCGGCTGTTGAGCGGCATGAGGTCCTGGTAGAAAACGGGAAGGCTCGCTTGCGGCGCGCTGGCCATAATACACTCTCCGGGTGAAGCCCGGACATCGGCCGGGCCAGGCAAGGGATGGCATGAACGGCGCGGCATGCGCGCCGGGGTGAATTCACGGGGCGGCGGTTTAGGCGGTCGGCCCGTGGGGCGCAAGCGTGACAAGCTTGCCCGGATTGAGCAGCTCGGCCGGGTCGAGCGCATGCTTGATCTGGCGCATCAGGGCGAGCGAGACCGGATCTCCCAACCGCTCCAGCTCGTCCCGCTTGAGCTGCCCGATGCCGTGCTCGGCCGAGATCGATCCGGCCCATTCGACCACGCGATCGTGGATCAGGGCACTGATTTCCTTGCCCGTCCCGCTGTACCAGGGCTGTGCCTCGGTCCCTTTCGGGGCCAGGGCGTGGAAGTGGACATTGCCGTCGCCAAGATGCCCGAAAGCGACCGCGCGGACCCCCGGGAAGCGCCCCTCCACCTCGGCCACGGCGGCATCGACGAAGTCCGGCATGCGTTCCACCGGGACCGAGATGTCATGCTGGACGGCCGGCCCCTGGGCCCGCTCGGCCGAGGGAATCGATTCGCGGATGCGCCACAGCGCTTCGGCCTGGGCCTCGCCGCTGGCGATCACCGCATCGTCGACCAGGCCCTGTTCGAAAGCCGCGGCGATTGCGGTCTCGGTCCGCTCGCGCAGGTCGGCGGCGCCGGTCGCGTCGGCCACGACCTCGATCAGGACGTGCCAGGCATGCGGCTCGGCCAGCGGCGCGCGGGCACCGGGCTCATAGGCCAGCACGGCCGCCACGCTCGAGGCGGGCATCACCTCGAACCCTTCGAGCGCCGTGCCGAGCCGATCCTCGCAGGCCAGCAGCAGCGCCCGGGCGCGCTGGAGCGAGGACAGGCCGACCCAGACCACCACGCGCTCGGCCACGGCGGGCACCAGCCGCAGCGTGGCAGCGGTGACGATGCCCAGCGTGCCTTCGGACCCGATCAGCACCTGCTTCAGATCGAACCCGCGGTTGTCCTTCTTGAGCGGGGTCAGCGCCGAGAACACCGAGCCATCCGCCAGCACCGCCTCCAGCCCGAGCACCAGCGCCCGCATCGAGCCGTGCCGCAACACCTGCGTCCCGCCGGCATTGGTCGAAACCAGCCCGCCGACCGTGGCCGAGCCCTTGCCGCCCAGGGTCAGGGGAAAGCGCAGGCCCACGGCCTCGGCGGCGTTGTGGAGGTTCTCCAGGATCGTGCCGGCGCCGCAGGTCACCTGGCGGGCATCGGTGTTGATCGGATCGATCCGGTCCAGCCGGCGCAGCGAGAGCAGCAGCGCCGTGCCACTGTCGTCCGGGGTGGCCCCCCCGCACATGCCGCTGTTGCCGCCCTGCGGCACGATCGGCACGCCATGCTCGCGGCAGACCCGCACCAGCGCAGCGACCTCGGCGGTCGAGGTGGGGGAGGCCAGGGCGCAGGCCCGGCCCGTGAAGCGGCCGCGCCAGTCGGTCAGCCAGGGCGAAAGGAGGTCCGGATCGGTGGTCAGGCCGCGCGGCCCGAGCACGGCTGCTGCTGCGGCGAGGAAGGTGTCCGAAGGCGAAGTCATGGCCGCCCCTATGGCACAGCCTGCCCGGAGGAGCCAGCGGGCGAGAGGGCTTGGCATCAGGGCTTGGCAAGGTTTCCCCGCGCGGGTTAAGCCATGGTTCAAGCGTACCGGCTAAACCGGCGTGAAGATTGGATAGGCCTGTCCGGCAGGCCTGGTCTGGCGGAGGTCTGCGTTCCTGATGAACCCGGTGTTCGGTCCGTTGGCTGCCAGCCTGCTGGCGCCGGTCCTGGCTTTGCTGCCAGTGGCCGTCGGCACCGACTCCGGGAAGCCCGTCAGCGAAGCGCCCGCCGGCGATGACGCCGCGCGTTGGGCGGTGGAGCCGGAGACCCCCCGACCGGCCGATCGCGCCAACCTGGGCTTCGCCGACATGGTCCGCCAGCAGCGTGAGGCCGAACGCGCGCAGCAGGTGCGGATCGAGCAGCGGGTCATCATCCGGATCACCCCGGGTCCGGTCAGCCGTCCCGGTGTGCCGTTCAGCCGCGATCTGCGGCGCAGCCTGATGACCGACTTCGCCGAGCGCGCAGGTCCCCGCTTCGTCGAGCGGCGCATGGGGCAATGCGTCCCGGTGGGCGGCATTGCCGGGGTTCAGGCCGACGGGCCCAGTCGCCTGATCCTGTTCATGCGCGATCAACGGATCGTCAGCGCCTCGCTGGAGAAGGGCTGCAACGCGCGCGACTATTACTCGGGCTTCCTGGTCGAGCGGACCGCTGACGGGATGATCTGCGCGGCGCGGGACAAGCTGCTGTCGCGAACCGGCGCGAACTGTGCGCTGGGCAAGCTGCGCCAGTTGGTCGAGATCGATCCGGACGAGTGAGGCGGCGGGCGGGGCAGACCCGCCGGCCAGCCGCATTTCCTTGACTTCGCAGCCGCTATGCGCCTAGAGGCCGGCAGTCTCGCCGCCGTGCAAACTGTGGGCGCGACTGGCAGCCGATGCCTTGGCCCGACCGGGACAGGGATGCGACGGCCCAACCTGCTATCCGGACATCGACATCCATGAATTTCGCCGATCTCGGCCTATCCGACGAATTGCTCAAGGCCGTGGAACAGGCCGGATACACGGAGCCGACTCCGATCCAGGCGCAGGCCATCCCCTCCGTGCTGATGATGCGCGACCTGATCGGCATCGCCCAGACCGGGACGGGCAAGACCGCCGGTTTCGTGCTGCCCATGATCGATATCCTGGCTCACGGCCGCCGCCGCGCCCTGATGCCGCGCTCGCTGATCCTCGAGCCGACCCGCGAACTGGCCGCCCAGGTCGCCGAAAACTTCGAAAAGTACGGCAAGAACCACGATCTCAAGATGGCGCTGCTGATCGGCGGCGTGCAGATGGGTGACCAGGTCAAGGCGCTGACCGAAGGCGTCGACGTGCTCATCGCCACCCCCGGCCGCCTGATGGACCTGTTCGAGCGGGGCAAGATCCTGCTCACCGGGTGCAACCTGCTGGTGATCGACGAGGCCGATCGCATGCTCGACATGGGGTTTATCCCCGATATCGAGACGATCTGCTCGAAGCTGCCGGCCAATCGCCAGACCCTGCTGTTCTCGGCCACGATGCCGCCCCCGATCAAGAAGCTTGCGGACAAGTTCCTGAGCAATCCGAAGTCGATCGAGGTGGCGCGCCCGGCCACGACCAACACCAACATCGTCCAGCACAAGGTGAAGGTGACCTCGCGCAAGAAGCGTGATGTCCTGCGCCACCTGCTGC
The DNA here is from genome assembly GCF_014230305.1 of Novosphingobium aerophilum. Taxonomy (GTDB): domain Bacteria; phylum Pseudomonadota; class Alphaproteobacteria; order Sphingomonadales; family Sphingomonadaceae; genus Novosphingobium; species Novosphingobium aerophilum. The sequence continues at coordinate 181,933 of NZ_JACLAU010000004.1, forward strand.
AGACCGACAACGTCACCACCGCGATCGTCTTCGCCAACCGCAAGACCACGGTGCGCGATCTGGCCAAGAGCCTGAAGCGCTACGGCTTCTCGGCCGGCGAGATCCACGGCGACATGGACCAGCCGTCGCGCAATGCCGAGCTGCAGCGCTTCAAGGACGGGGACATCAACATCCTGGTCGCCTCCGACGTCGCGGCCCGCGGGCTCGACGTGAAGGGGGTCAGCCACGTCTTCAACTTCGATACGCCCTGGCATCCGGATGACTATGTCCACCGCATCGGCCGGACCGGTCGCGGCGGAGCCACGGGCCGGGCGTTCACCCTGGTGTCGGAGGAGGACGCCGAGGCGATCGCCAATGTCGAGAGGCTGACCGGCGGTCCGATCCCGGTTTACGAACTGTCCGCCGATGCGGCGGTGCACGACGGGGAGGACCGCGAGGACCGGCCGGCCGAGCGCAGCGGTCGCGGGCGGCGCGGCGAGGCCAAGCCGGATGGCGCGCGCCCGTCACGGCGTGGCAAGGCCGATCGCGGCGATGACCGGCGCCCCGCCGATCCGGTCGAGGCTGTCGCAACCGACGATGGCCTTGGCGAGGACATGGGCGATGCGCGCGCGGATCGGCGTCCCCGCCGCGAGCGTGACCGCCCGGCCCGCGATGCGCGGCCGGCCCCGTCGCAGGCGCAGAGCCAGCCCCGCGCTGAGCCCCAGGCCCCATCGCACCGCGATCGGGCTGACAGCTCGGCGCCCGGGGAATGGAACGGTCCGGTTCCGGGCTTCCTGCACGTTTCGGCGCTGCCCGGCTGAGCCGCGCCGGGCCGGCGGCGAGCCGGATCGACGAGGCGGCTCGTCGAGACGGATTGTCGAGGCAGGCGGGATATTGTCCGGGCGGGATTGTCTGCACCTGCGTGACAGCTATATGAACCTTGCCGGTCATCGGGCGCCTTCGGGTGCCCGCCAGTCAGGCTGCTGAAAGGTTTCGCGGCGAACACCGTGGCACCGCTCGCCCGATGAAAGCCCCGAGTCTTGTCCCATCTTCTGCTCGTCCTCCTCGCTGCGGCACCGCCAGCCTCCGAGGCGGTCGCTCCCGCGCCAGCGCCGACCGTGGCTGTGCCCGCAGCGTCGCCGGTCGCGGCACCATCCGGATCTCCCGGCGCGTCCGACCCGGCCGCAAGTGCCCCGGTCCCTGGTCCGACGGGCGAGGCCGAACCTGCCCTCCGCAGCGAGCTTGGCAACGAGATCGTGGTTTCCGCCCGGGTGAGGACCCCGGCCGATCCGCTGGTCCAGCTCAACGCCAAGTCGTTCGAGGTGGTCCAGGCGGTTGACCAGGTGTTCACCGCCCCGCTGGCGATGGGCTACCGGAAATCGGTGCCGAGCCCGATCCGGTCGGGCCTGCGCAATTTCCTGCGCAATCTGGAAGAGCCGGTCTCGGCGCTCAACTACCTGTTGCAGCTCAAGCCCGGACGCGCCGCCAAGTCGGTGGTGCGGTTCACCTTCAATTCGACCATCGGGGTCGGCGGACTGGTCGATGTCGCCAAGCGCCAGCCGCTCAACCTGCCTTATCGCCAGAACGGCTTCGCCAACACCTTCGCCTGCTATGGCATCGGCGACGGGCCGTTCTTCTTCCTGCCGCTGGTCGGCCCGATCACCCTGCGTGATCTGGTTGGCCTGACGCTGGACAAGCCGCTGTTCACCCTGGCGATCGGCAAGCCGTTCAACCGGCCGTACTATTCGATTCCCGCCATCACCATCGACGCGCTCAATGACCGGATCGAGCAGGACGCGGTCCTGACCAAGATGCGCGAGGAATCGCCCGATCCCTATGTCGCCACGCGTGAGCTTTACCTGAAGCAACGCCGGGCCGAGATCGCCGCGATCTGCCCGAAACGGGTGAAAGGCCCGATCGACACGAACCTCCCGCCCCGTGTCGGCAAGGGCGTGGACTGAGCCATGATGGTCCGGCGGCGCGACATGGTGGCGGGGGCGCTGGTCATGCTGGCGCTGCCGGCGGTGGCGCGGGCGGAACCGGCCGGACGGATCGAGACGTTCATCGCCGAGGGCTCGGTCGGCCCCTATCGCGCCGGGCTGAACCTCACCGTGCGGGACCACACCCGGATCGAGGCGGCCCATTACTACTACGCGTCGAGCGGTCAGGACATTGCCCTGACTGTCCGGCAGGATGGTGACAGCATCACGCTCACCGAACCGGGCGGCGGTCGCATGGTGCTGGCCCTGACCAATGCCGATGCCCGGGAACCCCGGCCGTTGACCTTCTACACCTCGACCGGTCTGGCCGGAGACTGGACCCTGGGGAGCCGGGTCCTGCCGGTGCGGTTCGGCTTCGGCACCGTTCGTCCGGGGCCGTCGCCCAGCCGCTGGTATGGTGACGTGACCAGCCAGAGCGATGCCGTCTTCGAGGCCCGCTGCCGGCAGTTCATCGCCGGGGTGATTCGCGGCGATCGCCGGAAGGCGGCCGCCGCCGTATCCTATCCGCTGCGGGTGAATGGCCCCGTCCGCCTGACCTTGCGCAACCCGGCCGAGTTCCTGGCCCACTGGCCGCGCGTGTTCACCCCCGCCGCGATCGCCCGCCTGCGCGACGCCATCCCGCACGAAATGTTCGTCCGCGACGGCATGGCGATGGTGGCCAACGGAGCCGTGTGGTTCGATGCGCGCGGGGCGAAGTCGCTTAACCTGCCCTGACGCCGCGCGCTCCCCACTCGCCCGCCTGACGGGGCGCAAGCGGCATGGACCCCTTCGAAGGCCGGGTTGCGCCTGGGAATGGACGTTCGAACCCTCCCCAGTGCGGACATGATCCGCCCCGCTCCAACACCGTCACCCCTGACCCTGTTTCCGGCGTCATCCCGACCTCGCGCCCTTCGTCATCCTGAACTTGTTTCAGGATCAATCGCGCCCCGGGGCTGTGCCGCCGGAGATGAAGCGCAGGGGCAAGCTCGCACGACCGAACCCATAGCCGAACGAGAGGCCCCATGGATCCTGAAACAAGTTCAGGATGACGGCTGAAACAAGTTCAGGATGACGGGATCAGGCGGGAGGGCAATGTCTCAAAGGCTGAGGTTGAGGAGTGGGGGGGGTGCCGACCCGGCAGCCCCAGCCCAACGTCCGCTCCCCACCTGCTCCAGCCGTTTCGATCAGCGCGGGAGCTGCCCGCGCCGCCTAGTCCGCCCGGCGGACGAAGCTGTCGATCACCCGCTTGCGGCCCGCCGCGTCGAAATCGATCTCCAGCTTGTTGCCTTCCTGCGCGGCAATGGTGCCCTGGCCGAACTTCTCGTGGAACACGCGGTCGCCCACGGCCAGGTCGAGCCGCGGCTTGGCCGCGAAGCTGGCGGCGCTGCGGGTGTTCTCGGCCACCCGGCGCGGGGTGGTGTCGAATGTGCCGGCCGCCGCCCGCTGCCAGCCGGGGCCGCGCTGGGCCGTGCGGTCGGGCCGGTCGCGGGCGACATGGGCGAAGGGATCGTCCCGCTCGGACCATTGCGCCCGCCACAGCGAGGCCCCGCCCGACAGGGTGGTTTCGCTCTCCACATGATCCTCGGGGATCTCGGCAATGAACCGGCTGGGGATCGAGCTGGTCCACTGGCCGTAGATGCGCCGGTTGGCGGCGTGGAGGATGGTGCAGCGCCGCTTGGCCCGGGTGATCGCCACATAGGCGAGGCGCCGCTCCTCCTCCAGGCTGGCGAGGCCGCCCTCGTCGACCGCGCGCTGGCTGGGGAACACGCCTTCCTCCCAGCCGGGCAGGAACACCTGGTCGAACTCCAGCCCCTTGGCCGCGTGGATGGTCATGATCGTGACCTTCTCGGCATCGTCGGCGGCCTCGTTGTCCATCACCAGGCTGACGTGTTCCAGGAAATCACCCAGCGTTTCGTAATCTTCCATTGCGCGGGCCAGCTCGGACAGGTTTTCCAGCCGGCCAGCGGCCTCGGCGCTGCGTTCGGCCTGGAGCATGGCGGTGTAGCCGCTTTCGTCCAGCACGGTGCGGACCAGCTCGGCCGGGGCGAGGGTGGCGGCACTCTCGCGCCAGCGGGCAAAGTCGCGCACCAGGGCCAGCAGGGTGTTGCGGGCGCGGGCGGGCAGATCGTCGGTGTCGCAGACATCCAGCGCGGCGCGCAGAAGCGGCACGCCCTGGCCGCGGGCGTGGCGGTGCAGGCGTTCCAGCGCCTTGTCGCCCAGCCCGCGCTTGGGGGTGTTGTAGATCCGTTCGAAGGCCAGATCGTCCGACGGCTGGGCGATCACCCGCAGATAGGCCAGCGCATCGCGGATCTCGGCCCGTTCATAGAAGCGGAAGCCGCCGACGATCTTGTAGTTCAGCCCGATCTGGATGAAGCGATCCTCCAGCTCGCGGGTCTGGAACTGGGCCCGGACCAGGATCGCGATCTGGTTGAGATAGGCCCCCTCGCGCTCCAGCCGCTCGATCTCGTCGCCGATCCGCCGGGCCTCTTCGGGCCCGTCCCAGACGCCGATCACACGGACCTTGTCGCCATGATTGAGCTCGGTCCACAGCGTCTTGCCGAGCCGCTGCGAATTCTCGCCGATCAGCCCCGAGGCGGCGGCGAGGATCTGCGGGGTGGAGCGGTAGTTCTGCTCCAGCCGGATCACCCGCGCGCCGGGAAAATCCTTCTCGAACTTCAGGATATTGGCCACTTCCGCGCCGCGCCAGGAATAGATCGACTGGTCGTCGTCGCCCACCACGCAGATGTTCTTGTGCTCCTGCGCCAGCAGCCGCAGCCACAGGTACTGGACCTGGTTGGTGTCCTGGTATTCGTCCACCATGATGTACCGGAAGCGCTGGCGGTAGTGGTCCAGCACCTCGCGATGGCCGCGCAGCACGTTCAGCATGTGCAGCAGCAGATCGCCGAAATCGCAGGCGTTCACCGCCTTCAGCCGATCCTGGTAGAGCCGGTAGAACTGTTGCCCGCGGCCATTGGCGTAAAGCTCGTTCTCCACGGCATCGAGATCACCGGGATTGAGGCCGCGGTTCTTCCAGCGGTCGATCAGCCCGGCCAACTGGCGCGCCGGCCAGCGCTTCTCGTCCAGCCCCTCGGCCACGATCAGCTGCTTGAGCAGGCGCAGTTGGTCGTCGGTGTCGATGATCGTGTAATTGCTCTGCAGGCCGACCAGTTCGGCATGGCGGCGCAGCATCTTGGCGGCGATCGCGTGGAACGTGCCGAGCCAGGGCATCCCTTCCACCGCCGGGCCGATCAGGTGGCCCACCCGCTCGCGCATTTCGCGCGCGGCCTTGTTGGTGAAGGTCACGCAGAGGATTTCGCTCGGCCAGGCCCGGCGTGACTGGACCAGCCAGGCCAGCCGGGCGGTGAGCGCGGCGGTCTTGCCGGTGCCGGCCCCGGCCAGCATCAGCACCGGTCCTTCGGTGGTCTCCACCGCCTCGCGCTGGGGCGGGTTGAGCCGGGCGATCCACTCGGGCGCGGCGGCGGCAGCGGGCAGGACGGCAGCAAGGTTCGGCGGTTGCGACATCGGTGAACAGCTAGGGAACATTTGGCGCCGGAGCAAGCATTCGTCAGTGCCATCGCCGGGCATCGTGCGGTGATCCGGCGCAGGGCGGGGCCGCTTCGCCGATCTTCGGGGAACCCTGCGGCGGGGCGACCGTAACCCGCTGCGACTGGCCCATCGGGCCGCTTCAGGAGACATGCGATGCGATCCTTCCATGCCGCCAGCGCGCTGGCACTGGCGCTGGCGCTGGCCGGCGGTCCCGCGCTGCAGGCGCAGGCGACCGGTTCCTCCCCCCCGACCATGGACGGCACCATGGGCGCCGGCGCGACCACGGCGCCCGCGCCGACCGGGCCCTACACGATGACCGGCGAGCAGCGCGGCCGCTACACCGGCTGGCCGGAAGACCGCCGCAGCGCCTATGACGCGCTGCCTGCCGCCCAGCAGGAGTACTTCTGGACCCTGACCCCCGGCCAGCAGGCAGCCTGGTGGGTCCTGAGCTCCGACCAGCGGGGCCAGGTCCTGGCGATGACGCCGGACCAGCGCACCACAGCCTGGGCCTCGATCGAACAGCAGATCACCGCCCAGCGTGGTGGCGGTGCCACCGGCGCGACCGGGGCGGGAAGCGGCGCTATGGCGGCCGACATGAGCGGCACGACGACGACCGCATCCGGGAGCGGGGACATGCGCTCCTCAACTCCGTCGACCACAGGCGAGTCCGGCATGGGCGGTATGGGGATGGGCAGCGCAGCCACTGGCAGTGGGGCCATGGCCAGCAACGGCAACGCTTCTGCTCCGCCGCCCGACGCGATGAACAAGACCCATCCTGTCTGCAGCCGGACCGTCCGCGACAGTTGCCGCAATCCGCGCGGCCAGTGATCCGGATCGGTTGATCCGGGGGGCCGCAAGGGTCGCGGGAAGGGGCGTCCAGGCAAGCGGGCGCCCCTTTTCGTCTTGCCGGAGCCTTGCACCGGCCTTGCACCGGCCTTTCACCCGCTGGCCAATCGGGGGGAAGGGACTCGCTGCGGGATTGCGGACGGTTGACCTGGTCGCGGTGACCCGGCAACCCGGCGGGGCATGACCCAGCCTGCCGCGCACCCGCTTCGCACCCACGCCCGCGTCCTGACCGCCGCGCTGGTCGGCACCGCGATCGAGTTCTACGACTTCTACATCTATGCCACGGCCGCCGCGCTGGTGATCGGGCCGCTGTTCTTCCCGGCCCACTCGGTCGCGGCGCAGCAGTTGCTGTCGTTCATGACCTTTGGCCTGGCCTTCTTCGCGCGACCGGTCGGGGCGATCGCCTTCGGCCATTTCGGCGATCGGGTCGGGCGCAAGTCCACGCTGGTCGCCTCGCTGCTGCTGATGGGCGGATCGACCGTGCTGATCGCTTTCCTGCCGACCTATGCCATGGCCGGGCCGATCGCCCCCGCGCTGCTGTGCCTGCTCCGCTTCGGGCAGGGCTTCGGGCTGGGCGGGGAATGGGGCGGGGCCTCGCTGCTGGCGGTGGAGAACGCCCCGCCCGGCTGGGCGGCACGCTTTGGCTCGGCCCCGCAACTGGGCGCGCCGGTCGGCTTCCTGGCGGCGAACGGCCTGTTCCTGCTGCTGGGCCTGAGCCTCTCCGAGGCGGACTTCGCCGCCTGGGGCTGGCGCATCCCGTTCCTCGCCAGCGCGGCGCTGGTCGGCGTGGGACTGTGGGTGCGGCTCAACATCGGGGAGACCGCCGCCTTCCGGGAGGCGCGCGATCACGCCCCGCCGCCGCGGGTGCCGCTGGGCGCGCTGCTGTCGCACCATGCGGGCGCGGTGCTGGCCGGGATCGCCGGGGTCGTGGCCTGCTTCGCCCTGTTCTATCTGGCGACCACCTTTGCCCTGTCGTTCGGGACCAAGACCCTGGGCTACCCGCGCGAGACCTTCCTGACCGTCCAACTGGGTGCCAACCTGTTCCTGGCCCTGGGCATCCTGGCCGCAGGCTGGTGGGCCGACCGCACCAGTCCCGCCCGCGTGCTGGCGAGCGGCGCCGTGCTGACGGTGGTGGTCGGGCTGGCCTTCGGGTCCGGGCTGGGCTCGGGATCGCTGGGGCTGGTGTGGTTCACCCTGGCCTCCGCGCTGTTCGTGATGGGCCTGACCTATGGCCCGCTCGGGGCCTGGCTGCAGACGCTCTACCCGGTCGAGGTGCGCTACACCGGGATCAGCGTGGCCTTCAACCTCGGCGGGATCATCGGCGGAGCGCTGGCCCCCTTTGCGGCGCAGGCGCTCGCCGATCGGGGCGGCACGGCCTATGTCGGGCTGTTCCTGACACTGGCGGGGGCCGTGACCTTCGCCGGGGTGACGCTGGGGCGGGCGCGGGACTAGGCGCTCTCGGTCAAGGGGGCGACGGGTTCTCTATTCCGCCGCCAGCCGCAGCAGGGTGACCCGGGCCTTGCCCACCTTGCGGTCGGCATCGACGGTGAAGCCCTTCAGCCGGACCTCCTCGTCGGCGGCGGTTTCCAGACTGATCCAGCTCCCTTCGGCCAGCCAGCCGAGGCGGCGCAGCTTGTCGAGCGCCACCGCGCCCGCGCCCGAGCGGTAAGGCGGATCGAGCAGCACCAGATCGAGCGGGGCCTTGGCCGGGCCCAGGGCCAGGACCGAGGCGGCGCGCACATCGCACTGCCCCTGCGCCCGCAGGTTGGCGACATTGGTGCGCAGCGCACGGATCGCCGGCGGATCCTGCTCGACGAACAGGCACGAGGCAGCCCCGCGCGACAGCGCTTCCAGCCCGAGCGCGCCCGATCCCGCGAACAGGTCGGCCACGGCCAGCCCTTCGAAGCTGCCGAGGCGGCTCGCCAGCATCGAGAACAGCGTCTCGCGCGTGCGGTCGGCGGTCGGGCGGGTGGTGTCGCCCTCGGGCGCGGCGAGCTTGCGGCCGCGCCATTGCCCGGCGATGATCCGCAGGCTCATGGCCGGCGCCCCTTCGGCGCTCCCGGGCGGGGCTTGCGTCCGGTCGGTCCACCGGGCCGGCGGTTGCCATCCCCGCGCCCGGGCGGATGGGCCGCACCGCCCTCGGGTCGGCCTTTCGCGGCGTTCGCGCGGGCACGGCGGGCGTCCCCGAACTTCGCCGGAGCGGCGGTCCCTTCGGCGGCGCGCTGGCCCCGAGCGCGGCGGCCCCGCTCGCGCAGGTCCTCGCGGCCGAGCAGCGGGCCCTCGTCGTCGCGGCGGCGCGGGGCGGGGGCCTTGCGGGCCG
>NZ_JACLAU010000050.1 GCF_014230305.1 Novosphingobium aerophilum
AGCAAGGCCCAGGCCGCAGCCGACTGGATGCATGCCCAGCAGCCTCAGGCCGAGGAGATTGCGGCGTGAAACAGGTTCGCAAAAATGGCGCTGGAATTCACATTAGCGCTGGACTGTCAGGATATGTTGCCTCGCTCTGTCAGGCGACCCTCTGCGCCGAATACGGCCTCCCGAATGAGCTGCACGACAGCCATGCCTCCTACATCCACCACTGGATGAAGATCCTGCGCGGCGACAAGACCGCGATTCTCCATGCGGCGGCGAAGGCCGAGCAGGCGGTGAAGTGGCTGCGCCAGTTTGATCCGGCGCTCGGTTCGATCCTGCCGGACGAACTCAAGGAGGCAGCCTGACGGCGGCCGGGAAGCGGAGACACTGGGGCCGCTCGCAGAGCGAGCGGGAAGGGGAGGGGGTGGGAGCCCGGTGCGCCAGGGGGCGCAAAGGAGTTTTCACCGATGAACTACGATCTCGACTTCCGATATCGCCGTGCCCTGCAGCCCGACGCGCTCGCGACCATTGCCACCGCCACCCAGGCCGTCGTCGATGCGATGCAGGACGCCCGCAACGCCGGGATCGACCCGGCCCGCGATCCCGCGACCATCCTGCTCGCGCGTCACATCGGCCGCATCGCGCTCGGCCACGCGCCCGATGAGACCTTCGCAGAAGACCTGCCGCTGCGCCGGCAGTGTCTCGCCAAGATCGACGAATTGAAGTCCAAGCCCGCACTGGTGGCGCTCGCCCGCCGCGGCATCGGCTACGATCCTGAAGCCAAGCGCGCTTTCCACCGCGAAGCCCGCTCGGCGCTGCGGGTTGCAGCCCGCCATCTCGGTCTCGAACCGGACCAATATGACCTGCGCAGCAACTTCGCGGGGCCAGCGGTCTCGGGCGAGATCACGCTCCACGGCGACGAAATCTATGTCCAGGTCTCGATCCCCTGCATCCGTCCGGGCCGCGAAGTCATGTTCCGCCGCTGCAAAGGCCGCCAGGACTACTTGGGCGACCGCAATCACTTCTGCGACATCGCCGTCCTTGCTGCGCCGCAGAGCTTCCGTGCGCTCGTCGTTCGCGAGACCGGCCTTTCCATCAATCCGCGCCAACAGGCGCTCGTCTAGGAGAACCGCCATGGGTTGGCTGTTCATGTCCCGCGGCGGCATGGCTCCGTTCGCCACGCCGAAGGCCTATCTCGACAACCAGTGCACCTATCCGCCCGACCCTGAGAAGGGCCGGGCGACGGGCCTGCGTGTCCTCAAATCGACCGTCCGGTCAGGCGCCTACTACGCCGCCTGCCAGAGCTATGACCTCGAAGCCCCGCGCGAGACATTCGCGATAATCTGCCTCGTCAAATGGAACCCCGGCGCGCGCAGCGGCGAAGAGTTTGGCTACAAGGACATGAGCGAGACGATGGGGCCCTTCAATTACGATTGTCCCGCATCGATCCTCGACCTGCTCGGTCCTCCCGGCAACGAATACGCTGCGCAGTGGCGCGAGCAGTGCCGACAGCGCTTGGCGCTGACTACGCGCCGCAAACCGGCGCCGGGCGACATGCTGGTGCTGGCCGAGCCGCTGACCTTTACCGACGGGCAGAGCGAGCGCAGCTTCCGCGTGGTCCAGTCGGGCCGCAAGACTACCTTACGCCGGGTCAGCGACGGGGTCGGGGTGAAGATCAGCAAGCTGATGAGCCGGGCCTGGACGATCGTGCCGCCGCCCGCAGCCCCGTCAGCTTCGTGACCTGGCACCCAAGCGAGTAGCGCCATGACCGACCCCGCACCACCTCAGCGCTCGTCCAAGCGGGCACGCTTGTGCAGCATCGAGAACGCCAACCGGATCGCAACCCGAGTCGCCGAGCACGTCCAGGGCGACACCGCCGTGGTCAAGACCGGCAACCCGCTGCAGCCCTTCCGCGTGGTCCTGGCGAGCAAGGCGGCGCCGGGGCGCACCGTCTCACGGGTCGTCACGTGCAACGATGACGAGCCGGATGATCAGTAGGGGCCTGGCCCGCGTTCGACGAACCACGATTGCCCAAGCTCGAAATCGGGGCTGGCCGATACCACCGGTCCGTCGGGCGCTTCGCTGACATAGGGCGAAACGAGATCCTTGCGCCGCACCCGCATGCGGCTGAGCCAGGCCGCGGTCCGGCCGCGTGCCTTGAGGACCGTCAGCAGCCAATCCATCGCCTCGGCCATCTCGACCACGCCGCGCCCGGCGAGGCAGTAATAGATCGCCCGCTGGAAATCGTCGCACTGGGTGCTGAGGATACCGGCGAGCTTCGCCCGCCCGCCGGGGGCGTTCTCATGCACCAGCGACACTGCCTCACGCAGTTCCCGGACCGACAGATAGGCGTCGTCCACGCCGACCCCGATGCATAGCGCCGCGATCGCCCGGCGCACCGGCGGCAGGTTCTCGTCGCACGACGCATCGCGCAGGCCGATGTCGAGATCGAAATGGCCGAGGTGGCTGGGAGCGGGCATGGCGAAATCCTTTCCAAAAGAACGTAGCGTGAACGCTCAAACCCCGTCAACCGGACAGCGGAGGGGAGGGGGCACTCGGTGGGAAACAATCTTGAAAGGAAGAAACCATGATCCAGCTTGCCCAACCCACGCCGGTCGCTGCCGACCACACGGCCGAGATCGCCAGGCTCAATGACGCGGCCCGCGCCGGCTCGCTGCCCACGTCGCGCACGGTGTTCACGCGGGCGCTGGCAAACATCCTTGCCGGTGACGCCGAGGACGTCGGCACCCGGCAAGCCAGTCTGATGCTGGGCCAGGCGGCGCTGCGCAGGCTGATCAACGAAACCCCCATCGAATCGGGGAACGACCCTCACGGCGAGCGGGACTTTGGTGCGGTCGAGTTTCAGGGGCACAAGATCTTCTGGAAGATCGATGTCTACGCCAACGACGGGACGTTTTCCTGGGGGTCGGAAACGCCGTGGGACGCGCAGCAAAGCTTCCGCGTCGTCACGATCATGCTGGCGAGCGACTGGTGAGCCGATGAGCCGGTATTCGTTGCAGCCCTATCCGCATCGAACTGATGTGTTCGAGGTGGCGGTCGGGTGGGATGCGCATTTCGTCACTTATTTCGCCATTGTATTCGCGGGGCCTGAATCTGATGGCGAGCTAAGAATTGCCGCTTGGCGAGGGGCGCGACCGAACGAACTCAGGAACACTGCAGCGCTCGAAGTGGCAATCTCCGAATTTGCAAACCTGCCACCACATCTGACGAAGCGGCTGGATGCAGATAGAATCATCCGCCATTCGGCTACTGGTGCGCGTCTTGGCAAGATAATCGATACTTTTCTGGGGCATACTTATTAGATCACAAGGCCTCTCAGCCACCGGTCACACCCGCGCCTTCATCTGGCAATTAGGTTCGGCCTCATTTGGTGCAGGTTCGGCCACTCATATGTGCCTGCACATCATTTCGAGAGAGAATGGATATGTCTCGCGCTCACACAAAGGTCGTCGCAAAGCAAAACAAATATGCCGCCCGGTCACGCGTCCGAAATACTGATCTGATCGTTCCAGAGGCATTTATTAGAGGCATTCGGCATTTAGGGTACCAATCTAACGTCGAAGCCCTTGCAGAACTCGTAGATAACGCGATTCAAGCTTATGCGGAGTCGATCGACATTGTTTTTTCATTTCAAGATGTGGACGGGGAGCGGAAGCCAAGCCAGATTGCCATTATTGATGACGGCCACGGTATGGACCCTGCTATGATGCGGATTGCACTGCTGTGGGGTGGCACACACCGTGAGAATGATCGCGACGGTTTGGGTCGATTCGGCTATGGCTTACCTTGTGCCGCAGTTAGCATCGGCCGGCGCTTTACAATATATTCGAAGACCAAAGGCCACCGCCTTCATGCGGTGAAACTTGACGTGGACGCCATCGTATCTGGCAATGCTATATCGAGCCGCAAAATAGCAATTCCTCCTGCTCAGCCTGCCATCCTTCCGCCTTTTCTCCGCCGGGCCATTCGGCAAGCACATCCCACCGGCTGGCGAGCAGGTACCATCATTGTAATCGACCACTTAGACCGGCTCGACTGGTCAACCGCCTCCGGCCTCAAGCGCAACCTGATCCGACGCTTTGGGGTGACCTATCACAAGCTGCTGTCGGCCACCCGACTTACCATCGACGGAACTGCGGTGCGCCCCATCGACCCCCTATTTCTCAATCCGGATGCCGAACTCTTTGACCTTGATGAAGACAGGGCGATCGCACTCGACCCGGTAAGCTTCAAACTGCACACGGCGGAAGGACGCATCGGGGAGGTGGTCCTACGTTATGCATGGATTCCACCGAGTTTCGCAGCCACGGATAAGAGCCGCGATGCGGTCGGTATGAATGCTAATCCCCGATTTCCCATTATAAAGCAATATCACGGCGTTCTATTCAGTCGAAATGGACGCCTGATCGATGTCCGGCCGCGAACACCCTGGACAATATTCATGAACAATGATCGGTACATCCGCGTGGAGGTTGAGTTCTCTGCCGCACTCGACGAGGCATTCGGAGTTACCACCTCCAAGCAGCAGGTATCCGTTACGCCTGAGATGTGGGATCACCTCCGGGTCGCAGGCCTTCCCAAGGCAATCGAGCACTTGCGAACTAAAGTCAGGGTGGCAAAAAGCGAGAGACTGGCCCAAGGACCTGTCGCCGCTCCAATAGCAACCCGAAACACAAGTCAGATGAAGCTTCCCTCAGCGACTGGAATACCTAATGGCATCACTGCTTCCCAAGCGCTCGGCCTCCTGCTTGACGAAATAGAATGCCGCTCATCCTCCGCCAAGCCCTCAGTCCAGGCGGCCTACAGCAGCTTGTTGAAGGGTTGGTCGGAGCGCTTGGCCTCCCTGACCCTCAGATCGGCGCGCTCAGACACCTGATGTGGGCATACCAGCTAGCACCAGCCCACGGGAATTGGCATTGCTCACGTGGGGCGACGATCAGAAGGGGGCGTCAATGACCAAGAATGACGATAAACCCCGCAAAGAGCGCCGATTCGAGCCATATCTTAATCCGAGCGAGCGGGAAGAACTGCACAGTTTGCTCGATTTTACCGGGCCAACGCCGCCACAGTTTGCCGACAGTCTACGCAACCTCGCGCGCAGTTATATCGACGACGGTGAGGGAACCAAGCTAAGGGCGATCTGTCTACTGTTCGCGGACCTCTTCGATCAAGGCTGGCAAGTATCGCTCAAGAAGGGGGCGTTGCTGTGCGAACCCCCCAGCATCGACCGAAACGACGACCAGACTGTCGAGGACGTCAAGCTTCGCATCCGGTCTGCTCTGCAGGCATCCCGCCGCCGCCAACTCGAGGAGCCTTCGGTTTCTACCTTCATCCACCGGATGGAACGAAGGACGCTCCGCCCAGAAGGACGGAGCTCTGTGCTTGACCTGATTGACAGCGGCGATGAACTCGCCGCCGAACTGGAGCGGATCGCCGCCATGCCCGAACAGGAACGGCATGCAGCACTCGCTGGCGTTGTCGATCCCGTGATCGAGATCTGCCATGCTGGCGGTCGATGCGCCGATACTGGCCTGCCGCTCAATGACATCTGGCGCTATTTCCGCCACACTTGGGCTCACGAGTACCGTCCAATCCCAGGCCGGCAGCTTCTTGTCCTTGTTCGCAACGCCGCCCGTCCCAACCGGCCTGTGATGGGCATCGCCATGCTCGCAAGCCCGGTGATGCGTCTCAGTGCCCGCGATACCTGGATCGGATGGCTCCGCGGCCCCATGGAGGCCAAGCTCCGTTCCGGGACCTGGAACGCACCCGCCCTTGCCAAGGCGATGACTGAGAGGCTGGACGCTTCTATTGGGGACGTCCGCTGGGATGACCTCGTCACTCTCGAGGAGATCGAAAACCCCATCGAGAACACCGTGCTGCGGCTCGAACAGAAAGCCTCGGGAGCAGCCTATGCCCGAGAGCTTGAACTGCGCGCACACTATGAAGCCAACAGGGACGAAAATGGCCGAGTGCCGCCGATGCGCGGCACCGTAAAGGCGGCGGATCCCGCAACGGACTGGCGCGCTGCGTCCGAAGATCTTCTGTTCGTGCGCAAACGCGCCGAACTTCTCGCCCAACTCCTCTCCGCGAAGCAGACCTTCCGCGCCGCCGAACTTCTCGCCAAGCCCGAGGAGGCACTGTCACAATTGCTAGAGGCTAAGAGCGGCCAGCGGGCGATCGATATCGTTCTCGCCGAGTTCCGCAAAGCTGGGCTTTCGAGCCGCGTGGTCGATGTCAGCATTTGCGGTGCCGTAGCTCCGTACAATGAACTCCTTGGTGGAAAGCTGGTGGCGCTCCTTCTCGCTTCCAAAGAAGTGCGCGACCACTACGCCGAGCGATATGGTGGGCAGGTGAGCGTCATCGCGTCGCAGATGGCAGGTCGTGCCGTTTCCAAACCTGCCGATCTGCGGGTACTTACCACCACGAGCCTCTATGGCATTGGATCAAGCCAGTACAACCGGCTCGTCCTGAGGGCCGCTGAACATTCAGGCCTCGACCATGACCTGCGGTGGGACTCGATCGGCAAGAGCAAGACCGGAGGATTCGGCACGCTACATCTCGGCGCGGACACCGCGCATGCTTTGCGTCAGATGGCGCAGAGCGTGCACACATCGCGCAGAATCAACAATCGCTTTGGCGAGGGGACAAGTCCCCGCCTCCGTCAGATCAGGGAAGGCCTCGAGGCGCTCGGCGTAGCAAGCGACGCCATCCTTCATCACAACACCCCGCGCCTCTTTTACGCATGCGAGTTGGGATTGGGTTCGCGGGACTCACTCATGGGCATGGAAAGCGAAGAGTTTAATGCCGCCTCCGCCTCCGAAATTGCGGCGGCATGGCGTCGCCGCTGGCTTGAAAGCCGCGCCTGCCGACCGGAGACCCGTGCAGCACTGCGCTTGCTCGGACCGGCGACCGTCCAACGCTCCCTCCGAGCGCCTGATGACGACCTTCCACTGGAGTTGGCAGACAAGCGCGGCAGGAATTAAAGCTCGATCCAGTCCACGAAATCGGGATGCCGGTCGGCGACACGCCGAAGAACACTGCGAAGCGGGCCTGATGCAGTCCCGAGGCTGATCACCAGGGTGTCAATCGCGCGGGTAAGGGGGATCATGACCCATCGGGCCGCATGGCGGGCGGCCGCTTCCTCTCGCGTCTCGATCAGCGGATCATGATCGTGCCCCTCCGCTTCCCACTGGCGCAATTTGTAGTTCCACAGTTGATCGAGGTCGTAGTTGACCACTGACCAACCCTCCAGACCCCGGCAGGAATCGTATTGCACGAAGCGGAGTTCCTCGCGGTCGGTCGGATAGGCCTCCCGAACATCCCGCGCCGTTCCGTCCCACACCTTGCCGCCGATCCCGGCATAGGCATTGGCCGGCACGCTCCCAGGGCCATGAGTTCGCTTGATTATTGCCCCGGGCGGGACACAGGCTAGCATGTCGACGGGAAAGTTGCCCAACTTTCGGGCTGCCTCAATGAGCTCCGCAAGGCGCTCGGGCTGGGCCGCGAGATCTCCGTCGTAGATGATCACCCGGCCACCGCCCGCGTCAGCATTGGGCTCAAGGTCCCAATCCTCCAATCCAAGTCGCATCGCAACTTCAGCCACGAACGAGGCTACGTTTGCCTTCATACGCAGGCACTTCTTGAGTCGGCGGGTTCGGGAATCCCCCTTCGGCAAAGCCGACGTCCAGTCGGCCACCGAATCCCGAACATACTGGTCGACGCCGTCAGACACGACGAGCCGCCGAGGACCATAGACGGCGTTCAGGATGGCGATTTCGTCACCCGGCCAATCCTGCCCTTCATCGACGAATACTAGGTCCCAGTCGAACTCGGTCGCGTCAGCGCGCATCATCGCGCCAAGATCGTCGGAAGTGACCGCTCCGCTTCGCAGGTAGTCGAGCAAAGATTCCTTGTGCGCATCGTAGTCGTCGAGGAACCCGTCATAGCAGTCGATAACGCCGAGCTTGAGCATCAACCGGCCAATGATGCCATGGACAGTCTCGATCGCCACGCCGCCCGCCTCAACGCTGCGCGGGACGCCGAGCAAAGACATGGTGCGCCGCATGTCCGCCACAAGCGCCTTGTTAAACGTCAGCACGAGCGATCGTTGACCCGATTGGTCGAATGCTCGGTAAGCCATCTGCAACAAGATCACCGTCTTCCCGACGCCACCGCGCCCCTTCAGCAGCACCTGGCGCTCACCGAGATCATCAAGCCAAACGTCAGGTAAGGCCGATTTTGCGATAAGGTCCATGCGCCGGCGGTCTAGCGGTGTAGGTTCTAGCGTTGCGAAAAGCGGCGAGTTCTCCGCGAGCAGTCGACGAAACGCATCCTCGCTTCCGTATGACAGCGTCACCCTTCTATCGGGTTCGCGCGGGCCCGCTACCTGGCCAAGGACATTTAGCAATCGCTCGAAGCTTGTATCGCTTGCGATGCAAACATGCGGCCGCGATGGTAGGTCGCGCTCCTTCAGGCCAGTGAATAGGACGAGGTTTTGAACATGGACATGGTCCAAGCCAAAACGATCGAGCCATTTCTTAAACTCAAACATCTGCGTTCGGTTCTTCTCGGTGACGCATTCCCAGGACTCGACCCCATTCCGCACGTACCGCACAAAGCCCGCCGTGTTTTCGAACCGCACGCCTGTTGCATCGTGAGACTTCACCTCAACGACCAGCGCAAAGTTGCGCACCCGTGCCGCCTTCGGCGTAAACGCCTCGCCCTCTCGGGCGAAGAACTTCCACTCCGGATCGAAGTCACGCGCCGTCTCAAATGAGGCGATCACAACCAGATCGAGGTCTTCGAGCTTCTGCCCATGCATCTTCAGACCAACGAAAATCCGGACCGTGTCGGTCCGGCTTCGCGCCAGGTCTGGCCAAAGATCAATTATGCGTCTTTCAAGGCGCTTGGCGGCAGCGTACTCGTCGCCCTCCGCAACACCGGTAATCTCGATCACGCGCCGCCCCCGTGCGCCTTCACACCATCGCCGATCTTCATATCAGCACGCGTTGTTCAACGATCCGCGTGGCCGTTGGAAGGTTTCCGCGCACAAGCAACTCATTGATCGGTATGACCTCGCCGTCCCACTTTTCTCGCATTTCCGCAATACGGGGGTCAGATGGGTGTTCGTCTGTCAACGGCCCCGCCAGTGCAATGACCGCCTGGGATCCATCCGAACGCGTGGCGAGGATTGGAACCACAACGTCGCCCATCCCGGGCACGCTCAAGATAGCGCCACGCTCGTAGGTGACGCCGCCCTCGGAGTTCCGTTCGAGGTCAAGCATCAAGACTTTTGTTGAAGCCTCGACGCGATCGACGGAGAAAGGCTGCATGGAGTCCGTCAGGAGAAATTCGACGAGCTCCGCACCGACATGCCGGTCCAACAGGCCATGCTCGAACTTGTTTTTGAAGCTCCGCAGGCACCGATAGCACGAGGAATCGCAATTCTCGCGGCAGGTCTTCATGATCGTCAGAGCCCGCTGGAACAATTCCGCTCCGCGGTCGGCCAATTGACGGGAAAAGCCCGCACCACCAGGAAGGGTATCGTAGAGGAATATCTCCGCTTCCAGCCCCACCTTTCCGGCTTGGGTCAGTGCTGGACGATACTCCGCCATCAGTTCTCCAGGTTCAACTTCAAGAATAGCGCAAGCCGCCTTTGCAAGTGCTTCGCTCACCGTTCTGAGCGCGACGTCGGTCGGGAAATAGCCGGGCTTGAGCTTCAAAGGCGCGTCAACCCGGATGGAAAACAGCGCGATGTCAGTAATGAAATCGGTCCCGAGCACGATGTGCCGCGACGTGCGGTTTCCCGGACAGGTCGGATCCTTATGCGGAAAGGGCTTCAGATGCGGATTGAAGATAGATGCCGTCCCTTCCGCTGAGGACTCAATCAACCCGCAAAGCGTGCAATAGTTATAGCCTTCCTGCTTGGGGCCAGTGTTGGAAACAAGGAGGTGTTGCCTGATGGGCATCACCCGGAGTCGATCATTCACCTGAATCCATTTCTCCTCCGGCGCGGGAGTTGGCATTTCTAGCTTGGCCCGCGTCGCATAGCTGGTTTCTGGCATATCGTCGGGAGAGGTAACCTCCTCCAGTCCAATCGGGTGAGCAAACCCGGGTGGCCGAAGCCAATAGCGTGCAGGCCCGAACGTGCCGGGCGATTCACAAGCATGGCAGTCCGCGACGTGGTTGTGGTCAAGGCCGACATCGATTTTCACCGTTTCGGCAAAGCCACACTCGCTGCATTCCCGATATAGTCGGCGGTTCTGCCAAGCGGCAAACCTGTCCTCCGACATCGGCGAGTAGATCGCAGCTGACGTGTAGCATTTGCCCGAAATCCAGACCTGCTTCCCTGGCGCATACTGCGACAAGGCGACCGGTAGGCCCTGTGAGGGCGCAAACTTCATAATGGGGCGGAATTCGGTTGATCGCTCCCTGTCAAACACGTTGAAGGTCGCAACGTCGGTCGGGAAGGCATATCGTGGCAACACACCCTTGTAGAGCAGCCGATCGAGCAGAGTACCCGTCAGAGCTTTCTCTGGAGGGGCCTCCTCTCCCACTTCGTCTTGAACTTCGCAGCCGTCATCATCAGGGTCGTCATCGGCCTTCTCGAGCCGTTCACCTTCGACTGCATCGTTGGCGATTGCCTTATCGACTTCCGAAGCGCAGTCTTCGACCATCTCGTCGAGCACAGCCTCACGCATCTCGCCTGCCAGTTCCTCCGGGATCCAGGATGCCACACGCTCGCGAAGTTCGCCCTCGTTCGCCTCAAGCCATGCCTTGAAGTCCCCAGCGTTCAGAACCGCTCCGGTCGACTTGAAATCCTCAACCGACCCGAGAACCGAAAAAAGGTCCGGGCTTGAGTTGGGATCGAAGGCAGGTAGCCGTACTTGGTGGTAGGCCTGCAGCAGAAAGGCGCGGATGTGCCGCTTCACGATGTCAGGGTTATCGAGCGTCAGTCTGGGATCGATAACCTTTCCCGAGATCATTTCCTTCGGTTCACTAAAATAGTGCTCATCGTGACTGTCGGCACTGCCGAATGCGACGACCGTAGCAACGGCATTACCGCGACGGCCGGCACGGCCAGCGCGCTGCTGATAGTTCGCGCGCCCCGGGGGCATGTTGCGTAGCGCCACACCAGACAAGGCACCGATGTCGATACCGACTTCCATCGTGGTCGTGCTCGACAGCACGTCAATCGCCGTATTCTGACCGGCGGAAACGCCCCAGTCGAGTTCGACATCCTGGAACAGGAGTTCGTTTTCCTCGGCCTTTGAGAAGACATCATCGCTTTGCGGCGCGTTTAATTGAGCGGTGTGCTCTGCTGCGATTAGTGCCATTGGCACTTCCCTCGGTGTACCCAGGGTGCCAAGCACCGGGCTGCGGTAATAGCCCTTCCGCGCGACAAAAACGCTGTCCTCCATGGGATTCAGTTCGACTACCGCCGTGCTTCCGCAGTCGAGGCAATGCGGAATAGTTCGTACCGGCCGGTGAACCGACTTACAGTCGGTGCACCGTCGCCAAGCGCCCTCCAGTTCCAGCGAAAGGTACTGCCCCATAAGGCGTCGGGCACCGCCACCTTGATCCTGGGTGAATATTTCTAGCAACGCCTTGGTCCAGACTTTGAAAGCCTTGCGGGCGGCAGAATCCTTCAGCACGGTGTCCATCGCCTTGAAGGTGCCTTTGCGCGAGTTTACGCTGGTCCCTCGTCCCCGCGGCCGCTTGTACCAAGTGCTAGGCATAGCATTCAGCCAAAAACCAACGGGCCTCCAGCAACGCAGCCACGTGCGAGCCAGGGCGACTTTGTCATCGTCACTCTCGGCGACGCCGGGGATGTTTGGTAGAGCGTGCAGATCCTTGGTTTTGTTGGCACGTTCGCGGATCGAAGCCAGCGCAAGCGCCTCGAGCCCAAGGTATCGGTCTTGGACGGTCTTTACGATATCGTCGAGCAACGCAGCAGGCGGAACCTCGGTTCTGGTCTCCATCCATAGCATTGCAAGTCTTGCGTCATCGGTTTCCGCATTCTGTTGAACTGCCATTTCGACTGCGTGCTCAGCGGTGGAGAAATTTTCGCCGGATTTCAATTCAGGTCGCAGGCGCACGCCCAGAACCTTCGACGCCAGAAGCACCGAAAGATAGAGCTCATCCAAACTCAGCAATGGCTGGATCACCGTCGACTTCGAAAGTCGACCGAACCCCCAGATGATTAGTGAGCGGAGCGCATCGCGGACAGAATACATCTGCAGGTTCGGGGCCAGACGCGCTGCAACCTGGCGAGAGTCAGAAAAAACGAGCACCTTTCGGCCCCGCAATGGCGCGAAGGCAGAGGCACCCTGCTTTCCTGGCGGCTGCACCGCCAACTGCCGAGATACCAGGGCTTGGAAGGGCTGGTCACCCTTTGTCTGGTGATCCTGGATTGTTGTTCGTCCGCTGGCCGTCTCGTTACAGACCGCGCAGGGGACGAACCGCCCTCGATGATCCGCATTGTCGTCGGACTTCCCACCTTCGTCGTCGTCATCCTCGTCGACCGTGGGTGCCAGCCTGTTCTTGCGGATATAGACCGTACGCGTCCGCTCGCCTGTTGAAAGGCGACCAGTATCGAGGTCGTATTCGGCAAGTTCTGCCAATTCCATCTTCTTTGGCGTCTCGAGCAACAGATCAAGCTCGAGAAGCGGGACCGTCTCCATGCCGGGCATGCGCAAGCGTCGGCCGGGTTCTGACCAGAGTGCATCAGGGGAATCGAGGTCATCGGAATAGGCCCGCGCGTGAGCCGATCCGCAACTCCGGCAGGTGAAGAATTCAAGCACCCGCGATCCGCAACTGCAAACCTCATGAGGCTGGCCGTACATCCTGCCGCAGATCCCGTTGCGATCCTCCTCGGCCAGTTCGCTGCAGTCCGGGTCCATGCACACCCAGAGACCGGGAAGTCCTCGATAGAAGTTGTGCACACGGCATGGCAGCGGCCCTGACGCGTCGGGTTGCTCGCGCGCCACGCTGCCGATGGCGAGGAGCGCAGTCACTGCACTGTCCGCGATCTCCGGCGTGTCGGGGAAGATCCTTTCGCCGAGTTCCGCCACGGGCTGAGCGGAACCCATTGTCTCATTCACAATGAGGCCAAGGGGGGGGAAGGTCTTTAGGGCTTCAAAAAGGTCGCGTTCGATCCCCGCAGCGGGCGCAACGCCCCGATGCTTGAGGAAACCAGCAACCGACGCCGCGCGGTCCTCCTCTCGCGGCGAATAGAAGAGCTCCAGATCAAGATCCGCCAGCACTTCGGCTTCTGCCTTTGTACCGGGCGCAGCGTGCGGCCGCAGGTCAAGATCGCCGGTGACGGCAACGAAACTCTCGGCCGGAACGCCGGAGAGCTGTGCGCCAAACTCGGTCGCGTATTCTTTGCTATCAAAGCTTGCAGTAGCGCAGATCACCTGGAAGCGGTCAGTCGATATCTCGAGCCGGTCACGCAACCGGCGAAGCAGAAGCCCGACTTCGGCACCGGCCGCACCACGGTAAAGGTGAGCTTCGTCCAGGACGACCGTGAATTTTTCTGCTGGGTTGGCCGCCAACCATTCCCGGGTAGCATCAAAGATCGTCCGTTCGATCGGGCGCATCATCATGTACTCGAGCATGGAATAGTTCGTGACCATGAGATCCGGGCACGATGCTTGGACCTCGTGGCGCGTGATCAACTCGGAATCTTCTTCCAGCGTTACAGCTCGAAGGAAATCTCCGGTTTTGGGGTCAACCCATCGCGAGCCTTTTGCACCGAACCATTTGTCGAGGTCCGGCTTGGCCGGCCACTTACCCCGCTCTTGTAATTGATCGCGAAGTCGCGCCGCCGCCTTCTGCTCGTCAGACACGGGACCCGAGGCCTGGCGTTCAATCTCGACGTAGAACGCCTCGAAGGAGGTAAGCTTGCGCCCGTCTTTTTTTCCCGTTCGGACGCCGGCGTAAGGCGTTCTACTCGTGTACCGCGCAAAACGCGGCGGTCGGCCCGCCCACTTCACGAATTGCGTGACCAGGTCTGGATCACCGAAAATGGCCCGCAAGCGCCCCAACTGGTCGTTCACCAAGGCGTTCATGGGATAGAGCAGCAACGCTCGCATCGCGGGCTGCGCAAACGATGCTCGCCGCTCGGCAGCTTCACGGGCAAATTTGCCTAGGATGGGTAGCAGGAAGGATTCCGTTTTACCTGAACCTGTCCCCGTCATGATTACAAGGTTGCGGCCCTCTACGAGGGCGTTATCGACGGCGTCCGCCTGATGGCGGTAGGGGGGGTCGAAAAGAAGCCGCGGACGATGCTTGCGAGCACTCGACAGCATTTCGTAGATTGATCGTGCAGAGGGCGGCAGCCCCGGCATGTCCCGAAATTTGGCCCCAACCTGATAGCGTGGGGTTGTTTCAAGAAATGGCTCCTGATGGGTGACTCCAGTCCGCTCGAGTAACGTGCGGCGTTGCTCAATCAGTGCAGGGTCACCGATGTGGTAGGTGGCCTCGATGTACTCCTTCAGCGAGGAATGGAGACGATCGATGGTCTCCTGAATCGTTCTCGCCATTTCAGTAACGCCCCCTCATGCGGTCGCCCGCGACAAATAGAGTTGATCCTTCAGGAAAGCCTCCTCCGCCTCCACCTCAGCGGTGGTGACTAGGAAGCTCATAAGGCAATTTTCGGGTTCGACCTCCCGACCTATGACCGCGAGCCGCCGCCTTGCCCAGGACGGTATCGGCGAAAAGAGATCAAAACGCGAGCCAGCTTCTGCTTCTACTAGCCGGTATTCCTGCGGGCGCCCGGCGAGTGCGTCGATCGCCATTTGAATCCGCCAGGCAGCGTCGCATCCTCTCCAACGGTCACCAGTCATGGGCAAGTCGAGCAATTTTTGCGCAGAGCCTTCACGCAACTCTGCATAGCCCCATAAATCGGCACCATAGGTCTGCGGGCGCCGGACCACGAAATTCCCGGTCAGCCTGCCGGGTCCCGTCCACCGCCTCCGGTAGCTTCTCGTATTCTTGCTTCCATCCAATACCTGAATGTCCGGCACCTCGCCCGAACGTGCGCAGGCTGCGAGCCTGCTGTCGAAGCCCGCCAGCAATGTGGCAGCGTCTGACCTCCGCGGAGTGCGGAGCCAACCTTCGGCAGAGAGCTCGCGCAAACCAAGCTCGCGGAGGATTGCCGACAAATCTTCGTCTCCCTGCGTTTCAATAACGCGCAGAGTTCGGTCGGCCATGACACGAGCGCGCATTTCATCTGGAAGAGGCGTTTGTTCGTCGGCTGATATGCCAAGGATAAAGGCGCTGCCGCTTTCGCGCGCAACAAAAGCCGGCGGCGCTGCCACCAACCATGTCCCCTTAACCTCATCATCCTCAAGCGCGACATCGCGGACCTCGAGCAGGTCTCCAATCGCAACGAGAGTATCGAGAACCTCCTCCACGCGCTCGGCAAAACCAACAAGGTCGTCGACCAGACCGCGGTGACTATTGACCATTGCCCGCACCAAGGTGCGGGGTGATCCGGGGCACAGAAATCCAGCCAAACGCCGCAGGGCAAGCGCCAGGTAGGCTTCGTCCAATAAGACTGAGCCGGACGGTGCTCCGAGCGCAGCGCGCACCGCGCTCTTCACAATATCCGCTGTGACTATCTCGATCATAACGCCCTTTCGGCGGGGTCGGGCGAACTGTACCGATCTGGTCGATGCCCCAACAACTGGATGAGGCGCTCGCCCGCAGCCAACGCAGGCTGATCCCAGACATTTTTGATGATCGACAACAGATCATCATCAGAAAACGGCATTCTGCCTGCTATGGCTTCGCCCAGGTCAATCGCAGGTCTGGTAATCGCACCCGGCGCAACTTTGTACCGTTGGGCTAATATAGCGAATTCCCGCGCCCTCGCATCCGCTGTCGCATGCGCATGTTTATGCGCGTCCCGCGCCAGGATGAAGGCAAATGCCCGATGCCGCTTATCAAAGCAGTCCAGAAGACCCTTGACCGCGATATCGAAAGAAACCTTGCCGTTCTTCAGTTTACTCTCGGCTCGTGCCCAATCCGGACCGAGCATGACATCGTATAACCGCTCCTCGAGTCGCAAAACGATATTTTGCCGGCGTTCTGCCGCCAGCGCCCCAGTAAGTCGTGCTGCCGACCAGATGCTTATCGCTTTGATTAGAGCGAGTACTTCTTTGGGTTCTACAAGCATTTCGCCGAATTCAGGCTCAATAAGCAAACCGCTCAATCCACCAGAGATCTTGCGTGAACTCACCACGAGAGCTTCGTGCTTATCACCATACGTCGCGACGAATAACCCTCCAGGCGAAGGCGGCTCGATGCCGGTAACGACGTCCTCCAAACTGAGTGGAATGGCTTGAACAGGTCTTTCGAAAGAGGTGAATGTCACCTGTAGAGGTGTTTCGGCATCGTGATCATCGACTAGCCGCAAGTGGGTTGTGCGGTTTGTATCTTGCCAGACCCACCGCAAGGGGGCCACGTCGCGACTGAGCGCAATGTGCACCACGCCCAATTCCTCGCCATCGACGACGATGCGGCCGGCTCCCGCGCCGAGGTAATGCCAGGGTTGCTTTTCCACGCGCGCAAACGCTGTAAAGGCATTTCGCCAGGAATCTGGTCCCAAGGGAAGCGTAAGCTGGGCAACTTGTTCCCGCCCAAGCCGGTTACCAGTACCGTCAAGCAGTTCGATGGTCACCGTAACTTGACGCCCTGCCGGACCCAACACGCTCAGTTGCGTGAGACCCTCCCAAAATTCGTCAAGGGTGGGGAACGGCGGCTCGCAAGAGACGATCAGCCCGGTGTGCCCGATGGTCCCGCTCACCCACGGATTGGGGCGACGGACCGTCAGTGAAATCACGCCTTCTACCGGTCGTTTTGCGGTGTCGTTCGTGTCACGCGCAACGCTGATGCCTAGAACATGGTTACCGGGGGCAAGGGGCTGCAATTTCACAAATGTCGGCTCGCCTGGCGGCTTAGCTGGAATTCGTACGCTCGGCCCAGCGTCCAGGCTCAAGATGTAATGATCCAAGGGGTGATCGTGCTCGATGGCGAAGACCGGACTTTCATTTTCAAGCCATTCGGTCGCGCCCTCGCCATCCCAAGCTCGCGCCGCCAGACCGGCCGGCCAGACTCGGATTGTTTCGGCGATCGACAAATCGGCCTTTTTGAATTCTGCGATCAACTCATCCGAAAGGGTGGCCGGCACGTGAAACCGCACAGCGATGACGTCTCGACAAATAATGGACGTAGGCTTAGCCAACGAAAGCGAGGGCAAGTCGCCGCGTGCCACAAGAACGTAGGATTTCCCCGGTCTGATCAGCCTGGACAGTACTTCCATCGCTTGGCCATCTGGGCCAATCCGAAACAGCCAGGTCGGCCCCGAACGAATGGTCCCTTCGCCTGCCAGCAGATGCTCCATCACCGCATTTGGCTTCTGGAAGGACAACACTGGCTTGCCTGCCGCAGGCCACAGCTCAAGTGTTCGACGCTGCGAGCCGTTGAGAAGCCAGCCTGGAGGCCGCCAGCCTGGGGAGCCCGCGACTTGGCATCGTGTCGTACGCAGGAATTCACCAAGTTCCGGAGCGAGGTCCGCAACCTCAGCAAAGCTGGGAATTTCGATTG
This sequence comes from Novosphingobium aerophilum, assembly GCF_014230305.1. Taxonomy (GTDB): domain Bacteria; phylum Pseudomonadota; class Alphaproteobacteria; order Sphingomonadales; family Sphingomonadaceae; genus Novosphingobium; species Novosphingobium aerophilum. The sequence continues at coordinate 17,620 of NZ_JACLAU010000050.1, forward strand.
TGGGGGACCATTCGTCCGTGCGGATTTGTCGCAGCACCAGCGAGGGACGAATGGAAGGTTTATGTTCGGGTTCACGTGAGTTTTGAAGGCCACCGTGCACAGAGACGTTCCGCGCAGCACCTCTGATTATCGCGGTTTCAACCGCTTTTCGCGTGTCATGGAGCCATTGGCGTGCGCTCCTCGCCCGCTCCAGGTCACTGACGATACGTTCCAAAGTTGCAGGGATGATAGTTACCCCAACCTCGGCACGATGTGCCAACAAGGCCAGGACTATGCTGCCCACGAGTGCTTCCTGCTGGAGGAAGTTCTGATAGCGGGAACTGCCACCATAGCTCATTCGAGCTACGTATCGTCCAAGTTCTGCCACCGGCAAGTTCAGTCTAGCCACCAAATTGTAGCGCAAATTATAGAGGCTGCGTGCGAGCTGCGATTGCAAGTCTTTCGGCAGCAAAGAATGGGTGATTGGCCAGGCAATGATTGAAAAATTGCTCGCCCAAGGGCCAACAGGCCGAAGTCCTCCGTAATCTCGTTGAAACCGCCTAAACCAGGAACGAATGTAGGGGCGCCAACCATGATCCCATCCGGGCATGCGCCGCCCAAATGTATACCAATATTCATCTCCGTCGTAGTCGTAACCTTGTTCGGTTGCGAACACGATCCAAAGTAGCCAATGTGTCGAAAGGGTGTATCCGCCGATGCCAAGCCTTCGCTTAAGGCCATTCGTCATCAACTCTAGTTCTTCTACCGTAAGACCATGCTCAAGCGCATAGACAGGGAGCTTCCGTTGGCCTCTTTCTTCTGAAAGGGCTTTGAAATGATGTTCAAGGCGATCTTGAAGTTGTCCAAGATCGGCGCTCACCGCATGCCCCTGCGAATTACTGCTGAGGCGAGCGCCCGATAAACGAAACCGACCACCGGATCTCCTTTTAGGGCAACTGACCACCCCATCATAACGGCCAACGCACCAATAGCTTACACACTACGAAACCGAGCGCTACCAGAAGAAGACACTGTCCACGGCAGAGTCGAAAATTTCATTAAATCAATTTCATCGCAGCTTTCCAGAGATTGAGGTCATGAACCATGCTCTTAGAGGCCGTTTCGAAAGGGGTTGAGCGGCTGAGACACATGTGATTCCGGGAGTTTGCAGACTTCTCGGAGACAGGCATGTGGACCCCAGCCACCCGCGCGCAGCATACGCGGGTCTCGAAGCGATAC
>NZ_JACLAU010000051.1 GCF_014230305.1 Novosphingobium aerophilum
CTGTTCGTGGCGGTTCTGGGCGGATCGAGCCTGTCGTTCGCCTGTGCGACCTGGACCGAGCAGTTCGCCGACTGGATCGAGGCTCACCATGCCGCCTTCGCCTTCTTCGGCGGCGTGACGCAGCTGCCCGTCACCACCTGCTCGAGATCCTCGAGGACCGATATGGGTGCCGATCAACGATGGTGACCAGCCAACTCCCGGTGGCGCGCTGGCATGAACTGATCAACGATCCAACCTACGCCGATGCCATCCTCGACCGGCTCGTCCACAACGCCCACAGGCTCGAAATGACCGGCGAATCCATGCGCCGCCTCACCCCGGTCGCAGCCGCTTGACCAACAGCAAAGCATAGTGTCACAACACAGCGACGATCAGGTGCTCCACCTGCGCGCGATCAAATCGGAACACTGCGCGGCATCAGATCGGAATACATGCGCGCGATCGTCGGAATCCGCACCAGATAGCCATTGTCAAATGCGCTGCTGGGATAAGCTTGTGAAAGCGGTTCAATCCATCCATCAATAATGTGCTGGAGACGGGGGGTTGGCATGAAACTGAAGCCATTTTCATACGCGTTGATCGCGCTTCTGGCGTTTCAAGGATGCTCAGCCTCGTCCCAATCAGCTCCGAGAATTGGCGTCTTTGGGTTGTCTTCTCAACGCATCTCCGGGGCCGAGTCAGTGCGTGTCCCCGGGGTATCCGGATTTTCCCAGGTTTCAGTCTTGGTGACTGTCGATGTCGACGGAAACGTCACTAACGCAAGGGTTACAGATAACTGGTTCGACGGCGACGCTAGTGCAGCCTTGGCTGCCGCGAGGCAGTGGAAACTCAGGCCACAATCGTTTGATGGCAAACCGATCCAAGCCGTGGGGAAAATCACGATTGAATTCAACCCTCCCGAAATCCCGCCCGACACGTCGGTGCCGTTCCCTACCGCAGCGCCGGAAGATGTAGAGATCACCCTCGAACGGACCGCCTGTTTCGGAACTTGCCCGGATTATCAGGTGACAATCAGGGGCGATGGGAAGGTCCGCTTCTAACCCCGCGAAATGAGTTTTCCCGGCACCGCTGCAGAGGTGCACCGTATGTTCAACGGACAAAACGTTTTGTGGGCGGGGAGCCACGAAGCGCAGGTTAGCCCCCAAGCCGTCGCCGACCTGATCGAACGATTTCGGTCGTCTCACTTCATGGGAATGAAGCCTGAGTATGTCGCCGGGGTGACTGACAACCCGACCTACGCCTTGACGCTACGCATCGGAAAGGTGACGAAGCGCGTGGTCGATTACGTCGGCAAAGAGGTCGGAATGCCGGCTAGTGTGACGGCTCTGGAAGATGCTGTGGACGAAGTCGCCGGCACAGCTCGGTGGGTTCGGGGAAACGCTCAAACGGTTGCGCTGCTCAAGGCCCAAGGATTCAGTTTTCGATCACGAGATGCTGCGGAATTGGTCCAGTCCGCGATCCAACTGAACAGGTGGCCGCCAGAGCAGGCTGGCGCCAATGAGCTGATCCAAGCAGCAATTGCCGAAGGGTTGGATTTGTCGAAGAGGGTCGGTGTTGGGATTCCCGGGCGGTCGAACGACTCCGCGACCATCGGTGCAGTGATTGCCCAATATGCAGCCGAAACTGGCAACGTTACCCTTTTTGACGAGATGAAGCGCGCGGGACAAGTCGCGCGGATGACCAAGAAGAGCCTGGACTCGGCATTCTTGAGTGACATGGGTTGCAGCGCCCAGATTGCGAAAGCTCTTGTCGAAGCAGGAGCAAGTCCGAAAGCGGCTGGAGAAAACGGAAATGCACTGCACGAGCTTCGGAGCAGCTACGGGCGTTGTGCCGATGCGGGCAGCGCCAAGCGGGTAGAGATGGCTGCTGCACTGGTCTCACTTGGCGTTCCACTGGAGGCCCGCGATAGCATTGGTTGGACGCCGTTAATGGGCTCAATTGACCCCGCAGTGGCTCAGGTATTGCTGAAAGCGGGAGCCAATCCAAACGCCAAAGACGATGACGGAACTGCGGTCGTGCTCTCTCTAGCTGATGATCGTGCCGTCCTTACATTGCTTCGGGCAGGCGCCGATCCCAATGCAAAAGATGGAGACGGCACGCTGCGTCAGCGAGCTCTCAAACGCCACTGGCCGGGGACGTTGGCGTGGCTCGATCAGCATGGAATCAAATAGGCAAGTACTCGCCAAACTGAGCTAATCTTCGAAGTCGAGATCGGTTAGTCGCCGTATCAGATTCTCGTATAGGTTCATTATTACCTCTGCAACCCTCTGGTTTCCTTTTTGGTCTGAGCCCCGACCTTGCTCCACCTAAGAGTAGAGCCCACGGCTCGATTGACCCTGTCCCGGACTTGCCGTGGCCATGTGCTGTTGAGCAACAACATCACGTCACCCAGTCTACCATCGTCAGGCCAACGAAATCACGGTTCAAGTATCGGCGACTGCGGACAAGTTTACGACTAAGCCTTCACCACCCTAATTCCGAGTGGGCAACTGCGTCGCTTCCGTAGCGGCGCGGACCACCTCGGCCAACCGCTCGCCAGCATCCGCTTCCACGGTCCGCACCATGCGTTGCCCGGTCTCTGGGTCGGTCTGATGGAAGTGGAACTGCGTGCCCTTTAGGGGCTTTGAGATCAGATCGGCGATCATGATCTCGCGCTGGCGGTTCTCAGGTGTGGCAAATGGAGCGACGAGATCGACCAACCAGACTTCGTCGCCGGACTGCCATTCTTCCAGCGTCAGGCGGTTTTGGGGATCGACCATGCCGCGCTGCAGCTTGCCTACGGCCGTAGGATTACACTTGGCCCAAAGCGCCAGTCCAACCGGCTGAGCGCCATCTCGAAAAAGGTAGAATTGCTGATGAATAAGCGCCGGCATCACCAGCCACTCCAGATCTCCGATCGCAAAGGCCTTATGCAGAGGGGATTGGGTCAGCAGCCAAGTCATTTCGCCAAGCAAGTGGCTGACGGTGGGCGGCACAGCGCTCGAGCCCTGATCAGGTGCAGCCGTCTTGGCTTTTGATCCGGGCTTGGCCCGCTTGGGAGGGGGAGGTTTGATCGGCATGGTCTCCCCCTTAAGCCGCAGCAACCGCAAGCCAGTCAAGTGAATGCTGGCCGGACCACGCCTGCTCCGTCAGGTTACTGTCGCCACTGCCGCTGCCAAAGACGCTCATGGCCTGCGCGAGACTGGCTGCCGCCTGGGTTGTTGCCAGGCTACCCGCACCAGCATCGGTGCTGGCTGCAGTGGGCGTCGAGACCGGTGCTGGTGCGACCTGCGACGGGGTGAAGCCCAGCGCGACATTACCTACAGTGGCAGTCAGGCCGTTGTCCCGTTTGAAGGTGGCCGTCGACAAGACCAGGTTGTGGCCCAGCTTTGCCGTGTCAGCAGTGTTGGTCTGACGCAACGAGATCTCGGCGATCCCGAGATCGGCCAGTGTTTTCAGTTCGCCCTGCTGCGACACGCCGTCGCCATTGGCATCGACCCAGACCTTGAGCTCGCCAAACCGGGCGTCCGCCGATGACAACTTGCCGTCCTTGGTGTTGTCGAGCACGGCAAGACCGTCCCAAGCGCTTGTCGCATCCTTTTTTTCGGACAGGAACGACAGTTCCGACGCGTCCGTGATCTGGCCATCGCCATCGCGGTCGATCACCAGCATGCCGTCGCCGCCGGCCATCCAGCCGGTGTCGTCGGCAACACCATCGCCGTTCATGTCGAACATGGCGCCATTCTTGTCGTAGCGGACCACCTCAAGGCCATCGCCATCGAGATCGAGCACGATGGTCGAGAGCAGTCCGCCACGGTGGGGACCGATCTGGAACTCCGCTGCGGGTCCCAGGCTCCCCGCTTCTGGGTTCAAGTTTCCGGCCGCACGGCGCGGAACAATCCGCACCAAGCCGGCGCTCGCCGAAAGCCGATAGTCCTTGACCCTGCCCTGCCAGGTGCTGGTCTGGATGGTCGTCTCGGGCAGTGCCTTCAGCGCCTTGAACGCGAGACCGACGTCCAGCAGTGTGCCGCTCTGCCCCCCTGACAACGCATAGGTGCTGGTGTTGTAGATGATGTTCTGGCCGCTCGTGGCGGTGGCGCCGGTTGCCGTGCCGTTGAGCACGATCGCGGTCACCCCAGCTTCGGCCAGGCTCAGCAATTCGCCCGCATCGGTCTTACCGTTGGCGTTGGCATCGCGCCACAGCTTGAACTCGACAAAGCGGTCGTCCTTGCCGTCCAGCACGCCATCGGCATTGCTGTCGAACGCGACGAGGCCCTCAAGATCGGTCTTTGCCCCGGGCAAGTCCGCCACAAAGGAGATTTCGGCGATGCCATCGATCTGGCCATTGCCGTTGCGGTCCAGCGCAAGGAACGCATCGTCGGTTTCGATCCATCCGGTAAGGTCCGCAATCCCGTCGCCGTTCATGTCGAAGCGAGTTTCGCTGTCGGCAAGCGTGATCAGCGGCGCATTGTCGCCATCGAGGTCGAAAACGACCGGCGTGGCGATCGATGCCGGAGCGCTGGGCGTGGTCGATGCGGGGCTACTTGCCTCGACATTAGGACCATTGGTCCGCACCACGCCGGGCCCGGTCGGCCGCTGCGTAACGATGGTAGCACCGGGCGGCGGCTTGAGTGTCGATCCGGTCGGGCTGCTGGACGCAACGTTCAACTGGTACCCCAGAAAAACATCTCCAACGATGCCTCGGGTGCCGTCATTGCGGACATAGTCTGTCGTGCCATAGACAAAGTTATCGGTCTGACTGTGTATCTCATCGTTCAACGTCAGGGTCAGGTTGATTGAGGCGATGCCGCGCTCCTGCAGGCTCTTGAGTTCATCGGGCTGGCTGACCCCATCGCTGTTTGCATCCTGCCAAATGCGGAATCGCGCGAAATCTGCGTCGCCCGCGTCGAGCAAGCCATTGCCGTTGGTGTCGTAGGCCCGAAGACCTTCCAGATCGGTCATCGCGCCCTGCAGATCGTCGATGAAAGAAATCTCTGTGATATCGTCGATCATGCCGTTGCCGTTGCGGTCGAGCGCTAGCAAGCCATCGTCAGGGGCCACCCAACCGACCTTGTCCTTGTGCCCGTCACCGTTCATGTCAAACTGTGTTGTAGATACGAGTGTCGAGATGAGTTCGAGGCCATCGCCATCCAGGTCTAAAACGATCGGCGGCTTGACAGCCCCAAACTGCATGAACCGTAGGTGCAGAGTTTTCGACGTGGATTGACCGGACGAGTCCGTGGCGGTCACGATAACAGACCATTCGAATGAGCCATAATCGACAGTAGTGCTGTAGTAGCCGCCCCATGATCCCCAGCTCCCAGCGACCCAAGGCATAGAAAGTGAGATCTGGCCGTACTGGTTGATGCTCGGCGTCGGCCGTGCCCATTCTGGCGTGTCTCCGACAACGTTGGTAGTCGTGGAGCCATAAACACGGAACGTAGATGTATAGGGGTAACCGGGCACCTGACTGAACGAATAACCGTCGATTTTGTAGCTCACTGTCGATGTGAATAAGCCAAGTGCGTCCGGATCAATCCCAGACACGGTCAATATCACTCCGCTCTGCCCCGAGTATATGCGGTATGAATAGGTAGAATCCTCAACGGTCTGGCCGCCGGAAACATAAACGGAAAGGTCAGGTGGCTCAGCAACATCATTGATGGATGCCGTCATGGTCGCTTCAAGACGCTGCCCGCTCGCACCCGTTGCCCAGATGGCGAGCGGCATGTTTGCGCGGCTCGGATCACGGACGGCCACGTCGTAGGTCTCCCAGTCCCAGCCATTGAAGTACCATTGGGTCTGATAAGTGACCGTTAGCCCTTCGTAATCGCTGCGTCCGCTAGTCAGGTAGAGTCGACCCGAGCCAGGCTCGATCGACCACATGCCGTTCTGCAGCGCGCCACCGGCAAACGACCAGGTGATGCCGCGCCCGCCTTCAGGATCACTCGACAGCATCGTCTTAAGGTCAATGAATGTCCCGGCCGCGCCGTTGGTCCAGACGTAGTTCTTGTCACCTTCATCGATCGAACCTGACCTCGAGGTCAAAGTGAATGGTTCATCGACGTCGGAAATGAACACCTGCACCAATTCGGGAGCTGACCACAGCGATCCGTCAAACGACTTGAGCCAGACGTCGGCCACATGCGCATCAAGCCGGCCATCACTGTTCCAGTCGTTGATGTTGTAGCCGTTCGTACGGAACCATTCAAAGTCGAAATTGAAGTTGGGGTTGATGCGGACGGTGTTGCCGTCGATGTAGAACCAACCTTGCGACGTAGAGCCATCGGCAAAGCGCAGCAGCGGCACCGTCCCATCCGGATCGCTCAATGAGAACGAAGCCACTTGAGTGTAGGCATTGGCAGGGTTGGCGCCAAAGCCAGTCTCATCAAGGAAGGACCATTTGGTCACTCCATTGTCGGGCGCGCTGGGTGTCTCATTCACGTCGGAGATGAACACCTGCATCAACTCCGGAGCGGACCATTGTCCTCCGTCGAAGGCCTTGACGTACACGTCGGCCACATGGGCATCGAGCCGACCGTCGCCATTCCAGTCGTAAATGCCATATCCATTCGCCCGGAACCATTCGAAATCGAACCACAACCCTGCGTTGATGCGCACGGTGTTGCCGTCGATGTAGAACCAGCCCTGCGATGTGGAACCATCCGCGAAACGCAGCACCGGGGTCGTGCCGTCGGGGTCGCTGAGGCTGAACGTTGCCACGGTGGCGGAGGTGTTAGCGGGGTTTGAACCCCACCCAGTCTCGTCAAGAAACGACCACCTGGTCACGCCGTTGTCAGGCGCATTTGGGGCTTCGGCTACATCCGAAATGAACACCTGCAGCAGTTCGGAGCCTGACCACAACGCACCGTCGAAGGCCTTGACATAGACATCCGCCACATGGGCATCGAGCCGCCCGTCGCCGTTCCAGTCATAGACGTTATAGCCGTTGGCGCGGAACCATTCGAAGTTGAAATTGAGACCAGCGATGATGCGGACTACGTTGCTCGCATCGATGTAAAACCAGCCCTGCGACCGGGTCCCGTCCGCAAAGTACAAGCCTGGCGAGGTCCGATCAGGGTCGCTGAGCGAGAACGAGGCAACGGCGGTGTTGGCATTGGCGGGTTTGTCGCCCAGCCCGGTCTCGTCGAGGAAGGACCAGCGGGTCACCCCGTTGTCCGGTGCATTGGGCGCCTCGTTCACGTTGGTGATGCCGATCGTGACCGTTGTCGCGCTTTGGCTGTAGCCCGCCGCGCCCTGGTTGTCGCGCGCGAGCACCCAGTAGGACCGGCTGGGCTCGGGCCCCTCAAAATCGAGCACCTGATTGGTGGTGATCACCCCGGTGGTCTGGTTGATCTGGTAGCGTCCATCCCACGATACTGACACCGCATTGGTGCCATCCCAGAAGAAGTACCGCTGCTGCCCGAAGGGGTCGCCGGCGGAATCGGGATCGCTGGCCGCGACCGTACCGACCGTGGTCCCCACGCCCTGCAGCTCGGCCACGCCGAAGCCGTAACTGGCCGGCAGGCTGTTCTGCTCGTTGAGGTTGTTGATCGCGATCGTGACCGTGGTCTGGGCCGTGTTGAAGCCCGCGTTGCCAGCATTGTCGCGGGCAATAACGGTATAGGCCACCGTGGCCGTACCCGCTTCGAAGTCCAGCGGCGCATTGGTGGTGATCTGCCCGGTCGTGGCATTGATGGCATACCGCCCGTCAGCTGAGGTGGCGCTGGCCGCGTTGTTCACCAGGAAGTAGTAGCGCTGCTGCCCGAAGGCCACGGCTGGCGCGTCCAGATCGCTGGCGGCCACCGTGCCGACCAGGGTGCCCACGGCAACGTTCTCGTTCACCGCCATGGCGTAGGTGGCGGGCAGGCTGTTGGCTTCGTTGGCGTTGTTGACCGAGATGGTGAAGCTCTGTTCGCGCACCGCGTTGAAGCTGTCGGCCACCTTGATGATGACGGTGTGCGATGTCGCCGCCTCGAAGTTCAGCAGGGCTCCGTTCGCGACGGTCAGAACGCCATTGTTGGCGATGGTGAACCGCCCGCCGGCCGTATCGGACAGCGAGAAGGTGAAGGTGTCGCCCGTATCCGGGTCCGTAGCGGTGGCCGTGCCGACCACCGTACCGGCCGCCGCATTCTCGTTGACCGCACCCCCGAACGAAATCGCCGTCGGCGGGGCATTGATCACGACCGTGGTCGTCACTTCTGGGCTGAGGTAGGTCTGGCTGTTCTCGACCGCCCGGGCCCTGGCCTTGAGGGTGAGGTCCTGCGACCAGCCGGACGGCGCCTTGACGGTGAGACCCGACACCTGCCCGGGCTTGAGCACCCAGGTCTGGCTGAGCGAATCGTATGTGCCCGCGCTGAGTGTCACACCCGCCGGAACCCCGGTGATCAGGATATCCTGCACCTCGGACCCGTCCTGATCGGGGAAGCTCGCGTTGATCGTCAGGGGGATCCCGGCGACCAGGCCGGACGTCCCGGAGCCACCGGCGAACTGTGTGATAGTCGATATGGTCGGCACGCCGGCGATCGTCACGTCGAATTCCTGCGAGGTCGTGACCCCGCCGCCATCCGCGGCAGTGATCCGCACGCGCGCCGTGCCGCTGGCATAGCCAGCAGGCACAATCGTGACTGTCCGCACCCCATTGGCATCCGGCGCAGAGAAGCTGACGCTGCTCACCACCGTTCCGGACACGATCGTGGCGGACAGCTGGATCAGGCTGGCGGGCGTGATGTCATCGCTCGGCGCGATCGTGAACGACAGGGCGGTGGCCTCGGTCCCGGCCTTGGGGGTGATGGCAGCCAGCACCGGTGCGGCATTGGCGTTCCAGAAGGTGGCCCAGCTCTGGCGATAGGCCAGATCGGTCATCAACGTATCGCGTGCGGCCGTGGTGGTCGGCCGGGTCTTGCCGGCCATCAGGGTCACCAGCCCTTCGATGTTGATTGTGCGGCTGTAGGACTGATCGGCGATGATGAAATCGATCTTGTGATTGGCGCGACTGGTGGCGTCGGCAACGACGTACCAGTTCGTTACCTGGACGCTCGAACCCGTGCCGATCACAGAGATCTTCAGGTCGTTCCCGATGCGCTCGAACCACAGGTCTCGATCGGCGATGATCCCCGTGGCATCGTCGAAGCCGATCATATCGACATCGTCGCCAGAGGGATCGTAGTTGTTGATCGTATCGGCACCGGAGGATCGGGTGACGATGTAGACATCGTTGTCGATGCCGCCGTTGAGGGTGTCGTTGCCCTCGCCGCCGTCCAGCACGTCGTCCCCGGCCTCGGCATCGATGGTGTCGTTGCCGGCACCGCCCAGCAGGGTGTCGTTCCCGGCCCCGCCGCGGATCACGTCATTGCCGTCTCCACCGAAGATCACGTCGTTGCCCGCCGATCCGGTCAGGGTGTCGCCAAAGGTCGATCCCTGGACCAGCTCGATTCCGCTGAGGGTATCGCCCTGGGCATCGCCACCCAGACCGGTGCCGGTGGCCAGATTGACATTCACCGCTGCCGTGGACGCGCTGTAATCGACCCCGTCGAAGCCGGCGCCCCCGATCAGCTGGTCGGCCCCGGCACCGCCGTCGAGGTAGTCGTCGCCGTCCCCGCCGTCGAGCAGATCGTTCCCGGCACCGCCGATCAGGCCGGCCTGGCTAAAGCCACGCCAGGCATCGGTGCCAGCCGCGCGGACGCCGTCGGATCCGCCTTCGCCATAAAGCTGGTCATTGCCATCCTCGCCACGCAGCACGTCGGCATCATCGCCGCCGCGCAGGGTATCGGCCCCCGCCCCACCCCACAGCCGGTCGCTGCCGGCCTGACCCAGCAGACTGTCGTCCCCGTCCCCGCCATATAGTGTGTCGGCACCGTCGCCGCCATCCAGCAGGTCATTGCCGGCCAGTCCGGAAAGCAGATCGTTGCCGCCGTTGCCGTAGATCAGATCGCGCCCCGCCTGACCGGTAAGGGTCTCGGCCGCGATAGTTCCCTCCAGGACATCATCGCGATCGGTGACAGCAATTGTGATGGCCCGGCTGATCGTGAAGGGCGCGCCCGTCCGGTCGGTGGCGGTCAGCGTCACGACCACGCTGGTGGCAGCCTCGAAGTCGAGCGAGGCGTCCTGCTTCAGCCGCAAGGTATTGTTGATCACTTCGAACCGCGTATCGCTGACCGACCAGGTGTAGCTCGCGCTCGGCAGGCCAGCGGTATCGGGATCGGACACGGACAGGGTGCCGAGATCGATTGCGGGCCGGGCCACGCCCGAGGCCACGCGGTCGCGTTCGGCCACGCTCGTCACCAGCGGGGTCCAGTTGAGGCTGGTCGGCGCCTCGTTGAGATCGTTGATCCCGATCGTGACGGTCGACTGCGCCTGGATGAAGCCAGCGTTGCCGGCGTTGTCCCGGGCGATGACGGTGTAGGCCGCCGAGGGTGTGCCGGCTTCGAAGTTGAGTGCCGCGCGGGTGGTGATCTGGCCGGTCGTGGCGTTGATCGTGTAGCGCCCGTCGGCAGAGTTGGCGCTGGCCGCCCCGCTGACCAGGAAGAAATAGCGCTGCTGCGCGAACAGGCTGCCCGCCGTGTCGAGATCGGTGGCCGTGACCGTGCCGACCGCGGTGCCGATCGCCACGTTTTCATTCACCGTCATGGCATAGGTGGCGGGCAGGCTGTTCGCCTCGTTCACGTCGGTGATCGCGATCGTGACGGTGGACTGTGCCTGATTGAAGCCCGTCGCCCCGGCATTGTCGCGAGCAACAACCGTGTAGGCCGCGCTGGTCGTCCCTGCCTCGAAGTTGAGCGCCGCATTGGTGGTGATCTGGCCGGAGGTGTCGCTGATGCGGTAGCGTCCGTCGGCCGAGGTGGCGCTCACTGCTCCGCCCACCAGGAAGTAGTAGCGCTGCTGGGCAAAAGCCGAACCCGCCGTGTCGAGATCGGTTGCAGCGATTGACCCCACGACCGTGCCGATCGCCCGATTCTCGGCCACGCTCATGGCGTAGGTGGCCGGCAGGCTGTTCGCCTCGTTCACGTCACGGATGCCGATGGTCACGGCGGACTGGGCCTGAAGGTAACCGGCATTGCCGGCATTGTCCCGCGCGATCACGGTGTAGACCTGCGACGGCGTGCCGGCTTCGAAGTTAAGCGCAGCCGCCGTGGTGATCTGGCCGGTCACGGCATTGATCGCATACCGCCCGTCCGCCGAGGTCGCACTGGCCGCGCCACCCACCAGGAAGGCGTAGCGCTGCTGTGCGAACAGGCTTCCGGTGGTGTCGAGATCGACCGCGGCGACCGCACCAACGGCCGTGCCGATGGGGACGTTCTCGTTTACGCCAAAGGCGTAGGTCGCGGGCAGGCTGTTGGCTTCGTTGACGTCGGTCAGCGTGACCTGAATCAACTGATCGGTCGCTGCGCCCGAGGCGTCGGTCGCCCGCACGGTGATGGTCTGCGCCGCGCCCGTCTCGAAATCGATCCTGACCGGATCGGCCACCGTCAGCTTGCCATCGCTGGACAGAGCGAACCGCCCTCCGGCGTTGTTGAGCAGCGAATAGCGGATCGCCTCGCCTTCGGGATCGGTCGCCGTGAACTCTGCCACCAAGGCGCCGAGCTGGATCGGGCTTGCCGCAGCGGATTCGGCCAGGGCGATTGGCTGCCCGGTCTTGGTCTGCAGATTGCGCGGTGCGTCGTTGACCGGGGTGATGGTGAGATTGACCGGAATCTCCGCGGACTTGCCATCCGCATCGGTGACGATCACGCTGAAGCTATCGGTGCCGTTGGCGTCAGCGTTCGGGCGATAGGTGAACTGTCCGGTGGTCGGGTTGAGCGTCACCACGCCGTTGGCAGCCGCCTTGCCGAGCTGGTAGCCGGTGATGTTTTCATCCTGGTCGATCGCGCCGGTTCCGGTCAGTGCCGTCGGGCTATCCTCGAGGATGGTCAACGCGATCGGCTGGCCGGTCGGCGCGGCTTTGTGGCCTTCGTGCCAATAGGTCGGCAGCAGCGCGGCCACCGTCGCGCTCATGCTGGCGGGCGGGGTCGTCCCGGCGGCCGTCATCGCATCGATCAGCGGGGCAGCGTAGGCCAGGTACAGGGTGTGCGTGGCCGTGCTGACAGTGCGCACGCGCGTGCCGCCGCTGGCCAGGTAGTAGTCCTTGAGCGTGATCGCAGCGTCACCGCCGATGACGCTGATCCGCAGGTCATTGCCCGAGCGCATCAGCCAGAGCTGCGTTGTCGCCAGGGTGCCGTCGAACACCACCGCGTTAACCCCGTCCGCATCGGTCAGGGTATCGCTGCCAGACGCTGCATCGAACAGGTAGGTGTCGTTTCCGAGCCCGCCCGACAAGGCATCGGCGCCCAGACCGCCAGCGAGCGTGTCGTTGCCCGCCCCGCCGGTCAGCGTATCGGCATCGGCGCCGCCGAGGAGGACATCGTTGCCGTCGCCTCCGTCCAGCAAGTCGGCCGCGGCGCCGCCGGTCAGGCGATCATCACCCGCCTCGCCATAGAGCTGGTCGGCGCCCTCGCCGCCATCGAGCACGTCTTTCTCGCTGCCGCCCCAAAGCCGGTCGACTCCATCGCCGCCCGCGAGGTTGTCCTCGCCGGCCTCGCCATAGAGCCAGTCGTCGCCGCCATCCCCGGTCAGCACGTCCTTGCCGGCACCACCGCGGATCGTGTCCGCCCCGTCGAGTCCGAACAGGCGGTTGTCGCCGCCGTCACCGGTCAACGTGTCGCCGAAGGCCGAGCCGGTGACGTTCTCGATCCCGATCAGCACGTCCCCCGCGGCATCGCCGCCGCTCTGCGCCGTGGCGAGCGTCAGGTTGACCGTGACCGCCGCCGCCGAGCGGACATAGCGCACAGTGTCGCCCGCCCCGCCCGCAGCATTGGCGCCGCCGTCGAGCCGGTCTGCTCCGGCCCCGCCCTCGAGCACGTCGTCACCATTGCCGCCCGACAGCGTATCTGCCCCGTCGTAACCCACCAGCACGTCGTTGCCGTCGCCGCCCGACAGGTTGTCCGCCAGCGCCCCGGTCTGGCCGACCAGCAGATCATCGCCGGTCGTGCCGACCAACTGTGCTGCACTCGTCGCGATCAGGATGCTCGCCAGCGAGACAGACTGCCCATCTGCCAGGCGGAAAGCCTCGATCGCGCTTGCCGTCAGGGTCTGGTTCTTGATGGTGATCTGGGACGCGGTGGATCCGCCATACCGGATGATCAGGTCATTGCCGCTGCGGACGAAGGTCAGGTCGGTCAGGCTGATCCCCGCGCCGAACTCGATATCGTCCGCACCGCCGCCTGTAACGGTGTCGAACAGCTGACGGGCGACCTGCAGCCCGTTGTTCGTGCGAGCGAAACCGCTGAGCCAGCCCGCTGGAGGAAGGTTGCCGATGGCCGGCTGTGCCACCCCGGTCGCCTGCGCGTAGTTTAACGTGCTGTCATCGTAGACGATCGCCCCGTCGGGTCCCTTGATCTGCAGCCGCCAATAGAAGTTGCCGGTGACGGTTTTGGTCCCCGTCGCCTGCCAGATGGACACCGCGTACCCGCTGGCCAGTGTCCCCGCCGTGGTAACGACCTCCTGGACGCTGAACGCGCCTTCCCAGATCGTGTCCGCACCATCACCGACGTTCCAAACATAGACGTCGTCGCCGGCCCCGCCCATCAGCTGGTCGTTGCCCGCTCCTCCAGTCAGCACGTTCTGCCCGGCATCGCCGCCAAGCACATCGGCCCCGCTGCCGCCGATCAGGTCCTCGATCCCGGTATAGGTGTCGCCGATCGCATCGCCCGAGTTGGTCGACGGGGCCGACAGCATCGCGCGGACCGCCGCCGCGGCCGAGGCGTAGGAGGCGGCATCCTGGCCGAGCCCGCCGATCAGCGTGTCCGCCCCGGAGCCGCCGTCGAGCACGTCGTTCCCCGTTCCGCCATAGAGCACGTCGTTGCCGGCCTCGCCGCGCAACAGATCGAAACCGCTGTTGCCCGCGAGGATATCATTGCCGGCCCCGCCGGCGATGACGTCGTCCCCTGCCCCGCCGGTAATCCAGTCCGCGCCCGCCGTGCCTGAAAGCGGAGCGCCGCTGGTGCCATCGGCACCGTCGGTCCCCGCGATCAGCGTGGTCTTGCCCAGCGAGATGTCGAGGATACCGGTCTGGATGAAGGCCAGGCGCTCGATCGCGCCCGGTGCCAGATACCAGTCCTTGATCGTCAGGCTGTCCTTGACCCCGGCATAGCTCGCCAGATCATCGTTCTCGTCGCTGATCGCCAGGACCAGGTCGTTGCCGGACTTGCGCAGGATCACATCCTGGATGTTGATCCCGGCGGCAAACTCGATCCTGTCGGTGCCGGCGTTGGCCGTGAGGGTGGTGGCACTGGCCGGCGGCGTGAACATGCGCAACGTGCCGGTGCTGCTGTCATAGTCGTAGCGACCGACCCACTGGTAGTCGGGGTTGGTGGCCGTGCCGGTGTTGCGCCTGAGGACCACGCCACCCGGTCCGGTGACCACGCCCGTGCTCTGGTCGAAGACGATCCCGGCCGCGGTGTTCCACCCCCCCGCGGCGGTCCAGATCACCGTCCAGGCGTTGATGAACTCGTCGAACACCATGTCGCGGCCATCGCCGCGCGCATACTTGAACGTATCGTCCCCGGCTCCGCCGACCACCACGTCGCCATCGCCGCGCCCGCCGGACAGGACGTCGTTGTCCGCGCCGCCATAGAGATCGTCCGCCCCGGCATCGCCGGAGAGCACGTCGTTGCCGCGCCCGCCGATCAGCTCGTCGTTGCCCAGGCCGCCGATCAGCAGGTCGCGCCCGACGTCGCCTGCGACCATGTCGTCCCCGGTGCCGCCGTTGCCGACATCGTCGCCGGCGAGCAGGAACAGCTTATCGTTCCCCGCGCCGCCGAACACGAAATCGTTGCCCGAGGTGCCGATCAGCACGTCGTTGCCCGAGGTGCCGGTGATGAAAGTCGACAGGTCGCCCAGGCGCAGTTCGGTGCCGTCAGCAAACTTCAGCCACTCCACCCGCTTGAACGGGTTGGCGAACCAGTCCCTGATCGTCAGCTGGGTGCCCGAGAAGCTCTCGACCCCGTTCACCGTCTGCATGACCATGATGATCAGGTCATTGCCCGGCGCCGCCGCCGTGCCCGATCGCTTGAGCTGGATATCGCCGATCTCGATCCCGGCGCCGAACACCACCGCGTCCTCGCCGCCAGCGGCGTTGTCGTTGACCACCCCGCCCCAGGTCCCGGCCCAGTCGGCCTTGATCGTGCCGTTGGCGATCCCGGCGAAGCGCTGGCTGATCGCATCGCCGCCGGTGGTGGCCGCCACCGGAGCGCCGACCGCCTCGTCGTTGATCGTGTCGAGCCCGTCGCCGCGCCGCACCACATACTGGTCGTTGCCCGCGCCGCCGGCCAGCTGGTCGCCATCGCCGGCGCCGCCGGCCAGGATATCGTCGCCACCGCCACCGGTCAGCGTGTCGGCCCCCTCGCCGCCCTCGATCCAGTCCGACCCCTCGCGCCCGCGCAGGCTGTCGTTGCCCGCACCGCCGTTGAGGTAGTTGCCGTCCCCGCCCAGCGCGCCGGCATCGGGCCCGCCCGCATCGAGCACGTCGTCGCCATCGCCGCCCAGCAGCCAGTCGTCGAGCCGCCCGCCATAGAGCGTGTCGTTGCCGGCCCCGCCGAACACATTGTCGCCCAGGTTCGAGGCATAGACTAGATCGTTGCCGGCTCCGGCATCGACCGTCGCGGCGATGTCGATCGCCAGCTCCTTGCGGTCGGCGGTCGCAAAAGTGAGCGAGCCCGTGCCCGCCCCCGAGGAGCGCGCGATCGAGAACGTCGCCTGCCCGCTCGCCTCGTCGAGCGTGACCGCATCGATCCACGCCAGCGGCAGCGTGCCGGTGGTGGCGTCGAGGATCGTCCCGGTGCCGCGCGCGCTGACCACGCCATTTACGTCCGCCGCATTGGCGATCAGGCTGGCCCCGGCGGTGACCGTGGCGCTGAGGGTGAAGCGCTCGTTGCCCTCGACATTCAGGAACTGGGGCTTGCCGTTGCCCGGGATCGTCGCCCCGGTGAGCGGATCGGTGGTGGGCGCGACATAGTCCGGATTGGCGACATTGTCCGCCAGCACGGCGACACGCACGAACTTCTGCACCTGCCCGGCGGCAAAGGTGAGCGCCGTGGCCGCGGTCCAGGTCACCCCGTCGTCCGAAACCTCGATCCCCGCGCCGCGGTCGACGCCCAGCGTGGTGGTGTCGTCGAGCACGGCCAGGCTGGCACTGACCGCGCCCGTGGCGGCCCTGGACAGCGAGACGCGGAACACCGCATAGCCATCCCCCTCGCGCGCGAAGGAGCGCCCGACCATCAGCGTGGGCAGCGCGGCGGTGCCGTCGACCACCGTCGCCTCGGCACTGCCGCCGACGATCGACAGCCCGGTGCCGTTCGACAGCGTGCCGAGGAAGCTCTCGGCAGCCTCGGCCAGCGCATCCTTCGTAACGGTGACATTGACGCTCTGGCGCACCTCGCCCGCGGCGAAGGTCACGGTCTGGGTCAGCGCGGTGAAATCGCTGCCGGCGACGGCAATGTCGTTGTTGAGCTTACCATTGACGGTGAAGCCGCGCTGGTCGGCGAGCTTGGCATTGCGTAGGTCGATGGTTTCTGCGGCGGCGGTGGCGGTGATACGGGTGATCGATTCCGCTTCGATCGTGTCGTCGATCCTCGCAATAACATTTTGACTCGCGTCGAAGACGATCCAGTATCTTGCTCCAGTGCTAGGATCGACTGCTCCCACCAACTGGCTAGGATTTATGGATGCACCGTCGATTTTACCGTCGAAAGCTTCATCTAGAAAACTAACAAAGCCCCCGGTCCAGTCTGTAGCTGCGCGCTTGGTTAAGCCGAGCTCGCTGGCTCTTGCCAGCGTCACAATCCATCCCGCCGAAAACGCCGAATTCGGATCAGCCGATATTAGGTAGTTGATCGAAGCTCGATTTGCAAAGTACGTCGAATAGTCACGTCCAATGCTGACATCGCCGAGCAGTGCGTTTACATCGAACTTTCCCGCAGCCCCCGCACTGTTAATACTGGGATTTCCAGATGATAAAGCTATGTTTCCGGAGATAGCGCGCTTGACAAAAATATTCCCGCCTGACATCTTACCAAGCATACTGTTAAGCGCAATATAGGTTCCGTGTGTAACAAGGGCCTGTGCGCCATTTTGTCCTGAAAATCTTGCTGTGATTTGGCCTTGATCAGAGCCACCGCCCTGTGGGCGGTAAACGTATTCACGCTTAACCATGCCATAAGATCCATACTGGATCCCCTGGGGATCAAGCAAAACGGACCCGCTTGCTCCGAGGACAGCGCTAAGGTTTGTACTCACAGCCGAAGCCAAGTTGCGAGCGGCCTCCTGCGACCCGCCTTTCCGGGCCCAAACGTTGCTGACTGCAAAGGTTGCTGCGCGTGGATCCCAGACTACATCTGCTCCAGACCTGGGTGTTCCGCCAAAGATCGAGCCAATCAAACCTCCGACCAATTGCCAGAACGCCACAATTACGACGGCCGCCACAAAGGTTGCGGGATTGAAGCCCGAGGCAGCAATCAGATTACCTGCAACCCACGATCCGTAAGCCGCACCGACTTGAGCGCCAATTTGGCCACCGATAGATTCGGGCGTGCTGATAGCGCTAGCTAGCTTGCCACCCAGAAAGGATGCAGCAGCGCTTGCAATTAATGTCGTATCAACGCCGCTAAATGCCTTAGAGTCGGTTTCGAAACTCACGCTGAGCGTGCCAGTCGGCGGATCATGAGCATGGCAGCGGCGGCGTAGAGGAATGCTGCTGCGGATTTGAGGGTTGCCTCGACATCCTTGGCCAGGCGACGAT
>NZ_JACLAU010000052.1 GCF_014230305.1 Novosphingobium aerophilum
CCGTGCGGAAGCTCATCTCCATCCTCAATGCCATCGCCCGCGATGACCCGGCATTCCAAACACCATCCACGGTTGCTTGACCCGGGACCGGGCTTGCCTGCCCTGACGGAGGTCAGGGACCCGGGACACGGCTGTTCTTCCCCAAACATCTCCACGCAAGCCCTGCCCCGGGTCAAGCCCGGGACGACGATCAGGGGTTGGTCGTGTGCTCTGTGCAGAGAGAATCTGGATGTCTAATTCCAGGCGCCTTCGGTCCCTGCAATGTGTTCACGCACCCTCGCGTGCCTTTCCCACCGTCTTGCCCGCCGTCACCGGCTGTGCCAAGGCTCGCGGCCTGAATCCAGCCCACCCTCAGCCCAGCAGGACCCGTCCAGATCATGTTCAGCCCCTCCCCCACCCTCAACGGCCAGCTTGTCGTCCTGATCGGGGGCGACGGGTACTTCGGCACCCATATCGCCCAGGAGCTGCTCGCCCGCGGGACGCGGTTGCGGGTGGTGTCGCGGCATCCGGAGAAGGGGTTCCGGCTCAAGCCGCTGGGCAATCTCGGCTCGCTCCAGTTCGTCCGGGCCGACGTGACCCGGACCGAGGCCCATGCCGGGCTGGTCGCAGGAGCCAATGCCGTGGTCAATCTGGCCGGGGCGTTCGGCGGCGATCTGGACCTGCTGCATGTCCGCGCCGCGGGTTCGCTGGCCGCAGCCGCAGCGGCGGCCGGGGCCCGTGCCTTCGTCCAGGTTTCGGCCAACGGCGCCGACGCGGAATCGAAGGTCGCCTATGCGCGGACCAAGGCCCTGGGCGAGGCGGCCGTGCTTGCCGCCTTCCCCGCCGCGACGATCCTGCGCCCCTCGGTGATCTTCGGGCCCGACGACCAGTTCATCAACATGTTCGCCGGGCTGATCGCCCAGGCTCCGGTCCTGCCGGTGTTCGGCCCCGAGGCCAAGCTGCAGCCCGTCTTCGTCGACGATGCGGCCGAGGCCGTGGCCAATGCCCTGGGCAACCCCGAGGCCTTCGGGGGCAAGACCTTCGAGCTGGTCGGGCCCGAGGTGCTGACCATGTTCCAGCTCAACCAGCGCATCGCCTGCGCCCAGGGCCGTCGCACACTGTTCGCGCCGCTGCCCGATGCCGTGGCCAAGCTGATCGCCGCCCTCCCGCTCACCCCGATCTCGCTGGACCAGTTGGCCCTGCTCAAGGCCGGCAATGTGTCGACCGGGCTGCCGGGCCTGGCCGAGCTGGGCGTGCAGGCGCGGCCGCTGGAGCTGTTCCTTGATCGCTGGATGGTCCGCTTCCGCAGCCACGGCCGCTTCGGCAGCAAGCGCGGCCTGGCGGGGTAAAACGCCCTCGGGCCGCCCGGCTTACCGGTTCACGTCGGCCCTACCAGTTCACATCGGCATAATGGCTCGGCGGCTGGATCACTTCCATCCGCTCGGCCAGCAGCGGGCGGAAGCTCGGGCGGCTCTTGAACACCGAATACCAGGCCTTGGCCTGTTCGTGCCCGGCCCAGTCGAGCCCGCCAAGGTAGTCCGCCACCGAGATTTGCGCTGCAGCGGCAAGATCGGCCAGGCTCATCATCGATCCCGCCAGCCAGGGCCGGGTATCGACCAGGTAATCGATGTAGTAGAGATGCTCGTGCGCCAGCTTCATCGCCTCGCGCAGCACCCGGCTGTCGGGCGACTGGCGATAGACCAGGCGCTTCTTCATCCGCTCGTGCACCAGCGGGGCGGTGACGTCGCCGAAGAAATTCTCATCGAACAGGGCGACCAGCCGGCGGGTCTCGGCGCGGTTGGCCGCCGTGCCGTTGATCAACGGATTGCGGTCGACGGTTTCCTCGAAGTACTCGCAGATCGCCCGGCTATCGACCAGGGTGATGTCACGCTGATCGTTGCGGATCACCGGGGTGCGGGCGGCGGGATTCATCCGGACGAATTCGTCCCGCGCCTCCCACGGGTTCTCCCGCCACAGTTCGTAGCCGATGCCCTTCTCCGCGAGCAGCAGGCGGACCTTGCGGCTGAACGGGCAGAGCGGAAACTGGTAAAGCTGCCACATGGCTTAAGCCCATGCCGCAGGCCCGACGCGAAGATCAACCGCGAAAGGCGCTTTTTTCCAGTGCATAACCCGCAGGCGCGCGGCCTCGGGACCGGCTTGACCCGAGCGATGGCCGATCTAGGTTCGGTGAACCAAACGGGAGACGAACGTGTTCACTCATATCATGCTGGGCAGCAACGACATCGCCAGGTCCAAGGCTTTCTATGACGCCATCTTCGCCGCAGCGGGCGGATCCGCCGGCACCCTCACCCCGGACGGCAAGCGGATTGTTTATAACCACAAGGGCGGCATCCTGCTGATCACCACCCCGATCAACGGCCAGCCCGCCTGCGCCGCCAATGGCGGGACGATCGGCCTGCATCTGGACAGCCCCGAGATGGTCGATGCCTGGTGGGCCGCGGGACAGGCCGCCGGCGGCACCGCCTGCGAAGACCCGCCGGGCGTGCGTCCCACCTTCAACATGTACCTGGCCTATCTGCGCGATCCGGACGGCAACAAGCTGTGCGGCACGCATCCGTTGGGGTGATCGGCTCCGGACCGGGCGCCCAGCGGCGCCCGGTTCACGCCAGGATGCTCTGGCCGCTCAGCGCGACAGCAGGAACACCGCGTGCTCGGCGCGCAGGTTTGCCGCCGCGGCGCCGGTCAGGCGATCGCCCTTGAGGAACCACGCCTGCTCCACCCGGATGCCGCGATCCTTCAGCAGGGCGCGGAAATCGTCGATCGTGACGTGGTGGATGTTGGGCGTTTCATACCAGGCCACCGGCAGCAGCCGGGTGACCGGCATCCGCCCGCCCCACAGCAGCGCCAGCCGCACCCGCCAGTGGGCGAAGTTGGGGAAGCTGACCACGGCGCGCCGCCCGATCCGCAGCAGCTCCTCCAGCACCAGATCGGGGCGCTTGGTGGTCTGCAGCGTCTGGCTGAGGATCGCATAGTCGATCGAGGCGTCGGGATAGAACGACAGGTCGGCGTCGGCATCGCCCTGGATGACCGAGAGCCCGCGGGCCACGCATTGCGCCACGTTGGCGGGATCAAGCTCCATGCCGCGGGCATCGCAGTGCCGCTCACGCAGGGCGGAGAGCAGCGCGCCATCGCCGCAGCCGACATCGAGCACGCTTGATCCGGGCGCGACATTGGCGGCGATGATCGCCAGGTCGGGGCGCAGGGGGGCGGTCATCCGAGGAACCCGGCGACCACCCGGTCCAGCGTGGGCACGTCCAGCAGGAAGCTGTCGTGCCCGAACGGAGCGGACAGTTCCATGAAGCTGACCGGGCATCCCGCCGCATTCAGCGCGTGGGCGATCCGGCGGCTTTCCGCGGTCGGGTAAAGCCAGTCGGTATCGAAGCTGACCAGGCAGAACCGCGTGCGCGATCCGGCGAAGGCCGAGGCCAGCCGTCCGCCGTGTTCCTCGGCCAGGTCGAAATAGTCCATGGCCCGGGTGATGTAGAGATAGGCATTGGCGTCGAAGCGGTCGGTGAACGACAGGCCCTGGTGGCGCAGATAGCTTTCGACCTGGAAATCGGCATCGAAGCCGAAGGTCTTGGCATCGCGGTCCTGCAGGTTGCGGCCGAACTTCTCGTGCATGCCCTCTTCGGACAGGTACGTGATGTGCGCGGCCATCCGCGCCACGGCCAGCCCCTTTTCGGGCCCCTTGCCGGCCGCCGCGTAGTAATCCCCGCCGCGCCATTCGGGATCGGCCATGATCGCCTGGCGACCCACCTCGTGAAAGGCGATGTTCTGCGCGGAATGGCGCGCGGTCGAGGCGATCACCAGCGCGCGTTCGACCCGATCGGCGAAGTTGGCGGCCAGGCTGAGCGCCTGCATCCCGCCCATCGATCCGCCCACCACGGCATGGAGCCGGGCGATCCCCAGGGCATCCAGCAGCGCGATATGGCCGCGCACCATGTCGCGGATGGTGATCACCGGAAAGCGCATGGCCCAGGGCTGGCCATCGGGCGCGGGACTGGCCGGGCCGGTCGATCCCATGCAACTGCCGATCACGTTGGCGCAGATCACGAAGTGGCGATCGGTGTCGATCGGCAGCCCCGGCCCGACCATGCGCACCCACCAGCCCGGCTTGCCGGTGATCGGGTGCGGGCTGGCGACGTACTGGTCGCCGGTCAGGGCATGGCAAATCAGGATCGCGTTCGACGCTTCGGCATCCAGCGTGCCGTAAGTCTCGTAAGCGATGCGCACGCCGGGCAGGTCCTTGCCGCAATCGAGCGGCAGGGGTGCGGTCAGGTCGAGCACCTGGCTGGCAGCAGGGAGCGGAGCAGTCGCCATCGGAGGCGCGGGATTGCCGGGAAAGTCGGCTCCGTGTCAATGGCGGGATGGGGTGGGACAATGATGGGCCAGACCCACCCGACTGTCACAGCGGCACGGTTCGTCATCCTGAACGTGTTTCAGGATGACGATGGTTTGCGTCGGAGGAGCGGGTGAGCGCCACCCAACCCATTGCCCCCGCCCGCGATGCCCCCTAAAGCGCGCCACCATGACCACCGCGCCCGTGCCCAAGAGCTGGATCAGCGCGATCCAGGCCTATGTTCCCGGCAAGTCCGCCGGCGCCGACGGCCGCCCGCTGATCAAGCTGTCCGCCAACGAGAACCCGCTGGGCACCAGTGCCCTGGCCCTGGCGGCCCGGGCCGAGGCGGTTGCCCCTGCGGCCTATCCCGATCCGGACAGCAAGGCGCTGCGCGCCGCGCTGGGCGAACGCCACGGGATCGACCCGGCCCGCATCGTGATGGGCACCGGATCGGATGAGATCCTCCACATCGCCGCCCAGGCCTATGCCGGCCCCGGGGACGAGGTGATCTACGTCCGTTATGGCTTCTCGGTCTACGACATCGCCGCGCGGCGCTGCGGGGCAACCCCGGTGGTCGCGCCCGATGCCGATTACGGCACCGATGTCGATGCCCTGCTGGCACTGGTGACCGAACGCACCCGGGTGGTCTTCGTCGCCAATCCGAACAATCCCACCGGCAGCTTCCTGCCCCGCGGCGAGATCGCCCGGCTCCACGCCGGACTGCCGGCCGACGTGCTGGTGGTGCTCGACCAGGCCTATGCCGAATACCTGGCGCCCGAGGATGACGACGGCGCCCTGGCCCTGGCCGCGGCCCACAACAATGTGCTGGTCACGCGGACCTTCTCGAAGATCTATGGCCTGGCCGGCGAACGGATCGGCTGGGGCACCGGCGCGCCCGGGCTGATCGACGCGCTCAACCGCATCCGCGGGCCGTTCAACGTGACGAATAGCGGGCAAGCTATGGCCCTGGCGGCGGTGGCCGACCAGGCCTTCGTCACCCGTGCGCGCGAACACAACGCCGCCGAACGGGCCCGCTTCGTCGCCGCGCTCGAGGCGATGGGCAACCACGGCCTGCGCCCCCTGCCCAGCCAGGCCAACTTCGTGCTGGTCCTGTTCGAAGGCGCGCTCAGCGCCGAGACCGCTTATCAGGCGCTCGCCGAGGCGGGCTACATTGTCCGCTGGCTGCCCAATCAGGGCCTGCCGCAGGCGCTGCGCATCACGATCGGGACCTCGGCCCAGATGGACGATGTCACGGCCGTGCTGCGGCGCCTGACCGGGGCCGGCTGATGCCCTTCCGCCACGTCGCGATCATCGGCCTGGGACTGCTCGGCGGGTCGATCGGGCTGGCCGTCCAGCAGCACCTGCCGGGGGTGCGGACCAGCGGGTTCGACCTCGATCCGGCCACGCGGGCCCGGGCCCGGGAACGCGGGCTGGCGGCCCTGGTGCCCGAGACCGCGGCCGAGGCCGTCGCGGGGGCCGACCTGGTGATCTTCTGCGTGCCCGTGGGCGCGATGAGTGCCGCCGCCGCCAGCGTGGCGGGAGCCCTGGCGCCCGATGCGCTGGTCAGCGATGTCGGTTCGTCCAAGCAGACCGTGGTGCGCGAACTGACCCAGGCCCTGCCCGGGATCGACGTGATCCCGGCCCACCCCGTCGCCGGGACCGAGCATTCCGGCCCCGATGCCGGCTTCGCCGCCCTGTTCCGCAAGCGCTGGTGCATCATCACCCCGCCCGCCGAGGCCAGCATCGCCAAGCTCGATTCGCTCAGCCGGTTCTGGGAAGCGATCGGGGCGACGGTGGAGATCATGACCCCCGAGCACCACGATCTGGTGCTGGCGGTGACCAGCCACCTGCCCCACCTGATCGCCTACACCATCGTCGGCACGGCATCGGACCTGGAAGAGGTGACCCGCAGCGAGGTGATCAAGTATTCGGCCGGCGGCTTCCGCGACTTCACCCGGATCGCCGCATCGGATCCGACGATGTGGCGCGATGTGTTCCTGTCCAACCGCGATGCGGTGCTGGAAATGCTGCAGCGCTTCACCGAAGACCTGACCGAATTGCAGAAGGCAATCCGCAAGGGCGATGGTGAGATGCTGTTCGACCAGTTCACCCGCACCCGCGCGATCCGCCGGTCGATCATCGCCGAAGGCCAGGACGACGCCCGGCCCGACTTCGGCCGCGG
Source organism: Novosphingobium aerophilum (assembly GCF_014230305.1). Taxonomy (GTDB): domain Bacteria; phylum Pseudomonadota; class Alphaproteobacteria; order Sphingomonadales; family Sphingomonadaceae; genus Novosphingobium; species Novosphingobium aerophilum. The sequence continues at coordinate 6,522 of NZ_JACLAU010000052.1, forward strand.
CGATCACCAGAGCGACGGCTAGGCGTTTGAATTGAGGTGAAGTCGGGTTTCGGCCGGGATCAGTAGTGAAATCCCGCTCTGTTTCCGCACCAAGCCCCGCTCAGCCTGAGCCTGTCGAAGGCCACGCGCAGGCATCCGCCCCACATTCCTGCGACCGTGCCCCCAGATGGAACGATCCGCATACCCAGCTCAACCGCATCACATGGGCTTCGACAGGCTCAGCCTGAGCGCGGTTTGGGTATATCCGACTGTGGAGTTGGTGACTCCATTCGTCGAGCCGCCCAACGTCCGCTCCCCACCCATCCCGGCTATTCCCTGTGGTGTCGAACCTGTCCACCGCGCCCGGGAGCCCGCCACGGGCAGGCCCTCCCCCGGACGACGCAGCAACAAAAAACCCCGCCGGTGAGGCGGGATTTTTCGTATCGCCGGCGAGGATGGGCCTCGGGCGACAGGCGTGCGGCATGGCCTCAGGCGGCAACAGCCTTGCGGCGGCGGGCGAAGGCCAGGCCAAGGACGCTGGCGCCCAGCAGGCCGACCATGCCCGGCTCGGGAACCGCGCTGTAGTTCTTGATGGTGGTGACGTAGTCGCCGCCCTGGATCGGGTTGCCCCACCAGGCCCACAGGTTCACGCTCGACCCGCTCATGATCAGCTTCTGCGGGTGCGTGGTGGTCGCGTTGAGCGGGTTGTCGGTCAGCCACTGACCGTTGATCAGACGGGTGCCGTCCAGCGCCGAGAGCACGGCGGTGAAGGTCGGCGTGGCGCCGCCGATGAACTTCGAGAAGTCGGCGCTCTTCATGGAGGCGTTGATGGTCGCGCCCTTGAAGGTGGCGGTGTTCAGCACGTTGTCGATGGTCAGAACATCGTTGTTCGTCATCGTGTAGGTGTAGGTTGCGGCCGAGGCCGGGCTCACTGCGGCGAGGGCAGCGACGGCGGCGAGCGCTTTGAGCGAAGTCTTAAGCATTGTTCGTTACCCCGTTGCGAGTGAACTGTTGGCGTGGAGCCCGGTCGGGAGCGGTTGGTTCGCCTCTCGAGACACCGCGTCGACGCAGTCCGTAGCGCCTTCATTCGCTGCGGAACGACGCGGGACAAGACAATGAGAGCTTCCAAGGCGGCCATTTCTGCTCTTTTTTTCGCACTTGCCGCGTGCGGATCGCCTTCTGTGCCGAAACCGGACGATATCGAGGCGTTGATTAACGCGGGCGACATCCTGACCGCCCAAAAGGCAGCACTTGCGGCCGGTGAGGCCAATCCGGGTGACCCCCGAATCGCCTTCCTCGATGGACAGATCGCACTGGCGCTCGGCAACTACGATCGCGCCCAGACCAAGTTTCAAGCCTTGCTCAACGATCCCGCCATGGGCAGCCGTGCCAAGGTGCTGCTGGCCAAGACCCGGCTGATGGCCGGTCAACCGCGCGAGGCGCTCGATCTCCTGGGGAATGGTCCTTACTCCGATGGCCTGGCCTATGCCGTGGCCGCTGGCGCGAAGATGGCCACGGGCGACTTCGATGCTGCGGACGCGCTTCTGGCCAAGGGTCTTGCCGCCTATCCGCAATCGACCGATCTGAAGGTGCTGGTCGGCGAACGGGCACTTCAGGACGGCGACCGTGACCGGGCGGGGCAGATGGCGGCGGAGGCGGTCAAGGCCAGCCCCAAGGATGTGCCCGCCCAGCTCTTGGCCGCCAGGGTGGCGCTGATCGGCGGCAAGCTGGACGAAGCCGATCGGCATTTTGACGCCGTCCTCGCGCTGCGTCCCAAACACCAGACCGCCATGCTCGGCAAGGCCACCATCGCCTATGACCGCGGCGATCGCGATGGCGCCAAGGCGATTCTGGATGCTGCGGCGAATGCCATGGGCCAGAACGCCATCGCCGTCGGCTACTTCCGTGCTCAACTGGCGTTCGACGCCGGCAAGACCGAGGAAGCCAACTCGATCCTGCTCGGGCTGGGAGAGGTCGGACAGTTTCCGCCAGCGGTGATGTTGTCAGGACTGGTTGCCACAAAGCGCGGCCAGCATGAACAGGCGGTGGCGCTGCTCAACAGGTTCCTCCAGCAAGGGGGTGAAGACGGCCGTGCTCGCGTAGCCCTCGCCGAATCCTATCTGGCACTGGGCGACCGTGACGCCGCCTGGAAGGCGCTGCAGCCTGTGGCCGACGCGGCCAATGCGCCCGCCGCGGTGCTCGGCATGGCGGCGGACCTTACCGCGCAGCTGGGGCTGCCCTCGTCCGCAACGTACAAATCACGCCAGGCCGCGGCGGCCAATCCAGGACCTCAGGGCCAGCAGCTCGCTGCCGCCGACGCGGCAATTCGGGCCGGCGATTGGGCCAAGGCCAACACCATCTACACTCAGCTTCTCGCCAAGGACCCGGCCAGCTCCAACGTCATCCTGCTCAACAATGCCGCAATGGCAGCCACCCAACTGGGCGATCTGCCTCGGGCGGTTGCCATCGGCCGACGCGCCCTGGCTGCAGCACCGAACGACCCGATCGTACTCGACACCCTGGCCTGGGCGCTGTTCCGATCCGGTGGCGCCACGCCCGAGGCGGTTGATCTGATGCGTCGCGCGCTCGCCGCCATGCCCGGTAACCCTGAAATCCGCCAGCACGCGCTGGCCTTTCAGGGCGCCATGAAGACCGCACGCTGAACGAAGTGCCCGATCAGGACAGTGATCAATGAAAACGAGGCTCCGCACCACGTCGACCCTTTTGGTTCCGGCCTTCATCCTGATGTCGAGCCCGGCGCTGGCCCAAGCGGCCGATCCCGACTGGAACGTCCGGCTGAAGCGGCTCGAAGAAGCCAACGCGCGCCTCCAGGCTGAGGTCCAGGCACTGCGTGAACAGGCTGCTGCGCAGGCTGCGGCACCGGTTCCCGCACCTTCTCCGCAGACAACACCTGCTGCCGCATCAGCGCCAGATGACCTTATGCTTGCCGCCGCGCCGGTCGCCGCGTCGGCACCAGTTCCGCGCCAGACGATCGGGCTGAGCCCGGCCTACAGCCGCGCGATCCTAGAGCACACCGAAGGGGTAAACGATCGTACCTTGATCCAACTGCGCGCCCGACGCGACGGCCAGCTCGACAACACCGTCACCGTCAGCGGTCGCGTGGTGGTGATTGGCGATTTCCACCATTCCAACCGCGCCAACAAGTTCGGCTATCTGATGCGCCACCCCACGGGCAACAATCAGCGCACCTTCGACACGCAGGAAATCACGGTCAACAGCGCTCAGTTGGCCTTCACATTCAACCCCCATCCCGACTTCACCGGTTATGTCGAGATGCTCTACGATCCGGAACAGAGCTTTGGAGCGGGGACGCTGACGGCCCTGACCCGCAACCAGGTTCAGGTGCGCAAGGCCTATATGTTGTGGGGCAACCTTGCCAAACGGCCGATCTATGCAGCCGCCGGCAAGCTCGACGTGCCTTTCGGCCTGCAGGATTCGGTCAGCCCGTTTTCCAACAGTTCGGTCTGGCATGCCTTCGCCCCGCTCGCCTACGGCGGCCTGCTCGGCTACTATGACGGCAGTTTGAGCCTGCGGGGCATGGCCGTGGTCGGCGGGGCGCAGTTCCGCAGCGCCAACATGCCGGTCGACGGGACCGCCGTGCCGTCCAAGCTGAACAACTTCGCGATCGATGGCAGCTATACAGTGCGCATCTCGCCAGACACCAGCTTCATGGCGGGAGCAAGCTATCTGCGCGGTTCGGCCTATTGCCAGCCCTATCCTGTCCAGCATTTTGGGGCCTGCAGCGTGGCAGTGCCGGCGTGGTCAGTCTATGGACGGCTCGATGCCGGCCGGCTGCGCCTGATTGGCGAACTTTCGCGCACCACCCGGATCTGGCCGGGCACCCGCGTGCCGGACCCGAATAACCCACTGTCGCTCTTCCCCGCCTCGAGGGTCAGCGCTTTCACCGTCGGCGCGCGCTATCGACCCAAGCTGGTCGACGGTCTGCGGGTGAGTGCCGAATACAGCAAATTCATCCCGGGTGCCGTCGGATCGCCGTGGCATCGTCAGGATCAGCTCACCCTGGGGCTGGCGCAACAGCTCGGCGAGACCATCGAGCTGTTCGGCGAATATGTCCGCGTCAAGGGCTTTGTCCCACTCAACTTCCTGTCCGGCGGCAATTTCCCTGACGGCAGCACCTGGTCAGATCAGGACGCCAAAAGCCGTGTTGTCGTCGTGGGGGTCAAGGCCGGGTTCTGATCCGGCGTCTCCCGCTCAAGCCGCTCAACTGAGCAGAAAGACCAGCGCGACCACCCCCATCACGGCGGTGGAAAGCCACCCGCCGAGCGTCAGCAGCGGGGAAATCGTCAGCCGGTGCATCACCCGCGGATTGCGGGCGATCAGCATGGTCACGACCATCAGCGGCGGGGCGAGCAGGCCATTGACCACCGCGCTCCAGTACAGCGCGCGCATCGGATCGATCGCCAGCAGGTTGAGCGCGATCCCTCCCGCCGTGGCCAGGGCGATCACCGCGTAGAAGGCCCGGGCCTCGCGCGGGCGCCGGTTCAGCCCTTCGGCCCAGCCGAACGCCTCGCTCACCGCATAGGCCGCCGATCCGGCGAGGACGGGCACGGCGAGCAGCCCGGTGCCGATGATCCCCACCGCGAACAGGGCAAAGGCCAGGTCCCCGGCGATCGGGCGGAGCGCGCCGGCCGCCTGGGCGGCGCTTTCGATCCGGGTCACGCCATGGGCATGCAGGGTCGCCGCGGTCGCCACGACGATGAACAGGGCAACGATGTGCGAAAAGCCCATCCCGATCAGCGTGTCGGTGCGAATGCGGGCCAGTTCCGGACCGGCCATGCGGCGCGGCGAGACCATCAGCGGCTTGACGTGGCGGCGACGCTGTTCCTCCACCTCCTGCCCGGCCTGCCAGAAGAACAGGTAGGGGCTGATCGTTGTGCCGAAGATCGCGACCAGCGCCATGGCCTCGTCCTGGCCGAACCGGAACGACGGCACCAGCGTCCCGCGCAGGGCCTCGCCCGCGGGGACCCGGGCGACAAAAACCACCGCGACATAAGCGAACAGCGACAAGGTCGACCATTTGAGGATGCCGGCATAGCGATCGTAGCTCAGCCAGATCTCGAGCCCGACCGAGAGCACCCCGAACATGGCGACATAGGCCAGGGCCGGGCCGGGCAGCAGCAGGGCCAGCGATTCCGCCATGGCGCCCAGATCGGCGCCGATGTTGATGACATTGGCGATCAGCAGCAGCGTGACCACACCGCGCAACAGCGCCGGAGGATAGTGCTGGCGCAGGTTCTGCGAGATGCCCTTGCCGGTCACCGCCCCGATCTGGGCACAGACCGCCTGGATCGAGGCCAGCAGCGGAAAGCCGAAGAACAGCGTCCAGGCCATGCCATAGCCGAACTGGGCGCCGACCTGGCTGTATGTGCCGACCCCGCTGGGATCATCGTCGGCCGCCCCGGTGACCAGCCCGGGCCCAAGCACCTTGTACCATGGCCGGCGGGTCTTGCGGGGCGGGCTCACGCGCGCTCGACCGGGTTCAGCGCATTGATCGCGGCGTGAACCCGCGCCTCGATCTCCTCGCGCGGAAGGCCGGGCGGGATCGTCTCGCCGAAGCGGTAGGTGATCGTCCCGCGGCGCTTCCAGCGCCCCCGGAACAGCGCCCCGCTGTCGAGCGCCACCGGCACCACCGGCAGGCCGAGCAGCTTGTAGACGCCGGCGAAGCCCGATTGCAGCGGCGGCTGCCGACCATGGGGGACCCGGGTGCCTTCGGGAAAGATCGCCAGGACCCGCCCTTCGGCGGTACGCTGGCGCGCCTCGGCGATCATCTGCCGCAGGGCCTTGGCGCCCTGATCGCGTTCGACCCCGATCAGGCCATAGCGGCGGCCCGCCTTGCCCCAGGCCGGCACCCGCAGCAGTTCCATCTTGGCGAAGACCGCCGGGCGATCCAGCAGCACCGGCAGATCGAGCGCCTCGAACAGGCTTTCATGCTTGAGCGCGACCAGCAAAGGGCCGCTCGGCACGGGGCCCTCGATCCGGATCGCGATGCCCAGCACATGGACCACGCACCACCTGTGCCAGCGGGTCCAGGCGTGCACCGTCTGGACGAACCCCGTGCCCGGCAGCAGCATTCGCGTCGCCACCACCGGGCCAAGCAGGACCGATCCGCCGTAGAACAGCACGTAATAGAGGATCGAGCGCAGGACATGGCCTGCTGTGGTCGCGGTCCGATGGGCATGCGTCATGGTCGGTCAGTCACCCCAGGTCCGCTGGATCACCCGGGCGATCAGCTTGTGGTACTCCAGGAACAACGCATAGAAGCTGGGTTGGGTCGGCACGGCATCCTCGATCACGATGACCCCGGCCGGCGCAACCTGGGCCAGGTCGAAGGCGGCGCGGCGCATATGCCAGTCGCTGGTGACCAGTCGCACCGAATGCATCTTGTGCCGGGCGATCCACCGGGCCGCCTCGCGCGCGTTGCTGCGGGTATCCACCGATTCGTAACCCAGCGTGATGCAGCAGCGCAGCAGGCCATCGTCGATGCGGTACTCCGCCGCGAACTCGCGCGGACGCACCTCGCGGTCGACCCCGGAGACCAGCAAACGCGGCGCCAGGTGATGCTCGATCACCGCGATCCCGCGCTCGATCCGCCCGCCCGAACCGGTCAGGGCGACCACGCCGTCGGTCTTCACCGTGCCGGCCGGGCGCGGCAAGAGGATCGCGAACCAGAGGAACCCGAGCACCCAGATCAGGGCGAGGGACGAGACCAGCCGACGGATCATGCCACGCCTATAGCATGCCCTTGAGCGCGCGCATCACGGTCCAGCGGGCGGTCAGCGTTGCCAGGGCCACCGCACCCACCGGAATCAGCGCCAGCACCGCCCAGTCCGACCAGCCCAGCGCCCCTCCGGTCACCAGCCCGGCCTGCAGCGCGCCGAACGTGCGGCCCAGCAGCACGACCACGATCCAGGCCGCGGCAAAGCCCGCGATACTGCCTCCCGCCGCGTCGATCGCGGTCGATCGCTGGAAGATCTGCGCGATCTGGGCATCGGTACCGCCCAGCAGGTGAACGATCTCGATCGTGCCACGGTTGTTGCCCAGGGCCGTCCGCGCCGCCAGCAGCACCGCCGCGCCGGTGGCCAGCCCGAGCAGGACGATCAGCGCCAGCGCCAGCCAGGTGAGCGATTCGATCGCGCCGAACACCGGGGTCAGCCAGGTCGACTGGGCATCGACCCGGGCGGCGGGCACCTCGCGCTGGAGCACTGCCCGCAGCGCGGCCAGCCGCGCCGGATCGGCCGGACCTGCCAGCCGCGCGTCGATCAGCGCGGGGACCGGGAGATCGGCATAGGCCGAACCGCCGGCACTGTCCTCGATCTCGGGCGCGTCCTGCCCCAGCCAGGGTTCGACCAGCGCGTCGAGCTCGCCCTGCGGCACCAGCTCGACGTCGCTGACCCCGGGCTGTTCGCGCAGGACCAGGGCGGCCCGTTCGGCCAGCCGGGCCCGCACCTCGGGCCGGGCCTCGACAATCTGGACGGTGATCCCGCCAGCCAGGTCGGAGGTCGCCGCGCGGCCAGTGTTGCGCAGGGCCAGGGCCCCGGCCGCGGCAATCACCATCAGCCCGACCATGATCGCGATCACCCAGGGGATTGGGCCCTGCAGGCGCTCCTGCGGCACGATCTGGGCCTGGGCCCGCTCCTGCCGAGACCAGCGGCGACGGTCGGTCCCCGCATTGTCCTCGGGTCCGGTCGGGCCGGCCGGCTCGCTGAGCCGGCGCTGGGTGGCGAAGCTGTCAGGTTCGTCCATGCCGCAACCCTCAGAGCGGCCCGACCGCACGACGCGGCGGATAGCGCAGCGCCCCGGTGGGATCGGACAAGCGTCCCCGGTCAAGCCGCATGATCAGGCTGTCGGGCACCTGGCGCAGCAGGTGGGCATCGTGAGTCGCCACCACCACCGTCGTGCCCAGGCGGTTCATCGCCTCGAACAGGCGGAGCAGCTTGACCGCCATCTCGGGATCGACGTTTCCGGTCGGTTCGTCAGCCACCAGCAACTGCGGACGACCGATCACCGCGCGGGCGATGGCCACGCGCTGCTGTTCGCCACCGGATAGGGTGGCCGGCCGCGCCGCCATGCGATCGGCCAGCCCAACCCATTCCAGCATGTCGCGAACCGGCTGGGCCAGCTCGCTTTCCGCCACCCCCGCCACGCGCAGCGGCAGGGCCACGTTGTCGAAGGCAGACAGGTGCGGAACCAGACGGAAGTCCTGAAACACCACCCCCAGGCGGCGGCGCAGCAGGGGCAGCCGGTCGCGCGGCAGGGTGATCGTGTCGGTGCCGAACATCCGCACCACCCCGCGCGAGGGACGCTGCGCCAGGTAGAGCAGCCGCAGCAACGAGGTCTTGCCCGCTCCGCTCGCCCCGGTGAGGAAATAGAAGCTGCCCGGATAGAGCGTGAACGAAACGTCGCTCAACACCTCGCGGCTGCTTTCATACCGCAAACCGACGTTGTCGAACTGGACGATCTCGCCCCCGGCCGCCGCCGTCATGGCGCGGGAGCCCTGCAGGGGCCGATCATGCCGGGCTCAACTTCATCACCTTCGGTCAATCCCCCTGAACCCGGGGTCGCGCTGCTTGCCGACCGGGCCCGAACCTCACCTCTCCGGATGCTATAGCCACCAATCGATGTGGAAAAAAGGGGCGTGCGCGAACAGCTTGGCCGTGGCGGCCTTGTCGCACCGCCCGGGGCAGGGCATGACGGGATGAATGATCATCGCCTGCCCTGCCTGCGCGACCCGGTACGTCGTGCCCGACAGCGCCATCGGCGTCGATGGCCGTACGGTGCGATGCGCCAAGTGCCGCCACAGTTGGTTCCAGGCCGGGCCCGAGATCGCCATTCCGGCCGACCGAGCCGAACCGCGTCCGGCAACGCCCGCCCCCGTGCCGCAACGGGAGCCTGCCCCATCCGCCATGCCGCGGCCGGATGCGGACCGGCCCGATCAGCCTCAAGCGGATGCGTTCCGGACCGCGGGCTCGGCGGTTGCCGAGCGGCCGGTGGCGCCCCCGCCTGTCCCGGACTATCCGGTCGCCGCCTCGCCAGCCGCCAGCGCTCCGACGCCGGACCCGATCCCGCCGCGGGTCTACGACGATGATGACAGCCTGGGCTATGGTGCGTCGACCTTCGCCCACGAACCCCCGTTCCGCCCGCGCCGCAACTGGCTGAAGATTTACACGCTGGGTGCGGCGGCCTTCGCCGTGGTGGCCTGCGTGGGGATCGCGGCGGTCGCCTGGTACGGCCTGCCCGACTGGGCCCCGCTCGCCCGCCAGTCCTTCGCCGATGCCCAGCCCGACCTGACCCTGGACTTTCCGCCCAACCGCATGGATCGCCGCACCCTGCCCAACGGGACGAAGTTCTTCGGGATCAGCGGCAAGGTCACCAACGTCGGCAAGGAACGCCGCACCGTGCCCTCGATCCGGTTCGTGCTGCAGGACAAGCAGGGCCTGACTGTGTACCAGTTCGACATCGCGCCGCCCAAGCGGCAGCTCGCCCCCGGGGAAAGCGTGACGATCAACGAAGCGCGCACTGACGTACCCGCCACGGCCGTTGCCGTGCTTTATGGCTGGACTCCCGGCTGACCCGAGCCGGCCGCCCGGGCCCGGCCAAAACCGCACATCGGCGCTTGCGCCCCCCCGACCGGTTTGCTACGGGCCCGCTCCTACCCCGCGGGGCGGTCTTCCACAGCGAAGCCGATCCTGTCGATTTAGCGGTCGTGGCGGAATTGGTAGACGCGCAACGTTGAGGTCGTTGTGGGCGAAAGCCCGTGGAAGTTCGAGTCTTCTCGACCGCACCAGACAGTCGGACATTGTCATCCGATCATCGCCTTCGGGCGAATCCGTCATGAAAGATCGACCAGGGCAACAAGGTTCAGCTTATCTTGCCAGGACAGTTCTCACTCTGAAACCTTGCAACAATTCACTGAAGAAGTTGACCCGAGGTCGGGTTTTAAATGAAGAATTGAAATCACCGATAAATCCAAGGTCAGAGTTGTTGCATTGGCTCGCGTTCCCTGCTGAAGGCTCGCTCCGACTAATCCCACAAGAGTCCTGACAATGGCTCACAAACTCACCCCGGTTGTTCTTTGTGGCGGCAGTGGCACGCGGCTGTGGCCGCGCAGCCGGGCGGCCAAGCCCAAGCCGTTCCTGCCGCTGGTGGGCGAGGGGACGCTGTTCGAGGCGACCCTGGCGCGCTGCGCGGACGAGGCGCGGTTCACGGCGCCGCTGGTCGTCACGGGCACGGCGCACCTTCCCCATGTCGAAGCCCAACTGGGACCGCGCGGGGGCGAGATCGTGGTCGAGCCGGCGGCCCGCAACACCGCGGCGGCGATCGCGCTGGCGGCCCTGCGGCTGCCGCCCGAGGCGATCATGCTGGTCTGCCCGAGCGACCATC
>NZ_JACLAU010000053.1 GCF_014230305.1 Novosphingobium aerophilum
CGCTGCAGGCATTCTTGCCCAAATCAATGCCAAGGATCACAATAGACATCGGTCCGCTCCTTTCCTCTTCAAGCACCGGCATCATATCCGATGCCGGGGAAAAGGGGCGGGCCATCCCATAAAGACCGGGCACGCGATCGAGCAGGACCGTCCCGACGTCCTGAGGCAACGCCGGCATTGGTTCGATGACCAGATAGATCTCGAACCCGAACGCCTCGTCTTTATCGATGAAACCTGGACCGCCACGAACATGACGCGCAGTCACGGCCGCTGCCCGAAAGGCGAGCGGTTGCGGATGGGTTTCCCGCACGGCCATCGCAAGACCACCACGCTCGTTGCTGGCCTGCGCATGACCGGCATGGTGGCGCCGATGGTGTTGGACGGACCGATCAACGGCGACTGGTTCGAAGCCTATGTCGCGCAGGTCCTGGTGCCCGAGCTGCGCCCCGGCGACGTTGTCATCATGGACAACCTCTCGAGCCACAAGCGGGCCGCCGTGAAGGAAAGGATCGAAGCAGCCGGTGCAAGCCTGCGCTTCCTCCCGCCATACAGCCCGGACTTCAATCCGATCGAAAAGGCCTTCTCCCGGCTCAAGGCCATGCTCCGCAAGGCGGGCGAGCGAACCGTCAGCGGGTTGTGGGACCTCATCGGCAAGCTCGTCGACATCTTCCAGCCCGACGAATGCGCCAACTACTTCAAATCCTGCGGCTATGAACCAGAATGAGCGGAAACCGCTCTAACGGTCCAGGCCAAACTGGGTGATAGTCAACCAACCAAGGGTCTGTTGTGCGGCTATCAGCGGTACCAGGAGCGCAACCTTCAATGAGCCGATTGGGTTTAACCCGAACCCGGCGCGATGCGCGTGCAACGACGGCTCCTGCCCGCAAAGCTTCGCTGCCATATTGCTGACACGCGCACTTCCAGCCAAACCGACATTGAGATATCTCTGCTTCGCTGGCCGCACGTTGCGTACAAACGGACGGTGGTTACTCAATCCGGGTCGCTCAGGTGCAGCAGTTCAATAGCGCCCATGCCCGTCACCCATGCGGGGATCGGTTCGTAAAACACCTTGCGCCCAAACCCACCTTCGGCCGCAGCTGCTGCAAATAGCCAACTGATGATTTCCAGACCACCATTTCCAGAGGCGGCGATAATTTCCTCGCTGGGAAGAGCTGCGATGCGTGCGCTATCCCCATCGATCAGCGCGGCGATTACATGGCTGTCGAAGTCTTCAGCGATGCGGCCTTCGCCGGGCACCCTGAGCCAGTGCGAAAGACCACCGGTTCCGATGACCAGCACCTTTTCATCTGCCGGTCTGCAATCCTCTACATAGCCCTTCAGCACCTGTCCAAGTCGGTGACATCGCGCCGGCGACGGCGGCACCGGGATAACCGCATTGAGATAGACCGGCACGATCGGAATATGGCCAGCCGGGTCGACCACAGTCTTGGGGAAGGCTATCCCGTGATCTGGCCGAACCTCCTCGATCTGGACAATCTCGAAGTCGTGCTTCGAAGCGAAGCGAACGAAGCCTTCCGCAAATTCGCGGTGCCCGGGGAAGACCTGGGACGGCAATCCGGCGTCGGCAAGCGACGTCATTTCGTCGGCCACCACAACGCCGATCGGAATTTGGACAGCAAGGTCGAAATTGTTAAAGTGATCGCCCGCGGCCATTACGATCAGGGTTGGGTTGAGCCGCTCGACTATACGGCGAATTTCCATCATCCCTGCAAACACCCTTTCGGCTGCTTCCTCTACACCGTCGGGCGGGAACATGACGTGCGGCATACAAATGGCGCCAAGAAGCTTACCCATTACGCTTCTCCAGAAGTCTATCGAGATATGCGTCAAGAGGGCCTGGTAGAGCAGACTCACCAGCTGCCGGTCGGGGTGTGCGCATGCGCAGATATTTCATTTGCAAATTAGGGTGAACGCCCAGTTCGGTCATCGAGGCTACGGAGGCATCCTCCAGCAAGGCAATCTGCCTTTGATCGAGCCCATAGCGCGCGTAGTAAGGGGCTGGATCGCTCGCAAAGGCGGCGCAAGCCTCCGGGTCGCGATGGATAGCCTGGATCATGCGATGGATGTAATAAGGCGCTACGGTCATTTCGCGATCCTGACAGCTGGTTGGCACTGGTGCGTTTTGGGCCGCTTCACGGCCGCAAGGCCACTTTCCCGATTACGCCGCCGCGATCGAGCAAGCGGTTCGCCTCGACGACTTCGCTCATCGGGAAGATCATTTCGGCGGCATACAGGGGACCGCATTCAAACAGGTTGAGCATTGCCTGCGTAGCAGCAGGGAGCATTGGGGTTGGGAAGAAATCATCAGCCGCGAAGGTCTTGATAGCGATGGTTTTGCCAATGCGGAAAACGTCAAACAGGGTTTTCCCGGCGACATAGCCATAAGCTTGAATTTCTCCGAATGGTGCCATCACCTCGAAGTCACGGTTCAGCGTCTCACCGCCCACACCATTGAAGCTGAAATCGACCCCGCGCCCGGACGTCAAGGTCAGCACCTTCGCTACATAATCTTCGGTATCGACCCGGATAACTTCTGCGGCCCCCAACTTACGACAGAACTCCTCCTCCTGCGCAGTACGGCAGGTCGCGATGACGTGGCATCCCTTGGCTTCGCCCAACTGCATGACCATTGAACCCATACCGCCGCTGGCGCCGTGGACCAGCACCGTTGCGCCTTTTGGGACCTTGCTCGATCCTTCGAACAGGAAATGGGCAAGCCGGTAATTGACGATGTATGGCAAGGCGCATTCGAACGAAACGCTATCCGGAATCCTGGTAATATCGGCCGGCGGGTAAGACCGACCGTCCTTCGTCGTGGTCGGCACCGTGGGGGCCGCTACGTATTCGGCGCAGCATGCGCCCGACACAACTAGCGCCATGACTCGGTCACCCACTGCGATACCGGTCACGCTGTCCCCCACAGCTACAACAGTGCCGGCCACTTCCCGTCCAGGATAATGCGGGAGAACCGTCGTGGAGAAATAAGTGCCACGCCGCGCTTCAGTATCGCCATAGGTCAGTCCGGCCAGCGCCGTCTTGATCAACACATCATGCGGCCCGACTGCTGGCGTTGGCACGTCGACCACCGCGAGATTTTCGGGTCCACCCACTTGGTCGAGCCGAACCGCTCGCATCGTCGAGGGAATATCGTTCATCAAGCGCAGATCCTGTCTATTTAGGTCGCCATGCCGCATACTGTATGCATTCTTAGGAGTCAACGCGAGGTCGTCAAGTCGCTGTATGGTTCAGCGGGTTAGTGGATAGATCCGACCGGACTGCCGGGCGCGTGGTCCTGAATTGGGATGCATGAAGCTGATTGCGTCGGCGACAGCATGCCGTTATCCGATGAAGGAAGAGGGGATTGCAGCACACCGCAAATGCATGCGGAGTACGCCATACGAACCCTCTCTCGTATTGCCAATTGCCGGCGTGCCTCCCATGGTTGCCGTGAGTATCAGAGGAGCGACGTGGGCCAATGAGTATCCGAAGCAGGACGGTCGTGCAGGTCGATCGCTTGCGTGACCAAGTCTACAGACTGATTCTTGAAGACTTGAAATCGGGAGAGTTCAAACCGGGTAGTCGGCTGGTTGAAGGTCACTTGGCGAAGCGTTACAGCGTATCGCGCACACCGGTGCGCGAAGCTCTGTTCCAGCTGTCGCGCGAAGGCAAGTTGAGCACCGCCGAACGCGGCTACGAGGTTGCCACGGACGACGATCAGACGACAATCGATCGACATGAGGTGCGTGAGCTGCTGGACCCTCGGCTGGCCTACCTCGCGGCCAGCGGCTCGCAGGCGAGCAAGCGTGAACTGTCACAGATATTGAAGCAAGAACAAGCTGCCCATGAAACGAACAACGTAGATGCGTTTATCGAGGCCAACCTGGAGTTTCGCGAGACCTTGCGCAGCATGTGCCGCAACTCGCTACTCGCGCGCTGTTCCGCGCTGCTTGACGATCAAGCCCAGCCGACCCGACGCCGGATGTTCAGCGCCCCGCATTACCGTGAACTTGAATTCGAGCATGACCAGGCCATTGCACAAGCCATCATTGCTGGCGACGCAGAAGGCGCCGAACAAGCGATGCGCGCATATATTCTAATGGTAAAAAGCCACCTCGAAACTATCTTCTAGCGCCAGCTCTGCCAGCTCTGCCAGCTTTCCGGCTCATCCTGCCTCTTCGCGCTGTCTGATGGGGTGGACGCCCCCCGACGGCATTGATGTGCCAAGGTAGGTGTTGTGGAGCACCTAGAGGAGGCGTCCGTGAGTGAAGTTAGCACGATTGGTCTAGATATCGCCAAGTCCGTTTTTCAGGCGCATGGCGCTGATGCGAGAGGGCAGATGCTGTACAGCCGTCGCCTGGCGCGGGGTAAGATCCTGGAGTTTTTCGCTTCGCAACCGCGTTGCCTGGTAGCGATAGAGGCGTGCGGCAGCGCGCACCATTGGGCGCGTGAGTTGACCGCTATTGGGCATGAGGTTCGGCTGATCCCACCAGCATATGTGAAGCCATTCGTGAAGCGGCAGAAGAACGATGCAGCAGATGCGGAGGCGATCTGCGAAGCAGCGCAACGACCCAACATGCGGTTCGTGGCTATAAAGAGTGAGGAGCAGCAGGCGTCAAGCCTGGTGTTCCGCACGCGCGATTTACTGGTGCGACAGCGTACCCAGACGATCAACGCGATCCGCGGGCATATGGCCGAGTATGGCTGGGTTGCACCCCGCGGACCGGCATGGGTGACGCAGCTTGGTGAGTTGATCAACCAAGAGGTTGGCGCGTCCTTACCAGAGGCGGCGCGCGACATGTTTCGGGTAATGCTTGGCCTGCTCGACGAGCTCGATGTTCGGATTGCAGTGCTCGATAAGGAGATTGCTCGGCGAGCCCGGGAGGATGAGGTCGCGCGACGGCTGATGACGATTCCTGGGATCGGACCGATCGCGGCGACTGCCATCGCGGCACTCGCTCCCGCCATGGAGACGTTCAAGCGTGGGCGAGATTTTGCCGCCTGGCTTGGGCTCACGCCGCGACAGAAGTCGACGGGCGGCAAGACCAGACTGGGTCGAACGTCGAAGATGGGCGAGCGCACATTGAGGCGATTGCTGATCATCGGAGCGAGTTCGATGGTTCAGCACGCGAGCCGGCGCGGTCCGCCCGAGGGCTCCTGGCTTGCCGGGATGCTCGCGCGCAAACCGCGGATGCTGATCAGCGTGGCCCAGGCGAATAAGACCGCACGCATCGTCTGGGCGGTGCTGGTGTCGAAGCAGGATTACAGAGCTCCGGTGGTGTCAATTTAACCAGTCACCACCAGAGGTCGTCGGAGGACGGCAAGCGACGCGAAGGAGGGTATGGCGCAACAGTCGACAAGACGGGATCCGAAAAACCAGAACACAGGTTTGTGCCTCGAGCGCGTCTGTCTGATTTGGATCGGGTCCGCGAACTCCCATACTGGCCAGCAGCATCCAAGCTGCAACAACAGGCCGGACAGATGGCAGCATCCGATCGTCGCGCAGTTATCCCGATTTACCCGCTTGCTTTCCGTGGGGCGTCCACAGATTTCTGTGTGCGCTTTGGCCTGATTGACCTGCCGCCGACCACTGCCTGCGACAGGGAGAGACCTCTCCGTGGATCGAAGCGGTACGACAATCCTGCTTGATTGCGCGAGATCAAAGTCAATCGGTATTCTGTATGTAACATGCATGTGTTTGGTGCGGTTCCGCTCGCGATGCGAGCAGTTCACGCTCCAATCGGAGGCAGTGAACGCCAAAGTTCACGATGACTGAGCGCGCAGTGCCGGGATTTCGCAGGAATTATGAAGGCAGCATGGAAATAAAAGCCAAGACGGTGGTTCACGTCGAACACCTCCGCAATCAAATCTATTCGCTCATTCGCGAAGACTTGCTACTCGGCGCTCTTCCGTCCGGCAAGCGCCTGCCAGAATTGACCTTAGCTCTGCGCTATCAGGTTTCGCGGACTCCGGTGCGCGAAGCGCTTGCCCAGCTTCATCGCGATGGATTTGTTACATTTGGCAGCCAAGGCTACGTTGCCTCCAGCTTTTCCAGCCGCGAAATCGCCCAGTTGGTCGAAGTCAAGAAACTGATGATGCCCAGCTTCGCGCAGAACGTGCTTAGGCACGCCACGTCGATGCAGATCGATCAGTTGTGCAAGGTCGTTGCCGAAGCGAAAGCCTGCTTGCAGCGCGATGCGGCAACCCAGGACTTACTTGTCTGCCTCGTACAATTCGGCGATTTTTTGCGCGCAATTTGTACAAACAACCTACTGGCCCACAGCCTGTTCCTGTGCGATACTAGGCTTGGCATGGCGTTTGCGACGGTCCACCTTGACGCGCGCGTGCAGCAGGCGGCGGGTGACAGTCTGGAGGCGGTGCTTCAGTCGCTGCTGCGCAAGGATGCGAAAGTTCTGGCAGCGGCTTGCCTGGCGCAAACCGATTTCTATCAGCAGGTCATCGATCAAGCCGCCGTCCCTGCTAGCTTAGCTGCCTAGGATTTGCACCTCCTGATCTACGGCTGGGCTCGGCGACCGGGTTTCGGCACATCGCCCTGCTCACTGACCGGCGCCCTCCAGCACCCCCCTCTTGACCTACCAACAGTTTGCATACAGTATTCCATAACGTCAGCCGTCGTCGTTGTTGGGGATTGTCATGCCGCTCGTGACCATCGCGGAAAACGCGATCTATTACGAAGATTACGGAGCCGGTCCGGCCCTAATTTTTGCACACGGCGTGGGAGGCAATCATGCCAGTTGGCACAAGCAGGTCGATGCCTTTGCCGACCGCTATAGGGTCATCGTATTCGATCATCGCGGGTTTGGAAATTCCGACGATCGCGGCAAAGTCGGCCAGTCGCGTTATGTGCCCGATCTTGCCGGAATGATGGATGCGCTCGGCATAGCGCGGGCCTTCCTGGTTGGACAATCAATGGGTGGTGGAACTTGCGCCAATTTCACCTGCACCTATCCCGAACGGGTGATCGGTTTGGTCATAGCGAACTCGTTGATCGGACTCGAAGTCAATGAACCGCTGCAATCCGAGATCAAATCAAGACTGGATCAGGCTACCGACTTGTCGCAGGCAGAAAGGGTTCTGGGTCCGCGCATCCGCCGAGACGACCCCGCTAGCGAGCGACTTTATCTGCAAATCGCGAGCTTCAACGATGTCACGTTTCAGACCCTGCGTGGGCAGATGCCACGTTGGAAGCCGGCCATGCTCGCGGCCACCGGCGTCCCCGTCCGGTTCATCGCAGGCCAGGATGACGTCTTGTTCCCTCCCGCAAGCATCAGCGCCGTGCACACACTGGTTCCGGGATCGACCTATACTGCAATTCCAGGCTCTGGGCATTCGGCCTATTTTGAGGACGCTCAAGCCTTCAACGCGGCCTTGGCAGACTTCCTGACCTCGTGTGATGATGCCGATGTCCGTTAATACTACCGCCGATATCGTGATCGTGGGCGGCGCAGGCATGGGCAGCGCCGTGGCCTATTTCCTTCGGGCGATTGGCCCGGCAGGGTTGCGCGTAGTGGTCTGCGAACCCGATCCTACCTATGAACGCGCGGCAACTGCATTATCAGCTGGTGGGATCAGGCAACATTTCTCCACTGCCGAAAACATCTTGATGTCGCGCTTCGGCCACGATTTTCTGCTCGAGGCGGCAGAATGTCTGGCAATCGCCGACGAACTGGCACCAGTCACCTTTCACCCTCTGCCATACCTGCATCTGGCTGCCGGCGAAGCGGAAACCACCGCACTGCGCAATAGCTTTGACCTGCAAGCGCAACTCGGTTCAAGCTCCACTTGGCTCGAGCGCAAAGAACTACGCGCCCGCTACCCGTGGATGAATTGCGACGATGTCGATGCTGCTGTGCTCGGTGGACCGATGGAAGGGTTATTCGATCCGTATGCATTGCTGCAGTCTTTCCGGCGCAAAGCAATAAATATGGGTGCGGAGTTTCGTCAGGCTGCGGTCACCGGCATTTCGCTGGACGAAGGCCCCTCTGAATTTCAGGGTGCGCAAATTACGCTAAGTGATGGGTCCAAGGTATCATGCGCGAGGGTGATCAACTGTGCCGGCCCGAAGGCTCGAGCCGTGGCTCAGCTTGCAGGGATCAGCTTGCCGGTCATCCCAATCCGCGCGCACACGTTCGTGTTCAAAGCCGAATCGCCGCCAACAGGCGATCACTTTCCGATTTTGGTGGACAACATTCAACTCCTGAACGTCCGACCCGAAGGTGGCATGTACCTAACTGGATCTCCGCGAGAAGGCGACCTCGCCGATGCCGGCGATAACTTCGAGATTGAGTATGACCTGTTCGATTCCATCCTATGGCCCATGCTAGCGGCGCGAATTCCGTCCTTCGAGGCGATCCGCATGGTCAATGCTTGGGTCGGCCATATGGAATGGAGCACCTTGGACGCAAATGCCATTATCGGCCCTCACCCTGATCACCCGCAGATGATTTTCGCAAACGGGTTCAGCGGTCATGGTGCTCAACATTGCCCTGCTGTCGGCCGTGCCATCGCCGAATTAGTAGTTCACGGCAGATTTCAGTCAATCGACTTATCTCGCTTTGGCTTCAAGCGAGTTTTAAGTAACGCCACTCTGGCAGAGTGCTATTGAAAATAATTTCATAGCTATACTTTAGTAACAAGAATTTAATACTGAGCATAGGTGAATTTTGTCGAATTTTACTGCAGAACACGCACGCCTCGCCAAGCGACTTCGCGATGCCTATAGCAAAGGCCCAATCGCACCATTGCGTGAGTTTCTGGATCCAACCGATGCCTCAGGGGCATATGCGGTTCAGGCGATCAACACACGGGTTTGGGAAAGCCAGGGGCGGCGGATTGTGGGCCGCAAGGCAGGCTTGACCGCCGAAGCGGTGCAGAAGCAGCTGGGCGTCGATCAGCCCGATTTCGGCGTGCTGTTCGACGATATGCGGGTGGCCGATGGCGGGCTGCTCGATCCCGGGCGCTGCATCCAGGCCAAGGCCGAGGCCGAGATCGCCTTTGTGCTGGGGGCTGATCTGCCGTCGCCCGATACCACGCTGGAAGATGTCGCCGCCGCGGTCGCCACGGTCCACGCGGCGATCGAAATCGTCGACAGCCGGATCGCCGACTGGAAGATCACCTTTGCCGATACCGTGGCCGACAATGGTTCGTCAGCGTTCTTCGTGCTGGCCGAGGCCGGGCTGCCCCTGGCCGGTCTGGATCTGCCGGGCGCAGCGATGACGATGAGCGTCAACGGCGAAGTTGCCTCCAGCGGGGTCGGCGCGGCGGTGATGGGCAACCCGCTCAACGCCGCAACCTGGCTGGCGCGCACGCTGGCCTCGGCGGGCGAGCCGCTCAAGGCGGGCGACGTCCTGCTGGCAGGCGCGCTGGGACCGATGGTTGCGCTGAAGCCGGGCGATGTGGTGGTGGCCGAGGTCGCCGGGATCGGCAGCTGTTCATTCACATTCGCGGGAGCCTGAAGATGGCCAAAACCAAGGTAGCCATCATCGGATCGGGCAATATCGGCACCGACCTGATGATCAAGGTGATGCGCCTTTCCGATGTGCTGGAAATGGGCGTGATGGTGGGGATCGACCCGGCCTCCGACGGGCTCGCCCGCGCGGCGCGGATGGGCGTTGCCACCACCCACGAGGGGATCGACGGGCTGATCGCCATGCCTGAGTTTGCCGATGTGGAGATCGTGTTCGACGCGACCAGCGCGGGCGCGCACAAGCGCAACAACGAACTGGTCCAGGCAGCGGGCAAGCGGATGGTCGACCTGACCCCGGCAGCGATCGGCCCCTATGTGATCCCGCCGGTCAACGGCGAAAAGTGCCTTGATGCGAAGAACGTCAACATGGTCACCTGCGGCGGCCAGGCGACTATCCCGATCGTTGCGGCGGTCAACCGGGTAGCCAAGGTCCATTACGGCGAGATCGTCGCCTCGATCTCCTCGAAAAGCGCCGGTCCCGGCACCCGCGCCAATATCGACGAATTCACCGAGACAACCAGCCAGGCGATCATGGACGTCGGCGGGGCAACGCGCGGCAAGGCGATCATCATCCTCAACCCGGCCGAACCGCCGCTGATCATGCGCGATACGGTCTATTGCCTGTGCGAGGATGCCGATCAGGACGCGATCCGTAAATCGGTAGAAGACATGGTGGCCGAAGTGCAGACCTATGTGCCCGGTTACCGGATAAAGCAGGCGGTGCAGTTCGAGCATATCGGCTCCAACCGCCCGTTGCGCATCTCGGAAATGGACGGTGAGTTCACGGGGCTGAAGGTCAGCGTATTCCTCGAAGTGGAAGGTGCCGCACACTATCTGCCCGCCTATGCCGGAAATCTCGACATCATGACTTCGGCGGCGATGAAGACCGCCGAGAAGATCGCGCTGCGCATGCACGAAGGAGTGGCGGCATGACTTTCGACCCCACCACGGACAAGCTCTACATCCAGGACGTCACCCTGCGCGACGGGATGCACGCGATCCGCCACCAGTACAGCCTCGATCATGTGCGTGCGATCGCGCGCGCGCTCGACCAGGCCGGGGTCGATGCGATCGAGGTTGCCCATGGTGACGGGCTGCAAGGCTCCAGCTTCAACTACGGCTTTGGCGCCTATACCGATTGGGACTGGATCGGGGCGGTGGCCGAAGTGCTCGAACGATCGGTCCTCACCACGCTGCTGCTGCCCGGGATCGGCACGGTGCATGACCTCAAGCATGCCTTCGAGATGGGGGTGCGCTCGGTCCGCATCGCCACGCATTGCACCGAGGCTGATGTCAGCAAACAGCATATCGAGGCGGCCCGCAACCTGGGCATGGACGTTTCGGGCTTTCTGATGATGAGCCACATGAGCGAGCCTGATGCCTTGGCCCAGCAGGCCAGGCTGATGGAAAGCTACGGCGCGCAGTGCGTCTATGTCACCGACAGCGGCGGGGCCATGACCATGGACCAGTACGCCGCGCGGCTTGCCGCCTATGACAAGGTGCTGAAACCCGAAACCCAGCGCGGGGTCCACGCCCACCACAACCTCAGCCTGGGCGTGGCCAACTCGATCGTCGCGGTCCAGGGCGGCGCGATCCGCGTCGATGCCAGCCTCGCGGGCATGGGCGCGGGTGCGGGCAATGCCCCGCTCGAAGTGTTCATCGCCGCCGCCGACCGGATGGGCTGGAACCACGGCTGCGACCTGTTCGCGCTGATGGATGCCGCCGAGGAACTGGTCCGCCCGCTTCAGGACCGCCCCGTCCAGGTCGACCGCGAGACGCTGACGCTCGGCTATGCCGGGGTTTACTCCAGCTTCCTGCGCCACGCCGAAAAGGCAGCCTCCGAATACGGCATCGACACCCGCTCGATCCTCGTCGAACTCGGCAAACGCAAAATGGTCGGCGGCCAGGAAGACATGATCGTCGATGTCGCGCTGGATATGATCCGGCAGTCTTGAGGTAGGGGCAGCCGTGTGAACCCGGTCGACGCGAATTTATCCCAACGACCTGGATGCGTAGACGCAGTTGTCGATGCGCCTAGCGACACGCCTGCGCCATTGACATTCGATTTGATGAAATTCGGTCTGAAATCGAAAGGCGCCAGTGAATCGGCCCATCGCAAGACCTTCCATCCGCTGGACGTACAGCAGCGTAGAATTAGGTCCCTTTGGTGGTTAACGGAAGGGCGCTCGACGCTGCCGCCATTCGCGGCAAAGTGATTCAAGAGGCTGAGAAATAAAGAGAAAACTGGAGCGGGCGAAGGGATTCGAACCCTCGACCCCAACCTTGGCAAGGTTGTGCTCTACCCCTGAGCTACGCCCGCTCTGGCATCGCGGCCGGGCTGCTGAAGCGCACCGGCCGGGGTGGAGGCGCGCCATTAGCAATGGCCCCCGCGGGCTGCAAGGGGTATTTTTCGCGAAAACGAACGGACTGCGCGTGCGGCTTTTTCGCTTCACAAATGGCCGCGAGCCCCCACATTGGGCGCGAACGTCGGCCGGCCTCCCCTTACGGGACGCCATGCCGGTCCTGCAGGAGTGAACACGTGGCAAGCATGGGTCTGAGCATCGACGAACAGAAGGCGGTCGAGCGGTTCCGCCAGTCGGTGGCCGAACCGTCGATGACCCAACTGGTCGTGCTGGATTTCTGGGCGGAATGGTGCGGGCCGTGCAAGGCGCTCGCCCCGGTGCTGGAGAAGGTGTGCGGCGAATATGCCGACAAGGGCGTGGTCCTGGCCAAGCTGGATGTCGACAAGGAACCGTTCATCGCCGCGCAGTTCCAGGTCCGCTCGATCCCCACCGTCTATGCCGTGTTCCAGGGCCAGCCGGTCGCCGATCTGACCAGTGCGCGCACCGAATCGCAGTTGCGCGCGGTGCTGGACCAGTTGCTCGCCAAGCTGCCGATCCAGCCGGGCGGGGTTCCCGTGCCCGATCTGGCCCCGCTGCTGGCGATGGGCGAGGAGGTGCTGGCCGCCGGCGAGGCCGAGCGCGCCCAGTCGATCTTTGCCCAGATCATGGAAATGGCGCCGGATAGTGCCGCCGCTGCCGCGGGTCTGGTCCGCGCGATGCTGGCCGCCGGACAGGTCGAGGAGGCCGAGGGCGTGCTGGGCGCGCTCGATCCCGGGCTCGCCGCCGATCCGCTGATCGCCCAGGCCCGGGCCGCGCTGGAGCTGGCCAGGGACAAGCCCGAGGACAGCGAGCTGGCCGCGCTGCAGGCCGCCGCAGCCGCCGCGCCGGGCGACATGGACGCCCAGTTCGCCTATGCGGGCGCCGCCTTCGCCGCCGGCCAGCGCGAAGAGGCGGCCGACGTGCTGCTGCGGATGGTCGCCGCGGATCGCGCCTGGAACGAGGGTGCGGCGCGGACCAAGCTGCTGCAGATCTTCGAGGCGGTCGGGCTGGAGGACCCCTGGGTCGCCGCCACCCGCCGCAAGCTTTCCACCATCCTGTTCGGCTGAGCGGACGTCCACCCCATGGCCACCCGGCGCATCTCGATCTTTCCGCTCTCGGGCGCGATGCTCTATCCCGGGCTGCAGTTGCCCCTGCACATCTTCGAGCCCCGCTACCGGGCGATGGTGTCCGACGCCCTCGCCCGCGACCGGCGGATCGGCATGATCCAGCCGCAGCACCCGGCCGATGGCTCGCCGCTGTTCGCGGTGGGCTGCCTGGGCAAGATCGGCGAGGTCGAGGCGCTCGAGGACGGGCGCTTCAACATCGTGCTGGAGGGCGAGGTGCGCTTCCGCGTGCTGCGCGAGCTCGACGTGACCACCCCGTTCCGCCAGGTCGAGGGGGAGCTGCTCGACGAACCCGCCGATCAGGCGCTGGCCGCGGTCGAGCGCGCCGGGTTCGAGCAGGCGGCCCGCCGCTTCGCCGCGATCCAGGGCTATGCGGTCGACTGGACCAGCGTGTCGCGCCTGGATGACGAGACGCTGATCAACGGGGTCGCGCAGATCGCCCCGTTCGATGCCGCGGCCAAGCAGGCCCTGCTCGAGGCGCCGGACCTGTCGACCCGCTGCGAGCTGCTGGTCCAACTGATGCAGTTCTTCGAACGGCGCGAGGGCGATGCCCCGGGAGCGACACTGCAGTAGAGACCGCCGGGGGTCCGTCCGCCGACCCGGGGCTTCGCCGCGCCCGGAGGATCAACCCACGCTGCTGCGCAGGCCGTCGATCACGAACTGGACCGCCAGCGCCGCCAGCAAGACGCCCAGCAGCCGGGTGATGACCGCCTCGACCTGGCTGCCAAGGAGGCGGATCAGCGGGCGCGCACCAACCAGCGCGGCGAAGGTCAGCAGCATCACCGCAAGCAGGGCGCCGAGGATCACCAGCGTCTGGTCGGTGCCCTGGGCCCGGGCCATCAGCAGCATGACCGAGGCGATCGAGCCGGGTCCGGCGATCATCGGCATGGCCATGGGAAAGACCGAGACGTCCTCCACCTCGGGCGTGGCGCGCAGCTTCTCGGCGCGCTCCTCGCGGCGCTGGGTGCGCTTTTCGAACACCATGTCGAGCGCGATCAGGAACAGCATGATCCCGCCGGCGATCCGGAACGAATCGAGCGCGATGTGCAGGGCTCCCAGCAGTTGTTCGCCGAACAGGGCGAAGACCACCAGGATGGCGGTGGCGATCACGGTCGCGCGCAGGGCCATGGCCCGCGCCTGGTGCGCCGAGGCCCGGGCGGTCAGCCCGGCATAGATCGGCGCGCAGCCGGGCGGATCGATCACCAGGAACAGGGTGGTGAAGGCCGAGACGAACAGTTCGATCATCGCGGCACCCTAGCGCCGTGGGTCCGGGGCCGCCACCCGGTCCGTCAGGAGCACCTGGTCCTGGCCGTCGCGCCGCCAGCGGACCGTCAGGGTCCGCGCGCCCTCCGGCGTCACCGCGACATCCCAGCGCAGCGAACCATCGCGCGCGGCGCCGCTGCGGCCCGCGGGATCGAGCGGGGGCAAGTCCTTCGGCTTGGGCGGCTTGGGCGGCTTGGGCGGCTTCGGTGGCCGGGCCGGAGGGGCCGGCGGGCGGGCGCCGCCCTCGGCCATGCCCGGAGGACGCGCGCGGGGCGGACAATCGGCGACCAGCGCGCTGATCATCTCGGGGGCATCGGGCAGGCTCGCGGCCTCGTCGCCATGGTCAAGCACCCAGCGGTAGGCGCCGTCGGGCTGGCGCTGCCAGAGGGTGGTGAACCAGCCCTGCCGGGGCGCCGGGGTGGCGCCCGTGGCTTCCCCCCCAACGCCGGAGCTGCGCGGAGCCTGCCAGGTGCCGCGGCTGACCATCAGGGTCCCGTCGCAGCTCGACCAGACCTGCTGCGGCTGCCAGCGCAGCGCCTGGGGCGGATTGGTCCGGCCGAGCAGCCATTGCTGCGCCCAGACCATCCGGGGCACGAACATCACCGCATCGGGGGCGGCGGCGGCAGCGAAGGCGGTCCACTGGCCGCGCTGCTGGGCGTCGCGCGCAAAGGCCAGTTCGGCGGCGATCACCGCACTGGGATTGGCATAGGAAAAGCGCTGGCCCGGCGCCGGCCGCGCGCCTGCTGCCGGCGGCGGGCCACCAGGGTCCTGCGCGTCGGCGGGCCCGGCCAGCAGCACCAGAGCGGCCAGGCTGGCGAGCGATCGGGCCATCACCGGGTTCAGATCGCGTCCGGCGCCAGCGGCTGCCCGGCGTTGCGCCAGGCCGCGACCAGCGTGTTGCGCAGCAGGACGGCGATGGTCATCGGCCCAACCCCGCCGGGCACCGGGGTGATCGCCCCGGCCACCGTGCTTGCTCCGGCAAAGTCGACATCGCCGACCAGCCGGGTCTTGCCCGGCTCGGCCGCGGGAACGCGGTTGATCCCGACGTCGATCACCGTGGCTCCGGGCTTCAGCCAGTCGGCCTTGACCATTTCGGGCCGGCCGACCGCGGCGACGACGATGTCGGCGCGGCGCACCACCTCGGGCAGGTCGCGCGTGCGGCTGTGCGCCACGGTGACCGTGCAGCTTTCCGCCAGCAGCAGCTGGGCCATCGGCTTGCCGACGATGTTCGAGCGCCCGATCACCACGGCATCAAGCCCGCTGAGCGAGCCGAGCCGGTCCTTCAGCAGCATCAGGCAGCCCAGCGGTGTGCAGGGCACGAAGCCCGGTTGCCCCACGGCCAGGCGCCCCGCATTGACCACGTGGAAGCCATCGACGTCCTTGTCCGGCGCGATCGTGGCGATCACCTTCTGCTCGTCGATATGGACCGGGAGGGGCAGTTGGACCAGGATCCCGTCAACCGCGGGATCGGCGTTCAGCGCCTCGACCCGGGCGAGCAGATCGGCCTCGGAGGTGTCGGCGGGCAGCTTGTACTCGAAGCTCGCCATACCGGCCTCGACGGTCTGCTTGCCCTTGCTGCGGACATAGACCTGGCTGGCCGGATCCTCGCCCACCAGCACCACGGCAAGGCCCGCCTTGCGGCCGAATTCGCCCTCGAACCGGGCGGCCAGATCGGCCACACGCGCGCGCAGGCCGGCGGCGAAGGCCTTTCCGTCAATCCGCTCTGCGCTCATCCGTAGTGGCGCCCGACATAGGACAGGATGATCATCACGACCTGGATCAGGAAGAGCAGCACGATGGGCGAGAAATCGAGCCCGCCCGTGCGCGGCAGATGGCGCCGGATCGGGGCAAGGATCGGATCGAGGATGGCGTTGAGCCCGGTCATCAGGGCGGACACGAACTGGTTGTGGTAGTTCACCACGTTGAACGCCACCAGCATGCTGAGGACGAACTGGATGATCACCACGTAGGTGACCAGGTTGGCCAGCAGGGCCAGGATCGGAATGAGGACTTCAGAGATCATGCGGGCCTTCCCGGGCAATCACGGTCGAGCGCGCTGATAGCCGGTCTGCCCGGGCAAGTCACGGGGGCGCGAGGGGCAGGAAAGCGGGTGGATGAGGGCCGGGGGCTGGTTGACTTGGGCCGGGTGCGGGGATGCGGCGGGGAAGCAGGCCCGGTGCGGGGCATGGGGACGCCGGGATGGCCGGTTTCGCCTGGGATTGGTCATTCCGATCCTCCCCCGTTTTGCGCAGCACAACGGGGGAGGGGAACCGCGCTGCCGCAGGCAGCGGGGTGGAGGGGGACAGCAACCGGCCCCCTCCGTCAGCCGGCATGCGCCGTCTGACACCTTGTATCTTGAAAATGATGCATGATGCGATTGCGGGTTGGGTCGCTAGCGACCCAACCCGCGCCGTTCGCGAGCCCGCTGACACCTAGGTTGTGTGGACCGCTGGGGAGCTTGGGCCCG
>NZ_JACLAU010000054.1 GCF_014230305.1 Novosphingobium aerophilum
GGCGCTGATCGGGCAGGCGCGCAAGCTGCCCGCAGACCTCTGCCGGTCGCTGACCTGGGACCGCGGCAAAGAACTTGCTGACCACCGGCGCTTCACCCTGGCAACCGATATAGAAGTCTACTTCTGCGATCCGCACAGCCCGTGGCAACGCGGTACCAACGAGAACACCAACCGCCTGCTGCGCCAATACCTGCCCCACGGCGTCGACCTATCGACGTTCAGCCAGGCCCAACTCAGCGCCATCGCCAGACAGCTCAACGAGCGGCCGAGAAAAACCTTGATGTACCAAACGCCTGCTGAGAAGTTCGCCCAGAGCGTTGCATCGATCGGTTGAACCCACCGGCGTTAACGGCCATTGCAGTTGATCCACCCTGCCCCTCCCCTCGTCGTCCCGGGCTTGCCTGCCCTGACGAAGTTCAGGGACCCGGGACAGGGCTGTTCTTCCCCAACCGTTGCCACGCAAGCCCTGCCCCGGCTCAAGGCCGCGGCGACGATGGGGGGTGGTCGCGTGTTCTGTGCCGGGAGGATCTGCAAATCCTCAAGCGGGTGCGCCTGCCACAGGAGGGGTCCGCGCGCCTAGGCCGCCGCACTGCTCCGGGGCGAGACCAGCAGGGTCGAGGTGGCCGAGGCATAGATCCGGTCCGCCGCATCGACCAGACGCGCCTCGGTGTGGGCGACCCGCCTGCCCAGACTGACCACCCGGCCGATCGCGCGCAGCTCGCCCACGCCCTCGCGCATGGGCGCGTGGTAGGCCACCTTCAGTTCCAGCGTGACGCAATCCATCGGCTGCTGCAGGGCGCTGCTCGCCGCCAGCCCGCAGGCCGAATCGAGCATGGTCGCGGCAAACCCGCCATGGACGATGCCCAGCGGGTTGTAGACCGCGCGGGTCGGCGTGGCGGTAAAGACCACCTCGCCCTCGTCCGCCGCGGCGAGTTCCATGCCCAGCAGGTCCATCATCGGCGGACGCAGGCCCGAGGCCATCAGTTGGCGGATTTCCTCGAGCCCGGTCATGCCGCCCTCACAGCTTGCCCGTCAGCTCCGGCACCAGGGCGAAGAGGTCGCCGACGAGGCCGATGTCGGCGACCTGGAAGATCGGGGCGTCCTCGTCCTTGTTGATGGCGATGATGGTCTTGGAGTCCTTCATGCCGGCGAGGTGCTGGATCGCGCCCGAGATGCCGACCGCGACATAGACCTCGGGGGCGACGATCTTGCCGGTCTGGCCGACCTGGTAATCGTTGGGGACATAGCCCGCATCGACCGCCGCGCGGCTCGCGCCGACGCCCGCGCCGAGCTTGTCGGCCAGCGGGAAGATCACGTCCTGGAAGGTCTGCGCATCCTTCAGCGCGCGGCCGCCCGAGACGATCACCTTGGCGCTGCCCAGTTCGGGCCGCTCGCTCTTGGCGATCTCGGCCCCGACGAAGTGGGACAGGCCCGCATCGCCCGTGCCCGACACAGCCTCGATGCCCGCGCTGCCGCCCGTGGCCGCGGCCTTGGCGAAGGCCGTGCCGCGCACGGTCAGCACCAGCTTGGCGTCGCTGCTCTCGACCGTGGCGATGGCATTGCCGGCATAGGTCGGGCGGGTGAAGGTCTTCGGCCCGTCGATGCTCAGCACCTCCGAGACCTGCATCACGTCGAGCAGCGCGGCGACGCGCGGCGCCACGTTCTTGCCGTGGCTGGTCGCCGGCGCGACGAAGGCGTCGTAATCGGCCATCAGCGCCACGATCAGCGGCGCGACATTCTCGGCCAGCGCATGGGCATAGGCCGCATCATCGGCCTTGAGCACCTTGGCGACGCCAGCGATCTGCGCGGCGGCCGCAGCAGCGCCGTCGCAGCCCGCGCCGGCGACCAGCGCGGTCACCTCACCCAGTTGCCCCGCGGCCGTGACCGCCGCCAGCGTCGCATCCTTGACCGACGCGTTGTCGTGTTCGACCCAGACGAGAACGTTCATCTTCGCAATTCCTTTCAACCCATCCCCGTTCGCATCGAGCGAAGTCGAGATGCCTCGCGCAGCGTGTCTCGACTTCGCTCGACACGAACGGAGGAAGGTGAGTGATCAGGCTACGCCCATTTCCTTGAGCTTGGCGACCAGCGTGTCGACATCGGGGACCTTGATCCCGGCCGAACGCACCGGCGGCTCGGCCACCTTCAGCGTCTTCAGCCGCGGCGTCACGTCGACGCCGAAATCCGCCGGGCTCTTCACCGCGAGCGGCTTCGACTTGGCCTTCATGATGTTCGGCAGCGAGGCATAGCGCGGCTCGTTCAGGCGCAGGTCGGTCGTCACCACCGCCGGCAGCGCGAGCTTCACGGTCTCGAGCCCGCCGTCGACCTCGCGCGTCACCACCACCGCATCGCCCTCGACCACCACCGCCGAGGCGAAGGTGCCCTGCGGCCGCCCGAGCAGCGCCGCCAGCATCTGCCCGACCTGGTTCGAATCGTCATCGATCGCCTGCTTGCCGCAGATCACCAGGCCCGGCGCCTCCTCGTCGGCCACCGCCTTCAGGATCTTCGCCACGGCCAGCGGCTCCACCTCGGCGCCGTCCTCGACCTGCACCAGCACCGCCCGGTCCGCGCCCATCGCCAGCGCCGTGCGCAGCGTCTCCTGCGCCTTCGCCGGACCCACCGACACCGCCACGATCTCGGAAGCCGCGCCCTTCTCCTTCAGGCGGATCGCTTCTTCCACCGCAATCTCGTCGAACGGGTTCATGCTCATCTTCACGTTCGCAAGGTCAACCCCGCTCCCGTCAGACTTCACACGCGGCTTCACGTTGTAATCGATCACCCGCTTCACGGGCACGAGGATCTTCATCGGTCGGTCCTTTCGTTGCGGGGCCGGATCAGAACGCGTCGTCGGCGAGGGCCATCATCGACGTCTTGCCCGCCTTGATCGCCAGGAAGCTGGCGGTCGCCTGGGGCAGGATGCGTTCGAAGAAGTAGGTCGCGGTCTTGATCTTGGCGTCATAGAACGCCTTGTCCTCGGCTCCGAAGAACAGCTTGAGCCCGGCGATCTTGGTCGACTTGGCGAAGCAGTAGCCCATCGCCACCAGGCCGAGCAGGCGCAGGTAATCGGCCGAGGCGGCGCCCGCTTCTTCCGGATCCTTCATCCCGCGCTGGGCGATGGTCGCGGTGGAGAGCTGCAGCGCCCCGAAGGCCCTGGCCAGCCCTTCGACCATCGGCTTCATCGGCCCGTCGACGTTGTTCTCCTCGATGAACTGCGAAACCGGGTGGAAGAAGCTGCGCAGATAGCGGCCCATATTGGCCCCCAGCTTGCGCCCGACCAGATCGAGCGCCTGGACCCCGTTGGTCCCTTCGTAGATCATCGTGATCCGGGCATCGCGGGCGTACTGCTCCACGCCGCTCTCGCGGATGTAGCCGTGGCCGCCGTAGCACTGGATCGCCAGGTTGGCGCTGTCCGAGGCCAGATCGGTGAACAGCGCCTTCACCACCGGGGTCATCAGCGCGACGAAGTCGGACGCGCGCTTGCGCACCTCGGGATCGGGCGAATGGGCCTCGGCGTCGAGCGCGCGGGCGACCCAGCCCGACAGGGCGCGGCAGCCTTCGTTGTATGCGCGCATCGTCATCAGCATGCGGCGCACGTCCGGGTGGACGATGATCGGATCGGCCGGCTTGTCCGGATACTTCGCCCCGGCGAGCGAACGGCCCTGCAGCCGGTCCTTGGCGTACCACACGGCCGACTGGTAGGCCGCCTCGCCCACGCCCAGCCCCTGGATACCGACCGACAGGCGCTCGGCGTTCATCATCGTGAACATCGCCGCCATGCCCTTGTGCGGCTCGCCGACCAGCCAGCCGGTGGCATTGTCGAACAGCATCTGGCAGGTGGCCGATGCCTTGAGCCCCATCTTGTGCTCGATCGCGGCGCAGGTCACCCCGTTGCGCGGGCCGGGCGTGCCGTCCTCCTTGGGCAGGAACTTCGGCACCAGGAACAGGCTGATCCCCTTGATCCCCGGCGGGGCATCGGGGAGCCGCGCCAGCACCAGGTGGACGATGTTGCCGGTCAGGTCATGCTCGCCCGCCGAAATGAAGATTTTCGCGCCGCTGACCTTGTAGCTGCCATCGTCCTGCGGCACCGCGCGGGTGCGCAGCAGACCCAGGTCGGTGCCGCAGTGCGGCTCGGTCAGGCACATCGTCCCGGCCCATTCGCCGCTCACCAGCTTGGGCAGGTAAGCCGCCTTGAGCGCGTCGCTGGCGTGCCCCTCGATCGCGCAGACCGCACCGTGAGTCAGCCCTGGGTAAAGCCCGAACGACAGGTTGGCCGAACAGATCATCTCCTCGACCAGCTTGCCCACGGCCTCCGGCACGCCCTGCCCGCCCCATTCGGGCGACGAGGCGAGCGAGGTCCAGCCGCCCTCGGCAAAGGCCTTGTAGGCCTCGATGAAGCCGGCCGGGGTGCGCACCACCCCGTTTTCCAGATGGCAGCCTTCCTCGTCGCCGGGGCGGTTGAGCGGCAGCAGCACCTCGCGGCAGAACTTCGCGGCCTCTTCCAGGATCGCGTCGGTCAGGTCCGGGGTGAACTCGGCGTGGATCGGCAGGGCGCCGAAGCCGTCGTCGCTGTACAGTTCGTTGAGCACGAAGCGCATGTCGCGCAGGGGGGCGTCATAGACTTGCATGGTGGGTTCCCATCAGTTCCGCAGCGGCTTGCCGGTTTCGAGCATGTGCTCGACCCGCGCCTGGCTGCGCGGATCGCGCACGAGTTTCATGAAGGACTGGCGTTCGAGCGCGCGCATGTCGGCCTCGGTCAGGACATCGACCAGATCGGCCTCGCCGCCGGTCAGGATATCGGCCAGGGCATCGGCCACCACCCCGTCGTAGGGGGTGGCGAGGCCCTGGGCCTGGAAGCCCTTGACCGCCAGGGTCAGCGCCGCCTTGCCGCCCGCGCCGGGCAGGCGGAACTCGGGCGGCTGCGGGGGTTCGTACCCCTCCGCCAGCGCAAGCGCGCGGGCCTTGGCATCGGCCAGCAGGCGATCGCGGTTCATCGACACGCCGTCGGTGGGCCGCAGGAAGCCCAGCTCCTTCGCCTCGGCGGCCGACTTGGCGACCGTCGCGGTCGAGATCAGCTCGAACACCTTGGCGACGGCGGGCATCGGCCCCTTGGGCAGCATCGGGTTGTGCCGCCAGCGATCGATCATCTCGCCGCAGCCGCCCCAGCCGGGGATCAGGCCGACGCCGCATTCGACCAGGCCGATGTAGCTTTCGGCGTGGGCCTGGATGGCATCGCTGTGCAGCAGCACCTCGCAGCCGCCGCCCAGCGCCAGCCCGGCCGGCGCACCGACCACCGGGAACGGCGCGTACTTGAGCGCGAGGTAGGCATCCTGGCCGCCCTTGGTCAGCTTTTCGATCTCGCTCCAAGCCGCGATGTTGACCGCGAACATGGCCAGGCCCAGGTTGGCCCCGGCCGAGAAGTTGCTGCCCTCGTTGTAGATCACCAGGGCCTTGTACTTCTCTTGCACCAGCGGGATGGTCTGGCCGATCAGCGCCATGACATCGGCATCGAGCGCGTTCATCTTGCCGGTGAATTCCAGCGCGACGACCCCGTCACCGACATCCCACAGCGCGGCGGACCCGTTCTTGATGATCGGCTTGCCGGCCAGCTTGATGTCCTCGAGCAGCAGCACGCCCGCCGGCCGGACCACGTCGTGATAGGCGCCGTCGGTGCCGAGGAACTGGCGCTTGCCCTCCTCCACCCGGTAGAACGGCCGCTCGCCCGCGGTCTGGAGGATCACCGGAACCTTGCGCCCCTCGGCCGCCAGCCGCGCGGCGAGCTGGCCCGGACCCAGGCGGTCGATCAGCTCGAACGGCCCGTATTGCCAGTTGTAGCCCAGCTTCATCGCGTCATCGATCGCGACCACGTCGTCCGCCACGACGCCCACCAGGTCGGCGGCATAGCCCAGCACCTTGCCCAGGACTTCCCAGGCATAGGCCCCGACCTTGCCCGGTGCGCTGACCAGGGCCGCGAGGTCCTTCTCGGTGCCGGGGGGCAGCGGTGCGGGCTTGATGGTGGCGCGGAACTCGCCCGTCGCCAGATCGCGCGACTGCTTGGTCTTGGTCGCCTTGTCGAAGGCGTAGAACCCGCCCTTGCCCTTGCGCCCGGTATAGCCTGAGGCGATCATCGCATCGACCATCGGCATGGGCCGCACAGTGTCGAAATAGGGATCGCCGGCAGGCAGGGTGGAGGTCAGGCTCTTGGTCAGCAGCGGCATCAGATCGACCCCGACCAGGTCGATCAGGCCGAAGATCCCGGTCTTGGGCACGCCCATCGGCTTGCCGCCGATCTGGTCGGCCTCCTCGATGGTCAGGCCCTGGTCGATCGCGGCGTTGACCGCCACGGCCAGCCAGTAAGTGCCGATGCGGTTGGCGATGAAGCCGGGGGTGTCCTTGGTCGGCACCACGCGCTTGCCCAGCATGCGGTCGACGAAATCCTCGACCCGGCCGGCCACACCGGCATCGGTCTCGGTGCCGCGGACGATCTCGATCAGGCGCATGTAGCGCGGCGGGTTGAAGAAGTGGGTGATCAGGAAGTCCTTGCGGAACTGCTCACCCCGCCCGTCGACCAGCGCGTTCAGCGGAATGGTCGAGGTGTTGGACGACACCGCCGTGCCCGGGCGCTTGACCGCTTCCAGCCGGGCATAAAGCGCCTGCTTGATGTCCAGCCGCTCGACGATCGCCTCGACGATCCAGTCGCATTCGGCGGCCTTGTCGAGGTGATCCTCGATATTGCCGGTCTCGACCAGCTTGGCCGCCGCCTTCGACATGAAGGGGGCGGGATCGGTCTTGAGCATCTTGGCCACGGCGCCCTTGGCCACGGCATCGCGATCGTCACCCTCCCGGGGCAGGATGTCGAGCAGCAGCACCGGGATCCCGGCATTGGCCACCTGCGCGGCGATTCCGGCGCCCATCGTGCCGGCGCCGATCACGCAGACCTTCCTGATGGCGTCGGCTCCGCTCATCGCACGGCCTCCAGCACGGTGGCGATGCCCTGCCCGCCGCCGATGCACTGGGTGGCGAGCGCATAGCTGCCACCCTCGCGCTGCAGCAGCGCCGCGGCCTTGCCGACGATGCGCGCACCGGTGGCGCCCAGCGGGTGACCGATGGCGATCGCGCCGCCATCCAGATTGACCTTGGCGGCATCGAGCCCGAGGTCGGCGATGCAGGCCAGCGACTGGCTGGCGAAAGCCTCGTTCAGTTCGACCACGTCGAGCTGGCCCGCCTCGATCCCGGCGCGCTTCAGCGCCTTGCGGCTCGCCTCGACCGGTCCGATCCCCATGATCTCGGGCTGGCAGCCGGAGATCGCGACGGACTTGATCCGGGCCAGGATCGGCAGGCCATGGGCCCGGGCATAGTCCTCGCTGGCGACCAGCACGGCGCTGGCCCCGTCGGTCAGCGGCGACGAGGTTCCGGCGGTGACGGTGCCGTCCTTGCTGAAGGCCGGCTTGAGCCCGGCTAGCGCCTCGGCGGTGGTGCCGGGGCGCGGGGTTCCGTCGGCATCGACCACGCCGCCCTTGGCCTGGATCGGCACGATCTCGTCCGCCAGCTTGCCCGCGGCGATGGCGGCGGCGGCCTTGTCCTGGCTGGCGACGGCAAAGGCCTCCTGCTGGGCGCGGGTGATCTGGTACTTGCTGGCCACGTTTTCGGCGGTTTCACCCATGCCCATGTAGGCCGCGCTCTTCTTGGCGAGCGCCGGGTTCGGCAGCGGGTTGAAGCCCATCATCGGCACCCGGCTCATCGATTCGACGCCGGCGCAGATGAACACCTCGCCCGCGCCGAGCTGGATCTGGCCGGCAGCGATGTGGACCGAGCTCATCGAGGATCCGCAGAAGCGGTTGACCGTCATCCCGCCGACCGACAGCGGCAGATCGGCCAGGAGGCCAACCAGGCGAGCGATGTTGAAGCCCTGCTCGCCTTCGGGGAAGGCACAGCCCATCACGATATCCTCGATGTCTTCCGCCTTGACCCCGGTCCGCTCGATCAGGCCGCGGATCACCTGCGCGGCCAGATCGTCGGGACGCACGCGCGCCAGGGCGCCCTTGCCGGCGAGATGGAAGGGGGAACGGGCATAGCCCACGATGACCACGTTACGCATCGATCGAAGCCTCTCCAGGGAATCGGAACTTGGAATGACCTAATGGTGCCAAAGCTGACGTATACGTCAACGAAAATTTTCATCCTCGCCCACCGTCCGGGCTCTTTTAACAACCTGACCCGGGGCTGTGGCCCGTCTCGCCGGGCAAAACCCAAACCCATCGGCTCTCGCCGGAAATGGCTCAATATTGTCTGCATTGTAACAGATCGTAGGCGCCCATTGGCGGCCCGGCCGACACCCCATCATGCCACAGTCCGGGCAAGACGGAAGGGGGCAAGCGCCCTCCGTGATCCAAATGCCGTATAGAGCCCTTGACTTACCAATACGTCATCCGTGAGTATGACCGTGCGACTCGCTGTCGGGTCAGGGCGGGACCCTGTCCGCCCGATCGGCGCGGCGGGCGCGAAGACCCGGTCGAACGACCCCTGAGGAGATGCCAGAGTGCTGTTCGAGCAGGCCGCTGCCCCCGATCCCGCTTCCCGGCCAGCATCCTGGCCAGTATCCTGGGAGGTGGCCCGCCCCCGCCTGATCACCGAACTGCTCGACGGGGCGGCGCGCGCCCATCCCGGGCGCCTCGCGATCGACTTCTATGGGCGGACCTGGACCTATGGCGATCTGGCCGACATGGTGCAGCGCGCCGCGCGGGGACTGCAGGACCGGGGCCTGCGTCCCGGGGACCGCTTCGGGCTGTGCCTGCCCAACTGCCCCGCTTTCGTCGTGCTGTACTTCGCCGCGCTGCGCGTCGGGGCGATCGTGGTCAACTTCAACCCGCTCTATACCGAGCGCGAGCTGGAACATCAGATCCGCGATTCCGGCACCCGGATGATCGCCGTGCCCGATGTCGCGATGATTCACGACAAGGTGGAAGCCGTGGCCGCGCGCAGCGGGATCGACACGATCGTCCTGTGCGAGATGCGGGGCATGCTGCCCCGCCTGATGGGGCTCGGCTTCGCCCTGTTCAAGCGGGCCGAGCACGCGACCATCACCGACCCGGCGCTGCATCTGCGGTTGCGCGACCTGCTGGCCGCCCCACCCTCGCCCCACCCGGTCGACCAGTCGCCCGACGATGTCGCGGTGCTGCAGTACACCGGCGGGACCACCGGCGTGCCCAAGGGGGCCATGCTGACCCATGCCAACCTGACCGCCAACAGCGCCCAGATGGTCAGGCATGTCGAAGGCCTGCTGCCCGACCGTTGCCGCGTGCTGGGCGTCCTGCCCATGTTCCATGTCTTCGCCCTGACCACCGTGCTCAACTTCTCGGTCGAGACCGCGACCGAGATGGTGCTGCTGCCGCGCTTCGAGATGGCGCAGGTGCTCAAGACCATGAAGCGCAAGCCGCCGACCCAGTTCTTCGGCGTGCCGACCATCTACGTGGCGATCAACGAGCTGCCCGACGATCGCGTGCCCGACCTGTCCACGGTTCGCTCGTGCATCTCGGGCGGGGCGCCGCTGCCGCTGGAGGTGCGCGAACGCTTCGAGGCGCGGACCGGGTGCCAGGTGGTGGAAGGCTATGGCCTGTCGGAAAGCTCTCCGATCATCGCCTGCAACCCGTTCGACGGCAGGCTCAAGGCCAATAGCTGCGGGCCCGCCTTCCCCGGCACCGTGCTGGAAATCCGCGATCCGGCCGACCCGACCCGCCTGCTGCCCCAGGGCGAGCGGGGCGAGGTCTGGGCACGCGGGCCGCAGGTGATGAAGGGTTACTGGCAGCGCGAGGACGACACCCGCGCCGTGCTGATGGACGGCGCCCTGCGCACCGGCGACATCGGCTATCTGGACGAGGACGGCTATCTCTTCCTGGTCGACCGGATCAAGGACGTGATCCTGTGCGGCGGCTACAACGTCTATCCGCGCGTGATCGAGGAGGCGACTTATCAGCACCCGGCGATCAAGGAGGCCGTCGCGATCGGCGTGACCGACAAGTATCGCGGCCAGGCGCCCAAGCTGTTCGTCGCCCTGCACGAGCCCGGTGCTGTAAGCGTGGAGGACCTGCGCGCATTCCTGGCCGAACGGCTCAGCAAGATCGAACTGCCCAAGGACATCGAAGTGCGTGACAGTCTGCCCAAGACCATGATCGGCAAGCTGTCGAAGAAGGAACTGGTCGAGGAAGAAGCGCGGAAAAACACCGCGTGACGTAACGTCCACCGTCGCGCTAGGGCGGCGGCGCGACACTGCACCGAAGGACGGCAAGCGATGCGCCGATACGATCTGACCTGTCATGACGCTGCCTGATCAGCGCGCCGCCGCACCCACGCCGCGCGACCGCGAGGACGGGGTCCAGGGCATCCAGGACGTGGCGCAGGAGCTGGGCATCACGCTCAGGACCCTGCGGTTCTACGAGAACGAAGGACTGATCGATCCGCAGCGGATCGGCAACCGGCGGATCTATTCGCGCCGCGAGGTGGCCCGGATCCAGCTCATCCTGCGGGGCAAGCGGCTGGGCTTTTCGATCCGTGAGATCAAGGAGTTCCTTGATCTTTACGATGCCGATCCCGAACATCTGGAGCAGATGGAGCGGCTGGCCGCCCGGGTGCGCGAGCGGCTGGTGGACCTGAAGAAGCAGCGTGACGCGCTGGACCTGACGATCGAGGAGTTGACCAGCATCGAGGCCGAGGCGCTGGCCTGGCTGCGGCAGCCCGGGCGCGGCCGGTAACGGGTCGCCCCAACTGCCTGCCGCGCGTCCCTCGGCCAAGCCCGGGCCGGATGGCATGGCCTTACCCGTTGGCCTGGGATGTCGAACGATGCACAGACCGATCCCGGTTGCCCCTGCCCGGCAGCCAGCAACGCGACGGCCAGCACGAAGAGTTCGGCCGATGCCGAGTGAGGGCGGCTCGCACGATTGACCGTGCCAGGCCCCCGAAGGCTCAGTCCAGCACGTTCGGATCGCGGCGGATTTCCCGCCGGGCCATGGCTTCCCACAGGAACGGCATACCCCAATCGTCGGACAGGCTGACCACGCGCAGGCTGGCCGGGTTGGTGATCGGCTGCCCTCCCCCCAGCGTCTCCACCTGCCAGGCGATGCGGCACCGGTGCTCCAGCGTGATGGCGCGCAGATGCGCCTGGCGGATGTCGCGCGCGACCAAAAAGACGCCGTGGTTCTTCAGCAGGGCCCACTTGCCCTCGCCCAGCGCGGCAGCGGCGGCCTGGGCCTCGCCCGCGCCGTCCACGGTGCCGGCGTACTCGTCGTAGAGCACCGGATCGTCCGCGACCTGGCCCGAGGTCTGGTCGTAGATCGGCGGGACCCGTCCGGTTGCGGCCCAGACCGAGCCCCAGCGGGAATGGTTGTGGATCACCACCCGCAGGTCATGCCGGCGCTGGTGGACCGCCAGATGCAGGCCGATGGCTGGGGTCACGTTCCAGTCGCCCTCGATCACCTGCCCGGCGCGATCGACGCGGATGATGTCCGACGCGGTCAGCTCGTCCCAGGCCAGCTCCCACGGGTTGACCAGGAAGGTCCCGTCCGGCTCGGCCAGGGTGATGTGCCCCGCGATGTGATCGTCGTAACCCTCGCGGTGGAGCGTCCGGCACAGCAGGGCCAGTTCCTGCCGCGCGGTCAGCGCAGGCAGCAGCGGGCGCCGTCCGGGGCGCGGGGCCAGTTCGGCGAGTGTCGGGATCCGGCGCTCGGCCGCGGGTGGGTTCAGTTCCATTGGGCCGAGGCCTCCGCCGTATCCGCGAACCGGGCGCCGCGGATGCCCAGCGCGGCGCGCGCCTCGTCCAGCGGCAGGTGAAACACGTCCTCATAGCGCATCAGGTAGATCGGATCGGACTGACGCCCGACCGTTGCGCCGCGTTCCAGCGCGTCGAGCGTCACCAGCCAGGTCTGCGGATAGTGCAGCACCGCCCGGGTCAGGATGCGGGTCGAACCCAGGATCGAGAAAGCCGAGAGTTCACCGGCCAGTTCGGGATCGAGATGGACGAACAGGTTGGCCAGCCGCATGTAGTAGGGCACCAGTTCACCGATGAAATCGAACCCGCCGCCGCCGATGATATGCTCGAGATCATGGGTCTGCCCGGCGCGGAGCTGGAAGTACTCGAAATCGTTGCGCGGCTCGAAGGGCGGGACAATGTCGACCTGCAGGTTCTTGTCGGTCAGTTGTGCGTAGAAGATGCCGCCCACCGTATCGGGGGCATAGTGGGCGAGATCGGCGGTCTGGAAGGTCGAGACGAAGCCCTCGCGGAACCAGGCGTCCAGTGCGGGATTGCGGGCACGCTCG
Organism: Novosphingobium aerophilum; assembly: GCF_014230305.1. GTDB lineage: Bacteria > Pseudomonadota > Alphaproteobacteria > Sphingomonadales > Sphingomonadaceae > Novosphingobium > Novosphingobium aerophilum. The sequence continues at coordinate 12,307 of NZ_JACLAU010000054.1, forward strand.
GCGGCGAGCAGGGCGTTGATCCGGTCGATGTCCTGCACCTCGCGCAGGATCTGGACCAGTTGGATCGAATCCGACGGCGTGGGCACATCCGGGCCGTTGCGGCGAAGCAGGTGCGTGGCGACCCAATCGCGCACGCGAGGATCGTTGAGATAGCGCGACGAGCTGACCAGCACGCTGCTTTCGGTGGCGACCGGGACGATCCCGCGCATCAGGTAGGAGTAGTCGGCCATGTCAGGTCTCCTCGGCCAGGTGGGAGGGCGCCAGCCGGTCGAGCAGGTCCGGCGCGAGCGGAACGGGGAAACGCAGCAGCATCTGCCCCATGCCCTTGGCCGCGGCATCGAGCCGGGTGCTGGCATTGATCCCGCCGGTCAGGGCATCGTGAACCACGAAGTTGAGCGCGTTGAGCCCCGGCGCGAAGTGACGTTCCACGCGCGGTGGCTGGCCATCGGGGCCCAGGTGGGCATACCAACCCGCCACCGCCTCCGGGGTGAGCGCGGCGGCCAGGGCCGGGAGCCAGGCGGGATCGCGGGCGATCACGGCAACGTTGAACAGATGCCCCTTGTCGCCACTGCGCACCCAGGCGAGCCGGACCAGATCGACGCTGACGGCGTCCGAGGAAGCGGGTGCCGTCCCGGGGGCGGCGTTCGGGACCGGCACCGCAGGCGGTTGCCCCTCCTCGCCCGCGGCCGCTGGAATAGGCGTCGCCTGGCCGCCGATCGTCATCCGCGGCATGACCCGCGCCTTGTCGACCAGCCCCAGGTGAATGCCGGTCAGCGGCAGGACGGTGGTGGCCAGGTTGATCGAGGTGCCCACCGCCATGCCCGAGATCGCCGCCCACTGTTCGCGGGCGAAGATCTCGGCACCGGTGCGGGTCGGGTGATCGGCCACCAGCTTGCAGATCAGTTCGCGGGTGTCGGTGTAGCGGCCATGGGCCCCGAAGCTGGCCTCGCCGCCGATCATCACCGTTTCGGTGCGGGTGAAATCGGGCAGGCCGGCCGCGCTCAGCAGGCGGCGGGCCCGGGCGAACAGGGCATCGGCCTGGCGGGCGGCCTTGGCGGCGGCCTCCTCGCCGATGATCGGCTGGTAAGCGGTGCAGCGCCAGCCCTGGTCGAAGGTGATGCAGGTCTTGTAGCGGGGCGTCGGCGGATGGCCGCGGGCCCCGCTGACCCGCACCCGATCGGGGCCGACCTGTTCGAGCCGCACCCCGGCGAAATCGCAGCGGACATCGGCCACGATGTAATCGGCCGGATCGCCCACCTCGTAAAGCAGCTGCTCGGCCACGGTGCCGACCGAAACGAGGCCGCCGGTGCCCTCCGGCTTGGTGATGACCAGGGTGCCGTCGGCATGGCACTCGCCGATCGGATAGCCGATCTCGGCCCAGTCTGGCACGTCGCGCCAGTCGGTGAAGGTCCCCCCGGTGACCTGCGCCCCGCATTCGAGCAAGTGCCCGGCCAGGGTCCCGGCGGCGAGCAGATCGTGCTCGTCGGCGGTCCAGCCGAATTCATGGATCAAGGGGCCAAGCGCAAGCGCGCTGTCGACCACCCGGCCGGTCACGACAATGTCGGCGCCGGCAGCCAGCGCCGCCGCGATCGGGAAGGCGCCGAGATAGGCGTTGGCGCTGATCACGGGATCCGGCAGCGGTGCGCCGGTGAACATGTCGGGCAGCCCCTGCGAGCGCAGTGTTGGCAGCAGCGGTTGCAGATCGTCCCCGTCGACATGGGCCACCCGCAGGGCCAGGCCCTGTTCGGCGATGGCGGCCTCCAGCGCGGCGGCCAGCCCCGCCGGGTTCACCCCGCCGGCATTGGCCACCACCCTCACCCCCCGGGCGGCGATCTCGCGCAGGTGCGGGCCGACGTGGACCGTCAGGAAATCGGTGCCGAAGCCCGCAGCCGGGTTGGCCGCCTGCATCCGCCCGAACAGGCCCATCGATCCTTCCGCGAGGTAATCGAAGATCAGGTAATCGAGCCGACCGCCCGCGAGCAGTTGCGGCACCGACAGGGCCGTGTCCGAGAACGAGGCCGTCGCTCCGCCGATGCGCACCACCTTGTCGCCCGCTCCGCTCGCCATGGCACTCTCCCGTTCGGCTTGTCGGGACCATGCTACGCCCGCCCCTCGTCAACGACTGTTACGCTCGTTACAATTGATGCCATGACCGGAACGACTCCCTCTCAAACCCGCGAGGTGCTGCGGCAGGCTCCGTGGCTGCGGGCCTATCCGCCCGAACTGGGCGAGCGGCTGCTCGCCGAGGGCCGGCTGGTGCGGCGGGCGATCGGCGAATGGGCCCAGGCCGAGGGCGATGATCGCGGCGGGCTGGTGGTGGTGATCGCGGGGCAGCTCCATTCGTACTGCGCCGCGCCGGGCGATCGCACGGTGATGATCGGGCTGGTCTCGCCCGGAGCGGTGCTGGGCCATGCCACCCGGTTCAGCGGAGGGCCGCGCCTCGTCACGGCGGTCTGCGTCGAACCGACGATCCTGCTCGAGCTGACCGAGGCCGCGCTTGACCGCGTTGCGGCGCATCGACCCGAGCTGTGGCGGGCGATTGCCGACTTCACCTATGCCAATATGCGCAGCGTGCTGCAGTTGGCGGCCGAAACGGTTGCCCTCGGCCCGCGCGAGCGGCTGGTGGCGCGGCTGCTGGCGGCTGCGGAGCGCCGGGCCGAACCCGATACCGCTGAGGCTCCGGTGATCCGCATCAGCCAGGAGCTGCTCGGCGAAATGGCCGGGCTGACCCGCAAGACCGCCAATCATCACCTCTCCGCCCTGGCCCGGTCGGGGCTGATCGCGCTTGGCTATGGGTGCATAAGGCTGCTCGACCGGGCCGCGCTGCAGCGGATCATCTCCGGCTGACCGCGGTCCATCCGGGGCTGGATCTGCAGTCCCGCCCTGACGCCCCTCACGCGCAGGGGGTCGGGGCGTGAGCCACAGCGTTCCGGGGGCTCAGCGGTCGACGGATTCGATCTCGACGGCCGAGAGCACCGCCTCCCCGCGTTGCGGACGGAACTGGAGCGTCAGGCCATCGCCCGCGACGCCAACCTCTGCCGACTGCACCAGCGCGGTCTTGGCCGCCCCGGCGCGGGCCGCGATGTCGACCGCCGGGAACAGCACCTGCCCGTTGGCCACCACATCGAACACCCGTTCACCGGGTGCGGCCGAGGGTTCGACGAAGGTCAGGCGCACCCGGTAGCGGCCCTGGGCCAGCGGGACGCGGTAAGCGAAGGTCCCGCGCCGATAGGTCGCGACAATGTCCCGGTCCGGGGTGCCGGCGACCGGCGTCGGGACCTCGGGCTTGCCGTAGTCGGCGGGCTTGTCGAGGCTGGCCGCATCACCGCCGGTGAAGAAGGTGTCCGAGCCGAACCGGCCCGTGCTGCCCTTGGCCGCGAGCAGGGCGCCGGCGTCGATCCGCATCGCACGGGCCTGAGCGGGATCGAGCTGCCATTCCACCCGATCGCTCACGGCCTTGCCCGCAACGGTGCCGCTTGCGACCAGCACATTGCGGCCTGGCACCAGGCGCACGTCACGCCACACGCAGGTTCCAGTGTCGCAATGCGGAGCGGTCGCGACGGCGCGGCCGTTGAGCGACAGCCGCGGGGCGGCGGCATTAGTGTAAACCTTGACGTCGGTCACCGGATAGGCCCGGTCGACATAGCGCCGCCCGGTGATGTGCAGGGTGGGCGTGCGCGTCCAGTTGGCCTTGTAGAAGTGGTACGCGTCCTTGCGCGTCTTGCGGTCGTAAGTGACCAGGCCCTTGGTGTTGAGATCGTCGGCATCGCCCTCGCGCCGGACCGTGGTGGCAAAGTCGAAGGCGACCCACAGCCATGAGGCGCCCAGCCAGGGGCGCGCCTTGATCGCCTGCCAGTTGATCTCGTGAACCAGGCTCTCGACCTCCTCGGGCTGCTTGCGCCCGCGCGAGTCCGGCGGTGAGGCCAGCGGATTGTCGGTGTGGAGCGTGGTCGCCCCGCCCGCGCCGTATTCGGTCAGGGCCAGCGGCTGCCACGGACGCGCCGCGCGCAGGGCATCGAGCGCGGGGCCCAGGTCGGTCGGCTTGCCGTAGTACCAGCCGTAGTAGCGGTTGGTCCCGCCCAACTGGACCACCGGGGCGGTGATCGGCACCTCGACCCCCGGATCGAAGGCGCGGCCCTCGCAGCAGGTGGCCAGCGCCGAGGGGCGCGACGGATCGAGCGCGCGGGCGAGCTGATCGAGCTCGCGCAGCAGCGGCAGGGGATCGGGCGGCGTCCCGG
>NZ_JACLAU010000055.1 GCF_014230305.1 Novosphingobium aerophilum
ACGACTCCTTGGTTGAAAGGAGCCGCGATCGTCTGCCTACTCGCCGCAGACCTCAACTTCGACCAGGCTGCAGATCAGCGGGCTGACCTCAAGGCAAGCACCACTCCCGCGCCAGCGGGTTCGTACATGTGCCTTGTGTCGCCCGAAGCGGGCTAGCGGCCCGGCGCAAAGCTGCCGATACCCATGTCTTTCGGCGGATGGAATAGACGAACAGGGCGGTGTGAAGCGAAACGGTCAGTACCCTTTCACGGGCTGAAGGTCATCGTCCCCCGCCGTTCGCTGAAGCGCCAACCATTTGCCGTGCGTACGAACCGGTCGTGAAACGAGCCGACCGCGGGCGGCGTGGTTCCGGTGTAGAGCACCATCGCGCAGGTGCCACGGGCATGGTCGGCGTCCTCGACATCGATCACCACATTGCTGCAGACATGCCGGGTCGTGCGGGGCGGGCGAGCAGCGAAGGCGGCAAGGATCGCGTCGCGCCCGCGGATCTCCACATCGGGAGCCGAGGGCCGGGTCATCACGCCATCCTCCGCATAGAGCGTCGCGACCTCGTCCCAGCGCGTCTCGTCGTTGAGGTTGGCGTAGAGCGCAACGAGCCGGGCGCAATCCCACTCGATCGCCCGGCGTTCCTCCGGGGTCACAGCCCCGTCGCTCACAGGCGCGCTCCCGCGATGTCGGCCCCGGTGCGCAGGGCCTTGAGCTTCTTCTCGGTGACCAGCGGGTCGATCTTGCCATAGCCCGCGAATGTCCCGAAGCCGCAATCGGTGCTGGCGATCACCCGGTCCGCGCCGACGATCCCGGCGAAGCGCTCGATCCGCTGGGCGATCAGTTCGGGATGCTCGACATAGTTCGAACAGGTGTCGATCACGCCGGGGGCAAGCACCTTGCTGTCGGGCACCCGGGCGTCGCGCCAGACCTTCCATTCGTGTTCGTGCCGGGGGTTTGCCGCCTCGAACAGGACCGTGCCGGGCCGGGCCTTGAGCACGATGTCGATCACCCGTTCGAGCGGGATGTCATGATCGTGCGGGCCTTCGTAATTGCCCCAGCACACGTGCATCCGCATCCGTTCGGGCGGGATGTTGGCGGTCGCGGCGTTGAGCGCCTCGACATTGGCCGCGGCAACCTTGAGGAATTCTGCCTCGCTCAGGTCCTGGTAGCCGGTGTGCCGCGACATGGCGAGATCGGGGCAGTCGAGCTGCAGGTCGAACCCGGCTGCGACGATTGTCTCGTACTCCTCGCGCATGGCGTCGGCGAGGTCGGCGAGATAGGCTTCGTGGCTGGGATAGTGCCGGTTCACCTGGAAGGCGGTGATCAGGCCGGGCGAGGCCGCGTTCATGAACCCGCGCGCGCCGCCCCCGTGGGCGTCGAGCGCGGCGCGGAACCGGCGGATGTCGTCATGGAGCGGCTCCAGGGTGACCAGCCGGACCGGCCCCACGCACGAGGCACGGACGAACTCCTGGCTGCCCATGATCGCCGAAAGCTTGCGGCTGAGCTCGGGCACCTCGGCCAGGTCGGCCGCGGGCTTGCGGTCGACATGGCCGCCAAAGCCCGACAGTCGCTCGATCATGTAGGTCGAATAGCCGACCTTGCCCATCTCGCCGTCGCTGACCACGTCGACCCCGCAGCCCGCCTGGAAGGCCACCGAGCGGTTGACCGCTGCCGTGACCACGCGGTCGAATTCCGCCGCATCGAACGGCTTGCCCCCGTCGCGGGCGAGCAGCAGTTCGGTCAGTTCGGGGCCGCGTGGCATGCTACCGACGTGGGTGGTGGTGATCTTCGTCATCTCTTGTCTCTCATCCCAATCCGCTGCAGCGCCGACCAAGTTCCTCAGCGAATGGACGATCGGTCCGTCGACAAGCTACCCAGCGGAGGCCATGACACAGTACTTCGGATAGATGATTATTTCGCGAGATTGAAGTGAATTTGGCTGGGTTGTGCGGCCCAGGTGATCCGGGTGGCCGGCCCGAGGGCGCAGGGTGTGAGGCCACAGCAGGCGGCAGCGTATCGATACAAGCCACGCCCGCAACCATGCCTAAATCACAATGGTGAAAATTTCAAATATGCGTAGACGTGGACTGCTGGGATCGGCACTCGTCCGACTCGCACCACGTGATCGATGCCGCTTGGGTAATCGTGGGGCTCAGGATTGTACGCCCCTGATTGCGCAGAGGCGGCAGCAGGGACAGGATGGGAGGAGCAAAGGTGAACGGAACCGTTTTTGGAGGGGTGAAGGCTGGGCGTAGCATCTCGCCCCGCAAGCTGCTTGTGTGCAGCGTGGCCTTGTCGGCCATGTTTGCCAGTGCTGCGTCCGCGCAGACGGCAGAACCGGGTTCGAAGCCCGCAGCGCAGTCCCCTGATGCCAATGGCAACGCCGATGCCACGATCGTGGTGACCGGCACCAGTATCCGCGGCGTTGCGCCGGTCGGTGCTCCTGTCATCGGCTTCAGCCAGGCGGAAATCCAGAACCAGCCGGCAGTTACCACCACCGATCTGCTTCGCCAGATGCCGTCGATCGTCGCCACCGGCGCGAGCGAGGCCTATGGTGGTTCGGCGAACAATGCCAACGCCAACATCACTGGCGGTAACGGCATCAATCTGCGCGGGCTCGGCACCGAAGCGACCCTGACGCTGCTCAATGGTCGCCGTCTGCCGCCCGCTGGTGTCCAGGGACAGTACTTCGACCCTTCGGTCTTCGCTACGTCGGTGATCGGACGACTCGAGGTCATGCCCGACGGCGGTTCCGCCATCTATGGCTCCGATGCGGTCGGCGGGGTTGTCAACGTGCTGACGCGACTCCGGTTCGATGGTGCAGAGGCCTACGTCAAGGGTGGCTTCGGCCATCAGGTTGGTTCGGCCCAAGCCGGGCTGGTTGCCGGCAAGTCCTGGTCGAGCGGCAACCTGCTGCTCGCCTACGAATACTTCGATCGCGACGACGTCAAGGCGGCTGACCGGCCGCTCTACACCGATGACCTGCGGGCGTTCGGCCAGTCGGATCTGCGACTGTTCACCGCCAGCCCGGGCAACGTCCAGATCGGGTCGACCCGTTATCCCATCCCGGCCGGCCAGGACGGTACCAGCCTGGCATCGAGCAGCCTGGTCGCGGCAACCACCACAGTCCCCGCCAACCGCGAGAGCGTGTACAAGGGCGCCTCGGCGCTGCCCGGGCAGCGGCGCCATTCGCTGTTCGCGTCGCTTCACCAGGATCTGACCCCGGGTCTCCAGGCCTGGACCGAAGGGTTCTACGCGCATCGCAAGCTCGATCAGACGATCGGCGCGGCCACCGCCAACCTGTCGGTGCCACAGACCAACGCGTTCTTCGTGGCGCCGGCGGGAGCGACACTGCCGCTCTGCGCTGCGAGCGTCGGAGCCCCGGCGGGCACACGTTGCGAGACCGTGAACTACAGCTTCTACAACGACTTCGGTCCGCGCGTTCGAGATGCGTTCCAGGAAATCTATCAGGTCGCGGCCGGGCTCGACGCCGACCTGGGCCACGGCTGGAAGGCCAGTGCCTTTGCCAGCTTCGGTTCGGATATCGAGGAGCGTACGCAGTACGGGATCAACAACCCCCAACTGCTCGCCGCCCTGCGCGACACCAGCCGGGCGACCGCGTTCAACCCGTTCGGGGCCAATGGAGGAACCAACGCGGCGACCCTCGCGAAGATCAAGGGATCGCAGCTGGTCGCTACCCAGTCGGACCTGACCAACGTGGTCGCCAAGATCGACGGATCGCTGTTCGCCCTGCCGGGCGGGGACGTGAAGGTCGCCGTGGGCGCCGAGTACCAGCACCACAGGTTCCGCTACAACACCGTCGACAATTTCGCGACCCCCGACACCTCGACCTTCACCACGGTCCTCGCCATCCCCAAGCGGACGGTGAAGTCGGGCTACGCAGAGGTCTTCCTGCCGCTGGTCAGTGGCCAGAACGCGCGGCCGGGGATCGAGGAGCTGTCGGTCTCCGCAGCATTGCGGCATGACCACTACAGCGACTTCGGCGGCACCACCAATCCCAAGTTCGCCATCCAGTTCGCTCCGGTGAAGGGGCTGAAGCTGCGGGGAACCTACGGCAAGTCGTTCCGTGCGCCGACACTGTCGGACATGAATCCGGCCACCTTGGGCGTCACTGTCGAGGACTTCGCCGATCCCACGTCGCCGACCGGGCTGACCCGGACCCTGTTCCTGCGTGGTGGCAACACCGCCCTGGGCCCCGAGAAGGCGACGATCTGGTCGCTCGGTGCGGACCTTGCGCCCGCGGCACTGCGCGGCCTTACGGTGTCGCTGACCTATTTCAACGTGGACTACACCAACCGCATCGAAGCGCCCGGCAACGATCGCACCGCTCTGACTGCAGCGCGCGAACCGCGGCTGGGTTCGCTGATCACCCGCAACCCGTCGGCGACGCTGGTTCAGTCGTTCCTGAGCCTGCCGCAGTTCACCGGCGTTCCGGAAAACCCCGCCAACATCAAGGCGCTGGTCGATGGGCGGAAGGTCAACGTCGGGCGCCTGCGGACCCAGGGGTTCGAAGGCAACATCCAGTGGTCCGGTGAACTTGGTCCGGTCACGCTCAATGCCGGCGCCGTGGGCAACTACTTCCTCAATTTCAAGCGTGCAGTGCTTCCGACCCTGCCTCTGGTGGACGTGGCGAACACCTTCGGCAATCCGCTCAAGTTCCGCGCCCGGGGCAACCTCGGCGTCTCGAACGAGCGCATGGCGGTCACCGGTTTCGTGAACTTCACCGGAGCCTATCGCAACGACACCATAACCCCGGTGCAGGATGTGAAGGCGTTCGCGACCTTCGACCTGTCGGCGCGCTACACCTGGGATCAGCCCATGGGGCTGGCGAAGAAGCTTACCCTGTCGATCGACGTCCAGAACGTGTTCGACCGCGATCCGCCGATCGTGCCCAACGTCACCCCGTTGGCCTTCGATCCGCAGGTTGCCAGCATTCTGGGCCGCTTCGTCACCGTTGGCCTGCGCGCCAGCTGGTAAGCGAGCGCAGCATAAAGGCAGCGGGCCCGGGAGAAACCTCGGGCCCGCTGTCGTATCTGGCTGCAGGGTCACCTGCGCTGCAGTTGGCACCTTTGGCTGGCGCAGAACTGCGCGGGGCGAAGACAGCTGTAGCGCCCGTCGCAAAGAGCCACGAGCCTTTCGGCTGTCGGGAGCTTGCGGGTCCATCTGCCTTGGGACAGCCGCGTGGAGGGTCGGATCACCGCGGCGAGGACAGCAGTCGAGCGGTCGGGCTCGCCGCGGGAAGCGTGGTCAGGCTGCCGCTGCGCGTGATCGCGTTTGGACCGGCAGCCGAATGCTTACGAAAAGCGGGCGGACAGCGCTTGCTGCCCGCCCGCTCGCGCTTGCACGGCCCTGGCGGAGGGAGCTGCCCCTCTGCCGATCAGGGCTGGAAGTAGGGTCGGATCGTTCGCTCCGCCGTGGTCCGGCCGAAGACCTTGGTCTGGGCAGTTACAGCGGCCGGCGCGACGCCATCCTCTACCCAGGCCATCATTGCGTCCACCAAGTTGATCCGGTCCGGCCCGTCGCCGCCGGCGCAGTGACCCACTCCCGGCAGCATATAGAGCCGCAGGAAGGTGCCAGCGGAGGCTCCGAACCTGGTCCTCAGGCGCTGGACGTAGTCCACGGTGCTCATTGGTGGCACCCCGGGATCGGCCCAGCCATGCCACACGATCAGCCTGCCGCCCTTGGCGACGAACGCGTCGATGTCGGGGCTGGTGGCGTTGTAGATGCTCGCCAGCGCATTGTACTGGTCGAACGACGCCCGGTCGAACAATACGCGCGCGTTCTCCGGCAGGATCGTGTCGCTGACCATGTAGCGCAGGAAGCTGTTGGCCATGGCACCGTAGGGGAGCCCGTCCCACGACAGCTCCGATCCTACCGGGCGACCGAAGTACAGGCTGCGCCCCTTCTCGTCGGTCGGGCCGCGATAGATCGCCACGGCCGCGGCAGCCTGCGCCGGAGTCAGGCAGGCGGTGCTCTGCCCGGCTGCGCAGACGGTGACGGCCGGGTCGAACCGGCAGGCGGCCGGATCACCGATGATCCCGTCAGCCGTGCCGTCGCCCACCGTGTCGCAGGCGGCCAAGGCGGCCTTGTGCAGGACCTCGAGCGCGGCGTGGGTGAGCAGGGCCGAGCCGTCGGCGGCCTGCATCTGGCGGTCAGACCAGGCGTGGAACACGGTGTTGTTGACCGTGTCGTGGATCACCGGAGCCCCGGCGATGACCCCGTCGAAGTCGGCGGGATAGCGCTGTACCTCCATCAGCCCCTCGCGGCCACCGTCCGAGCAACCGCTGAAATAGGCGTATGTCTGGGGCCGACCGTAGAAGCGGGCGATGATCGCCTTGGCCGCTACAGTGACGACGTGGACCCCGCGGTAGCCATAGTCGATCTTGCCCTGGCGATTTTCGGCGGCCCAGACCGTGTCGCCATTGCCGTCAGGCGTATCGTGGCCGAGGTCGCTGGCGACCACCGCGAATTCGCTGTTGTCGATCGCGGCGCAACCCTCCGCTGCGCGGATGCGGAAGTCGACCCGGCCACAGAACCCTCCACAGCCCGAATAGAGCAGGCGCTGTCGCCAGTTCTGGGTGGGCAGGCGCAGCTCAAACTTGACCTGCGGCGCCACATAACCGCGCACTTCACAATAAGGCGCGATAGACCCAGCCGAAACCACCTTCGCCGAGACGATCCGCGCGGGCGCCTCGGCGCTGAACACATCCTTTTCGGCAAGATCGCCGCAGGCCATAACCGGCTTGACGCTCGGTAGCTCTCGCGCCGCGGCCGGAGTCGGCAGCGCAAAGAGCCAGCCCACCGCTGCGATGAGGGCCAGAGTCATTCGCCAGGCGCTGCGTCCTGGTGTCATCGTGTGATTTGCCGTCATGCAATTGTTCCTTGCTGGATCGGGTTGTTGGCACCGCGCAAGTTGGCGAGGAGCAGGGCGGCGAGGATCGATCCGGTCCCGAGGGCGAGGGCGACCCAGGACAGGTTGAGCCCGGCCGAGAAGAGGTAACCGGCCAGGACCGGCGCAATGACCGCGCCTCCTCGGCCGACGCCGATCGCAAAGCCTGCTCCGGTGCCTCGCATCGGCGTCGGAAAAACATCGGCGAACAGCAGGTAGAGCCCGCCGATCCCAGCGTTGCCGAAGAAGCCGGCGGCAAACACCAGGGCGCCCAGCGTGTCCAGCCGAACGGGGACCAAGCCCATGGCACCGACCGCGCAGAACGTTCCGACAAGCGTCAAGGTGGTCAACCGCTTGACGCTGAAGCGCAGGGCAAGGAGACCCAGCAGTGTGCCGCCGAGCGCTCCACCGACATTGGCCAGGGCGAGGGTCTGCGCCGCCTGGGCGGGGAGGTAGCCCAGCCCGGCGATGATCTTGGGAGTCCACTTGATCATGAAATAGAAGCTGGTGACGTGCAGGAAATAGGCGGCCGTCACGGTCAGGGTCGCCGCGCGCAGTTCAGGGGAGAAAATTGCAACGAGCGGGACCTGCCGGACCTCTGCCGGCCCCGACGGGGTCTCTGCGGCCGGCAAACCAAGCCGGTGGAGGGCACGGTTGGCCGCTGCAAGCCCCTTGCGCTTGTCCAGCCACGCGGGGGGCTCGACCAGCAGCAGCGCCACGATCGGGACGAAGATGACGGTGAGCAGGGCGCCGGCCTCGAACACGGTGCGCCAGGTTCCGCCCGACGCGTAGAGCCGCTGCACGGCGAGGCCGCCCAGCGCTCCGCCCAGCGGGTAGCCGATCACCATCAGCGACATGGCCAGATTGCGCCAGCGGTTGTTCGCCAGCTCGGACGCCACCGCATTGATCGCCGGAAGCATGCCGCCAATGCCCAGCCCGGTGAGGAGACGCCAGGAGAGGAGCTCGTTCACGCCGGCGGCATGGGAGGCGCCCAGCATGCCCACGGCCATGATGACGAGCGAAGCGAGGATGGTGGTGCGGCGCCCCAGCCGATCCGCAACGCCGCCCAGCACGATCGAGCCGAGCGCCATGCCCAGCAGCTCCATCGAGAGGATCCACCCGATCGTGGCAGGGCCGAGGGACCAGTCGCGGGCAATACCCGGAGCGGCATAGCTGACCGACAGCACGTCGATCCCGTCGAGGGCGTTGAGAGCCGTGGTGATGCCGATCGCGAACCACTGCCGCCAGCCCATTGGCGACAGGTCGACAGCGGTTCGCGGATTGGGTCCCGATCCGTCAGACATCAGTGTTCCACCCCCGGATTGTTATGGTTTATCTGGCCCGCCACCCACAGGCATGGTGCCAAATTGCGGTGGCGGGCAACAGCCCCGGCAACGTCATTGTGCCTGGGCCGGTTGGTCAGCTGTGCTTGGTGCGCCAGCCGTCGGCATAGCTGTCCCGCGCCACTTCGGAATAAGGCACGGGCGAGACGATCGCTTTGATCTCGGTCTGGACGTGGCGTTCCACGGTGGGCTTGCTGGTGCCGCCATCGGGTTCGCCCCACAGCAGGCTGACCTCGGTGCCCGGCTCGGCCACGCTCTCGTCGACCATCGCGAGGGCCAGGAAACGCCCGGCGTTTACGGTGTAGCCGATCCACGTCGAGAGACCGACGGGCTTCCCGTCCTTGAGCACGGCGTCGTAGGGGTGCATGGCATAGACCGCGCTGGGGAACTCGAGGAACTTGGCCTTGTCCCCGGTCTGCAGCATGGAGCTCATCACCCGGACGATGTCCTCGTTGTCGAGCGCCAGGGTGACCTTGCGGCGGTGTGGACGGTCCTTCATCGCCTCGAGCGCCTCGCGCCCGACGAAGTCGTGGTCGAACTTGACCATGATGCCGTAGCCGAGATCCCAGGGGGTCAGGTAGTAGTCCTCGATGTTGTCGGAGACGAAGCTGCCCCCGACCGAGCACATTCCGGCATAGGCGTTCGCCGGCAGCCACTCGCGGAAGGCCCTGGTGCCTTCGCCGGTGTAGACCGCGGGGAGAGGCGAGGGGATCCAGCCCGATTCCAGCGTGTTCGAGCTGTAGGTCCGGCCACCGCTGAGCTTGAGGCCGAAGTCCTGCCCCGCCGCGATCAGGGCGTTGCGCACCGTGTCATAGTCCTGCCAGGGCCCGAACAGCTCGTAGCCGGGCTGGCCGGCCATGCCGTGACGCAGTGCGCGGACCTGGGCCCCAGCGATGCCCACGGTGGTCATGTGGAAGAACCTGAGATCAGGCGGGGTCTGGCCCATCGCGCGCTCGAGCACGGCCATGGCGTTGGGGCCCTGCAGCTGGAAACGGTAGTTGCGGCGATAGCCCTGCTGGTCCAGCGGGCGCGCGGCGGTGCGCTCGTCGCGCTCGACATGCACGTCCCACTGGCCGGTCGAGGCCCAGTATTCGACCCATTCGATAGTCGGCGCGCGGCCGACCAGTTCGAAGGTGTTCTCGGCCAGGTAGAACAGGATCACGTCGCCGATCACATAGCCTTCGGGCGTGACCGGGGCGAACTGCTTGGCGCGGTCGGGTACGAAGCCCTTGAAGCTGTTCGGCGCGAGATAAGCCAGCATGTCGAAGGCGCCGGGTCCGGTGACCAGCAGGTCGACCATGTGGAACGACTGGTTGAACAGGATCGCCGTCTCGGCCCAGGCGCGCTGCTCGTCGCGCCAGTTGGTGTATTCGGCCGGAACGCCCGGATAGACATTGGGGCCGACCTGCTGGTTGCGCAGGAACTCGACGATGTTGGTCTGGGCCTTCAGCTTATGCTCGAGCGACGCGGTCACATTGATCTCCATCGATGAAATTCGGTTGGGGGGTAGGGGTGTAGGTCAGCCATTCGGCGAGAACGGCGGCAAAGGCGTCGGGCGCTTCGGCGGGCAGCATGTGGCCGGCGCCATCGATCACGCGCAGGACCGCACCGGGAATGGCGTCGGCGATGGCCTCGTGCTGCGACGGCGGTGACCAGCGGTCTTCGGCGCCGACAATCACGAACGTCGGACAGCGGATGGTGGGCAGCACCGCCGCCGCATCGGGCCGCGCCAGGAGGGCTGCGACCTGCGCCTCGTAGATCTCCAGCCCCGCGGCGCGGCACATCGCGCGAAGCGCCGATACCAGCCCAGCGTTCTCGAGTGAACCGGCAGCCAGCATCGGTGGCAGCCAATGGTCGACCAGCGCATCCATGCCATGCTCCCGCCCCAGCGCGGCCAGCGCATGGCGTTTGTCCGCCTCTCCGGGGGCAGGGGGATGGACCCCGGTGTCGGCCAGGGCGAGGCGATCAATCCGTTCGGGCGCGCGGCGCACCACCTCCAGCGCAACCCGCGCTCCCATCGAGTGGCCCAGCAGGCAAGCGTGTTGCGGCAAACGGGCAATGACATAGTCGGCCATCGCCTCGATGGTCGTTGCTCCACCGTAAAACCCATCGATCACGCCGCTGTGCGGCAGCGCTGCAACTACCTCCCGGAACATGCGCGAGTCGCACAGCAGACCGGGCAAAATCGCCACGGGAGGCAGGAAAGAGCCTTGCATCGCATCCATGAAACATTCATCTATACGAAGTTCGGTGGGTTTGCTAGAGCCAATTCCGCCGGCTGCTGCCGCCGCGATCTTTCGGATGCCAATCTATGACGGTCCCCATAATCCACCCGAACTGGGCTGTTCCTGCCCGCGGCCTGACCGATGGCTACTCGATCGAGATTACCGCGAAGGACGTTTCCGCCCTGCGCGAAGCGGCGCCGGCGATGCCGGTCGACACCCCGGTGGCGGTGACCTTCCTTCCAGGTGAGTTGCAGGGCGATCGCATTGCCGCTGCAGTCGCGGTGCGTGCGCTCGGGTTCGAGCCGATGCCGCACTTCTCGGCGCGCCGCCTGGTCTCGGTGGCGGAGTTCGAGGACTACCTCGGCGCCGTGGTCGAACAGGCGCAGGTGCGGCGCTGCTTCGTCGTCGCCGGCGATCCGCCCGAGCCGCAGGGGCCGTTCTTCGATTCCATGGCGCTGATCGACAGCGGCGCCTTCGAACGCAACGGGATCAAGGCGGTTGGCGTCGGAGGCCATCCGGAAGGACACCCGGTGATGTCCCCGGAGCAGTGCTGGCAGGTCCTCGACGCCAAGATCGCCGCGATCACCGCGCGCGGCATGGCGCCGCTCGTCGTCACCCAGTTCGGCTTCGATCCCGACGCCCTGCTCGGCTGGCTGGCCGAGGCGCGGGTGCGCGGGATCGACGCACCCGTGCGCATCGGCGTGCCCGGCCCCGCCGGGATCAAGCGCCTGATCGCCTTCGCCGCGCGCTGCGGGGTCGGCGCCTCGGCCAGCGTGCTCAAGAAGTACGGGATCAGCCTCGGCAACCTGCTCGGCAGCGCCGGGCCCGACCGGCTGCTCGACGCCTTCGCCGCCGGCCTGGGGGAGGAGCATGGCCGGGTGCGGCTGCACTTCTACCCATTCGGCGGGGTGGGCCGGACCGTCGAGTGGATCGGCGACTACGAGCGCCGGCACGGCCTCGACCGGCCCCGTTGATCCATCCAGCACTCAGGGGAGCGCCCAGATCTTGACCCAGACCATCACCCTGCGCCTGCAGTGCGACGACCGCCCCGGCCTCGTCGCCCGGGTCGCCAACGTGCTCGCCCGCGTGGGCTGCAACATCGAGGATGCCCAGCAGTACAACGACCGGGCCTCGGCCCGGTTCTTCATGCGCGCGACCTTCGTGACGCCGGACGGCATGGACCTCGCCGCGGTCGAGCGGGCCTTCGCCCCCGAGGCGCAGGCCGCGGGCATGGACTGGACCATGACCGACCAGGCGCGGCCGCGGAAGGTGCTGCTGATGGTCAGCCGGTTCGACCACTGCCTGGGCGACCTGCTCTACCGCCACCGCCTGGGCGAGCTGCCGATGGAGGTGGTCGCCATCGCCAGCAACCACCCGCGCGAGGTGCTGCACACCTCGCTGATCGGCGACATTCCCTATCACCACCTGCCGATCACCCGGGACACCAAGCCGCAGCAGGAGGCCCAGATCAAGGCGCTGGTCGAGGCCACCGGCGCCGAGCTGGTGGTGCTGGCGCGCTACATGCAGATCCTCTCGGACGATCTCGCCGCCTTCCTCTCGGGCCGCTGCATCAACATCCACCACTCGTTCCTGCCCGGCTTCAAGGGCGCCAAGCCCTACCACCAGGCGCACGAGCGCGGCGTGAAGATGATCGGCGCGACCGCGCACTACGTCACCGCCGACCTCGACGAGGGTCCGATCATCCACCAGGACGTCGAGGCGATCAGCCACGCCGACACCCCCGACGACCTCGTCCGCAAGGGCCGCGACATCGAACGGCGGGTCCTGGCCGAGGCGGTGCGCCTGCACCTCCACGATCGGGTGTTCCTCAACGGCGCGCGCACCGTGGTGTTCAGGGACTGAGCCATGGCGCAGGTGCTCGATGGGCAGGCGATGGCCGCCCGCATCACCCAGGACGTGCGCGAACAGGTCGACCTATGGGTCCGTAATGGCAAGAGCGTGCCTGGCCTCGCGGTCGTGCTGGTCGGCAGCGATCCGGCGAGCGAGGTCTATGTCCGCCGGAAGATCACCGCGTGCCGCAAGGCGGGAATCCGGTCGATCGAGCACCGCCTTGATTCCGGCACCCAGGAGGCCGAACTGCTTGACCTGATCGATCGCCTCAATGCCGATTCGCATGTCGACGGCATCCTGGTGCAGTTGCCCCTGCCTCCGGCGATCGACGCCACCCGCGTGCTCGACCGGATCCGGCCCGACAAGGACGTAGACGGGTTCCACCCGGTCAATGTTGGTCGCCTGTCGAGCGGAACCGGCGGGCTCATCCCGTGCACCCCCCTCGGCATCATGACCCTGCTGGACAGCGTAGTCGACGATTACCGGGGCAAGAACGCGGTGGTGATCGGCAAGTCGAATATCGTCGGCAAGCCGGTGGCCATGCTCCTGCTCGAACGCGAGGCGACGGTCACCGTCACCCACATCGAAACCCTCAACCTGTCGGAAATCACCCGGCAGGCAGATATCGTCGTTGCCGCGGCGGGGGCACCCCATCTGGTGCGGGGGTACTGGATCCGGCCTGGGGCGATCGTGATCGACGTGGGCATCACGCGTGTTACGGACGAGGGCGGGCAGACCCGCCTGGTCGGCGACTGCGCCACGGCCGAGCTTGACCACGCCCTGGCGGTCACTCCGGTTCCGGGTGGAGTGGGTCCGATGACGATCGCCAGCCTGCTCAGCAACACTTTGCGCGCGGCGCAGTTGCGAGATGATGGTTGAGCAGGGGGTCTCAGCGATGGTTGGGATTGGCGGGTCAATTTGCTTCAACCCCAGCCCCGGTTTGGCTAGGCTGATGCCATGACGAGTGCCCAAGCCCGATCGCCGCAAGTCAAATCCGCCATGCGGACGCTCGACATCATCGAATTCGTGGTCGCCAGGACGGAACCGGTTCAGGCGCAGGAAGTGGCCAATGCGCTCGGTATCCCGATGAGCAGCATGTCCTATCTGCTCAGCACCCTGTGCGACCGGAACTATCTGGTGCGGGACGGGCGGCGCTACAGTCCCGGCCCGGGACTGCTCCGCCTGCGGACGCCCGAAGCCTCATTGTCGCTGGAGGATCGCTTCGCCCCGATGCTCCGCGCGGTGCGGACCGAGCTGAACGAAACTGTATCCTTGTTCGGCCTGGACGGGTGGGATGCCCGGGTCCTTGTCACCGAGGCGAGCGGCCAGTCGCTACGCTATGCGATTGATCCCGGAGAGCGGCGGCCGCTGCATGCCCTGGCCGGGGGCAAGGCCCTGCTCGCGTCGCTGCCGGACGACGAACTGGCGCGCTACTTCCGCGAAAGCGTGCGGGAGCGCTTCACCGGGCGCACGCTGGTCGACGAGGAGGAGCTGCGCGCCGAGATTGCCATGGTCCGGTCGACCGGTTTTGCCGAGGCACGCGAGGAAAGCCAGTCGGGGATCTGCAGCCTGGCGCGGCCGATCGTCTTGCCCGGGCAGCCGATCTGCTCGGTGAGCATCGCGGTGCCATCGGTGCGTTATACCGACCAGTTGCGGGCGAGTGCGAAAGCCCTTCTGCGTCATTGGTAAATCAATCGGTTGATCGTCACGCGTGAGATCCGCCGGGCCTCGCCCGGAATGAAGCGATCGGTTGATCGATGCCGGTTGCCTATGGATCGATAGGATATCGGTGCTGGACAGTATCGGTCGAGGGCTGGTGTATCTCCGCTACAATCACAATCGCGGGAGAGAGAATATGCGGCGCGTTTTGCCTGCCCTTGCGGTTTCGACCCTGTTGCTGGGCTCTGCCGGCGCTTCCCTGCATGCCGCCGCCCCCTCGGACTATCCGGCGCAGGCGACGTTTCCGGAGGCCAATCCAAAAGCCTTGGCACGCCACCTGTCGGCCGCCCGAAAGTGGGCCGAGCCCGATCTGCTCCCCGAATTCTACTGGCGGTGCATGACCAGTCCGCTCGACCGCAAGACGGTCTTTGCGATCCAGCACGACGGATTGGTGCAGGAGGCCAAGGTCTTCGATCAGCTCTATTCGATCGGGCAGAACGCGGTCTCGGCCTGGGCGCTGGACACCTCCGACGGGATCATCCTGATCGACGCTCTCAACAACGAGGCCGAGGCGCGGGATATCCTGGTCCCGAACATGGTTCGCCTCGGGCTCGATCCCAAGCGGATCAAGATCCTGATCGTGACCCATGGCCACGGCGATCACTGGGGTGGCGCCAAATATCTCCAGGACACCTTCGGGGCGCGGGTCGCCCTGTCGGAGGCAGACTGGAAAATGCTGGAAAGCCCCGACCGGGGCGGGGGGCCGTTCCGCGACCTCGTCCCGCCGCGGCGCGACATGGTGGTGCGCGATGGCGATACGATTACTCTGGGCAAGACCAGCGTGAGGCTGTTCGTCACCCCGGGGCACACCCCGGGGACTCTGTCCCTCATGTTCCCGGTTACCGACAAGGGTCGGCCGCACGTGGTCGCGCTGATGGGCGGCACGGGCGGAGGCACGACCGGCCCGGCCGTGCATGACCAGATCGCCTCGCTGCAGCGCTGGAATGGTCTGACCGGAAAAGCCGGTGTCGATGCGCTGATCAGCAACCACCCGGCGCACATCGCCGCGATCGAGAAGATCCAGCTCCTGACCCATGGTGATCCTGCCGACTCGAACCCGTTCGTCTACGGCAAGGACCGGGCGCAGCGCTTCAGCAAGGTTATGGAGGCTTGCTCGCGCGTGCAGCTGGCGCGGATGGGCGAGAGCGGTGACTGAGCAGTCAAGCAGCAGTCGCAAGCCGTGAGGATCGCCGAAGTCCGGGTCACGCCGATCGCCTTTCGCGACCCGCCACTGCTCAACGCGGCGGGGATCCATGAGCCTTATGCCCTGCGCTCGATCATCGAGGTCGTGACCGATCACGGCGAGACCGGGCTGGGCGAAGGCTATGGCGACGCGGCCGCGCTGGCGGCCCTGCAGGCAGTGGGCCCGCGTCTGGTCGGAACGGCGGTCCACGACCTCAATGGGCTGCGGCGGGTCGTGGCCGAAACGCTGGCTGGACTGCCGCCCCCGCCACCTGGCGCCGAGCTGGCCCCGGGTTCGGACCCCGCCAGGCAGGGCGCCAACTGCTATTCGGCCTTCGAGGTGCCGATGCTCGATCTGCAGGCGAAGCGCGCCGGGGTCCCGCTCCACGCCCTGCTCGGTGGAGCGGTGCGGCGCGAGGTGCCGTTCAGCGCCTACCTGTTCTACAAGTACGCGCGGCATATCGAGCCAGAGGAATCCGCGGACGCCTGGGGCGAAGCACTCACGCCGGACCAGATCGTCGCCCAGGCGCAGCGAATGATCGACCTGTATGGCTTTGCCAGCATCAAGCTCAAGGCTGGCACACTGCCGCCGGACGTGGAGATCGCCACGATCGAAGAACTGGCGCGGGCCTTTCCGGGCTATCCGCTGCGCATCGATCCGAACGGCGCCTGGTCGATGGAGACCGCGATCGCCGCTGCAAACCGGTTGCGAGGCCTGATCGAATACTACGAGGACCCGGTCGACGGATTAGAGGCCATGGCCGAGCTCCATCGTCGGACCGGCTTGCCGCTGGCCACGAACATGGTGGTGACCTGCTTCGACCACCTGCGTCGGAGCGTCGGCATGGACGCGGTGCAGATTGTGCTGTCCGACCATCACTATTGGGGCGGTCTGCGCGACAGCCAGTTGCTCGCAGGGATGTGCGCGACCTTCGGACTGGGTTTGTCGATGCATTCCAACTCGCACCTAGCGATCAGTCTCATGGCCATGGCGCATCTGGCCGCCGCAACCCCGAACCTGACTTATGCCTGCGACACGCACTACCCCTGGGTCGAAGACGCGGACGAGGTGGTACTCGGCGGCAAGATCGCGTTCACGGGCGGGT
>NZ_JACLAU010000056.1 GCF_014230305.1 Novosphingobium aerophilum
TCGCGTGGCAGAACAAGGCGGTGGTCTATGACCTGCTGTTCCGCGCGGCTGCGGACACGATGCTGACCATTGCCGCCGATCCCAGGCACCTCGGCGCGCGGGTTGGCATCACCGCAGTGCTGCACACTTGGGGATCGGCACTGACCCATCACCCCCACGTGCACATGATCGTGCCCGGTGGCGGCATCGCGCTCGATGGTACACGCTGGATCTCGTCACGCCCGGCCTTCCTGCTGCCGGTGCGCGTGCTCGGTGCGTTGTTCCGCCGGCTGTTCCTCACCCGCCTGTTGGCGCTGTTCGATGCCGGCAAGCTGGGCTTCTTCGGCGCTCAAGCCCAGCTCACTGCCCGCAAGGCATTCCTGCTCCATCTGTCCCCGATCCGGAAGAAGCGCTGGGTGGTCTATGCCAAGCCGCCCTTCGCCGGACCGCAGGCGGTGCTGGCCTACCTCTCGCGCTATACCCACCGTGTTGCCATCTCGAACCGGCGGCTCATCACCTTCGGCGAGACCGGGGTCACGTTCCGCTACAAGGACTACCGCCGCGGCGAGGCCGAACGCCAGCAGGTCATGACGCTGGCGACCGACGAGTTCATCCGCCGCTTCCTGCTCCACGTCCTGCCCCGCGGCTTCCACCGCATCCGGCATTACGGTCTGCTTGCCAGTTCAACCCACAAGGAGGCCATGGCGCTCGCCCGCAGGCTGCTGGGCGTCGCGGCGCCGGTCAAGGAACCCGAGCCCGACGAAGCGCCCGATCACCGACCGCCGTGTCCATGCTGCGGCGGGCACATGACCATCATCGAGGCCTTCTCCCGCTGGTGCCAGCCCCGCGCTCCGCCGGGGTCACCAGCATCCATCCGGGAGAACACGCCATGATCCGGCATGGCTCAGCCTGCACGACGGTCGCGCCCATGGCGTCCTGGCCGACCACCCAGTGCATGCCCATCCGGGGATTGAGCCGGGCGCAGGGCGCACCGGCCAGCAAATCCACCACCGTCCGCACCCTGATGCCGCACAAACTCACCTCGATCCGGCCAGCCCAGACCCTTCCGGAGCGGCAGCGCTTACCCGCCAGAGCCACCCCAAAGCCGCTTTACCCATAGACCAGCGCGTCGGGCCCGCGGGTTCCTGCACTGGAGGCTTTCGTACGCAAGCGCCCGAAACCCTTCGCACAACTGGACATCGCCAGGACGCTCATGAACGTCCGATCTAGCCGAAAGCCGTCGTTGGCGCACACCCGTCGTAGGCTCTGGCCGGGGTCGACCAAGACAGCCGATAATCAGATCGGGTGTGAACGAAGTGATGTATTTGGGCGTGTTCTATCCGATCACAATGTTGATGCCGCCAATGCGGCCCGCCTGCTGTCGCTCCGCGACAGCAGAACCGCAAGCAAGCTGATCAGGCCCGCGCACATCAGCCAGATGCCTGGGGCTGCCTTGTCGCCCGTGGCGTCGATCAGAAAGGTCGCCAGCGCTGGCGTGAACCCGCCGAAGATCGCCGTTGCCAAACTGTAGGCGAGCGCGAAGCCCGTCGTCCGAAGGTGGGCGGGCATGATCTCCGTGAGGTGCACCACCAGCGCTCCGTTGTAGCCTGCATAGATCACTGCGAGCACCACATCCACTGCGATCAGACGTCCGAGCGAGGGGGCTGCCACCATCCATTGCAGGGCCGGGTAACCGATCAGGATGGCCAGTACAGCGCAGACCAGCAGCTGGGGCTGACGGCCGATGCGGTCCGACAGGGCGCCCATCGTCGGCAGCAGGACGAAGTTGGTGAGACCGACCACGAGCGTCACCAGCATCGACTGCGCCGGTGTGAGGCCCAGCACGCTGGTGCCATAGGTAGGCGTGTAGGCCGTCAGCATGTAGAAGAACACGGTGGTCGTCACGGCCATGGCCATGCCGAGCAAGACCAGGCGCAGATGGCTCACCATGGATTGCAGCAGTGCCGCAGGCGATGGCCGCGAGGTGCGCTGCTCGAAGGCGTGGGTCTCGGCCAGAGCGCGACGCATGATCAGCA
This sequence comes from Novosphingobium aerophilum, assembly GCF_014230305.1. GTDB lineage: Bacteria > Pseudomonadota > Alphaproteobacteria > Sphingomonadales > Sphingomonadaceae > Novosphingobium > Novosphingobium aerophilum. The sequence goes on from NZ_JACLAU010000056.1 coordinate 2,016, forward strand.
GGAAGGGCAGCAGCAGCGAGCCGACGAGGAACGGTATGCGCCAGCCCCAGGCATCCATGGCACCGGCCGGAAGCCAGGAGTTGAGGAGCAGCCCGACCAGTGCGGCGAAGATCACGGCGAGCTGCTGGCTGGCCGATTGCCACGCGACGTAGAAGCCGCGGTTGCCCTCGGTGGCGACTTCAGAAAGGTAAACCGAGGCTCCGCCGACCTCGACTCCCGCGGACAACCCCTGGACGAGGCGACCTGCAAGAACCAGCAACGGCGCCGCGATTCCGAGCGTGGCGTAAGTGGGCATGGCAGCGATGGTCAGCGTGCCCAGACCCATCAGCGCCAGGGTCAGCAGCAGTCCCTTACGGCGGCCATGGCGGTCGATGTAGCTGCCGAGCACGATCGCGCCGACCGGGCGCATCAGGAATCCGGCGCCGAACGTCATGAAGGCGAGCAGGAGTGATGCGGCTGGATCGGTAGTGGGGAAGAAGGCCTTGCCGATGGCCTTGGCATAGTAGCCGAACACCATGAAGTCGTACATTTCCAAGAAGTTACCGCTAGAAACGGTAAGGACGGACTTCAACCTGGACCGGCCGGTGGGCTGTTCGGCGCGCATCGCGAGCTCCGCTTGTGTAGGATAGGGAAAAGCGGGAGGAGGCTCGGGAGCCTCCTCCCCAGGGTGGATCAGAAACGGCCGCGAATGCCGACCCGGAACATTCGGCCAATCTGATCATACAGGTTGGGATCGGTCGGCAGTGGCGTCGCCCCGTTCGGGTTGGGGGCATAGGGTGGCTGATGGTCGAGCAGGTTCTGCACGTTCAGGAACAGCGTCTGTTCACCCCCGAAGCTCCGGATCCTGGCCGTGACTTCGCCGTCGACGTAGAATTGCGGCTTGATCGCATTGAAGTCGGTATCCCGACCAAGCACCCGTGTCTTGTCCCAGGTGAACCCGCCGATGTAGCGACCCTGCAACGTGGTGCCGAAAACCTTGCCTTCGTAGTTCGCGAAAAGCGTGCCGCGCCAGCGCGGCTGCGCCGAGCCGATCGACTGGGTGATCAGGTTGGCCACGTCGTCGACCGGGTTGGTGATCAGCGGGCTCGAGACGCGGTTGTGCGCGGTGTAGTTGCCGAGCAAGCGGAAGGTCAGACGATCCCCGTTGCGCATATCGATGCGGTACTGCGATTCGAAATCGACGCCGCTCGTGGCTTGCGACGAGAAGTTGATCGGCGAAGTGCGCGTGCCGATCACGGCGTTGGTCGTATCACGGGTTACGAAGGCACAGAGCGGCGAGGCCTGATTGGCGAGATTGCATTGCTCGACCGCGGTCTGGCCGCCGATGTTGGCGATCGCGTCGCGAATCTTGATGTCGTAGTAGTCGACCGCGAGGCTCAGGCCGCTGAGCCATTCCGGCTGATAGACCAGCCCGACCACCTTGGTCGTGGCCTTTTCCGGACGCAGCGCGGTGTTGCCGAAAGTGAGGTTGGGAACCGCCAGGTACTGGCGGTTGGTGAGGGCATCCGTGATCGTGATGTTGTTCTGCCGCCCGGTTGCGTAGAGGTCCTCGAGGTTCGGTGCCCGGATGTCGCGCGAGATCGTCCCGCGCAGCTTGAGGCCGCCGCCCAGTTCCCAGTTCAGGCCCACCTTCCAGGTATTGACCCCACCGCTGGCCGAATAGTCGGTGTGGCGCCCCGCGAGGTTGGCCGACAGGCGCCGGAACAACGGCTTGTCGGCGAGCAGCGGGATGTTCAGCTCGCCGAACACCTCCTTGACGGTGTATTCGCCGAAGAAGTTCTGCTGGTTGACCAACCGGTATCCGCCGCCCTGCGAGATCGGATCGGAGGTGGTGGCCGCCTTGGCGTTGCGCCATTCGACCCCGACCGCCGCCCCCAGAGGACCAGCCGGAAGCTTGAACAGGTCGCCTGAAAGGTTGGCACCCGCGACCTGCATCTCGGTACGGGTGTCGAACACCGAGGTGCCCATGACATAGGCGAGCGCCTCCGGCGAGGGCGCGCCCAGACCGAACGGATTGAAGGGCACGCAGCCCGCCGCTGCCGCTCGGCGGTTGGGATCTGTGCTGAGCGTGTCGGCGCAGACGATGTTGCCGCTGGTATCGCGGACCGCGTTGACCGCCCGCGTCAGGTTGGCCGTGATCAGATTGTTGTACATCGGGCTGTGGTTGTCGTTCCGTCCGTACTGGTAGGACACGTCCCAGTTGAACTTGCCCAAGCTGCCCTCCAGCCCGACCAGCCCGCGCAGCGAGGCGTTCTCATTACCGGTGTAGGTTGGTCCGGCTTCGGTGGTCAGGCGGTTCAGTGTGAAGCCGGTGACGCCAAGCGAGGTCATCTGCGCGACCAGCGCCGGGGCGACCTGTGCGAGAAAGGCATTGCCGCGGGCGATCGACACGGTCGAGATCGTCGGGCTGCTCTGCGAGTTGCTCAGCGTCCAGCCGTAGTTGCCCTCGAGGTAAAGGTTGACCGAATCGCTCAGTGCAAAGTCGGCATGGGCAAAGATCGAGCGGCGCTTGAGCGGACGGACGATCTCCTGGCCGGTCGACACGCGGAAGCCGTCACCGCCGTTCTGGGTGCCGTTGGCAATGCCTACGTTGGTGGCCAATGTGCCGTAGTCGTAAGGTGTGAGCACTCCCCCCACCTCGAATTTGCGGCCGCGGATCAGCGCGTTGTTGACGGTTGATCCGCCAGCTCCGTTGACGATCAGACCTCCGGGGGTGAACGGTGTGCGCAGGTCGTTGCCGGTGACGAGGGTCGGTGTGCCGGCCGGATTGCGCAACTGGTTGGCGGCCGTGACGCGGAACGCGCGGCTGTCGCCGCTCACGGGCTGGTTATCGTAGTACTCGGCGCCGACGACGAGATGGCCGATCTGGCCCAGGTTCAGTCCGAACGCCGCCGCGGCCTTGAATTCCTGGTTGTCGCCGCGCTGCGAGATACCGTTGCTGACGGTGAAGCGCACCCCGTTCAGCTTTCGGTTGAGCACAAAGTTGGCAACGCCGCCGACCGCGTCTGACCCATAAGTCGCGGACGCGCCGCCGGTCACCACGTCGACCCGCTCGACCAGCATCTGCGGGATGAGGTTGATGTCGGTGACTAGGCGCGGGTCGGCCGGCACGTACCGACGCCCATCGATCAGTACCAGACCGCGCAGGATGCCAAGGCCCCGCAGGTTCAGGAAGTTCTGACCACCCGCGCGGGTGCCGCCGCCGGCGGTCTGGCCGCCAGTCGGCACGATTGAGGGCAACTGCTTGAGACCCTCTGCAAGGTTGCCCGGCGCGGCAGTCTCGAGCGCGGCGGCGGTCACTGCGGTCACTGGAGTGGGCGTGCTGAACGTGCCGGTCCGCAGGCGGGTCCCGGTCACGACGATGTCCGGCGCAGGGGGTGCGTCGCTCTCCGCTTCAGCGGGTGCCGGCGCAGCCTGCTGATCCTGTGCCCAGGCTGCGCCGGCGCTCAGCGCGAAGGCAAGCGTGGCGAGGCTGGCAGTCCGCATTGTGACTTTGCTCATGTCTGTCCCTTCCCATTCTTCTTTTCTGCGATGTCGCCCGAGGCCCGGACGGTCGAATTCCACTTGGTGAAGAAGCGCTCGCGGTTGATCTGATCGACGCCCGCCATCAGCGCCGGCCCGACGTGGATTGCGCGGATGTTGCCAGCTCCGACCAGCGGATCGTTGCGCGCGACGTCCTGGCGCAGGGGGACCATGCCGTGCCCTGCGAGGATCGTCTGACCCTCGGACGAAAGGATGAAGTCGAGGAACTGCTGGGCGGCCCGGGGGTGTTCGGCATTGCGTGCGATCAGCGCTACGCGCGAGCCGACCAGAACGTAGTCGCGTGGGATGATCACGCCGAAATCAGGATCACGCCTTGCCCGGTCGAGCGCGTAGGAGCCGATGAGGTTGTAGGCGAGCAGCAGCTTGCCCGACTTGAGATCATCGATCATCGCTGCGGTGGAGGTGTAGAGCCGGGGCTGGACCAGCCCGATCGAGGCGATCAGATCCCAGTTGTCGCGATCGATATGCAGATCCTGGGTGACGAACAGGTAGCCCGTCGGGCTTGTCGTCGGATCGTACATCGCCACCCGGCCGCGGAACATGTCGGCCTTGCGGTGCAGCAGGCTCGCCAACTCATCGTGGTCGCGCGGAAGGTCGGCCGGAGCGATCAGCCGTTTGTTATAGCCGATCACGATGGGCTCGGACGAAACAGCATAGGCCTGGTTCTTCCAGACCGCCCAGTTCGGCAGCTTGCCGCGCTGCGGTGAGGCATAGGTCTGGGCATAGCCGTCGTTGACCAGCTTGATTTGGAGATCCATCGACGAATTGATGACCAGGTCAGCCCCGGTCAGACCCTTGTCGATCTCATGACGGGTGCGCTCGTAGACCTCGCGGGCCGACAGCGCCTCATACCGGATGCTTATTCCGGGGTGGCTTCGTGCAAACGCGTTCACCACATCATCGAACTGCGCGCGGTCGGTCGAGCTGTAGATGGTCAGCGCCGTGTCGCCGTGCGGCTGCGATCCGGGCCAGCCGGCGCCGCATCCCGCCAGCAGCAGGGCCGAGGCCAATGCCAGTGCGGTGGTGCGCATCCTGCTTTGGCTGGCCGTTGGGCTCGCCATCCTCACCCCTTTGCTTATCGTTGACAGGCCACTACATCCGGAGGCTTTCACGGGCCTTTCATGGCGCGGCGGGCGATGGAACATGGCGAGGATTCTCCTGGTTGAAGACGATCGGATGTTGGCCAATGGGTTGATATCTTTGTTGAAATCAGAGGGTTTTGCGACCGACTGGACACGAACCGGGGAAGAGGCGCTCGAGCTTGAGCAGTCCGAGCCTTATCAGCTGGTCATCTGCGACGTCGGTCTGCCCGGACTGTCCGGCTTCGACACCGTACGCCGGTTGCGGGCACGTGGCAGCAAGGTCCCGGTGCTTTTCCTGACCGCGCGGGGCGAACGTGCCGATCGCATCGAAGGTCTGGATCTGGGGGGAGACGACTACCTTGGCAAACCTTTCGATGCGGCAGAACTGCTGGCCCATGTCCGCGCTCTGATCCGCCGCTCCTCGGGCAGCGCCAGTCCCGTGATCATCGTGGGCGCGCTGTGCTGTGACCTGTCCGCTTCTGCCGCCCAGATCAACGGGCGTCCGCTGAACCTGCCGCGACGGGAATGGGCCGTGCTGTGGGCGCTGGTGTCGCGGGCCGGCAAGGTCGTACCGAAGGAACGCCTGCTCTCCGAGGTGTTCGATTATGACGATCCGGTCGGCACAAATGCGGTGGAGGTCTACATCACCCGGCTGCGCAAGAAACTGGCTCCGGAGGGGCCCGCCATCCGCTCGCTGCGGGGGCTCGGCTACATGCTCGATGCCGGCTGAAGCTGTTCTGGCCCGCAACTGGTCGCTTGCGCGGCGGCAGCAGACCATTCTCGTCTCCACCCTGACCGGGGTGGCGCTCCTGCTCGGCCTGGGAGGCGCATGGTACATCCGGGATTTCGCCGAACGTGCGTCAGACCGGGTGTTGCGGGCCTCGGCCAACGCCGTGTCCGAAACGGTCGCACTCGAACGCGGACAAGTGACGCTCGAGGTCCCTCCGGGCGCCTTCGGCATGCTCGAGGACAGCGAGCGCGACAACGTGTATTACGTCGTGCGCAGCGGCCCGCTGGCGATCACCGGCTACTCGGACTTTCCCCGCCCACCATCGGTCCCCGGCGCCGACGAGACCCTCTACCGATACGATGATTATCGCGACCAGCCGGTGCGGGTCGCCACCCAGGCGCGCTACCTGATCGACGGGCAACCCCCGGTGGTGATCGAGGTGGCGGAAACGCTGGACGAACGCAACGCGTTGTTCCGACGGATGCTGCTCGGGCTGATCGCGCTCGAGGGTGCACTGGTGGCCATCGCGGCCCTGTTGATCGGTCCCGCGGCGCGGTGGGGCCTGCTGCCCCTCACGCGGCTGCGCGAGACCATCGACCGACGCAGTGCCAGCAGCTCGGCGTTCGAGCCTCTCGACCCTCAGCAGGCACCGCTCGAACTGCGCGGCCTGATCGACACCTTCAACAGCCTCCTCGATCGGCTCGACCGCGCGACCCGTCGGGTCAGGGAGTTCACCGCCGATGCTTCGCACCAGATGCGCACCCCGCTGGCCGCCTTGCGGGCGCAGATCCACCTCGCGCGGCAATCCGGGGTAGCTGAACAAGCTCGGCACGTGGCGCTGACCGAAGCGGAGTCCGCGGCCGAACGGCTGCAGCAGCTGATGACCCAGCTGCTCGCACTGGCCCGATCGGAAAGCCTCGTGCCGCGGGCGGTGACGCCCATCCTGCTGGATCCGGTCGTGGCCGAGATCGCGCGCGAACTGGCGCCTCGTGCGGTCATGCGGGGCCTGGACATTCAGCTCGATGCAGATCCGGCGGTTGCCAGTGCCATCGATCCGCTGGTGCTTGCCGAGGTTCTCTCCAACCTGATCGACAACGCCATCCGCTATGGTCGTCCCGAAGGGACGATCACGCTTCACGTCCGCGGAACGCCCGCGCTGGCGATCGTCGAGGTGGAGGACAATGGACCGGGGATCCCCGAGACCGAACGCGAGGCGGTGCTGCGGCGGTTCTATCGTCTCGCGCGGGACCGCGATGCGGAAGGCAGTGGTCTGGGGCTGGCCATCGTGCAATCGCTGACCATTCTCTCGGGAGGAACACTGGACCTGCTCGAAAGCGCCGCCAGCGGACTGTTGGTGCGGCTGAGCTTCCCTCGGGCGCAGCTAGACTGAGTGTTCGGGTGAAAGGTCCGCGAAAGTCTTCGACGCTAGGTCTGCTAGGATAACCAGCCGGTGCAGCTGGCACGAGAGGAGGCTCGAGGCATGGCGGTTCGTTCGGGTGGCTTGCGCCGAGTGACGGCACTGCTGGCGGGCGCCGCGGCAGTTATGGCGGGCCCGCTGCAGGCCCAGGTGGCGAGCAATGTCGGCCATGGCGCTGCCAAGTTCGATCCTTCGCCGGGTGTGCCACGCAAGCCCGATCAGGCCAAGGAGTTGGCGCTCAAGATCACCCAGCCGTTCAGCGTCGCCAGCGTTGGCGACCTGCTGCAGTTTCAGCCCTTCGCGATCAGCAATGACCCGGACGTCCGGGCCGTGCTCGACCGTCTGCAGCAGGCAGATGTCACCACCGGTGATTTCGAGAACGAGATCATGGACTTCGACAGGTTCGGCCATGCCGGACTGAACCTCGCGACCAAGGAGGTGGCCGACGATTGGAAGCTGATGGGGATCGACCTCGTCAGCCGCGCGAACAACAAGGACCCCCGTGCGCCCGGTATCTGGGAAGACCTGGCGCAGGTCGAGCGGGTCGGGATCATCCACGCCGGGATAGCCCGCTCTCTGCCCGAAGCGCGGATGGGCCGCTTTGTCGCGACGCCGAAGGGGCTGGTCGGCTTCGTCGGGGTATATGCGCTCGGCGGGCTCGAGGCCTGCTGCGCCGGCGGCACGCTGGTCCGCGTCACGCCCGAGCAGCTTGCCGGGGTTCGCGCGATCAAGCAGTCGATCCTGGCCCGGCGCGACGAGGTGGAGATCCCGGTCGAGCTGCCGCGGCCCGACGACGCCGGTGAGGCACAGCTTTTCGGCCTGACCTTCACCTCGGCCGCCGTCCCGGCCGATACCCCGGTCGTCAAGCCGGCGCTCTACCCCGGAGATGGCGAGCCCGGCTCCGATGACGGCGTGCGCAACATGCTCCACGTCACCCAGTACCACGGCGTTACGGCTCCGCAGCTGGCCTTGCTGCGCGAGATTGCCGGACAGCCTGGCGAGGGCGACCTCAAGGCCTGGGGCACGCAGTTCCGACTGATGGACCGTCCCGGCGAACACAGCTTCGACATGGACGCGGCCGACCTGCGCGAGATCCTGACCCAGTATCGCACGGCCAAGCAGGCGTCGGACCTGCTGGTGACCAACGTCCACTGGCACCAGAACCGCTACGACTTCCAGCGCTACTCGTTCGACCACTTTCCGGCCGACTTCCAGATCCGCTTCGCGCACGCGGCGATCGACCAGGGTGTCGACGTCTTCGTCGCTCAAGGGGTCCACACGATGAAGGGGGTGGAAATCTACAAGGGCAAGCCGATCTTCTACGGCACGTCCAACTTCATCTTCCAGTCGGCGATCATGCCGATGCCGAAGGGGCGCTACCCGGGACGCAAGCCCGAGGATGCAGCACACGGTCCGTTCCGCGAGTCGCTCGAGGCCAATGCCAAGGGCGGCGAAATCGTGGGTGAGCATGAATACCAGGGGTTCTGGCAACTGAAGCCGACACTCGAGAGCTTTGTCGCGGAGACCCGGTTCGAGGCGGGCAAGCTGAAGCAGGTGCGGCTGATCCCCGTCGACCTCGGGCAGACGCCGCGCCCAGGCAGTCAGGTCGGCATACCCCGCCGCCCTGCGCCGGAAGTCGCCCGCAAGATCCTTGCCGAGCTGGCCGAGTACTCCAAGCCTTTCGGGACGGTGATCGCCGTCCGCAACGGCATTGGCATCATCGACGTCAACTGAGCAGGTCCAGTTGCCTGCCCGGTTGACGGCCGGCTCGACCGGCCGGGCTTACCGCCCGCGCTTGACCGCCGGCGTGATTGGCTGATGGGTCTCGGGCGGGATGCGGATGATCCCGATGCCGCCAGCAATCTCGATCTTGGTTCCGAACGGTTCGGAGTAGGTCTGAAGCTCCCTAAGGATGCGGTTCGCCAGCTCGGGCGAGGGCGTCTGCGGAATGCTCGAGCGTGACCACGGCACCTTGGCGTGATCCACGCCTAGGTCGACTGGGTAGATCCGGATCTCGGCGAGTCGGCCCTTGTCGTACTTGGCCTGGGCGACGTAGGCTACGAGGTTGATGTACTGCTGCAGCCAGTCCTCGCGCAGTTCGTTCGCCTCGATGTTGGTCAGGCCTTCCGGATTCGGCGGGCTGTCATCGGAACCGAACCGCTGCACGGCGAAGTTGCCGGGATTGTAGAAGATCGGGCGGCCCTTGTAGATCTCGATCCCCTGCATCGTGTGGTTGCCGCTACCGAGGAACATGTCGGCCCCATTGTCGATCAGCTCGCGCGCCAGGGTGCGGACATAGTCCGGCGGAAAGTGGTCCTGCGAATAGGCCTGATAGGCATACCGGTTTTCGTGAATGTGCGTGGTGAACACCACGAAATCGGCGTACTCCTTGGCATTACGGACGGCGAGCACCTGTGACTGGCGGTCGGTCTCGTCCATCTCGTAGCGGAATTCGCCCGGCTTTTCGGCCACCATGTAGTTCTTGCCGAACAGGTTGAGCCGGCCGGGCCGGTCCTTGGGGAGCGGAGCGGGCCGCGCCACGTCGGCTTCCTCGCGGCGGGCCAGGATCGAATCCCGGATCGCCTTGAGCTGATCGAATTGCGCCTGGGTGACGGTCAGCCACTGCGTCAGGCGGAGCGGGTTGAGTCCGGCTTCCTCGCCGAAATCGTTGCCCACCTTGTTGCGGGCAATCGGGTCAGTCCCGACCGGTCCGAACGGGAACGCCGCCACCATTGCGACGCGGCCCTGGGGCAACTCCTGGAACGCTGGCTGACGTGCGATCGACAGGTTGGGCCCATAGCCCGGCCGCTTGATCCCGACCGCGTCGAGATACTTCATCGTCTCGATCTGCTCGTCCGGCCCCCCATCGGCCTCGCCCGGAGCCACAAGGTCGAACCCCAGGTCGGCAAGGTCTGCAGCGACTTCCTTGGGCGCCCAGTTGTTGCGGTAGCCATGGCTGCCAGCCCACGACTGGCGATCAACGAGATAGACCTCGAGGTTGCCGATCGTCGTGTCGGCGCCCTTGAGCACGGACCGGATTGCCGCGCCGATGCGCTTGCCGGCCGGTTCCTGGAACAGCAGGTCACCCGTGACGGCGACGGTGTAGGAACCATCCATCTTGTTGCGCAGCTCGTTCTGCAGGTCGCGGTAGTCGAAGGTCGCTGGGTCCGGCAGCGCCCTGGCGGGCTGAGCTGAGACGGCGAAGGGAGAAAGCGCCGCGGAACTGGCCAGGAGCAGTGCGGCAAGCCGAAGGGAATATGTCATGGCGCGGGGCATCCCACTCTGTTGTTTTATAGCCTTCAGGGTAGCCCGCATCACTTACGCCAACCTTTCAGGCATCACGATTGGGCCGACTGCCAAACTACTCCCTAAGGATGCCGCCGTGGTGATGGCGGACCACGGCGGCAAGCCAAGCTAGGCCGCGAATGTCTGCTCCTGTCGCAATCAGCCTCTCAGGCAGCGTGTGAAGAACGGCCGTAATGTCGAAGGGTTTCGGGCGCCGGGAGGCGTACGAAAGTCTGACATGTACGACCCGCGGGAGGCAGGCGTTGCGCTATGGGGATTTCGGGTCGGCGCCGTGGGAGATGTGGCGCCGGAGCTGATGGTG
>NZ_JACLAU010000057.1 GCF_014230305.1 Novosphingobium aerophilum
CCGCGACAATCAGGACGACCGATAAACCTTGCCAGCGACAATCAGAATGGCCACAAACTGTCGCGCCGCGACAATCAACTTCTCATCCTGATCGTCGCGCTCTTCTCACCCAGATCGTCGCGCTACAAGTGGGCGAGATGGGTTGTCACCGTCGACTTGCCGACACCGCCCTTGAAGTTCTGCACGGCAATGATGGCGGGCGTATCGAGCGGCGAGCGGGCAGGGGAGGCACCGAGTACGGTCCGCATGTTGAGGAGGTCCTCGACGCTATAGCCGGGGCGGCGGCCATTGTCCGTCGCAGGCGGCGGCGGAAGCCGTCCGTCATCCTCAGCCATGCGGATGCGGTTGGTCGAGCAGCCAAGCAATGCAGCAGCTTCGGCGATGCCGAAGCGCATGGTAAGCTCCTTGCGCGACTCTGGCAGGAACGCCTGGCGGCGAAGCCGCTCGATCATGCGTTCGCCGGACTGCGCCAATTCGGCGATACGTTCGACTTCTGAATTCATGATGACCCCGGGCAGCAGGCTTGAATGCTTTTGAGGGTCTACAGCGAGAAAGTGCTTCAGTCCAGTTCCACGTTGCGTGAAAAGGAGCAAGGGGAGATGGGGCGGGTGGGGTGATGACCCTCATACGCAATCCTCCGACTCCAGAACTGCGCGAACTGGTTCGCAGGCTTGAAGGCACCTGGCATGCCGAAACAGCCATGTGCCGCTGCCCCGCCCATGCCGACAGAACGCCCTCCCTATCGATCCGCCAGGGAGACCGAAGTATCCTCGTCACCTGCCATGCCGGATGTGACAGCCGTGATGTTCTGCGCGCGCTCGCCAGGATCGCCGAAATCCCGCGCTCAAGCAGCGAGCACGTCCATCGCCCGAGACTTCGCGTCAGCACGGCTCATCTCAGGATCTGGCGCGAGGGGCAGGCCATCGAGAGCACTCTAGCCGAGCGCTATGTGCGCGACGTCCGGCGCATCCGCGGCGAACTTGAGGACCTGCGCTACCATCCGCGCTGTCCGAGGGGACAGGGCCAGTCAGCCCTGTTCGAGCCGGCGCTCATCGTTGGCATGCGCAAGGCAGGTGAAGTCGCTGCGATCCAGCGGATTTTCCTCGACCCTCTGACTGCGCGGTACACCGAGAAGCGTGTGCTGGGACATGCGCTCGGCGCGGCCTGGACGAACGGGGCTCCACGCCGTGTCATTGGCCTCTGCGAAGGTTTCGAGACCGCTGCCGCCTATACCTCGCTCACCGGCATCAAAGCCTGGGCAACCATGGGCGCGAGACGGTTTCACCAGGCAGAGATACCAGTTGGCGTCGAAACCCTGATCCTGCTGCCCGACAATGATCCGGAAGGTCAGCGCGCGAGACATCGTGCTGCCGAAGTCTATGCAAGGCCGGGCCTCACCATCGAAACCGAGAGGCCGCCCCGAGGCCTAAACGACTGGGCAGACGTCCTGAAGCGGTGAGGGGAGGGGGACTTGGGCAGGCGCGCCGCTGATCGGCGCAAGCTCAGGAGATCTCCGCATGACCACAACAATTGCGCGCGCGAGCGCCATTCTCGGCGCTGCTCGAACACTTGCCGCCAAGCTGCTCCTCGCTGTTCCGATCGACCGCACCGCTCTGAGCCAGGCCATGACCGATAGTGCAGGCGGCAACGACGCGGAAGGCGCGTGGCAGCAGCGCGACAGTTTCGAAGCGCTGGAAGTTGCGCTCTCCCTGGCCATTCCCGATCTGGTAGGCCGCATGGACGTCGGCGCGGCGATCGCCACACTGGAGGCGCTGGCGCGTGAACTGCCAACCCACACGGTGCGCAGCGAGGACCAGATCCAGTTCCAGCAGTTCTCGACGCCGCCGGCGCTGGCCCGTCTTGCAGTTCATCTGGCGCGGATCTCCAGCGATGACATTTTGCTCGAACCGAGCGCAGGCACCGGGATCATCGCTTCGCTTGCCAAGGGCGCGGCCAGGGACATGATCCTCAACGAACTCGAGCCAACCCGGGCCGACCTGCTTGCGGGCGTGTTTCCGGGCACGAAGGTCTACCGCCACGACGGTGCGAAACTCAGCGCGCTGCTCTCCGGAACTGAACGACCAAGCGTCGTTCTGATGAACTCGCCGTTCTCGGTGTCGCAATCACGTGGGCAAGATCAGAATACCGCCGCCAGGCACCTGCGCGCCGCACTCGATCATCTGCTGCCGGGTGGCCGGATCGTCGCGATCATGCCGGACTGGTTCTCACCTTCTGCCAAGTACGAAGAAACCTTCCGGCGCACCCTTGAAGGCGCGCGGGTCGTCCTGTCGCTCCGTCTGGACAAGGGCGGCTATGCCAAGCACGGCACCGGTATCGCCGTTCGCGTGCTGGTGATCGACAAGGTGCCAGGCGAGATCGGCGTATCCACGATCAATCGCGGTTCGGTCGGCGAACTCTTTGCCGCGCTGCCAACCGAGCCACTCCGGGCGACGTTGCGCGACCCGACGCAGGCGACAGCGCCCCGACCAAAGCTCAGCCTGTTCCGCTCGGTGAAGACCGGTCCAGCACGGCCCGTGATCGTGCGAGCTCCCCAGACCAACGACGTCCGCCCCGTCGCCTACGAAGTGCTTGCCGAACCTGCTGCGATGGGCGAGCAGCGCGGGGTCTATGCCGATTACCGGCCTTCACGCGTGGTGATCGCGGAAGCTGGCGAACATCCGACCCACCTCGTCGAATCCGCCGCCATGGCCTCGATCGCCGCGCCGAAGCCAAGCTACGTGCCCTCTCTGCCCGAACGCACCGTGACGGCAAGGCTGCTTTCGGCCGCCCAGCTCGAAACCGTGATTTATGCGGGCGAGGCCTGGAGCCGCGACTTGCATGGCCGCTTCAGCCACCCTGCCGGCGAAGTTGCGCTCAAGGAGGACCCCGAGGGTCAGCTCTACCGCACTGGGTTCTTCCTCGGCGATGGCACCGGGGCTGGGAAGGGGAGGCAGGCAGCGGCCTGCATTCTCGACCAGTGGCTGAAGGGCAATCGCCGACACATCTGGATCTCGAAGAATGCGCCGCTGCTCGAAGACGCGCAGCGCGACTGGACAGCGATCGGCGGATTGCCGTCGGACATTCTCGATCTTGCCCGATGGAAGATCGGCGAGGAGATTACCGCGCCCGAGGGCATCCTGTTCGTTCCCTACGGCACACTCAGAAGCTCGCGTGTCGAAGATACCAGGCTCGACCAGATCGTCCGCTGGGCTGGCGAAGACTTCGAAGGCGTGATCGTCTTCGACGAGGCTCACGAAATGGGCGGCGTTGCCGGCGGGGAAGGGGCCTTGGGGCAGAAGCAGGGCTCGCTTCAGGGCATCGCCGGGGTCCTGCTCCAGAATACGCTGCCGCGCGCCCGGGTGCTCTACGCTTCGGCCACCGGCGCATCGGACGTCAACAACCTTGCCTATGCGGTCCGGCTTGGCCTGTGGGGGCCGGGCACGGCGTTCGCAACCCGCGAGCAGTTCATCAGCGAGATCCGCGACGGCGGCATCGCGGCGATGGAGCTCGTCGCCCGCGATCTCAAGGCCTCCGGGCTCTACCTCGCCCGCGCGCTGAGCTTCGCCGGGATCGAGTACGACATCCTGCGCCACGACCTGACCGCAGAGCAGATCGCGGTCTACGATACGTATTGCCAGGCCTGGACGATCATTCACCAGAACCTTGAGGCCGCGCTCGAACTCACCGGCATCATCGATGGGCTTGAGAACAAGACCCTCAACAGCGGCGCCAAGGCGGCGGCCCGCAGCCGGTTCGAGGGGACCAAGCAGCGCTTCTTCGGACAGGTCCTGCTCTCGCTGAAGCTGCCCTCGATCTATCCTGCGATCGACGAGCACCTGGGCGAGGGGGACAGCGTGGTCGTCCAACTGGTGAGCACGGCGGAATCCATCCTCAACCGGCGGCTCGATGAACTGGAACCGGCTGAGCGTGAGGCGCTCGACATAGCCTATGACTGCAAGGAATATGTCGTCGACTATCTGACCCGGGCCTTCCCGACCCGGCAAATGGAGGAATACAAGGACGAACTTGGCGACGTGCGCTCGCGTCCGATGTGGGACGAGGTCGGCAACCCGGTCCACAACCCGCAGGCCGAGGCCGCTCGCGCGGACCTGATCGAGCATATCTGCGCCATGCCGCCGATCCCGACCGCGCTCGATGCGCTGCTCGAACATTACGGGGCGTCTGCGGTGGCCGAAGTGACAGGGCGCAGCAAACGCCTCGTCCGCGACGGATCGGGCCAGCAGCGGCTCGAAAGCCGTTCGCCTCGGACCAACCTTGCCGAAACCACCGCGTTCATGACGGGGGCCAAGCGCATCCTGGTGTTCTCCGATGCGGGCGGTACGGGGCGAAGCTATCACGCCAGCCTCGATGCCAAGAACCAGCAGCGCCGGGTCCATTTCCTGCTCGAGCCTGGATGGCGCGCGGATCGGGCGATCCAGGGGCTGGGACGCACCCACCGTACGCACCAGGCCTGCCCGCCGCTGTTCCGCCCTGTCACCACCGACTGCAAGGGCGAGGCCCGGTTCACCAGCACCATCGCCCGGCGTCTCGACGCATTGGGCGCGCTGACCCGCGGCCAGCGTCAGACCGGCGGGCAGGGGATGTTCGATGCTTCCGACAACCTCGAGAGCATCTACGCCAAGCACGCGCTCCACGACTGGTACGGCCTGCTGGCGACGGCCAAGCTCAAAAGCACGACCTTGTCCGAGTTCCAGCGGATGAGCGGGCTCGACCTCACCGACCAGGACGGCGTGCTGCGCGAGGACCTGCCGCCGATCCAGCGTTGGCTCAACCGCATCCTCGCTATGAAGATCGCGGTGCAGAACGCCATTTTCGATGAGTTCCTTACCCTTGTTGAAACCCGCGTTTCGGCGGCCAAGGAGGCCGGGACATTCGACATCGGCGTCGAGACGGTGGCGGTCGAAGCCTGCGAGGTGCTGTCCGACACGGTTATTCGGACCGATCCAGTGACCGGTGCGACCTCCCACTTGCTCGAACTGTCGCTGACCCAGCGGCGCAAGGTGCTCGCGCTCGAACGCGTGCTGAAGATGGCATCCTATGAGGAGACGCCGCTGTTCCTGCGCAATGAAAAGTCGGGCAAGGTCGCTCTGGGCATCGCGGCGCCCTCGCACATGGACGAGGAAGGCCACCTGATCCGCCGCTACGAACTCGTGCGGCCATTGCGCAACGAGTACTTGCGAGCCGACCGTCTCGACGAGTCCGCCTGGGGGCCGGTCACCAAGTCCACGTTCAGCGCGCTGTGGGAGGAGGAATACGCCGCCGACGAGAGCCAGCTCGTCACCGAGACCCTCTATCTCGCGACGGGGCTACTCCTGCCGATTTGGGGCGCGCTTCCCAAGGAGGACCTCACGGTCAACCGCATCGTCGACAAATCCGGCGCCTCCTGGCTCGGCCGGCATGTCCACGACCTCTACGTCGACGCGACCCTCGAGAAGCTCGGGGTTGCCCGCAAGGCGCAGACCGATCCGACCAAGATTGCCGCCGCCATCCTTGGCGGGGGCACGTGGAAGGCGCCGCATCCGCTCAATTTCACGATCCGCACGTCGCGGGTGAACGGTTCCCGAAGGATCGAGATCGTCGATGCCGAAGCCGCGCGCATTCCCGAGCTCAAGGCCAAGGGCTGCTTCACCGAGATCATCGCCTACAAGACACGGGTGTTTGTGCCCCTCGACCGGGCCGAGGCGATCATCTCAGGCATTGCCGGGCGGGCCTGACCCCCGCGCTCATTTAACATTGCTGCTGTTAGATGGGCGCGGCGATGTTAGGCGGGCTCAATCCGTGTCGATGAGCGGATGGTTGGTTCTACCTCGGTCACGCCAGTGCTGCGAAGAATTGCCCCATTAGGTCCGCTACCTGCCGTTGACGGAGGATGCGCAGATCCCGGATCTCCTCGTTGTCGTCGACATCTGCGTCGTTGTCTTCGAAACGCGCCACAGCGACCGCCCCATCCCGACGGTATGACTGATCGGGATCCTCGTGGACGAAACGAGTCTTCAGCTTTGCGAGCGCCTCCTGCACGGCCTCCGCGTGCGATCCCGCCAATGCATCCTCGAAGGCCGAGATCACCGAGACCAGTCCGCCGGGATAGTGTTCGAGGCAATAGACGAGATCGTGTGCGTCCTTGCGCGCGTTGCGGTGATCGAAGGCGAAGGCTTTGAGGCAGGTGAAGCTGACGATGTTTGCGTACCGAACCACTTCGGTGGCCAGCCCTCCGCCGTTCAGGAGTTCCGCGGTTAGCTCGGTCGTGTCGTGCAGGTCGAACACCATCGACGCGTGCGGGATATTGAGCGCGGAGACGTTACCTTCAGTTGGGAGCACCTTGACCTTTCCTCCCCCGAGTTCGGGATGCTCGGCGAGGAATTCGAGGACCATTGTAGCGCCCGTCTCAAGACGCGCTTCCCAACGCCAGGAAACCTTCACACCACTCTCATTGGTCCCGCGCTCGAAGCCCATCGCACGGAGGTTCTCTTCCAGCGTGCTGTAGGCTTCAGTGTCAGTGAGGATTGCCACATCGACGACGACATCCACATCGCCAGTTCCGGCGTGTTGGGGTACTTCCGGCGGCCGTGCGGCAACGAGGTAGCGCGGCGTTAGGCCCCCCACGAGGAATACGGTGTCCTTCCAGGGACCGAAGCCGCGAAGGAGGGTCACGAGCACACGCTCGGCGGCTTCGGTGACTGCGCCATTATATGCGTCAAAGGTCTTGGGTTTGGTCATCATCCTGGCAGTCGTTCGGCGCGGAGGTGGTCCGCCAGTTCCCTGGCGCGACCGGACCCCTGCATAAGATCGAGATAGACCTGAACCGGCGGCGCATAAGCAACGCCGTCGATCCGTTCTCCCACAGCAATGTCGCGCTTGCCGGTGTCTTCGATTACCCCGAGGTTCCATCCCTCCGACACGGGCCGGGCATCAAGACGCGCGAGAGCTTCTCGGTGAAGTCGCCCACCCTGGATCCGGCACCTAACCTGCGAGATCGCTGAAAGATACGGCGCATACGCTTGTGCGGCGGCCTCCGCCGTCACCGCATATTGTGCGCCAACGTCGCGACATGCTTCGTCGAGCCGGCGCGCAATCTGGCCAGCATCCCCGCCCGGCACATAATAGCGTTCGATCCGCGGCGGCTTTTGATCGGCGATCAAGCGAACCCATTCATCGAGAACGGGGCCTCGTTCGCGAAGGCGGCGCATCTTCGCCGGCCCCGCCCCTTCAACCTCGAGCCAATCGCGCCGCTCCATTTCGGTCAGGGTCTCCGATGCGGTCGCTGGCGACACCCCTGTCTCTTCCGCTAGTTCCTTCACACTCACCCATCTGGGCGCAGTCCCGATAACCGCCTGAGCGACGCGAGCTCGTTGGCCCTGAAAGATCGAACCGAAGGCGCGTCCGACCTTCTTGAGCAGTGGCCGTTCGATCAGCACATAGGCACACGACGATGGGACGAAGAGCGAGCCACCGAGGTCGTAGTAGCCGACTTGTTCTTGCTGCAGGATTTCGCGCGCACCCTTCGAGATCGCGCCTGCAATCAGCATGGGAACCTTTTCACCGGCGTCATCCATCTGGTTGAGATAATCGCGAAGCCGCCAAACCTGCTGACGAACATCGCGGGGAAAGAGCTCGCGCTTGGCCTCAACGACCAGTTTGAACCGGTGGCGATTGAGGTCTACATCAAGTACACCATCCGGGGCATATCGGCTGCCGACACGCGGTTCGGAGGAGCGCTGATACACGACAGCGCCTGGCAGTGCCGACAGGGCATGGCTTAGCTCATCGAGCAGCTCATCCTCTTCAATCTCAAAATTTCTCATATTTGGCCACCAGTGAATAAGGCCCGTGTAGCGAATATTTGCCGCATATGCAATATTTGCTGGGCAGCAAATTTCGAAACTGGCCATTCGACCGATCCCATGAGGCATAAATCCGACATTTATGCCTCATGCAGCTGATCGGACCGCCATGAGACGCGCGGTTGTGCCCAGGAATTCGGGCAATCCTGAAACCGTGAGGGGAGGGGGGCTGGAAGGGGTGAGCCGAAGGGCTCGGCCAAATCCGGCCTTCAGGAGCACTCCCATGAACGACATCGAGTTGATCCCGCTCGGCAAGCTACGCCTGTCCGAAGCCAACGTCCGCAAAAACGACAGCAACCTCTTCATCGAGGAACTCGCCGCCAATATCGAGGCCAAAGGCCTTCTTCAGAACCTGATCGTCGTGCCCGCCAAAAAGCGCGGCATGTTCGACGTGACCGCGGGCGGACGCCGCCTGCGCGCGCTGAACTTTCTCCTCGGCGCGGGCAAGCTCTCCAGGGACCACCCCGTCGCCTGCCGGGTGCTCGATATCGACGCCGCCGAGCAGTCCGAACTCTCGCTGATCGAGAACGTCATCCGGCTCGACATGACGCCGACTGATGAGATCCGGGCATACAAGCACTTCGTGAACGAAGGCAGCGACCTCGACGCCATCGCCAAGCGGTTCGGCCGGACGCGGCGGTTCATCGAAGGCCGCCTGCGTCTTGCGGACCTTGCCGATCCCATTTTTGCCGCGCTGGAAGAGGGCAAGATCACGCTCGATGTCGCGAAGGCCTATGCGACCACGCCCAACCACGAACGCCAGATGCTGGTCTGGCACGAACTCTCCAGCAGCTGGCAGGGCAACAATGCCGATTCCATCCGCCGCATGGTGACCCACAGTGCGGTGCGCTCGTCCTCCCCGATGGCCAAGCTTGCCGGCGAAGCCGACTATCTGGCGGCTGGCGGCAAGATCGAGCGCGATCTTTTCACCGAAGACGGCGGCGAGACGTGGATCGATGCCGAGATCGCGCAGCGTATTGCCGGGGAGAAGCTGCAGGCCTTTGCAACCACTGTGGCCGAGACTACCGGCTACGCCTGGGTACGACCGATCCTCGAGACCCGCGTCACCTATGGCGCGACCGAGGACCTTCACCAGGTTCACCTTGAGCCTGCTGCGCTTACCGAAGACGAACAGGCAGAGGCGGCCAAGCTGCTTGAGACCATCGAAGCTCTTGAAGCCGAAAGCGAAGCGCTCGATGGCGAAGACGAGCAGGCCGCTGCCGAGTTTCAGGCGCGCTGGGATGCCGCAACCAGCGCCTACGATGCTCTCCACGACAAGCCGCCGGTAATCCCCGAGGACCTCAAGGCCAACCTCGGCTGCTTCGTCATTCTCGGCGCTGATGGTCAGCCTGCCATCGCGCCGGGCCTTTACAGCGACAAGCCGCTCGAACGCCGCAAGGCACGCGGGGCCGAGGCTGGTGAAAGCGCAGGTGGAGCAGGTGAGGGCGGCAACGCGGCTCCGCCGGCCAAGCCCTTGTCGCAGAAGCTGGTCGAGGAGCTCGCGGTCCAGCGGCGCGACATCCTCGCGATCAACCTCGCGTCCAACCCGGCCATCGCGCTCGACTACATGATCTTCGCCATCGCCGATTCCCGGGCGCTCTACAGCGCGCAGGCACTCGGCACCACGCTTCGCGCGCCGTCGCCCTCGCTCTACCTCGCGAATTACCCTGAAAGCCCGGCGCACACGCTGATGGCCGACATGCGCGAAACGCTCGACCTGTCATGGACCGAGCACCGCCAGACGGTGGACCGGTTCTCCGCGTTCAGCGCACTTGCCGACGAGGCCAAGGCCAGCTGGCTTGCCTGGTGCATGGCAAAGACGCTCGAAGCCAGCATGGGGATCGACAGGAAGGCCGGGCAGTCCGGTCCCGAGCCGATCGATCTACACGATCACCTCGCAGCGCTCATGGGCATCAATGTCGCGAGCCACTGGCGCCCGACAGCCGCCAATTACTTCGACCGCGTCAGCAAGCAGACCCTGCTCGATCATGTCAGCGAAGTCGGCGGACCGACCATGGCGGCCAGCTTCATGGGCTCGAAGAAAGGCGACCTCTCGGCTTCCTGCGAAAAGCTGTTCGCGGGCGAGACCATCGTCGCCCCCGAGGTCAAGGAAGCTGCGCTCGCGTGGGTGCCCGAGGCCATGCGCTTCCGGGTGCTCGCAGCGAACGAGCCCGATGAGGGAGCGCCGGTTGAGCACGAACCGGACAGCGATGCGGGCGACCTCGAACCTGCCGATGAGCAGGACGTCGAAGCCAGCGAGACCGTCGACGCCTGACCAGCCTTGCCGGCACGCTGCCCGCGCATCCGTTGCGCCCTGCGGCAGCGTGCCGGCCCATCCAGGAACCACCTCATGACCATGATCACCAAGCTGCGCGCCCGGGTCTCCCCCGAGGCGATCTCGAAGGTCACGCGGATCTTCAACGGGACCCTCGATGACATCTTCAACGAACTCTTCCAGAATGCCCGCCGCGCGGGCGCGGACCGCATCTCCGTCACCGCCGATCACACGGCGGACGCCAGCCTCATCACGGTGAGCGATGACGGCGCGGGGATCGCCGACCCGGTTGACTTGCTCTCACTTGGACAGTCCGACTGGTCCGAGGAGTGTCGAGCCCGGGAAGACCCGGCGGGCATGGGCTTCTTCAGCCTTGCTGGCCTTGACACCGTGGTCAGTTCGCGGAGCGCGGACAGCGCGTTCTCGCTGGCGATCACGGGCGATGCCTGGACGGGCGAGGCCGACATCGATGTGCTGCCCTTCGACGGGCCGCGCGGCACGACAATCGCCTTCCGGTTCGATCCGCAGCCTGACGGCAAGCTCGAACGCTGCGTCGAGGCAGCCGCCCGGTTTTTGCCGCTTCCCGTAACCTACAATGGCAAGGATCTCGCCCGCGCCGATTTCCTCGCCGACGCGCACAAGGTCATCAAGCGGGAGGGGTTCCGGATCGGCGTGTTCCGCGACCGGCACTCGCCGCACGTGGCGACGCTCAACTTCCACGGCGTGACCCTCAAACACGCCTTCCCGGTCGTGAAAGAAGTCCATCACACCCAGTGGTCCGTGCAGGTCGACGTCATCGACGCGCCGGATCTTGTCCTGGTCCTGCCCGCACGCAAGGAAATCTACTGCAACGCCGCGCTCGACCGGCTCGTGGCACTCTGCCGCGAGGCGATCTTCTCGGTCATCCGCGAGGAACCGTTCCACCGCCTGAGCTTCGAGAACTGGCTCGAGGCGAGCCTGTATCACGACAATTTCCCGCAGGCGGCGCGGCAGTTGCCGCTGTGGTACCCGACGCTCGCCCGCGACAGCTACCGCGAGGTGCCGCGGTTTGCCGACCTCGAGCCGGGCGCGGCGATCTACGATGATACCGACTCCTTCGATGCCGTCACCTTCGGCCGCGCCTTGCGGCGCTCGAGCGGCGGCGAGATGCACCGTCTGGGCGGCCCTGAGCCGCGTGCCTTCTACGAGCCGATCACCAATTTCATCGGCTATCCCTGGTACGATGCCCTTCCGGCCTTCGTGCGCACCGGTGAGCGCTACACCTTTGATGGCGGCATCCCCGCCGACGAAGCCGATGCTGTCACTCTGCGCCCCGACGCAATCACGATCGAACTCAACGACCAGCACGACCGGCGGCTCGATCTTGAGACCGATTTCGCGATTCTAGACGACCCTGACTCCTGGGGCGATCCCGACTGCGCGCGCATTGCGCTGACCCGGACCACCGCGCTTGGGCCCGATGATCTCACCGATCTCATCATCGATGCGGTGTTCAGCCCTTCCGACGATTCCGATGCCGACAGCTACGACACCCAGGAGACCCGCTTCCGCCACGACGCGGCGGTGCGGGCCCATGCCATCCTCGAAGGTGAGGATGCGGCAATTCTTGCCGGCATCCGCATGGCCTTCGCCGACCGCGTCGCCTGGCGCATCCCGCACGGGCGCACGCTGCGTCTCTCCTGGTCGTGCGCCGCCTCCGACCTCACCCTCGATCCTGCTCAGGAGGGCCCGGCCCAATGACTCGTCACCCAAAGCCCGACGTCGCACAGGTTATCACCGACCTGATCCTCGAGAAGATCGCCGCCGGCACCGCCCCGTGGCTCAAACCCTGGACCTCGACCAGCACGCGGCCGCTCCGCTACAACGGGGTTCCCTATTCCGGGATCAATAGTGCGCTGTAACGGCGCGAGTAAGGAGGTGCTATGACAACATAGCCAGGTCAGCTGGTACGACCTGTGCCCACCGGACTAACCTCGACCAGTAATGGTTGCGACCTCGAAAGGGGCGGGGGACAACA
>NZ_JACLAU010000058.1 GCF_014230305.1 Novosphingobium aerophilum
CCACCCTCGTCTCCGTCGACGAGAAGACTTACAAGCCGGTCGGCATTTTCGGAAAAGATCTGCGGATGGGCGATCACCCGATGGTCTGGTGGCATTGCCTGGGCAAGGGACGAGTGCTTTACAATGCGTTCGGACACCGGGCTGAGGCCTATTCCGAAGCTGAAAACAAGCGCTTGCTGGAGCAAGCCGTCAGTTGGGCGGCAAGACAGAAGGGCGCGGAATGCGGGGCGCCTCCCGCCGGAGCAGGACAGTAGAGAGATGAGCAGCAATCCAATTCGCTATGGGATGATCGGCGGTGGCCAGGGCGCATTTATCGGAGGAGTCCACCGGATCGCAGCACGCATCGCGGGCAACTGGCAGCTTGTTGCCGGCGCATTTTCTTCGACGCCGGAAAAATCACGCGCATCGGGTATCGAGATCGGCGTCGATCCGTCCCGCGTCTATGGCTCCTATGTCGAGATGATCGAGGCTGAACTTGCCCTTCCGGTCAACCAGCGGATCGAAGCAGTATCAATAGTCACGCCCAACCACATGCATGCCGCCCCTGCCATCGCCGCGATGGAGGCCGGCTTTGATGTGATCATCGACAAGCCGCTGGCAGATTCCATGGAGAATGCGAGGGCCATTGCCGATGCCGCAGATCGCACCGGACGGCGCATTGCCGTCACCCATACCTATACCGGCTATCCGCTGGTCAAGCAGGCGCGTGAGCTGATTGCCAGCGGCAAGTTCGGCAAGGTGCGCCGGGTTGCGGTGAAGTACACGCAGGACTGGCTGAGCCGCGCTGCCGACCTTGAGGGCAACAAGCAGGCTGCCTGGCGCGTCGATCCGAAGCAGTCTGGCGATGCCGGTGCATTCGGCGATATCGGCACTCACGCCGCCAATCTCGCCGAATTCATCACTGGTGAGCGCATCACCCGCATTTGCGCCGAGCTGACCATGCTGGACGGACGCGCCATCGACGATGACGGCGCCGCGCTTTTCCACCTTTCCGGCGGCGGCAAGGGTACGCTGACCGCCAGCCAGGTGCTGGTTGGCGACATCAACGACCTCGCCATTTCGGTCTATTGCGATGAGGCCGGGTTGCACTGGCGGCAGGAAGAGCCGAACGCCATGCGCATCGGCTATCGCGACAGGCCGACCGAGATCTGGCACGCTGGCGCTAACCGCGCCTACCTCTCACCTGAAGTGGTATCGATCCAGCGCACCCCCGGCGGGCATCCGGAAGGCTATCTTGAGGCCTTTGCCAACATCTACCAGGCCTTCGGCAACGAACTGCGCGGCGCAGCCGGCACAGAGCCGGGTTATGCCACGATGGAAGACACGCTGGCCGGCATGAAATTCCTAGCCGCCAGCCTAGAATCCAGCCGCCGCGGTGCGGTCTGGGTCGATCTCTGAGAGAGGAAAAACGAATGAAGGGTCCCGCAGTTTTCCTTGCCCAGTTTGCTGGCGACGAAGCCCCGTTCAATTCGCTCGACGCGATAACCAAGTATATGGGCGATCTCGGCTACAAGGGTGTGCAGATCCCCACTTGGGACGGCCGACTGTTCGATCTCGACAAGGCTGCCGAGAGCCAGGACTACTGTGATGAAGTTGCCGGAATCTGCCGGGCCAACGGTGTCGAGGTGACCGAGCTTTCCACCCATCTTCAGGGCCAACTCGTCGCCAGCCATCCGGCCTACGACACGTTGTTCGACGGTTTTGCTCCGGCAGCGCTTCATGGCAACGTCAAGGCCCGTACCGAATGGGCGATCGACCAGTTGAAGAAGGCGGCAATGGCCAGCCGACGCTTCGGTTGCTCGTCGCACGCCACTTTTTCCGGCGCGCTGCTGTGGCACACTGTCTATCCGTGGCCGCAGCGGCCGTCCGGTCTTGTCGAGGAAGGCTTCGCTGAACTCGCCCGTCGCTGGAAGCCGATCCTCGACGTGTTCGACGAATGCGGCGTCAACGTCTGCTACGAACTGCACCCCGGCGAGGACCTGCACGACGGCGTGACTTTCGAGCGCTTCCTTGAGGCGGTCGGCAACCATCCGCGTGCCAATATTCTCTACGATCCGTCGCACTTCGTGCTGCAGCAACTCGACTACGTGCAGTTCATCGACTTCTACCATGAGCGTATCAAGGCCTTCCACGTCAAGGACGCCGAGTTCCGTCCCAATGGCAAGGCAGGCGTTTATGGCTCTTATTCGAGCTGGGCAGAGCGCCCCGGCCGGTTCCGCTCGCTTGGCGACGGACAGGTAGACTTCACCCAGATCTTCACCAAGCTTGGCCACTACGGTTACGACGGCTGGGCGGTGCTGGAATGGGAATGCGCCTACAAGCACCCGGAACAGGGCGCGGCTGAAGGCGCGCCTTTCATCGCCCGCCACATGATCCGCAAGGCGGACAAGGCATTCGACGACTTCGCCGGGACCGGTGCGGACCTGGGTTTCGTGCGCGAGGTGCTGGGGCTCGATTAAGCATGGCAAAAGGGGGAGAGGTACGATGACGACGACAAGGCCGGCCAATCACAGAGCCATTTTCTGGATCAGCGTGCTCGCGCTGTTCACCGCAGCCGTGGCCAATGCGATCCGCAGCGGCGCATCCGAGGCGATGAAGCTCGAACTGTTCGACGCGACCCATGGCGCCAGTTCCGGGGAATTGATTGCCACCGCGCTCGGCAACGCCTTCCTCGGCTTTGCGATCAGCCTGCTGGTGATCAGCCCGCTGCTCGACAAGATCGGCGCCAAGCGAATTATCCTGTTCGCCGCCGCCTGCTTCGTCGCCGGTCCCGCGCTGATCCTTTTCGCGCCTTCTGCCGGCGGGTTCGATGCGATCAACACGGCGCTCAACGCCGGCATGATCCTCACCGGCTTCGGCTGGGGCGCGACAGAAGGTTCGATCAACGCGATCACCACGACCATGTATGCCGAGGACAAGACTGGCAAGCTCAACGTGCTGCACGCTTGGTGGCCGGCCGGTATGATCGTTGGCGGATTGCTCTGCGTCGCGCTGTTCGGCGCCGGCCTTGGCTGGCGCGCCCTGATCGCGCTGATCATGCTGCCAGGCATTGTCCTTGCCATTTGGGCCATGCGGCACGAATTCCCGCAGACGGAAAGCACTGTTGCCGGCGTCCCGTTCGGCGAGATGCTGGCTGAACCCTTCCGTCACGCCGGCTTCTGGATATTCCCGGCGATCATGTTCCTTACCGCCTCGACCGAGCTGGCGCCGGGCGCCTGGGTGCAGGTCGCGCTGACCGAGACGGTCGGCATGCAGGGTGTGCTGCTCAATGTTTATGTCGCGGCGATCATGTTCGCCATGCGTCACTTTGCCGGTCCGCTGGAGCACAAGTTCTCCGATATGGGGCTCCTTTGGATGAGCACGGTTCCCGCTGGCCTCGGGCTGTTTCTGCTGGCGACGGCCAACTCGCCGGTCACCGCACTGGTCGCGGCGACGCTGTGGGCATTCGGCGTCTGCTTCATGTGGCCGACCATGCTCGCCGCGATCGCCCGCCGTTATCCGCGTAGTGGTTCCTGGGGCATCGGCATCGTCAACTTCTCCGGCGCGCTTGCGATCTATCTGGTCCTGCCGCAGATCGGCAAAATCTACGACCATGCCAAGATCGAGAAGGCCGGCGGACAGGCTGCCTTCGAAGCGCTCCAGCCTGGCAGTGCCGGTATGCACGAAGTGCTGGTCCACGCGGCGGAAGTCTCGTTCAAGACCATCTCGATCATCCCGGTCGTGCTGTTCTTCATCTTTGGCGCGGTGCGTCTGGTCGAGCGCAACAGGAAGAACTGACGCACATGAAAATCGGCATGAACCTTCTGCTGTGGACCGGGCATGTGGACGAGAGCCACGTACCGGTCCTGAAGGCCCTCAAGGACACAGGCTTCGACGGCGTCGAAGTTCCGGTGTTCGATCCCTCGGATGCGGCGCATTACGCAAGGCTCGGCGGGATCCTCGACGATCTCGGTTTGCAGCGAACGGCCGTTGCGCTGATTCCTGATGAAGCTCACTCACCGATTTCCGCCGATGCTGGCGCGCGGCAGGGCGGCGTCGATCACCTCAACCGCGTCATCGACTGCTGCGAGGCGCTGGGCGCGCAGGCGCTCGTCGGTCCCTGGTTCCAGCCACTTGGCGTGTTCAGCGGCGAGGGGCCAACGGGGGAGGAACTGGAGCGCTGCGCCGGGGTGCACCGCGCCGTTGCGCAGAAGGCCCGCGATGCGGGGCTGGTCTGCGCGCTCGAACCGCTCAACCGTTTCGAGTGCTACCTGCTCAATACCTGCGAGCAGTCCAGCGCCTATCTGGAACGGCTGAACGAGCCCGGTTTCGGCATCCTCTACGATACGTTCCATGCGAACATCGAGGAGAAGGATCCGCTCGCGGCGCTCAACACAGCCTATGCCAAGGGCCACGTGAACCACGTCCACATTTCCGAGAATGACCGGGGCACTCCGGGGCGTGGCCATGCCAATATCCGCGAGACGATCCACGCGCTCAAGGGCTTGGGTTATGACGGCTGGCTGACGATCGAAGCCTTCGGCAAGGCCCTGCCCGAACTGGCCGCCGCAACCCGCGTCTGGCGCGATTTCTTCGCCAGCCCCGAGGAGGTCTACACCGAGGGCTACAGCTACATTCGCCAGTGCTGGGACGAATGCTGATTGCACTCTGGTCAAACCAATTGTAGTACAACTTTTGAACTATAAGGGCCGATGCCCGCCAAACGAGGATTTCTGAAATGGATCAAGGACCAAGCCTCGATCGCCGCGATCTGATGGCCTACATGGCCACGCTGCTCGGTGCCGCCGCGATCCCGGCAGAGGCTTTTGCCGCGCCCCGGGGCAAGGCAAAGCGCAAGGTGGCTGCAAAGAAGTTCTTCACGCCTTCGCAGGCTGCGCTGGTCACGGCGCTGGCCGATACGTTCATTCCGGAAACGGATACCCCCGGCGCGGTCTCTGCAGGCGTCCCGGCGCACTTCGACGCCATGATGGGCCGCTGGGCCTCGGCGGAAACGAAGGCCCTGGTGATCGCCTCGCTGGCATCGATCGACAAGATGGCGCTTGAAGCGGACAAGAAGACCTTCGCCCAGCTAACCCCGGCGCGCCGCAAGGAACTGCTGATCCCCTATGACAAGGCGGCGTTGAAGCCGGTGCCGAAAAAGGACAAGCTTGCCGGCCTTGCCGCGCTGATGGGTGCTGGCGCTTCGGTCGTCGATCCCGGCTACAACCGGATCAAGGACCTCATAATCGGCCTGCATTACGCCTCCGAGGCGGCAATGACCAAGGACATCATCTACGAGCACGTGCCCGGCAAATATGTGGCGTCGCTCAAGCTCACCCCGGAAAGCCGGCCGTTCTCCGGCCTTGGCACCCTCGTCGGTTAATTCGGAGTCCCCATCATGCAATTCGACGCAATCGTCATCGGCTCCGGCATGTCCGGCGGCATCGCTGCCAAGGAACTGTGCGAACAGGGCCTCAAGGTCCTGCTTCTCGAACGTGGCTACGACATCGATCCGGCCAAGGACTACACGGACATGAAGATGCCCTGGGAATTTCCGGACATGAACATGGTGCCGGAGGAAGAAGTCGCCCGCGACTATGCCGTGCAGAGCCAGTGCTATGCCTTCAACGTGTCCAACAAGCACATGTGGGTGAAGGACAGCGATCACCCCTACACCACGCCGGAGGGCAAGCCGTTTACCTGGATTCGCGGCTATCACACCGGCGGCCGCTCGATCATGTGGGGCCGCCAGACCTACCGCTGGTCCGACATCGATTTCGAGGCCAACAAGAAAGACGGCTTCGGCGTCGACTGGCCGATCCGCTATGCCGACATTGCCCCTTGGTATGACAAGATCGAGGAATTCATCGGCGTCGCCGGCACCTACGAGAACCTGCCGCAGTTGCCCGATGGCAAGTTCCTGCCCGGCTGGGAGCTCAACGACGGCGAAAAGTTCCTGAAGGCGGCGGTCGAGGCGAAGTTCCCGGGCCGCAAGATCATCATCGGGCGCAATGCGAACCTATCGGAAGCCCGCGAGCAGCATACGGAACTGGGGCGCGGACCCTGCCAGAACCGCTCGATCTGCGATCGCGGCTGTTCGTTCGGCGCGATGCACTCCTCGCTTACCTCGTCGCTTCCTGCGGCACGGCGCACCGGCAACCTGACGCTCGTGACCAATGCCATTGTCCATTCGATCGTGCAGGATCCCAAGACCGGCAAGGCCACCGGCGTGCGCGTGATCGACCGTGTGACCAAGGTCGGCAAGACCTACGAGGCCAAGGTGTTCTTCCTCAACGCCTCGACCATCAATTCGGCAGCGATCCTGCTGAACTCCGCCAATGAGGCGAACCCTCGAGGTCTTGCCAACGGTTCGGACCAGGTTGGCCGCAACCTGATGGACCACATGTATGCCCTGACCACCGTCGGCATGCTGCCCGGCGCGCCCAAGGATTCGTACTACAAGGGTCGCCGTCCTACCGGCATCTACATTCCGCGCTATCGCAACGTCACCGAGGAATCGGACGGCTACGTGCGAGGCTACGGCTATCAGGGCGGCGCGATGCGCATGACCGGAAAGAGCATCGCCGGCCGGCCGGGGGTGATCGGTGCGGAGTTCAAGGACGGCATGCACAAGTTCGGACCGTGGATGGCCTTCATTTCCGGCTTCGGGGAAATGCTGCCCAATCCGGAAAACCGCGTCACGCTCGACCCGGCCAAGAAAGACCAGTGGGGCATGGCCCTGCCGCATATCGACTGCAAGATGGGACCCAACGAGCACAAGATGGTCAAGCAGATTATGGGCGACGCCAAGGCGATGGTCGAAGCCGCGGGCGGCTTCGTCGTGGCCCAGGCCGACGAGATGGGTACGCCCGGTCTCGGCATCCATGAAATGGGCACCGCGCGCATGGGCCATGATCCCAAGACTTCCGTGCTCAACAAGTTCAACCAGGCGCACGAGGTGCCGAACCTGTTCTGCACTGACGGCGCGGCGATGGCTTCGTCCGCCTGCGTCAATCCGTCGCTTACCTACATGGCGCTCTCGGCCCGCGCCGCGCACCACGCGGTGGAGCGGCTCAAGGAAGGTTCGATCTGATGAACAAGCTTCTCGCAACGGCATCTGCTCTGGCGATGACGGCAATGTCCGCGCCCGCTATCGCCGGCCCCGTCACCGATTGCCCGCTCCGCGATGCGCCGTTTTCTGCGCAGAGCCCGCTGATCGACATCCTGCTCAGCCCCGCAGCCAAGGCGGTGATCGACAAGTATGCCCCCGGCAAGCTCGACAGGATGCCGCCGATGTTCGCCGGCACCAAGCCGCCGACTTTCGCTGCGATCCTCTCGGCTGAGACGGCGACCCGCTTCACCGGGCTCAGCGCCGATATCGTCGCGAAGATCGATGCCGAACTTCGGGCGCTGCCGGTGACGGATGCCGACAAGGTCGCCCGCTGCCAGCGCTATGACAACGACGTGCCCAAGTTGGCCCCTGCCGGCAAGGCCAAGGCCCGGCTGCTGGTGTTCGAGAAGATCAACGGCTTCAAGGACGCACCCTCTGTCAATGCCGCCCATGCGGCGCTGTCCGCCATGGCGGAGCGCAGGAACTGGTCGGTCACCTTCACCGAAATGGCAGGCGCCTTCAATCCGAAGACCCTGTCGCAGGTCGATGCGGTGGTATGGAACAACATCAGCGGCGACGTCCTGACCCTGTCGCAGCGCAAAGCTTTCCAAGCATTTCTCGCGCACGGTGGCGGATTTGCGGCGATGCACGGTTCCGCCGGCGATCCGACCTATTTCTGGGACTGGTATCCCGACAAGCTGATCGGCGCTCGCTTCGCCGGACACCCGATGGCGCCGCAGTTCCAGGAAGCCCGGGTCATCGTCAGCACCGATCATCCGCTGGCCAAGGCGGCCGGCCTGCCACGCGAATGGCGCATGAAGGACGAGTGGTATTCCTTCAAGTCCAGCCCGCGCGCGGTCGGCGCGAAGGTCATCGCCTCACTCGATGAAGGCTCGTACACCCGCAAGGGGCCGATGGCCGAAGGCGGGCTCGACATGGGCGCCGACCATCCCATTGCCTGGACCAACTGCCTTGGCCGAGGCCGGATGTTCTACTCCGCCATCGGCCACATGCCTCAGACCTACAGCCAACCGCAGGCGCTTGCTCTGCTCGAGGCGGGCATTGCCTGGGCTGCGACCGACAAGGGCGGCTGCCCAGCGCGTTAACTCGGGTAAGCCGGCTGGCGGAGCGGGATTGGGGCGGAAGCACGAACACTTCTGCCGAGCCCCGATTCTGCAACCGAAGCCCCCCTGATTGTCAGGGGAGCTTCGGCCTTGCCGCGATGGTTGGATCTATCTCACAGCGCGAAGTCGGCCGATGTCAGCAATGGATGCCCCGTCAGGTCGATACGCAGTTCGGCGGTCGCCGCATTGCCGTCGGTATCGCCATAGACATGGGTGACGTTGCTGGCCGAGTCATAAATCCACCAGATGCCATTGGCCGTGGGAGCGTTGTTCCCCCAGGTAAAGGCATTGTCCTTGCCCCCAGGGACCGCGTCGATTGCCGAGAGGTCGATCTTGTCGGTTCCGACGATGAAGTCGGAAATGACATCGAACGCGGCATTGGTGGAATTCGCTGTCGCCGAATAGACGAAGACGTCATTGCCAGACCCGCCCATCAGACTGTCCGCACCAGCGCCGCCGTTTAGCGTGTCGTTACCCGCACCGCCGTCGATCGCGTTGGCGTTGGCATCACCGGTCAAAACGTCGGCAAAGCCGCTGCCGGTCAGGTTCTCGATACCCGAAAGGGTGTCGGAGCCGGACCCGCCGGTCACCTGCGAAGCTGTGATGGCGAGGCTGACGGTGACCCCTCCGGTGGCCGTTGCATAGGACGCAGTGTCCGTGCCCGCACCGCCGGTGAGCGTATCGTTGCCTGCGCCGCCATCGAGCGTGTCGTTGCCGCTGCCGCCCTGCAGGGCATTGGCATTGGCGTCGCCCGTCAGCACATCGTTGAAGGCCGAGCCGATCAGCCCTTCAAAGCCGGTCAGCACGTCGCTACCTGCCGCGCCGGTATTCTGCGCGCCTGCCAAGGCGAGGCTGACGGTAACGCTTGCGCTGGCATTGGCATAGGAGGCGAAGTCCGTTCCCGCTCCGCCGTCGAGGCTGTCGTTGCCGTTGCCGCCTTCGATGGTGTCGTTGCCCGCGCCGCCGGCAATGGTGTTGGCATTGCCATCGCCGGTCAGGCTGTCGTTGAAGGCCGAGCCGGTGAGGTTTTCGAACCCGGAGACCGTGTCGATGCCGGCGCCTGCGGTGTTCTGCGCCGTGGCGAGGGCCAGACTGACCGTCACCGCCGCCGTTGCCGAGGCATAGGACAGCGTATCGCTGCCGATCCCGCCATCGATCGAATCGTCGCCCGCGCCGCCATCGATTGTGTCATTGCCGGCCTCACCCTGCAGGGTATCGTTGCCGGCGCCGCCATTCACCGAGTCCGCCCCACCTCCGGCCGCGATCAGGTTGGCGAGGGTGCTGCCGGTGAGAGTATCGTCGAAGCCGGAGCCGGTCAGGTTCTCGACATTGGAGATCGTGTCGGTTCCCATGCCGGTCGCTTGTGCCGTGGTGAGCCCGAGGTTGACCGTGACTGCGCCTGTGGCGGCGGCAAAGGTAACGGTGTCCGTGCCGGTGCCGCCATCGATGCTGTCATTGCCGAGGCCGCCGTCAAGCGTATCGTTCCCCGCGCCGCCGGCGAGGGCATTGGCCCCGTCGTCGCCGGTCAGGGTATCGTTGAAGCCCGAGCCAGTGACATTCTCGATCCCGGCCAGGCTGTCGCTGCCAGCGCCGCCCGTTGCGGTGCCTGCGGCAAGACTGACGGTGACCGCCGACCCTGCCGCAGCGTAGCTCGCCGTATCGGTGCCAAGGCCGCCGATCAGCGTGTCGTTGCCGAGGCCGCCGTCGAGCGTGTCGTTTCCGGCATCGCCGTTGAGGATATTGTCCCCCGTGTTGCCGGTCAGCGTGTCGTTGAACGCAGAGCCTGTCAGGTTTTCGATCCCCGCAAGCGTGTCGCCGCCACCGCCGCCGGTGTTCTGCGAGGCCGTGACCGCAAGGCTCACCGTTACCGCCGATCCGGCGGAGAGGTAGGAGGCCGTGTCGATGCCGTTGCCGCCATCGAGGGTGTCCGCACCAGAGCCGCCGTCAAGAGTGTCATTGCCATCGCCACCGGTCAGCAGGTTGGCGCCACCGTTGCCCGTCAGCGTGTCGTCGTAGGAGGTGCCGGTGAGGTTCTCGATGGCAATCAGCGTGTCCGTCCCCCCCGCGCCGGTGTTCTGGGCGGTGGTTATTGCCAGACTGACGGTGACGCCGGAAGAAAGGCCGGCGTAGCTGGCCGTGTCGGTGCCCGAACCGCCATCGAGTGTATCGTTGCCTAGCCCGCCTGTCAGTGTGTCATTGCCACCCGCGCCGGACAAGGAGTCATTGCCCCCCGTGCCGGTCAGCGCATCGGCGCCGTTGCCGCCGGTGCGCACGTCGTTAGCGCCATTGATCGTGATCGTCAGCACCTGCGCAGTGCCGTCCGCCGCGTTGACCGTGATCGTCTCTGTCAGGCTCTGACCGGCGCTGAGATTGTCGACCAGCGGATTGGCATTGTCGAGGACATAGGTCCACGCCCCTGCCGCAGTGAGGGTGAGCGAGCCGTAGGTGCCGGTCTTCGATCCGGCGACGAACTGCGCTGCGCCATCGACGTCGCTGATCGTCAACGAGCCGGTGACTTGCGAAGTGCCGCCGGCAGCTGCGGATTCGGCGACCGCGCCGCTGGTCGTCCCGCCAATTACCGCGGCGTCATTGGTACCTGTGACGGTGATCGTGATGGTCCGGCTGGCCGTGCCGTCAAGCGAGGTGACGGTCAGGGTCTCCGTCGCCGTCTGCCCCTGGGTGAGCGCCTGCGTGGCGCTGCGCGTGTTGTCGAGCTGGTAGCTCCACGCACCGGTTGCAGCATCGAAGGAGAAGGTGCCGTAAGTGCCGTTCAGGCTGGAGGGCGCGGCGAAGGGTGCCTCGCCGGCGTCCGGATCGGTCACCGTCAGGGTGCCGCTGGCGGAAGCGGTGCCGGCCGTGCCGTTGGCGACGCCGCCCGCCTCGACCACTGCGCCGCTGTCCGTCCCGGAAATCTGGGCGGTGTCGTTGGCGCCGTGGATGGTGATGACCACCTCGCTGGTCGTGCCGTCGAGCGCGGCGATGGTGAAGGTTTCTGTCACCACGTCGCCGGGCTTCAGCGCGTCGATCGCCGGATCGCTGTCGGCGAGGATGTAGGTCCAGCTGCCATCGGCCTGCAGGTCGAACGCGCCGTAGGCGCCGGCCTGGCCGCCCGCTTCGAAGCCGCTCGGTCCATCGGGGTCCGATACCGTCGCTTGTCCGCTGACCTGCGTGTCGGGGCCTCCGGCCACGGTCGATTCAGTGATCGTCGCGGCCAGGTCTCCGCCGATCACTGCCGGGTCGCTGCCATCGGGATCGACAGTGATGGTGAAGTTGGCCGGGGTGCTGTCGCTCTGGCCATCGTTGGCGGTGAAGGTGAAGCTGTCGGTGCCGTACCAGTTGGCGTCGGGCGTATATTCGAACGACCCGTCGGCGTTGAAGACGATGCTGCCGTGCGCCGGACCTTGCGCCAGGGCATAGGTCAGCGCATCGGCCTCGGCATCGCTGGCCGAAACCTTCCCGCCGATCACCGTATCTTCGCCGCCGGAGGTCGATCCGGCATCGGCAACCGGA
Source organism: Novosphingobium aerophilum (assembly GCF_014230305.1). Classification (GTDB taxonomy): domain Bacteria; phylum Pseudomonadota; class Alphaproteobacteria; order Sphingomonadales; family Sphingomonadaceae; genus Novosphingobium; species Novosphingobium aerophilum. The sequence continues at coordinate 11,725 of NZ_JACLAU010000058.1, forward strand.
GCGTCGTTGACCGGAGCGATCGTCAGGCTGACGGTCGCCGGCAGGCTTTCGGTCTCGCCATCGTTGACGGTGAAGGTGAAGGAGTCTTCGCCGGACCAGTCTGCGTCGGGCGTATAGGTGAACGAGCCATCGGAATTGAGTTCCAACTGGCCATGCGACGGACTGCTGGCCACTGCGTAGCTCAGCGGCTGGCTTTCCGGATCGGAGGGAGC
>NZ_JACLAU010000059.1 GCF_014230305.1 Novosphingobium aerophilum
CGACTGTGCCAGCCCACAAGCGCGGGCGGGCGATGGTCAGGGTCTGCTCAGCCTGCCCGCTGCCGGCCGTGGCGAGGGGCACGGTCGTGGTCGCGGTGGCCGCAGTGCGGCCCAGATGATCGACCAGACGCGCGGTGACGGCCACCGGACTGGCGCTTCCCCCGTCATTGCGCAGGCGGGTGGCGACCCGCACCACCGCCCGGCCCGGGCTGATCGCCTCGGTGGTCGCGGCGATCCCGCTGCCGCCATGGTCGAGCATGTCGACATGGACCGCGTCGGTGACGATCAGGCGGACCGCGCGATAAAGCCCGCCATGGACGAAGAAGTCGCCCGAAAGCGGCAGGACGTCGGCCGTCGCCGATCCCGGCGCGGGCTTGCTGTTGTCGACGCGCACCGCCAGAAGGTTGCGCTGGCCGGGGCGGATCGCCGCGGTCGCATCGAAGCGGAAGCGCGAAAATCCGCCGGCATGGGCGCCGAGCCGCACCCCGTTGAGCCAGACCTCGGCGGTGCGGCTCGCCGCATCGAACTCCAGCCACAGGCGCTTGCCGGCAAAGCCACTCGGCGTAGAGAAGTTCAGCCGGTACCAGCCCACGCCCATGGTCTTGTCGATCGTCTCGGGCCGGTTGAGCCGCTCCGGCGTGTCCGTGCGGTAGAAGCCCACCCGGTTCCAGCTGTGCGGCACGGCGACGCTGGCCCAGGCGGAATCGTCGAAATCCTCCTGCTCGGGACCGATGGCAGCGGGATCGAGCTGGAAGCGCCAGCCGTCAGCCAGCACCTGAACCGGGCGATCGGCCGCGGCAATGGGGCCCGGGCTCTGCCTAGCTAAGGCCGGTGCCACACCGGCGCCCAGGGCCAGCCCCGCCACGGCAAGGGCGATCACGCTGTGGGTCTTCGGCATAGCCCTCATATCTCTTTGCCTTGCTCCATCCCACTGAACTGGCTCCAGCGAGCAATCAATCCCGTAGCGCTCCGCCGGTGGCCGGCTGCCGGGCCACGCTGCGGAAGAACGCGAACTTGCGCTCGTCCGGCCAGCTGGCCTCGGCCATGGTCGCGCCGAGGAGCACCAGACGCGGCTTGGCGGGATCGAACGTTGGCCAGGTCATATCGGCGCTGATGGGCTTGCCGGTCCGGGCGAAGCTGACCAGGGCCCGGGTCATCGCCCGGCTGAACGCGCGGTCCGCCGGAGTCCAGTCGCGCGTGTGACGGTAGCGGTTGAAGCTGTCGAGCGTGCCGAGCCAGAACGGCACCTCCGACGTGTGGTAGGCGCCCGCGGTGGCCGGATCGAGATCGGAGAAGGTCACGCCGGGGGCGTAGGAGTGGGCACGCGCGAACTCGTAGCTGTAGACCGGGGCCTTGCCGTGCCGGGTCTGCGCCGTCGCCCAGGCGCTCATCGCCAGGGCCATGGTCGCATCGCGATCGGCGGCGGTGGCCTGCGCCTTCGCCTCGGCATCCGAAGCGGCCGGGTAGAGCGCCAGGAACTCGCCCGCGCGGTCTCCGAAGCGCGTGGCGACCTTGGCGCGGTAGTCATCGAGACCGGCAACCGCGCCGATGCCGCCGAACGATTCGTCCTTGGCGAAGCCGAGCAGCAGCGGCACGTCGTTCTGCGCGGACCGGGCGAAGACGGCCTCGGGCTGGTCGGTCAGGACCCGGCCATCGACCGACGCTCCGACCGTCGGACCGCCCGGCACCCTCGGCAGTTGCAGGCGGTCGGCGGGGACATTGCGCAGATCGGCAAGGCTCTTCGCCTTCAGGTAGGCCTGCAGCTTGACGCCTTCGGCTTCGGCCGCGGCCAGCGTGCCGAGCCCGATCGGTCCGCCCATGGTCGCGCCGCTCATCCCCACCGCCCGGTGGAACAGTCCCTTGGCCAGCGGGCTCGCCTGGAGCGCCAGCACCGACATCGATCCGGCCGACTGGCCGGCGATGGTCACGTTGTCCGGGTCACCGCCGAACCGGGCGATATTGCGCTTCACCCATTGCAGCGCGGCGATCTGGTCGAGAAAGCCGTAATTGCCCGAGGTCTTGTCCGGCGTTTCGGCCGAGAGTTCCGGGTGGGCCATGAAGCCCAGCACGCCGAGCCGGTAGTTGAGGTTGACGAAGACCCCGCCCTCGCGCGCGACGGTCTCACCGCCGTAGAGCGCCATGCTCGAGGCGCCGATGAAGAACCCGCCGCCGTGGATATAGACGATCACGGGTGCGCGCTTGAGCCCCGACCGGGTCCAGACATTGAGCGTCAGGCAGTCTTCACTGGTGATCTCGGCGCCGCTGTACTGGTTGCCGAGCGGATTGCGCTGGGGCTGCATGCATTGCGGGCCGAACCGGTCGGCGTGGAACACGTCGGTCCAGGGCTGGACCGGCTGCGGCTCGCGCCAGCGCAGTTCGCGCACCGGGGGGGCGGCGTAGGGTATGCCGAGGTAGGCGGTCACGCCCGAGGACAAGGTGCGGCCTTCGACCGGGCCGGTGTCGATCCGCACCGTGGCCGGTCCCGCAGGGCCTGCCGCCACGGCGTGGGTCGACGGGAGAAGCATTGCGGCGACCGCCGCCAGCAGTGTCAGACGGTGCGATGCCATAATGATCCTCCGGCCCCATTCATCCGGACGTGTTCGTCCGTGTCGCGTCTTGCGCAGGGCGCACGCCGGACCTCCGGCGTGCGCCCCAGGCTCAGAACTTGAAGCGGACCCCGCCCTTGAAGGTCCGACCCATCAGGTCATAGTAGGCGCTGCCGTTGGCGGGCAGCGGCGGATCGCGATCGAGCAGGTTGTCGATGTTGAAATACACCTGGAACTGCCGGTCGGGCCCGAAGCTGTAGCGCAGCCCCAGGTCGACATAGGCCGCGGCCCGGATATTGTTGTCATTGATGCTGGTGGTCAGCGCCGGGTTGTAGCCGGCCTGGTCGGGACCGAAGAGCCCGTTGTTCTGGCGCGAGCGCGAGATGTAGCGGACGTTCGTGTTGATCCCGAAGCCGCCGATCTCATAGTCCAGCGTGGCGTTGGTCAGCCACTTGGGCAGGCCCGCCGGTCCGCCGAAAGCGGCCCCGGTCTGCCCGGCGCGATCGATCCCGGCCGGGAACAGCGTGGACACGTCGGTCGACGACCAGAACGAGATGACGCGAGTGGTCATGACGTTCACGGTCAGCATGCCGGCGAGGCCGATGTCCTCCATCGGCTGGCGGTAGTTCAGCGCGAAGTCGATGCCGCGGGTCTTGAACTCGGCGACGTTGGCGGTGACGCCCTGGACGCCGGTCATCTGGCCCGCCACCGGATCGTTGTTGGCGAAGGTGATCAGCGAGCACCACGAATTGCCGGTGTAGACGCCGCCGATGAAACAGTTGTTCACGACGCCCTGGGTCCCGGTCGAGGTGATCGCGCCCTGAATGCGGATGTTGTAGTAGTCGGCCGACAGCCGCAGCCGCTGGAAGAAGCTCGGCTGGTAGCTGACCCCCACCGTCTGGGTGGTCGCCCGTTCGGGCTTCAGGTTGGGGTTGCCGCCGACGATGAAGCCCGCATTGTTGGTCGGCCGGGCCACGCCGACGCGCGGATCGGCCGGCAGCGGCAGCGACTGGGTCTGCGGGGTGAACAGCTCGATCAGGTTGGGCGCGCGGATGTCGCGCGACCGGGTCGAGCGGATCAGCAGGCCGTCGAAGGGCTCCCAGGTCAGGCCCGCCTTCCAGGTCGTGACGCTGCCCGAGGTGCTGTAATCGGTCGCCCGGACCGCCCCGTTGAACTCGAAGCTCTTGGCCAGCGGCAGATCCTTGGCCAGCGGCACGATCGTCTCGAAGTAGGCTTCCTTGACGGTCTGCTTGACCGTGGGGAGCGAGACCCCGGTGCCGCTCAACCAGCCGCTGGTCTGCGACAGCGGATCGGTGTCGAGCCGGATCGATTCACGGCGGTAGTCCACACCCACGCCGACCGAGACCGGCCCGGCCCAGGTCGAGAAAGGCTCGCCCTGCAGGTTGGCCGACAGGTCGTGCAGCTGGGTCACACCGGAACCCGAGGCCGTACCCAGCACATAGGCGGCGGCAGCCGCGGACGGATTGGCCTTGCCGAGAATGTTGAGCGGCACGCAGCCCGCCGCGACGGCCGCAGCGCTGCGGCAGACGATCTGGCCACCGACCGAGACTGCGTCGATCGCATTGCGGAAGTTCGCCGAGTTGAAGGTGTTGCTGATCTTCACCCGCGAGGTGTTCTCACCGAAGACGTAGGACGCATCCCACTTCCAGCTCTTGCCGAAGCTGCCCTTGACCCCGGTTTGCAGGCGGATCAGCTCGTTGCGGATGCTGCGGACGCTCGGCCCCCAGTCCTGGCCCGAATAGCCGATCGACAGGCCGCCCGCGGGGACCAGCGCAAGCTGGGCTGGCGTCAGCGCTTGGGCGAGGAAGGCGTTGTCCTTGGCAATGGTCAGGCTCGGTCCCGCGCCTGCGCCATCACGCCGCACCAGGATGATGCCGGTGTTGGTAACGTTCGAGTAGAGCGGCTCGAAATAGAGGCTGAGCCGGTCCGACAGATCCAGCGTGACCTTGCCCATGAAGTTGTAGCGGGTCTGGGCCGGGCGCAGCTGCTGGGTGTTGAGGTTGTTGATCCCGGCGGCTGCGTTGGCGGCCAGGGCGGCAGGCGTGAAGAAGTCCAGGCTGGCGGTCATGTTGCCCAGCCCGGGGGTGAAGGTCGCGGTGGTGACACCGCCGCTGGCGGTCGGCACAAAGGCGAGGCCCTTGAGGGGGCCATTGGTCAGGATCAGGCCGCCGCTGGTCGCCGTGCCGAAGTAGTTGCCATAAGGGCCGACGATGGTGTTCGGTGTCCCGGCCGGACGGCTGGCGATCGTCGCGTTGTTCCACGCATTGCGGCCCCAGGCTCGGGCGGTGTTGTAGGCGGCCGTGCCACCATTGTCGTTGTACTCGAAGCCGACGACGACATGGCCCATGCCGTTGGCGAAGCTGGTGCCCGCGGCAATGGTCGCGAACTTGTTCTTGGCATCGTGGTAGCGGGTTTCGCCGTACTGGAACGAGCCGCGCACGCCGCTGAACTTGTCGTCGATCTGAAAGTTGACGACGCCCGACACTGCATCCGAACCATAGGCGGCCGAGGCGCCGCCGGTGACCACATCGCTGTTGCGCAGCAGGACGGTCGGGATCACGTTGAGGTCGGTGGTTCCGGCCGACGTGGTCACGCCCGGCACCATGGTCTGGGGCAGACGCCCCCGATCAAGCAGGACCAGCGTGCGCGTCGGGCCGAGCCCGCGGAGGTCGGCGAGGAAAGCGCCGGTGTTGCCGAGGCCACCGGCCGAAGGGGAAACGGCGGCGCGGAAAGCCGGAACCCGGTTCAGGGCATCGCCGATATCGGTCACGGCCCGCTGCTTGATGAAGTCCTGCCCGATCACGGTGGTGGGCGTGGGAGCGGTGTATCCGTCGCGAGTGATGCGCGAAGCGGTCACGACGATGTCGCCGGCGGCGGGCTGCTGGTCTGCCGCAGCGGCCGGAGGCGGCGCATCCTGCGCCACCGCAGGATTGGCGGCGAGCAGCATCGAGGCGCCGGCCAGCAAGGCCTGACGGAGCAAGCGGGTCTGACGGGTCGAAACGGGTGAATAGCGCAAGGTAGCCCTCCCTGGTGTGGCCGCTCTCTGGCGAATTGGTTTGGCCGATCTAACAAATCTGCTAGAATCGACCCAATGAATATAATTCATCATTTTCCACAAATGATTTTGATGGGTAGGTGGCGAAACTGCCTCTCCAGGATGCTGATTTGTCTAGCCGCAATCCGGTCCGGATGCTCGCTCCGGTCGAACCTTGTCGCAGCTTGGATCGGAGGCATTGGCCTGACCAGAACGGCTGGGAACGGCTACAGCACCGAAAAACTCGCCGTCTTTCGCCTTTCCCGCGGTGGAGAAGACCTGAAGTCTCAGCGAGTGGTTAGACCATGAACCCGGGGCGGAAGTATCATCAGGTCTCGTGGCGGCTGATCCGGGACATTGCAGTTGAGCAATGGGCAGTGGGCGTGCGGCTACCGACAGAGAAAGCCCTTGCGCTTCGGTACGGCGTGAGTCGCGGGACCATCGGTGAGACCTTGACCGCCCTGGAGGTGATGGGTCTGGTTGAGCTTTCACGCCAAAGGGGTGCCCGGCTGGTTCGGGTCCCCCATCCTGCCCAGATGATCCATCCCCGACCCAGCCAGTCGGAGATCACCGAAGCAAGGGTGCTGTTTGAGGGGGAGGCCGCAGCCCTCGCCGCCGTTCATGGAACGAGGTGCGAAATCGAGGCCATTCACGAATTGGCCCTGGCGAACCATCCGGATGAGCACCGCAGCGACCGGGCGTTCCACATCGCCATCGCGCAAGCCACGCACAATGGTGCTGTCCTCGCCACCATCGAGCGCCTGTGGGACGCTGTGCCCATAAGCGCCCCGCAGCCGATCCGAAGCAGGCCCGGGCATGACCATCTATCGATCGCGCTCCTGCTGCTGGAGCGCAACGCCTCGGGCGCGCGCAACGCCATGCGCAATCATGTCGCCGCGACATCCGGCGCCGGATGCCAGGTGCCGGACGCGCCGCCCAACCACCCTAGCGCTTGCAATCGGCAGGCCAACGTGCCGAAATGATCAAGGCTGCCCATCTGCTTACGGCGAGGAGACCCGTTCCATGACCCTATCCCGTCGCACCGCCTTGCAGGCCCTGGCAGCGAGTGTCGTCGCCGGCCATGCCCCAATGTTGAGCGCCGAGGGCAATTCACTCGACCGCCCGAACATCCTGTGGATCGTCAGCGAGGACAACAATCCGTTCATTGGCGCCTATGGCGACCGGCAGGCCCGCACGCCCAACATCGATGCCCTGGCCAAGCGCGGCGTGCTTTACCGCAATGTCTATTCACCGGCGCCGGTCTGCGCCCCGACCCGCTTCGCCATCCTCACGGGCGCCTATGCCGAGACCTGCTCGCCAGCCCAGCACATGCGCGCGAATGCCCACCTCCCGGCAGAACTGCGCACCTATCCGGAGCACCTGCACAACGCGGGCTACTATTGCACCAACAACCCCAAGACCGATTACAACTGCGATGTCGTCCCCGCACGGATCTGGGACGAGAGTAGCCCCACGGCGCACTGGCGCAATCGACCGAACGGCAAGCCGTTCCTGTCGGTGTTCAACCTGATGACCACGCATGAATCGTCGCTGTTCCGTCTGGCCGAGGGGCGCGAACGCTTTCGGGATGTGCGGATTCCGGCTTACCTGCCGCCCACCGCGGCGATCCGCGAGGACTATGCCAGCTACTATGCGCTGATGAGCGCGATGGATGCCCAGGTCGGCGCCCGCCTGAAGGAGCTCGAGGACGATGGCCTCGCCCAGGACACCATCGTGTTCTACTACTCGGACAATGGCGGCGTCCTGCCGCGCAGCAAGCGCTATTGCTACGACGAGGGGCTGCGGGTCGCCATGGTGGTCTACGTCCCGCCGAAGTGGCGTCACCTCTGCCCGGTGCCGATGGGCAGCGAGGTGACGGCCCCGGTCAACCTGGTTGATCTTGCCCCCACGCTCCTGTCGCTGGCGGATATCCCGACCCCCAAGACCATGCAGGGCCGCGCCTTTCTCGGTCGCCACGCTGCGGCGCCGGCGACCTACTCATTCGGCATGCGCAACCGGATGGACGAGCGCTACGACATGGTCCGCACGGTGACCGACGGTCGCTACCGCTACATCCGCAACTACATGCCGCACCGCATCTGGGGCATGCGCGGTGACTTCGAATGGAACCTCAAGTCCTACCAGTCGTGGGAGACCGAGCACCTCGCCGGGCGTCTCAATCCTGATCAATCGCGCTTCTTCGGCCCGAAGCCGTTCGAGGAGCTCTATGATCTGGCGTCCGATCCCGACCAGTTGCACAATCTGGTCGCCGCTCCAGCGCAACGCCAGCGTGTCGCGATCTTACGCCAGGCGCTCGACCGACACATGCTCGCCATCGTCGACAACGGCTTCATTCCCGAGGGTTCACCGGCCGAGGGCTATGCCGCCTCAAGGGACAAATCGGTCTACCCGCTCAAGGCGGTGATGGCCCTTGCCCAGGCGGCTGCGCGCGGCGACCCGCGCAAGCTCGGGCTGATGACCGCGGCCCTGTCACACCCCAACGGGGTGATGCGCTACTGGGCTGCAACCGGATTGCTGACCCTCAAGGACCGCGCTCATCCTGCGGCGGCCCAGCTCGCAAAGCTCGCGGCTGGCGATCCCTGGGCATCGGTCCGGGTGGTTGCGGCCGAGGCGCTCTGCCACGTTGGGCGCGCCGGGCACGGGGTGGCCGTGCTTGCCACCCTGTCCAATGCACCGGGGGACATCCCGCCCCGATTGATGGCGCTCAACGCGCTGGATTCGCTGGGTGACATGGCCCGCCCGGCCATGCCGGCCCTGGCCACGGCCGCGGGCGATCCGAACGAGTACATCTCACGCGCGGCCAAGCCGCTGCTGGCCAGGCTCAAGGGCGAGTACCGCCCGGACGTGGTCTATTCGTCCGGTCGACCCGCTGGTGTCTGACCCCGGTGGCATGATCCGCCTCGAGGGCGGCGAGTTCACCATGGGCTCGCTAAACTTCTACCCTGAGGAGGCGCCGCTTGTCCGGGTGCGGGTCAATCCCTTCTGGGTGGACGAGACGCCGGTCACCAATGCGCAGTTCGCCGAGTTCGTTGCCGCAACAGGCCATATCACCGTCGCGGAGGTCGCACCCGACCCGAAGGACTATCCCGGGATGCTGCCCGGCATGGACCAGCCCGGTTCGCTGGTGTTCCACAAGAGCACGGTCCCGGTCGGCACCGACGACCCTTCACGCTGGTGGTCCTTCACCTTCGGCGCCGACTGGCGTCACCCCCATGGCCCGAACTCCTCGCTCGACGGGCTCGACGACCATCCTGTGGTCCATGTCGCCTGGAGCGACGCGGCGGCCTATGCCAAGTGGGCGGGCAAGGCGCTCCCGACCGAAGCCGAATGGGAATTTGCGGCGCGCGGCGGGCTCGAGGGCAAGGACTTCGCCTGGGGCGATGAGCTCGCGCCGGACGGAGCCATGATGGCGAACACCTGGCAGGGCCTGTTCCCGTTCGCCAACACGATGGAGGACGGGTGGGAGCGAACCTCGCCGGTGCGCTCCTTCCCCCCTAACGGCTATGGTATCCACGACATGATCGGCAACGTCTGGGAGTGGACCGCCGACTGGTGGCAGGAGAACCGCAGGAAGCCCGGTGGCTGCTGCGTCGTCGCCAACCCGCGCGGGGGAACCCTCAAGACCAGCTTCGACCCCTCACAGCCGCATGTCCGGATCGGCCGAAAGGTGATGAAGGGCGGGTCGCACCTCTGCGCCGAGAACTACTGCCAGCGCTACCGTCCAGCCGCCCGCCATGCCGAGATGATCGACACCTCGACCAGCCACATCGGGTTTCGCTGTGTGAGGCGTGGCTAGGTTCCGGACCCGATCGCTCCAAGCGGGCGAAGGGTGGAGCGGATCGGCTGCTCCAGCCCACGACGCTTCAATCCCACCAACGATGGACGTGCCACATGCGAATGGACCAGTTCGACCTCAACCTGTTGGTCGCCTTCGACGCGCTGCTGACCGAATGCAGCGTCACCGGGGCCGCGCAACGGATGGGGCTGACCCAGTCCGCCATGAGTGCGGCGCTGAAGCGCCTGCGCGAAGCTCTCGGCGATGACATCCTGGTCCAGCAGGGTAAGCGGATGCTGCCCACGCCACACGCCCTCATGCTGGAACCGCAGATCGCGTCGGCGCTGCAAACCCTGCGCGGGGTGATCGCCTCAGCCACACAGTTCGATCCCACGACGTCCGATCGCCATTTCCACATCGTCGCCTCGGACTATGCGACGGCGGTTCTGGTCTCTCCGCTGATCAGTCGCCTTCAGGCAGTCGCGCCCAATCTGCGCTTCGACGTGAGACTGCCCGAACCGACCACGATCCTCGCGCTCAACCAGGGCAAGCTCGACCTCCTGCTCACGCCCGAGGGGTTCGTCTCGGCCGAGCACCCCAAGGAGCTGTTGTTTACGGAGCGGCACGTGGTGGTCGGCTGTTCGAGCAATCCGCTCCTGCACACGCCTCTGACCCTCGAAGGCTTCTACGCCGCCGGGCACATCGCTGTCATGATCGACGGGCGACCTTCGTTCATCGATTCCGCATTTTCCGCCGACAAGGCCCGACGGGTGGAACTGACCGCTCCGTCGTTCCTGCAGGCGACCTTGATGGTCCGCAACAGCACCCGATTGGCGCTGATCCACGAACGTCTGGCCCGAATGTTCCAGGCGCCCCTCTCCTTGGCGATCGCCGAATGCCCGCTGCCCCTCCCCACCATGCGGGAAATGATGCAGTACCATGCCGCTCGTCAGGATGACCCCGGGCTTGTCTGGCTTCGCAACGAACTGCGTGCAGAGGCCCAGCGAGGGGGCTGAAGGCAGGATTTAGGAACCGGATGGGGCCGGGCGATCCGTCTCGGCTCGGAGATGCGACCCTGGGGTGGAACATCAGCCAATCAGTCCGGACGGTGCGGCAAGACCGAATGGCCGGTCATGGCAAACCCCGTCGTTCATGAGCTGAGTGGCAAACGGCGGCAAAGTCGAAGGGTTTCGGGCGCCGGGAGGCGTACGAAAGTCTGACATGTACGACCCGCGGGAGGCAGGCGTTGCGCTATGGGGATTTCGGGTCGGCGCCGTGGGAGATGTGGCGCCGGAGCTGATGGTGGGCGCCACGAGGGCAGCGGATGGTGGGCCTGCCGGACCAATTGGCCAGGCTAAATGGACCGGTGTGGAGTGGTCCGGGTCGGCTGAGAAGGGATGCGTTTCCGATCAAGGCATGGGCCGTCGTTTCCTGCCACGGTGGTTCAGCAGGATGGAGGTGAGGCAGGTCACGCCGGGTCATGACACAGTCTCCCGGGCGGCAGCGACCGGCTCGGCGGTGCGCGCGGTTGGCGCCAGCGTTCGAAGGTCTCGGTAATGACCATGTGCCCACCGCAGCACGGGCATTGCGGACGGTAATCGGTAGGTTCGTCGGGTTCGGGTTCTTCGGCCGGCGCAGCTACGCCCAGCAGTCTGCGGGCCAGTGCCATGGCGTCCTTGTGGGTTGAACTGGCAAGTAGACCGTAATGCCGGATACGGTGGAAGCCGCGCGGCAGGACGTGGATCAGGAAGCGACGGATGAACTCGTCGGTCGCCAGCGTCATGACCTGCTGACGTTCGGCCGCGTCGCGGCGGTAATCCTTGAACCGCAGCGTCACGCCCGCCTCGTCGAAGCTGATCAATCGCCGGTTCGAGATGGCAACGCGGTGGGTGTAGCGTGACAGGTAGGCCAGCACGGCTTCGGGGCCGGCAAACGGGGCCTTGGCATAGACCACCCAGCGCTTCTTGCGCACAGGACCGATGTGCCGCCCGAAGGCACGCCGGTCCGCCAGCGCGGCAAGTGATCCGAAGAAGGCAAGTTTGCCGGCCTGATGCAACTGGATCAATTGCGAGAGGAAGAGGCGGCGGAAGAGTGCTCCCAAGACCCGCACGGGCAACAGAAAGGCCGGGCGCGACGCGATCCATCGCGAGCCGTCCAGCGCTATGCCACCGCCCGGCACGACCATGTGAACATGGGGGTGAT
>NZ_JACLAU010000005.1 GCF_014230305.1 Novosphingobium aerophilum
GCCTGGGCTCCGGGCGCGGCGCCTTCGCGGGCCAGTCCGGCCAGACGTTCGGCCGCGCGGCCCGCGCGGGCCGCGTCGGCGGCGGCGCGCTGGGCGGCGGCGGCATAGACCTCGGGCTCCAGCCGCGCCACGACCGCGCCCTGCGGCAGGCGGCTGCCGATGCGCGCGGGAAGGGCGGCGATGCGCCCCGGCAGACGGAAGGCCAGACGGGCTTCGCGATCGTGATGCAGCACGGCCGAGAAGGCGGCACCAGACGCGGTCTCGACGCCCTCGGGCCGGACGACCGCCATCTGGACCGGCACCGGCGCCAGCGCGGCCGGCGTGTTGGCACTCTCCTTGCCGGATGCGGCCCACAATGCGGCCGCCGCAGTCGCGGCCAGGGCGGTGCCAAGCGCGAGGAGCCGGGTGCGCCCCTCCGGCGGGAGTGATCCGAGTCGCCGCTGCGGCGCGCGCTTGTCCATCGTGACCGACCTGTTCCTATCAGTGATAGGCTATCAATGATAGGTTGACGGGAGCCTGTCAAGTTCCCACAATCGCACCATGATGCAGGACCTTGCAGAGGCCGTGGACGGTGATGGCCGCCGTCGTGGGGGAAACCGCCGCGCGCAGATCCTCGACGTGGCACTGAAACTGTTTGCCCAGAAGGGGATGGCCCAGGTCACCACCCGCCAGATTGCGCAGGAGGTGGGGATTTCCCAGCCCTCGCTCTACGCCCATTTCCGCAGCGCCGACGAGATCGCGGCCGAATTGTGCGTGCGGGCGTTCGGCGCCCTGGCAGAGGCCATGGGGCGAGTCGCCGGGGGCGATGCTAGCCCGATCGAGCGGCTCCGCCGGATGGGCCGGGCCTATGTCGATTTCGCGCTGGACCAGCCCGACATGTATCGCGTGGCCTTCATGCTGGAAGACCCCCGGGGTTGCACACCGCACGGGATCGAGACCGAGGAGGGGCTTGTCGATCCGGTCCTGGCAGCCGGGCTCCAGTGCTTTGCGTGCATGCACCGGGTCGTGGTCGAGCAAGTCGGCAGCGATGACGATCGGGCGATGATCCTGGCCCAGTCGACCTGGGCCCATGTCCACGGTCTGGTCTCGCTGCTGATCGCGCGCCATGAATTCCCCTGGGCCGACCGCGAGGCCCTGATCGAAGAGCATCTGGGGCGCATGAGCTTCTGACCGCCACCCGGCAGGCCTGCGGTGCAGGCGGTCGGCCGGGGTTACTGCACCAGGTGCGCGGTCTGAACTGTCATCGCGAAGAGATTCGACAGGGCCGCCGAAATGTCCTGGTCGGCTGCCACGGTGTACATCAGGCTGGCTCCGCCCGACGTGGTCGAGGCGCACGACTTCAGCGCGGGCGAGATGTCCGGGATCTTGGCGGCATAGTTCGGGTAAAGCGGCAGGATCGTGTTCGGATCGTAGACCGTATAGAGGATGGCGATGCGGATGCCGCGGTTCTTGATCGCGGTGCACCGCGCCAGGGTCGAGGCGTTCCAGGCCTGGCGAATCTGCGAACCGCCGATCATCTCGTCCTGATAGCCGTCGGTGACGATGATCAACACCTCCTGCGGCGAGGAGTTGGGCGCGCCGGTGCCCGGATCGGGCAGCAGCGTGTTCATCTGGCCGAGCGCGGCATAGGGCGCGGTGTGCGAGTTGTTGGTGTTCACCCCGGGCGCCACCGTGGGGTTCGAGTTGTTCGGGTGATAGCCGTTTGCCAGCATGAACGGGGTAATCGTGCCATTGCTGGGCACCAGGATAGAGGGATTGATGGCATTGACGTTGGTCAGCGAAGGGGTCAGCTGGTAGGCTTCGTAGTTCAACGAGAAGAACTGCATCTGGTAGGTCACCGTCGTCGAGGCGCTGCTGAGCTGCGATGAGGTCAGCTTGGCGGTGTCGATCAGGTCCTGCGCAGCGGCCAGCTCGGCATCGATCCGCATTTCGATCTTGGCGGGTGATCCGTAGGCCTTGCCGTAATTCTGGGCGAGCCAGAAGGGATCGGCGGGGTACGTGTTGACCGTGACCGTCGCATTGCTCGTGTTCTTGTAGGTCAGCGTCGTGTAGGCGCTCGACCCCGAGGTGGCGTTGACCGAGGCATTGCTGCCGAGCAGCGTGTTGTTCGCGTCATAGACCTTGGCGGTGCTCGAGTTGTAGCGATAGACCCCGGCGTCCTGGTTGACCCCGGAGTTGTAGTAGGTGTTCGCCAGGATGATGACGTTCCCGGCGCTGTCCTTGATCGGGCCGTAGACGATCGAGTTGATGTGGCACGAGAACGCGCAGTTGTGAGCGCTCACGGTCTGGAGGGCGGTGATCCCGGCGCTGGTCGTCGGCAGCAGCATCGAGGGTGAATTGTCGAGCATCACGTAGAAATTGATGTTGGGCGGCTGGGCGGCGTTGGACACGGCCTGGCCGCCGATCGTGAAGGTGTCCTTCCCGATGATGCTTGCGAACATGGTCGAGATGGTCGCCGTCCAGGTGACCGTCGCGGTCCGGCTGGCGGAGGCCACGCTCGAGGTTGTGGTCGTCGCGGTCACGTCGAGGTTGGTGATCGTGACGCCGGGCAAGCCGGCGACCCGCGCGTTGAACAGCGCCTTGGCCGAGGCGATGGCCGTGGCCTCTGGCTGGTTGAACATGGCCGGATCGACGGTGACCAGCGCTGCGGCGTCGGCGGCGGCGTTGAGCTCGGTGCGGGTCTGCACGGCCCGGGCGTAGTCCACGCCGAACCCGATCGCCAGCATCAGCATCATGATCCCCCCTCCGGTGAGCATCAGCACATTGGCCGAAGCATCCCGCGCGAGATCGCGCATCCGCCGGGTCAGCGGAGCGATCATCCGGGTGAGGAAGAGGCGCTGGATCATGACTAGGTTCCGGTAACGAGACCGATCGAGGTTGTGCCGCGCGGGCTCATGTAGCTCGATTCGGTGAAGGTGAAGCTCGATGTGGACCCCACCGCGAACATCTTGAGCGCTGGGGTATAGGTGTAGTCCATCTCGCCCAGAATGAAGTAACCGCCCGTGGCGCAGCCGCTCGCCGGTATCAGCGGAGAGGTGCTGGTCAGCATGTTGGCAGGCAGGGTGATCAGGGCCGCGTCGGGGACCTCCTGCGGATTGCCGACCGGCTGGGTGCCCCCGCTGGTCGTGTCCACGGTCCGGGCCGTGCCGTTGCGGGCCTGGCTCCACACCACCCGGGCGACGATGCCGCTCTTGCCCTTGTAGCCCGAGGCGCAGACCTGCACCTGCGACAGGCGGACCATCGCGTTGCTGGCGTTGTAGGGCTGCATGATCTGGGTGGTGGCGGCCATGATCGTGTCCAGGTCGCCGGTCGTCACCGACATGTAGCGCGAGGTGATGTCGGTCACCTGGTTGGCCGCGATCGAGACCTTGCGTGAGCACGAGATGGCATCGAGCACCACGAAGCTGCCGAGGTAAGCGGTCAGCAGCACCGGCAGGACCAGCGCGAACTCGACCACCGGCGTGCCGGTGCGGTCCGCGGCCAGCGCGCGCAATCCGGCCGCTATCCGGGCGGGAAGGGCCCGGGCCGCGCTCATTGGTAAGCCTCGGTCACCAGCACGGTGCTGGCGGTGAGCAGCCGGTTGGAGCCCTGCTGGTTGACCAGGTTGAAGCCCATCGGTGCCGTCGCCGTCGGCCACAGGTACATGAGCCGCACCACCACCACCTGGGTGGTCCCGCCCGCCGCCATGACCCCCGGTCCGGCGGTGCCCGGGCTGTAGCCGAAGGTGTTGGTCACGCTGCCGCCGGAATTGTAGCTGAAAGTCGGGGCCGAGGTGACCGCGTTCGCATGGCTGTTGGCAATGGAGACGTCGACGTACAGCTTGTCGCAGGTCAGGAACGGCGGCAGCAGCGTGGGAAAGCCGGTCAACTGGCCGCAGATCGCCTTCTTGAAATCGTCGGCGGTCATGCCGGTGTAGTTGCTGCCGGAGTATTTCTGCGCCTGTCCGGTCATGATCAGGCGCCCGGCGGACTCGGCCGCGCTCTGCAGGCCCTGTTGGGCCATGAACACCAGCGCCGTGTGAAGAATGGCGACGATTGCCGCGATTGTCATCGGACCGACCACCGCGAACTCGATCGTCACCGAGGCCAGGTTGTCGCGCGCCAGCGAACGCCCCAGCGAAAGCCATCGCTGGCTCCAAGTCGCAGCCTTGGTGACGTGCCGATGCGTCATGCGCAGATCCCTCTGCGTTCCTCACTATAGTTGTAGATTTAAAGGTCGGTTAAGGGCGGAACCGGATTTCGGTGCGCCAATGACGCTCCCTTGGTCTGCAATAAGGTATATTTGTCAGCGCATTAAACGGCCGTGCCGACATGATTGCCCGGCTTCGGCGGCGTAAACCTTGCTAAAGATCGGGTAAATGCCGGGGCTAGGGGCAGGTGGGTGCGTAGGCGACCGTGACCCGGCCCGGCGCGCCTGCTCCAGCCAGCCTCACCCGGAAGGTCCCGCCGCGGCTGCCGGCTCGCTGCAGATCGCGCGAGCGCAGGCAGGCGATCGCGTCCCCGCCGCCATCGGCCCGCGGCGCCGCGACGCGGATATAGCCGGGCACCGTCCCCGGGCGGGCCGATACTCGCCGCACGAAGCCGTTGATGGCCAAGCCATCCCCGGCCTGATCGGCGTGAAACCACAGCACCCGCAACGGCGGTGCAGCCGGTTCATCCGCTGCCACCGGCGCCGTGGCGATGCCCGGCGCCCACAGGCTCAGCCCGCAGAACTTCAGGGCCAGACGGGCAAGCGGACGGGGCAAGGCCGGTTACTCCGAAATCCACAATTCGTGGCTGTCGATGCGCAGGCGGGTCAGGCTGCGCTGCGCTTCGGCCCGGGCGAGGGCCTCGGCGCGAAAGGCATCGTGGACCTGGCGCTCGCCGAGCAGGACATCGGCCAGCCCGATCTCTCCCGCCGCCTGACCGCGGCGCAGTTTGGCAAGGGCCGCGACCTGGGCATTCAAGGCTTCACGCGCCCGCTGCCAGGCCGCCTGGCCCGCTTCGGCTGCGGCCATGTCGGTGGTCGCCATCTCGGTGACCGCGAGCCGCACGCTGGCCAGATCGGCCTGCGCGGCGGTGGCCTCGGCGCCGGCCCGGTCAGCCATGGCCCGGCGATGGCCGCCGCCGATCGGCAGGGACATGACCACCCCGGCGCCCCGTTCGGCACCGCCCCGTTCCGAGAACAGCCGCACGCCCACCGAGGGATCGGCGATCCGGTCGCGCCGCGCCCGTTCAGCAACCGCCACGCTGCGCTGAGCTTCGGCATCGGCGGCGGCAATCTCGTGGCTGCGCGCGACGATCTTGGTGCCAAATTCGGCCAGACCCGCCACCGGCAGCTCGGGGGGATCGGGATCCGGAGCCTGATCGGGCAGGGGTAGGGCGGGAAACCGCGCCGCCAGCCGGGCCCGGGCCACGGCCTCGCGCCCGGCGGACTGCTGGGCGGCAAGCCGGGCAGCGCCCAGCGCGCCTTCGGCCTGGTCGGCCTCGAGTTGGGCGGCATCGCGCAACGCGACCCGCCGCTGCACGGCTTGCAGCATGGCGGCATAGTTGGCCACCGCCTGTCGGTCGACCCGCGCCTCAGCGGCGGCGGCCAGCCAGTCCCACCAGCTCTCGGCCAGCAGCAGGGCGGCCTGGTGGCGCGCATCCTCAGCCCGGTTGCGGGCGGCAGCGATGCCGAACTGGCCTGCGGCGCGATCCAGCCGGCCTTTGCCGGGCAAGCGGACCGGGCGGCTCAGCACCGCATCGTACTCGGCATAGCGCCCCTCGCGATCGATCGAGCGCTGCATGACGCTGGTGCTCAGGTTGAACTCCTGCGTGCCCCGGGCCAGCGCTTCGGCATCGGCGCGGGCGGCCCCGGCCCGCGCCTCGGCGGCCATCACCGAGGGCGTCGCGTCGAGCGCCGCGCTCACCGCTTCGGGGGGGGGCAAGGCAGGCTCGGCCAGGGCGCGGCCGGCCACCAGCGCCAGCATGGAGGCGAACCAGAAACCGGGCCTAGTCATCGCCGGGGGCCTCCTCCGCGCTGGACAACCGCCGCTCGCCCGCGTCCCGCTCTGCCCTGCTTTCGCCGAAGCGCTCGTACAGGATCGGCAGCAGGACCAGCGTCAGCAGGGTCGAGGAGACCAGCCCGCCGATCACCACGATGGCCAGCGGCTTCTGGATTTCCGAACCCGGGCCGGAGGCGAACAGCAGCGGGACCAGGCCGAAGGCGGCGATCGAGGCGGTCATCAGCACCGGCCGCAAGCGCCGCTCGGCGCCCTTCCGCACGGCCTCGGCCAGGCTGGCCCCGGCCTCGCGCAGTTGCCGGAAATAGCTGACCATGACGAGGCCGTTGAGCACCGCGATGCCGAGCAGGGCGATGAACCCGACCGAGGCCGGGACCGACAGGTAGGCGCCCGACAGCGCCAGCGAGATCATGCCGCCGACCAGCGCGAAGGGGATCATCAGCAGGATCAGCAGCGCCGCGCGGAGCGAGCCCAGCGTGGCATAGAGCACGGCGAAGATCATCAGCAGCGCCACCGGCAGCACCACGGCCAGCCGGGCCGAGGCGCGCTGCTGGTTCTCGAACTGGCCGCCCCAGACCATGCGGTAGCCCGGGGGCAGCGGTACATGGGCGGCGATGTCCGCCTTGGCATCGGCGACATAGCCGACCAGGTCGCGCCCCGTGACGAAGGCCTGGATCAGGGCATAGCGCGAGCCGTTCTCGTGCTCGACCTTGACCGGGCCCTCGATCCGGCGGACCTGCGCGACGTCGCTGGCGCGGACCAGCGCGCCGGCCGGGGTGCGCAGCGGCAGATCGGCGAAGGCCTGCGGGGTCAGGGCCGCGGCATCGCCCCGGATGACGATCGGCACCCGGCGGATGCCATCGGCCACGACCCCGGCACGCAGCCCTTCGACCTGCGCGCGCAGGGCATCCTGCAACTCGCTCACCGGCATGCCGGCCCGACCCGCGGCCTGCCGGTCGATGTCGAGCTGGAGATAGTCGACCTTGGCATCGGCCGCCGTCATCGCCTCGCTGGTGCCGCGCACGGTATGCAGCCGGGTCCGGATCCTGGAGGCGAGCCGGGCCAGCTCGGCGCTGTCGGGACCGAACAGCTTGATCGCCAGATCGCCGCGCGCACCGGTCAGCATTTCGGAAATGCGCATCTCGATCGGCTGGGTGAAGCTGGGCTCGATCCCCGGCAGGCCGGCCAGGGTTTCGCGCAATTGCTCGACCAGCCAGTCCTTGTCGCGCACGCGCCATTCGCTGCGGGGCTTGAGCTTGAGGAAGCTGTCGGTTTCGTTGAGCCCCATCGGATCGAGCCCCAATTCATCCGAGCCGACCCGGGCGATCACCTCGGTGACCTCGGGGACCTGCGCCAGGATTGCCCGCTGCACCCGCATGTCGCCGTCGGTGCTGTGCGCCAGCGAGACCGAGGGCAGCTTGGTCAGTTGCACGATCACCGACCCTTCGTCCATGGTCGGCAGGAAGGTCTTGCCGGTCACCGCATAGGCGCCCCCGGCCAGGACCAGCGCCACGCCCGCACCGACGAAGACGGTCTTCTGGCGGTCGAAGGCCGCCCGGAGCAGGGCGGCATAGCGCGGCCCGACCTGCCGCATCAGCCAGGGCTCGTGATGGCCCTCCTTCACCTTCAGCACATAGTATGAAAGCACCGGGACGAGGGTGAGCGAGAGCACCAGGGCCGACAGCAGGGCCAGCACGATCGTCAGGGCCACCGGGGCGAACAGTTTGCCCTCCAGCCCCTCCAGGGTCAGCAGCGGCAGGAACACCAGCGCGATGATGGCCAGGCCCGAGGCCACCGGCTTGGCCACCTCGGCCGAGGCGAGGAACACGTTGTGGAGCTTGCCAGCGCCGGGTCGGTCGGGGCGGGTGTGGCGCGGATCGGACAGGCGTTCGACGACGTTCTCCACCACCACCACCGCGCCATCGACCAGGATGCCGACCGCGATGGCCAGCCCCCCAAGGCTCATCAGGTTGGCGGTCAGCCCGACGGCGCGCATGGCAATGAAGGTCAGCAGCGCCGCCATGGGCAGGGCCAGGGCGACGATCACCGAGGCGCGGACATCGCCGAGGAACAGCAGCAACAGCACGACGACCAGCAGGGTCGCCTCGAGCAGCGCCTCCTCGACCGTGCCGACCGCATGGCCGATCAGGTCGGAGCGGTCATAGAACACCGAAAGGGTCATGCCCTTGGGCAGGCTGGGCTGGATTTCGGCGAGGCGCGCCTTGACCCCGGCGACGACCTGGCTGGCATCGGCGCCTTTCAGGCCGATCACCAGACCCTCCACCGCTTCGGCCTGGCCGTTGCGGGTTACGGCGCCATAGCGGGTCAGGCTGCCGCCACGGACCGTCGCCACATCGCCCACCCGGACGATCCGCCCCGCGGCGCCACGCACCACCACCGCCGCCAGATCGTCGAGCGAGCGGATCGCCCCGGTCGAGCGCACGATCAGCGCCTCCTCGCCGGTCACCAGGCGGCCGGCGCCGTCGTTGCGGTTGGCCGCCTCGATCGCCGTGGCCAGTTCGTTGACCGAGAGCCCGGCCGCCGCCAGCGCCTGGGCATCGGGCGCCACCTCGAAGGTCTCGACGAATCCGCCCAGCGCGTTGACGTCGGCCACGCCCGGGACCGTGCGAAGGGCCGGGCGGATCACCCAATCGAGCACGCGGCGCTTCTCGGCCAGGCTCTGGGGGCCGTCGAGCGTGAACATGTACATGTCCGACAGCGGGGTGGAGATCGGTGCCATGCCGCCGCTGACCGTGGCCGGCAGGCTGCCGAGCACGCCGTTGAGCCGTTCGGCCACCTGGCTGCGGGCCCAGTAGATGTCGGTGCCGTCCCTGAAGTCGATGGTGATATCGGCAATCGCGTACTTGCCCACCGATCGCAGGTTGGTCTGGCCGGGAATGCCCAGCATTTCCATCTCGATCGGCGTGATGACCCGGCTCTCCACCTCCTCGGGGGTCATGCCCGGGGCCTTCAGGATGATCTTGACCTGGGTCGAGCTGATGTCGGGGAAGGCATCGATCGGCAGGCGCACGAAGGCCCAGGCGCCCAGCCCGGCGAGCAGGACAGCCAGGGCCAGGACCATCAGCCGCAGCCGCAAGGCCTGTTCGACGAGCGTGCGCAGCATGGCCTAGCGCCCGGCCAGCAGGGACTTGAGTTCGGCGACGCCACTGACCGCGACCGTCTCGCCGGGCTTGAGCCCGCTGGCGAGCACGGTCCGGCCGCCGCTTTCCGCCACGACCACCACCTTGCGCGGCGCGAACCGACCGGCGGCGTGGACGAAGACTTGGTCGGCATCGTCCATCCGGGTGACCGCGCCGGAGGGGACGCTGACCCCCGCGCGCGCCGGTCCGGCCGGATCGCTGATCACGGCGCTGACGCCCTTGCCCGGGATGAGCCCGGCGGCCGCGCCGAGACTGGCCCGGGCCATCACGGCGCGGGTCTGGGGATCGAGCGAGGGACTGACCGACAGGATGCGCCCCGATCCGGCAGGACTGGTGGACCCTGGCGGCAGGACCGCCACGGTCATGCCGGGGCGGACCTGGGCGGCGAGCCGTTCGGGAATCTGCAGGTCGAGCGCCAGGGCGGCATCGTTCTCGATCACGAAGGGTGCGGCGCTGGCCGTGCCGACGGGCGCGCCCGGGTCGATGGTCACGCTGGCCACCCGTCCGGCGATCGGCGCGCGCAGCGTCACTGTCCCGTCCCGGCCGGCCCCGGCCAGGCCCAGCAGGCGGCGGTTCTCGCGGCTGGTGGCCTCGGTCCGGTGCAGCGCGGCACGGGCTTCGTCGGCGCGAACCCCGGCGATCACGCCTTCGCGGGCGAGGGTGTCGAGCCGGGCCGCCTGGTTCCGGGCAAAGGCCAGGTCGGCCTCGGCTCGGGCGAGCTCGGCCCCGAACTGGATCGTTTCGGGCGCGCGGACCACGGCGAGGGCTTGCCCGGCAGTGACCTGCTGGCCCGGCGTGACGAGCACGCGCAGCGCCGTGCCGGCAAAAGGCGAGGTCACCGCCACCCGGGCCTCGGGCGGCAGGGTCACCATCCCCGGGACCGTGCCCACGGGCACGCTCTCGGCCGCCCGGGCCGGTTCGAGGCGGATGCCCAGCCGCTGGATCTGTGCGGCGTCGAGCTGCCCTGCGGGCCCGGTCGCCGGAGTAGGGGGCGGGACCTGATCCGGCCGCGACGACAGCGCCCAGTAGGCGCCGCCGCCGACCAGCAGCAGGACAAGGGCCATCGCGAGGGCACGCGGATCTGGGGAATGCGAGGTCATCGGGATGCCCATGCCGGAGGAAGCTGACAGGAACTTGTCAGTTTAGCGCTGTATTGTCAGGTTCGTGGTCTGGCAAACGCAGGTCCCAGGAAACCCCCGGAGATCGGGCAGGCAAGGAGCGAAATTGCGCATTCTGCTGGTCGAGGATGACGAACAACTCGCCCTGCGCCTGTCGGAGCGGCTGCGCGGGGCGGGTTTTGCCGTCGATCACGCCGCCGCCCGGTGGGAGGGCGAGGCCTGGCCCGACATGGACAAGCTTGCGGCAGTGATCCTCGATCTGGGGCTGCCCGACGGCAGCGGGCTGGACCTGCTGCGGTTCTGGCGCCAGCGCGCGGTGGCGTGCCCGATCCTGATCCTGACCGCGCGGGGATCGTGGCAGGACAAGGTCGAGGGGTTGAACCTTGGCGCCGATGACTTCGTGGTGAAGCCAGTGCGGTTCGAGGAGCTGCTGGCGCGGCTCCATGCGCTGTTGCGGCGGCAGGGCGGGGCCCGGGCCGGGGCGCTCGAGACGGCCGGGGTGCGGCTTGACCCGGTGAGTGGCGCGGTCGATTGCGAGGGGCGTCCGATCGATCTGAGCCGGCAGGAGTTCCGCCTGCTGCACCTGTTCCTGCGCCATCCCGGGCAAGTGCTGTCCCAGTCCGATATCGTCGAGCATCTCTATGACCTGGACACCCAGCGCGACATGAACGCGGTCGAGGTGCTGGTCTCGCGGCTGCGGCGCAAGATCGGAGCCGAGCGGGTCCGGACCCTGCGCGGGCTGGGCTATCGGTTCGGCGGATGAGCGAGCCACGCCCGAGCTTGGCCCGCCGCTGGGGCTGGAACAGCCTGCGGCTGCGCCTGCTGCTGGCGATCGCCGCCTGGGTGGTGGTGGGGATCGGCGGGATCTGGATCTCGGCGGTCAGCCTGTTCGCCCGGCATGTCGAGCAGGGCTATCACGAGGAGCTTGAGGTCCACGTCCGCGAGCTGGCCGGGCTGATCCGGCTGCAGCCGGACGGGACCCCGGTGTTGACCCGGCCGCTGTCCGATCCGCGCTACCTGGTGCCGATGTCGGGCTTCTACTGGCAGGTCAACGTCGATGGGCACGCCCCGCTGCGCTCCCGGTCGATGCGGCGTGGCGAGCTGGATGAGCAGGTCGCCCATTCCGCCGAGGTGCTGCACCGGATCGACAAGGGGCCGAGCGGCCCGGCGATCACCTATGGCTTCGTCGCGAAGGGGCCGCAGGGGCAGGACGTGCACTACATGATCGCGACCGACCAGCGCCTGCTGGACGCGACCATCGCCGACTTTACCCGCGATCTCACGGTATGGCTGGCCGGGCTGGCCGTGACCCTGCTGCTGACCGGGGCGGCGGTGGTGCTGTTCGCGTTCGAACCGCTCGACCGTCTGGCCCTGGCGATCGGCCGCCTGCGCCGGGGCGACCGGGCGGCCCTGAAGGGCAAGCTCCCCTACGAGATCGCGCCGCTGGCCGACGATCTCAACGCCTACATCGCCCACAACGCCGAAATGGTCGAACGCGCCCGGGTGGAGGCCGGCAACCTCGCGCACAGCCTGCGCACGCCGCTGGCAGTGATCATCGATGAGGCCGAGCGCCTCTCCCGCGACCCGCGGACCGCCGGTTCCGCCCAGGTCCTGCTGGATCATTCGCAACGCATGGCGCAGCAGATCGAGCTGCGGCTCGCCCGGGCGCGCGCGGCGGTGAGCGGCGCCCTGCCGGGGGCGGTGAGCCGGATCGACGAGGTCCTGCCCTCGATCCTGTCCGCCCTGCAGCGGCTCCATCCCGGGATCCGGTTCGACCTGACCCAGCCGAGCGACGACCCGGCGACCCTGCCGATCGATCCCACCGACCTGACCGAGCTGCTGTCGAACCTGATCGACAATGCGGGGAAATGGGCGCGCGCGCGGGTGACGGTGACCGTCACCGCCAACGCCGCAGGCGGGGTCGTGACGATCGTCGACGATGGTCCGGGCCTCACCGCCGAACAGCGGGCGATGGCGGGTGAACCGGGCTTGCGGTTCGATCCCGCTCGCCCCGGCTCCGGGCTGGGGCTGGCGATCGCTCGCGATCTTGCCCAGGCCCATGGCCTGAGCCTGACCTTGTCCGATCGCTCGGACGGGCTGGCCGGACTGCAGGTCCGCCTGGCCTAGATCCGGGCGGCGAGGTCGCGGATCAAGGCGAAGGCTTGGGCCGAGGGGCCGGTCGGCTGGCACTCGATCCCGATCGGACCGGTGTAGCCGTTCGCGGCGACCAGGCGCAGCATCGCCGGCCAGTCGATCGCACCGGACCCCGGCTCGCCCCGACCCGGCGCGTCGGCGATCTGGACGTGCGCCAGCCACGGGGC
Organism: Novosphingobium aerophilum; assembly: GCF_014230305.1. Classification (GTDB taxonomy): domain Bacteria; phylum Pseudomonadota; class Alphaproteobacteria; order Sphingomonadales; family Sphingomonadaceae; genus Novosphingobium; species Novosphingobium aerophilum. The sequence continues at coordinate 12,584 of NZ_JACLAU010000005.1, forward strand.
GACCTGCGGCAGGACCAAAGCGGGGTCCTCCCCCTCCACCACCGAGTGGTAGATGTCATAGAGTACCCGGACGCGCAGGGAATCGACCATCTCGGCGACACGAATGCTGTCCTCGGTGGTGGAGCAGAGCACGCCGGGGTGATCGTGGCGGGTGTTGGCGGATTCGAGCAGGATCACCACGTCGAGTTCCTCGGCGATGGGAACCAGGCGCTTCAGGGCATCGGCGAAGATCCCCAACTGGACCGGGCGCTTGAGCCACGGCACCCCTCGGCCCGAGGTGACCACCACGTTGCGGCAGCCCAGCGCCAGCGCGTTCTCGGCGGCCTGGCGGAAGGTGGTGCAGAACCCTTCGTGCGTGGCCGGATCGACCAGTTGCGTCAGGTAATCGGCGACCGTGCTGATCAGTGTGACACCATGGCCATCGAGCGCCTGGCGGATCGCCGGCAGGTCGCGATCCTTGAGCAGGAACAGCTCGACCTTGCGAAAGCCCGCCGCCGCCGCCGCGGCGATGCGGGCCTCGATGCGGTCACCCGCTTCGTGAAAGCCATATTCGAGGTTCACGGACAGTTCGAAGGGCATGGTCGGGGTCCTGTGGGAGGAAAGGAAGGCGAGGCGCCGGGTCAGGCCCGTTGGTCGGCCATGATCAGTTCGGCCGCCCGCTGGGCAACGGCCATGGCCGGGCCATTGGTGTTGCCCGAGACCGGGGTCGGCATGATCGAGCAATCGACCACCCGCAGTCGGTCGATCCCGTGGACCCGGCAGCGCGGATCGACCACCGAGGTCGCGGGATCGGTGCCCATGCTGCAGGTGCCGGTGCCGTGAAGCCCGGTTTCGACCATCTTGGCCAGCTCGGGCAGGATCGACTCGTCCCCGGTGACCTGGGCGCCGGGCATCCGCTCGGCCCCGATGTACCGGGCGAGGGCCGGGGACGCGGCGATGCGGCGGAACAGGTGGAACAGCTCCAGCGCCTTCTGCCGGTCGTAGGGATCGCTCCAGATGCCGGTATCGATCAGCGGCGGGGTGCGGATGTCGGGTGAGGTGAGGGTGACCGACCCCCGGCTGCGCGGGCGCAGGTGATAGCCCGAGAAGGTCAGGCCGGGCCTTGCGGTGATCGGGCTGCCGGGGCGCTCGGCCATCTCGTTGACGGTGCGCATCGCGAAGGGGGCTGCCGCCACCTGGAAGTCGGGCCAGTCGGGGCGTCCTTCGCTCGAGACCAGGCCAGTCAGCGGCAGGCCGACCCGGGCGAGGGGGCCGGTGCGGGTCAGGGCATAGCGCAAGGCGTTGCGATAGAGGCGCCAGCCGATGAATTCGCGGTTGGTGCCGGGATGGTTGTGCAGATCGAACGAAAGGCCGAACTTCTGGTGATCCGCCAGGTTCCGGCCGACGGCGGGGCTGTTCCGCCGCACGTCCACGCCCAGCGCCTGCAGCGCGGTGCCGGGGCCCACGCCCGAAAGCTGGAGCAGTTGCGGCGAACCGTAGACACCGGCGCAGACGATCACCTCGCCCGCGGTGTGAGTGACCTCCTGCCCGCCACGTTCGCACAGCACGCCGGTGGCCCGCCCCTCGGTTATCAGCACCCGGCGCACCGCGGTCTCGGTCGCGATCGTCAGGTTGCGGCGATTGCGGATCGGCTGGACAAAGGCGGTGTAGCTGGTCTCGCGCTGGCCCCGGCGGTCGACCGTGTACTGGGTCCGTCCGACGCCGGTGATCCCCGGAGCCGTGATGTCCGGGACCCAGGGCATACCCGCTTCGCCGAAGGCCGAGACAAGCGCATCGAACACCGGCGACCGATAGGTCGACGGGGTGATCTGCACCTCGCCGTCACGCCCGCGGCCGGGATGGCCGTCCACGTCGCGATAGCTTTCGATCGCGCGGTAGCAGCGGGCGATCTCATCCCAGCCCCAGCCGGTCAGGCCCTGCGCCGCCCAGCCATCGTAGTCGGCAGGCATGCCGGGCAGGTACCAGGTGCCGTTGATCGAGGAGGATCCCCCCAGGCCCCGGCCATAGGCGTGCATCTCCTTGCGCATGCCCGGCTGCTGGACCGATGGATAGGACCGGAAGTAGGCCGGGTTGCCCATGATCTTCACGAAGCCGCCGGCCATCTTGATGAAGGGATGCTGGTTGTCGCCGCCGTCCTCGATCAGGAGCACGCGCGTGCGGTCGTCCGCGCTCAGGCGGTTGGCCAGGACGCAGCCGGCCGAGCCCGCGCCGACAATGATGTAGTCAAACTCCGCCATGCTCTCCCGGCACCTTGCTTGATTCCGGCGCAGGATGCCCCCGCATATCCGAATTCGTATTCTGGTTTTTCAGCACGAGGCTTGACCGCCTGTCAAGTCGTTATTAGAACCAGCCTTCTAATTATTACGTTCTGATCATCACAGGGGAGAGTGCGATGCTGCCGGTCGAAAGGATCATCGGGGAGGAAGGCCTGACCGCCAGCTCAGGCGGCCTGCGCCTGGCGATGCGGCTGCCGTGGTATCGGTCGCTGCCGTTCTCCACGGTCGAGGTCGGCGCCCTGGCGATCGACGGCAATCCGGTCGACCTGTCCGATGCCGCCATCGCCTTCGATGGTGAGCAATGGCCTCTCGCCGCCAATGGCGAGCAGACCAACACCTTCTGGTTCGTGCGCGACAGCGCGTTCCTCGTCGTGCCCGGGCATGACCTGGCCCCCGGCAGCGAGCACAGCGTCGAACTGACACTGTACGTCAGCCCGCCCTACATCCCGGGCATGCGCCGCTTCAACACGCAGACCCAGAGCCTCAGCGTCAACTGAGCGATCGAGAGGACTTGTCCATGACCATTGCAAGCGGGCCGCAGGTCGGCGTCACGCTCTATTCCTTCACCAACGAATGGCTTCTGCGCCAATTCGATCTGCCGGGCCTGCTCCACGAGGTGGCGCGGCGCGGGATGGGCCCAAACATCGAGATCATCGGCTTCCAGAGTTTCAAGGAGTTCCCCGACGTCAGCGATGATTTCGCCGCGAAATTCAAGGATATGGTGGCGGAGGCGGGGTTGAACCCGGTGTCCTGCGCAATCAACTCCGACCGGTTCCTCAAGCCCGGCCAGCAGCCGATCGACGATGCCGATCTGGTCGAATACCACAAGCGCCAGCTGCGTTCGGCCAAGAAGATGGGCTTTTCGCTGGTGCGCTACCAGTTCGCCCTGCCGGTCCACCTCCTGCCCGAAATCGCGCCCTATGCCGAGGAACTGGAGATCCGCATGGGGGTCGAGGTTCACGCCCCGATGTGGGCCGGGCATCCGGCCGTGCAGGCCTATGGCGAGATGTACGACAAGCTGAACACCCCGGTGCTGGGCTGGATTCCCGACTTCGGCGGCACCGCCAGCCGGATTCCCGAATCGATGCTCGACGCGGCGCGCCGGGCCGGGGCGGCGGAAAGCCTGCTCGACAAGCTGAAGGAGGTCTGGTGCGAGGACGGGATGAGCCACGAGAAGGCCGGGCGCCTGCGCGAATGGGCGCTGGCCAACGGCCACGCCCCGGCGCACATCCAGGCCGCCTCGCTGGCCTTCTTCATCCTGTCGAACCACGATCCCAGGAGCTGGGCCGCGCTGGTTGACCGCACGATCCACATCCACGGCAAGTTCTATGGCGTCAGCGAGGACCTGGTCGAGGAGGCGATCGACTATGAGACCATCCTGCCGCTGTTCCGCGACGGCGGTTTCACCGGCACGCTGGTCAGCGAATGGGAAGGCCACGCCTACGATGCGCGCGATGCCTTCCTTCAGGTGGAGCGGCACCAGGCGATGTGCCGGCGGATCTTCGCGACCTGATCTTCGGGGGATCACGCACAAAGGGCCCGGTGGCATTGACCACCGGGCCCTTTGTGTTTCCCGGACGCCTGGATCAGTGGCGCTTCAGCCAGGCCAGGTACTGGCCGATCCACAAGTCACTGGTGTTGCCGTTCGGACGCATGCCGAAGCCGTGCGATCCGCCCGCATAGAGGTGGAACTCGACCTTGGGGCTCTCGTTCAGCCACCCGCTGAGCAGGGTGAGTTTGCCCTGCTGGAACAGCGGGTCGTCGGCGGCGATCGCCAAGAACAGGGGCGGGCGCGGGCCGGGCTTCACCGGCTGCGTCATGGGCGGATACAGCAAGGCGACGCTGTCGAGCCGGCCCGCCGCCTCGGGGCTGGTCTCGATCAGCCGGATCGCCGTGCGCGATCCGGCGGAGAAGCCGATCACTCCGATCCGGGCCGGATCGACCTGCCAGTCGGCGGCATGGCTGCGGACATGGGCGAGGGCCGTCGCCAGGTCCTCGACGGCTGGGGGATGGTCGGCCAGCTCGCCTTTGCCCAGGTTGGCGAACAGCTTCATCGTGTCCGCCAGATAGGCCGGAATGTCTGGCGCCGTGGCCACGGTGCGGTACTTGAGCACGAAGGCCGCATAACCTTCCGCAGCCAGCGCCTCGGCCACCCGGAAGCCCTCGCTGTCGATCGAGACGAAGCGATAGCCGCCGCCCGGAACGACGATCACCGCCCGGCCGTTGCGCTGGCCCGGCGGGGGGAGCACCGGGTAAAGCGCAGCGCCGGTGACGTTGCGCACGCTCACCTGATCGACGAAGGCTTCCCACTGCTCGGCCCCTGCGCCCGTGCCAAGCTCGATCGCCGGTCGCAACGAGGCGGTGGTCGGCACCACCCTGAAGGCCGGCGGCGGCGCGGTTTCGGCGGCCTGGGCCGGCATCGTCATGGCGAGGCTCAGCGCCGCACCCAGCAGCAGGGATTTGATCATGGGGGGCCTTCCGGGTCGGGTCAGGTCAGGGCGCCGTCAGGTAGGCCAGGCACATCCGGCCCAGCTCGCGCTTCAGCTCTTCCCAGTCGTAGTCCGTCACCGCCTCGCGCGACGAACCCAGGCTGAGCTGGCGGGCAAGGGTGGCAAAGATGATGTAATAGGCCGCCTCGGCACGGGTCGTGTGGTCCGCGCTGCCAAATTCGTCAGGATAGCGCAGCATGGCGTCACGGGCCTGGGCGACGGCGCGCAGGGCCGCTGCCTTGCCAGGGGCCGCAACCAGCGGGTCATGCTCGGCCCGGGCCATGGCCAGCCGCAACAGCGCGGCATTCTCGGTCAGGACCTGAGCATAGGTCTCGACATAGCGGGGGACGAAATCGCGCAGGGTGGTGCACGTGGCGGTCAGCCGCTCGACCATTTCGGTCTCGGCCGCGGCGAGGTCTTCCATGGCCTTGGCGATCACCGCGCGGACCAGATTGTCTTTGCTTTCGAACCGCAGGTAGATCGAGCCGATCGAGACGTTTCCCCGCTTGCTCACCTCGACCAGGGTGAAATCCTCGCTCCCGCGCTCCACCATCAGGGCCCGTGCGGCGCCGAGCATGCGTTCCAGCGAAGCCTTGCTCCGCCCCTGCTGCGGGGTGCGGCTGACCGAATCGACATTGAACGGCTCGGGCTTGGGCTTGGCGCGGGAGGATGCGGGCATGGATCAGGTCCTGAAGGATCGGAACAGGCAATCTAGAACGATCCCCCGCACCTAGGCCGTAAACTCATAAACAGCGCCATCGAGGTTTGAGGCAGAAAGGCCCAGCGCAAGGCGGATAGGCGCAGGAATAGTGGTTCTATTCCAAGCCTATCCAACGCGGCGATGGGCCTTTCTGGACAAATCCCTGCGGGACGCCCAAATGGCTTCCATCTCGGCCAAACCCGCCCTTGGAAAGGCAACCAGCCTTCCCGGCGGGCGGCTTCGCCCGATCTGTTCGCCATTTGGGCGCCTCGATGGCGCTGCTTATGAGTTTACGGCCTAGCTGCATTTGCGGGATTTTCCAATCGTCGGGGTGAAGCTGTCCTCGTCTTGCTGAGGGGCAGGGGTGCTGTCCCGTGGCGGGCCCGATCAGGCCGTTGCCGTCACCGGGCGGGGCAGCCGCGAAACCACGACCCCCACAGCCGCTGCCCCCATGGCGATCAGCCCCATCACCAGGAACGCGCCCTGCATGGTTCCCGCCATGCCACGGACGGCGTGGACGATGTTCGGCGAAATCGCCTGACCCAGGAAGAACGCGCAGGTCCAGACCCCCATGCCGCGGCCGCGATGGACGAAAGCGAACTTGGACTGGGCCCAGGCGATCAGGGCAGGCACGGCCATGCCCGCCCCGGTCTGCTGAAGCACGAGGCTGAGCTGCATGGAGGTGACACTGTGCGCCAGGCCGATCCCGGCGAGCCCGCTGCCCAGCAGCGCCAGGAAGACGGCGATCTGGATGGCGTTCGAGTAGCGCGAGACCAGCCGGAAGACGACCGACCCCGCCAGGATGAACATGGCCGGGATGAAGGTCGCCTTACTCACCGCCATCGGATCGCTGACCCCGACCTCGCTCCAGGCGATGCTGCCGTTCACGATGAACACGTAGTAGATGATCGAGGCCAGCAGCGTGAGCCCGCCGACCTGCAGCGCACTACCGAGCGGAAAGGCCTCCGGACTGTCCGAGGCGACCGCCACCGCCGCCGGCTGCTCCCGCTTCGGTTCGAACAGGGTGAAATACATCGCAATGAAGATCGGGAAGGCGATCAGGTAGACCAGGAAGCCGCCGTTCCAGCGCACCGCAGCCACTGCGGCGACCAGAAAGAACACCGCCGGCTGGAAAAACGGCCCAACCAGCCCTTGCAGCATCAGCCAGTTGCGGCGGCCGGTGTCATCCCAGTAGTCGGCGATCAGCGTGTTGACGATGGTCAGGATCCCGGCCTCGCAGACCCCCAGCAGGAACCGCGAATAGAAGATCGCATCCAGATCCTCGAGGAAGAACGGAGCCGAGCCGATGATCCCGTAGAAGAAGGTGCAGACCAGCAGCAGCGGGCGCCGTCCGAATCGGTCGACGAACAAGCCGGCGAAGGGGGCGAGCAAGGCGATCGCATAGCCCGGGGCGGTCACCATGGCGGGCACCTTCTGGGCCGCATCCGGAACGTCCCGGAAGTGCTCGATCATCGATTGGACCACCGGGAACATGGCGATGATCGCGAAGACCGGCAGGAAGCCGGCGACAATCATGGTAAGGCCCTGGGGAATCAGGGTGAGGGGCCGCTTGGTCTGGTGCTGCATGCCGTATTTCCGCTCCCGGTGCGATCCTGTGATGGTCGCTTCCTGCTTGACGGTCCGGCCTATATCAAACTAGAATTATGGTTACAAATACTATCGGGAGAGGTTCGGCGATGACTCGCCTTCGGATGGGCATGGTGGGCGGTGGCCCCGGGGCGTTCATTGGCCCGGTGCACCGGATTGCGGCGGAGCTGGACGGCGAGATCGCGCTGGTGGCAGGGGTGTTCTCCAGCGATGCCGGGCGCAGCCGGGCGGCGGCGGGGAGCTACCGGATCGATCCGGAGCGGGCCTATGGCTCGCTGGACGAGATGCTCGCGGCCGAGCGGGCGCGCGCGGACGGGATCGATTTCGTTGCGGTGGTCACGCCCAACCACAACCACCTGCCTTCGGCGCGCGCGGCGCTGCGGGCTGGGCTGCCGGTGATCTGCGACAAGCCGCTGACCGCGACCCTGGCCGAGGCGCACGAGCTGGCCGCGGTGGTGGCCGAGACCGGCCTGCCGTTCGCCGTGACTCACACCTATTCGGGCTATCCGCTGGTGCGCGAGGCGCGGGCGCGGGTGGCGGCCGGGGCGCTCGGCATAGTGCGCAAGGTGGTGGTCGAATATCCCCAGGGCTGGCTGGCCGGCGAAGCTTCGGGCAAGCAGGCCGAATGGCGCGTCGATCCGGCGCGCGCGGGGCTGGGCGGCTGCATCGGCGACATCGGCGTCCACGCCTTCCAACTGGCTGAATTCATCACCGGGTTGGAGGTGACCGAGCTGCTCGCCGATCTGGGTGCCGTGGTGCCGGGCCGCAGGCTCGACGATGACTGCACCGTGCTGCTGCGCTTCGCCAACGGCGCGCGCGGCGTGCTGCTCGCCAGCCAGATCGAGGTGGGCGAGCTCAACGGCCTGCGCATCCGGCTCTATGGCGACAGGGGCGGGCTGGTGTGGCGGCAGGAGCAGCCCAACACCTTGACCTTGCATACGCTCGATGGACGGACCGAGGTGGTCCATGCCGGCGGGCCGCAGCTTGGCCCCGACGCGGCGAGCCGGACGCGCACGCCGACCGGCCATCCCGAGGGCTATCTCGAGGCCTTCGCCAACCTCTACCGCGATTTCGCCGCGGTGCTGCGCGGTGAGGAGGCTCCGCTGCTGCCCGGGATCGCCACGGGCCTGCGCGGCATGGCCTTCATCGCCACCGCGGTCGAAGCCAGCCGCGCGCGCGCCGGCTGGGTGCCGCTGACCGTCTGATCCCTTTTCACCAGGACACCACGCCATGAAGACCATCCAGGGCCCCGGCATCTTCCTTGCCCAGTTCGCCGGCGACGCCGCCCCGTTCAACAGCCTGCCCGCCATCGCCGACTGGGCTGCCGGGCTGGGCTACAAGGGGGTGCAGATCCCCAGTTGGGACGCGCGGCTGTTCGATCTGGCGCTCGCCGCCGAGAGCCAGACCTATTGCGACGAGGTCAAGGGCCTGCTCGCCGACAAGGGGCTGGCGATCACCGAGCTGTCGACTCACCTGCAAGGCCAGTTGGTGGCGGTGCACCCGGCCTATGACGCGCAGTTCGACGGCTTCGCTCCGGCCGCGGTTCACGGCAACCCGACGGCACGGCAGGAATGGGCGGTGCAGCAGATGAAGCACGCCGCCGTGGCGAGCCGCCGGCTCGGCCTGACCGCGCACGCCACCTTCTCGGGCGCCTTCGCCTGGCCCTACTTCTACCCCTGGCCGGCGCGCCCGGCCGGGCTGGTCGAGGACGCCTTCGCCGAGCTCGCACGCCGCTGGAAACCGATCCTCGACGCGTTCGACGAGAACGGGGTCGACGTCGCCTACGAGATCCACCCGGGCGAGGACCTGCACGACGGGGTGACCTTCGAGATGTTCCTCGATCGCGTCGGCCACCATCCGCGCGCCAACATCCTCTACGATCCCAGCCACTTCGTGCTGCAGCAGCTCGACTATCTGGCCTTCATCGACCTTTATCACGAGCGCATCCGGTGCTTCCACGTCAAGGACGCCGAGTTCCGCCCCAACGGCCGCTCGGGGGTCTATGGCGGCTATCAGGCCTGGGTCGACCGGCCGGGCCGGTTCCGCAGCCTGGGCGACGGGCAGGTCGATTTCCCCGCCATCTTCAGCAAGATGGCCGCCAACGACTTCCCCGGCTGGGCCGTGCTCGAATGGGAATGCGCGCTCAAGCACCCCGAACAGGGCGCCGCCGAGGGCGCACCCTTCATCCGGAAGCACATCATCGAGGTCACCCCCCACGCCTTCGACGATTTCGCCGCCGGCGGCGCCGATCGCGCGCTGAACAAGCGCCTGATGGGCATCGGGTGATGACCGCGCCACCCGCGCCGACCTGTGCGCTGATCACCGGGGGCGCGACCGGCATCGGCCTGGAACTCGCCCGGCAGTGGCTGGCGCGCGGGACCCGCGTGATCGTCTGCGGGCGGCGGGAGGCGGCGCTGGCCGCGGCCCGGGCCGAGCTGCCGGGCCTGGTGACCCGCGTCTGCGACGTGACCGACGATGCCGCCCGCGCCGATCTGGTCGCCTGGATCGGGGCCGAGCATCCCGACCTGGACCTGCTGGTCAACAATGCTGGGGCCCAGGTGCATAGGGTGATCGACCAGCCGCAAGCCTTTGCCGGCACGGCCGAGGAGATCGCGGTCAACCTGACCGCCCCGATCCTGCTCACCGCCGCGCTGCTGCCCCTCCTGCGGCGCCAGCCGCACGCCTGGATCATCATGGTCAGCTCGGGCCTGGCCTTCGCGCCGATCGCTCATGCGCCGGTCTATTGCGCCGCCAAGGCGGGGTTGCACAGCTTCACCCTGTCGCTGCGCCACCAGTTGCGGGGGACAAGCGTGCAGGTCGTGGAATTCGCGCCCCCGGCGGTCGATACGGCGCTGGGCAACCGCTCCGACGAGAACCGCGCCGCCTCGGCCGCCCACATGATGTCCGCGCCCGATTGCGTGACCGCGGCACTGGCACGGTTCGATGCCGGGGACGAGGAACTGCTGGTCGGGACATCGCCGATGCTGCGGGAAAAGGGCGAGGCGCTGTTCGCCATGCTGAACCCGCCGATGGCACTCCCGGGGGCCGCGCCCTGACCCGCGGCCTCGACTTGACCCGAATCGCCGTTCCAATCTAGTCTGCGTCGGCCCGCTCTGGCGGGCGACAGCCTGGTGACCGGTGCGTTCCGGTCTGGGATGCCTTCCCCGTTTCGGGGGGCAGCTGCAGGCCCCACGGCGTAAGGGCGGGTCCAATCCCGCAGTGGGTGCGGGCGATGCAGTAACAATCCAACGATCACCCGTGCCCGCGACAAGCGAGGAGAGTGTGATGTCGGATTACGTGCGCAATTGCTGGTACATGGCGGGCTGGGCGGACGAGGTTCCCGATGGGGGATGGCTTGCCCGGCGGCTGCTCGACCAGCCCTGGCTCGTGCTGCGGCTCGCCGATGGCGGGTACACCATGCTGGCCGACCGCTGCCCGCACCGGTTCGCGCCGCTTTCGCTGGGTGAGCGGGTGGGCGATACCGTGCGCTGCGGGTACCACGGGCTGGGCTTCGATGCGGCCGGGCGCTGCGTCCATGAACCGTTCGGCGGCACACCGCCGCAGAACGCGCGGGTCACCAGCCTGCCCGTGATCGAGCGGCACGGGGCGCTGTGGTTCTGGCCCGGGGACCCTGCGCTGGCCGATCCGGCGACGATCGCCGACTTTGCCTTCTGCACCGGTCCGGAGCATCTGCGCGCGCACTTCACCATGCAGGCGAACTACGAGCTGGTGACCGACAACCTGATGGACCTGAGCCATGCCGAGTTCCTGCACAAGGAGAGCTTCGGCACCAATGGCACGCTGCTGCGCCACGGGCGCCAGACCGTGCTGAGCGAGGATGACGGGGCGATCTGGAACAACTGGGACATCACGCAGGCCGAGCCGCCCGAATGGGCCAGGCCGATGCTGGGCGAGGGCGCCCGGATCAACCAGACGCTGCACATCCGCTGGCATGCCCCGGCCACCATGGCGCTGTTCATCACCCTGGAGGATGCCGCGACCGGCCAGCCGATCGTCCCCGCCATGGCCAACCCGCACATCATCACGCCCGAGACCCCGGGCAGCTCGCACTACTTCTTCACCCGCGAACACGGGCCCGAGGCCGAGGCCCTGTTCCGCAAGGCCTTCATCGAGGAGGACGAGCCGATGGTCGAAGCGGTGCACCGCCAACTTGGCGGCGAGGACTTCTGGGACGCCCGGCCGGTGGTCCTGCCGACCGATGCGGCGGCGATCCGCGCGCGGCGGCGGCTGATGCAGCTGCGCCGGGCCGAAGCCGGGGCGGAGCCGCCGGCCGACTGAACCGCAACGGGCCCCGGCATCGCACGGATGCCGGGGCCCGTCGGAGTGCGCGCGGGGCAGGCCTCAGGCGGCCAGCGCCAGCTCCTTGGTGTCCTTCGTGGTCGGGACGAAGGGCAGGTAGGACACCCGATAGCGCACCGCGAAGGTGATCGCATGGGCACCGGGGGTAAGGCCGCCGTTGAGCACGATGATCGTGGCCTTTTCGCCGAAATTCCAGCGGTTGTCGTAAACCGTTTCCATCTCGTCGAGGGTATAGGTCCGGCCACGGACGGCGAAACGCACCGCCTCGCGCGGCTGCACCGTGCCGTCGACGGTCACCTGGATATCCTCGATCATCGACAGGCCCAGGCCGCGATAATAGGGCAGGCGCCCCAGGAACGAAAAGCCGCCCTCCACGGACTGGAGGCTGCCCTCGACGATCATCTTGTTGTCCATCATGGTCGGGGTCTCCTTCAGGCCGCGATCGGGGTCTTGAGGCTGGGCACTTCGGTTTCGCCCAGCAGCCGGGCCAGCATGACCTGCTGGCGACGGACCTGTTCGACCGAGTTCGGCTCCTCGGCGTCCTCGATCCAGCGGTTGCCTTCGTATTCCGAGCAGATGTAGCCCTGGAAGCCGCCCTGCTGCAGCACCTTCACGATCTCGTCATAGGGGATCGACGGCTCCACATAGTCCTCGGTCATCTGGTAGAACTTGCCGTGGATGTTGTGGATGCGCGACATGTGATCCAGCATGCGCTTGGGCTCGAAGGCAGCGTTGTGGCGCAGGGTCTCGGCCATGGCGATGGCCGGGCCGGTTCCGCCCATCTGCTGCACGTTCAGGATCACATACTCCGACAGCACGCGGTCCTCGTAGGCCTTGACGACATAGTCGGCGATGGCCTGCGGCACGCCCAGGCGCAGGAACCGTTCCTTCCACACCGGCGGGAAGGCGAACAGGAACATGCCCATGTCGGGCAGGAAGCCCAGCGCATCCGATCCCGACTTCTCGAAGGCTTCGGCATGGCGGATGATCCAGGGGTGATCGAAGTGCAGCGGGGCGTGTACCTCGATCAGGATCTTGATGCCCCTCTCCTCGGCATGCGGCGCCGCGGCGACCAGCACCTCGGGGGCGATCGAGACCAGCGCGCGGATGTACTTCATGCCCAGCCGGGCGCCGAAATCGATGTCGTTGCGAACGCTGGCGACCTGCTCTTCGAAGGGCATCTCGCGGCCCTTGTAGCGCTTGTAGTCCAGCATGAAGTCGTGGCTGACGGGCACGCAATCGTACTGGGCGATCAGCCGGTGCCAGTTGTCGACATCGGCGTCGGCCGCACCATATTCGGGCCAGCCCCAGAAGGTTTGCTCGCCGATGATCTCGATGCCGCGGGCGCCCAGTTCGGCGCTGGTGCGGATGCAGTCCTCCAGGCTCATTTTGCCCTGGAAGGTCTCGTTCTGGTAGGAATAGAGGCTGACGCCCCGCTTGATCGCACTGCTCATCCTCAAAACTCCGCATGAGGTTTTCGGGGGGCGGGGCGTCAAGCCTTTGCTCGGCGAGCTCGCGAACTGCGGCCGCCGGCGTCCGGATTCTCTCCCCTGGGGCCGAGGCCCTAATTGGAACCAATATTCTTAAAAACGCCGGCGGCGTCAAGCGCCTTCCGGCCGCTCTTGCGCATTTTTAGAATCAATATATTGTTTTTAGTAACGCACCGGAGCGAGCGATCGGGCCAAGGAGAGGCTGGGCATGGAAGGGCTGCAATCGGGCCAGGCAGGACGCTGGCCGGTCATGGCACGCAAGGGTCTGCTGATCGTGCTGGCCATCCCCATGGCGGCCTTTTTCGCCTTCGTCGGCTTCTACAAGGCCTTCGCGCCGATGGCCGAACTGGCCCGGCACGGCGCCTGGACCGCGCACGTGCCCGAATGGATCGGGCGGCCGATGGGATGGACAGAGCTGGTCGGGGCAGTCGCCATGGCGCTGGCTGCGATCCCCGGGCTCGGCCGCCGCGTCGGCCCCTTCGCCTCCAGAATGGCGGTCTGGCTGGCGCTGAGCCAGGTCGTCTCGGCTTGGGTTCACGTGACGCATGGCGAGGCTTCGGCCCTGCCGCAGAACCTGTTCCTGTTCGTCACCCTGCTGGTGATCGCGGGCCTGTGCCGCGCGCCGGCCAACCAACAAGGCAAGGCATGAAACCGATCCTGATGCTCGGCCCGCTGGCGCTGATCGCTGCTCCCGCGGTGGCCGCACCTGCTGCTCCGCCAGCCCCCGTCGCTCCGTCAGCGACCCAGGCCGATGAGCTGGCCGCGCTCAAGGCCCAGGTCGCGGAACTGCGCCAGATCGCGCAGGCCAGCCGTGACCGCGCCCAGGTGGAAAACCTGTTTTCGCGCTACATGTACCTGCACAACGCCTTTCGCGATCCCGAAATCATTCCGCTTTGGGCCAAGAAGGGAACCCCGGGGATCCGGGGGCAATACAGCAACAATGGCGTCTACACCAATTGGGACAGCATCACCGCGTACCACGCCCAGCGGCCGCACCCGGCCGGCAAGCTGATCTATCACTATCTGACCACGCCGCTGATCGAGGTTGCGGCGGATGGCCAGACTGCCAAGGGCCTATGGCTGATGTCCGGGGTCGAATCCGGCCTCACCTCCATCGACGCGGCCAAGGCTGCGCCCGATTTCATGTACGAAAAGGACATCCTGGTCGATGGCAAGCGGGTGTGGATGCACACCATCATGGTCAAGTACGGGATCGACTTCATCAAGCAGGACGGCGAATGGAAGATCTGGCACTTCCATTGCTTCGAGGTGGCGCGCAGTCCCTTCGGGACCGGCTGGATCCCCTTCGCGGCCAAGGCGCAGAACAGCAGCTTTCCCGATGACCTCATGTACTTCGGCGAGGACGGCAAGCCGGTGATGATGCCCAAGCCCGATGGACCCGTGACCATGCGCAACAATCCCTATCGCACCGACACGGGCCAGATCCTCGATGCCCCGCCGCCGGTGCCCTATCGCACCATCTCCGAAACCTTCGAGTACTGAGGAGCAACGGCATGCGCACCCGGCTGGCGATGGCCGCGCTCGGGCTTGCCGTCCTCTCCGGGCCGCTCGCAGCCGGGCCGCGGCTGCGGACCGCCGGGGGGGAACTGGAGGGGGTGGCGGTCAGGGGGGGCGAGGCCTTCCTCGGCATTCCCTATGCCGCGCCGCCTGTAGGGGCGGGACGCTGGCGCGCGCCGCAGCCGGCCGCGCCCTGGACCGGGGTGCGCCTGGCGAGCCAGCGCGGCCCGGCCTGCCAGCAGGCGATCGCCGGCGCCTGGGGCCCCTATACGGCCGAGTTCGTTGCCGCCCCGCCGGTGAGCGAGGATTGCCTGACGCTCAACCTGTGGCGCCCGGCCAAGGCGGGGACGTCGCCCCTGCCGGTGCTGGTGTTCATTCACGGCGGGGCCTACCAGGGCGGATCGGGCAATATGCCGCTGTACGACGGCGCCCGCCTGGCGGCGCGCGGCGTGGTGGTGATCACGATCAATTACCGCCTGGGCGTGTTCGGCTTCCTCGCTCACCCCGCGCTGACCGCCGAGGATCCGCAAGCCTCGGGCAACTATGGCCTGCTTGACCAGATCGCGGCGCTGCGCTGGATCCGGGCCAATGTCGCGCGCTTCGGGGGCGATCCGGCAAGGATCACCGTGGCCGGAGAGTCGGCGGGGGCGGCCTCGGTCAACAACCTGATGATGATGCCGGCGGCGCGGGGCCTGTTCCAGCGCGCCATATCGCTGAGCGGGGCGAGCATGGCGATCGCCACGCCCACCCTGGCCAAGGGCGAGGACGACGGCCTGGCCTTTGCGGCCCAGGTGGGGGCGGGCGATCTGGCGGCCTTGCGGGCGCTTCCGCCTGAATCCCTCCTGGCCGCCAGTGCCATCGTGCCGGTAGAGGGCGGGCCACCCCGGCTGGTGTTCGTCCCCCATCTCGACGGAACGCTCCTCCCATACGATCCCGACCAGCCCCAGGCGCCGGTGGTCTCACCCGTGCCCTTGCTGACCGGGTTCAACGCGGCCGAAATGATCGATCCGACCGTGCGCAGCCCGGACCAGTTCGCAGCGGCAGTCCGCCGTCGCTACGGCGCCTTCGCCGATCGCCTGCTGGCGCTCTATCCCCATGCCACTGCGGCCGAGGCCCAGGCGTCCAACGTGCTGCTGGCCCGCGACCGCTATATGGCGGGACTGGTCCGGTGGGCCCAGACGCGCGGCACGATGCAGCGCCAGCGCATCTTCGCTTATCTTTACGACCATCCTTATCCCCCGGCACGGGGCGGGGCGGCCTTCGGGGCCTTCCACAGTTCCGAACTGCCCTACATCTTCGGCACGATCGGGTTGGGAGATCGCACGTTCACCGCAAGGGACCGCGCCGTCTCGCGGCATTGGCAGGACCGCCTGCTGGCCTTCGTCCGGACCGGCAATCCCTCCCTGCCGGAATCCGGGTGGTGGCCGGTCGGGTACAACCCGGTGGTCATGGGGCTGGGCGACGGGATCGGGCCGCGTCTGGCCGTGTCGACTCCCGAGCGCCTTGCCGCCTGGGAGGCCTATGCCGAGGCGCACGGCAGCCTGGGCCTGATGTAGCGCCCCGGGCCCTCAATCCCGCTTAAGGCCCGTGCCCAGCCGATCGATCGGCCAGAACAGCACGACCACCACCTGCAGGGACAGCAGCACCACGGCGCTGCCGTAATAGGACCAGCGGATCGCCGCACGGGCGGTGTCGGACACGTGGCCGGGGGTATAGCCGACCTCGCCCAGCAGATAAGCGAAGCCGGCCGTGCCCAGGGCCATCCCGACCTTGGTCGACAGGCTGATCCCCGAAGCCAGCAGCCCTTCGCGCCGCACGCCGAAGCGGCTCTCGTGATAGTCGGCGCATTCCGCGATCATGGCAAAGGCGGCCGTGATCGTGATCGACGGGGCCAGGCAGGCGAGCAGGTAGACCAGCGTAAAGACCGTCAGGTTGCCCTCGGTCAGCGGCAGGACGGCGAACAGGGCTGCGGCGATGATCAGCACCGCCGCCGAACCCTGGCGGATCCCGGTGCGTGACAGCACCGGCGGGGCGACGAAGGAGGACAGCAGCAGCATGCCTGACACCGCCGGGAGCATCACCGAGATCATCCACGGGGCCTTCAGCACCTCGATCGCGAAGTAGGCCGTGGCCGACATCATCGCGCCGAACCGCACGAAGTAGGTCAGGCAGAAGCCGAAGCAGACCAGCCAGGCCCGGTTGCGCAGCATTTCGCCGATGGCCGGCAGGATCGGAAAGCGCGGACTGGACTGGTCGTCATGCCGCTCCCGGCAATTGCGGAACAGGGCGAGCGTGGCGATCAGGCCGATGCCGGCGAACAACGCGGCCACCGCCATGAACCCCCGCTGCCTGTCCGCCCCGCCCAGCAGCCCGACCAGCGGCATGGTCGCCGCCGTGCCGAGCACCACCGAGACCGAGGTGCCGATCGACCGCATGCCCGACAGCTTGAGCCGCTCGCCGGTGTCCAGCGTCATCATCGGCATCAGCGCGGTGTAGGGTATCGCCTGGAGCGACATCAGGATGCCCAGCGCTTTGAACGTGGCGAAGGCATAGACGAGCTGCGCGGTCTGCCCCCAGGCGGGGACGTTGAACAGCAACACGGTGACCAGCGCATAGGGCAGGGCGGTGATCAGGAAGTAGACCCGGGTACGGCCCCAGCGGCTGCGGGTGCGATCGACCGAGACGCCGACGATCATGTCGATCACCGCGTCCATCAGCCGCGCGACCAGGAACACCGTGCCGACCGCCGCAGCCGGCAGGTTCACGACGTCGGTGTAGTAGTACAGCAGGAAGCCGCTGGCCATGTTGTAGGCCAGGCTGGTGCCGAGGTCGCCGAAGCCGTAGCTCAGCCGCTCGGTCAGGCTCAGTCGTTGGTGTGCCACATTCCTCTCCCGGATCGCAGCGGTTCGGTTCGTGTCAGACCGCCAGCGTGGCGCGGGTCAGTTGCAGCGACTGGTCCATCGGCAGGGTGGGGAAGTATTCCAGCCCGATGCCGCCGGTATAGCCCAGGTCGGTGAGGGTCTGCATGATCCGCCCCCAGTCGAGCGTGCCGGTGCCCGGTTCGTGCCGGTCATCCATGTCGGCCACCTGGACATGCGCGACCAGATGGATGCGGCCGGCCAGCACCTCGGCCATGTCCTCGCCCATACAGGCGCTGTGCCAGACATCGTAAAGCAGCCGCAGATTGGGGCTGCCGACCGCCTCGACCAGGTCCAGCCCCAGCCTGGTGCTGACCAGATACATGGCGGCGAACAGGCGCGTGTTGAGCGGTTCGAGGAGAAGGGTCACGCCCGCCGCCTCGGCCAGGGCAGCCGCCTCCTTCAGCGCGGCGACGGCGTTGGCGAAGTGGTCGGCCTCGCTCATCCCATCGACCTTGAAGCCCGAGGCGACGATGAGCGGGGGTTTGCCCAGCGGAGCGGTGGCGGCGATGGTCTCGCGCACGGCGGCGACCAGCTCGGCCCGTTCGGCCGGATCGACGATCGACCGGCGCGGATCGACGCAGACCCCGGTCAGGCCCAGGCCGGTCTCGGCCAGGGCGGCGGTGATGCCGGGCAGGTCCTTGTCGCGCCAGAGATGGAACTCGGCCGCCCGGTAACCGGCGGCGGCTGCCGCGCGGACCCGGTCGGCCAGGTTGGCGTGTTCGGTGAATTGCCATTCGATGCACGGCGCCAGCAGCACGGTTCTCTCCCATGGTGCGGCCCCGAGACGGCCATGGCGGCCCCGTTTGCCTGGCGGCACCCGGCGCCGCTACTTTATTGGAATACACATTCTCATTGTGTCACGGCCCGGTCAAGGGGGCTTGCGCCGCGTCATCGGCGGCGACGACCCGCTCGAGCTCGCCGAACAGCCAGAGCAGCCCGGCATCGTCGGCGCGGGCGCGATGGAACTGGGCGACCTCGCGCATCGGCGGGAAGGGCACGGGCAGGGGTTGAATGGCGATGTCGCTGCGCC
Source organism: Novosphingobium aerophilum (assembly GCF_014230305.1). Taxonomy (GTDB): domain Bacteria; phylum Pseudomonadota; class Alphaproteobacteria; order Sphingomonadales; family Sphingomonadaceae; genus Novosphingobium; species Novosphingobium aerophilum. Next base: position 30,936 of record NZ_JACLAU010000005.1, read on the forward strand.
GCGCCGCCCGCCGGGCGAGCCGCTCGTGCATGATGCCCAGCCGCATCGTGCCCACCAGCAGATCGGGGACCAGCGCGAAGGAGGGCACGATCAGCTCCTCGCGCCGGGTGATGCCCAGCGCGCGCAACTGCGCCTCGGCGAAGGTGAGGCGGGTGATCCGGCCGAGCCGCACCGAGACATGCCCGGCCGTGGCAAAGCCCTCTAGGGTCAGCGGCGCCTGCATCAGCGGATTGCCGATCCATCCCGCCACCACGTGATGCTCCTCGAGCACCAGTCGCGTCGGATTGCGGGGGTTGATGAATTCCTGGGGCGCGATGATCAGATCGATCTCCCCGCGCTCGAGCAGGTCGGCCGCGGTGTCGTCCGGGGTGACGATCTCAAGCTCGATCCCCGGAGCAATTCCCGCGATCGCGTTGGTCAACGACCCCAGCACGACATTGGCGAGGTAGTCCGACATGGCGATGCGGAAGCGGCGCTGGGCCGTGGCCGGATCGAACAGGGCCGGCTGGCTGGCGAAGGCATCGATCCCGGCCAGCAAATGGGTCAGTTGGGGGCGCAGCCGCAGGGCATAGGGCGTCAGCATCAGGCGCTTGCCGTGCGGCGACAGCAGCGGATCGCCGAACCACGCCCGCAGCCGGCGCAGGGCCGCGCTGGTTGCCGGTTGGCTGAGGTGCAGCCGTTCCGCCGCGCGCGAGACATTCGCCTCTTCCAGCAGCACGTCGAGCGCGACCAGCAGGTTCAGGTCGAGTCCCTTGAAGCGCATCGTCAACCTATTCGTTTGGCAGATCGATATCGATAAAAACAAATCATTCAGGGGATAGCAATGGTGCCGTTATGCTGGTCCCAACGATGCAAGGCTGGAATCAGCCCAAGGGGAGTGGCCCGCCTGCCCGGCGGTTCGAACGGACATATGACCAAGCGGAACATCCTTATCGTCGGCGCCGGGATCGGCGGACTGTCGGCTGCCATCGCCCTCGGACGCGAGGGGCACAGCGTGACCCTGATCGAGCGCGACCCGGAATGGTCGGTCTATGGCGTGGGCATCATTCAACAATCGAACGTCGTCCGGGCGATGGACCAGTTGGGCGTGCTCGACACGTTTCTCGACGCCGCCTTCGGGTTCGATGCGGTGGAGGTGTTCCTGCCCGACGGCACCAAGGTGGCGCGGGTGCCGTCACCCAGGCTGGTCGAGGGACGGCCGTCGAACGTCGGCATCTCGCGCCGGGCGCTGCAGAAGGTGCTGGCGGATCAGGCCAGGGCTTGCGGAGCAACCGTGCGGCTGGGGCTGACCGTGACTGCGTTGGATGATGACGGGCAGGGCGTCGACGCGACGTTCTCGGACGCAAGCACCGGGCGCTACGATCTGGTGATCGGGGCAGACGGGGTTTACTCGCAACTGCGCGGGATGATCCTGCCCGAGGCGGAGAGCCCGCAATTCACAGGCCAGGCTGTGTGGCGCTACAACTTCCCGCGCCCGGCCGAGCTGGATGCGCTGCAGGTTTACAATGGCCCGACCGGGGTCGGACTGGTGCCGATGAGCGCCGAGCTGATGTACATGTACGTCACCACGCCCGAGCCGGACAATCCCCGCTATCCGCTGGAGGGGATCGCGGCCGCCATGCGCGGGAAGCTCGCAAACTGTTCCGCTGCGATCCGTGCGCTGGGCGAGCAGATCGTCGACGATGCCGGGGTGGTCTATCGCCCGCTCGAAGGCATGCTGGTCACAGGCCCGTGGCACAAGGGCCGGATCGGCCTGCTTGGCGACGCGGTCCACGCCACGACCCCGCATCTGGGCCAGGGCGCGGGCATGGCGATCGAGGACGGGATCGTGCTGGCCGACGAACTGGGCCGTCACGACAGCGTCGAGGAGGCGCTCAAGGCCTATCGGGACCGCCGCTACGAACGCTGCGCTTACATCGTCAATGCCAGCCTCGCCATCTGCATGGGGCAGCTCGGCAAGGGTCCGCCCGTCGATAACCACAAGGCCACCGGCGAGATGTTCGCCGTGGTGGCCCAGCCGATCTGACATCAGCCGATCTGACATCAGCCGATCTGGCATCAGCCGATCCGAACCCAGCCGATCTGAAGGACCTGCAGAATGACCCGCGTTACCGAAATCCGTTATGTTGGCTATGGCGTGACCGACCTTGAGGCCGAACGCGCCTACTATGCCGACGTGTTCGGACTGGAAGCTGTCCCGAGCGAGGACGGCATGGCCTGGTTCAAGGCCCAGGGGCACGACGAGCACCATGTGATCCGCCTGCGCCAGGCTGAGGAGAACCGCGTCGACGTGATCGCGCTGGCGGCGGACAGCCGCGCCGATGTCGATGCCCTGCACGGCAAGGTGACCGCGGCTGGCTGCCGGATCGTCCACGACCCGCGTGACCTGACCACGCCCGGCGGCGGCTACGGGTTCCGCTTCTTCAGCCCCGATGGCCTGCAACTGGAGATCTCGGCCGATGTGGCGCGCGGATCGAAGCGTGAGATCACCCGCTGGGAGGGTGTCCCGGTCAAGATCAGCCACATCGTGCTGCACTCGCCGGATCACCAGGCCCTGGTGCGATTCTTCGTCGATGTCCTGGGCTTCAAGGTCAGCGACTGGCTGGGCGATTTCATGTGCTTCCTGCGCTGCAATTCGGCGCACCACCGTTTCGCGATCCTGCCCGGACCGCCGTGCCTCAACCATGTCGCCTACGATATGCTGGGCGTCGATGACATGATGCGCGGAATCCTGCGGCTGAAGCAGCGGGGGGTGAACATCGGCTGGGGGCCGGGCCGGCACACGGCGGGCAACAACACCTTCAGCTACTTTGTCACGCCCGGCGGGTTCGTCACCGAATACACGTCCGAGCTCGAGGAGGTCGATTTCGAAACCCGCGAGCCCACCGTCTATACCCCCGCGCCGCTGATCATGGACCAGTGGGGCATCGGCACCGGCGGTCCACAGACCCTGCCGCATCCGGCGCCCAACCCGGGCCTGTTCGTGGCAGTGGACGCCTGACATGGCGCTCTACGAACCCTTCCCGAACTACATCTGGAACCTCTCGGTCTCGATCGCGATGGAAAGCGGCGGGCAGATCGGCGAAATCGTCGACATGTGCCAGCCGATCATCGCGGCGGCCGCCAACGGCGGTGACGCGGGCACGCCGGCCTTCATGAAGCAGTGGGCCGGCTATGGCGACAAGCTGATCGAGCTCGCCGCCGAGGACGAGGCGCGGGGCCGGGCGTTCAGCGCCTCCAACAAGCTCGAGCGCGCTGCGCTCTACCTGCTGGTGGCCGAACGCATGCAAGGGCATGGCGCCCCGGGTCGCAAGGAGACCTACGCCAAGGCCCTCGCCGCCTTCGAGAAGTCGACCGCGCTGGGCAAGATCAACCGTGAGCGCGTCGAGGTTCCGCTGGCGACCGGAACGATGCCCGCACTCTACACCCGCGCGCCGGGTTCGGGCCCGCATCCGGTGGTGGTCTATTGCAACGGGCTCGATAGCTGCAAGGAGCTGCTCTACTGGAGCCGCCTCCCTGAGGCGCTGGCGCGGCGGGGGGTTTCGACCCTCTGTGTCGATCAGCCGGGTTCCGGCGAGGCGTTGCGGCTGCAGGGGCTGCCGGTCGATCCCCATTCGGAAAGCTGGGCAAGCAAGGCGGTGGACTGGCTGGAGCAGCAGCCCGATGTCGATCCCGCGCGGATCGGCATGACCGGGATCAGCCTGGGTGGCCACTTCGCCCCCCGCGCGGTCGCCTATGAGCCGCGCTTCGCCAGCGGCGCGGTGTGGGGCGCCAACCACAACTGGCGCGAGGTCCAGGACAAGCGCATGGCGCGCGAGGGCGAAAACCCCGTGCCGCATTACTGGGCCCACGTGATGTGGGCCTTCGGCGCCACCGACATGGACGATTTCCTCGCCAAGTCCACCAACATGAACCTCAACGGGCACATGGACCGGATCAAGGTGCCGTTCCTGGTCACTCACGGCGCGCACGATCGCCAGATCAGCGTGGCCTATGCCGACGACCTGTACGACCAACTGATCAACGCGCCCCGCCGCGAGAAGGTGATCTTCACCGAACGCGAGGGCGGGGTCGAGCACGTCGGCGCCGACAACATGAGCTATGGGCGCGACTGCATTGCCGACTGGTTCGCCGAGACGCTGGGTGGCCAGATTGCCTGATGAGCGGGGAATAAAGCCATAGGTCCTGCCTATGGGAGCATAAGAAAACCGTATTTTTCCCGGACTTTGAAACCAGCCATAAGCCTGCATAGCCAGCACCTATTGACATCGGGCTGGAATTTATGAAATTAGCATTCTAATTCATAGTTGGCGCCCCAAAGGGGCGTTCGAGGGGAGGTACTGACATGGCATATCGACGGACAGGAATCGGTCTGTTGGCGGGTGTTTGCTCGCTGGCGGTTGCGGCATCGGCGTTCGCCCAGACCCAGCCGCAGGGGGCGGCCGGGTCTGGTAACGATGCCAACGAAAACGAAATCGTCGTGACCGCGCAGAACCGCAGCCAGAATGTGCAGGACGTGCCGATCGCGATCGACGTGGTCAACGCCGAAGCGCTCAAGAAGACCGGCTTCGGTGGCCTGAACGACATCGACAAGATCGCGCCGGTGGTCCAGCTCAACCAGGACCAGGGCACGGTCAAGATTTCGGTTCGTGGCGTCGGCACCGCCACCAATGACGAATCCCAGGACACCTCGGTCGTCGTGAACATCGATGGCGAGTACATGAACCGCCCCGACGCGATGAGCGTCGCGCTGTTCGACATGGAACGCGTCGAAGTGCTGCGCGGGCCGCAGGGCACGCTTTATGGCCGCAACTCGACCGGCGGCGCGATCAACTTCATCACTCGCAAGGCCGGCAACACCCTGGGCGCCAACGCATCCGCCAGCTATGGCAACTACAATGCCGTGCGCCTCGATGGCGGCGTGGATCTGCCGCTGGGCGATGTGGCTGCCGTTCGTGTCGCGGGCTTCTACGACTCGCATGACGGTTACGTGAGCCACCCCGCGCGTCCGGCGTTCAACGGCGGCGGATTCAACTACCCGGCCTTCGCCGGCGGCAAGTCGGATGACAACAAGTCCTACGGCGGGCGCATCTCGCTCAAGCTGACCCCCGGTGAGCGCCTGACCGCGAACGTTTCAGCGGAATTCGCGCGCCGAGACTTCACTCCGCAGGCCTTCGCCGCGGCGGACCTTAACGTGGCCGGCAATGGTCCGACCGGCGGGGCTTGCAACAACGGCTTCACCCGCGTCGCACCCGCCTATCCGCAGGTGCTGTGCGTGCCCAACAACACCAACCTGCTGTCGAAGATCGACCGTTCGACCTATCTTCCGCCGAACTTCGGGCTGGGTAAGCTGGGTCAGGAGACCTGGGCGATCCGCGGTCGGCTGGCCTACGAACTGGGCGACAGCGCCACGCTGACCTACACGGGCGGTTATCGCAACTTCAAGGGCGATCCGGGCACCTTCCTGACCTTGCCCTACACCTATCGCTCGTTCAGTTGGAACCGCGAAACCAACACCCAGAGCCACGAGCTGCGGCTCAACGGCACGGCGGGCGCGCTGACCTATCAGTTCGGCGGGTTCTACTTCCAGGAATCGGTCAACAACGAGAGCGCCTTCGTTACGACCTTCGGTCCGAACGTGGTCCAACTGTCGTACTTCGGCCGCTATGTGAACAGCAACAGCAAGTCGCTGTTCGGCCAGGTCGAATATGCCTTCACCGACAAGCTGACCGCGGTCGGCGGGCTGCGCTACACCAAGAACGAGCGCACCGGCATCTATCGCAATGCCAGCCCGTTCGGCGCCGGTCCGCCGGATCCGCTGCTGTTCAACGGCCCGATCCAGCGCCAGAACTTCTCGGCGCTGCGCTTCGGCTCGACGCTCAATCTCGACAGCAGTGAAGACCGGGTCACCTGGCTCGCCGGCTTGAACTACAAGCCCGATGCCGACACGCTGATCTATGGCAAGGTTTCGACCGGCTTCAAGGGCGGCGGGTTCGACTCGGTCGGCGACTACAAGCCCGAGACCAACACGGCGTACGAAGCCGGCCTGAAGAAGAACTTCGGCGAGTACGGCCAGCACGTCTTCAACCTCACCGGGTTCTACTACGACTACAAGGACCTGCAGGTGTCCGTGCTGCTTGACACGCGGCTGGGTGGCCAGACCTTCAACGCAGGCAAGGCCAAGATCTGGGGCATCGAGGCGACGACTGACCTGAAGCTGGACGACAACACCGGCTTCCATGCCTCGGTCAATTACCTGAACGCCCAGTACAAGGACCTGAAGGCCCAGTTCAACGTCTATGCCGTCCCGGGAACCGGGCCGGACATCAACGGCGTGGGTGACCTCGATCCGAACACTGCGGGTGTCCAGCAGCCCAACTTCGCGGGCAACCGCCCGGGCTTCTCGCCCGAGTGGATCATCACCGCCGGGCTGGATCACACCATCGATCTGGGCGCTGCGGGGAGCCTGACCGGTCGCGTCAACACGACCTTCAAGAGCTCGTACTTCACGGACTTCTACAACTACCGTGACGGGCAGCAGAAGGCCTTCACCAACACCGAGCTGAACCTTGAATACCGGCCGGAGAACAAGCGGTTCTCGATCCAGGGCTTCGTCAAGAACCTCGAGAACAACCGTCCGCTCACCTACGGCAGCTTCATCTCGGCCGGTCCGGTGGACGACGTGTTCAACTGGCAGTTCGGCACGCCGCGCACTTACGGCGTGCGGTTGAGCGCCGACTTCTGATCTGACGATCGGGCAGGGCGGGCCAGGCTGGTCCGCCCTGCCGTGCTTACGCCTTCTGGAGTACCGCTGGGCGATGACCGATGCGACAGGCTGGAACCGCCGCGACGTGCTCGGTGCGGCAAGTCTGGTGGCCCTGGCCTTCGGTTTGCCGCTGGCCGCGGTGGAATGGTCGGCTGTTCCGGCCGAGGATCGGCCCGGTCCGGCGGATCGGGCGTTGCTGCGCGAGGTGAGCCAGCTGGTCATCCCGCGGACCGCAACGCCGGGAGCCGGCGATGTGGGAGCGGGCGACTTCGTCCTGTTGGCCCTGGCGCACGGACTTGATGCCTCGCGCCGGCCGCCCGGTGCGATCACCCCCGATCTGTTGCCCCATCTGCGTCCCGACGGATCGTTGCGCCATGCCGCCTGGCTGGCCGCCGAACTCGATCGGCGCGGGGGCGGACGCTTCATGGCCGCTGCCCCCCCCAGGCGGGCGGAACTCCTCGCCGCGCTGGATGCCGAAGCCTTTGCCGAGGGTGCGGGCGACAATCCGTGGCGCACGATCAAGGGCCTGATCCTGACCGGCTATTACACCACCGAGATCGGCGGATCGCGCGAGCTGCGCTACGAACTGGTGCCGGGCCGCTATGACCCCGATCTTCCCGCCACCCCGCAGACCGTCGCCTTTTCGAGCGACTGGACCGCGGTGGACTTCGGCTGATAACGGAACGCTTGCCGATGGACTTCGACGCGATCGTGGTCGGCTCCGGAATCACCGGAGGCTGGGCCGCCAAGGAACTGACCGAGGCGGGGCTCAAGGTCCTGATGATCGAGCGTGGGCGCGAGATCCGGCACCAGCAGGACTATGCCACCGAGACGAAGGCGCCCTGGGAGCTGCCGTTCCGCGGCCAGGGCGATGCCGCGCTCTACCGCCGGGAGTACCCGGTGCAGATGCTCAACCGCCACTTCACCGAATTCACGCAGGGTCACTTCGTCAACGATGCCCAGAACCCCTACAGCACGGGGGCCGATACCGATTTCACGTGGTTCCGTTCCTATCAGCTCGGCGGGCGCTCGCTGACCTGGGGGCGCCAGTCCTACCGCTGGTCGGACTACGATTTCGAGGCCAACCAGCGCGACGGCCATGGCACCGACTGGCCGATCCGCTACGCCGATCTCGCCCCCTGGTACGACAAGGTCGAGGACTTCATCGGCGTATCGGGGCAGGCCGAGGGTCTGGCCCAACTGCCCGATGGGCGCTTTCAGCCGGGCATGGCGCTCAATGTGGTGGAGCGGCACACGCGCGAGGCGATCCGAGCCAAATGGCCCGAGCGTTGCCTGACCATCGGGCGCACCGCCAACCTCACCCAGGCCAAGCCCGACGAGGGGCGCGGGGCCTGCCAGAACCGCTCGATCTGCGCGCGCGGCTGTTCCTATGGCGCCTATTTCTCGACCCAGTCGAGCACGTTGCCGGCGGCCATGAAGACCGGGCGCCTGACGGTGATCACCGATGCCGTGGTCGAGGCGCTCGACTATGATCCCGCCACCCGCCGGGTCTCCGGGGTGCGCTGGATCGAAACGAAGACCCGGCAGCGCCAGGTCGCCCGGTCGCGCATCGTGTTTCTCAACGCGGGCGCGTTCAATTCGGTCCATATCCTGCTCAACTCGGTGAGCGCAGCCATGCCCAACGGGCTCGCCAATTCCAGCGGCGTGCTCGGCACGCACATCATGGACCATGCCAACACGCTGTCGGCCATGGCCCTGATGCCGGGGTTCGAAGGCCACACCACCTTCGGCAACCGCCCGACCGGCGCGATCATCGCGCGCTACCGCAATCTCGAAACCATGGACGGCGTGGGCCATACCCGGGGCTTTTCGTTCCAGGGCGGCGCGTTGCAGAGCACCTGGACCGCGGGCAAGCGCGAGGCCGGGATCGGCGCGGACTACAAGGACAAGCTGCGCCATCCCGGCATGTGGAAGATGGTCCTGGTCGGCTTTGCCGACTGCGTGCCGCGCGCCACCAACCGCCTGACGCTCGATCGCCGCCGCACCGATGCCAACGGCCTGCCCCTGCTGAAGATCGATTTCGCTTTCGGGGCCGAGGAGCATGCCGCGCTCGCCCAGGCCAAGGCCGATGCGGCCGAGATGTTGACCGCCGCGGGCGGGACGGTGATCATGGGGTTCGACCGCCCGGGCGCCGGCGGCACGGCGATCCACGAGATGGGCGGGGCCCGGATGGGGCACGATCCGGCCAGTTCGGTGCTCAACCGGTGGAGCCAGGCCCACGACGTCGCCAACCTGTTCGTCACCGACGGCGCCCAGATGAGCTCATCCGCCTGCCAGAACCCCTCGCTCACTTACATGGCGCTCACCGCGCGGGCCTGTGCGGCGGCGGTGTCGATGCTGCGCGAAGGCCGGATCTGACATGATGCGCGGATCGTGATGGAGTCCGAGGCGATGACCCCCCGCCAGAAGACCCTGGCGGTGCTGGTGCTGGTCGTGGCGCTGGTGCTGGAAATCGTCGACATGACGATCGTCAACATCGCGCTGCCGGCGATCAAGACCGGCATCGGGGCCGATTCCGTCCACGCCCAGTGGATCGTCGCGGGCTATTCGATCAGCTTCGCGCTGCTGCTGATGGCCGGCGGGCGCCTGGGCGACAGCCTGGGCTATCGGCGCATGATGGTCTGGGGCGTGGCCGGGTTCACCCTGGCCTCGGCCGCCTGCGGGCTGGCGCAGGACGGGGCCCAACTGGTCGCGGCGCGGCTGCTGCAGGGCGCCACGGGGGCGCTGATGGCGCCGCAGTCGATGGCCCTGCTGCAGGTCCTGTTCGATCCGCTGGAGCGGGTTGCCAGGATGGCCCTGTTCGGCGTGGTCGGCGGACTGGCCGCGATCGCGGGGCCGATCCTGGGCGGGATCCTGATCGACGCGGATGTCTTCGGGCTCGGCTGGCGGCTCCTGTTCCTGATCAATGTGCCGGTGGGCGTGGTGACCATCCTGGCGGCCCTGCGCTTCCTGCCGAGTTCGCGGTCGCATCTGCCCGGCGGCTATGATCTGGCGGGGACGCTGTGGTTCGGGGCGGCGGTCGGCGCGCTGATCTGGCCGCTCATCGGGGGCGAGGGAGAAGGCCGGGGCCACGGCGACCAGTTGTGGCTGACCCTCGCGGCCCTGCCGCTTGGCTGGTTGGGCTGGCGGCATGTGACTCGGCGCACCGCGGAAGGCCGCCCCGCGCTGTTCGATCCGGCGATCCTGGCGATCCCCACCTTCCGCCTCGGCCTGGCCATGTCGGTGGCCTTCGCCGCCGCCAATGCCGGCTTCCTCTTCGTCTTCGCCTTCGCGCTTCAGGCCGAGCGGGGCCAGTCGCCGCTGATGGCGGGCCTGCTGCACATGCCCTTTGGCCTGGGAGCGATGTTCGGGATCGGCTTCATGAGCCGCCGGCTGTTGCCCCGGATGGGGCGCACCCTGCCGTTGATCGGCGCGCTGGTGATGGCCGTGTCCTGCCTGCTGGTGCTGGCCGCGATCGGCCTGGGCTGGCCGCTGGTCAGCGTGGTCCCGGCGATGGTGACGGCGGGCAGCGGCATGGGCATGACGATTGGCAGCATCGGCCCGATCACCTTCTCGCACATGGACCGCGCCCATGCCGGCGCAGCGTCGGGTCTGGTCAAGACCTGCCAGCAGCTCGGCAGCGGGCTGGGCGTGGCGCTGATCGGCAGCGCCTACTTCGGCTGGGCGACGGCGATCGGCCTGCGCCCCTCGCTGTTTTGTGCTTGGCTCCTGGCCGCAATTCTGGCGTGGTGCGCGACGCTCGCCACCCGCCTGCCAAGCACCATCTTCCATCCCGCCACCAACCCGGAGCCTGCCGCGCCATGACCCGCCGCTTTGTCGATCTGTCGATCATGCTGTGCAACGATGTGGTGAGTGACCCGCCGTTCCTGCGGCCCGAGATCACCTACCAGACCCACCGCGAGACGGTGGACGAGATGCAGCATTTCTTCCCCGGGCTCCAGGCCGAGGACCTGCCGGGCGGCGAAGGCTTCGCAGCGGCGGAATGGGTCCGTCTGACCACGCACAGCGGCACCCACCTGGACGCGCCGTGGCACTTCCACCCGACGCAGGACGGCGGGCAGCCGTCACTGACCATCGACGAGATCCCGCTGGAATGGTGCTTCCAGCCGGGGGTGAAGCTGGACTTCACTGCTCTGCCGGACGGCTATGTCGTCACCGCCGCCGACGTAGAGGCCGAGCTCAAGCGGATCGGCCACGAGCTGAAGCCGCTCGAGATCGTCCTGGTCAACACCGCCGCAGGCAAGGCGCTGGGCGATCCCGACTATGTCAGCCGCGGCTGCGGGATGGGCTATGAGGCGACGATGTACCTGACCAGCCGGGGTGTGCGCGTGACCGGGACCGATGCCTGGTCATGGGATGCGCCCTTTGTCCACACCGCGCAAAAGGTGAAGGAAACCGGCGATACCTCGCTGATCTGGGAAGGGCACAAGGCCGGTCGCGATATCGGCTACTGCCACCTGGAAAAGCTGCACAACCTGGAAGTGCTGCCGCCGCACGGCTTCACGGTCAGTTGCTTCCCGCACAAGATCAAGGGCGCCTCGGCCGGGTGGACCCGCGCCGTCGCCATTTTCGAGGATTGAACCAATGCGTCTCGCCACCCGCGCCAACGGCACCCCGGACGGGGAATTGATCGTCGTCTCCGGCGATGCCACAAGCTGCCTGTCCGCCGCCGACATCGCCCCCAACCTGCTCGCCGCGCTGGAGCGGTGGGAGGCGCTGGTGCCGATGCTGCAGGCCCGCGCCGAGCTGATCCAGGCCGGGCAGGGCGATCCACTTGATCCCGCCACCCTGCGCGCGCCGCTGCCGCGATCGTGGCAGTGGCTCGATGGATCGGCCTTCGCCACGCACGGCGAATTGATGCAGATCGCCTTCGGGCTCGATCCGATCGATCGCGAACGGCCGCTGATGTACCAGGGCCTGTCCGACCGCTTCCTGGGTCCCAGCGACGATGTGCCCGTGCCCGATTCCGCGCTGGGGATCGATTTCGAAGGCGAATTCGGCGTGATCGTCGATGCCGTGCCGATGGGCACCAGCGTGGCCGATGCTGCGCAGCATATCCGCCTGATCGTCCAGATCAACGACTGGTCGCTGCGCGCGATCGCGCCGATCGAGATGAAGACCGGGTTCGGCTGGGTCCAGGCCAAGCCGGCCTGCTCGGTCGCGCCCTTTGCCGTTACGCCCGACGAGCTGGGCGGGGACTGGCGCGACGGGCGGGTCTGCTGCGACCTGCTGGTCGAATGGAACGGCGCCCGCTTTGGCCTGGTCAACGGCGATCAGATGGCCTTTTCCTTCCCCGAGCTGGTCGCCCATGCGGCGCGCACGCGCGATCTGGTGGCCGGGACGATCATCGGATCGGGCACGGTGTCCAACCGCGAATATGCCGAACGCGGATCGGCCTGCATTTCCGAACGCCGCGCGATCGAGATCATCGCCGAGGGCAATCCCCGCACCGCCTTCATGGCCTTCGGGGACCGGGTGCGGATCGAGGGTAGGGCGAGTGACGGGAGCACCCCGTTCGGGACCATCGACCAGCGCGTGGTCCAGGCCTGACGGTCAGCCCGCCAGCACCACCCGCACCCCTGCGGCGGCCAGCACCGGGGCCATGTCGGCGGGCAGGGCGTCGGTGACGATCGTGTCGATCTCGTCCAGCGCGCAGACGATCGTGCCGGACTGGGACCGGAACTTGCTGCTGTCGATCAGCAGGATCACCTCCTCGGCCCGGTCGATCAGACGGCGCTCGGCCGCGACCAGCACCACGTCGGCCTGCATCGCCCCCTGCGGGCCCAGCGCGGCCGCTCCCATGAACAGTTTGGGGGCGTGGAAGCGCGGCATCGATTCCTCTCCCGCCGCGGCCAGGATGATGTTCTGTTCGCGAAACAGCGTGCCCGATGGCACCAGGATCCGCGTGCTGTCCTGCGACAGCAGCGCGTTGACGATGTGCAGCGAATTGGTCAGCACCTGACAGCCCAGCCCGGCCAGATGCGGACACATCTGCAGCGTGGTGGTGCCGCCATCGATCATGATCCCCTCGCCGGGGACAACCAGAGCCGCCGCCGCCCGGCCGATCGCCCGCTTGGCAGCCAGGTTCTGGGTGATCGACTGGTCGAACGGCGTCCCGCCCAGCCGCAGCGACGGTTCGCCCGCCTGCGGCAGCTTGGCGCCGCCATGGACCCTGACGATGCGCCCCTCCTCCTCCAGCCGGGTGAGGTCGCGCCGGATCGTGGCCGGGGAGGCATCGAGCAGCCGTTCCAGCTCACGATAGCTGACGAAACCGGTGGCGCTCAGCGCCTCGGCGATCCTGCGTTCCCGCTCTGCGGCGTGCATGATCCCGTCCTGCCCTGGTTCAGGCCGTGCCGGCGCGCTCGGCGGTGAGCTGTTCCAGCGACTTGCCTTCGTTGCGCGGCGCCCAGATCACGCCGACCACGCCGCTGATCACCAGGAAGCCGGTGAGGATCCAGGCCAGTTCGGTGAAGTTGTTGGCCGCCAGCGAAGGCACGGCCAGGCTCCAGACGCCCAGGCCGATGCGGACGATGGCGAAGGCCAGCCCCTGCGCGGTCGAGCGGATCGCGGTGGGGAACAGCTCGGCGCTCCACAGTTGGAAAAAGCTTTGCGCGCCGAACCCGCCCGCGACACCCATGATCACGATGTGGACGATCACCACCGGCAGGGTGAAGCCCAGCAGGGCCAGCAGGGCCATGCCGATGACGTGGAGCACGGCCGAGATCGCGAACAGCCGGCGCTGGTTGACCCGGTCCGACAGCTTCATGAAAATGAACCAGATCGAGAGCATGCCGATGAAGAAATAGCCTGCGGGCACGACCGTGGCGGCCCATTCGGGCAAGTGGTTCTGTTCGATCAGGTAGGGCGTGAAGAACCCGTTGTAGCCCGCCCACAGGTTCCACATGCCGTACATGACGACCAGGTAGAGCACCGCGGCGATGTGCCGGCCGGTCAGCACGTCGGCCCAGCCGGGGACCTTTCCGCCGGTCTCGGCCACGGTTTCCTCCCACCGCTCGCTTTCCTTCATGCGGCTGCGCAGGAAGGTCAGGGCCAAGGCCAGGACGGCCAGGTGGATGAACAGCCAGCGCACCCCGTCGATTCCGAAGGGCTTGAGGAAATAGCCCGCGACCAGGACCGCGACGGGGCCGAGATACCAGAGGATCTGCGCCACCCCGGAATGAGCCCCGCGCGCGTCGTCGGGGGCCTGCTCGGCGATCAGCGACCAGCTGGCCGGAATGTCCGCGCCCACTGCCAGCCCGACCAGCAGGAAGCCGGTGATGATCATCCAGGGGGCCGCGGCGAAGATCAGGAACATCATGCCGAAGGCGTAGAACAGCATGTCGAACTGGTAGATCCGCTTGCGCCCGAACAGGTCGCACAGGCGTCCGCCGATCAGGGCGCCGACCCCGGCCGAGATGGCATTGGCGGAAAAGGCGCCGATCAGCCCGATGAAGCTGTCGGACAGGTGGTACTGCTCCTTCCACAGCGCCAGCGCGACCGAGCCCGAGACGATCGATCCGGCATCGATGTAGTTGGCGAGGCCAGCCAGCACCGTGTTGCGCCAGTGATCGCGCGAGGACATCGTTTCGGCGTGGACGGCGGAACCCATTGTCAGTCTTTCATGGCCAGGATGGAGCGGTCGATCTCGTCGACCCGCGTGGTGCCCGTCAGCGCCATGGCGATGCGCAGTTCGGCGGCGATGATGTCGAGCATCCGCGTGACGCCGGCCTCGCCTCCGGCGGCGAGGGCCCAGGCCCAGGCGCGGCCGAGCAGCACGCCCTTGGCCCCCAGCGCGATCAGGCGGGCGACGTCCAGCCCCGAGCGGACCCCGCCATCGGCCAGCACGGTCAGCCGATCCCCCACGGCATCGGCGATCGGGGGGAGGGCGCGCGCGCTGGACAGCACCCCGTCGAGCTGGCGGCCACCGTGGTTCGACACCACGATCCCGTCGGCCCCGAGCTCAGCGGCCTGCTTCGCGTCCTCGGGGTCGAGAATGCCCTTGATGATCAGCGGGCCTTTCCACTCGGCGCGAATGAAGTCGAGATCGCGCCAGTGGATCGAGGGATCGAAGTTGTCGCGCATCCAGGCGAAGAAGTCCTCCACTCCGCTCTTGCCCTTGAGCACCGGGGCGACATTGCCGAGCGTCATCGGGCGGCCGTTGAGCGCCACGTCCCAGGCCCAGCCGGGTCGCCGCAGGACCTGCGCGACCCGGCGCACCTGGCCACCCAGCCCCGGAGAACCGGCGAGCCGGCTGTGGTAGTCGCGATAGCGCGCGCCCGGGACCGGCATGTCGACCGTGAAGACCAGCGCCGCGCAATTCGCAGCGGCGGCCTGGGCGAGCAGGTCCCGCACGAAGCCGCGGTCGCGCACCATGTAGAGCTGGAACCAGAAGGGCCGGGATGCGGCCCGGGTGACCTCGCTCAGCGAACAGGCGCCGACCGTAGAGAGGGTGAAGGGCACGCCCGCCCGCTCCGCGGCGCGCACCGCCTGGCATTCGCCGCGCCGGGCGTTCAGCCCCGCCAGGCCGATCGGCGCGAGGGCCACCGGCATCGCCAGACGCTGGCCGAACAGTTCGGTCGACATGTCGAGCTGGGACACGTCGCGCAGCACCCTTTGACGCAGGGCGATCTCGGCCAGATCGCTGATGTTCCGCCGCAGCGTCGCTTCGGCATAGGAGCCGCCATCGATATATTCGAACAGGAAATGCGGCAGGCGACGGCGGGCCGCCTCGCGAAAGTCGGCCACGGATGCGGTGATCACGCCCTGGTCTCCTCTTGTCCGGCCGCAAGCGCGGCAAGCCAGTTGGTCCGGTACGGGGCCAGATCCTGCGCGAGCGGGATGACCCTGACCAGATCGCCAGAGGGAGTAAGCGATGGATCGACCAGGCGCAAAGCTCCGAACGAGACATCGTTGTGGGCATTTGCGGTGTAGATTGCACAATCCGGGCGCAGGGCGGCCAGGGCGCGGACAAAGACCTCGGCTTCGGCGAAGCGGCCCTCCACCAGGATGCGGTCCCGGCTGCCGATCAGGTCCAGCGCAGTGGTTGTCATCAGCGCGGCATAGAGGCAGGCGGCGGCGCGCCGCTCCATCCAGTCGTCGGGGCGGTTGCGGAAGGCAAAGCGCGCCTCAGGGAAGGGCCCGCAACCCCGCGCCAGGGTTGGCAGGATCATGGCGCCCGCGTCCAGCACCCGGGGCACGGCGGCGAGCAGGGCGGGCTGGTCCGGCTTGATATCGACCCGGCGGGTATCGAGCTCGATCAGGGTTTCGATCTCGCGTCCGCCCATGAACCGGGCCGAAGGCACCGGCCTGCCATGAACGTCCACATTGACCAGGCAATCGCGCGCTTCGGGCAGGGCGGCCATGTCGAATGGTCCAGCCGGGGAGCGCATGCCGATGAACCAGGTGCCGGTGGACAGGACGGTCGCCTCGCCCGCGCCGATCTCGGGAAAACCCCGGGCGGCGAGCAGCGCAGCGTTGGAATCGTGGAGCCCGGCCAGCACCTCGACCTGCGAAGACAGGCCGGTGGCGGCGGCGATCGCGGGCGTCAGCGGCCCGACCCGATCGCCGGCGCGGACCACCGGCGCAAAGCGCGCCGCCCAGCCCAGTCGCCGGGCCAGGGGCGAAAAGTCGCCCGCGGCAGGGCTCCACAGGTCGGAATGGCAGCCCAGGCTGGTCACCTCGCTGACCGCGCGGCCGGTCAGGAACCAGGCCCAGTACTGCGCCCAGGGCAGCAGCGTGGCCCCGGCCATGGCCTCAGGATAGAGCCGCTCCAGCCAGAACAGCTGGCTGCCGATGTTGAGCCCGTCGGGCAGGGCGGGGGAACCGGTCAGCGCGAAGGGATCGCGCTCGCGCCGGTATGCCACCAGCACCTCGGCCGGGATCACCTGTTCGTAGTCGAGCGGCGGGAAGGCCACCGTATCGCCGGTCAGGGCGACGATCCCGGCGCCGTGGCCCACCGGGATGATCCGTTCCACCGGATGATCGGCGAAGGCTCCCAGCGTCTCGACCAGCCAGGCACCGATCCCGTCCAGGTCGAGCCGACGGATCCCGTCGGTCGCCACCAGCCGGTTGGGCCGCACCCGACGATCGATCATCGCCCCGGCACGATCCCACAGGCTGACCTTGCTGAGGGTCTTGCCCAGATCGATGACAATGGTGGCGCCCGCGTTCAAGCGCATCTCTCCCTCTTTTCGGAAATGATCATTATCGATCATGATTGATCATTTCCAGCAAAAAGATTATCAGTCCGGCCCAGCCGTACCATCGCGCCACGGGCCAGGACAGAATGCCATGAACGCCGAAACCCCGATTTCCCCGGCCGCGCTGCCCTTTGCCGTTCCGACCAGCCGGTGGGACGAATCGGTGGCCGCCACGCTCACTCCGGCGGAGCTGCTGCTCTACCGCTCGAACCTGCTCGGCTCGGACCTGACGGTCACCAATTTCGGCGGCGGGAACACCTCGGCCAAGCTGACCGAGACCGATCCGCTCACCGGCGAACCGGTCGAGGTGCTGTGGGTCAAGGGCTCGGGCGGGGACATCGGCTCGATGACGCTCGATGGCTTCGCCACGCTGTACCAGGCCAAGCTGCTCGGGCTGGAGCAGCACTATGCCGGGCCGGAAGATGACGACAAGATGGTGGGTTACCTGCCGCATTGCACGTTCAACCTGAACAGCCGCGCCGCCAGCATCGATACCCCGCTGCATTCGCTGCTGCCCTTCGCCCATGTCGACCACGTCCACCCCGACGCGATCATCGCGCTCGCCGCATCGTCGGGCGGGGAAGCGGCCACGCGCGCGATCTGGGGCGGGCGGATCGGCTGGCTGCCGTGGAAGCGCCCGGGCTATACGCTGGGGGTGATGCTGCGTGACTATGTCGCAGCGAACCCGGGGGTCGAAGGCGTGATGCTCGCCGGGCACGGGATCATCTGCTGGGCCGACAGCGCCCGGGCCTGTTACGAACACACCGTGCGACTGATCGCCGATGCCGCGGACTATCTCAACGCGCGGCTGGCGGCCCGCCCGGCTTTCGGCGGACAGGCCGTCGCGCCCCATCCGGACCGCGCCGCGATCGCCGCCGACCTGATGCCCCGCCTGCGCGGGCTGATGACCGGGGCGCGGCGGAAGGTCGGCCATTTCTCCGACGATGCCGAAGCGCTGGAGTTCGTCGGCTCGGCCGATTTCGAACGGCTCGCCGCGCTGGGCACCTCGTGCCCCGACCACTTCCTGCGCACCAAGATCGCGCCGCTCACGCTCGATCCGGCGCGGCTGCAGGACGACGCCTATCTGGCCGAAAAGATCGCCGATTACCGGGCGCTCTATGCGGCCTATTACGAGCGCTGCAAGCGGCCGAACTCGCCCGCGATGCGCGATGCCAACCCGGTGGTGGTGCTGGTGCCCGGCGTGGGCCGGATCACCTTCGCCACCGACAAGACCACCGCGCGGCTCGCCGGCGAGTTCTACGGCAATGCCATCAACGTGATGCGCGGCGCCGAAGCCATCGGCGACTACATCGCGCTCGACGAGCAGGAGGCTTTCGACATCGAGTACTGGCTGCTCGAGGAGGCCAAGCTGCAGCGCATGCCCGCGCCCAAGCCGATGGTCGGGCGGATCGCGCTCGTCACCGGCGGGGCCGGCGGGATCGGCGCGGCCACCGCGGCGCGCTTCCTGCGCGAGGGCGCCTGCGTGGTCCTGGCCGATCGGGATGCCGCCGCCGCCAAGGACGTGCGCACCGGCTTCGCGAAGCAGTTCGGCCAGGACGTGGTCCGCGCCGTCGCCTGCGACGTCACCGACGAGGCCCAGGTCAAGGCCGCGTTCGACTTCGCCGCGCGCGAATTCGGCGGGCTCGACGTGCTGGTCGCCAATGCCGGGATCGCCTCGTCCGCGCCGATCGAGCAGACCACGGTCGAGCTGTGGGACCGCAATTTCGACGTGCTCGCCCAGGGCTACTTCCTCACCGCCAAGCACGCCTGGCCGCGGCTCAGGCGGATGAAGGACCAGGGTGGCGCCTCGGTGGTGTTCATCGGCTCGAAGAACGCCGTGGCGGCCGCCGCCGGGGCTTCGGCCTATGCCTCGGCCAAGGCGGCGGCGAACCATCTGGCGCGCTGCCTGGCGCTGGAGGGCGCGCCCGAGGGCATCCGCGTCAACATCGTGAACCCCGACGCGGTGATCAGGGGCAGCAAGATCTGGGATGGCGACTGGCGCAAGGAGCGCGCGGCCTCGAACAAGGTCGATGCCGGCGAGGAGCTGGAGGCGCATTACCGCAACCGCTCGATGCTGAAGCGCGACGTCCTGCCCGAGGATATCGCCGAGGCCGCCTACTGGCTGGGCTCGGACCTGTCGGCCAAGTCGACCGGCAACATGATCAACGTGGATGCCGGCAACGTGCAGGCCTTCACGCGATAATCGCAGTATCGCACCATCCTCCGCTCGGGCTGAGCCTGTCGAAGCCCGCGCGCACCCTTCGACAGGCTCAGGGTGAGCGGAGGTGGGAAGTGGGAGAGATGACGAAATGACCCTGCCCATCTCGGCCGACCTGATCGCCGAACACAACGCCGCCCAGGCCGCCGCGCTCGAGGATGATTACGGCGCGCTCGGTCGCAAGCTGGCCCGCGCCGGGATCGACATCAACGCGGTGAAGGACCGGGTCGCGGCCTTCTCGGTGGCCGTGCCCTCGTGGGGCGCGGGGCGGGGGGGCACGCGCTTCGCCAAGTTCCCGATCCCCGGTGAGCCGACCAACATCCACGAGAAGCTGGAAGACTGCGCGGTGATCAACCAGCTCAGCCGGGTCACCCCCCGGGTCAGCCCGCACTTCCCGTGGGACAAGGTCAGCGACTATGCCGCCCTGCGCGAGGAGGCGGCGGGCCTCGGGCTCGGCTTCGACGCGGTCAACTCGAACACCTTCCAGGACCAGCCCGGCCAGGCGCACACCTATGCCAACGGCTCGCTCTCCGCGCAGGACCCCGGCGCGCGCCGCCAGGCGGTCGAGCACAACATCGAATGCATCGAGATCGGCCGGAAGCTCGGCTCGACCGATCTGACGGTGTGGGTCGGTGACGGCACCAACTTCCCCGGCCAGCAGGACTTCGCCCGCAGCCTTGACCGCTATCTCGAGGCCGCGAGCGAGATCTATGCCGCGCTGCCCGATGACTGGCGCATGCTGCTGGAACACAAGATGTTCGAGCCGGCGTTCTATTCCACCGTGATCAGCGACTGGGGCTCCTCGATCCTGGCGGCGCAGGAACTGGGGCCCAAGGCCAAGTGCCTGGTCGACCTGGGGCACCACGCGCCCAATGTGAACATCGAGCAGATTGTCGCGCGGCTGCACCGCTTCGGCAAGCTGGGCGGGTTCCACTTCAACGACAGCAAGTACGGCGACGACGATCTCGACAGCGGCTCGATCAACCCGCACCAGTTGTTCCTGGTGTTCAACGAGCTGGCCGAGGCCGAAGCCAATCCGCGAGACGGCTTCCGCCCGAGCTACATGATCGACCAGTCGCACAACGTGACCGACCCGATCGAGTCGATGCTCTCGAGCGCCGAAGCGATCGCCCAGTGCTATGCCAAGGCCAGCCTGGTCGACCGCGGCGCGCTGCACGCCGCGCAGGAGGCCAATGACACAATGATGGCCTTCCAGGCGCTGCGCCGGGCCTACACCATCGATGTCTCGCCGATCCTCGCCAAGGCGCGGGTCGAGGCGGGCGGCGCCTGCGACGTGCTCGCGGTCTATCGGCAGAGCCGCTACCGTGACCGCAAGGCGCAGGAACGCCGGGCGGTGGGGCTGGGGGCCGGCATCGTCTGAGGAGACCACACCAACAACACGGGCGGGGAGAGCGCGCCATGAAGACGACCAAGACCTTTCTGGCAGCCCTGTTGCTCGGCACCACCGCGCTCGTCGGAGCCACGTCCGCCCGCGCCGCCGAAGCTGCGTCCGCTGATCCTTCGCTGGAAGCCCTGTTCCGCGATCCCCCCCAGTCGGCCCGCCCGCGCGTCTGGTGGCACTGGATGAACGGCAATGTCACCAAGGACGGGATCGCCAAGGACCTGGCCTGGATGAAGGCGGTCGGGATCGGCGGGATGCAGACCTTCGATGCGAACCTCCAGACCCCGCAGATCGTGGACCGGCGGCTGGTCTACATGACCCCCGAGTGGAAGGAGGCGTTCCGCTTTGCCGCGAGCGAGGCGGACCGCTTGGGCCTTGAACTGGCGATTGCGGCCTCGCCCGGCTGGTCGGAAACCGGCGGGCCCTGGGTCAAGCCGCAGGATGCCATGAAGAAGCTGGTCTGGTCGTCGGTCGATCTGGCCCCGGGGGCCTCGCCCGGGGCCGCCCTGCCGGCCCCGCCACAGCGCACCGGCCCGTTCCAGGATGTCGCCCCCGGCCGGTCGATCGAAGAGCTCATTTCCGGCAAGCCGGCCCCCGAGGCCGCGACCTTCTATGGTGACGTGCGCGTGCTGGCCTTTCCGGTCCCCACGCCGGTTCCGCTCGTTCCGGTCTCGGCCGTGGACAGCCTTGGCAACCCGCTCAAGGCGCCGGTGCTCGCTGGTGCCGGGCCGGAACCGGTCGTGCTGGGGCGCAAGGAGGGGGTGGCTCCCGGTCTGACCCTCGATTTCGGCAAGCCGGTCACCGCCCGCGCGGCGACGCTGTTCCTGCCGGACCTGTCGGTGCCCTTCTTCGGCGTGACCTACAAGGCCCGGCTCGAAGCGAGCGCCGACGGAGCGGAATGGCGTAAGGTGGCCCATGTCACCCTGGCGGCCATTCCCACCACGGTGAGCTTTGCCGCGGTCAACGCGCGGCAGTTTCGCGTCATCCTCGAGCCCGTTCCCCCGCGGACCAGTCTGGGCGCGCCGGTGCCCGGCCTGGTGATGGCCCCCTTCGAGCAGTCGATCGGCGGGTTCTACAGCCAGCGCCCGCTTGAAGTGCGCACCTTCCAACTGGCCGGCGATCCGGCGGTCGATCAGTTCCAGACCAAGGCCGGCTTCGCGATGAGCCCGGACTACTACGCGCTGGGCCAGATCGAAGATGGCGCCAGAGGGATCGATCCGGCGCAGGTGGTCGATCTGACCGGCAAGCTCCGGGCTGACGGCACGCTCGACTGGAGGGCGCCCCGGCTGCCGCAGGGGCAGGTCTGGCGCGTCCTGAGGCTGGGCTATTCGCTGCTCGGCACGACCAATCATCCCGCCACGCCCGAGGCGACCGGGCTCGAGGTCGACAAGTACGACGGGACCGCTGTGCGCGGCTATCTCGATCACTACCTGGGCCTCTACAAGGACGCGGCCGGGCCCGAGCTGGTAGGCAAGCGCGGCGTCCGGGCGCTGCTGACCGATTCGATCGAGGTGGGCGAGGCCAACTGGACTCCGCGCATGGTCGAGCAGTTCCAGCGCCTGCGCGGGTATGATCCCTTGCCCTGGCTGCCCGCCCTGACCGGCACGCTGGTGGGGACCCGGGCCGAAAGCGACCGGTTCCTGTTCGATTATCGCCGCACCCTGGCCGACCTGCTCGCCAGCGAGCACTATGGCACCGTGGCCAGGGTGGCGCACGAGAACGACCTGACCGTCTATGGCGAGGCGCTGGAGGATCATCGCCCGATGCTGGGCGACGACATGGCGATGCGCCGCCATGCCGACGTGCCGATGGCCGCGCTGTGGACCTTCAACCGCCAGGAAGGCCCGCGCCAGACCCTGATTGCCGACATGAAGGGCGCCGCCTCGGTCGCGCATGTCTATGGCCAGAACCTGGTCGCGGCGGAATCGATGACCGCGGCCATGGCGCCCTGGGCCTTCGCTCCGAAAGACCTCAAGCGCTTCATCGATCTGGAATTCGTGACCGGGGTCAACCGGCCGGTGATCCACACCTCGGTCCATGTGCCGGTCGACGACAAGGCCCCCGGCCTCTCGCTGTTCATCTTCGGCCAGTACTTCAACCGCATGGAAAGCTGGGCCGGGCTGGCGAAGCCCTGGGTCGATTACATCGCGCGGTCCTCGCTGCTGCTGCAGTGGGGGCGCAACCACGCTGATCTGGCCTATTTCCATGGCGAGGAAGCCCCGTTGACCGGGCTTTACGGCGACACCCCGGTGGCCGACGCGCCGCGCGGTTACGCTTATGACTTCCTGAACTTCGATGCCTTGACCGGCCAGCTCGCCAATGATGGCGCCGATGTCGTCACCCCGGCCGGGGCCCGCTATCGCGCGATCTATCTGGGCGGCACGTCGCGCATGATGACCCTGGCCGCCCTGCGCCGGCTGGCCGGGCTGGTCGAGGGCGGGGCCACCGTGATCGGTCGGCCGCCGCTGGCCGATCCCGGCCGGGCCGGGGACGATGCGGCCTTCGCGGCGCTGGTCGCGCGGCTCTGGCCGGGCGGGGCAGGCGCGACGGTGGGGCGCGGCCGGACCCTGATCGCCCCGGATGCCGAGGCGGGGCTCGCGGGGCTGGGGCTGGCACCCGATTTCGCCTTCACCGGAGGATCGGCGCAAGCTGACATCCCCTTCGTGCACCGCACCAGCGGCGACGAGCACGTCTACTACCTGACCAATCGCGGTCCCGCCGCCGAAACGATCGAGGCGCGCTTCCGGGTGGCTGGGCGCGTGCCCGAACTGTGGCACGCCGAAACCGGTACCAGCGAGCCGGTCAGCTATCGGATCGTCGGGGGCGAGACGATCGTCCCGCTGTCCCTGGCGGTCGATGATGCGGTCTTCGTGGTGTTCCGCAAGCCCGCCACCGAGGCAACGCGGCAGGTACCGGTGGTCTCCGCCCGGCCGCTGCTGGCGCTGGACGAGGGCTGGTCGCTGGCGTTCCAGCCCGGGCGCGGCGCCCCGGCGACCTTGGCCTTGCCCAGACTGATCCCGCTGCAGACCCATGCCGAGCCCGGGGTGAAGCACTTCTCCGGCACGGTGACCTATTCGCGCAGCGTCACTCTGCCGAAGCGGGGCCGGGCTGCGGGTCCGCTGTGGCTCGATCTGGGAGAGGTGGGCGATCTCGCCCGGGTGAGCGTGAACGGGGTCGAAGTCGGCACCGTCTGGCACGCGCCATACCGGATCGACATCGGTGCAGCGGTGCGACCCGGTGTGAACCGCCTGGACATCCTCGTCGCCAACACGTGGGTCAATCGCCTGGTGGGCGACGCACAGCCCGGGGCCAAGCCGCTGACCTGGACCGCCCTGCCGACCTATCGCGCGGATGCTCCGCTGCGTCCGTCGGGCCTGATCGGACCGGTGCGGTTGCTCGAAGCCGGTAACCCGGCGATAGAGCGGAAATGATCGGTCCCGGGGCGCTGCCCCCATACCACAGGATTTACCCGGCCGGGACGATCCGCGGCGCGCAAGGCGCATGTCGCCGCGAGTGGCTGGAGCGGCCGCTTGAACATTGACAGACGCACCTTCGCAGGCGGTGCCGCAGCCCTGGCCGCGCTCGGCCTGACCGCCGCCGCGAAGGGCAAGGGAGTTTCACGATCCATGACGCGTTACATCAGCTTTGCCCGCCCTGACGGCACCCCCAGCTTCGGGCGCCTCGACGGCGAGACCGTCCATGATCTCGGCCACCCGGGGGCGCCGTCCTGGCTCAAGGATGTCCTGGCGGGCGATCTCGGCGCGCTGGCCGCCATCGGCACGTACCCGCGCCGGGCGGTGCGGCTGCTCCCGGTCGTGCCCAATCCGGGCAAGATCCTCTGTATCGGCCTGAACTATGCCACGCATGTTGCGGAAACCGGACGGGAACAGAAGGAGCATCCGGCCGTCTTCACCCGCTGGGCCGATACCCTGGTGGCCGATGGCGAACCGCTGGTCCGCCCCCCGGAAACCACCCGCTTCGATTATGAAGGCGAGCTTGCGGTGGTGATCGGCAAGGGCGGGCGGCGGATCGGGCGTGACCAGGCGATGGAGCACGTCGCGGGTTACGCCGTGTTCCAGGACGGCTCGGTGCGCGACTGGCAGCGCCACAACATCCAGTTCACCCCGGGCAAGAACTTTCCCGCGACCGGCGGCTTTGGCCCGGCCCTGGTCACTTCGGACGAGGTCGCCGACCTCGCCAGCCAACGCGTGCAGACCCGGCTCAACGGCGAGCTGGTGCAGGACCAGCCGATCAGTGACCTGATCTGGGATATCCCGTTCCTGATCGCCTACTGCTCGACCTTCACCCCGCTGGCGCCCGGCGACGTGATCGCCACCGGCACGCCCGGTGGCGTCGGGGACAAGCGGACCCCGCCGCTCTACATGAAGGGGGGCGACCGGGTGGAGGTGTCGATCGGCGTGATCGGCACGCTGACCAACCCCGTGGTCGACGAAGCCTGAGACGGGCGCCGTGCTCCCCCCACGCCATCGGCCCCGCCATCGGCCCCGCCGCCAACGGCTGCGGCCACGCTTGTTCCCCCGGCACAGGAGTTCGACCGGATGATCGATCGTCGTCAATTGCTTGCCGCCGGTGCTGCGCTTGGCCCGGCCACGGCGCTGCGGGGGGCTACCCTCCCGTCACCGCGGACATTTCCCAAGGGCTTCCTGTGGGGTGCTGCGACCGCGCCGCACCAGGTTGAAGGCAGCAACACCGCGTCGGACCTGTGGTATCTGGAGCACCAGCAGCCGACGATCTTCAGCGAGCCGTCGGGCGATGCCGCCAACAGCTTCCTGCTGTGGGAGCGTGATCTCGATCTGGCCCAAAGCATCGGGCTGAACACCTATCGCTTCGGGGTGGAGTGGGCCCGGATCGAGCCGGAGCCGGGACGGTTTTCCCAGGGCATGCTCGATCACTATCGGGCCTTGGTCGACGGTTGCCACGCGCGCGGACTGGCCCCGATCGTGACCTACAGCCACTTTACCGCCCCCCTGTGGTTCAGCGCCCGGGGCGGCTGGACCCATGCCGATAGCGCCGCGCTGTTCGCCCGCTATGCCGATCGGGTGACCCGTGCCATCGGCGACGGCCTGCGCGCGGCGATCACCCTCAACGAACCCAACATCCTGCTGCTGCTGAAGCCGATGCTGCCGCCGCAGGTGTGGGACCTGCAGAAGCTGACGATTGAGACTGCTGCCCGCCGGCTGGGCGTGCCGCGGTTCGTCAGCGCCAATGTGGCCGGGTTGGACGATCTGGCCGATCTGCAGCGCGGCCTGCTGGCGGGCCACCGTGCGGCCCGGGCGGCGATCAAGGCGGTGCAGCCGCGCCTGCCGGTGGGGGTCTCGCTCGCCATGCTGGACGATCAGGCGGCCGGCCCCCGGTCGATCCGCGACCGGATGCGCGGCGAGCTCTACGGCGAATGGCTGGGCGAGGCGCGCCAGGATGATTTCATCGGGGTGCAGAATTACGAACGGGCGGTGTGGGGCGAACAGGGGCGACTGCCGCCGCCGCCCGACGCGGTGCGCAACTGGAGCGGGGGCGAGGTCTATGCTCCCTCCCTGGCCGGGGCTGTCCGCTTCGCCCACGCCGCGACCGGGGTGCCGGTGCTGGTCTCCGAACACGGGGTCGGGACCGATGACGACCGCGTCCGGGCCGAACTGATCCCGGCCGCTCTGGGCGGGCTGCACCAGGCCATGGCCGATGGGGTGCCGGTGCTGGGCTACTGCCACTGGTCGCTGATCGACAATTTCGAGTGGGTCTTCGGCTACAAGCCGCACTTCGGCCTGGCCACGGTCGATCCCCGCACCTTTGTCCGCACCCCCAAGCCCAGTGCCGCCGTGCTTGGCGCCATTGCCCGCGCCAACGCGGTTTAGAGCCTGTCCTGTTGAGGTGGATACGCCGGGATTGGGCGGAGCGGGTCGGTGGGGAGGCGCAGCGTCCATCGTCGGTCACTATGCATCAGCATAGCTCCCTCCACCTTCCTTGCGCTGAACCAAAATCGCCTCCGTCACGGCCTAATAAGAACAGGCGCTAGGACCGCTCCGCGCTGGGGCGCCGACCGGTGGTGCGCAGATAGAAGCGCGAGAAGTACGAGGCATCGGCGAAGCCCAGTTCCTCGGCGACCTGCGCGACGGTCGCATTGGTGTAGCGCAGCAGCCGCTGGGCCTCGCTGGCCACCCGGCGGTGGATCACCTCGAGCGGGGTGCAGCCGAGCTGACGCAGGCACAGCCGGCCAAGGGTCCGTTCGGTCATGCCCAGCGCGGCGGCGTAGAACCGTACCGGACGATGCCCGTTCAGGTGCGTCTCGATCAGATGGCGGAACCGGGCCAGCCGGCCGTCCTCGCCGCCGTCCTCTGCGCTGTCCGCGTCCTCGCGGGGGAGCGAGCGGAGCAGCGCTTCGGCCACCGCGTGGAACAGGGCGGCATCGTGCGGCACGCCAGCCAGGGCCAGCAGTTCGGCGGCCAACAGGGCGATGCGCCGCGCCTCGGGCTCGGGGAGCGTCGTGGCCCCGCCCCCGGCGAGCAGCCGTCCGAGCGGATCGCCTGGACCTCGCGCCCGGGCGGCGAAGGCCTGGTCCAGGGTCAGGACCCATCCCTCGCTGGCCGGGGCGAACCGGAAGCCGTGCACCGCGCCCACCGGGACCGTGACGTGACAGGGCGCCGCGAGCCGCAGGCGGGTGCTGTCGAGCGCGGCCTCGACCTCGCCGGTCATGACAATAAGTACCTGAACCGATCGGTGATGGCGATGCGGCGCAATTTCCCAGTCGTGCAGCGAGCTGCGGGCCGCAATCGTCTCGATGTGCGCATAAGCCGGGCGATCGGGACCGTCTTCCTCTCCGTATAGGGCATAGGCGGGGATGCTCGCCAGGGGCATGGGCAATGTCCGAAAAGTGCCTGAGAATTGACCGAACCATGCCTTCATCCGGCGCCGCGGCAGTGTCAAGCAGGGGAGCGACAACACGGTGGGAGAATTCGCCATGAAAACGCAGGTCGCCATTGTCGGCGCTGGACCCGCAGGCCTGATGCTGGGCCATCTGCTGCGGGCCGAAGGGATCGAATGCGTGGTGGTCGAGCGGCAGGCGCCCGACTACGTGCTGTCGCGCATTCGCGCCGGCGTGCTCGAACAGGTCACGGTCGGGATCATGGCGCGGCTCGGGCTCGATGCGCGGTTGCGGCGCGAAGGCCTGGTCGAGGCCGGCTTCAACCTGGCCGATGGCGAGCGCCTGATCCGTATCGACGTGCAGGACCTGACCGGGCAGACGGTGGTGGTCTATGGCCAGACCGAGATCCAGCGCGACCTGATGGATGCCGCGCCCGAGCGCGGGCTGGAGGTGGTGTGGGAGGCGGCCGATGTCGCCCTGCACGACATCGAGAGCGAGGCGCCGCGCCTGACCTACAGCAAGGACGGCGTGGCCCACGAGATCGCCGCCCGTTTCATCGTGGGTTGCGACGGCTACCACGGCCCTTCGCGGCAGGCGATTCCGGCGAGCGTGGGGCGCAGCTTCGAGCGGGTCTATCCGTTCGGCTGGCTCGGCATCCTGGCCGATGTGCCGCCGTGCAACGACGAGCTGATCTATGCCAACCACGAGCGCGGCTTTGCCCTGGCCTCGATGCGCAGCCACACCCGCAGCCGCTACTATGTCGACGTGCCGCTGACCGAAAAGGTCGAGGACTGGTCCGATGAGCGGATCTGGGACGAGCTGGCGGTGCGGCTCGGGCCCGAGGCCGCGGCCAACATGACGCGCGGCCCCTCGATCGAGAAGTCGATTGCCCCGCTGCGCTCCTTCGTGTTCGAGCCGATGCGCCACGGCAGCCTGCTGCTGTGTGGCGACGCCGCGCACATCGTTCCGCCGACGGGGGCCAAGGGCCTCAACCTGGCCGCCAGCGACGTGCACTATGCTGCCGAGGCGCTGGTCGGCTGGTTCCGTCGCCACGATGCCGATGCGGTGGCGGGCTATTCCGAAAAGGCGCTCGCCCGGGTGTGGAAGTCCGAGCGGTTCAGCTGGTCGCTGACCAAGCTGATGCACCGCTTCCCCGAGGATGGGCCGTTCGAACGCCGCATGCAGGTGGCCGAGCTGGACTACATCGCCACCAGCCGCGCGGCGCAGCAGGGCATCGCCGAGAACTACGTGGGTCTGCCGGTCTAGGGCCGGGCGGATCGGACGGTTGGTTTCGCCTGAAGTCGGACCTTTGTTTCCTCCCCGGTACGGGGAGGGGGACCACCGAAGGTGGTGGAGGGGCACTGTCCTTGGGGCACGGCAGATGGTCAAGGCGGGGTGCCCCTCCACCATCCTGCGGATGGTCCCCCTCCCCCGGTGGGGGAGGATCTGAAGATGTCCGCTCCCCATCCTCTCGGTCATTGGCGACCCGCTGTCCGTGACCACGCCGCCGGGGCCCTGCCTGCGCGTCATCACCCCTGAGGGTCTGCTGCCCTAACCCGCCTCGCTCCGCCGCGTCAGCTTGGTGATTTCGCCGCGCAGCCGGAAGCGCAGGGCCGACCAGTCGTTATCGAGCGCGATCTGGGTCACGGGCAGGAACCCCCGCGCCAGCACCGGCTCCCAGCCGCGATCGCGGGTGAGGTCGGTCGGGATCGAGCCGCTTTTCTTCGGATAGCACAGCCAGAGGTGCCCGCCGGGCGCATAGTCCGCCGCCAGCACCGTGACCGCCTCGACCAGGTCGGCCTTGTCCCGGACGAAGCCGATGCGGAAGCGGGGCTCGCCGGTTGGGGCTGTTGACAGCGGCGCGAGGGCGGCGGCGAGGGCGTCGGGCAGGTGCCAGACCCGGGTCACGGTCCCGGCTTTCCATCCCAGCTTGTCGAGCAGCGACCTGGCCATCGGCGCCTCCGCAACCGGGGCGCCGATGGCACCCCCCTCAATCCGCCCAGTACAGCCGCATCGGATTGTCCACCAGCAGCTTGCGTTGCAACTCGGCGGTCGGCGCGATGCGCGGGATCATGTCGACCAGGTGGCCGTCGTCGGGAATCTCGGTGTCCATGTTGGGGTGCGGCCAGTCGGTGCCCCACAGGCAGCGGTCGGGATAATCGGCCACCAGCGGCGCCACGGCGCTGGCGAAGGCGTCCCACGGATCGCCCGCGCCGCCCTCCTTGATCGCGTCAAGCCGGTCGGGGCAGGTGGCCTTGAACCAGATGTCATCACGGCTGTTCAGCAGGGCGCGGAACGCCTTCATGTCGGCCCCGTCAGGACCCTGGCGCACATCGGGTCGGCCCATGTGGTCGATCACCAGCGGCACCGGGATCGCGTCCATGAAGGGGCGCAGCTCCTCGAGGATGTCGGCCTCGAAATAGATCACCACATGCCACCCGGCGGGCAGGCGCCGGGCCACGTCGAGGAACTTGTCCTTGGGCGCATCGTCAACCAGCCGCTTGAGGAAGTTGAAGCGGATGCCGCGGATGCCGCCGTCATGCAGCGCGGCGAGCCCGGCCGCGTCGATCGCCGGATCGACCACCGCCACCCCGCGGGCAAGGCCGTTCGACTTGGCGATGGCGTCCAGCGTCGCAGCATTGTCGGTGCCGTGGCAGCTGGCCTGGACGATCACGTTGCGGGCAAAGCCCAGATGATCGCGCAGGGCGAACAGCATGTCCGGCCCGGCGTCCTCGGGCAGGTACTTGGCCTTGGCGCTGAACGGGAACTGCGCCATCGGCCCGAACACGTGGCAATGGGCATCGACCGCGCCCGGGGGCGGGGTGTAGCGCGGCTTCGACGGGTTGGCGTGCCAGGAGATGATGCGGTCGGTCATGGGGGGCTCCGGTTGCGCGCGGGCTTCGACAGGCTCAGCCCGAGCGGATCTCTTCTAAGGACTTGTAAACCCAGGCCCGCTCAGCCTGAGCCTGTCGAAGGCCACGCGCGAATGCTAGCCGAACACCATCCCGTCCATCAGCTTGCGGGCCGTGCGCAGCAGGGCGGCGCTGACGACCTCACCCGCATCGCTGACCTCAAGCACGCAGCTCATCTCGCCGGTGGGGTGCTCGACTGACAGGGTCTTGCGCAGCCCTTTGGGCACGAGGGCCACATCGGCCGCAGGCGAGCCGGGGATCAGGCAGGCGGTCGCCACGGAAACCGCGCCGAGCACGCCGATCGTGGCATGGGCGCGGTGCGGAATGAAGCTGCGCACGCAGACCGCGCCGCCGGCCCGGGGTGGGGCGACCAGCATCATCTTGGGGACGGTCTTCTCGCGCACGTCGCCCAGGTTCATCCGCTCGCCCACGGCCAGCCGGATCGCCTCGATCCGCGCCTTGAGTTCGCTGTTGGCATCGAGCCAGTCGCGATCCTCGTAACCGGTGATGCCCACATCGGCGGCCTTCATCACCACGCAGGGCATGCCGTTGTCGATCAGGGTGACGGGGACGCCATTGACCACGTCGACCGGGTGCCCGCTGGGCAGGAGCGCCCCGCACGACGATCCGGCGGTGTCGCGGAATTCGGTGGGGATCGGGGCGTGCGTGCCCGGCACGCCATCGATCGCGGCATCGCCCGCATAGGTCACCACGCCGCCGGGCGTCTGCACGGTCGCGATCGCGACCTGGCCGGTGTTCTCCATGAAGATCGCGACGCGCGTTTCATCGCCGGTGGCCGCAATCAGCCCGCGCTCGATCGCGAAGGGGCCGACGCCGGCCAGGATGTTGCCGCAGTTCTGCGCGTCGGTGACGATCGCCTGATCGACGAAGACCTGCAGGAACAGGTAATCGACGTCGATCCCGGGGCGGGTGGACTTGGTGACCACGGCAACCTTGCTGGTCAGCGGATCGGCGCCGCCCATGCCATCGATCTGGCGCGGATCGGGGCTGCCCATCACGCGGAGCAGGAAGGCGTCGCGTGCGGCGGGATCGGCGGGCAGATCGTCCTTGAGGAAGTAGCCGCCCTTCGACGTGCCGCCGCGCATCCACATGCAGGGGGCGAAGTGGGAGGCGCTCATAAGCCCCTCCCCTTCAGGGGAGGGGTTGGTTCCGCTCCTAGACATACTTCAACCCCATTTCGGCCAGCCGCTCGCGCATCTTGTACATGTCGAGCCCCAGTTCTCCGGCGGCCAGTCGCGCGCGCTTGTCGCCCTCGTTGGCCTCGCGCGCCCGGGCGGCAGCCAGCACCGCCTCGGCCTTGGCGCGGGGGACGACGCAAACGCCGTCATCGTCGGCCACGATCACGTCGCCCGGGTTGACCAGGGCATTGGCGCAGACCACCGGCACGTTGACGCTGCCCAGCGTGTTCTTGACCGTGCCCTGCGCGTAGACCGCCTTGGACCAGACCGGGAACTGCATCTCGGTCAGGTCGCGCACGTCACGCACCCCGGCGTCGATCACCAGCCCCCGGCAGCCCCGCGCCTGGGCGCTGGTGGCGAGAAGATCGCCGAAATAGCCGTCCTCGCACGGGCTGGTCGGGGCGAGCAGCAGGATGTCGCCGGGCTGGAGCTGCTCGATGGCGACATGGACCATCCAGTTGTCGCCCGGGGGCGCGCTGATCGTCACCGCCGAACCCGCGATCCGCGCACCGGAATAGATCGGGCGCATATAGCTCGCCAGCAGCCCGGTCCGGCCCTGCGCCTCATGGACCGTGGCGACGCCGCAGGCGGCAAGGCCATCAATCACATCGGGCGCGGCCCGTTCGATGTTCTGGACGACGATACCGCTCATGCCGCCAAATCTCCCATTGCATGGTCAGCCTGCTTCATGATCCGCCGCTTGCGAAGGGGGAAGGCGGAACACTGGCGCGACTATTGGTTTTTGCTAAGTATGCTGCATGGATATCTGGGAACTCAACCTGCGCCACCTGGCCGCCGTGGCCAGGATCGCCGAACTCGGCACGATGAGCGCGGCGGCGCAGGCGGTGAACCTGACCCAGCCGGCGCTGACCCAGGCGCTCGCCCGGATCGAGGCCGAGATCGGCCTGCCGCTGTTCGAACGACGCCACGACGGGATGGTGCCCACCGAAGCCGCCGCGCTGCTGGTGCCGCGCATCCGCGCCGCGCACGAACATATCCCGGGGCCGCATGTGACGATGTCGCGGCTGCGCGCGCTGCTCGCGCTGGCCGACCACGGCAGCTATAATGGCGCCGCCATTTGCACCGGGCTTTCCCTCCCCTCGTTGCATCGGGCAGTGACCGATCTGGCTCTGTCGCTGCGGCGCAAATTGGTCGACCGACGCGGCAAGAGCGTGGTTCTGACCGAGGCCGGAGTGGCCCTGGCCCGGTCGTTCCGGCTCGCCCGGGTTGAGCTGGTCGCCGGGCTGGCCGAGATCGCGGCGCTGAAGGGGCTTGAGACCCGCTGCATCGTGATCGGCGCCATGCCGCTCTCACGCGCCAAGGTCCTGCCCGCCGCTGTCGCGCGCTTCGTGCGGCGGCACCCGCAGGTGCGCATCTCCATCGTCGAAGGATCGCGCGCGGAACTGGTCGAGCCGCTGCGCAATGGGATGATCGATCTGATGGTAGGCGCACTGCGCGAGCCGCTGCTGGAGCCTGATCTCGTCCAGGAAACGTTGTTCCACGATTCTCCGGCAATAATCGCGCGCAAGGGGCATCCGCTGGAGGAGACCATGCCGGATCTGGCGGCCTTGGCCGCCTATGCCTGGGTGATCGCTGGGCCTGGCGCACCGCTGCGCGAGAGTTGGGAGCGGATGTTCACCATGGCCGGGGTGGCGCCACCGCCGGTGCCGATTGAGTGCGGCTCGGTCATGACGATCCGGCAGCTGCTCATCGACAGCGATTTGCTGACCCTGCTCTCACCAGATCAGGTGGCGGTGGAGCTTGAGGCTGGCTGGCTGACAAGCTTGGGTAAGGCTCCGGCCGGACATGATCGCCGCATCGGCGTCACCACCCGCGCCTTCTGGCGGCCGTCCGCGGTGCAGGCCGAATTTTTCGATGATCTGCGGGCCGCAGCTGCCGGAGCGAGCGGGCCGGAGCCGGGCACCGGCCCGTAAAACGCGCTTAAACAGGTTCACCGGCCGCCCGGGCCCGCGCTGACAGGCTGGCCTCATCGCGGGAGGCGCGCCGCGCCAGCACCAGCAGCAGCAGTACGATCAGCGGGGATACCCAATTGATCGACAGGATCGCCACGCCGAGATTGCCGCCTGCCGCGTCCGACATCAGCCCTACCGCGTAAGGCCCGATCCCCAGCCCGACGATGGTCATGATGACGATATAGGTCGAGGCGGTGATCGCCCGCATCCGCGGCAGCACCTGTTCGAACATCACCGCGTAAAGCGGCGGTAGCCACATCGTCAGCACCAGGCTGTAGGCCACGAAGCGCTGGTAGAATTGACCAGCGGTGGGCGCGCTGTAGACCCACATGGCCAGGAGCGGCGACAGCCCCAGCGCGAATACAACCACCCAGACCCGCCCGGCGCCAGGCAGGCGGCGGTTGAGCAGGTCGGATAGGGGGCCAGAAATCAGCGGACCGACCACACCCAGCCCGGCGGAGAGCAGGCCGAATTTCAGCCCGGTCTCGGTGGCGGTGAGGTGATAGGTCTTCATCAGGAAGGCCGGAGTGAAGCCCATGATTCCGTAGTTGATCAGCGATTGCAGAGATCCCACCGCCATGCACAGCAGCAGTGCAGGTGAGCGCGTGATCACTGCATGGGCCACGGGATCGGTGGTGCGCAGCGACTGGACCAGGTTGAACAAGACATAGAGTCCAAAGCCGACCACGCCCCATTGCAGCGCGTGCGGGCTGATCGTCACCCCGCCCAGTTGCAGCGGCGGTCGCGGGGAAAGCGCGGCACACCAGTGCGCGGCCAGAGTTCCCGCCACCACCAGGGCCAGCAACCCGCCCAGGTTCGCCAGCCACTGCCGGGTGCTCGCCCGCTGTCGGGCCATGGCCAGCCAGTTGCTGCCAGGCAGGATCGCGGCGAACAAGTCCGCGCTGGCGCGGAACGGAGCGGGGTCATGGACCGGGACCAGCCCGTCGATGGCGCCGCGCTGCGGTTCGGGCAAGCGCGACAGCAACAGCGCCAAGCCAATTCCGGGCAGGGCGGCGATCAGGAAGGCGAATTGCCAGCCGGAGAAGCCCAGCCCGCCCGGGCCCTGTGGATGAAGCTGGTCCCACCAGTCTGCCGCTACGCCGCCAAGCAGGTTCGACAGGCCCAGGCCCAGGGCAATCGCGGCGGCCATGACGGCCATGGCCAGTCCGCGCCGGGCCTTGGGGAAATGGTCATAGACCAGGCTGGTGCCCGCGGGCTGGGCGGCCGCTTCACCAATACCGACGCCCAGCCGCGATAGCGCGAGCAGCCCGAAGCCGGTCGCAAAGGCCGCCGATCCTGTGGCCAGCGACCAGACCGCGATACACAGCGCCAGCAGCTTGGTCCGTTTCCACCCGTCAGCCAGCCGCCCCAGCGGCAGCGAGAAGGTGGCATAGAACAGCGCGAAGACCGTGCCATAGAGCAGCCCCATCTCGGCGTCGCCGATGTTCAAGTCCTGCTTGATCCGCGGGCTCAGGATCGCCAGAATTTGCCGGTCGAGCAGGCTGAGCAACTGGGTCAGCGAAACCAGCGTGAGCGTGACCCACCCGGCGCGGGTGATGGCGCGATTGTGCTGATCATTCATGGCCGTCTCCCTTTTGCCGACCTTCGGCCTCGCGCCTGCTTAGAGCTTGAACCAGCGCTCGGCATTGGTTTGGAAGAACTTCTTCTTCACCTCGGCCGAGATCGCCATGTTATCCAGCGCCTGCACCTCGCACGCCTCGTATTGGTAGGGATAGTCCATGGCATACATCACGCGGTCCTCGCCAACCACGTCCTGGCAAAACCGGATCGCCGGTTCCCAGGCCATGCCTGAATTGGTGATCAGAACGTTCGAGCGCATATACTCGGCAATGGTCTTCTGCAGCGGTTTCATGCGTTCGTAGCGCTTCGAGCGGACCCCGGCCTGGTGCATGTAATCGAGCCGGTAGAGCCAGTAGGGCAGGGCTTCCCCCATGTGACCGACCATGATCTGCAGATCGGGGTACTTGTCGAAAATCCCGATGGTGATCAGGCGCAACAAGTGCATGCCCGTTTCAACCCCGAAGCCAAAGATCGCCCCATCGAGCCCGGCCTCGATCATCGGGGTGATCATGCTGTCGGGCGGCGTGGCGGGGTGGATGTAGAGCGGCTGGCCAGACTCGACCAGCGCGCGGAAGATCGGGTCGAAGAACGGCTCATCGAGATAGCGACCCTGCGTGTGGCTGTTGATCTGAACGCCTTTAAAGCCCAACTCGTTCGCACCCCGGCGGATCTCAGCAGCGGACCATTCCGGGTCTTGCGGGGCGATTGCGGTCATGCCGATAAAACGATCTGGATAGCGCCCACAGGCGTCGGCGAGCAGGTCGTTGGCCCGGCTGGCGATACCCCGGGCCTCCTGCATGTC
Organism: Novosphingobium aerophilum; assembly: GCF_014230305.1. Lineage (GTDB taxonomy): Bacteria > Pseudomonadota > Alphaproteobacteria > Sphingomonadales > Sphingomonadaceae > Novosphingobium > Novosphingobium aerophilum. The sequence continues at coordinate 66,883 of NZ_JACLAU010000005.1, forward strand.
GAGAAACGGCTGCACGCCCGGTGAGGTCAGTGCGAGGATGGCCTTGTCGATCCCGGTCGCATCCATGCTGGCAATGCGGCCCTCGCCGAGGTCGAGCAAGCGGTTGAGGATCTGTGTCGCCCGCTCCGATGGGCTGGTGCCATAGAAGCCCCACAGCGAGACCATCCCCTTGTCGGCCTGGCCATCGCGGATCATGCGCAGGAACACATCGATCTGTTCGCGGGTGGCAAATGCCTCTTCGGTCGCGATACGCAGGTAGCCGCGATCACCACCGATCTTCAATTCGTGTGTCATTGGTCTCACCCCTCGTGAATGGCTTTGGTGATCATGCAGGCTAGCACCCCTTCGAGTCCGTCCTCCGAGCCGTTGCCTGACCATTTGACACCGCCGAACGGAGCATCGGCACCGGCGATCATCGCGGTGTTGATGCCGACCATGCCGGCCTCGATCTCGCGCGCCAGTCGCTGTTGGCGTTTGTTGTCGGCCGTCCAGGCATAGGCGGCCAGCCCGTAGGGCAGGCGGTTGGCCTCGGTGACGGCCTCGTCCTCGTCAGCGAAGCGGTTGATGATCGCCACCGGGCCAAAGGGCTCTTCGTTCATGATCGCGCTGGATATCGGCACATCGGCGAGGACGGTCGGCGCATAGAAGTAGCCCTGGTTGCCAAGACGCTCACCGCCGGCGAGCAGTCGGGCGCCTTGCTTTGTCGCATCGCCGATCAGCCGCTCCATCGCTTCGGGGCGCCGGGGGTTGGCCATGGGACCCATCTGGGTGCCTTCTGCCAGCCCGTCGCCCACCCGGATTGCGGCAGCCCGTTCGGCGAAGCCGGCGCTGAAAGCGTCAAATAGCCGCTCCTGCACCAGGAACCGGGTTGAACTGACACAGACCTGACCCGCGTTGCGAAATTTGTGCGGCACCATCGTGTCAAGCACCCTGGTCACGTCGGCATCGTCGAACACCAGCACAGGGCCATGGCCACCCAGTTCCATCGTTGTGCGCAGCATGTTCTGCGTTGCCAGCCTTGCAAGGTGCTTGCCGACCACCGTCGAGCCGGTGAACGAGAGCTTGCGGGTGATCGGGCTGGCGAGCAGATGGCGGCTGACTTCGTCGGGCACCCCGAACACCGCCTGAGCGACCTGGCTCGGCAGTCCGGCATCGAGCAGACACTGCAGCACGGCCAGCGCCGAAGCGGGAGTTTCCTCGGCCGATTTCAGGATCACCGAACATCCAGCGGCGATCGGTGCGCCGAACTTGCGGCCGGGATTGCCGATCGGGAAGTTCCACGGTGCAAAGGCGGCGACCACCCCCACCGGCTCGTGCATCACGGTCGAGCGGGTGCCCGTCGGACGCACCAGCGCGCGGCCATAAAGCCGCTGGCATTCGCCGGCGTAAAAGTTGAACAGGCCGACATTCATCATCACTTCGATGCGCGTTTCCGCGAGCGGCTTGCCTTGCTCCATCGTCGCGATGCGGGCGATATCCTCCTGCCGTTCCAGAAGCAGTCGAGCCGCCCCTTGCAGCACCGCGGCTCGCTGGGCGGCAGGGGCGTTCCGCCAGATCCGGAAGCCTTCCTGCGCGATTTCCAGAGCGCGATCGAGATCGGCAGGATCGGCGAGCGGCAATTCGCCAATCGGCTCGCCCGTCGCCGGGTTCATGACCGTGTGCGTGCGACGACCGCCGCCGGCAATGCGTTCGCCATTGATGATCATGCAAAGCGAAGGATAGGTTGTCATGCTGGGGTCACTTCCTGTGCTTCAAGTCGTTCGAGTTCTTCGCGATAGGGCCGCATCGCCCGCACCATGAGATAAGTGGCCAGCGGCATCAGCAGGCCGGCACACAGCACAAGGGACTTCCACAGGTCCTGCTCGGCGACGATCACAAAGTCCTGCACAAGGCCGATAAAAAAGCTGCCCATCGCACCGAAGAACGTGAACATGAACAGGTAGATCGCCGTCACCTGGCCGCGCAGGGCATTGGGGGCGATGCGCTGGACCGCCGCATTCTGCGGCACCGCACCGGCCATGCCGAAAGCCGCAGACGGAGCCATCACGGCCAGCGACAGTTCCGCAGAGGGCATCAACGGCGACAGGATGGAGCAGACCGTTACCCCGGCGAAGCAGATTGCAGCGGCGCGGACATTGGCATCCTTGTAGCGCTTGGCCAGCCACTCGACCAGAACACCGCCGAGCAGCAGTCCGGACAGCGACGAGACCAGCATGATCCCGCCGAGGGCCCGGCCGATCTGGGCCTCGTTCCAGCCATAGGTGCGGATCAGGAACGGCGTGCGCCAGAACTGCATACCGAACACGTCGATGGCGCTGAGCGCGAGCGCGCCGAACAGCGGGTAGAACACCTGCGGCCGCGCGTTGATCGCCCGGAAGGCATCGAGCCCCATGAAGGTCAGTACCTTGCGTCCAAGCGAGCCTTCGAGCGGCGGTCGGCTCGAATTCGGTGGCGGGGCTTGCCGGCTCGGCTCGCGTACCGTCAGGAAGAGCAGCGCCACCAGCAGCGCGGGCAGGCCGGTGACAATCATGACCCACTGCCACCCGAAGATCCGCAGCGGGCCGAACTGGCTTGGCGCCCAGCCGGCCGCCATCATCACCAACATGCCGCCAATCCATGGCCCCAGGGTGGTGCCGCCGATGAAACCAAATTGCAGCAGCGCGAAAGCGCGGGTCAACCTGCGTGGCGGGAAGGCGTCGGCCAGCAGCGAATAGGATGACGGCGCATGGGCCGAGCCACCGGCCGCGAGGAAAATCCGGGTGCCTACGAACTGGGCGAAATTCTGCGCTAGTCCGCCCAGGGAAATGATCGTGCCGATGACGGCGACTCCGCCGGCCAGCACATATTTGCGCGGATAGATGTCCGCCAGGCGCGCCAGCGGGATGCCCACGAACAGATAGCAGATGATCCCGGCCGGGCCGGCCAGGAAGCCCAGCTGTGAATCGGTCAGGCCGAAATCATGCTTGATCCGTTCGGCCAACATACCGAACAGCACCTGATCGAAGAACGTTATGAAGGTGGCGAGCACGATCACGAGCAGGGCCCAATAGCCTGCTGCGGTTGCTCTTTGGTCCGCAGCGCCGCCGTCTTCAGCATTGATTGGCGCGGCATCTCCAGTCGCGGCCAGGGCCGTTTCGAGCGTCATGCGTTTCCTCTCGCCACATTCCCGGGCATTGCCGGTGACGGTCTCTGACGGACCAACATTGTCAGTCTTGCATACAAATACGCTCTGGTGAATAGTCTGTTTGTGATGAGTCCGCGAAAACTGCGGCGCACCCATTGGAAGAGGGATGATATGCAGAACCTGCCAGGCAAAACCGCATTCGTAACCGGGGGCGCCAGCGGCGTAGGCCTTGGTATCGCCAAGGCGCTGCTCGGCGCGGGAATGAACGTCACCATCGCCGACATCAGGCAGGACCATCTCGACGAGGGGTTGGCCGAGCTCGGTGGCGGCGACAATGTTCTCGCACTTAAGCTCGATGTCACCGACCGCGCCGCCTATGCTGCGGCCGCCGATGCGGTCGAGGCGCGGTTTGGCAAAATCCACCTGCTGGTCAACAATGCCGGCGTTGCCGTCGTCGGGCCGACCGAACTGGCGACCTTTGCTGATTGGGACTGGGTCATGGGGGTCAATCTTGGTGGGGTGATCAATGGGATCGTTACGATCTTGCCGCGCATTTTGAGCCACGGCGAGGGTGGGCACATCGTCAACACTTCTTCGATGTCGGGCCTGGTCCCAGTTGGCGGCACGGCGATCTACTCATCAGCCAAGTCGGCGGTCATGACGATGATGGAATGCATGCGCCCCGAACTCGAATCGCGGGGCGTGATCTGTTCGGCGTTCTGCCCTGGGGCGGTGCAGTCGAACATCGCCGAGGCCGGCAAGACCCGGCCAGATGATCTGGCGGAAACCGGCTATGCCGAGGCTGACAAGCGCCGGCAGAACGGTGGAAGTTTCTTCCATCTCTACATGACCAAGGAGGCAGTAGGGCAGCGCGTGCTGGAGGGCATTCTGAACGATGAACTCTTTATCCTTACCCACAGCGAGTTCCTGCCCGGCGTGACCGATCGGGCCCGGGCCACGATCGCAGCGGTGCCAGCGAAGCTTCCCCATAACGAGGAATACAAGGCGACTTTCGCGATGCTGTTCAATTCGCCGATCTGGGCGGCTGAAATCGCCCGCCAACAGGAGTTGAAGGCATGATCGAGTTTGCCGGAAGAACCGCCTTTGTCACCGGTGGCGCCAATGGCGTCGGGATCGGACTGGTTCGCGCGCTGCTGGCCGAAGGCTGCAAGGTGGCCATCGCCGACATTCGCGAGGAGCATATCGAGCGCGCGGTGCAATCGTTCGACAACCAGCTGGTTATGGGGATCAAGGTCAACGTCGGCGACCGCGAGGAGATGGCGCGTGCGGCCGATGAGGTCGAAGCCAGGTTTGGGACCGTCACGCTGCTGTTCAACAACGCCGGGGTCAATCTATTCCAGTCGATCGAGGATTCGAGCTATTCCGACTGGGACTGGCTGATGGGGGTGAACCTGCATGGCCCGATCAACGGGGTGATGACCTTCGTGCCGCGGATGATCGCGCACGGGCAGGGCGGCTATGTCGTCAATACCGCCTCGATGGCTGGCTGGCTCGCCAGTGGAACGCCGGGCATCTACAACACCACCAAGTTCGCGGTGCGAGGGCTGTCGGAGAGCTTGCGTTACTCTTTGGCGCCAAAGGGAATCGGCGTGTCCTGCGTCTGTCCAGGCTTGGTCAAGAGTCTGATCTACGCGTCCGACGACGTCCGCCCGGCCGAGCTCATGGATGGCGCCAAGCCGGTCAACACCGAGGGAGTCAAGCAGCTCGCCGGCATGCACCAAGTCGGCATGGAACCGGATGTAATCGCCGCGCGTATTCTCCAAGGCATGCGTGAAAACCAGGCCTATATCTTCCCGATGCCCGATCATCGCGAGGAACTGGCCGAGTACTTCGAGGAAGTGCTGTCTGACTATCGCGACTACCCGCAGGATCCCGGCTTTGACGAGCGCGTGAAGATCGAGGCCTTCCGTCGGGCCCGCTACAAGGAGGCACGGGACGCTGCCCGTCTGGCCACGTGAGGGCACCAGAATGAAGGTCAATGCGCTCGATCATGTCAACATCATCACGGCTGATCTTGACGCTTCTGCGTGCTTTTATGCCGATGTGATCGGGTTGGAGCGGCGCGATGGGCCAGCGCCGCTCACCCCACAAAACTGCCAATGGATGCATGACGGGGCAGGCCGCGCGATCCTGCACCTGAACAGCGAGGATTGTCCACGCGCCTTTGACCGGCCAACCCACCCGGGACCGACCGGCTCCGTCCATCATATCCGCCCTGAACTGCTCGGGTTATGACGCGATGATCGACCGGCTGCGGGCCTGCCAGGTCATGTTCCAGCTGAACACGGTGACAGCGATCAACCTGCGCCAGATTTTCCTGATTGACCCGAACGCAGTTCTGCTGGAGTTGAATTTCTTCGGCGACTGAGTTCGCAACTCAGCAGCAGCTGAGCAGCAGGGCAAGTGTCTGCTCGGGCTGGTCGCCCATCACATCATGGCCGGCCGCCGCTTCATGGTATTCCCAGGCTGGGTTGCCCTGCACATGTTCCGCGAAACGGGTGAAAGGGGTCGGCTGCCAGCCCGTTGCAAAGACGTAGCAGCGGCGTTTCACGCGGGCTTCTTCGCCGGTGAAACGCACCGGTTCAAGGAACGTGAGCAATGGATGGCGGCCGAGCAAGGGGTGTTCGATGCCGGGCAGGGGGGGCACCAGTCCGGGCATGTCCTTCTGGCTGCCTATGTAATGTTCATGCTCCCAGGCCTCGGTCAGGTCCCAGATTGACTGGCCGTCCTCAGGCAGAAAGGCATCAAGGTAGATGAGAGCGTCGATCCGCGCGCCAAGCCGTGTGGCAGTCCCGGTGATGACCATGCCGCCATAGGAGTGGCCAACCAGGACGAAGCGATCGAACCCGGCGGCTTCTGCCTGGGCGCACACGTCATCGATGTGGGTGGACAGGGAGATCGCCGGATTCAATTCGGCGGCGCGGGTGCCCAGGCCGGTCAGTGCGGCCACGACCACCTCGTGCCCCCGTGCCCGCAGGTCAGCAAAGAGGCGGTCGTAGGCCCAGCCGCCGCCCCAAGCGCCATGGACCAGAACAAAATTCGTCATGCCAGTCCGTTCTTGCGTTCATAGGCGCCGATCCACTCGACCGTCTTGCCGAGCCCGCCAAACGGATAGAAATGCAGTCTCACCCGGCCATGCTCCGCACCCAGGCTGGCGGCAAACCGGTCTACCAGCTTATCGGGCCCGCCACTGCCAAGCAGGTTGGTAATCGAGAGGCCGTACTTGGCCATGACGCTGGCCGAAGCGCCGACGCCGCAGCGCGCGGCGAAGCGCAGCAGGGTCTTGATCCCGGCGGGGCCGGGCACGCCGATACGGATCGGCGTGTCAATGCCACGCTGGCGGGCCTGTTTGAGCCAACCGAGAAACGCATCGGCATCGAAGCCGAATTGGGTGACGACCAGCGGAGCCATACCACGCGACTCAATATCGGCAATTTTTAGCGCGAGCACGTCCCAGCATTCCTGTGCGGACATGATCGGGTGGCCCTCGGGATGGCCGCCAATGCCGATCGCCGTGATCCCGTTGCGTTCGAACGATCCCGTGGCGATCAGGGCCGAACTGTCGAAGAACGGGCCTTGTGGTTCAGGTGGGTCGCCAGCCACGAGGAAGCAGCGTTTGACTCCGGCGTCCCGCACGACCGCGTCGAGATAGGTCTCGAACTCCTCGCGCGACAGGATGCGCCGGGCCGAAAAATGCGGCATTGGCTCGAAGCCCAATTCGCGCACAGCGACGGTTGCGGCGATGCGAGCCGAGAGTTCTTCGCCCGGCAGCGAGGTCACGGCGACTGGGGTTTCCGCCGGGATCAGCGGCGCTGCCTCGCGCAATGCCACAACGTCCTTGGCGGTTATCTCGAGCGAATAGCCATCGGTTATTCCTTCCGGCTGCTTGTCCCAATTGGGATGGATCAGTGGCTTGCCCATCGGCGCATCCTCAGCACAGACAGCCGGCGCCGAAGCTCACCGGTGGTCCGGGGTAGCTTCGGCGCTGGCGCAACGACAATCAGCGGGCAGTCCGCCAGCCTTCGGCGTAAGACTCACGCGCAACCCGGCTGTATGGCACCGGGCTGACCACGGCGCGCACTTCGATCTGCTTGTGCGGCTCGACCGTGGTTTTCTTCGTGCCGCCGTTCTCTTCACCCCAAACGACGCGCAGCTCCGTGCCGACCGGTATCTCGTGATCGACGGTCGCCAGGCTGAGCGCCTGCTTTTCGTTATACGAGTAGCCGGTGAACATCGACAGACCAACGGTCCTGCCGCCGGCATCGACCACGCGATCGTAGTTGGAAGAGGCGTAGTTCGCGAGCGGCACATCGAAGAACTTGTAGGCTTCGCCATCCGGGTTGAACATCGACGCTGTGATCTTCGCCATGTCCTCGGAATTCCAGGCTAGCGTCACCTTCTTGCGCTGCTCGGCCGGATTCAGCGCCTCAAGCGCTTCGCGGCCATGGAAATCATGGTCGAACTTCACGAAAGAGCCGTAACCCAGCTCCCAGGGATTGAGGTAGTAATCCTCGATGTTGTCGGACACGAACGAGCCGCCGATCGAGCCCGTGGCTTCGTACGAATCCGCCCCCAGCCATTCCCGGAAACCCTTGAGCTTCTCACCGGTGTAGATCGCCGGCAGCGGTGAGGGAATCCAGCCCGATTCGAGCGTGTTCGAAGGATAGGCGCGGCTGCCGCAGGCGATCAGCCCGAATTCCTTGCCAGCCTCAAGAATGGCGGCGCGGATCTCCTCCTGCTCGGCATAGGGACCCCAGATCTCAAGTCCCGGCGCGCCCGACATGCCGTGACGCAGGGTGCGCACGGTCTTACCGGCGATGTTCATCGTGCCCATGTTGAAGAACTTGAGCTGCTCCAGCGGTCCGCCATGCAGCTTCTCGATCACGTTCCAGGCCTGCGGGCCCTGGATCTGGAAGCGCCATTCCTTGCGGGTGACGGGCTTGCCCATGGGGCGCATCGGCGAGCGGTCGTCCAGCTCGATCTCGACATCGTAGCCGCCGGTCGCGCCATGATAACGCAGCCAGTTCGAGGCCGGGGCACGGCCGACATAAGTGAAGCTCTGCTCTTCCTCCCAGAAGATGATGCCGTCACCGATCACATGGCCATAGGGCGTGGTGGGCACATATTGCTTGGCCTTGTTGACCGTCCAGCCCTTGGAGCTGTTGATCATCGTGTCGGACAGCAGCTTGGCCGCGTCCTTGCCGCGAATGTACAGGTTCACCATGTGGTGCGACTGGTCGAACAGAACCGCGCTGTGCTGCCACGCCCACTGTTCCGAGCGCCAGTTCGAAAATTCGGGCGCTACAACGGGATAGACATAGGCCCCGAGCTGCGAGTTGCGCAGCATCGACACGACGTTTCCAGCCTGACCGAGGACCTCTTCAAGATTCTTTGCCGCCATGGGCTCTCTCCCAACTCACATAATGCTGGCTTTGCATACCAAACTTTGTATGCAACACAAACGATAATTCCAGCGAGCCGGAATTCCGGCCGAACCTTTCGGAGAGACTGCAGATCATGGCGACCGAGACCTTCATCCTCACCCTGTCATGCCCCGACCGTCCTGGTCTGGTGGCCGGCGTTGCGCGGATTCTGGCGGATCAGGGTGGCAATATCCTGGATGCCAAGCAGTTCAACGATGTCGAATCAGGCCAGTTCTTCATGCGGGTGGCCTTCGAGCTGGTCGAAGGTTCGAATTACGATGCCCTGGTGGGCACGTTTGCCCCGTTTGCCGAGGACCATGCGATGGATTGGCGCTTGCACCGGCAGAGCGAACTGCGCAAGGTGTTGCTGCTGGTCTCCAAGTTCGACCACTGCCTGGGTGACTTGCTCTATCGCCAGCGGATCGGCGAAATGCCGATGGAGGTGGTCGGGATCATCTGCAACCACCCGCGCGAGGCGCTGAAGATCACCCTGATCGGGGACATTCCGTTCCACCACCTGCCGGTAACCAAGGAAACCAAGGCCCAGCAGGAAGCCCGAATCAAGGAGCTCGTCACCTCGACCGGGGCCGAGCTGGTCGTGCTGGCGCGCTATATGCAGATTTTGTCGGACGATCTGGCGGCGTTCCTCTCGGGCCGCTGCATCAATATCCACCACAGCTTCCTGCCCGGATTCAAGGGCGCCAAGCCCTATCACCAGGCCCATGCCCGCGGGGTCAAGATGATCGGTGCCACCGCGCACTATGTCACCGCCGATCTCGACGAAGGGCCGATCATTCACCAGGATGTCGAGGCGATCAGCCACGCCGACAGTCCCGATGATCTGGTGCGCAAGGGGCGCGATATCGAGCGGCGGGTCCTGGCGCAGGCGGTCCACTGGCACCTGCAGGACCGGGTGCTGATGAACGATAGCAAGACCGTGGTGTTCAAGGACTGAAGCCTTGGGGTGTCCAGGCTCAGCCTGGCACCTTTGCCACCACCTCGAGCAACATGGTGGACAGCGCCTCGGGCCGGGAGAGGAACGGCGAGTGGTCGGCATAAAGCTCGACCACCTCGGCGCCCGGCACCAGGCGCTGCATGGTGCGCTGGCTGCTGCGGGGAATGGTGCGGTCTTCACTGCATTCGATATAGGTCCGCGGCACGCTGCCGAAACGGTCGGCCGTCAGGCGCATTGGGGTCGAACGCGGGCCGTGGGGCTCGGCCGCAAGGCGGGCCATGGCCCGCGCGACCAGATCGCGGGGTGAGATCTGCGCAAAGACGGCCGGAGCGGCGTCGGGATCGGCGACAGTCCCAGCCCCGTTGCAGACCGGCGTCACGATTGCATCGAAGGCCGAATTCGGCTCTTCCATGGCCTTGAACTCGGCCCGCGACATGCCATCGGGCAACATCATCGCACAGATGTAGACCAGCGCGTCGATCGCCTCGGGCGCCGTTTCGGCGGCCTGGCTGATGACGAGCCCGCCGCGGCTGTGGCCGGCCAGGATCACCGGCCGCTGCGGCGCCCTGCGGCACAGGTCGGCGGCAAAGTCGGCCCAGCCTTGCAGGGTCACGGCGCGCAGAGCCGCTTCATCGCCGCCCATCCCGGGCAGGTCCGGAGCGATCACGGCGTGCCCGGCCTCTTCCAGCCGGGCACGGACCGCATCGAAGCACCAGCCCCCGTGCCAAGAGCCATGAATCAGGACGAATGTTGCCATGGTCAGGCCTCTTCTCCCGCTGTCAGCGTACGTGGCCGGTGAAGGTGCGCAGGCCAGGCGCGGTATGGTCGGGCATTTCCAGTGCCGCCTTCACGCCCGGGCGGGCATTCATCCGATCGCGCCAGTCGATCAGGCGCGGGTACTTTTCGGCGACCTCCAGTTCAGGGAACATGCGCTCCACCATCATGCCGCACATGGCATAGAAGTTGATGTCGGCGGTGGTGAACATGTCGCCGGCCAGCCACAGGCTCTCGCCCAACTGGGTTTCGACCTTGGCGCAGGCATAGATGATCTTGTCGGTCGCATTGGCCAGATCGGCTTCGGAGAAGCCCGAGCGCGCGGTCGCCCATTTCTTGCGCTGGTCGGGGAGGGGGATCCGCTCAAGCAGGCTCTCGAACTCGCCGCCATCGATGCTGCGCGCGATCACGCCAACCATGCGGTGCCAGCCGTGCATCGAGACGTGGTTCATCACATGTTCGTCAACGAACTTGTTCCAGGCGCGGACCCGGGCTTTGCCGACCGGATCGTAAGGCCGCAGCGGCACTTCGGGGAAGACGTCCTCAAGGTATTCGTTGATCACCGAGGTCTGGGTGATGATCTGGTCATTATGGATCAGCACCGGCACCTGGCCTTCTGGGTTCAGCTTGACGAACCACTCCGAGTGCTGCTCGAACTTGTGCAGGTCAACATAGTGGCTCTCGAACTCCAGGCCCTTTTCCTTCAGGGGAATCATCGACTTGAGCGAGTTCGCGGCGGGCTCTGCGTGGTAATACTTGAGTGTCATCGTCACTCTCCCTTGATTGTTTTCCGGCCGGCTTTCGGCCTGATGCTGCAGCAAATTCTAGAGCGCGACGGTGCCAAGCACCCCGCCATCGACCGCCCACCCTTGTGCGGTCACGTAGCTGGCCTCGTCCGAGAGCAGGAAGGCCGCGACATTGGCGAGTTCTTCGGGCTGGCCGATCCGGCGCTGGGGCGTGCGGTCTGCCATGGCGGCGTGCGCCTCGGCGGGCAGGTTGGCCAGCATCGGCGTTTCGATGAATCCGGGGATCACCAGATTGCAGCGCACCCCCGATCCCGCCACCTCGGCCGCCACCGCCATGGCCAGTCCGCGCAAGCCATGCTTGGCCACGACATAACCCGCGTTCCCGCCCATGCCGCGCTCGGAACCGAGGCTCCCCGTCAGCAGGATCGATCCCGTGCCGCGTGCCAGCATTGCGGGAAGAACACGGCGGATCGCCCACCAGGGCGAGCGCAGGTTGACGGTCAGAACCTCCTCGAAGCTCTCCTCCGGGTAGTCGCAGACCTGGGCGAAGGTGCCCCCGCTGGCCGCGTTGAGGAACAGCCCGTCGATCGGCCCGTTCAACGTCACGGCCAGATCCAGCGCTGCCTCCAGCTGTTCCTTGTCCCCGACGTCGGCCGCCGCCCACTGGGCCAGCCCGCCCAGTTCGGTGCAAGTGTCCGCGAGCAGCTCGGCTCGACGCGCAATCAGCGTGACCGCTCCACCCAACGAAACGATCTTTGTTGCCGTAGCCTTGCCGATGCCGGTCGAGGCGCCGGTGATGACCACATGACGGTCCGCGAAATCCATCAGGCCAGACCGAGCAGCTTCGCCGCGTTGTCCTTGAGGATTCCCGGCAGCACCTCCTCGCGGAAACCGGCCTTGAGCGCGGCATCCATCCATTTGCCGGGATGGATCAGAGGAAAGTCGCTGCCGAACAGCATCTTGTGGCGCAGCTGCGTGTTGGCATACTGGATGATCTGCGGCTGGAAGTACTTCGGGCTCCACCCGGAGAGGTCAATGAAGACGTTCTCCTTGTGCAGCGCCATCGACAAGCTTTCATCGACCCAGGGCCAGCTCGGATGGGCCAGGATGATCTTCATGTCAGGGAAATCGACCGCGACATCATCGACCAGGATGGGCTGGCCATATTTCAGCCGCATGCCGCCGCCGCCGCGCATCCCGCTGCCAATACCGGAATGACCGGTGTGGAAGATGGCCGGCAGCTTGTGCTCGGCGATCACCTCATAGATCGGATAGCCGACCCGGTCGGACGGGCTGACGTTCTGGCAGATGCCATGGAACTTGAAGCCCTGCACGCCATGGTTCTCGATCAGGTCCCGGGCTTCGCGGGCGCCGAACTTGCCCTTGTGGGGGTCAATCGAGGCGAACGGGATGCAGATATCGGAATGCTGAGCGGCAAAGTCGGCCACCTCATAGTTGGAGATGCGCTTTGCACCCATGCCGCTTTCGCAATCCACGGTGAACAGGCAGAAGGCGATCTTCTGCTCGCGGTAAATCTCCACGATCTCCGGCAGTTTGGGGCGCTCGCGCGGCGCCTTGAAATAGGCGCTGGCCGCGTCGAAGTACTGGGCCATGACCGGGTCTTCTGGATCGTGGCATGAGACTTCGGCATGGACGTGAACGTCGATGGCCTTGATTTTGGACAGGTCGATCACGTGGCAGTCTCCAATTCGGTGATTTCCCGGGCAACCAATCGCTCGACCAGCCGGTTGTAGAGCGTGACCCCGCGATCATGCGCGGTCGGCATGATCCGGGGATTGCGGGACGTGGCGATCCGCGCATGCTGCGCCTCGATCATCGCCTTGTCCTCGGCAAAGGCCTGGTGGGCCATGGCCATCATCGCGTCGCGTTTGGCCGCATCGCCATCACGGCGATGGGGACCCCACGAAAAGAAGTAGCGGGCGCGGCCATCACCCAGCGGGGTCACCGCCTGGCTGGTAAAGCTGAGCCCGCCAAGCGCATCGGACATGGCCGGCGCATCGCCGCCAAGCTGTTCGGCCGTGCCCTGGGGATAGTTGGCTGACCACATCAGCAGTACCCCGGGGAGGAGGTAATCGTAAGTTTGCCAGGCCTCGACCGGCTCGCCGTGCGGATTGCGGGGGCTGTCCGCCGGCACCGGCAGCCAGCGCTCGAACCGCACCCCGCGGGGCAGCGGACTCACGCGCGGGAGGTTGTCGGCAAATTCCGGCCCGGCGCCGAAGCTCTGTGCGTGAACATAGCTCAGATGGCTGAAATCGCACAGATTGTCGCTGATCAGCGCGGCTTCGGCGGCATAGTCGAGCTGGCCATGGCCGAGAATCCAGTCAGGGTCCGACAGGCCGACGGCCGGCGGGATCAGCGCCGGATCGGCCAGGGCCGCATCCCCCGGCCAGACCCATAGCCAATCGTGCCGCTCGATCACCGGGTAGGTGCGGACACGGGCTTGAGCGGGGATCAGGTCTTGCCCGGGAATGCTGCTGACGACGCCATCTGCGGCAAAGCGAATGCCGTGGTACATGCAGCGCAGCAGGTCACCCTCGCACCGCCCCAGCGAGAGCGGAGCCAGGCGGTGAACGCAGCGGTCCTCGAAGGCCACCGGCGTTCCATCCGCCCGGCGCCACAGCACCAAAGGCTCACCCAGCAGCTCGCAAGCCAGAGGCGCAGAAGCGGGCAGATCTTCCGACCAGGCCGCCACGTACCAGGCATTGCGAGCATACTGCATGGGATCGACTTTCCAGCGCAATCAGAGCTGGATGATCACCGTCTTGGTCTCAAGGTAGGCCTCGATGCCGGCGCGGCCCTGCTCGCGGCCGATGCCCGATTCCTTGTAGCCGCCGAAGGGCAGCGCGGTATCGATCATGGCGTGGCAGTTGCCCCAGACCGTGCCCGACTTGATCCGGCTGGCCAGGCGATGCATCGCCGAGACATCCTTGGTCCAGATCCCGGCGCCCAGGCCGAAGCAGGTGTCGTTGGCCATCTTGGCAACCTCGTCGAGATCCTCGAAGCGCTGGGCCACGACGACCGGCCCGAAGATCTCTTCGCGCACGACACTCATCTGCGGGTTCACGTTCACCAGCACGGTCGGGTTGACGTAATAGCCATCGGCTGTCGGCGCATCACCGCCAATCGCCACGCTGGCGCCATCGCGCTTGCCGGCTTCGATATAGCCCATCACGCGGTCGAACTGCTCTTTCGAGACCAGCGGACCCGAGTGGCCGGCCGGATCGAGCGAGGGACGCGGGGCCCAAAAGGCCGAGGCTTCGGCCACGCCTTCGATCACCTGATCGAAGATCGACTTGTGCGCGAACAGGCGCGAACCGGCAACGCAGACCTGGCCCGAGTTGAAGAAGATCGCGCCGGCCGCGCCTGGCGCTGCCGTGGCGACATCGACATCGGGCATCACCACGACCGGGCTCTTGCCACCCAGTTCGAGCGTGACGCGCTTCATCGAGTCGGTCGCGTTCTTGTTGATCAGTTTGCCGATTTCGGTCGATCCGGTGAAGGCCACCTTGTCGACGTCCGGGTGGCGGACCATGCGGTCGCCAGCGGTGTGGCCGTTGCCGGTGATGATGTTGACCACGCCCGCCGGGAACCCTGCTTCGGCGACCATGTCGGCCAGACGCAGCGCGGTCAGGCTGGTCTGTTCGGCCGGCTTGAGCACCAGGGTGCAGCCTGCGGCCAGGGCCGGAGCGATCTTGAGGCAGGCCATCAGCAGCGGGAAGTTCCACGGCACGATCTGCGCGCAGACGCCAACGGGCTCCTTGGTGGTGTAGCTGAACACCAGCCCGGCCGGCATCGTGTAAGGCGCGTTGGTATCGCCGCCGACCTTGCTGGCCCAGCCGGCCATGAAGCGGATCTGGCTGATCGCGCCCGGAATATCGACGGCCCCGGCCATGCCCTTGGGCTTGCCATTGTCGATCGCTTCCAACTCCGCGAACTCGTCAGCATGGGCCTCGATCAGGTCGGCCAGCCGATTCATCGTTCGCTCGCGCACCATCGGCGGCAGGTTTGACCAGCGACCGTCGTCAAACGCGGCGCGGGCCGCGGCCACGGCGCGATCGACATCGCGGTTCGAGGCGTCGACCACCCGCGTGACGATCTTGCCCGAGGATGGGTCCTCCACCGCGATGGTGGCACCCTCGCTGGACTCGACCCATTCGTTGTTGATGAACAGCCGCGGTTGGCGCGCCAGGAACGCCTGAGCGGCGGCCGAATAGGGGAGCTGTTCGTAGCTGACCGTGGTCATCTCGTTCATCAGATCATCCTTTCCATGTCGATTCGTTACCGGGTCGGAGGCCGGTCGAAAATTGTAGGCAAAGCATACAAAAGCTTGGTGCGATTGCAAGTCGTCCGCGTGGGCATCTGCCCGCTCAAATCCTTCGGCGCGTCGCCTATTTCTCGCCCAGCGCCTTGTCCTGATGAGCGCGCATTATGACGTAGGCACGGACAGTCTCGATATCGGCTGCACTCATCACTTTTGACCAGCTGACCATGCCACGCGCTGCCAGCGTGCCGTCATGCACCACGGATTGCCAGGTCGCGGCATCGTGGAGCAGGGCCGAGCGACGGAGATCGGGCAGCAGGCCGCCGCCGATCGCCGCATCGCCGTGGCAGGTGCTGCAGAAGCGGGCGTAGCGGGCGCCACCGGCAGCAATGTCGGCCTCGGACCCGATTGCAGCCGGCGGATCGAGCGGGGCGAGAAAGGCCTCGTCCAGTGCGGGCAGGCTGCCCTTTCCGCCGAGGCGGAACACCAGCAAACGGCTGACATTGCGCGCCGGACCCGATTTCTGCGACAGCAGCCCCGGTGCCAGCGCCCAGACCCCGCCCCAGCCAGCCAAAACCGCCACATACTGCTGCCCGCCGATGCGGTAAGTGATCGGCGGGGCAACGATCCCGGTCTGGGCCGGGAAGGACCACAGCCGCTGGCCATCGGTGCTGGAATAGGCGACGAAGTCACCGCGGGCCGTGCCCTGAAACACCAGGCCGCCGCCCGTGGCGAGCAAGCCGCCATTGTTGGGGCCGGGGTAGTTCACCCGCCAGCGCTCCTTGCCGGCAACCGGGTCCCAGGCGAGCAAGGCTGCCGTGGTGGCGGCGAGGGCGCCGTTGCGCACTTCCGGCACCGGTGGCATTGCGCCAGCGGCGCCATCGACGCCGTTGTTGAAGCCCTGCGCCGCCGGCTTCCAGTCCTTCGCCGGAATGTAGGGGAACGCGGCGAACTGCGCCGGGATGAACACGGTGTTCTGGCCCGGATCATAGGCCATCGGATGCCAGCTGTGCGCCCCGCCGGCACCGGGGAACCCGATGAACGGCTTGCCGGTCTTGTCGTAGCGCGCCTCGGGGTTCTCGATCGGCCGGCCGGTCTTGGGGTCCACCCCGGTGGCCCAGTTCATCGGCGCATAGGCCTTGGCCGAAAGGAACTCGCCGGTCACCCGGTCGAGCATATAGAAGAAGCCGTTCTTGGGCGCCTGCATCAGCACCTTACGGACTTTGCCGTCGATCTTGATGTCGGCCAGAATGATATGCTGGGTTGCGGTGAAGTCCCAGGTCTCGCCCGGGGTCTGCTGGAAATGCCAGACATAGGCGCCGGTCTTGGCGTTGATCGCCACGATCGAGGACAGGTAGAGATTGTCTCCGCCGCCTGGCGACCGGTAGGACTGGTTCCACGGCGCGCCGTTGCCGACGCCGATATAGAGCAGGCCCAGGGCCGGGTCATAGGCCATGGCATCCCACACCGTGCCGCCACCGCCGAGCTTCCACCACTCGCCGTTCCAGGTCTTTTCGGCGGCCTTGAGGTATGCCGCCTGGTTCATCCCGGGCCGGTCCGGCACCGTGTAAAAGCGCCACAACTGCTTACCGGTCTGCGCGTCGTAAGCGGTTATGTAGCCGCGCACGCCCATCTCGGCGCCGCCGTTGCCGATGATCACCTTGCCGTCGATCACGCGCGGCGCGCCGGTGATCGTATACGGCTGCGTGCGGTCGACGGTGATCCGGCTCCAGGCCAGCTTGCCGGTTTGGCGATTGAGCGCGATCAGGCGGCCGTCGAGCGTGCCGAAAAAGACCTTGTCCCCCCAAGCCGCCATGCCGCGGTTGACGACATCGCAGCAGGCCTTGACCGCCGCTTCGCCCGGCACCTTCGGGTCATATTGCCACAGCAGGCGGCCGCTGACCGCGTCATAGGCCTTGGCCTTGGACCAGGCCGTGGTGATGAAGATGCGGCCATCGATCACCAGGGGCGTCGCTTCCTGCCCGCGCGCCGTATCGAGGTCGGCATGCCAGGCCAGGCCCAATTGCTTGACGTTGTCGCTGTTGATCTGGTCCAGCGGGCTGAACCGCTGCTCGTCATAAGTCCGGCCATAGCTCAGCCAGCCGCTATCGGCCGCGGCTATGATGCGCACTGCGGTGACCGGGCCGCTGGTGACCTCGGGCGGAGCCGCGTTCAGCGCGGCCTGACCGCATACCAGCGACATTGTGGCCAGTGCTGTGGTGACGAACGCACCCTTCGCTCTGTTCATTGCTCGGTTTCCTCTCCAATCGCCGCTTTGTGGCTGTGTTCTGGTTGGCACGTCGGCTCAGCCCCAACGGTTGATTTCAGGCCCTGGCGCCCATGCCGCTTCGGGGTTTACCGTGGCGGCCCGGGCCAGGGCTGCCTGTACACTTGGCCGGGTCCGCACCCGGTCCAGCCAGGCCGCAGTGCGCGGGCTGGCAGCGAAGGCTGCGGGGAGCAAAGCCGGCATCCCGGCCAGCCAGCCATAGGTCTCGAAGTCGGCGACGGTCAGATCGCCCATCAGCCAGTCGCGGCCGTCAGCCAGTTGCTGCTCGACCATGGCCACGGCGTCCGCGACCTTGTTGGCGCTGTCGGTCAGCGGGGCTTCGGGAAAGTCCCCGGTACGGACTGCGCTCCAGCGCCCGCGAAGATCTTCGCTGGCGATGGCGGCGAGCACATCGCCCCACGGGGTTTCGTCCATTGCCGACAGCACGGCATGAGCCTGCGCCTTGCACCCCAGGAAGGCCGCGGCGGGGGCGCATCGCTCGGTGATCCGACGACACCACATCAACATCTGCCAGTGGGCGTAAGCATCCCTTGGCTGAAGCGTGTTCGCGCCGGTCTCGTCCAGGTATTGGGCTATGAACACGCTTTCCGTCATGGCCTCGCCATCGATCACCAGGACCGGTCCTTCGCCTTCAACCCCCATGTCCCGGGCGACCGGTTCAGTCACGCCGGGCAGGCGGTGCCGCTCTCCGGCCAGCAGGTCGATCGGCTGGCATTCAATGTCCAGCCCGCTTTCACCCAGCGCTGCCAGCACCGCCAGCGAGGGGCCATTTGGCTCGCCATGATAAAGGATCGTGCTCATCGTCACCGCACTCCGCTCACGATGCCCTCGGCCTCAGCGCGGGGCGGGATATAGTCCTGTTCCAGGATCGCAACGCGGCTGGCCATCGGTGTGCGCCCCAGTTTCCAGCATGCCTGGGTGGCCGGGCGGCGATAGATCGCGCGCAGCCAGCGCATGATGTTGGGGGTCAGATCATCGTTGGACAGGTGCGGCTGCGACAGCGGCAAGGCATAAGCCAGGTTGAAGCCGTTGACGTCGGCCAGGCTGTAGTGATCGCTGGCCAGCCATTCGCGCTTGCCCAGTTCCCGCTCCAGCATTTCGATGCCTACAGCAATCCGGCGTCCGGATTCGGCCATTTCCGCCTCGCTGAACAGGCCGAACACAGCCTTGCGCCAGGCGGTCTGACGCTCGGGCAGGGGAATGCGCGCGATCTGCGCCTCGATTTTCTCCTGCCCGTGCGCAGCCAGGGCATTGGGGCCGACGAAGTATTTCCAGCCGAACATCGAGAAGCTGGGGGCCAGCCACTGGTCCATGAACTTCATCCACCAGCGAATGCGCCAGCGGTCGCGCGCATCGCCTGGCATCAGGTCAGGCCCAGCAAACTGCTCGTTGACATATTCCATGATCGCCGTGCTCTCGACCAGCACCCGGTCACCATAGGTCATGGCCGGGATCGTTCCCTGCGGATTGATCGCGAGGTATTCGGGCCGGTGCTGCTCGAAGTTCAGCATATCGATGTAATGGCTGTCGAATGCGACGCCCTTTTCCATCAAGGCCAGCATCGGCTTGCCGGAATTGGCATTCGGCTCCCAGTGATAGAGCGTGACCTCGGCCATTCTCTGTCCTTTCCGTTTTTATATGCAATACTTACGAATGCGCCGGGCTTGTCAAGCCGTCTAGCGCCGTCACAGCGCTACCGGCTCGCCGTCGATCAGGATCGTCTTGGCTTCAAGAAAGCCCTTGAGGCCCTCGATCCCGCCCTCGCGGCCAATGCCCGATTGCTTGAACCCGCCAAAGGGCAGCCCGAAATCCATGCGCAGACCGTTCTGGCCGATGCCACCGGTCCGCACGCGCCGGGCGATGCGATAGGCGGCGTCCGGGTCGTGGGTCAGCACGGAGCCCGAAAGGCCGAACCGGGATTCGTTGGCGATGCGGATGGCATCTTCTTCGTCATCGCAGGGGATCAGGCTAAGCACCGGGCCGAAGATTTCTTCCTGGGCAATGCGGCTGGAGTTGTCGACATTGGCAAAGAGGGTCGGCTCGATGAAATAGCCCCGGTTCAGATGGCTGGGGCGGTTTCCGCCCTGCAGGAGGTCGGCTGTGGCCCGGCCTTCGGCGATGTAGCCTTCGATCCGCTCAAGCTGGCGCTTCATGGCCACCGGACCAAGCTGGCTGGCGGGGTCGTTTGAATGACCGATCACCACTTTGGCCATCTCGGCGGCGATCGCACTGGCCAGCTCGTCGTGACGGTGGCGAGGGACGATCACCCGGCTAAGCATCGCACAGATCTGGCCGCTCATCATCGTGATCGTGCCCGCTAGCAGCCCGGCGGCAGCGGCAGTGGGAAAATCATCACGGACGATCGCGGCGGACTTTCCGCCCAACTCGAGCGTGCAGCGCGCAATCCGCTCTCCGCAGACAGCCCCGATGCGCTGGCCGGCCACGGTCGAGCCGGTGAAGCTGACCTTGTCGACCCCATGATTGCAGACCAGATGATCGCTGGCCTCGCGATGGCCACAGACCAGGTTGACCACCCCGGGTGGCACACCGGCGGCTTCGGCTGCCTCCGCGATGATATAGGCCTCCAGCGGCGTCTCCGGCGATGGCTTCATCACCACGGTGCAGCCCGCCGCCAGAGCATAGGCAACCTTGCTGAGCATGATGCCATAGGGCACGTTCCATGGCGCGATCGCTGCGACAACGCCTACGGGCTCATGCGCGATCAGCCCGACCGGCGCTCCGATCGACGCACGCCGCTCGACGAATTCGAACTGCGCCGCCATCGCCACGATGCCATCGAAGCTCAGGTTGGAGCCGTGGGTTATCCCGGCCGCAGTTCCTGCCAGCGCGCCGATCTGCGCTGACCAAGCCGCCGCGACCTCGCCGGCCCGCGCGTGGAGATGGGCTGACATACGCGACAGCACTTCGACCCGTTCGGCCGCGGCCGAGCGTGCCCAAGCTCCATGATCGAACGCGTCCCGAGCCGCTGCCACCGCGGCATCCATGTCGACCTCGTCGGCTTCGGCCACCAGGGCCACGACCGTTTCGGTGTCGGGAGAGACAATGTCGATCATCCGCCCGGAGTGCGGCTGCCGCCACTCTCCACCGATCCACACCTTGTCCGGATGCTTCACCGCTACACCGTCAGGCAGCATGGCTCTCTCCCTCTCCTTACAGCGCCGCCGTTGTGGCTGCCGCTCTTGCGATTGTGCCGTAGGCTCAGTCTGACGCAAAATAGTATGTAATGCAAACAAACTTGAGTCTAGGCCGGCCGGTCTGACGCGATGCCGATTGCTGCACCCGGACCCGGCTCAGTTGACGCCGCGCGCGGCATTTTGCCAGAATTCGGCCCGCATCGCTTTCTTGTCGAACTTGCCCACCGGTGTGCGGGGGATCGCATCGCGGAAGTACACGTGCTTGGGCGCCTTGACGCTGCCGATGCGCGCCTTGCAATGCGCGATCACGGTGTCGGCAGACAGGGCAGCAGAGGGATCGGCGACGACGATCGCGGTCACCGCCTCACCCCACTTGTCATCGGGAATGCCGATGGCGGCGCACTCCAGGACACCGGGCAATTCGGTTACCGCTGCTTCGACCTCGGTGCAGAACACGTTGAAGCCGCCGGTCACGATCATGTCCTTCTTGCGGTCAACGATGTAGTAGAAGCCATGCCCGTCGCGCCGACCCACGTCGCCGGTGTGATGCCAGCCGTGGGCCCAGGTCTCGGCCGAAACCTCGGGCATTTCGAAGTAGCCGCCGCCCACTATCCCGCCCCGGCCGACGATCTCGCCCACTTCGCCCGTCGGCAGGATGCGGCCATCGTCGTCCATCAGTTCGACCCGGCACGAATAGGTCGCCTGCCCGCAGGAGGCGAGCCGCTCGGGGTGGTCCCCGGCCGCTGCCGCTGCGACCACCTTGGGCGAAAGCCAGGTGGCGACCAGGTGAAACTCGGTCTGGCCATAGCTCTGGCACATGCAGGGCCCGAAAACCTCGACTGCCTGCTTCAGCTTCTCCGGGCTCACCGCCGATCCCGCGAGCAGGAAGTAACGCAGACTCGAATAGTCGAACGAGCGGACATCCGGGTGAGCCAGCATCGAGTAAAGCGCGGTCGGCGGCAGAAACGTATGCGTGACCTGGTTGGCCCCGAACGCCGCCATCACCGCTTCGGCATCGAACCCGGGCAGGACGATCACGGTCGCTCCCATGGCGATGCCGGCCATGGTTACCGGCCCTGCGGCGTGAGTCAGGGGGGCGGTGGTCAGGAACACCGGCGGCTCGTCGCAGGCCATGATCTGGCCGATGGTCTCCAGCATGCAGCCCCAGCTGCGGTTGAGCACTCGCACGCCTTTGGCTGGCCCGGTGGTTCCGCCGGTGGCGATGATCGCGGCCAGTTCCTCGCCATTGCCCATCGGCTCGCCCCAGTCGGCCACACGTGGCGAACCTGCCGGCAACATGTACGTATCGAGCGAAGGGTTGCCGGCATCCTGGCTATCGATGCAGATCATCCGGCGGATGCTGGGCACCTGCCGCTTAACCTCGTGCGCATCCGCCGAATAGCTGGAATGGTAGAACAGCCAGCCGGCGCGGACATAGTTGAGATAGGCGATATTGTCGGCCAGGGCGTTGCGGGTATTGACCGGAATCCAGGCGCCCCCGGCCCGCCACAGACCGAGCATCGTCGTCACCACCGCACCATGATTGGGCGACATGATCGCCACGGCTTCCTGATGGACGAAGCCGTCCGCCAGCATCGCACCGGCCAGTCGGTGGGTGATATCTTGGGCTTCGGCATAGGTCAGACGAGTTTCGCCGGCGATCAGCATCAGATGATCAGGGCGAAGCGTCGCCTGCTTGTCGAAGTAGTCGATGGTGCGCATGGTGGGTTCCCGTAAGTGGCCGAGCCGGACTGGGTCTCGCCCAGCTCGGCTCAGCCCAGATCAGCCGGCGTTCGGCGCAAAGGCGCAGATCTTGTTGCCGTCCGGATCCCGCAAATAGGCGCCGTACATCTGCCCGGGGACATTGACGCGCACGCCCGGAGGGCCTTCGCAGGTGCCGCCATTGGCCAGACCATTGGCGTGAAAGGCATCGACTTCGGCATAGGTCTTCGCATGGAAGCCCAGCGTATGGCCATTGGACACGGTATGCGGCTCGCCATTGGCGGGCTTGGCCACGAGCAGTTTGCCCGCCTCGCCAGGATAGAGGGTGCCATGCGGCAGCGGTACGCTGGGATAGCCGAGCGCGCCCATTACGCCGTCGTAGAATTGGCGCGAGGCAGCGATGTCATTCGTACCGAGAAAGCTGTGCGTAAACATGGTCGTCTCCCTTTCATTTGGTTTCAGGCCTCGCCGCGCCTGCAGCATGTGCGCGCGGCTCGCAGCCAGTCTGACCTGGCCTTGATCCCGGCCGGTGCCCTGGTTCGCATCGTCACCGGGTCGACCAATGCGATCATCGCTGCGTCCAGCCTAGCGCGGAGCATGCACCACAGGCCAGCGGAATTTTAGCAGTTTTGCGTGGTTTTCGGAAAAATAATACTATCATGTGGGAGGATAGACGATAACCTTACCGGCGCCTGAGGTCAATTGACGGCGGTCCCTGGCGGATTGCATGACGCCGGTGGATCACGTTGGGAGTTGGTGACTTTGAGTTACACAGATCAGGCGGAGGCTTTGCTCTGGCACCTGCAACACGTGCCGTTTCGCGCTGACCTTGCTGCAGCCCGACCGGAAGCCTGTGACAACGAACTCTGGGCCGGAATCGTGCGGGAAGCAGCGCAGTTCGCCGAAGGCGTGCTTGATCCGCTGGGCCATGAGCTTGACCGCAATGGCGCCCGGCGGATTGATGGCCGGGTCGTCACCGCACCGGTGCATCATGCCGCCTGGCAGCAATTCCGCGAGCTTGGCTGGATGACCATGGTGGCCCGGGAGCCCGTCGGCCAGGGCTTGCCTCTGGCGCTGCTTGGGGCCTGTGAGGAACTGTTCAACCGGGCCTCTGCTGCTTTCTACATGCTGCCGACGGCGACCCGTACTGCCGCCACGTTGATCGACCAGATTGCCCCCGGTCCGGTCCGGGATGACTGGGTTCCGCGGTTGCTTGCCGGCGAATGGGCGGCGACGATCTGCATTTCCGAACCCGATGCCGGGTCTGACGTCGGACGCATCCGCACACAGGCCCGGCGTGATGGTGACGGGTGGACCGTTACCGGGGAAAAGTGCTGGATTTCGTTCGGCGACCACGATCTGGCCGCCCGGATTGGCCATATGGCGCTGGCGCGCAGCAATACGACGCCCGGCGTCAAGGGCCTCAGTCTGTTTCTGATTCCCTCGATCCGCGACGATGGCGTTCCCAATGGTGTGTCCGCGCGGCGAATCGAGGAGAAG
Organism: Novosphingobium aerophilum; assembly: GCF_014230305.1. Lineage (GTDB taxonomy): Bacteria > Pseudomonadota > Alphaproteobacteria > Sphingomonadales > Sphingomonadaceae > Novosphingobium > Novosphingobium aerophilum. The sequence continues at coordinate 90,872 of NZ_JACLAU010000005.1, forward strand.
CTGGGCCTCCACGGTTCGCCCACGTGCCAGATGGGGTTCGATGGGGCCGAGGCAATTCTTCTGGGCGAAGAGGGCAGGGGCCTGCAAAGCCTGTTCCCGATGATGTTGCAGATGCGCCTCGCCTGCGGACCTCAGGGTACGGGCGTGGCGACGGCGGCCTACGCGACGGCCCTGGCCTATGCCCAGGACCGCCGGCAGGGTGGCACCGCCGATGCCGCGCCCGTCCCGATCGCAACCCACGTCGATGTGCAGCGACAATTGCTCGACATGGCCGCCTCGGTTGAGCTGAACCGAGCCCTGCATCTGACCGCCGCCAATGCGCTGGACCTGGCCGAGGCTGCGGCCGATCCCGGCCGGCGCGCGCATTGGATGGAACTGGCGCAGTTTCTGCTGCCGCTGGTGAAGGACGGCGGGGCCTGGGCTGCCTGTGATGTTGCCAGCAAGGCCATTCAGGTGCTGGGCGGGGCAGGTTATACGCAGGCGTGGCCGGTCGAGCGCCACCTGCGCGACGCCCGCGTCTTTCCGATTTTCGAGGGAACCAGCGGCATTCAGGCGATCGACCTGCTCCATCGCCGTCTCTGGCGCGAGGGCACGCCCGGGTTGAGCGCTTTCGTCGCAGCGGTCCGGGCCGATGCCCTGGGCAATGCCGCCCTGACTGGTGCACTCGATCAGCTGGAAGCCGTTGTCCGGGTGATGAAGGACTGGAAGTCAAGCCCGCGCCGCGCCGAGGCTGGCGCTTCCGCCCTGCTCGATCTGTGCAAGGCTGTCGCACTTGGCTGGATGGCCGCGCGCATCGTGGCGAGGGCCGGGACCGACCCGGTCAGCTTGGGCATTCGTGCCGCTGCCGCCTATTGCCTGGCCGAACTCGAGCCACGCTGTGTCTGCCTGGCGCAGCTGGCCCTGCTTGGCGAGGAACGGTTGGACGGGGTGGCTGCCCTGACCACGAGCAGCGCCCGCTAGAGGCGGCCTTCATTACGCGAACTTTGTGGGCCGGTGTCGCTGTTGCACGTCCGCGTGCCCAACCGGATGCCCGTTCGACTTGACCTTGGGGCATCGCGGCAGAGGTGCGGACCGATCTTCCTGCCTCTTGGTGCATGACCGTCAGAAAGCTATTGCATATAGCAATTGTGATGTTATCCAGTATAGCAAAATGCCGTCATCTGCAGGGGTACACCATGTCTGATCGTGCCGAAGAAGATACCGTTGCCGTCACCGTCGAGAACCGGATCGCCTGGGTCTCGTTCAATCGTCCGGAAAAGCGCAATTGCATGAGCCCCAAGCTCAACCGCCAGATGCGGCGAGTGCTGGAGGAGCTGGAGTTTCGCGACGATGTCGGCCTGGTAGTGCTGACCGGCGAGGGTACGGCCTGGTCGGCGGGCATGGACCTGAAAGAGTATTTCCGCGAGAACGAGCAGAAGGGTCTGGGCGCCACGCGCGGCGCCCAGCGCGAGGCCTATTCGTGGTGGGAACGGCTGCGCTGGTACGAGAAGCCGACGATCGCGATGATCAACGGCTGGTGCTTTGGCGGGGCCTACGGGCCGCTGTTCGCTTGCGATCTGGCGGTGGCCGCGGAAGATGCCCAGTTCGGCCTGTCCGAGATCAATTGGGGCATCCTGCCGGGCGGCGGCGCGAGCAAGGTCATTGCCGAGCTAACCGGGTTCCGCAATGCCATGTACCACGCCATGATGGGCGAAAACGTGGACGGCCGTAAGGCCGCCGAATGGGGCTTGGTCAATGAAGCCGTGCCGGCAGACCGGCTCAAGGCCCGCGTGCTCGAGATCGCCGAAGTGCTGCTGGCCAAGAACCCGCAGGCGCTGCGGTCCACCAAGTGGGCGGTGCGCCGCGTGCGCGAGATGACCTATGACAATGCCGAGGACTATCTGATCCGCGCCCAGGAAGCGGCCAACTACTTCGACTCCGAGGGCCGCAAGGAAGCGACCCGCCAGTTCATCGACGATAAGACCTTCAAGCCCGGCCTTGGCGCCTACGACGTGAACAAGCAGCGCGACTGACCACCGCGATCGGGGGAGAGCTTCACGATGAACCGGCCGGATAGTGCCATGATCGCCCGCCTGCTGCGGCCCCGTTCGGTGGCCGTGGTGGGGGCGAGCGACAAGCCCGGGGCGCTTGGCGCCACCTTGATGAGCAACCTCGATCGCGCCGGGTTTGCCGGCGCGATTTACCCGATCAATCCCAACCGCACCGCGATCGGCGCGCGGCCGTGCCTGCCGTCGATCGACAATCTGCCCGAAGGCGTGGATGCGGCGGTGCTGGCGATCCCGCGCGCAGGCGTGCTGGATGCGCTGCGCGCGCTGGCGGCGCGCAAGGTTGGCTCGGCGATCGTGTTTGCCGCCGGATTTGCCGAAGGCGGCCCCGAGGGCGCGGCCGAGCAGGTCGAGATCGCGCGGATCGCAGCAGACGCGGGCATGGTGATCGAAGGCCCGAATTGCCTCGGGCTGATCAACCATGTTGACGGGGTGCCGCTGACCTTTGTCGAGACCGAATGCCGGGCTCCGGCCGGTCGGCGCGCGGTGTGCGTGGTTTCGCAGTCCGGAGCCATGGCCGCGGTGCTGTGCTCCACGCTGCTGTCGCGCGATGTCGCGGCGAGCTTTTCGGTCTCGACCGGCAACGAGGCCGCGAGCGGGGTGGAAGACTATCTCGACTGGCTGATCGATGAGCCGAACACTCATGTGATCGCGATGATCGTCGAGCAGTTCCGCGCCCCGGCCCGGTTTCTGGCGGCAGCGGCGCGGGCCCGCGCAGCGGGCAAGCCGATCGTGCTGCTGCACCCCGGCAAATCGAGCGCGGCGCGCGAATCCGCGGCGACCCATACCGGGGCGCTGGCCGGCGATTACCAGCTGATGCGGGCCAAGGTTGAACGCGCGGGCGTGGTCTTTGCCGAATCGCTCGAAGAGTTGGGCGACATTGCCGAGATCCTGGTCCGCTGCCCGCCGTTGGCTCCGGCCGGGATCGCGGTGCTGGGCGAATCCGGCGCGTTCAAGGCGCTGACGCTCGATCTGGCCGAGGAACTGGGGCTGCCGCTGGCCGTCCTGGGAGACGACAATGCCCCGGCGCTGCGGGCGGCCCTGCCGCCGTTTGTGCCCGTCAGCAACCCGCTCGACATCACCGCGCAGGGTCTGAGCCAACCGGTGATCTACACCCAGACCCTGACCGCACTGTTCGATGATGTGCGGGTCGGCGGGGTCGTGGCCGGGATCATCCAGGGCGATCCGGTGACGGCGCAGATCAAGGTGCCGGCGATCCTGGCTGCGCTGCAAGGACGCACTTTGACCAAGCCGCTGGTGTTTGCCGGGCTCGATGAAGGCGCCGACATTCCTGCGCATCACGTTGCTGCCCTGCGTGAAGCCGGCGTGCCATGGTTCCCTTCGACCGAGCGCGTTTTTCGGGCGTTCTCGCGGCTGATGCGGCTGGCGCGGCGCGATCTGGTCGATGCTGCACCCGCGCCAACCCCTGTGCCTGGCCTGGCCGACGCCTTGGGCGTGGTGCCAGAGTATCGCGCCAAGGCGCTGCTGGGCCCGCTGGGCGTCTCGTTCCCGGCCGGGCGCTTTGCCGACAACGTGGACGCAGCGGCGGCCGCCGCCGAGGCGCTGGGCTACCCGGTGGCGATGAAGGCTCAAGCCGCGGCGCTCAGCCACAAGAGCGATGCCGGCGGGGTGATCCTGAACCTGGCCGATGCCGCCGCCGTGCAGGCCGCCTGGGCGACGATGCAGGCCAGTGTCGCGGCTTATGATCCTACGATCGTGCTTGACGGTGTGCTGATCGAAGCGATGGGCCGGCGCGGGGTCGAGATGATCGTCGGTGCGAAGAACGACCCCGAATGGGGGCCGGTCGTGCTCGCCGGGTTCGGCGGGGTCACGGCTGAAATCCTGCAGGACGTGCGGCTGCTGACGCCGGACCTGTCCGAGGAGGCGATCATCGCCGAGCTCATGCAATTGCGCAACGCGGCCCTGCTGGCAGGCTGGCGAGGCTCGCCTGAGCTCGACGTGCCAGCGCTGGCGCGGCTGATCCGCAGCGTGGGCGCGGTGCTGCTGGCCGAGCCGGGCCTGCGTGAGCTCGATCTGAACCCGGTCATCCTCCATCCACTGGGGCAGGGCGTGGTCGCGCTTGACGCGCTCATGCTGGTGGCGCCCTAGTTCGCTGTCGCCAGACGAAGAAACCGACCGTAAGCTGTGCGGCGGGATAAGGGAGAGAGCAATGGATGTCAGTCCGTCGGTTTCGAGCGATGATCCGCGCCGCATACTGGCGCAGTCGCCGATGCGGCTGGCGCAGGTTGTGGCGATCGCGATCTGCGTGCTGCTGAACGCGCTCGACGGGTTCGACGTGCTGGCAATCAGCTTTGCTTCGCCCGGGATCGCCAAGGAGTGGCAGGTCGAGCGGGTCGCGCTCGGCGCGGTGCTGTCGATGGAGCTGTTCGGTATGGCCTTCGGGTCGGTCGTGCTGGGGCATGCCGCTGATCGGCTCGGTCGCCGGGTGACCGCAATTGGCTGCCTCTGCGTGATGGCATCCGGTATGTTCGCCACCACGCAGGTCAATTCGATTGGGGCGCTGGCGGCAACCCGTCTGTTCACGGGCCTGGGCATTGGGGGCATGCTGGCCACGGTCAATGCGCTGGTCGCGGAATATGCCAACAGCAAGTGGCGCAGCGCGGCGGTGGTGATCATGGCGGCCGGCTATCCGTTGGGCGGGGTTGCCGGCGGCGCGATCGCCAGCCAGCTGCTGGCCCATGGCGACTGGCGACATGTATTCTGGCTCGGTGCCGGGGTGACGGCGCTGTGCCTGCCGCTGGTGCTGCTGCTGATGCCCGAACCCGTCGGCGCGCTGCTACAGAACCGGCGCGGCGATACGCTGGCGCGGGTCAATCACACGCTGCGCAAGCTTGGCCACCGGGCGGTGGATGCCTTGCCGCCGGTGGAGCCGGAGGCACCGCAGACGCATATGGCTGCCCTGTTCACGAAGCAGATGGCGCCAGTTACCATCTTGCTGACGCTGGCTTACTTCCTGCACATCATGACCTTCTACTTCATCCTGAAATGGGTGCCGAAGATCGTTGTAGACATGGGCTTTTCGACCCCTGCGGCCGGCGGCATCCTGGTCTGGGTGAATGTTGGCGGCCTGGCCGGAAGCCTGCTGTTCAGCGTGCTGTCGCTGCGGTTTCCGCTGCGCTGGCTGTTGGTGGCCTTCATGGTGGCTTCCACCGTGATGATCACGCTGTTCGGCCAAGGCCAGGCTGACTTGCATGCTCTGGCCTGGGCCGCAGCCGCGGGCGGGTTCTTCAGCAATGCTGTGGTTGTCGGTCTTTATGCGCTGGTCGCGGCCTCGTTCCCCACCGCCATCCGCGGCGGGGGCACCGGCTTCGTCATCGGCGTCGGCCGGGGCGGGGCGGCGCTCAGCCCGATCGTGGGCGGGGTGCTGTTTCAGGCCGGGATGACGCTGGGACTGGTGGCGGCGGTCATGGCGTGCGGGTCTCTGCTTGCGGCGGCGGCGCTGCTAGCGCTGCCCCGGCGCGAGGCGGAGGTCCACTGAGCGCAGGCGCCTGGCCCATTGGAATCACGGGGTTGACCGCCGTTCGGGCCGCAGGTCGTCGGGACCTGGCGCGGTGAGTCCGGAGAGGAGCGGGAGACTATGCTCAACCACATGATCGAAGCGACGATTGCCTATGCCGCGCGGATGCCTCTGCGCCAGCGCTATTATGCCAACGATCATGCCCGTGACACGGTGGTGATCGAGCCACACGGCATGCCGCTCAGCGACGCACGAGCGGCTCCGGCCAGCCTCGATGCTGAAGGGTTTCAGCTGGTCCGACATGCCAGCCGGGTGACTGATTTTGAGGACCCCGCCGAGGTCGCGGCGATCTATTCGGGTGAGATTGTTGAACTGCTGCTGGGGCTGACCGGCGCCGATGCGGTCTTCGTCACGGCTCCGGGCATCCTGCGCTTTGCCGAGAGTTCGGGGCGGGCAGGATCGCGCAACAATTCGATGCCGGCGCGCTTTGCCCATGTCGATGTCTCGACCGAAACCTCGGCCGCCTTTGCAGCCAGGGGGCTGCCCGAAGGTAAGGCGATGCGGCGATATGCGCAGTTCAACCTCTGGCGGTCCATTGGCGGAGTGCCGCAGGATGTGCCGCTTGCCGTGGCCGATGCGCGCAGCGTTGCGGCCGAGGACCTGATGATCGCCGATGCCGTGTTCGACGAGCCGGGCCGGCCCGAATGGAGCTTTGACAGCTATCTCGTGGCGCACAATCCGGCCCATCGCTGGTGCTGGTATCCTGATATGACCCGCGATGAAGTGCTGGTCTTCCGCACCGGCGATTCGCGTGATCCTCGGCCGGTGCCCCATGTCGCGTTCGACAATCCACTGGCCCCGCTGGACTGTCCGCCACGCGTCAGCATCGAGATGCGGGCAGCGGCCTACTGGTACGCTTGAACGGGCTTGCCAAGTCTCGGCTCCTTCGCCACAATTGCTACCAATTGTTATAAAAAGGGGACGGGACATGGCCGGCTTTCCGCAGAACCCGAACTACACCGGGTTGAACGCGCCGCAGGGTGACGAATACGATATTGCCGATCTGCCGGTGTCCGGAACCATTCCCCCGGACGTTGAAGGCACGTTTTTTCGCGCGGTCCCGAACCCGGCGTTCCCGCCGTTCCTGGACGACAGCGGAGCCATTCTCTCGGCCGATGGCATGATCTCGGCGATCCGGCTGGGCGGCGGCAAGGCATCGATCGCGATGCGCTACGTCGCAACCGCTCGCCACCGCGCCGAGGTTGAGGCCGGCCGGGCGCTGTTCGGCAAGTATCGCAATCCGTTTACCGACCAGCCCGAGGCTCAGGGGGTCGATCGCACCGTCGCCAACACCACCCCGGTATGGCACGCGGGCCGGCTGCTGATGTGCAAGGAAGACGGACGCCCCTACCGGATCGATCCGGTGACGCTCGAAACGCTTGGGCAGTATGACTTCGACGGTGCCCTGCGATCCGAGACGATGACCGCGCATGTGCGGATCGATCCGGAAACGGGCGAGATGTTTTTCTTTGGCTACGAAGCCGGCGGGCTAGCCAGCACCACCGTCGCCTATGGTGTGGTGGATGCTGCCGGCAAACTGGTGCGCGAGCAATGGTTTGAAGCGCCCTACTGCGCGATGATGCACGATTTCACCATCACCGAGAACTATGCGTTGTTCCCGGTTTATCCGACCACTTGCGACCTCGAGCGCCTGCGTGCCGGAGGTGACCATTGGGTGCATCACCAGGAGCTTGATTCCTGGCTGGGGATCATGCCTCGTCATGGCGACGTGTCACAGCTTCGGTGGTTCCGTGGGCCGAAGGGCGTATCGTGCTATCATATGCTCAATGCGCACGAGGACGCCGCGGGGCTGATCCACTTTGACCAGTGCTTGTCGGACAGCAATGCGTTCCCGTTCATCCGTGAGGCTTCCGGCATTGCGCTCCAGCAGTGGGAACTGAACGGTCGTCTGGCCCGCTGGACGGTCGATCCCAACGGCACGGCGGATACGATTGTCGAGACTGTAATTGGACCTCCGGGCGACTTCCCCTTGATCCCGGCGGCGCAGCAAGGCCGTCCATCCGGCCATGGCTGGATGCTGACGATGAACCCAGAGCGGCGTGGACCGCCACTGCTGGGGGGACCGGTGGGGGCGATGTTCGACCTGCTGATGCGGCTTGACCTGACCGGCGGTCCGCCGCAGGCGCTGGCGCTGGAACCGGGGATGTGCTTCAACGAACCGGTCCACGTCCCGGCCCGGGTGCCGGGTCACGATGGCTGGCTGGTGACCGTGGTCGATCGCCAGACCGGGCCGGACAGCTTCGAGCACGAATGCTGGGTGATTGACGGCGGCAATATCGGGGCCGGGCCGGTGGCGCGGATCGGGATTCCCCGGCGGCTGCGCCCGCAGGTCCACGGCTGGTGGGTCAGCGCCGCCCAGCTGGCGCAGGCCCAGCCGTGACCCGGATCGCGATCACCGGAGCGTCCGGCAATTATGGCCGCGCCGCAGCGGATCGGATGGTGGCGCAGGGGCGTGCCGCTGACCTGATCCTGATGAGCCGAACCCCGGCCAAGCTGGCCGATCGCACCGCGCAGGGCTGCGACGTGCGGCAGGGCGACTTTGACGATCCGGCGAGCCTGACCCGTGCCTTTGCCGGCGCGGACAAGCTGCTGCTGATTTCCGGCACCCGGGTCGGCGCACGGGTGGCCCAGCACCGGGCGGCGGTGGAAGCGGCGGTGGCGCAGGGGGTCAAGCACATCATCTACACCAGCTTCATCGGAATCGACGAGCCGGCCAACCCCGCCGAAGTGCGCCACGACCATATCGAGACCGAACGCCTGATCCGCGAATCCGGGGCGGCGTTCACTTTCCTGCGCGACGCGCACTACGCCGATGCGATGATCCTGATGGCCGGGCCGGGGGTGATGGCCAGCGGCCAGTGGATCAGCAATGCGGGCGATGGCCGCGAGGCCATGGTCTGGCGCGACGATTGCGTCGCCAGCGCGGTCGCGGTGCTGACCGGGACCGGGCATGAAGGCCAGACTTACAACATCACCGGGCCGGACCTGCAGACCTTCTCCGAGGTCACCGCGATCATGGCCGAGGTGACCGGGATGCCGCTGGCCTATGTCGCGGTCGACGATGCTGCGCAGTATGCGATGTTCGATGCCATGGGCATACCGCGGCGGCCGGTGGATGATCTGTCCGTCGCGGGTATCCCGTGGAACAGCGATGACATGGTCACCTTCGGCCAAGCAATCCGCGAAGGGTTCCTGGCCATCTGCAGCGACGACGTCGTCCGGCTGACCGGACGTCCGGCGCGGTCAGTGCGTCAAATGATCGAAGACAACGCCGACATGCTGCGGGCTGCGGCTGCGGTCAGGTAACTGCATAATAGCGCAGCAGATTGCCATCGGGCTGGCGCTCGCCGATCCCGATGAAAACGTGCCGGGTCAGCCAATCGTGCTTGCCCTTCGGGGTCTCGAACGTGGGCTGGCCGCGCAGATAATAGTCTTCGTGGGCCACGGGGGGTCCGCCTTCGAAAGCCCAGGCCCGCAGCCGGGCCATGGCGTCGGGTGTGCGACCCCACAGGAAGCCGCGGTTCTGCATGTAGATGATTGTGCCGTCGTCAACCTCCAGAAGGTAGCGGGCGTCGAACACGGCGGTGTCGTCATCGCGGAAATGGGCATAGTCGCCGCCCGAATTGGGCACGGCGCGGCCGCGCAGCCGGGGCCCCTCGAAGTGTCCCTCGTCGACCAGCACCGCCGAGCGGAAGCCACCGTTGTGGACATTGGGGACAGCAAAGACGCGGGTGAACATCAGCCGGCATTCGAAGGCGAATTCCAGGTGAGGCTGATCCAGGGTCGAATACATCGTTCGGGTCTCTCAGTTTTGCGTCCGCAATGGGGGCAAGGGCAGCTCTATGGGTGAGGGGTGGGTGATGAACCCCGTCCTCTCAATCGCGGGTAAAAAAGGCCACGCCCCGGAATTCGATCGAGCGGCGCTCGACCGAGTCGGGACGGCTGCGGTCCACGAAGGCGGTGTGGGGGCAACGCCAGGTGCGGCTGTGATCGCTGTCGTTAAACTTGATCAGCAGCACCTCGTCGCCGGTCATGTCCGGATAGTACCACCAGCGGTGATCGGGTGAGTGGTGGAAAATGGTGGCGGCGATCATGTCTTCCTCGCCCGGGATCGGCGCGAACAGCGCGTCGCCGGTCGGGATCACGTCGACGTCGATCTTGGTGTTGGGGGTGCCCTCGTCATCGCGCACTGAGCGACCCTCGCATAGCGCCAGCGGCATGTCCTGCGGCGGCGGCGAGAGTGCGCGCCACAGCGAGAAGCAGATGAAACGATCATAGCCGTCGCCGCCAGGGCGGGCCTGCCGGTACATCCGTTCGGCAACCTTCTGCGCGGACCTCTTGGTGAAATCGACATGGGCCTCGGCGGCCGGAGGCTGCATCTGGTCGCTGGTCTGGCCCGAGGTGCGGACCATCCCGCCCATCGGCACGACCAGATCGGCGCCAGTCAGCCCGCGCACCACTTCGCCAACCTGCGCGGCATAGGCGCTGTCGCCGGCATATTGCGCCTCCCAGTCGGTGATGTTGGTGGCGTGATGGGCCAGGCAAAAGCCATGCTCGTCCAGGTTGAAGGGATAACCCGCCAACCGGGCATTGCGGATGGTCACGGCATAGGGGGCGTAGACCCCGGTGTTGTACTCCTCACCCGGTGCCCAGAAGCGGCGATTGATGCGGCTGGTCGGGATCAGATAATCGATCGTGGTTTGGACTTCAGCCAGTGCGGTGCTCATCCACCCTCTCCTCGGGTTCAGGGCTTGGGGAAATCCAGGCTGCCGCGGCGTTCAGCAAAGCGCCAGCCGTCGGCGGTGTGCACCAACCGATCGGCATAGGTTCCAACCAGCGGGGCCTGGTCGGGCCCGGTGAACAGCAGGATCTGGCTGTCGGCGCGGGCGTGGTCTGAGCCATCTAGCGTGATGCGGATATTGGCGCAGATGTGGCGCGTGGTGCGCGGCGGCCGGGCAAGGAAGGCGGCAAGGATGGCCTCGCGCCCGACGATGAAATCGTCGGGCGCGGTGGGCCGGCTCATCCGTCCGTCAGCGCTGTAGAGCGCGGCGACCTTCTCCCACGCACCGGAATCGTTCCAGGCTGCGTAGTCGAGGATCGCCCGCTCGATCTCGCGCTCGGCGATCAGGCAAGCGAGCGCATCCATCCCGCTCAGTCCTTGAAGCCTTCGCGGGCCCTGGCGTTGTCGACCACGATCGGCTCGCCGGTGACCGGATGCGCATAGGGGAAGGGCAGGATGTCGGTCGCCGGCCAGAGCCGCGGGACGGGCTGGACGAGCTCGTCCGGCCCGAACGGATTGGCCGGGTAAAGCCGGCTTTCGTCATAGGGCGGGATGAAATCGATCGGGGTCTTGGCCCAGCCATCCTGGAAGGTGCCATGCCAGAACGGGAAATAGCCCAGGCGCTGGATCTTCCACACCAGCTCACCCTTGGCATTGGCCTCACGCACATAGCGGTTGTCGTAAAGCCCGCCTTCCCACCAGGCGCGCTGATCGCCCTCGGCGGTTTCGTGCAAGCCGGCCTGCATCATCGAGCGGCCGCGCACGGTGGCCGACATGCGGTCCGGAGCAACGTCGATCACCATCTGCAGCTGCGGATGATCGAGCAGCCAGCCATAGCGCGGGCCGTTGTGACCATTGGTGAAGCGGGCCTGGAAATAATCGATGTAGAGCCGCCGCACCCCAGCCTTGCCGAGGAACTTGCCGCCCATGAACCAGACTTCGCCGTCTTCCGAGAACAGGTCGACCGTTTCGTTGTACTGCGATTTGTCGATGAAATAGCCGTAGGTGTACTGGATCCGTCGGATCTGGTGGATATCCTGCTGGATCGCCAGTTCATGCTCGAGCCGCGCGACGCGGGCTTCGAGATTTGCAGTGTCTGACATGGGCCTCTCCGTTTGTTATGGTTTCAGTCGGGCTTGTTGCGCCAGCTGGGGGCGTACGCGGTGCGGGCGACCTCTGAATAGGGCACCGAAGCGACCACGGCCTTGATCGTGACCTGCCGGTGCTTTTCGACCGTGGGCTTGGTGGTGCCGCCATCGGGCTCGCCCCAGATGAAATCGACTTCGGTGCCGGGAACGGCGACGCTGGGATCAACCATCGCCAGGGTCAGGATCTTACCCTCGTTCGCGGTGTAGCCGATCCAGGTCGACAGGCCGACCAGCGCGCCATCCTTTTCGACCCGGTCAAACGGGTGCATCGAATAGACCGCGCTGGGAAATTCCATGAACTTGGGACGCAGTCCGTCTTTGCCGAACATCCCGTAGAGCACATCGGCGACCGAACCGTCGTCGAGGGCCAGGGTCACCTTTTGGCGGTGCGGGCCAGCGGCGATTCTCTCCAGCGCCTCGCGGCCGATGAAGTCATGGTCGAACTTGACGAAGGGTCCATAGCCGAGGTCCCACGGCGTCAGGTAATAGCCCTCGACGCTGCCCGGCACATAGCTGCCACCGACCGAGCAGCGCGATTCGTAATGGTTGGCCGAAAGCCACTCGCGATAGGGCTTGAGCAGATCGCCGGTGTAGATGCCGGGAAGCGGGGAGGGGATCCAGCCCGATTCTAGCGTGTTCGACGAATAGGTCCGCCCGCCAACCAGCGTGAGGCCATGGGCCTTGCCGGCTTCGACCAGCGCGGCGTGGACCGCATCACGATCCGCCCAGGGGCCCATCAGTTCGTAACCCGGCTGGCCGGCCATGCCATGACGCAGCGCGTGGACCTGCTTGCCGCCGATTTCCATCCAGCACATGTTGAAGAATTTGAGATCGGGTGCAGGCTGGCCGGTGGCGGCCTCGATCACCTTGGCCGAGTTGGGGCCCTGGATCTGGTAGCGGTAGTGGCGGCGGTTTTCCGGATCGGGGCGGGCGGCGGTGCGCTCGTCATAGGTCAGCGTCACGTCGCTGCGCCCCTCTCCATGGAACATCAGCCAGTTGAGCGTCGGCGCACGGCCGACCAGGTTGAAGGTGTTTTCGGCCAGATAGAACAGGATCACGTCGCCAATCACGTGGCCGTAATGCGTCACCGGCACGAACTGCTTGGCCTTGTTGGGGACAAACCCCTTGAAGGAGTTGATCCCCAGTCCGTTGAGGAAGGCAAAGGCGCCCGGTCCTTCGACCATCAGTTCGGCCATGTGGTAAGACTGGTTGAACAGCACGCAGGTCTCGTTCCAGGCCCGCTGTTCGTCCCGCCAGTTGGAGAATTCACCGGGCACGCCGGGATAGACATTAGGCCCGACCTGCTGGTTGCGCAGGAAGGTGACCGTGTCGCCCGCGTCGGCAAGGATGGATTCTAGCGAAATGGTCATGACAGCCTCTCTCAAAAATATGCCCGGCAGCGATTTGCTCTTGCATGCCGCGTCGATTGGAGTTTGTATGTAACAAATACTAATTGCAAGAGGGGAGATGAGGCCATGATCGAAACAACCCACGTTGGCAGTCTGCCGCGCGGCGACGAGCTGACCCCTCTTTTGCTCGCCCGTGACGCCGGCAAGCCTTATGATGCCGAGGCGTTTGACCAGGTCGTTGCGGCGGCGGTCGATGCGGGGGTGGCCAAACAAGTCCAATCGGGGGTGACCACCGTTTCGGACGGTGAACTCGGCAAGGTCGGCTATTCGACTTACATGATCGAGCGGCTTTCCGGGTTTGGTGGCCATATCGACCGCAAGACCGCGGCTGACCTTGCCGAAGTGCCCGAGCTGACGAAAAAGCTCTCGGCGATCATGGGCAGCCAGGAATTCGTTCGGGCGAGCTGCATCGGCGAGGTCGAGCTGGTCTCGCTGGAGCCGCTGCACGATGACATCCGCCGCTTCAAGGCGGCGCTGGCGAACCACGCGGCCAGCGAGACCCGCGCTTTCATGAATGCAGCATCGCCCGGTCTGATCACCGCGTTTCAGGTGAACCGGTTCTACCCCAGCCACGAAGCCTACCTCGCTGCGCTGGTGGATGCGATGCGCGAGGAGTATGAAACGATCGTCAACGAGGGCTTTCTGCTCCAGCTCGATTGCCCCGATCTCGCGATGTCGCGCCACACAGGCTATCAGGACCTGTCCGAGGCGGAATTCCTCAAGGTGGCCGCCGCCAATGTCGAGGCGCTCAACGCCGCGACCGCAAACATCCCGCCCGAAAAGATGCGCATGCACGTGTGCTGGGGCAATTACGAGGGTCCGCACGATCACGATATCCCGCTCGAGCGGGTGATCGACATCGTGCTGGGGGCACGGCCCGGCACGATCCTGTTCGAGGCTGCCAATCCGCGCCACGAGCACGAATGGAAGGTCTGGGCCGATGCGCCGATCCCCTCGCACAAACAGTTGGCCCCGGGGGTGATCGACACCTGCTCGAACTACATCGAGCACCCCGAACTGATCGCCCAGCGCATCGAGCGCTACGCCGGGATCGTCGGCAAAGACCGCGTCATCGCTTCGACCGACTGCGGCTTCGGCACGTTCGCTGGCTACGGCAAGCTCGATCCGCTGGTGACCTGGAAGAAGCTGCGGGCCTTGAGAGAGGGGGCTGAGATTGCAGATAACAGACTGTAATAAATAGATAAAATACCATCAAAAACAACGTGGGAGTGAATCATGAAAAACCTGACCATGGCGCGTTTGTTGGCGAGCACAGGCCTGGCTCTGGCTGTGCCGATTACACCGGTCTTTGCTCAAGCGGCATCTGACCAACCGGCTGCTGATGGCACCAGCAAAGACGATGCCTCCGAAATCATTGTTACTGCGCAGTTCCGCGCGCAGAAGCTGCAGGATACTCCGCTTGCCATCACGGCTGTGAACGCCGCGACTCTTGAAGCGCGTGGACACACCGACATTTCGCAGATCGCGGCGCAGGCGCCGAACGTGGTGCTGCGCGCCCAGCCGCAGAGCGGCGGTATCGGCCTCATCGCGTTCATTCGCGGCATCGGCCAGACCGACTTCAACTACGCGCTTGAGCCCGGCGTCGGCATTTACGTCGACGACGTCTATATCCCCACCCTGTCGAGCTCGCTGCTCGACCTGATGGATCTGGAGCGGGTCGAAGTGCTGCGCGGGCCGCAGGGCACGCTTGCCGGGCGCAACTCGATCGGCGGTTCGATCAAGCTGTTCAGCAAGAAGCCCACGGGCGAAGGCGGTGGTTCACTGCAGGCGACCTACGGTGCCTACAATCGGCTCGACGTGCGTGGCATGGCCGATTTCAAGATCACCAATAACCTCTTTGCGCGCATCTCCGGGGCGACCAAGAGCCAGGACGGCTTTATCACGCTGCTCGACTATGGCCTGGCCAACCCCAATTCCAATGTACGGGCCAACACCAATGCCGGCGACGGGATCGAGCGCGGAACACTGGGCGGGCGGTCGTTCTCAGCCGGGCGGGTAGCGCTGCGTTGGGAAGCAACGCCTGATATCGAGGTCAATCTCGCGGGCGATTACACGCGTGAGCGCAACGAGGCCGGTGCGCAGGTGCTGCTCTATGCCAACAGCCCTGCCACCACGCCTGAGGGGATACCCTGGCTGGCTGGGAAGAACGGGGCGGCTGTTCCGTTCAATTGCAACTTTGTGCCGACAACCACGCGTTTCCAGGCAAGCTGCGGCACGGTGCCGGCGGGTTATGATTCGCGCTTTATCAACTATGCGAACTTCCTCGATGCCCGCACGCCAACCACGCAGGCGCCATTCAAGCCTTTTGCCGCGCAGAACCGCCAGAACTTCGATGGCTGGGGCCTGACGGGCAATGTGACCGCCAAGCTGGCACACAACCTGAGTGCGACGTGGATTTCCTCGTTCCGCCGTTACAAGATGCAGTTTGCCTTCGATCAGGACGGTTCGCCCGTGCCGGTGGCGCAGTTGGAGAACACGTTGCGCCATCGTGCGTGGAGCCAGGAACTGCGGCTCAATGGCAGCTTCCTGGACAAGCGGATCGAATACACGGTCGGCGGCTTCTACTTCGACGGCAACGGCACGTACAATGCCCGTGTCGACCTGAACTATGCGGGCCTCGACTTCATCCACGGTCCGGACAGCACCCCGGCGACCTCGAAGGCTGTCTTCTTCAACGGCACCTTCCATGTGACCGATGCCTGGGGTTTCACCGGCGGCATCCGCCACACCTGGGATCAGAAGGACTATACCTACTTCCGCCGGAATCCGGACCTCACCGTGCCGGGGCCTGGGCCCTGCCAGTTCTTCCTGGGAGCGCCCACAGCTGGCCCGACGGGCGTCGGCAACTCGCCGAATTGCCTTCTGCTCGGGCTCAACAACGTGACCGCGCAGTTCAAGGGCCAGCGTACCGACTGGCGCATCGAGACCGACTACCGGATCAGCCCGGAAGTGTTCGCATATGCCTCGGTCGCCACTGGCTTCAAGGCTGGTGGCGTCAACCCGCGGCCGTTCTTCGGCCCGTCGGCGGGCGAATGCTCGGCCTTGCCCCCTGGTGTGGCCGCGCCTTGCAATCAGGTGAAGCCGTTCAATCCTGAAACGCTGACCACGTATGAAGCGGGCATCAAGACCGACCTGTTCGATCGCAGGCTGCGCCTCAACGCCTCGGTGTTTTTCAACAAGTACGACAACATCATCCTGACGCTGTCGCGCTGCCCGGGCGCGCCGTGCCTTCGGCCGGCCAACGCGGGCAAGGCCGACGTCTGGGGTTTCGAAGCCGAAACCACGATCCGTCCGGTCGATGGCCTGACGCTTGACGGTTCGGTGAGCTACCTCAATTTCCAGTTCACGGACACCGGCACGACCGGCTTGCCGCTGACAAACCGGACGCCCTATACCCCGGAGTGGAACTGGAGCGTGGGCGCGCAGTATGACTACACGCTGTCCTCGCAAGCCGTGGTCAGCGCGCGGTTTGACGGTGCCTATCAGTCCTCGGTGTTTTCGGATGCGTTCAATGCGCCGACAAACCTTGTTGACGGGCGGTTCCTTGGCAATGTGCGGCTGAGCTACACCTCTGCCGACAAGGGCTGGCAGATCGCCGGCGAAGTCCAGAACGTCTTCAACAAGTACTATTTCCAGACCATTGAAGACGGCGCGATCCCCTTTGGTGCGATCACGGGCCAGCCGGGCCTGCCGCGCACCTGGGCACTGACGGTCAAGCGCACCTTCTGAGCGCCGCCAGGCCATCGCCCAGGCCATCGCTTGCAGGAACCCCCGGGAGCAATCCCGGGGGTTTTTGTTTTGCTTTCGAGCTCAGTAGTTCGACAGGATCGCCAGGCTCGGAGCGTCTAGCGGTAGGCCACGTTTGCGCTTTTCCAGCTCTTCCGCCCGGGTCTTGGCCTGGGCGTCGATCAGGTATGCATGGATTGCGGCGGCGTCGGCCGGGCTAAGCACGTCATCCCAGCGGGGCATCCCGCCTTGCAGAAGCAGGCCCTTGAGCACGATCTCGGTGAAAGCCTCGTGGGTTCCCGGCTGCATCCGGCGCAGGTCCGGGGTGATCGCGCGGTGCTGGTTCGAATGGCAGATCGCGCAGTTGCCGAAGAACAGACCCCTGCCGGCCGCGATCGTCATGGGAGTCACGCCGGGGGCCTGCGCTGGCGGCGGCGGCGCAACCTCGAGCGGGGGCAGGGCGGGAGGCGGACTGACCGGTCCGCCGCCCAGCTTGAACACCAGAAGGCGGCCCAGGTTTGCGCGCTGATAGGCGGCGGCATAGCGTGGGACATAGGGGAAGCCGCCGCCCCCCCAGGCCGCCATCACCGCGATGTATTGCACGCCGTTCACACGATAGGTCATCGGGGCAGCCAGGATCGAGCTGCCGGTCTCGATCGTCTTGAGCACCTTGCCCGTCCGGCTCTCGCGCACCACCAGTTGCCCGGCCAGGGTGCCGTGCACCAGCAGGCCGCTGCCTGTCGTCAATGTCCCGCCGCGATCCTGCCAGCCGGCCATCGGCTGGGTCCATACGGTGCGGCCGGTCAGCGGATCGATAGCGCGCATCTCGCTCGTGCCGGGATTGGCCAGCACCTCGCGCCAGGCGGGGAGGGCCTTGACCATGCCTGCGAGGGCCGGGGGCAGCGTTGGCAGGGCTTCTGCCAATTGCGGGGTGAAGATCAGGGCGGCGCCTGTGTTCAGCGACCGGGGTCGGGGCCGCAGCGGACCCGGCTGGACGAACATCAGATTGCCCATGTCCAGCACCGAACCGATATAGAGCCCGCTTGCCGGATCATAACTTGCTGGGAACCAGTTGCGCGCTCCGGGGGTCCCGGGAAAGATTATCTTGGGCCCGGCGGTAAAGTCCGCAGCGGCGCGGTCGATGATCGGTACGCCGGTTTTCGGGTCGATCCCGCGCGACCAGTTGACCCGAACGATCGGGTTGGCGCGGAGCAGGGTGCCATCGCGTCGATCGATCACATAGAGGTAGCCGTTCTTCGGTGCATGGAGCACCACCGGGCGGTCCTGGCCATCGATGCTGAGCCGGGTCAGGATCATCGGGGCTGTCGCGGTAAAGTCCCAGCTGTCGCCCGGGGTCTCCTGGTAGTGCCACTTCACCCGCCCCGATTTCGCATCGAGCGCGACGAGTGACGACAGATAGAGGTTGGTGCCGCCAGTGGGCGAACGCTGCGCGATCGCGTAGGGTCCGCCGTTGCCGGTCCCGATCAGCACCAGCCCGGTTTCGGGGTCATAGTTGATCGCATCCCACGGAGTGCCGCCTCCGCCCAGATCCCAGCGACTGGCGCGGTCCCAGGTCGGCAGCGCCGCCTCCAGATCGGGATGATCCTGGGGACCCAGTTTCGGATCGCGTGGAACGGTATGAAAGCGCCAGACCAGTTTGCCGGTGGCAAGATCAAACGCGGACACATAGCCGCGCACGCCATATTCGGCGCCGCCGTTGCCGATGAGCACCACATTGCCAGCCACTTCGGGTGCGCCGGTCGAACTGATCCCGCGGGCCTTGTCCTCGCGCGTATCGGCCTGCCAGACCACTTTCCCGGTCTTTGCATCCAGCGCATAAAGCTGGGCATCGAGCGTGGCGACATAGACCTTGCCATTCGCCACCGCGACGCCGCGATTGGCCATGTCGCAGCAGACGGTGCGGTTCACCTGCATCTCGATGGTTGGTTCGAACCGCCAGAGCTCCTGCCCGGTCGCGGCATCATAGGCATAGGCGCGGCCCGCCACGCCGGACGTGTACATCTTGCCATCGACCACCACCGGCGTGGCTTCCAGGACCCGGTTGGTGCCGAGGTCAGCCTGCCAGGCCAGGCCGAGCGTGGCGACATTGGCCGGGGTGATGTCGGTCAGCGCCGAATGGTGGGTCTTCCCGGCATCGCCGCCGGGGTTGGTCCAGTTGTCGGCGGCAATCGCTTGCTGGGCAGGAGGCGCGGCCGGGCGGCAGCCGGCGGCGGTCAGGGCCAGTGCCAGAACGCCGGCAAGGAAACGAGTACGGCGCGACATCATCAGCGGTCCCAAGGGCTGGGCATGCGATAGGGCACGGTGATGAAGTTGGCCTCGATCTGGCAGATCATGCCGTGATCGATCTTGAACAGCTCGGCGATGTAGAAGCTGTGCGGGCGTCGCACTGGCGAGCTGACCCAGCGTCCGTCGGTCAGCTGATAGCGGTCGAGCCGGCCGGAATGGTCGATGAAGCCAAAGGCCAGGACCAGCCCGCGCTCTTCGTCCACCAGAGGAAAGCGGCGCGCGCGCAGTTCGTCGTCATAGCGATAGTTGCCCATGCGGAACTGCGCCTCGCAGCCCAGCTCGGAGACGGGCACGATCTTGCCGAATTCAGGATTGTTGGTGGTCTGGACACCGTTTTCCACGCGGTTGCAGTCAGGATGGAAGCGGGTGTGGATCGTGCCATCGTTAAGCTGCAGCGTGTCGAAATAGCCGTTGGACAAACGGACCATCTCAGCCCGAGCGACCGGTGCGGCGGCATCGGCGTTGAGGATCGGTTTGTCCCAGTAGGCCGGATTTTCGAACTTGATCCCCGAATCCGATTGGCGGACGACGACCGTTTCCGCTTCGCAGATCTCCCCCGCTGAGTTGACCTGCAGCCGCAGCGTGAAGGCTGATTCTTCAAGTGGTTCGATCACCGTGCCAAAGTAGCCGACCTGACCGGTGCGGGTGTCGGCAAAGCGCAGGCGATAGTCGCCGAGCCGGTCAATCGTGCCCCAAAGACCGTCGCCCACGGCCAGCATCACATTGTTTTCAGAGGTATGCGCGCCGGGCGCCCAAGACAGCATACCCGGATCCCGGGCCGTGAGGGCTGCCAGGTATCCATCCAGCACAGCGTACAGCGCCGACCTCTCCACTGCTCACTCCCTTATCCGCTTTACCGCTTGGGGAAACTGTCGCATACCTTACCATATGTTACAATAGTCCGGGGCAGGACAATGACTGGAACGACCATCGAGCAGACGAACCGCGCGCTCGTTCTGGCGATGTATCATGCCGTGCTGATCCCGATGGACAGCGCCCGGGTCGACGATTTCATCGCGCCGGATTACGTCCAGCATTCTTCGCTTGCCGAGCCCACAATCGCGGCGCTGAAGGCCTTCCTTGACCGCGTCAGGGTTGAATCGCCAGACGCGGTCCAGACCATCCACCGCGTGCTGGCAGATGGCGATCTGGTGGCCGTCCACCTCCATGTGGTTCGCTGGCCAGGCGATCCAGGGTTGGCGGTGGTAGACCTGTTCCGCTGCGCCGATGGCATGATCGTTGAACACTGGGATGTGATCCAGGAGGTTCCGGGCGATCCGGTCAACCCCATTCCGATGTTCTGATCCTTACGAGGAGCCGATGATGCGCCAAATCCTGATCGCAACCGCTGCGCTTGTTGCCGCGCTGAGCTCACCCGCCGCGGCCGCGCCCAAGGCTGCGGGTTGTCGGCTGACGCCCAAGCAGGTCGTGACCCGGTTTATGGATGAATTCTATACCCGCAAGCAGGTGCGCAGTGCCTTCGAGCGCTGGGTCGATCCCGGCTACATCCAGCACAACCCCTATGCTGCCACGGGGCGAGCGGCGGCGGTGGCTTTCCTTACCGGGTTCGTTGAACAGAATCCCGGCTACCGGGCCAAAATCCATCGGATCATTGCCGATGGCAACTTGGTGGCGGTGCACAGCCAGGTCTGGATGAAAGAGGGTGACAATGGCTCCGCCGTGGTCGACATCCTGCGGGTCGAGGGCTGCCGGGTGATGGAACATTGGGATGTGCTGCAGCCGGTGCCCGAGCAGGCTGCCAACAGCAACGGGATGTTCTGAGCTTGGCGGTCTTGACGAGCCGGTTCGCGGAGCGCTGCGTGATGGTCCTGGGCGGCACCACCGGGATCGGTCTGGCCGCCGCACGGCAGTTTCGGGCGGAGGGTGCCAAGCTGGCGGTCACCGGGCGCAATCGCGAGAGCCTGTTGGCGGTGGCAGAGGAACTCGAGGCCCTGGCAATCCGCGCCGACATGGCCAGTCTGACCGAAATGAAAGCGGCGCTGGCCGAGGTCGAAGCCGCGCTGGGCGGGATCGATGTGCTGTGCGTCAATGCCGGGGTTGGCGGCTTCGCCATGGTGCCCCAGGTCACCGAGGCATTTTGGGATGACGTTCATTCGGTCAATCTGCGCGGGGCCTTTTTCGCCATTCAGCAGGCCCTTCCGCTGTTGCGCGACGGTGGCGCGATCGTCATCACCGGTTCGATCGGGTCGGTCAGCGCCGTGCCCGGCAATGTTGTCTATGCGGCGGCCAAGGCCGGTGTGCGGGCCATGGCCCGGATCCTGGGCAAGGAACTGCTGCCCCGGAAAATCCGGGTGAACGTGGTTTCACCAGGGCCAACCGATACCGAGATATTCAAACGCGGCGCCTCGGAACAGGACATCGCGCAGATGCGCGAACTGCTGACCGGGGTCGTGCCGCTTGGCCGCATGGGCCAGAGTGAGGAGGTAGCCCGAGCCATCGTGTTCCTCGCCAGCGCCGAGGCCAGCTTCATCAACGGCGTGGATCTCTACGTCGACGGGGGGTGCGTCGAATTGCTCTGATCCCATGTCCACTTGGGTGGAAACGGCGCTTGCCCGCTCCCCGGCTGTTTCAATTTCCCTGGAACGAAGGCTCGCGGCAGTTGCGGCTGCCCGGCAACAGCCCCAGGTCAGGCGGCAATGCAGCGAGGATCCGGGATCAGGCCGTGCCTCCGTTCAGCTGACATGATGGTGTTTTCCAACAACATCGTCACCGTCATCGGGCCGACCCCGCCCGGGACCGGGGTGATCGCGCTGGCCCTGGCCGAGACCCCGGCGAAATCGACGTCTCCGGTGATCCGGCCATCGGCCAGCCGGTTAATGCCGACATCGATCACCACCGCGCCACGCTTTACCATTTGCGGCAGGATCAGGCCGGGGACGCCGGCCGCGACGACGAGGATGTCGGCCATGATCGTGTATTGAGCCAAATCGCGGGTCCCGGCATGGCAGATCGATACGGTCGCGCCGGCCGCCATCAGCATCAGCGCCATGGGCTTGCCAACGATGTTGCTGGCGCCGACCACGACGACGTTTTGTCCGGCAATCGGTATCGCTTCGCTCTCCAGCAGTTTCATCACGCCATAGGGCGTGCAGGGCGAAAACACCGTGTGGCCGGTCACCAGCCCTCCAACATTGTAAAGATGAAAGCCGTCGACATCCTTGGCGACGGCAATGGTCTCGAGCACCCGGGCCATGTCGACATGCGCCGGCAGCGGCAGTTGCAACAGGATCCCGTGGATGTGTTCGGCAGCGTTCAACTCGGTGATGCGGGCCAGCAGCGCCTCAGTGGTGATCGTGGCCGGATAGCGCTCCGTATGGCTGCGGATGCCAACGCTGGCGCAGGCCTTGATCTTGCGCCCAACATAGACCGCACTGGCCGGATCCTCCCCGACCAGCAGAACCGCCAGGCCAGGGGTGACGCCGGTTTCCGCAAGCACCGCGATGCGCCGGGCCATGTTGGCGCGCAGGCGATGGGAAAGCATCCGTCCGTCGATTAGGCGTGCGGTCATGACGTGGGTCACCTATATTGTATGCAACACATACGATATAGGCTGAGTGCTGCAGCCTTGCAAGCCCAGCGTTGGCCGCTTCGGCGTGTCTTCAGACCAGTTCCCAGACGAACAAGCGGCCAAGCTTGCGATGATGGCGCAGCCGCTTGCCCTGTTCGCCGGCATAGCCTCGCACAATCACGAGATCGCTCCACCGGGTCAGGCCGATCACACGCCCTGCCGGCAGTCCAGAGCGCATACCGCGCCATAGCTGGCCGTGCTCTGCGGCGATGTCGAACTTGAGCGCCCCGTGCCGATCCGCGAAGGCGCAGCTCTCTGACAAACGGCTGTCGTAGATGACCAGCGCCGGAGCCTGGGTCGCTGCCCGGGCGGTGGCGCCAAGGCCCGACAGCGCCGACACGGCCGCGCTGGCCTTGACGAATTTGCGTCGGTCGAGCCTCATTCGCCGGCCTTTCCGAGATAGCGGGCAATCGCATCGAGTTCGGCATCGGTCACTTCGACCCGCGACAGTCGCGGCATGGCCATCTTGCCGTTGCGGACCACCGCTTTCACATAGCCCCGGGTCAGGTCCGTGCGGTTGGCGAGCAGGGCGCTGTCCGGCGCAAATCCGGCAGCCAGGCGCTGCTTGGTGAGCAGATTGGTGCCCATACCGCCAGCCAGGTGGCACACCCCGCAGCGGTTGGAAAACAGGGCTGCGCCATTGCGCCCGGCGGCGACCCGATCGCCGGGGGGCATTTGCGCCCGGGTCTGATAGGGCGGAGGCGGGGGCGGACCACCGGCGGGTCCTTGCGCCAGCACGGCGGCACCGCTGCCGGCCACCATTGTTGCCACCAGGGCCATGATCTCCAACCGCCTCATGCCCGTCCTCCCTTGCTAGCGCCGCGGTAGGCCGCGGGCCATACGCCCTGCTTGCCCGGAGCAATGATGCCGTTGGGGTCGATCGCATCCTTGACCGTTTCATTCAAACGGCGCTGGGCCGCCCCGTTGAAGTTGTAGGTGTCATTGACCTTGTCCATCCAGCCCAGGTGAGTTCGGTACTCGCCGTAGCCGGCCAGGGCCGTCTCGGCGATCAATGCGTCGAACAGCTTGCGCATGTTGGCGACTTGGGCGGTATTGTCGCGATCGTACATCAGCATGTTGATATTGGTGGCAAATCGTCCCGCGATCGTGAAGCTTGCATAGAAATCGACATCATGCGCGGCGATGATCGCGCGGCTGCGCTTGAGCTGGCCGACCACGTGGGCGCCGGTGGCCGGGACGACCGGCGAAAAGCCCATGTGTGCGCCGCGCCCGCCCACCCAGTCGCTCATCTGCAGGGGCACCGCGGTGGGCACGCCCATCGTGGGATCAAACATGTTGACCGGGTCCCCCTGACGCCACCAGTCCTCGCGAGGCGGGGCGTCGAGATGCCGCTTGAACGCGGCCTTGACCACGTCGGCGCGCGCCTTGTTCAGCCCTTCATCCCCATAGAAACGGATCTGGACCTGCCAGTAGCCGAGTTTGTGTTCCTTGAGCAGCTCCTGCACGCGCCATTCCGGCATCGCGCTTTCCTTGTCCCAGAAGTCCTTGCGCTGACCCAGCAGCACGATCTTGCCCAGCCAGCTCGGGATGAACACATTCTGCTCAATCACACCAGCCAGCTTGAGCGGGGTAATCGTGTCGACCACCCAGCCGATGTCGCCTTCTTCGGGGATGTTCCAGGTCAGCTGCAGGCTGGTCTCTGGGGCTGGCTGAAGCCAGACGCCGGCCTTGCTCACGATGCCCAGGTTCGACTGGGTGAACATGTGCGTCCAGTCCGGGCCATAGCTCATCGGAAACAGGTGCCAGCTGGGATTGTCCTTCATGGCGCCCATGCCGGTGCGCATCAGCTCGCCATCGGGCAGCACCACCTCCAAGCCGCACAGGTTGCGGGCATGCTGTCCATAGGGAGTATAGCCGAGCCCGTGTTCGAGGGCATTGCCCAGCACCGAGCCCCAGGCATTGCCCGGAACCGACATCCACAGCGGGGCCTGCTCGCGCTGGATGTGCTCGTACAGGTCGAAGAAGCTCACCCCCGGTTCGACCACGCAATAGGCTAGCTTCGGATCGAGCTCGAGGATCTTTTGCAACCGGCCCAGATCCAGCACCGCGGTCCCCGGCATCCGCGGCGCGGCACTGCCATAGCCCAGGTTCTTGCCGCGAGACACCGGCCAAAGCGGCACCTTGTGCTCATTGGCCAGTCGAACGATGGCCTGGATTTCGTCCACGCTGCCCGGCGCTATCGCCGCCGATGCCGGCCATTCGTCGGCAGAGCCCGGAGCATAGATGTCGGAGTAGGCCTCGCGATCCTCATCGCTGGCGAGCACCCAGCTCTTGCCCACGACCTTTTCGAAGGCGTTGAGTGCGGCCTGGAAGCGCACCGGCGACACGCGCGGCGGCAGGGTCAATTGCACCTTGGCTTCTCCCGGACTTTTATAACATTTGGTAGTATTAATGTGCCGTGTAGTCGGCTCTGTGTCAATGCCAGGGCGGCAGTCTTTTGCGAGCCAGCGCACCGGCTTGCCACACTTCGGCAGGGACGGCCGCTGACTCTTTATGCGCACCCATCCTGTCTCGCTTGCACGTCTTGAACGCTTAGAGCCAGCGCCCGAGCCTCAACCTGCAGACTTGGCTGTTACCTCGGGTTTGCGGCCATTTCCAGGCTTGGAGCCAGCAAATCCGGCGACTTTGGCGGCGGAGCTTGGGTCGGTGGCCGCGACCGCATGGCGACAATCTGGCTCGATCGGACGTTCGCGCAGAATCCCGCTTGCCGGGTCTTGCCAATGTCACTTCTGTATGTATTACTAACAAATGGTAGAACAGTCCCGCAGAGGGCTTATCAGGAGAGGGGACCCCCCCATGGCGACGAAACATACGCGATTGGTATCACTTTTTGCTGCTGGCAGTATCTGTGCGGTGGCATTCACCCTGGCGTCGCCGGCACTTGCCCAAGGCGCACCGCAGGCCCAGGCCGAGGGCGGTTCAAATCAGGCCGGTGACGCCAACAAGACGTCCGAAATCGTGGTCACCGCCCAGTTCCGCGAGCAGCGGTTGCAGGATACGCCGATCGCCATCACGGCGATTTCGGGCGACACACTCGAGCAGCGCAGCGCCGGGGCGCTGACCGATATTGCGAATTCGACGCCGAGCGTGGTGCTGCGCCCGGCTTCGGCCGCATTCGGCAACTCGATCACGGCCAGCATCCGCGGCTTCGGCCAGATCGACTTCAATCCGGCCTACGAACCGGGCGTCGGTCTCTACATCGACGACGTCTATTACCCGCGCCTGACCGGCGCCAACTTTGACCTCATGGATGTCGAGCGTGTCGAAGTGCTGCGCGGTCCGCAGGGCACCCTGACGGGGCGCAACTCCGAGGGTGGTGCGATCCGGTTCATTTCGCGCAAGCCCACGGGTGAGGGTGGCGGCTACCTGTCGGCCACTTACGGTATCCGAAACCGCGTCAACCTTCGCGCCAGCGCCGATTTCACCATCGCCAAGGACTTGTTTGCACGCGTTTCCGGCACCTTTGCCGATCAGGGCGGCTTTGTCGACGTGATCGACTACGGCTGCGCCAATCCGTCCAGCGGGGTCCCGGCGACGACCGGCGGCACCAAGTGCAAGAAGTACAAGCTCGGCGATGTCGGATACTCGGCGCTGCGCGGCATTCTGCGCTACAACCCGTCCGATCGCGTCGACATCATGTTCAGCGCTGACTACACCAAGGACAGCCACAACAACGGCGCGGAAGTCCTGCTTTACGCCAACAACGCCAACCCCAACACCCGGACCGTCAATGGCCTGTCATACGATTCGCGGTTCATCTGCGGCCGGTGGTGCAACTACACTTCGACCGGACAGGAAGCCGGTGCGTTCGTTGCCGGCCTGATTCCTCCCCTCAACGGTTTGCCGCTGGCAGCGACCACGGGCCAGCAGTCATCCGATTACGAAGGCTGGGGGGTCTCGGGTAACGTCGATCTGAGCCTGAGCGACTCGCTCAAGCTGACCTCGATCACCGCCTATCGCGGCTGGAAGTCGAGCTTTTCGATCGACAACGACCTTTCTCCGGCACGGGTCGGCTTCGGCAACAACGAGTTGACCCACTGGTTCTGGAGCCAGGAACTGCGGCTTAACGCCAAGCTCGGCGAGATGGCGGATGCCACACTTGGTGGCTACTATTCGGACGAGAAAACCACCTATTACACGCTGCAGGACATTCGCTATGTGGCGGCCGGTCCTCTGCCGATCTTCCCGTTGCAGTTCATCGGCAACGACCCTGTCCGGACGAAGTCAAAGGCGGTGTTCGGCACCGTGATCGTGCGGCCGACCGACGCTCTGACGGTGACCGCCGGCGTGCGTTACACCAAGGATGAGAAGGCCTACACGTTCTACCGGTTCAATCTTGACGGGAAGACGATCAACCCGTTCCTCGACGCCGTGGGTGCAGCCAATGGTATCGGCTATAGCGGCCCCAACGGCACGGCGCTGAGCGGGCGGACCGCCCTCTTCAGCGGCGACCGGTTCGATTATCGCATTTCGGCCGATTACCGGTTCTCGCCCGAGGTCTTGGCCTACGCGACGATTTCGACCGGATATAAGGCTGGTGGTGTCGGACCGCGTCCGTTCAACGCCGCCCAGGCGCGCGGGTTTGGTCCCGAGACGCTGACTTCCTATGAAATCGGTTTGAAAACAGACCTGCTCGATCGCCGCGTGCGGTTGAACCTGGCTGGGTTCTTCAATGATTTCAAGAATGCCCAGCTCACGCTGCTCTCGTGTCCGCAATTCGGCGGGCCCGGGCCCTGTGCTCTGCCGCAGAATGCCGGCAATGCCGAAGTCAAGGGTGTCGAAGCCGAACTCTTTGCCCGGCCGGTTGATGGGTTCCAGCTCGATGCTTCTATCAGCTACATCGACTGGAAGTGGAAGTGCGTGAACCCGGCCGTGGTCGGTGGGGCTTCGGGACCCTGCTCAAGCGATCCGGCCGTGGTCGGTCTGCTCGCGCAGAACCCGCGTGGCCTGATCCAGACCAAATGGAGTGTCGGCATGCAGTATGAGGCCGATCTCGGCTCCAGCGGATCGCTCACGCCGCGCTTCGACATCAACTACCAGTCCGGGTTGGCCGGTGCCGATGTTGCGCCCGTCGCTGGATCGCCTTCGGCCATCTTCGGCCAGGTTCCGAGCTTCACGATCAGCAATGCCCGCTTGACCTGGTTGAACGAGCGGAAGGACGTGTCGGTCGCGCTGGAGGTGACCAACCTGTTCAACAAGTACTACTTCCTCAGCAAGTTCGACCTGACGGGTGCGGGCGCCGGTGCGATCACCGGTCAGCCGGGCCGGCCGCGCGAGTGGGGGGTTACGGTCAAGAAGAAGTTCTGAGTGGGCCCGGTAGCGGTCTGATGAAAAGGGCGGTCCGGCGGGCCGCCCTTTTTGCGGGGGCTGGTCTGTGCCCCGGTGCCCAGGTCAGGCCGAGTGCTGGGAACAATGGCCCGGGAGGCAGACGATGGAACCCACCCTTTCGCTGGCAGAGCGGATCGGTTTGATTGAAGATGAACGAGCGGTCATCCGGTTGCAGACCGCCTACGGCTACTATGTCGACAAGGCTCAGTGGGACGAGGCTGCCGACCTGTTTGCCGCCGATGCCACGCTCGAAATCGCGGGCCGGGGCCTCTATCGCGGGCAGGACCGGATCCGCTCCTATCTGAAATGCTTGCCATCGCTGCTTGAGGGGACGGTCTTCAATCACATGCAGTTGCAGCCCCTGATCACGCTTGAGGGCGATCACGCCTGGGGTCGGTGGCGGGCGATCATGGAGGTGGCAATCCGTGGCAAGGTCGATCTGGTGGGGGAGGCGACCTACGAGAACCGTTATGTCCGCGATGGCGGCGTTTGGAAGATCGCACGGTTGCACTGTTTCGTGACCTACTATGCCGATTGGCAGGCCGGCCTGTCCGGCGGGGGTGTGCCGATGGGCACCGAACTGCCCGAGTTCCCGCCCGATGCGCCTCAGACGGTTGCCTATGGTTCATTTCCGAGCGTGTTCGTGCCCCCCTATCATTATGCCAATCCGGTGACCGGACAGACATGGGTGCCATGATGGACAACCGAATGCTCGATCGCGCCGCCTACGACCGCTATCTCGGCGCTTTCAATTCCCGCGATTACGACGGGGTCGCCGATTTCTATGTCGACCCGCCCCGGATGGCGTTTTTCGGGGTGGTGATCACCTCGCGGCAAGAACTCAAGGCCTTCTATGCCTGGCTGCACGATCATGTGGACGAGACCGTAGAGGTGCTGAACTTTGCGGCCAGCGCGACGTGTACCGCGGTCGATGCCGTCGTGCGCATCGTTGCGAGGAAGGATCTGACGCGGGAGGCCCTCGACGCCCGCGGGGCGACCGGGTTCTTGCCGATCCGTGCGGGCTATGTGCAGGAAATCCGGCAGTTCATCTTCTACACCACGCAAGGCGGCCGTATCGAAAAAGTGGAGTGCGCGTTGCCGCTAATGTCTTAGGTCGTGGTGGCGCAGGATCGAACCGCCATGATCGTGCGGAGGCCTGCCAAGGTAAGGCGCGCTGTACTCAAGGGGCTGGTTGTCGGCGCAAGTGGTACAACCCCGGTGCGGATCACCACACAAATTCGCAACATTTCTTATTGGTGGTCGATAAGCCCTTGCCCGCGGCAAAGCGGCCCGCAATAGCCATGGCATGACTGGCCCTGACGATCTGCCTCTGACTTCACCCGATTCCGAGCGACTGGACCTGCTGATTCGCCTGCTCAAACTGTGCAGCCTGATCAACGTCCCGATGAACGAAGGGGTCTGCAATCCCTCCGGCCTTAGCCAGACCGAGCTGAAAGTGGTGATGGCGTTGTCGGGCGAGGGAGAACTGGCTGGCCACGAACTGATGCGGATCTTGGGGGCACCTGCCATGAGTGTCAGTCGGGCCATAGCCGCCCTGCGGACCAACGGGCTGGTGGAGGACTCGAACGACCCCGACAACCGCCGCCGTCGACCGGTTCGACTGAGCGCAGCGGGCGAAGCGTTCTATGCAGCCGCGATGCCAGATATCGCAGCGGTGGCCGATGCCTTGCTGGGTTCGCTGACGGCGCGGCAACGGCGCGAGTTGGCCCGCATCGCCGATGAGGTCATTGCCGCCATGGTCAACTGGGGCACCCACCGCACCGACGATTGAGCAGCGCTGGGCTACGGCGCCGGCCTACCTGTTCTTCAACCGCGTGAAGTCACCGACGGCAAAGGCCTGGGCCAGCACGGGATGGGCGAAGCTCATCGGCACCTCCTGCCGGTGGGGCCAGGTCTGGCGCACCTCCCGGTCGGGCAGGATAACATCAGGTCCGATCGGATTTTCGGGATAGCAGACCTGCGCTGGCTGAAGGTGGGCGACGGTGTGGGCCCACCCGCCCTCGTAATCGGCTTGCCACTGCATCATGTAATCGAGCCGCTTGATCTTCCAGACCAACTCACCTGCCGCATTGGCTTCGCGAACATAGTCGTTTTCGTAGAGACCCGCCTCCCAGAACTGTTGGGGCATGCTCTCGGGCAGCTTGTCCTGCACCGCATCGTGCCAGCCACCCGCCAGCAAGGCGCGAAACCGACCCTTGGCGGTCAACCGATCCGGTGCGACGGTGATCACGTCCTGCATCTGGAAGTGGTCGAGCAGCAGGCCCTCAACCGGGCCGCGCTGGCCGCCGGTGAACAGGTTCTGGAACCAGGTGCCGTAAAGGCGCATCACCCCTTCGTAACCGCGATACTCGCCCGAGAGGAAAACCACGGCACCATCACGGGCGAACAGCCCGGCAACCTCTTCGGGCCGGTTATAGTCGATGTAATAGCCGTAAGCCATGTGCAGACGGCGGATCGCATGGATATCCTCAAGCTCGGCGACCCTGCGTTCGAGCGAGTCGAGGCGGGCTTCAACATTTGACATCTGATTCCTCTCCCTCTTGAGCGGGGCGGCTTATATTGTAAGTTCTACTAACAAAATTCGAGGGGCAAGGTGAGCGGAAACCGGGCTGGTAGTGCAAGGCCCATGCGCCCTTGCCTGGTCTTGTCCCGCCTTGACTTCAGAAGAAACCCTGCCGGGATCGTCGCCTATTGGTGAAAGTACACCGCGCGCTCATGGGAAAAGGCCTTGAACCCGAAGTGGCCGTGATAGCTGCCTGTGCCGCTGTGGTTCACGCCGCCGAACGGCAGGTTGTTCTCAAGGTAATGCGAGAAAACGCCGTTGACCGTGACCCCGCCTGACGAGGTGCGCGCCAGGATCTTCGCGACGGCGTTCGAATCCGCGCTGTAGATATAGAGGGCCAGCGGCTTGTCGCGCGCAGCGATGTAGCTGATGACGTCATCCAGCTTGTCATAAGTCATCACCGGCAACAGCGGTGCGAAGATCTCTTCCTTCAGGATCTGCATGTCGGGCGAGACATCGGTGAGCAAGGTCGGATGGACGGTCAGATCCTCCGCCTCGGTCACGCCACCCACGGCAATGCTGGCTCCGCCAGCCACGGCATCGTCGAGCAGACCCTTGACCCTTGCGAAGTTGCGCGGATCGACGATCTGGGCAATGCCTTCCTTGTTGAGCGTGCCTTCGGCATAGAGGTTCGCGGCGACCCTGGACCCGAACAGCGCGATCAGCCGCTCTTTCTGCTCGGGCCGGACGAAGACGTAATCGGGGCAGATGCAGGCCTGACCACCGTTGAACTGCTTGGCCGAAGCGAGATCGGTCGCAACCTTTTCCAGGTCGGCGCTGTCCTCGACGATCACCGGTGATTTTCCGCCGAGCTCCAGCGTGACACTGGCGAGGTGGCGGGCGGCTGCGGCGGCGACCAGTTTTCCGACACGGGTGCTGCCCGTGAAGAAGATGTGGTTGAAGGGCAGGTCGAGCAGCGCCGTGGCTATGCCGACATCGCCTTCGAACAGGGCGACCTCGGATTCGTCAAAAGCGGCACGGATGATGCGTCCGGCGATCGCGGCTGAGGCCGGGCAGAGGTCGGTCAGCTTGACAATGCAGCAGTTTCCGGCCGCCACAGCGGCGGCGAGCGGGCCGAACACAAGGCCCAGCGGAAAGTTCCACGGCCCCAGGATCAGGCAAACCCCGCGCGCTTCGGGAACGATCTGTGCCCTGTCGGCGGGATTGAGCGAGGTGGCGACCTCGGTCGGCGCCATCCAGGCATCGAGGTTGTCAATGTTGCGCTGAATATTGCCCAACACGTTCAGCACTTCGGTGATCCGGATCTCCGCCAATGGCTTGCGCGTATCCTGCCGCACGGCGGCCACGATCTCGTCGGCATGGGCTTCGTAGACCGACTTCAGCCGCTGCAGCTTGGCTTTGCGTTGGTCAGCCGTCGAGGCCTTGACGTCCCACTGGTTCGCCTGCTGCAAGGCAAAGATCCGGGTGATTTCGGCGGCACTGGGGGCAGGGGTCGGCATCGATTTGTGGTCCTGATTCAAGCCGGACTGGCGAGACGTCGCGAACTCCGGTGATGGCTCAATGAAAGGTGGCAGAGTGTAGAGACCGATCCGGGGCAGTCCGGCCGGCCAGCTGACCCGCTCCGCCGGCTAGACCCGGGCGCCGCCGCGCGCGATGACCATGTCTTCGCGGTTGGTTTCGAAATCGCTGGCCTGGTGGCGTTCGCGCAACTGGCTTTCCGGGCCGCCGAAGGTGCGGTTGACCATGCGTCCGCGCTGCACGGCTGGGCGTTCGGCCAGCTGGCTGACCCAGCGATCCAGGTGCGTGTATTCGTGCACCGAGAGGAACTCCTGGCAGTTGTAGGCGTCGCGCATGATGTTCCCGTACCAGGGGTAAATCGCGATATCGGCAATCGTATAGCTGTCGCCAGCCATGTATTCGTGTTGCGCCAGGTGCGTATCGAGCACGTGGAGCTGGCGTTTGGTTTCCATGGCGAAGCGATTGATCGGATATTCCATCTTGAACGGAGCGTAGGCATAGAAGTGCCCAAGCCCGCCGCCGACATAGGGCGCGCTGCCCATCTGCCACATCAGCCAGTTCATCGTTTTGGCGCGGCCATGGGGATCGGTTGGCAGAAATTCCCCGAACTTTTCGGCCAGGTAGAACAAGATCGAGCCACTCTCGAACAACGATACCGCTGGGTCCAGCGAGTGATCGACCAAGGCCGGGATTTTCGAGTTCGGGTTGACCGCCACAAAACCGCTGCCGAACTGGTCGCCAGCGTTGATGCTGATCATCCAGGCGTCATACTCGGCCCCGCCATGGCCAAGGCCGAGCAGTTCCTCGAGCAGGATCGTCACTTTGACCCCGTTCGGGGTGCCCATCGAGTAGAGCTGCAGCGGATGGTCGCCGACCGGCAGCGCCTTGTTGTGGGTCGGGCCCGAGGTCGGGCGATTGATATTGGCAAACTGCCCACCGCTCGGCGCGTCCCAGGTCCACACGCGAGGGGGAACATAGCCGGCAGGTTGGTTCAGCGCAGGATCGCTCTCGGCCACGTTATCTCTCCCAAGGCACGGCTTATTCTGTATGTCTTGCATACATAAATCACGGCGTAAAGCCGTCTGTTGATCAGTCGTGAATACGGGTCAGCATCTCGATCAGGCTGACGACCTCCTTCTCGGTGAACCGCGATTTCAGCCAGCGCTCATGCTCGACAACGGCGTCTTTGGCCGTGGCGAGCATCTGGCGGCCGGCGTCGGTCAGGTTGAGCGTCTGCTTGCGGCCGTCGTCAAGCGACTTGCCGCGTACAAGGTAGCCGCGAGCCTGCAGCCGGTTCACGATCGCCATCGTCGTGGCCCGGTCCATCCGCATCAGTTGGGCCAGCCCGGTCTGCGCGATGTCCGGGTGAAGATCGACCAGCCACAACACGGACACCTGCTTCTGGGTCAGGTCGA
Organism: Novosphingobium aerophilum; assembly: GCF_014230305.1. Classification (GTDB taxonomy): domain Bacteria; phylum Pseudomonadota; class Alphaproteobacteria; order Sphingomonadales; family Sphingomonadaceae; genus Novosphingobium; species Novosphingobium aerophilum. The sequence goes on from NZ_JACLAU010000005.1 coordinate 124,283, forward strand.
GGTGCGTGAAGGTCTCGGTGAAGTGCCGGTAGACCGCGCCATAGGCGAGGCGAATATGGAAGCCGACGATGTCGCGGATTTCGCCGATGTCGTCGTCACCTTCGACATGCGGGGTGGTTGGCGAGAGAATCTCTTTTGGTCTTGTCAACTCAGGCTCCAGAGACGATTGTTAGTGCAACATACAAAAAGAGTCGGAAGAGATTGCCATGGCCAACTTCCCGCAAAATCCCAACTTTACCGGCTTCAACACGCCGTCGCGCATTGAAGCGGATATTGTTGATCTTGTCCATGAAGGGACCATTCCAGCCGGACTGAGCGGAGCGTTCTACCGGGTTCAGCCCGATCCGCAATTCCCTCCCAAGCTGGGGGACGATATCGCCTTCAACGGCGACGGAATGATCGCCCGCTTTCACTTTCATGATGGCCAGTGCGATTTTCGCCAGCGTTGGGCCAAAACCGACAAGTGGAAGCTAGAGAACGCGGCCGGCAAGGCTCTGTTCGGCGCCTATCGCAATCCGCTTGGCGACGATCCCTCGGTCAAGGGGGCCTATCGCTCGACCGCCAACACCAATGCCTTCCCCTTTGCCGGCAAGCTCTGGGCCATGAAGGAAGACAGTCCGGCGCTGCTGATGGACCCGGTCACGATGGAGACCATCGGGTTCGAGAAATTCGGCGGCAAGATGACGGGCGAGACCTTCACCTCGCACCCCAAGATCGATCCCAGCACCGGCAACATGGTCGCGATCGGCTATGCCGCCTCGGGCCTGTGCAGCGACGATGTGACTTACCTCGAGGTTAGTCCTGATGGCGAGCTGGTCCGCGAGGAATGGTTCAAGGTTCCCTATTACTGCATGATGCACGATTTCGGTATCACCGAAGACTACCTGATCTTGCACATCGTTCCCTCGATCGGATCGTGGGAGCGATTGGAACAGGGTTTGCCGCATTTCGGTTTCGATACGACCATGCCGGTCTACCTTGGCGTGATCCCGCGCCGGGCCGGGCTGAAGCAGGAGGACATCCGCTGGTTCAAGCGCGATAACTGCTTCGCCAGCCATGTGATGAACGCGTTTCAGGACGGCTCGAAGATCCACTTCGATATTCCCGAAGCGAAGAACAACATGTTCCCGTTCTTCCCGGACGTTCACGGTGCGCCGTTCAATGGACGGGAGGCGATGAGCTACCTGACCCGCTGGACGGTCGATCTGGCCAACAACACCGACGAGTTCGCGGCGATCACCCGGCTGACCGACACCGCCGGCGAATTTCCCCGCATCGACGATCGCTTCACCGGTCGGCCCTATCGCCATGGCTGGATGCTCGAGATGGACTATGCCCGCCCGGTCGAACTCAAGGGCGGCAGCGCAGGTGGCCTGCTGATGAACTGCCTGTGCCATAAGGATCTGGTCACCGGAGAGGAGCAGCACTGGTGGTGCGGGCCAACCAGCTCGCTGCAGGAGCCATGCTTTATCCCGCGCAGTCGTGATGCCAGTGAGGGCGACGGCTGGATCGTGCAGGTCTGCAATCGACTTGAGGATCACCGCAGCGATCTGCTGCTGTTCGAAGCTCTGGATATCGCCAAGGGCCCGGTCGCCACGATCCAAATCCCGATCCGGCTGCGCTTCGGCCTGCACGGCAACTGGGCTGGGGCCGAAGCGATCGGCCTGCCAGCCTGAACCGCAGCAAGGATTGATGTCATGATCTATCGCCGTGCGTTCCGGCTCTTCGGGGTGGTGGCCGCAGTGCTTCTGGGCGTCTCGCCGGCATGGGCTGAGCCGGCGGGACCATCCCCGGCCGTGATCGCCATGCGTGAACAGTGGCTCAACCCGGCGGTCAATGCCTTCACCTTTCGGGATACCAACCGCGTCTTCGAATACCGCATGGTGCGGCGCGCCGGCCCGGTTCAGCCATTGCCGCGCCGCGCCGGCTTCGCCATGCCACCGGCGCGGATTGCCGGCGGCGAGGCGGACCATGCGCGTTGGGCCGAGCGCACGTTCACCAATGCCCTGCTCGTGATCCGCGATGGTCGCATCCTGTTCGAGGACTATCGCAACCGGTCCGATGCATCGACCCATTTCATCTCATTTTCGATGGCCAAGTCGATTACCTCGCTACTGGTCGGCAAGGCGCTTGAACAGGGCCATATTGCATCGCTGGACGACCCTGCCGGGAAGTATGTGCCAGAACTTCGGGACGGCGGCTATGGCTCGGTCTCGATCCGCCATATCCTGCAGATGCGGTCGGGGGTGGACTACGAAGAGCGGTACGATTTCGGCGAGCGTCCAAGTCTGGCAGCCCAGATCCATCAGAACGCGATTGTGCTGAACCGCTGGCGCTTCGCCGACCCGGCTCGGTCGATTGGCCGCAAGATCGATGCGGGCAGCCGTTTCAACTATGCCACTCTGGACACCGCTGTGTTGGGCTGGATCATCGAACGCGCGACCGGCAAAAGCCTCGCGGCCTACACCCAGGAAGTGCTATGGGCGCCGGCGGGCATGGAAGCCGATGCCTGGTGGCTGGCCGATGGCCCGCCCGGTTCCGGGCGCGAACTTGCTGGCATGGGTTTCAACGCCACCCTGCGCGATTACGGCCGGCTCGGGCAGCTCATGCTCAATGATGGCCTGCGCGGAAACAAGCGCGTCCTGGCCAGCGGCTGGATGGCGCAGGCCACGAAGATGATCCCGTTTCCCTCATCGGCCGATCAGGGGCTTAATCTCGGCCTGGGTTATGGCTTCCAGTTCTGGCAGCTCGACCGCGAGGTCGGTGCCTATGCCGCCGTCGGTCTGGCCGGGCAGTTGATCTACATTCACCCCGCGAGCCGCACTGTGATCGTCAAGCTGAGCTACTTCCCGCCAGTGGAGCCTGACTATGCGACCCCGGAAACGCTCGACTACTTCCACCGGATCGTCAGGGCAAAATGATCAAGCCCGAACTGGAATTCGTGTACGAAGCCACCGGCCAGCTGGAGCCGCCGATCGCGATTGGCACCACACACGACGGCGCCCGCCGGATCATCCCGATCTGTCCCGGCGGCAGCGTCGTAGGGCCGCTGATCCGGGGGCACTTGTTGGGCAATGCCGCGGACTGGCAGTTGACCCGGCCCGACGGGGTGACCGTGGCGGACGCGGTCTATGCGCTCGAAACCGATGACGGCGTGGTTATCCAAATCCGCAACCGCGGCCTTCGACATGGCCCACCCGAGGTCATGGCGCGCCTGATTGCCGGTGAGGAGGTCGATCCGGCTCAATACTATTTTCGCACAGTGCCGGAATTCATCGCCCCCATCGGCCGTTACGATTGGCTGAACCGATCCGTTTTCGTCTGCGCCGGGGCCCGCTATCCGTTGGCGATCAAACTCTGGGTGTGGCGCGTCACCTAGCGTGGGATAAGGCGCGCCGCGAGCAAGCACCGGCTGAACTCCAGGTTTTGGCGCAGCGGCATTTCCTGCCAATCACGCCGGCTCCAGCAGCATCGTTGCCGCTGCGGTGTTCGAGATTGGCAGGTGATAATTGCGATGGATCTCCACGGCTCCGGGCCCCAGGGCTCCGCGCGCGGCGATCCAGTTCAGCACCTCAACGCCTTGGGTTCCGGCCAGCCTCACGATGTCGTGGACCGACAGGTGGGTCAGCGCGTCGGGGTCGGCGGCGAGGTGATCCAGGCAGAAGCGATCGAAGTCCGGGTTCATGAAGCCGGCCCGTTCCCCGTCGAGTTGGTGCGAGAGGCCGCCGGTGCCGATCACCACGATCCGCTCGTCACCGCCCCAGCTCGACAGCGCGCGATGGACCGAGCGGCCCAGCGCCAGGCAGCGGCGGGCCGAGGGCAGGGGGTGCTGCACCGTGTTGATGCCGATGGGGACCAGCTTCACCGGCCATTCCGTCACGTCGGGCCAGGCCAGCTCCAACGGGATCGCGATGGCGTGATCGACCAGCATTGCCTGGCAGGTTACCGGATCGAACTCGTCCGCGACCAGCTGTTCGATCACGTGCCAGCTCAGCGCGGGGTGGCCCTTGACCGGCTTGTAAAGCGGCAGCCCCCAGCCTTCGTCCGCGTTGCGGTATTCGGCGGCGGCGCCGACCGCGAAGGTCGGCATGGTGTCGAGGAAGAAGTTCAGGCCATGATCGTTGGAAAAGACCACGGCGATGTCCGGGCGGACCGCGGCGAGCCATTCGCGCACCGGGGGAAACCCGTCGAAGAACGGCTTCCAGTAGGGCGTCTGCTGATCCCCCCGCTGGATCGCACCGCCGATCCCGGGAACGTGGCTGGTGAAATAGGCGCCGACGATCTCAGCCATGACGGGCCTCCGCGATAGACTGCTCGTAGGACTGCCCGCGCCCCTGCGCGAGCAGCATGGCCTTGAACGCATCGACCGAGAGGCCGGTCTGCAAGGCGCCGACATCCTGGACACTGAGCCCGAGAATCCCGGCGAGCTTGGCGAGGTAATAGATGTTTCCGCCCGCCGCGATCATGCCCGGCACGTCGCGGGTCGCCACGGCCCTGCGCTGGTCAGCGGTCAGGGCGAAGCGGGTGCAGTAGGCCTCCTCGTCGGCGGCGAAGGCGGCGCGGTTGGCTGCGCTGTTGAACGAAAAGCACATTGCGTTGAGCTGATAGCCCTTCTGCGCGGCATCGCCGTCGAACAGGGTGGTGCCGGGAATGGCCCGGGGCGTCTCGGTCGGGCTGGCGGGGTGTGGCATCGAAGGCTCCCACGGTGCGGATGGCCCGGATTGGCAGGCCGGCGCGACAAATCCTTGACCTTGATCAAGCCATGGTGCGGCCCACCGCGATCCCCCGCCCACATGTTGCAGTTCGATCATCAAATAGCCGCAGCTTATGGCCAGGGACGGTTTTCGATTTGCGGTCCCGGCGGGCGCGGGACAAGTCAGGCGCCGTGCAGCAAGCTCTTGCCCTCATCGGCTTCGGCGAGGCCGGGTCGACCTTTGCCGGTGCCGCCGGGTGGCAGGCAACGGCTGCCGCCTGGGACCTGCGGGCAGACCGTCGCGGCGCCGCCGCCGGACAGGGGCTGCGCGGGTCCCATTCGGTCGCCGAGGCGCTGGCGGGGGCGCCGCTGGTGCTGTCGCTGGTGACGGCGGACCAGGCGCTGGCGGCGGCGCGCGATTATGCGCCGTTGCTGGCCCCCGGCGCGCTGTGGTGCGACATGAATTCGGTGGCCCCCGGTACCAAGCGGGCGGCGGCCGAAGCGGTGCGGGCGGCGGGGGCGCGCTATGTCGATGTCGCGGTGCTCGCCCCGGTCCATCCGGCGCGCCTGGCCGTGCCGCTGCTGCTGTCCGGCGAAGCCGCCGACGCCGCAGCCGAAGCGCTTTCGGCCACGGGCTTTACCCATGTTCGCACGGTCGGCGCCGAGGTGGGGCGGGCCAGCGCGATCAAGATGATCCGCTCGGTCATGGTCAAGGGGCTGGAGGCGCTGACCGCCGAAATGATGCTGGCCGCAGAGGCCGCTGGGGTGACCGACGAGGTGCTGGCCTCGCTCGACGCCAGCGAAAAGGCTCAGCCCTGGGCGGCGCGGGCGGCCTACAACATTGAACGGATGGTGACCCACGGCCTGCGCCGGGCGGCGGAAATGGAGGAATCGGCGCGGACCCTGGCCGAGCTGGGGGTCGAACCGGTCATGACCAGCGGCACGGTGCGGCGCCAGCGCGAGCTGGCCGGGCGGCGTGATCTGTTGACGGCAAGCAAGGGAGAAGCGGCGTGAGCCTGATCATCGACTGCCACGGCCACTACACGGTGCTGCCCAAGGCCCACGACGAATGGCGCGAGGCGCAGAAGGCGGCGTTCAAGGCCGGGACCGAATGCCCGCCTTATCCCGAGATTTCCGATGATGTGATCCGCGAGACGATCGAGGCCAACCAGTTGCGCCTGCTGAAGGAGCGCGGCGCCGACATGACGATCTTCTCGCCCCGGGCCAGCGCCATGGCGCCCCACGTCGGCGACCAGAGCGTGGCGGTGAAGTGGGCCCAGGTCTGCAACGATCTGATCGCCCGCGTGGTGGGCCTCTATCCCGAGACCTTCGCCGGGGTCTGCATGCTGCCGCAGTCGCCCGAGGCCGACATGACCAGCTCGATCGCCGAGCTGAAGCGCTGTGTGGAGCAACTGGGCTTCATCGGCTGCAACCTCAACCCCGATCCGGGCGGCGGTCATTTCAGGCACCCGCCGCTGACCGACCCGTTCTGGTTCCCGTTCTACGAGGCGATGTGCGAGCTGGACGTGCCGGCGATGATCCACGTTTCGGGATCGTGCAACCCGGCGATGCACGCCACCGGCGGCTACTACATCGCGGCCGACACGATCGCCTTCATGCAGCTGCTTGAAGGGGATCTGTTCAGCCGCTTCCCCAGCCTGCGCTTCATCATCCCGCACGGCGGTGGCGCGGTGCCCTATCACTGGGGGCGCTATCGCGGCCTGGCCGACATGCTGAAGAAGCCCGACCTCCAGACCCACCTGATGAACAACGTGTTCTTCGACACCTGCGTCTATCACCAGCCGGGCATCGACCTGCTGGCCGACGTGATCGACAACAAGAACATCCTGTTCGGCAGCGAGATGGTCGGTGCGGTGCGCGGGATCGATCCGACCACCGGGTTCTACTTCGACGACACCAAGCGCTATATCGATGCGCTCGCCATCAGCGAGGCCGAGCGCCACGCGATCTTCGAGGGCAACGCCCGCCGTGTGTTCCCGCGCCTCGACGCCAAGCTGAAGGAGAGGGGGCTGTGACCGACGCCCGCGTCAATATCCACGAATACCTGGCCGAGTTCGACGACATTCCGGGCACGCGGGTTTTCACGGCCGCACGGGCGCGCAAGGGATACTGGATCAACCAGTTCGCGATGAGCTTGATGAAGGCCGAAAATCGTGAGCGCTTCAAGGCCGACGAACGCGCCTACCTCGACGAATGGACCATCTCGGACGAGGCCAAGGCGGCGATCCTGGCGCGGGACTACAACCGGCTGCTGGACCTGGGCGGCAACGTCTATTTCCTGTCCAAGCTGTTCTCGACCGACGGACTGCCCTTCGCCGAGGCGGTGAGCACGATGACCGACATGACCTGGCCCGAGTATCGCCAGATGATGCTCGACGGAGGGCGTTCGCCCGAAGGCAATCGCTCGATCAAGGGGAAGTATTGAGATGGCCAAGATCGTTGCCGGTGTGGGCTCGAGCCACGTGCCGCTGCTGGGCGTCGCGGTGGATCAGGGCAAGTGGCAGGACGATTACTTCGGCCCGATTTTCCAGGGCTACGAATGGACCCGCCAGTGGGAGAAGGAGTCTCCGCCGGATGTCGTCATCCTGGTCTACAACGATCACGCCTCGGCCTTTGACGCCAACATCATCCCCACCTTCGCGATCGGCTGCGGCGAGCGCTACAAGCCGGCCGACGAGGGCTGGGGCCCGCGTCCCGTGCCCGATGTGGAAGGTCATGCCGATCTGGCCTGGCATATCGCCCAGAGTCTGATCCTCGACGATTTCGACATGACGATCATCAACGAGATGGACGTCGATCATGGGCTCACCGTGCCGCTCTCGATGATGTTCGGCCAGCCGGACAAGTGGCCGGTCAAGGTCGTGCCGCTGGCGGTCAATGTGGTGACCTATCCGGTTCCCTCGGGCAACCGCTGCTGGGCGCTGGGCGAGGCGATCGCCCGCGCGGTGGAAAGCTTCCCTGAAGACCTCAAGGTGCAGATCTGGGGCACTGGCGGGATGAGCCATCAGCTCCAGGGCCCGCGCGCCGGACTGCTCAACCGCGAGTGGGACAACAAGTTCCTCGATCTGCTCGAATCCGACACCGATGCGGCGCGCCACATCCCGCACATCGAATATCTGCGCGAAACCGGCAGCGAGGGCATCGAGATGGTGATGTGGCTGATCATGCGCGGCGCGCTGGGCAAGCGCGTCAAGCGGCTCAACCGGCATTATCACATTCCCTGTTCCAACACCGCGATCGGGCACATCGTGCTCGAACCGGCGGACTGACACCCCTTCCACCCTGCCGGTCCCGTGGCATGCCGCGGGGCCGGCCTTTTTTGGCTTCCCTCAGAACAAGGATCTGACCATGCGCATCGCTCTGGCTGGTGCCGGCGCCTTCGGCGAAAAGCACCTCGATGGCCTCAAGAACATCCCCGGGGTCGAAATCGTCTCGATCATCAGCCGCACGGCCGAACAGGCCGCGGCCGTGGCCGCCAAGTACGGCGCCAGGCACAGTTCGACCGAGCTCGCGGACGCCCTGGCTCGGGATGACGTCGATGCCGTGATCCTGTGCACCCCCACCCAGATGCACGCCGCCCAGGCGATCGCCTGCATGGACGCGGGCAAGCATGTGCAGGTCGAGATCCCGCTGTGCGACAGCTGGGCCGATGCCGAGGCCGTGGTGGCCAAGCAGCGCGAGACCGGGCTGGTCTGCATGGTCGGTCACACCCGCCGCTTCAATCCTTCGCACCAGTACGTGCACAACAGGATCGTAGCGGGCGAATTCGGCCTGCAGCAGATGGACGTGCAGACCTACTTCTTCCGCCGCAAGAACATGAACGCCAAGGGCCAGCCGCGCAGCTGGACCGATCACCTGCTGTGGCACCACGCCGCGCACACCATCGATCTGTTCGCCTACCAGTCGGGCCGGATCGTCAAGGCCAACGTGATCCAGGGGCCGAAGCATCCCGAGCTGGGCATCGCGATGGACATGTCGATCCAGCTCAAGGCCGAAACCGGGGCGATCTGCACGCTCTCGCTGTCGTTCAACAACGACGGACCGCTCGGCACCTTCTTCCGCTACATCGGCGACACCGGCACCTACATCGCCCGCTACGACGATCTGGTGAACGGCAAGGAAGAGCCGATCGATGTCAGCCAGGTGGACGTCAGCATGAACGGGATCGAGCTGCAGGACCGCGAATTCGTCGCCGCGATCCGCGAAGGGCGCGAACCGAACAGCTCGGTGGCGGGGGTGCTCGACTGCTACCGCGTGATCGGGGAGCTGGCGGCTGATCTGGAAGCCCAGGACGGCTGGTCGTAAGCCGGGCGGGGTTCCCCTCGCAACTTCGGCTAACTCGCTGCGCTCGCAAGCCTGCGTATCTCTCCCCTGAAGGGGAGAGAGCGCGAGGTGGAAAGCCCTCTCCCCTTCAGGGGAGAGGGTTGGGAGAGGGGGCCCCGCCTCAGAGCAGCAGCAACGCCACTCCCAGCGAGGCGATGAAGCTTACCACCGTGGCGGCCAGCACGGGGATGGCCGGGCGCAAGCCGGTTTCCATCAGCAGGTCCAGCCGGCTGCGCATGGCCGTGGCGATCACCGCGATCAGCAGCAGCCCCTTGGACAGGGCCAGGGCATTGGTGCCCAGCACGGGCGGGACCGGCACCAGCGAGTTGACCAGCACCACGGCGAAGAAGGCGGTGATGAACCAGGGCAGGGCGAGGCGCCGCCACAGCGTGCGCTGCGCTCCGGAATCCGGCTCGCCGATCGCCAGCCCGGTGATCACCACGACCGGCGCAAGCAGCGCCACGCGCGAGAGCTTGACGATGGTGGCATAGCTGCCGGCCTGTTCGGAAAAGGCATAGCCGCCGCCGATCGCCTGGGCGACATCGTGGATCGAGGCCCCGATCAGGAAGCCCGCCTGCTGGTGCGACAATTGCAGATAGCCCGCCAGGATCGGATAGAGCGACATGGCCACGGCGCTGGCCAGCGAGACACCGACCAGGGTGATCGCGAACTGGGTCTGGGCCAGCCGTTCGCGTCCGATGATGCCATAAAGCGCCATCGCTGCGCTCGCGCCGCAGATCGCGGTGGCCCCGCCAGCCAGAATGCCGGTGTAGCTCGATTGCCCGGCCAGCCGCGCCGCGATCACGCCGGCAAAGAAGGTCAGGGCCATGACCCCGACCAGTCCGGCGAAGGGTTCGGGCCCGAGCGAGCCGATCTGGGTGAAGGTCACCTGGAAGCCCAGCAGCACGACACCCAGCCGCAGGCAGGTGCGCGAGGCGAAGTCCAGCCCGCGATGGCTGCGCGGCTCGCGCGCGACGAAGCTCATCGACAGGCCGATCAGCAGGCCCAGCAGGATGATCGGGAAATGATAGTGTTCGGACAGCCAGGCCGCCGCCCCCGCCGCGATCCCGCAGATCGTCAAACCGGGCAGGATCGATTCCTTCGGTTTGGCGGGGGCGTCGGCGGGCGGGGGGGCCTGGTCGGCCAGGTGCAGTTCGCCGAACAGATCGGCCGCCGAGGGCAGCGATTCCCAGTCGATCTCGTGGCGTGTCACGGCCCGGCCGCTCCCCTTTTCCGCAATGCCTGTTCGCGGTGTATGTCCGCGGTGTATGTCCCACGGTGTCATACCCTCTTCCCTTAGGCGCGCAACCGGCTAGTCTGCAAGCCGCAAGCACGGCCCGGGACGATCAGGGCAGGCACGCAGGGGAGAGCGATGATGACCACCGGCCGAGCCGAAGGAGTGATGCGCGGGGCCGCGCTGGGGCTGGTCGTGCTGCTGTTCCTGGGCAATGCGCTGAACTACGTCGATCGGCAGGTGCTCTCGCTGCTCAAGCCCACGCTCGAGGCCGAGTTCGGCTGGACCGACGGCGATTACGGGCACCTCGGATCGTCCTTTCAGATCGCCGCCGCCGGCGTGCTCCTGTTCGTCGGCGTGTTCGTCGATCGGCTGGGCGTGCGGATCGCCTATGCCGTGGCGGTCGCGGTCTGGTCGGCCGCCGGAATGGCCCATGCCCTGGCCCAGACGGTGCAGCAGTTTGTCGCCGCGCGGGTGATCCTGGCCGCGGGGGAATCGGTCAGCACCCCGGCGGGGCTCAAGGCGGCGGCGCTCTACCTGCCCGCCAACGAACGCAACCTGGCGATCGGGCTGATCAACACCGCGCCCAACATCGGCGCGATCCTGACGCCGCTGCTGATCCCGCCCTTTGCCCTGGCCTTTGGCTGGAAAGCGGCCTTCGTCGTCACCGGAGCCCTCGGCTTCTTCTGGCTGATCGGCTGGCTGGCGGTCACGCGCAAGCTCGAGGTCGTCGGCAACGTGCCCGAACGGGCCCCGGTGGCCTGGGGCGAGCTCTTGTCCGACCGGCGGAGCTGGGCGGTGATCGGGGCCAAGTTCTGCACCGATGCGGTATGGTGGTTCGTGCTGTTCTGGATGCCCGACTTCTTCAATCGCGAATTCCACATGGGGCAGGGGCAGCTCGGCTGGCCGATCGCGATCATCTTCACCCTGGCGGCCCTGGGCGCGCTGACTTCGGGCGCGCTGTTCCCGCTGCTGCTGGGGCGCGGCTTCAACGTCAATGCCGCGCGCAAGACCTCGATGCTGTTCTATGCCCTGGTCGTGCTGGGGATGCCGCTGGCGCTGGTCACCGGCAGCCCCTGGATCGCGGCGGTGCTGATCGGGCTGGGCCTGTTCGCGCACCAGGGCTTCTCGACCAACATCTTCGGCATGACGGCCGACATCATCCCCGCCACCCGCGTCGCCACGGTGATCGCACTCGGTGCTTTCGCCGGCAACCTGTCGGGCGCGGGGATCATCGAGCTGGCCGCCTGGTCGTTGCAGAACGGCCATGGCTACACCCCGATGTTCGCGATCTGCGGCAGCGCCTATCTGGTGGCGCTGGCGGTGATCCATCTGGTGGTTCCCCGCCTGGTCCCGGCCGTGGAGGCCTGAGGAGGCTCGTAGGCCTGGTCTGGGGGGGCTGGTCTGGCGGGCTGCTCCCTGCCGTCCTCCGTCCCCTTGCACCTGTCACCTGAAAACAAAGGGGATTGGGTCGATCGCAACACAAGCCTGGAACCCCCACCCCCATCCCCTCCCCAGGGGGGAGGGGAGCGAGACTGGCCCTGCCGCAGGCGGGGCTAGTCGCAGCGGGGAGGGGGCTCGACCTTCGCGTTGGCAAGCGGCCCAATCACCAAAGCAAAAGGCCCCGCCACCGAGGTGGCGAGGCCCTGCTCGATCACGGGTTGGGGCCCCGGATCAGAAATTCACGCGGCCGATGATGCCCCAGTAGCGATCGGCATCGCGGGGGATCTGATAGCGGTAGGCGCCGCTCGGGCCGCCCGTGCTGATCGCCGCGATGTAGCTGGTGTCGAACAGGTTGCGCACGACGAAGCTCAGCTTGTAGCGGTCGTCCTGGTCCATCACCGTGATCCCGGCATTGACGATGCCATAGCCCGCGATGGTGGTCGCGTTGCGGATCACCGGATCGGGGGTCAGGAACAGGCTCTGGCGCGACTGGTAGGTGCCCTGGACGTTCAGGCCGATATCGATCGGACCACCCAGGCGGATGCGGTAGTCGGCATTCAGGCTGCCCTTGAACTTCGGCGCGAAGGGCAGGGTGGTGCCGTTCGGGACGATGTCGTTCGGGGTGCGCACCGGCGGCGGATTGAACTGGTCGATCTGGGCGTCGGTGTAGGCCGCGCCGCCGCTGAGGGTGAAGTCACGCGTCGGCCGGAAGGTCATGTCCATTTCGAAACCGCGGGTCGAAACGGTGCCGGCATTGGTGAACCGCGCGATCGTGGCGGTCACTCCGCCGACGGTCAGCGTATCCGGGTTGTTGGCCTGGAAGTTGTGATACTTGGCGTAGAAACCGGCCACGTTCACGGTCAGCTTGCCGCCCATGAACGAGTTCTTCAGACCCACTTCGAACGCGTCCGAGGTTTCCGGTTCCAGCGCCTTCAGCCCGGTCGGCTGGAGGTTGAAGAACAGGTTGAACGCCGGACCCTTGTAGCCGCGGGTGTAGGTGGCATAGCCCATGACCTCGCGGCTGAAGTCATACTGCAGGCCGGCCCGGCCGGACACGTTGTTGGCCGAGGTGGCCGTGGTCAGCGGCACGCCGTTGGTCGAGGCGGCGGCGGCCGACTGGGCCGCGGTCGGCGCGGTGCCGGCGGCGACGAGCTCCAGGTACCGGTTCCACACGCCCGCATCGAACGGCGGCTGCGACGCGCCGTTGCCGGGGCTGGTGATGCGGATGAACTTCTCGTCCAGCTGGTCGCGGGTGTAGCGCAGGCCGCCGATCAGGCGGAACGAGTCCGACACGTTCATCGTCGCCTGGGCGAAGAAGGCCAGGTTCTTGGCCGCGTTCGAATAGGTCGCCTGGCCGAAGGCCGTGGTCGACGGCGCGGCCAGCGGGCTGGAGCAGGGCGTCAGCACGCCGGTCGGCAGGGTGGCCCCGGCCGCCGCGGCGCACAGCGTGTTGTCACGCCGGAAGACGCGCTGGGTGAAGGTGTAGGCGTAGTAGGCGCCCGCGACGTAATCGATGAACTGCTTGCCCGGCGAGGCGATGCGCAGCTCCTGGCTGAAGCTCCAGCCGGTCTGCGGGCCGGTATCGTGCGACTGCGGCGCGCCGATGTAGGCCTGCGGATAGAAGTCGCCGTCGCGGATCTCGTTGTTGGCGAAGTTGCGATAGGCGGTGATCGAGGTCAGCGTGTGATCGCCGATGCCGGCATCGAGCTGGCCCGAGAAGCCATAGCCGGTCTCGATCGTGCGGGTGATCAGGTTCTGGTTGATCGTCCGCGAATCCTTGCCACGCAGCGCGGGCAGGACGGTCTGGATCAGCGCCAGGTTGGTGGTGTTGACCGCCCCCGGCGTGGCCGAGGTGGACGCGAACAGCGGCGGCCCGCCGATCACGTCGGCGCAGCAATCGTCGTCATTCTTGTGGTAGTCGCCGATCAGGGTGAACTTGGCGTTCTCGCCCAGGTCGGCCTGGAGGATGGAGCGGATGCCCCAGTGCTCGAAGCCGTTGACGCGACGGTTCACGTTGGGGGCGACGTTGAAGATGTTGCCGTCATACTTGTTGTAGAAGACGGTGGTGCGCGACCGCACGGTCGGGCTGAGCGGCAGATCGACCGAGCCGCGGGCGCGGAACTCGTTGCCGTTGCCGCCGAAGAAGGCGACTTCGCCATTGCCGCCGACCGTGTCGCCCGGCATCACCGAAACGATGTTGATCACGCCGGCGCTGGCGTTGCGGCCGAACAGCGTGCCCTGCGGACCGCGCAGCACTTCCAGGCGGGCCACGTCGGCCAGGTCGCTGAAGGCTTCCGCGGCGCGGCTCAGCACGACGCCGTCGAGCACGGTCGACACCGACGGCTCGACCGCGATCGAGAACGAGGTGGTGCCAAGCCCGCGCAGGAACAGGGTCTGGTTGAGCGAGGTGCCCGCCTTGACGAAGTTGAGCGAGGGGACCAGCGCGGTCACACCTTCGAGGCTGGAGCGCGAGGCGTTGCTCACAGCTTCGCCCGAGACCACCGAAATGGCCACCGGAACGTCCTGCAGGCGTTCGGTGCGGAGCTGGGCGGTGACGACGATCTCGCCGATCTCCGGCGCGTCGGCGGCGGCTTGGGGCGCCTGCTGCGCCAGCACCGGGCTGGCGGCCAGCGCCAAGGCCGCAACAGAGCTGTAAAGCACGAATTTCATGTGAATTCCTCCCACACTTCGGACCGGCGAAGGCCCCCTGCGTCGGGGCGCCCTTACCGTGGCTTGATCCGCATGACAAAGCATAAGCGGTGCCACTTCTAGTCCTTGATCTGCTTTGGAGCGGCCGATATGTCAAGCGGTGTCATACAACAGGCGGCAGGGTGTGGCATGGCTGCATCGCATGGCCGCGAGATGGGGCGGATCGGGCGTGAAAACGGGTTTTGTGCCGCTGGATGACGGGTTCGAGCTGCGATTCGCGGGGCTCACCGTGTTGCGTCACAGCGCGGCCTGTCCTGCGGTGTCGGTCGCGCGCGGCGAGCCGGACATCACGATGTATCGCGGCAACTACCGCATCGCCGACGCGCCGCGCGAACGCAGTGCACCCGGCTCATGGCAGCGCGATGGCGAAGGCGTGGTGCTTGGCGATGCGGCCGGCCCGGTCGCCCGGCTGGCGCTCGACGGCAACCGGCTGGTGGTCACTGCACTGCGGCCCGGCGATGACCGGTTGTGGGTCCGCTTCCACGCCGATCCGGGCGAGACGGTGTGGGGCGGCGGGGAGCAGATGAGCTATCTGGCCGTCAACGGCCGGCGCTTTCCGATCTGGACCAGCGAGCCCGGGGTCGGCCGCGACAAGTCGACCGAGCTGACTCGGATCATGGACGCCGAAGGGATGGCCGGCGGCGATTACTGGACCACCAATTACCCGCAGCCGACCTTCCTGACCTCGCGCTGGCTGGCGGTTCACCTGGATGCCAATTGCTACAGCGTGCTCGATTTCTCCGACCCCGCCTGCCACGGGGTTGAGGCCTGGGCAGGGGAAGCGGCGTTCGAGCTGTTCGCCGACACGGGGCCGATCGGTCTGGTCGGGCAGTTGTCGTCCCGCTTCGGTCGGCAACCGCCCCTGCCGGACTGGGCCATCGGCGGGGCCATCGTCGGGCTCAAGGCGGGTCTCGACAGTTTCGAGCGGCTCGAAGGTTTCCTTGCGGCCGGCACCGTGGTGACCGGGCTGTGGTGCGAGGATTGGGCCGGGGTCCGCCAGACCAGCTTCGGGCGGCGGCTGTTCTGGGACTGGCACATCAGTGACCGCAGCCGCGCGCGTTACCCCGATCTGGCCGCCCGGATCGCCGCGCTGAAGGCGCGGGGCATCCGGTTCCTGGCCTATGCCAATCCCTACCTGTGCAACGATGGCGATCTGTTCGCGGAAGGGGTGGCCGGCGGGCACTTCGCGCTCAGGCAGGACAGCGACGAGGTCTATCTGGTCGACTTCGGCGAGTTCGATTGCGGCGTGGTCGATTTCACCCGGCCCGAAACCCGCGCCTGGTTTGCCGAGCGGGTGCTGGGCCAGGAGATGCTCGATCAGGGCATGGCTGGCTGGATGGCCGATTTCGGCGAATACCTGCCGACCGACGTGCGCCTGGCCGATGGGTCCGACCCGATGGAGGCGCACAACCGCTGGCCGGTGCTGTGGGCCGAGGTCAACGCCATGGCGCTGGCCAGCCGCGGCCAGACCGGCGAGGCGGTGTTCTTCATGCGCGCCGGCTTTTCCGGGGTCGGGGCCCATTGCCCGATGCTGTGGGCGGGCGACCAGTCGGTGGACTTCACCCGGCATGACGGGATCGGCACGGTGATCACCGGCGCGCTCTCGGCCGGGCTGGTGGGCAATGCCTACAGCCATTCGGACTGCGGCGGCTACACCTCGCTTCACGGCAATGTCCGCACCGCTGAACTGCTGCGCCGCTGGGCCGAGCTGGCCGCCTTCGCGCCGATGATGCGCAGCCACGAGGGCAACCGCCCCGATGACAACCTGCAGTACGATTCCGATCCCGACCTGCTGGCCTGTTTCGCCCGGTGGAGCCGGGTCCATGCCGCCCTGGCGCCCTATGTCCGGCACCTGAGCGACGAGGCGGCCGAGACCGGGCTGCCGCTGCAGCGCCCGCTGTTCCTCCACTATCCGGACGACCCCGCGCTGTTCGCAGTGCAGGACCAGTACCTCTACGGTGCCGACCTACTGGTCGCGCCCGTGATCGAGGCTGGTCAGACCGAGCGCAGGGTCGTTCTGCCGGGGGAAGGCGCCTGGCGACATGTGTGGACGGGCGCGGACTACCCGGCCGGGACTCACACCGTGGCCGCGCCGTTCGATGCGCCGCCGGTGTTCTATCGCCCGGACAGCCGTTTTGCGGCGCTGTTCGCGGGCCTGGCGGGAGCCCTGGCGGGATGAGCGAGCGCGCCAACATCCGCGACGTCGCGGCGCGCGCCGGCGTGGCGGTGAAGACCGTCAGCCGGGTGCTCAACGGCCATCCCTACGTCAGCGCAGATACGAAGGCCCGGGTCGAAGCGGCCATGGCCTCGCTGGAATTCCGGCCCAGCGTGGCGGCCCGGATCCTCTCCGGGGCCAAGTCCAACCAGATCGCCCTGATCTATGACAATCACAGCCCTTACTACATGTTCCAGATCCAGACCGGCTGCTGGGACCTGTGCCGCGAGAAGGGCGTGCGCCTGCTCGCCCAGCCGGTGGACGTCGCCGATCCGTTGGTGGGCGAGCAGGTGCGGGAGCTGGTCAGCGAGAGTCATGTCGACGGGATTGTCCTGTCCTCGCCGGTGACCGATTGCGAAGCGGTGCTCAAGGCGCTCGACGCGATGGACATCCCGTTCGTGCGGATCTCGCCGGGGACCAATCACGCCCTGACCAGCTCGGTGTTCATGGACGATGCCCAGGCGGCGGATGACATGACCTCGCACCTGATCAACCTCGGGCACCGGCGCATCGGGTTCATCAAGGGCCATCCCAATCACATGGCCTCGGACGACCGTCTGTTCGGCTATCGCCGCGCGCTCGACCGGGCGGGGATCGCGTTCGAGCCAGCGCTGGTCTGCGACGGCGAGTTCGATTTCGATTCCGGGGTCCGGGCGGGGCGGATGCTGCTTGATCTCGCCGCGCCGCCCACCGCGATCTTCGCCGCCAACGACGACATGGCCGCCGGGGTCCTGGCCGTGGCGCACGATCGCGGCATCGCCGTCCCGGCGCGGCTGTCGGTCGCCGGGTTCGACGATACCACGCTCGCCCGCACGGTCTGGCCGCCGCTGACCACGATCCACCAACCCATGGCCGAACTGGCCCGCACCGCCACGGCCATCCTCATCGAGGGCGGCGAAATCTGTCACCGGCGTCTGCCCCATACCCTTGTCGAGCGCGGCTCCGTCGCGCCGCCTTTCAGGAACCCTGCATGAGCGAACTTCCTCTTCCCCCCGCCACCCGCCAGCTCGGCGGTGGCGATATTGCCGTTTCCCCGATCGCCTGGGGCATGTGGCGTCTGGCCGAGAACGGCCGCACCGCCCGCGAGGCGGCGGCGCTGGTCCATGCCGCGCTCGACGCGGGGATCACCTTCCTCGACACGGCCGACATCTACGGCTTCGACGGCGCAGCCGGGTTCGGCGATGCCGAGGCCTTGCTGGGTGAGGTGATCGCCGCCGAGCCCGGCCTGCGCGATCGCATGGTCCTGGCGACCAAGGGCGGTATCCTGCCCCCGCTGCCCTATGACCAGGGTGAGGCCTATCTGCGCCTGGCAATCGACAATTCGCTACGCCGGCTGCGGGTGGAGCAGGTCGACCTGTGGCAGGTCCATCGTCCCGACATTCTTGCCCATCCGCAGGAGGTGGCCCGCGTGCTCGATGATGCGGTGGCCGCGGGCAAGATCCGCAAGCTCGGCGTGTCCAATTTCACCATCCACCAGACGGCCGCGCTGCAGCACTTCCTTGGCCGTCCGCTGGTCTCGACCCAGCCCGAGATCAGCCCGCTGCGGATCACCTGCTTCGAGAACGGCGAACTGGACCAGGCGATGACCATGGGCCTGACCCCGCTGGCCTGGTCCCCGCTGGGCGGCGGGCGTCTGGCCCAGCCGACCACCCCGCGCGAGCAGGCGGTCGCCGCCGAGCTCGACCGGATCGGGACGGCGCAGGGCGTGTCGCGGACGGTTGCGGCCTATGCCTGGCTGATGGCCCATCCGGCAGGGATCGTCCCGATCATCGGTTCGCAGCAGCCCGAGCGCATCGCCGAAGGCATGCAGGCCCTGACCGTCCGCTGGACCCGGCAGGACTGGTACGCGGTGCTGGTCGCCGCGCGGGGCGAGCGGCTGCCCTGAACCCGCGGGCCGAGCATTCGCCGATAGACGAAGGAGAGGTAACGATGGCTGACCAGCAATGCGAGATCGCGTGGTTTTCAGCGCTCTGCGACGATGACTACGAGTTCCTCGGCGTGCCCGACAAGTATCTGCAGTCGAGCTGGGAGCACTGCCGCAACATCGTGCTGCGCGCCGAGGAGGGCGGGTTCGACAACATCCTGCTGCCATCCGGCTATCAGCTCGGGCTGGACACCACGGCCTTCGCCGCCGCTGTGGCGACGCAGGTGCGGCGGATCAAGCTGCTCTGGGCGACCCGCATGGGCGAGGACTGGCCGCCGCAGCTGGCGCGGCGGATCGCCACGCTGGACCGCATCCTGGGCCCCAATGCCGCGGGCACTGGCGGGCGGCTGAACGTGAACATCATCTCGTCCGACATGCCGGGTGAGACGATCGCCTCGGGCCCGCGCTATGCCCGCGCGACCGAGATCATGACAATCGTCCGCACGCTGCTGAATGGCGAGCACCTGGATTTCCAGGGCGAATTCTTCCAGCTCAAGCTCGATCCGCCGCGGATCGGCACGATTTCCGGGAAGTGTCCGGCGTTCTACTTCGGCGGGCTCAGCCACGAGGCGCGCGAATGCGCGGCAGAGGCAAGCGACGTTTACCTGATGTGGCCCGACACCATGGACAAGGTGCGCGAGACCATCGCCGACATGAAGGCCCGGGCAGCGCGCTTCGGCCGGTCGCTCAAGTTCGGCTATCGGGTCCATGTGATCGTGCGCGAGACCGAGGACGAGGCACGGGCCTATGCCGACCGCCTGCTGTCCAAGCTGGACGAGGAGGCGGGCCGGGCGATCCGCGAGAAGTCGCTCGATGCCAAGAACTTCGGCGTCCAGCGGCAGCAGGAGTTGCGCGGCGCGGCCGACGGCGACGGCTTTGTCGAGGACAACCTGTGGACCGGAATCAGCCGGGCCCGCTCGGGCTGCGGCGCGGCGATCGTGGGAACCCCGGACCAGGTCCTGGCCAAGCTGCGCGCCTATCAGGCCGAGGGGATCGAGGCCTTCATCCTGTCGGGCTATCCGCACATGCAGGAGGCTGACCTGTTTGCGCGGTATGTGCTGCCCCGGATTCAGCACGGTCCGCTTACCCTGTGACCCTGTGACCCTGTGACCGCGGCGCCGGGGTTCTCCCCAAAGGGAGGGCCCCGCCCGGGGTGCGCTTGTTCTATGGTTATGACACTGTGCTAAATTGGACTAACCAATTGACGCTGATCCATTGGTTGCCTAGCCCGCAGGGCGCAGGCCCCAGGCCGGCCATGGCGGCCGGTGTCAGCCGTGAGGACAACCCCGCATGACGCAGCATCCCGCTCTCTCCAGCTCCGTCCAGGATGGCGAAGCCGTGGACCTGCTGATCGTCGGCGGCGGGATCAACGGCGTGGGGATCGCCCGCGATGCGGCGGGGCGGGGCCTCAGCGTGCTGCTGGTCGAACGGGACGATCTTGCCGCGCACACCAGTTCGGCCAGCACCAAGCTGATCCATGGCGGACTGCGCTATCTCGAATACTACGAGTTCCGCCTGGTGCGGGAGTCCCTGCAGGAGCGCGAGCGGCTGATCCACATCGCGCCGCATATCTCCTGGCCGCTGCGCTTCGTCCTGCCTCAGCCGAAGGGCGGGCGGCCGGGCTGGATGATCCGCATCGGGCTGTGGCTCTATGACCATATCGGAGGCAAGCAGTCGCTGCCCGGCTCGCATGGGGTGGACCTGCGCGATCCGCGTTGGGGGGAAGGGCTCAAGCCGGGCCTGACCCGCGGCTTCGTCTATTCGGACGCCTGGGTCGACGATGCCCGGATGGTCGTTCTCAACGCGATCGATGCGAGCGAGCGCGGCGCGCGGATCGTGACGGGCACGGCCATGACCGGGGCGCGGGTGGAGGGCGAGGAATGGGTCGTCTCGCTGGCCCCCAACCCCAGCCGTCCGGGACTGGCCGCTCCGCTGCAGGTGCGGGCCAAGGCCGTGGTGAACGCCGCCGGCCCCTGGGCGGGCAACCTGCTCGACGGCGTCGACGGGGTCACCCGCGAGGGTGGCATCACCCTGGTCAAGGGCAGCCATATCGTTGTTCCGCAGCTGTATTCCGGCGACCACGCGTTCATCCTGCAGCAGGACGACGGGCGGATCGTCTTCACCATTCCCTACGAGCACCGCTACACCCTGGTCGGGACGACCGATGTGCTGGTCGCCGCCGATCAGCGCGACCGTCCGCAGATCTCGCCCGAGGAGACGAGCTACCTCTGCGCCGCCGCCAACGCGTACTTCACCCGCGAGATCGGCCCGGACGATGTGGTGCGGTCCTATTCGGGCGTGCGGCCGCTGTACGATGACGGCACCGCCGACGCCAAGGCGATCACCCGTGACTATGTGCTGCAACTGGGGCGCCGCAGCACGCCGCAGGTGCTGAGCGTGCTGGGCGGAAAGCTCACCACCTATCGTCGCCTGGCCGAGCATGCGATGGACGAGCTGGGGCCCTGGCTGCCGCGCCACGGCGACGGGTGGACCGACCGGGCGGCCCTGCCCGGGGGCGATCTGCCGGCCGGCGGCTTCGCGGCTTTCCTGGCCTCGTGCCGCCAGCGCTGGCCGTTCCTGCCGGCCGACGTGGCCGAGCGCATGGCCCATGCCTATGGCACCCGGATCGAGCGGATCATCGGCGCGGCGAGCGACTGGGCCGGGCTGGGCCGCGATTTCGGGGCCGGGCTGACCGAGGCCGAGGTGCGCTATCTGGTGACCCACGAATGGGCCCGCACCGCCGAGGACATCCTGTGGCGCCGGACCAAGCTGGGGCTTGGCGCGGGGCCGGAGCTGGCGCAGGAACTGACGGACTGGCTCGCCGCGAACGGCTGAGCGCACGGGGAGGGCAAGATGGGCACGTTCATTCTGGCAATCGATCAGGGGACCACCTCCACCCGGTCGCTGGTCTTTGCGGCGGACCGCAGCGTGGTGGCCTCGGCGCAGCAGGAGTTTGCCCAGCACTATCCCGCCGACGGCTGGGTGGAGCACGATGCCGAGGACATCTGGCGCGACACCCTGGCGACGGCGCGCGGGGCGCTGGACAAGGCGGGTCTGGCCGCGGCGGACATCGCCGCGATCGGCATCACCAACCAGCGCGAGACCGTGGTGCTGTGGGACCGCGCCACCGGGGAACCGCTGCACAAGGCGATCGTCTGGCAGGATCGGCGCACCGCCGCGACCTGCGCCGAGCTGCACGCCGCGGGGCATGAGGCCCTGGTCCAGGCCAGGACCGGTCTGCTGCTGGACCCCTATTTCTCCGCGACCAAGCTGGCCTGGCTGCTCGATGCGATCCCCGGTGCGCGGGCCCGGGCCGAGCGGGGCGAACTGGCCTTCGGGACGATCGACACGTTCCTGCTGTGGCGCCTGACCGAAGGGCGCAGCCACAAGACCGACGTCACCAACGCCAGCCGCACCTTGCTGTTCGATATCCATGCCCAGCGCTGGTGCCCCGAGCTGCTCGACCTGTTCCGCGTCCCGGCCGCAGTGCTGCCCGAGGTTTGCGACAGTGCGGCCGATTTCGGGACGACCACCCTGCTGGGCGGCGAGATTCCGATCCTGGGCATGGCCGGGGACCAGCAGGCCGCCCTGGTCGGCCAATCGTGCTTTGCCCCGGGGCAGGCCAAGATCACCTACGGTACGGGCGGCTTCATGCTGCTCAACACCGGCGATCGGCCAGTCACCTCGGCCGCGCGCCTGCTCACCACGGTGGCCTACCGGATCGACGGGGTGACCCATTACGCGCTCGAAGGGTCGCTGTTCGTCGCGGGGGCGGCGATCAAGTGGCTGCGCGATGGGCTCGGCATCATCGTCGAGGCGCGCCAGACCCAGGAGATGGCGGCGCGGCTGCCCGACAACGGCGGGGTCTATATGGTGCCGGCCTTCGTCGGTCTGGGCGCCCCGCACTGGTGTACCGAGGCGCGCGGCATGCTGACCGGCCTGACCTTCGACAGCGGCCCGGCCCACATCGCCCGGGCCGCGCTCGAATCGGTCGCTTTCCAGACCGCCGATCTGGTCGCCGCGATGCAGCGCGACGGGGCCGGCGCGCTCGCCACCCTGCGGGTCGACGGCGGGATGGCCGCGAATGACTGGTTCTGCCAGTTCCTCGCCGATATCCTCAACATCGTGGTCGAACGTCCGGCCAACCTCGAGACCACGGCCCTGGGCGCCGCCATGCTGGCCGGACACCGGTCCGGGGCCTGGACCGGTGTGCTCGACAGCGTGGCGGAGCAGGGAGGGCTCAGCCGCTTCGCCCCGCGCCTGGCAGAGGCCGAGCGGTCGCGCCTGGTGGCCGAATGGCAGGCGGCGATCCGGCGGGCCACTCTGACCTGAGTCGGCCTCGCGCTGATTGCCACAATTGGATTGACCAATTTTCGCCGACAGCGTGGGTTCGGCTCGCTGGGCGGACCTTGAACCTGCCTTTTCCCCGCAGACTCGCGGCAATGTTCCCCGGAAATTGGCCTTTTTCCAACGTGAATGACCAATATTGCAGCAAATCCCCTGGTGCCGCTTGCATTTGGTCAGGCCATTCCGTATGAGAGGCGCGGCTTTTCCGATGGAAAGACCCAAAGCCTGCGTAACGAGGGGATGGAAATGACGAAGCTTCGCAACACCGTGGCCCGGGGAGCGCTTGCGCTGGCCCTGACGGTCGCCGCCCAGCCTGCCCTGGCGCAGGACCAGTCTGCCGCGGCCGCCACCGACAACGGTGAAATCATCGTGACCGCGCAGAAGCGCGCCGAGAATGTCCAGCAGGTGCCGCTCGCGGTGTCCGTGCTTTCGCCCAATCAGCTCCAGGCGGCTGGCGTGCGCCAGTTCCAGGATCTGACCAAGCTTGCCCCCTCGCTGACGATCCGTCCGGCCGAACATCCGGTCAACGCCAACGTCTCGCTGCGCGGTGTCGGCACCTTCGCGTTCGGCATCGGCGTCGAGCCGAGCGTCGCCGTGCTGGTCGACGAAGTGCCGCTGGCCTTCCAGGCGCGCGCCTTCACCGACCTGCCCGACGTGGAGCGGATCGAGGTCCTGCGCGGTCCGCAGTCGACCCTCTATGGCAAGTCGGCCTCGGCGGGCCTGATCAACATCATCACCCGCGGCCCGACCGACACGTTCAAGATCCGGGTCAACGGCACCGCCACCACCGATAACGAGGTTGGCGCGAACTTCAGCGTTTCGGGTCCGCTGAGCGAGCAGCTCGGC
This sequence comes from Novosphingobium aerophilum, assembly GCF_014230305.1. GTDB lineage: Bacteria > Pseudomonadota > Alphaproteobacteria > Sphingomonadales > Sphingomonadaceae > Novosphingobium > Novosphingobium aerophilum. Next base: position 148,038 of record NZ_JACLAU010000005.1, read on the forward strand.
TACGTCGTCTCGGGCAGCTATGCCCGGTGGGAAGGCAATGTCACCAACCTGTTCAACAACCAGAAGGTCAACGGCAACGACACCTTCAACGCCCGCGGCAAGCTGCGCTGGGAACCGAGTTCGGCGGCCAAGATCACGCTGACCGGCAACGTCATCCGCGGGAGCACCACGGTCGGCCGTCCGTTCATCCGCTTCGGGGCCAACGCGGCGCTGCGCGGCGTCGCGGGCCAGACCCCCGCGGTCACCCTGCCCGGTGTGACGGTCAGCGAACTCAACCGGTCGATCAGCAACAACTACCCGGCCAGCACCCGGTACAATGGCTGGGGGGGCAACCTGCGCGGGGACTTCGAGCTAGGCACCCACTCGCTGGTCTCGATCACCTCGTACGACAAGTTCCGGCTCGACGATTTCCTTGATCAGGACGACACCTCGGCCAACACCGCCAACGGCAACAACATCCAGGTCGGCACGTTCAAGTCGAAGCTGTTCACCCAGGAATTCCGCCTGCTCTCGCCGGGCGACCAGCCGTTCCGCTACACCCTGGGCGCCTACTTCGCCTCGGTGCGGTTCGACCGTCCGTTCTCGCGCGGGCCGGCCTTCTCGCTGGCGGACTGGACCGCCTATTCGAAGTCGCAGCAACTGGCTGCCTTCGTTCAGGCCGACTGGGAGTTCATGCCCAACGCCACCCTGACCGGCGGCGCGCGCATCCAGAACGAGAAGATCCGCTATGCCTTCACCAGCCGCGCTGCTCCGGTCGGCACGTGGTCGGGCAACGCATCGGACACGGCGGCGACCTGGCGGGCAAGCCTGAAGTACGAGTTCAGCTCGACGGTCAACGCCTTCGCCACGGTTTCGACCGGGTACAAGGGTCAGACCTATGACCTGACCACCGGCTTCAACAACAACCGCGCCGCCGCCGGGCCGATCAAGCCCGAAAAGTCGCGCGACATCGAAGTCGGCATCCGCAGCCAGTTGTTCGATCGCAAGGTTACGCTGAACGTCACCCTGTTCGACACGGTCTATCGCAACCTGCAGGCCCAGACGATCGAGACCCTGGCCGACGGCACCGCGAACTTCCGGCTGACCAACGTCGGCAAGCTGGGCACCAAGGGTGTCGAGATCGACACCGTGATCCGCCCGAGTGACACGTTCAACCTGAGCGGGTCGTTCGCGATCCTCGATGCCAAGTACCTGGACTTCCCGGTGGCACCCTGCTTCCCGCTGCAAACTGCGGCGCAGGGCTGCGTCACGGTCCCGGGGCAGCCGACCCGCCAGAACCTCACGGGCGAGCGGGCGGTTCAGGCCCCCGAGTTCAAGTTCTCGATCGGCGCCGAATACACTCCGGCCCTGACCGACAACCTGCGCGGCGTGGTCCAGGCCAACTGGCAGCACACCAGCAGCGTCAACTATGTGGCGCGCGATCCTGAGGCCTTCCAGAGGGCCTACTCGATCGTCAACCTGGGCCTGGGCGTGCGGGACGAGGACCGCAAGTGGGAAGTCACCGCCTTCGTCAACAACCTGTTCAACCAGCAGTACTTCCCGTCGCTGGCGAACAGCGCGGGCAACTGGGGCAACAACCAGGCGACCCAGGTGCTCCTGCCGCGCGACTTCATGCGCTACGGCGGGGTCCGCTTCAGCCTGAACTACTGATCCCGGTGGACCGGTGCCGGGGCAGGGGAAACCCTGTCCCGGCTTCGGCCGTTTGGGACACGTGAACAGCGAAGGTCCGCCACGATGAGCGGACCGCACATGGTGTGGGAGAACGGATGATGCGGATCGTTGGTCTGCGGGGTGTTCTGTGTCTGGCGGCTGCCGGACTGTCCATGCCAGCGCCGGCCCAGTCTCCGCCCGCCCAGTCTCCGCCCGTCGCCCTCCCACTTGCGACAGTCCAGACGGAGCCCCTGCTGGTCTCGGCCGACCTGCGCGACGGCATCGACCTGTCCGGTGACTGGCACTACTCGATCGATCCCTACCGGTCCGGCATCGCCGGCTTCCATGGCGAGGCCCCCGATCGCGGCCAGCAGCGCTATCTCGACATCGACGTGCGTCAGGCCATGGCGGCGGACAACCGCACGCTTTACGAATTCGACATGGCCCACTCGCCAGTGGCCCGCCTGCCGGGCGCGTGGCTGGCGGCCACCCCGGAACTGCGCCATTATCAGGGCCTGGTCTGGTACCAGCGGACCTTCACCGCTCCGGCCGACCGCAAGGGGCGGGTCTTCCTGCGCTTTGGCGCCGCCAACTATGCCACGGTGGTCTACCTGAACGGCCAGCCGCTCGGTCGGCATGAGGGCGGCTTCACCCCTTTCGCCTTCGAAGCCACCAGGCTGCTGCGCGATGGCGAGAACCAGATCACCATCGGGGTCGATTCCGCCGCCACGCCCACCACCGTGCCGCCCCCGGTCACTGACTGGGAGAACTATGGCGGCGTCACCCGCGAGATCCGGCTGGTCCAGACGCCCGCCACTTATGTGGATACCGCCTGGGTGCGCCTGACCCGTGACGGCAAGCTGGCGGTCGATGCCCACCTCGACGGACCCGCTGCGGCCAATGCGCCGGTCCGGCTGACCATCGCCGATCTGAAGCTGGACCTGGCCGGCAAGACGGACGCCGCCGGCAACTGGCGCGCGACCATGGCCGCGCCGCGGGCGCTGGTGCGCTGGTCGCCCGAACAGCCGAAGCTTTACGATGTCACGCTGAGCTCCGGCGAGGACCGGTGGCGGGATCGCATCGGCTTCCGCACGGTCGAGCGGCGCGGCGCCGACATCCTGCTCAACGGCAAGCCGGTGTTCCTGCGCGGCATTTCGATGCACGAGGAAGAGATCGGCGCCAATCCGGCGCGGATCATCACGCCGGCCAATGCCCGGGCCCTGCTCGGCGAGATCAAGGAAGGGCTTCACGGCAATTACGTGCGCCTGTCGCATTATCCCCACTCCGAGGTGATGACCCGCGCCGCCGACGAGCTGGGCTTGCTGGTGTGGAGCGAGGTCCCGGTCTACTGGATGGTGGCCTGGGGCAACACCCAGACGCTGGCGACGGCCCGCAACATGCTGGCCGAGAACATCCTGCGCGATCGCAACCGCGCCTCGATCGCCATCTGGTCGGTCGCCAACGAGACCCCGGTCAGCGATGCCCGCAACGCCTTCCTGCGGCAACTGATTGCCGACGTGCGGGCACTCGACGATACCCGTCTGGTCAGCGCCGCCCTGCTGGTCGAGCGTGATCGTGCGGCCAAGGTGCCAACCATGGCCATGGCCGATCCCCTGGCTGCCGATCTCGATGTCCTGGCGATCAACACCTACAATGGCTGGTACACCGGGGATCGTCTCGCCGATCTGCCGGGCAGCGTCTGGCAGATTCCCGACGACAAGCCGCTGATTTTCTCGGAGTTCGGGGCCGACGCCAAGGCCGGGTTCCACAGCCCTGAAAAGATGCAGAAGTTTTCGGAGGAGTTTCAGGCCGAGTTCTATCGAAAAACCCTGGAAATGGCTGACCGGGTCCCTACACTGCGCGGCATGTCGCCCTGGATCCTCAAAGACTTCCGCTCGCCGCGCCGGCAGAACCCCGATTTCCAGATTGGCTGGAACCGCAAGGGGCTGATTTCCGAAACCGGTGAGCGCAAGCAGGCCTTCGCCGTGCTGGCCGACTACTATGCCCGCAAGGCGGCCGTGGCCGGGCGATGAGCCGGAACCGGCCTCGACGCTCTCGGCCGACTTCCGCGGGATCGCTGCTGGCGCTCGCCGCGCTGGCGCTGTCGGTCCCGCTGCAGGCGCAGGCGCCCGCCGCGACGGCCCAAGCCAGCCCGGCACCGGCGCCCGGAAGCTGGGTTGACCGGATCCAGCCCATCGCCGTGCCGGTCGAACCCGGCGCCGTGGCACTGCCGCTCGGCACCACGCTGCCCGGCGGTCAGGCCGAGGCCTGGGCGCAGCAATCGCCGGACCAGCGGATCGCCTACAACGTCAGCCAGCCCACGCTGGTGGCGGTGCCCAGCTCACTCCCGGCCGATCGCGCCGCCCCGGCCGTGCTGCTGGTGCCGGGCGGTGGTTTCCAGTTCCTGGCGATGGACAACGAGGGCTACGACGTGGCGCGCAAGCTCGACCGGCTGGGCGTGCGGGTGTTCATCGTCAAGTACCGTACTGCGCCGCTCACGGGCGGATTTGCCGGGTTCAAGGCCGCGCTCACCGGGCTGTTCGTGAAAGGCGGGCCGGCGCCGCTCGAAGTGGTGCCCCATGCCGTGGCCGATCTGCAGGCGGCGATCCGGCTGGTCCGCGGGCGCGCGGCGGAGTGGCGGGTCGATCCCAGGCGGATCGGCGTGCTGGGGTTCTCGGCCGGCGCCATCACCGTGCTGGCGCAGACCCTGGCCAACCAGCCCGACACCCGGCCGGACTTTGTCGGCATGATCTATGGCCCGACCGCAAGCGCTGCGGTGCCGTCCGGCGCGCCGCCGCTGTTCGCGGCGCTCGCCGCCGATGACCGCTTCTTCAAGAGCCAGGACCTTGGCCTGATCGACGCCTGGCGTAAGGCCGGCAGCGGGGTCGAGTTCCACCTCTACAGCGCCGGCGGGCACGGCTTTGCCTCGCATCCCAACGGCACGACCAGCGATGCCTGGTTCGACCAGTACGCGCTCTGGCTGAAGGCCAGCGGCACCCTCGCGCAACCCTGAGGCGCCGCGCGTTCGATTCCACCCTGCCTTCTGGCAGTCCTTGGGCCGGCCCGCGGTGTCTCTATGGACCCGCTGGCCGGCCTTTTTTCGAAGGTGGCGCCGCGGGTGCGGTCAGCGATCGGCGCCCGTTCTCAGACCGCCCAGCGTGCGAGGCGGCGCCGGACGCCAAGGACCTCGGTCTCGGTCCAGACCAGGGCTGTGCCGTTGACTGTGACCGGGCGGCTGTCCGCCAGCGGCAAGACCAGGTCGAGGTGAGCGGAGGGCGCCTCCTCCGGGCCGGTCCAGGCGGCGGTGATCGCGATCGTCTCGGGCGTGGTGACGATGTCCAGTGCCCAGAGCGGCGGGCGCTCCAGATCGGGCCAGCGGGCCTCGCGCTCGTCAAAGCCCTGCCAGGCCATCTGCCCGGCTCCCTGCGGAGGATAGAGGAGCACGGCGGGTTCGGCCGGGCGCTGGACGAAACCGGGTTCGGACAGGTCGAGCAACAGCGCCGAGCCTTCGCGCGCCAGCATCGGGGGCAGACCCGTGCCCGGTGCGGGGAGGGCGACGGTCGTGCCTCCGGCATGGGCCCGATCGTCGCGCAGATCGATCCAGCGCGTCCCGTCGGGCAGGTAGGCCTCGATCTCGGACACGCCCGGGTCCAGCGCCGGGGCGACCAGCAGGTCCGGGCCGAGCAGGTAGGTGTCGCCGTCGCGCCAGCACTCCGGATCCTGCGGGAAGTCGAGCCACAGGGGGCGGGTCACCGGCTCGTAAGCGGCGTGGTGGCGCCACAGCAGGTCGTGCAGCAGCGGCACCAGCGCGTGGCGCAGCCTCAGCATGCCGACGATCGCCGGGGTCGCCTCGGGATACATCCAGGGCTCGTTGACGGTCCCGTCGCTGTTCCAGCTATGGATCGAGAAGCGCGGCATCACGATCCCGGCCTGGACCCAGCGCACCAGCAGCTCCGGCTCGGGGGACGGACCGGCGAAACCGCCGATGTCATGGCCCGTGTTCGACACGCCCGACAGCGCCAGCCCGATGCCCATCTTCTGGTTGAAGCGCAGCGTCTTCCACGCGGTGAAATTGTCGCCCGACCAGGTCTGGGCATAGCGTTGCAGCCCGGCCATGCCGCTGCGGGTGACCAGATAGGGCCGCTCGTCCGGGCGGAAGGCCAACTGCGCCTGGCGCGACGCGCGCATCATCAGCAGGGTCTGCACCGGCCGCTCGGGGGCGGCCGGGCGCGCGGCGCCGAACCCGGCGAAGACCGCGCGCCGGTCCCAGATCTCGTACTCGTTGTTGTCATTCCAGGTGGCACGGATGCCGTAGTCGAGCAGCCTCGCGGTCACCTGTTCGCGCCACCAGGCGGCGGCCTCGGGGTTGGTGAAATCGATGTAGCTGCCCAGCTCGTCCCAGAACAGGCACTCGATCGGTTGCCCGGCCGCATCGCTGACGAACCAGCCGCGCTCGGCCAGCTCGGCATAGCGGGGATGGGAGAGCAGCAGCGCGGGCTTGATGTTGGGCACCAGCTCCACCCCGGCCGCGGCATAGCTCGCCACAAAACCGCGCGCGTCGGGGAACTTGTCGGTGTTCCAGTGGAACACGTAGCGCTTGTCACCGATCGAGGTGTAGCCGGACGAGAGGTGGAACGAGGTGCAGGGAATGTCGTGCCGGGCCAGCCCGTCGAGGAACTCGCCCATCCGCTCCTGCGCGTTGGGCGCATCGGTGTAGGTCATGGTCGAGCCGGAATAGCCCACGGCCCAGCGTGGCATCAGCGCGGGGCGGCCGGTCAGCCAAGTGAAGCGGCGAACCACCGTGGCGGCATCGGGCCCGGCGATCATGTAGTAGTCCAGATCGCCGCTCTCGGCCCGCATGTAGCGGTAATGCGGGTGATAGTTGGAATGCTCGTGGCCGAAGTCGAACACCGGATCGGCCAGGGTGTCGTAGAACGTGCCGTGGGCCTGGCCGGCGGCATTGACCGTCAGGACCCAGGGGATCGCCTTGTAGAGCGGATCGTCGCTCTCGGCGTCATAGCCCATGCAGTCCAGATTGGTCAGCCGCAGCCGCCGTCCGCTGCGGTCGAGCGGGCCGCTGCGCTCGCCCAGGCCGAAGTGGCGCTCTCCGGGCTGCCGCTTCACGTAGTGATAGGTCGCCTCGTCCCACCAGCCGAAGTTGTAGGCCTGGGTCGGGCGATCCTCGGCGAGCAGGGTCCAGGCCTCACCGTCGCGCTGATGCCAGGTGCACAGCAGGCCGGTGCGCGCGATGGTCAGGCGCAGGCGCGGCGTCGCGATCGTGACGTGGGTCTCGGTCTCTGCGAGGGTGAAGCCGGGCCGGGAGAAGCCGCTGGCGTCGAGCCGGTCGCGGCCGGGTTCGGCGATGTCCTCGGCGCCAGGGGCGATGGCCCAGCTTGGCGGGGAGGTCACTTGCCCCTTCGCCAGCAGCAGGACGCGGATGATGTCCTCCTCCAGCACGAACAGGCGGGCCACGGCGCCGGTATCCGCCGTCAGGGTCACACCAGCATCGTCCTGCGCCGTCACGGCGAAGCGCGGCGGGGCGGACAGGGTGGCGCGGCGGAGGGACGGGGAGGCGGTCATCGGGTCAGGCCGAAGCGACGGTCAGGTGACGGCGCAGCGCCAGCAGCCAGATCGCACCCAGCAGGTCGAACACGCCCAGGCAGGCGAACAGCGGGGCGAAGCCGATGGTGTCGGCGAACTGACCGATCAGCAGCGAGAACAGCAGCCCGCCGGTCCACCCGCACATGCCCACCAGCCCGTTGGCCTTGGCGATGTGGTTCTTGGGGAAGACATCGGCCGACAGCGTGTTGATCAGCACCGAGATCGCCTGGTGGGCAAAGCCGCCGATGCCGAGCAGCGCGATCGCGGCGTAGGGGCTGGCAACCAGCCCGACGCAGCCCGGGGCGATCATCAGGATCGCGCCGATCCAGATCCCCGCGATGCGCGATCCCTCCAGGCTGAACCCGCGCCAGCGTTGCAGCCAGGGCGACATGTAGCCGCCCAGGATGCCGCCGGCGTCGGCCGCCAGGAACGGAACCCAGGCGAACAGGGCGATCTCGGTCAGGTCCCAGCCGCGTTCCTTGGCGAAATAGAGCGGGACCCAGAAGCTGAAGGTCTGCCAGGCCGGTTCGGCCAGGAAGCGCGGCACGGCAATCGCCCAGAAGCGCGAGGTGGTGACGATGGCGCCAATCGAGGTGGCCTCGACCGAGACGGGGCGCTGTCCGGCGCGGATCTCGGCCAGTTCCTCGGCCGAAACATAGCTGGCCACCTCGGGCGAACGGTAAGTGCGGTACCAGACCGCCGCGAAAATCAGACCCATCCCGCCAGTGACGACGAAGGCCGCCTGCCAGCCCCAGGTCTTGGCGACCAGCGCGGCGATGATCGGTGCGATCACCGCGCCAAAGGCCGTGCCCGCGTTGAACCACCCGGTCGCGACCGAGCGCTCGCGGTCGGGGAACCATTCGCCGATCGTCTTCATCCCGGCCGGGATCACCACGGATTCGGCCATGCCCAGCAGGCCCCGGAATGCCGCGAGCGACAGCCAGCCGCGGGCAAAGCCGTGCGCCATGTTGGCCAGGCTCCACGCGAGCGCGAACAGGGCGAAGCCGGCGGTCAGGCCGATCCGGTCGATCAGCATGCCGCCAATCGGCTGCATGATCGTGTAGGCGAGCTGGAACGCCCCGACGATGTACGAATACTGCTCGGTGGTGATGGCCAGGTCGGTCTTGAGCTGCGGGGCGAGGGCGCCCAGCGAGTTGCGCGCGACATAGTTCAGGATGGTCCCGATCATCACGAGCAGAAGGATGCGCACGCGCGCGGAACGCCAGTTCATCGGGCTTGTCCTATGCAGACGCGCCGGTCGGCGCATCGGGGTTCAATCGGGTGTCGTGGCCGTGCTCACCAGTTCCACATGGTGCCGTCCTCGAGGCGAGCGACGGGGAGGTATGCGGGTTTGTAGGGGTATTTGGCGGCGAGGGCCTCGTCGATGTCGACGCCGTGGCCGGGGGTGTCGCCGACGAACAGCTCGCCCTGGTCGAAGTGGTAGTCGTGCGGGAAGACTTCGTCGGTTTCGGGGGTGTGACGCATGTATTCCTGGATGCCGAAGTTGGGGACCCAGGTGTCGAAGTGGAGCGCGCAGCCCATGGTGACGGGGGAGAGGTCGGTGGCGCCGTGGCAGCCGGTGCGGATCTGGTAGAGGCTGGCGAGATCGGCGATGCGGCGCAGGTGGGTGAGGCCGCCGGCGCCGACCACGGTGGCGCGGATATAGTCGATCAACTGGTTCTGGATCAGGTCCTTGCAGTCCCAGATGGTGTTGAAGATCTCACCCACGGCGAGCGGCGTGGTGGTGTGCTGGCGGACCAGCTTGAACGCCTCCTGGTTTTCGGCCGGGGTGCAGTCCTCCAGCCAGAACAACTGGAAGGGTTCCAGTTGCTTGCCCAGGTTGGCGGCCTCCTGCGGGGTGTAGCGGTGGTGCCCGTCGTGCAGCAGGTGATGGTCGAAGCCGTAGGTCTTGCGCAGCTCCTCGAACAGCTTGGGGACATAGTTCAGCGCCTTGCGCGTGTCCCACCCGGTGACCGAGGGCAGGGCCGCATCGGCCGGCTCGTAGTAGAGCTTGCCGCGGCCGACCCCATAGGCGTCCTTGATCCCCGGCACCCCGGTCTGGGCCCGGATCGCCTTGTAGCCCAGGTCGATGTAGTGCCCCACCGCCTCGACCGTCTCGGCGATGTCGCTGCCGTTGGCATGGCCATAGACCATCACCCCGTCGCGGCTGCGCCCGCCCAGCAACTGGTAGACCGGCATCCCGGCCATCTTGCCCTTGATGTCCCACAGCGCCATGTCGACCGCCGCGATCGCCCGCATCGTCACCGGTCCGCGCCGCCAGTAGGCCCCACGGTACAGGTACTGCCAGATGTCCTCGATCCGACCCGGGTCCATCCCCACCAGGCACGGCACCACGTGATCCTCAAGATAAGACACCACCGCCTTCTCGCGGCCGTTCAGCGTCGCATCCCCGATCCCGTAGACCCCTTGGTCCGTCTCCACCTTCAGGGTCACGAAATTGCGACCGGGACACGTCACGATCACGCGGGCTGAGGTGATTTTCATCGTCTGTTGATCCGAATTGGTCTGCTATGGGATGGGAAGATTCTTGACCAGTCGCATCTGGCCTGTCAAGTTCGATGAAGTGGTAAGGCCATTTTGGAGTGCCGCCTGCGTGAATGACATTGCAACTGAGCGCGATCGCGCCGCCCCCGACCGTCTCTACCAGGACCTCGCCCGCAAGCTGATCGCCGAGCTGGCGAGCGGCCGCTATGCCGTCGGGGACCGCCTGCCGGCCGAGCGCGAGCTGTCGGTCCAGTACAACGTCTCCCGCCCGACCGTGCGCGAGGCGGTGATCGCGCTCGAGGTGCAGGGCCTGGTCGAGGTGCGGGTCGGCTCCGGCGCCTATGTCCGGCGCCTGCCCGGCACCAATGACATCCCCGGCTTCAACATCTCGGCGATCGAACTGACCGAGGCGCGGCTGCTGTTCGAAGCCGAGGCCGCCGCGCTGGCCGCCACCCAGATCACCCCCGAGGGGCTGGCCGAACTGGAAGCCCTGGTCGAGGAAATCGAGCGCGAGAACCGCAATCCCCATGGCACCGAGAAGGCCGACCGGGCGTTCCACCTTGCCATCGCCCGGGCCTCGCGCAATGCCGCCGTGGCCGAGGCGATCGAGCGGCTGTGGGATCTGCGCGCGCTCTCGCCGGAAAGCGCCCTGCTGCACGAGAAGGCGCGGACCGCCAACATCAAGCCCGTGGTCGATGAGCACACCGCGATCCTGGACGCCCTGCGCGCCCATGACCCGGTCACCGCGCGCTCGGCCATGCGTGCGCATCTCGCGGCCGTGCTCGACAGCCTGCTTTTCGCCACCGAGGAGAAGGCGATCGAGGAGGCCCGCCGCGCCGCGCGCGCCAAGCGCGAACGGTTCGCCCGGGTGACCGGCTGAACCCGGGCGGCCGCGGCCGCCCGATCGCTCATGACACCGGTATCAATCGCGGCTAATGGCCGTTTTCATGTGACTCTCTGACAGGACCCGACAGACCGATGGCCCGCCCGCTCGACCTTCATCCCGATCGCCTGTTTCCCGCCGATCCGGCGGTTCGCCAGCTCACCCGCGAGCTGTACGGCGCCGTCAAGGACCTGCCGATCGTCTCGCCCCACGGGCATACCGATCCGGCCTGGTTCGCGGGCAATGCCCCGTTCGGTGATGCCGCCGAACTGCTGCTGCGCCCGGACCACTACGTGTTCCGGATGCTCTATTCGCAGGGCGTCTCGCTCGAAACGCTCGGCATCGGCCCGGCCAAGGCCAGCTACGATCCGCGCGCGGCCTGGCGGGTGTTCGCCGATCACTGGCACCTGTTCCGCGGCACGCCCTCGCGGATGTGGCTCGACTGGGTCTTCGCCGAGGCCTTCGGCTTCACCGAGATGCTCGGCCCGGACACCGCGGACCACTACTTCGATACGATCACCGCGGCCCTGGCCAGCGACGCCTTCCGCCCGCGGGCCCTGTTCGACCGCTACAACATCGAGGTGATCGCGACGACCGAGAGCCCGCTCGACACGCTGGAGCATCATGCCGCGGTCATGGCCGAGAACGCGCGGCCCGGGGGTTGGCAGGGCCGGGTGGTCACCGCCTATCGCCCCGACCCGGTGATCGATCCCGAGTTCGAAGGCTTCCAGGCCAACCTCGACCGGTTCTCCGAGCTGACCGGCGAGGACTGCCGCACCTGGTCCGGCTATCTCGCTGCGCACCGCCAGCGCCGGGCCTTCTTCGCCCGGCACGGGGCGACCAGCACCGATCACGGCCATCCCACCGCGCTGACCGCCGATTTGCCCCCCGCCGAGGCCGAGGCCCTGTTCGCCCGCGTGGTCTCGGGGACCTTCACCCCGGATGAGGCCGAGCTGTTCCGCGCGCAGATGCTGACCGAGATGGCCGGAATGAGCCTGGATGACGGACTGGTCATGCAACTCCACCCCGGATCGTTCCGCAACCACAACGCCGCGGTCTTCGCGCGCTATGGTCGCGACAAGGGCGCCGATATCCCGACCCGCACCGACTATGTGCGCGCGCTCAAGCCGCTGCTCGACCGCTATGGCAACGAGGCGGGGCTGACCCTGATCCTCTTCACCCTGGACGAAAGCGTCTATGCGCGGGAACTGGCCCCGCTCGCCGGGCATTATCCCTGCCTTCGGCTCGGTCCGGCCTGGTGGTTCCACGACAGCCCCGAGGGCATGCGCCGCTTCCGCCTGGCGACCACCGAGACCGCCGGGTTCTACAACACGGTGGGCTTCAACGACGATACCCGGGCTTTCCTCTCCATCCCGGCGCGCCACGATCTGGCGCGGCGGATCGATTGCGGGTTCCTTGCCGGGCTGGTCGCCGAGCACCGCCTGGCCGACTGGGAGGCCGCCGAGCTGGCGCAGGACCTGACCTACAACCTCGTCAAGCAGGCCTACAAGCTGTGACCCGGCAAACTGTCACCAGGCTGTCGCAGCAGCATCTTCCGGCAGGCATTGCCCTGCCGGGCTATGACCGGACCGCAGCCCGGGTCGGCATCGTCCACTTCGGCCTGGGCGCCTTCACCCGCGCGCACCAGGCCTGGTACACGGACCGGGCGATGGCCGCGGCGGGGGGGAACTGGCTGACGCTGGGCGTCTCGCTCCGCTCGCCCGAGGTGGGCGCCCAGCTCAATCCGCAGGACGGGCTCTACACCCTGGCCGTGCGCTCCGGGGCGGGGACGGAGCGGCAGGTGATCGGAGCCGTGCGCAAGGTCCTGCTGGCGACCGCCGAGCGCGAGGCGGTGGTGACCGCCCTGGCCCATGCCGATACCCATGTCGTGACCTTCACCGTCACGGAAAAGGGCTATTGCCGCAAGGCCGACGGGAGCCTGGACCTGACCCTGGCCGATGCCGGCTTCTATCCGCTGGTGGCCGAGGCCCTGGCGCGGCGGCAGGCGACGGGAGCGGGGGGGCTGACCCTTCTGTCCTGCGACAACCTGGCCGACAACGGCCACCAGTTGCGTCGGCTCCTGCTGGAGTACCTGGGCGAGCGCCGGGCCATGCTGATTGGCTGGGTCGAGCGGCATTGCACCTTTCCGTGCAGCATGGTCGACCGGATCGTCCCGGCGACCACGGCCGAGGAGCGGGCCGCGGCGGCGGCGGCGCTGGGGCTGGAGGATCATGGCCTGGTGGTGACCGAGCCGTTCAGCCAATGGGTGATCGAGGATGCCTTCGCCGGGCCGCGCCCCGCCTGGGAGCAGGTCGGCGCCGAGATCGTCGCCGAGGTCGCACCATACGAAACCGCCAAGCTGCGCATGCTCAACGGCGCCCACTCCGCGCTGGCCTATTGCGGGTTGCTGGCCGGGCACAGCTTTGTCCACGAGGCGGTCGGCGATCCGTTGCTGCGTCCGCTGGTCGAGGGGCTGATGCGCGAGGAGGCGGCGCCGACTATCGCCGCAGCACCGGGGCAGGATCTGGACCGCTACGCCGATGCCCTGCTCGAGCGCTTCGCCAATCCGGCCCTGAACCACAAGCTGATCCAGATCGCGATGGACGGCAGCCAGAAGATCCCGCAGCGCTGGCTGGCAACCCTGGCCGCCAACCGGCAGCGCGGCCGCGCCTGCCCGGCGATCCTCACCGCCGTGGCCGCCTGGCTGCGCCATGTCCGGGGCGACAACGCGGCGCGCTGGGGCAGCGTCGACGATCCCCGCGCGGCGGAGCTCGCCGCGGCCTGGGCTGCCCATGGCACGGCTGGCATCGTGGCGGCGGTGTTCGGGCCCGACGGTCTGCTGGCAAGCGACTGGGTTCCTTCGGCCGATGACTCGGCGATGATCGGCGTCGCCCTGGGCGACGAAGACTGACACCGGACTGGCGGCGTCGGGCCGCGCTGATTGCTGCGCCGCGCCTCGCCGGGTATAGCCGCCCGACCCGGCCCTTGCCGGGATGACCAGGCGGGACAGGCAATGCGCGGGGCAGGTCGAGGAATGCGGTGGCGGAGTGCCCTGGCCATGGCGCTGGCGGTGGCGTTCGGGCTGGCGAATGCCGCGAGGGCCGCTGCCGACCCCCGCGCGCCGATCGTGCTGGCGGCAGCCAGCCTGCAGGAATCGCTGACCGCGGTGGCCGATGCCTGGGCGCGGCTGGGTCATCCCCGGCCGATCCTCTCGTTCGCGGCGTCTTCCGCCCTGGCGCGGCAGATCGATGCCGGAGCGCCGGCCGACCTGTTCGTTTCCGCCGACGAGGAATGGATGGACTACCTGGCGCAGCACAACCGCTTGCGGCCGGGCACGCGGGTATCCCTGCTGACCAACCGCCTGGTGCTGATCGCGCCGGCCGCCAGCCGCATCCGCCTGGCGGTCGCGCCGGGCTTTCCGCTCGCCCGCGCGCTGGGACCGGGACGGCTCGCCATGGCCGATCCCGACAGCGTCCCGGCGGGCAAGTACGGCCGTGAGGCGCTGACTGCACTGGGCGTCTGGTCCCGCGTCGAACGGCAGGTCGCCCGGGGCGAGAACGTCCGCGCGGCCCTGGCGCTGGTGGCGCGCGGTGAAGCGCCGCTGGGCATCGTGTTCGCCACCGACGCCCTGGCCAGTCCGGCGGTGCGGGTGGTCGGCCTGTTCCCGGCGACCAGCCATGCGCCGATCCGCTATCCGGTGGCCCGGCTGGCGCGCAGCGACAACCCGGAAGGTGAGGCCTTCCGCCGGTTTCTGCTCAGCCCCCAGGCCCGGGCGACCTTCCGTCGCTTCGGCTTCGGTCTGCGCTGACGCCCGGCCATGCTGTCATCCGAGGAATGGGGCATTGTCGCCCTTTCGTTGAAGGTCAGCCTGGTGGCGATCCTGCTGACCCTGCCGATCGCTTATGGCCTGGCCTGGCAACTGGCGCGCGGGCGCTTCCCGGGGAAGGTGCTGCTCGATGCGCTGGTGCACCTGCCGCTGGTGGTGCCCCCGGTGGTGACCGGCTGGCTCTTGCTGATCCTGTTCGGTGCCAACGGCCCGGTCGGTCGCTGGCTGGAGGCCGCCTTCGGGATCACCGTCATGTTCCGCTGGACCGGAGCGGCCCTGGCCAGCGCGATCATGGCCCTGCCGCTGATGGTCCGGGCCATGCGTCTGTCGATCGAGGGGGTCGACCGCCGGCTGGAGGCTGCGGCGCGCACCCTGGGGGCGGGGCCTTGGCAGACGTTCCGCTCGGTCTCGCTGCCGCTCTCGTTGCCCGGCGTGCTGGCCGGAGCGGTCCTCGGCTTCGCCCGCTCGCTGGGCGAGTTCGGGGCGACGATCACCTTCGTTTCCAACATCCCGGGCGAGACCCGCACCTTGCCCCTGGCGATCTACGCGGCGCTCCAGCTGCCGGGCGGCGATGCCATGGTGGCCCGGCTTGCGGGAATTTCGATCGCGCTTTCGCTGTTGGCCCTGATCCTGTCCGAATCGCTTGCCCGGCGCGGGCACCGGCATGCCGGGGGTGGCGATGGCGCTTGAAGTTGACGTGCGGTTGATCCGGCGCGGCCGTGCGATCGCGGCCCGGTTCACGGTCGAGCCGGCCCAGATCACCGCGCTGTTCGGCCCTTCCGGGGTCGGCAAGACCAGCGTGCTGGACATGGTTGCGGGACTGGTCCGGCCCGACGCCGGACGGATCGCGATGGACGGGACCGTCCTGTTCGACAGTGCCGCCGGGGTCGACTGCCCGCCCGAGCACCGTCGCTGCGGCTATGTCTTCCAGGACCTGCGCCTGTTTCCCCACCGGCGGGTGCGCGACAACCTGCTGTTCGCCTGGCGCCGCTTGCCCCCGTCGGCGCGGTGGATGACCCCGGACGAGGCGATCGGGTTTCTGGGCGTCGGTCACCTGCTCGATCGCCTGCCCGCCACGCTTTCGGGAGGCGAGGCGCAGCGGGTCGCGATTGGCCGGGCGCTGCTGTCCGCCCCGCGCTTCCTGGCCCTGGATGAGCCGCTATCCTCGCTCGACCTGGGCCGACGCGACGGCATCCTGGCCGTGATCGAGCGGATTCGTGACGAATTGCGCCTGCCGGTGCTTTACGTCACGCACGATCCGGCCGAGATCAGCCGCCTGCAAGCGCGGGTGATAGAACTGGCATAGGCCCGGCTGCCGTCTCGCTTTCGACCACGGCGCGCAGGGCGGCTAGGCAGTCGGCGTCGATGGCCTTGCCGACGTCCCCGGTCATGATCTCCAGCGCGCGCTCGCGCGACATGGCCTTGCGATAGGGGCGGTCGGCCGTCAGGGCATCGTAGATGTCGCAGACGGTGATGATCCGCGTTTCCAGCGAGATCACCGGGGCCTCCAGCTTCATCGGATAGCCGGTGCCATCCAGCCGTTCGTGATGCGATCCGGCAATCAGCGCCATGTCCCGCAGCGCCGGGATGCGTCCCAGGATCTGCGTGGTGTACCAGGCGTGGCTGCGCATGGTCTGCCACTCATCCGGATCCAGCGGTCCGGCCTTCTCGAGAATCCGGCTGCTGACCCCCAGCTTGCCGACATCGTGCAGGATGGCGGCCCGGCGCAGCACGCGGCGTTCGGCCGCGCTCATCCCCAGTCGTTCCGCCACGCGTTCGGCATAATGCCCGACCCGCTCGCTGTGCCCGGCGGTGTAGGGACTCTTCGCGTCGATCACCGCACCAAAGGCCTCGGCGATGTCGTCGAGGTAATCCTCGTCGACCGTCACGACCGGGCCCTCGGGCTCGATCGCGGCGACCCGGGCGGGCAGATCGGAAGCGGACAGCTCGTCCCACAGGCCGGGGTCCCGGGCCAGCACCACGAAGGTGCGCGCCAGGCGGGGGTCGAGCCAGGAGCCGCTGCGCTTGGTCACCTCGGCGATGGCGGCCTCGGCGCCGCTGCAGATGAAGTGGACGTCGACGATCTGGGCCAGCAGCGCCAGACGCGAGCCCAGTGGGATCGCATCGCCAGCCAGCCCTTGCGGCTTGCCGCCCCCGTCCCAGTGTTCGTCGAGGCTGTGGATCGCCTGGGCCACGCTTTCGGAAAAGCGCAGCCGGCGGGCGATGTCGGCCCCGCGGGTGCAGCGGGTTTCGATCAGGCTGCGGGCGATCTCGGTGCCGTTGCGCAGGATGTTGGCGATCGCGCGTGACCGGGTTCCGAAGCTTTCGCCGGCGCCGGTGGTGCGCATGACGAAGCCCAGCACATCGTTGAGGCCGGTTCCGATCAGCTTGAAGTCCCGCTTGAACCGCCGATCGTCGGTCAGATAGAGCTCGGCCACCCGCGCCGAGTTGCTGCTGCACCCCAGGTCCTTGAGCATGACGGCATAATAGATGTCCCGCCGCTCCGCTGCGGTCAGGCCAAGCTGATCGGCCATCCGCATCGCGATCCAGCAGCAGCGCAGGCTGTGGCCTTCTTCCTGGCCTTCGGTCAGGTCGAGCGCGTAGCTGAAGGCGCCGAGAATTTCGGACAGGGTTGCCGACGACGCGCTGCGCGCTTCGGCAAACTGCTGTGCGAAAGAATGTTGCATCGGTGGGATCTCCTGGCGCCGGGTAAGCCGGCACAATTTTGCCGGAAGTCGCTAACATTTGGATTACGGGGGCATGCTGGAAAGGCCGTGGATTGGCCCGAAATCGGCGATTTTTTCGCGTAAGATCAGTTTCATCCCGCTATGGGTTCTTTGCATTCTGCCGCCCCCGGCAAGGTTTTGCCGGGGCTTGCCGCTGGTGCCCCGGGATGGCCCGGCCGGGCCTGAGGGCAGGAGCCTTGGAACCCGGCGCAGTCGCCTCGCCGGGACCGGGCGAATCGTCCCGATCCATCCCGCTGTCGATCTGCCGGTCACGCTGTGGGCTGCGGCTGATCGACATGCTGTGACCCCGAGCCGCCGCCGCGGCCAAAGTTTATTTGATGGGAGGAGACGGTTCTCCCCCGGTGATTTACCGGGTTTCAAGGTTTGATCGGCTAACCAAGCGCCGTGAAACCCAGCGTGCCAGAATTGTCATCCCTGCCCAAGGACTTGCCCGTCCTGGCGGTGATCGGGTTGGTTGATCCGCCCGAGGGCGACTGGCCGCGCCTGCGCGGCATGCAATATGCCAGCCTGGCACAGGCGACACTCGCCCGCATGATCGTTCACGGCATCGCCGCGGTCGCGACGGTGCAGATTTTCCTGGGCCATGTCATGCTGATGGCGCTGGTCGGCTGGGCTGTGGCCCTGGCCGGGGCGCTGTATTACGGCGCCCGCTACGACAAGACCCTGGGCGATGCCGATCGCCGGCGGATGGGCCGCGACGAGGTCAACGCCCAGACCATCGCCGCGGCGATCATCGCCGCGGTCTGGCTGGTTCCCATCCTCTTTTTCGCGCCCATCGGCGGCTACCAGAGCGAACTGCAGCTGTGGACCGTGCTCGCCATGCTGATGACCGCGCTCGCGGTCATCATTCCGGCGGTACCGATGGGCACGATCCTGTTCAGCATGATGGTCGGCAGCGTCGCCGCCGTTTCGTTCGGGCTGCACGGGCTGTGGCAGAGTGCCGGGGTGGCCTGCGTCTTCATGATCATGGTCTCGGTCGGCACGATCGAGGCGGCGCGGATGTTCCTCGCATCGCGCGTGGCCGAGGCCGGTATGGTCGAAAAGGCCGAGGTCGTCTCGCTGCTGCTACGCGAGTTCGAGGAAAGCGGCGCCGACTGGCTGTGGGAGGTCGATACCTCGCGCCGCGTGCGCGCCGTCAGCCCGCGGTTCGCTTATGCCCTCGGGCTCGATCCCGAGGATATCGAGGGCAAACCCTTCATCCAGTTGATTGCCGGACCCGCCTGGGAGACCGGTCATTTCCCTGCCAGCCTGCACGACCTGGCCGAGCGGCTGAAGCGGCGGGAGAGCTTCTCCAACCTGCTGGTGCGGGTCACCATCGCCGGTGAACAGCGCTGGTGGGAGCTGTCGGGCACTCCGAAGATCAGCGACAGCGGGGTCTACGAAGGGTTTCGCGGGGTCGGCTCCGACGTCACCGAACAGCGGGAAAGCGCGGACAAGATCGCCCAGTTGGCCCGCTATGACACCCTGACCGGGCTGCCGAACCGGCTGATGCTGACCGAGTCGCTCGCAGACGCGATGCGTTATGCGGAACAGTGGCGCACCCGCTGCGCCTTCCTGATGATCGATCTCGACCGGTTCAAGGCGGTGAACGATACCCTGGGCCATCTGGTCGGCGACCAGTTGCTCGCCAAGGTCTCGGCGCGGCTGCGCGAGCTGATGACCGATAACGAGCTGTGCGGACGGCTGGGCGGCGACGAGTTCGCCATCGTGATCCGCGACGCTTCGGACCTGAACCAGGTTGCCACCGTGGCCAAGACGGTAATCGAGCGGCTGTCGCAGCCCTACGAGGTCGATCACCACACGCTCTATGTCGGCGCCAGCGTGGGCGCCGCGGTGGGGCCGCGCGACGGTTCGACGGTCGAGACGCTGATGCGCAGCGCCGACCTCGCGCTGTACCGCGCCAAGGACGCCGGCGGCGGGACCCACTTCAATTATGAGCCCGCGCTCCACGCCCACGCCGAGGAGCGTCGCCAACTGGAGTTCGCGCTGCGCCGGGCGCTGGAACGCAACGAGCTGCTGGTCCACTACCAGCCGGTGGTCTCGGCCGACACCGAGACCGTGCTGAGCTTCGAGGCCCTGCTGCGCTGGAACAGCAGCGAACATGGCCTGGTCAATCCCGCCAAGTTCGTGCCGCTGGCCGAGGACACCCGCCTGATCCTGCCGATCGGCGAATGGGTGCTGCGCGAAGCCTGCGCCGAAGCGACGCGCTGGCCCGATCACACCAAGGTGGCGGTCAACGTCTCGGGCGAGCAGTTGCTGGACCCGCACTTCGCCTCGACCGTGGTTTCGGCCCTGGCCATGACCGGGCTCCCGGCCCGGAGGCTGGAGATCGAGGTGACCGAGAGCATCTTCCTGCGCGATGCCACCACGGCCCGCGCCACGCTGGAACAGATCATGGGGCTGGGCTGCTCGATCGCGCTCGATGATTTCGGCACCGGCTATTCCTCGCTCGACTACCTCCGCAAGCTGCGCTTCTCGACCATCAAGGTCGATCGCAGCTTCGTCCAGGGCGCGGCGCAGAAGAACCCGGAAAGCCTGGCGATCATCCGCGCCGTGGTGGCCATGGCCGAGAGCCTGGGGGTCACCACCACCGCCGAGGGGGTCGAGACCGAAAGCGAGCTGGACATCGTCAAGGCGCTGGGCTGCACCAAGATCCAGGGTTTCTACTTCGGCCGGCCGATGCCCCCGGAGGACGCCCGGTTGCTGTTCTCGCCCCGCTTCGTCGAGCGGCGCCGGTCCGGCGAGGCAGCCTGAGCTTCAGGCCCCCGGGATTCTCAGGTCCCCGGGATTCTCAGGCGGAGGCCAGCGCCCGCACCGCCGCTTCGAACAGGGCCCGGCCATCGGTCCCGCCATGGACGGGATCGATCGCCCGTTCCGGGTGGGGCATCATGCCCAGCACATTGCCCGCCTCGTTCAGGACCCCGGCGATGTCGCGCGCCGAACCGTTGACCGGTTCGGCATAGCGGAAAGCCACCCGGCCTTCGCCCTCGAGGCGATCGAGCGTGGCGGCATCGGCGAAGTAGTTGCCGTCATGGTGCGCCACCGGAATGCGGATCTGCTGGCCTGCGGCATAGCCGGCGGTGAACAGGCTCTGCGTATTGGCGACCGTCAGGGCCACTTCGCGGCAGACGAAGCGGATGCCGGCATTGCGCATCAGCGCCCCCGGCAGCAGCCCCGCCTCGGTTAGGACCTGGAAGCCGTTGCACACGCCCAGCACCGGCACGCCGCGCCCCGCCGCGGCGATGACCGCCTGCATGATCGGCGAACGGGCCGCCATCGCGCCCGAGCGCAGGTAATCCCCATAGGAGAACCCGCCGGGCAGGGCGATGAAGTCCAGCCGGTCGGGCAGGTCGGCATCGCCGTGCCAGACCCGGTGCGGCGCGGTCCCCGCAATCTGTTCGAGCGCCACCGCCATGTCGCGGTCGCAATTCGAGCCGGGGAAGGTGATGACGGCCGAGCGGAAGGCCATTACCCGGCCACCCGTTCGATGCGGTAATTCTCGATCACCAGATTGGCGAGCAGCTTGCCCGCCATGTCCTCCAGCGCGGCATCGGTCACGCTGTCGTCCACCTCGAGCTCGAACAGGCGCCCGGCGCGCACGTCCTTGACCCCGGCGAAGCCCAGCCCCTCGATGGCGTGATGGATCGCCCGGCCCTGCGGATCGAGCACACCGTTCTTCAGGCTGACGTGGACGCGGACCTTCATCGGGCGGGCCTTTCGCTGGCAAGGGTGATCGGGTCGAACAGACTCGCCGCGCCTATGCCCGCAGTGGCCCGCCGGGGCAAGGGACTGCGGGCGGAAATGCCCGCCCGATTCACCGGTCCGGCACCGGGCCGGTTGACACGGTTGACACGGTCCTGATGCGAAATGGCGGGACCCGGCCGGGAGGGCAGGAACCGGCGGCGGGAAGGGGGCAGGACCAGGCGCATGGCGGCAGTCTGCCACCGGGCCTGCGGGTAGGACAGTCAGGCCGGTGGCAAGCTGTCCAGCACATAGCCCAGCGAACGCACCGTGCGCAGCGGATCGGGCACGCCGTGGGCCCGCAGCGCCCGGCGCAGGCGGCCGATCCAGACATCGACGGTGCGTTCGTCGATCATGTCGCCGTCCTTGCCCAGCCGGTCGATCAGTGCGGTCCGCGAAAACACCTGGTCGGGGTTCTCCATGAAGTGGACCAGCAGGCGGAACTCGTTGGGCCGCAAGGGCAGGATGCGGCCGCGGAAGCGGGCCTGGAAGGCGGTCACGTCCACCGACAGCTCGCCCAGGCGGAGCGGGGCCCAGCCGGTCGGCCGCGCGACCGACAGTTCGGCCCCATCGATCCGCTCCAGCAAGGCCGGGAGGGTCAGCGGGCCGACCAGGTAGTCGTCCGCGCCGGCGGCGAGCGCGCGCCGGCGGGCACCTGCATCACCGCTTTCCAGCACCATGGTCACATGGGCATGCGCGACGGGGGATTGGGCCGAGCTCTCGGCGTCACGCAGGCGGCGGCAGAACTCCAGACCGGACATGTCCGGCAGGAGCCAGTCGACGAAGGCGAACAGGGGAGCGGTCAGACGGGCCGGGACAGGTTCCATGCCGATGCCATGAATATCCAGGTCCGGCCGCGCCTCGGCGAGCTGGTCCTGCAGCGATCGATTGGCGGGAGCGATGAGGACGGTGATTTTCGGCATGGCGGTCACAGCAGTGAAATCTTCTGCCGGATGTGCATCAGCGCGATGACGAATTCATGACGCTTCCATGACACAACATGCGTCAGTTCAATGTCATATTGTTGTCATCATATCGTCCGTGAAGTGAAACGTGGGCTCCCTAGTGGCCTGTTCGCAGCAGGGGGGTCGACATTCCGAGTCGAGCCATGAGGGCTTCCTCCTGCCTGATGAAGAAAGGCCCGAAAGGGAACGCATCATGCAGAATTCGATCAAGTTCACCGTCTCCGCCCTGGCGCTGGCCTGCGCCGCCGCTGCCGCTCCGGCCTTCGCGGCGGACACCGCCGTGGACGCCGACGAAGCCGCAGCCGCCGCCGAGACGACCACCCCCGATTCGACCGGCCTGACCGACATCGTCGTCACCGCGACCAAGCGCGAGACCAACCTGCAGAAGACCCCGATCTCGATCTCGGTGATGGGCACCGACGACATCAAGAAGCGCCACGTACAGAGCCTGTTCGACCTGGCCGACGGCGCTGTGCCCTCGCTGCGCGTCGCCCCGTTCGAAGCCCGCCAGTCGGCGCTGACCGTCGGCATCCGCGGCATCGTGCCGCTGGACGCCAACCAGCCCGCGCGTGAGCAGGGCGTCGGCATCTACATCGACGGCGTTTACCTGGGTCGCCAGCACGGCATCAACTCGGCGCTGTTCGATGTTGAGCGGATCGAGGTGCTGAAGGGGCCGCAGGGCACCCTGTTCGGCCGCAACACCGAAGGCGGCGCACTGTCGATCGTCGCCCGCGCGCCCAGCGGCGAGTTCGGCGGACGGATCAGCTCGGGTGTGGGCAATTACGGTGCGGTCAATGCCGAAGCGCATATCGACCTGCCTGCCGTGGCCGGCTTCGCCCTGAAGCTGGACGGCGTGTTCCAGCGCCAGGACCCGACCACGATCAACCCGATGCCGGGCCAGGCCGGGTTCAACCAGTTCAACCGTCGCGGTTTCCGCGCCGCGGTGCGCTGGAAGCCCGCCGACGGGATCACCAACGATTTCTCCTATGACGTGGCGCGCGGCGAGACCACGCCGTTCTACAGCCAGCTCCTGAACTACAACCCCAACAACTGCGCCCCTTCGGCCGCGGCCCAGCCGGTCTCTGCCGACGTGATCCCGGGCGCCTGCGTCCTGCCCGGTGCGAACTTCTCGGGCGGCCTGACCGGCACCGTGCGTCCGGTCCTGCCCGGCGTGGTGGTCAATGGCAGCACCCGCATGAAGGTGGCCGATATCGGCGTGCCGCAGCGGGTCAGCGTCGACAAGACCCACGGCTTCACCAACAGCTTCAAGTGGAAGGTCTCGCCCGAGGTCGAGCTGCGCTCGATCACCGCCTGGCGCGGCGTGAACGCTGACCAGTGGGACAACTCGGGCGGCGCGCACCGCCTGCCGGTGGTCAACCTGACCGCCGCCTGCACCGCGGCCTCGCCCTGTCCGTTCAGCCGCTATTCGCTGGCCGACCTGCGCCAGCGCCAGTTCAGCCAGGAAATCCAGGCGGTCGGTTCGATCGGCAACATCGATTACGTGGCCGGCCTGTACTACTTCAACGAGCACGTCAGCGATGACGCCGCCACGCCAAACACCAACGGCGCCGTGGCGACCGTGGTCAATGGCGTGGTGACCGGCGCGACCTATGTCACGATCCCGTTCTGCACCGGCAACACGCCGCAGTTCGTTGGCAAGGCCGTCAACGGCTGCTCGATCGACCGTGCTTCGGCGGTCGTGTCGAAGAGCTACGCCGCCTTCGCCCAGATCACGTGGAACGCCACCGACGCGCTGCACATCACTGCGGGCGGCCGCTACACCCGCGACAAGAAGCAGGGCGCCCTGCTGTTCTCGCGCAATATCAACTACCAGGACCCGGCCAATGCCGCTGCCGTGGCCGCGGTGGGATACAAGCCGCTCGACGCGACCTGGAACCGCTTCAACCCGATGGTCACCGTGGCCTATGACGTGAACCCCGACACCCACGTCTATGCCAAGTATGCCACCGGCTATCGCGCCGGCGGTGCCAGCTCGCGCACCTCGGACTATCGCGCGTTCAATCCGGAAGACGTCAAGTCCTACGAACTGGGCCTGAAGGCGGACTTCTGGAACCGTCGCGCGCGGATCAACCTGGCCGCCTACATGATGGACCGCAAGGACAGCCAGGTGGACCTGAGCACGATCCAGCCGGCGCCGAATGGCAGCAACTTCAACAACCTGGTGACCTTCAACGCCCCCGGCACGACCAAGATCCGCGGCGTCGAGGCGGACTTCACGATCAAGCCGGTCGACAACCTGACCCTGGGCCTGTCCTATGCCTACACCTACTTCAAGGTGCCGCCGGTCTCGGTGGTCTACGAAGGCATCCAGACGATTGCCGGTGTCCGCACGGTGGTGAACCGCACCACCCAGCCGCAGAACTTCTACATCGTGTTCACCCCGCGCAACGCGGCCAGCGGCTCGCTCGACTATGCCATCCCGATGGGCGACAACGGCATGGAGGTGCGCCTGCACCTCGATGCCAACTACTCGCAGGCGACCCAGGCCTTCGACCAGTTCGCGACGAAGAACGATGCCTCGTTCATCGTCAACGGCCGTCTGGCCCTGGCCGACATTCCGGTGGGCGCCGACAGCACCCGCACGGTGACGATCGCCGCCTGGGTGCGCAACATGTTCGACATGCAGTACGTGTTCCGCCGCGATCCCTCGAACAGCCTGCCGCAGGTCCAGGCCAGCACCGCGCTGGTCGGCAACATCGGCAACACCCAGGGCGATTACGGCAACTTCAACGCGCCGCGCACCTTCGGGGTCGAGGCTTCGATCAAGTTCTGATCGCCGTTCCGGTTACACCCTGAACCTTGGGGGCGGGCATCGCGAGATGTCCGCCCCGCTTGTTTCGGGCGGAACCCCGTCCGGTGCTCCGGGCAAACCCGGCAGCCGCAGGGCGGACACAGAAAAGCCCGCCAGTGGCGGGCCTTTCCATTCGTCAGAGCGCGAAACCGCTCAGCGCACGCGGGGGCCGCCGAAGGGCATTGGCGGGGGCGTGCGGCGGGCGCCGCGCGGGAGCTGCGCCTGATAGGCGCGGCCGCAGTGATCGACGCAATAGGGGAACCCGGGGTTCACCTTCTCGCCGCAGAAGTGGAAGTCCGGCTCGCCGGGATGGCCCATCGGCCAGCGGCAGATGCGATCGTTCAGATCGAGCAGGCTGGTCTTGTCGGCGATCTCGGGGCTGGGCTTGGCCGGCACCAGGCGGCGCGGCGGGGCGGGCGGGATCGGCGCCTGCTGGTCGCCCGGACCCTGGCGGAGGAAGCCGCCGGGGCCGACCGAGACGATCCGCGGCGCGGGCGCGGCGGGCGTAGCGGACGGGGCCGCCGCAGCCGGGGCCGGCGCGGCGCGCGGGGCCGGGGC
>NZ_JACLAU010000060.1 GCF_014230305.1 Novosphingobium aerophilum
CGGCGCCGCCGGGCGGGCCGCCGGCCGCGGCTCGGGGGCGGGCGCATCCAGCCCCTGGAACTGCGCGGGCGCGCGGGGCGCCGGGCGGCGACGCAGCGCGTGCGGAACCGTCAGCAGCCCGGCCCAGTCGATGGCGAAGATCCGGCCGATCAGCACCGCTCCAATGCCGAGACAGACCAGAGCCGCCGCCAGGATCGCCCAGCCGCGCCCGGCTTCGGGCAGGAGGGCGGCAAGCGCGCGCAGGCCCTTGGCCCCGAGCAGGCCGAACAGCCCGCCCATGCCTGCCGGCAGCGATCCGCCCGGGGCGGTGAAGGTCAGGCTGAGGACGGTCCCCAGCAGGGCCATGGCCACCAGCAGCAGCAGGGCCGTGCGCCACCAGGCCTTGACCGGGGGCACGGCCTCCTCATCCTCGTCGCGTGTCCGGTCGCCGGCTGCGGGCGCTTCGGCCAGGCGCCACAAGCGCCGGCCCGAGACGAAGAGCAGGGGCACCAGCAGGATGGCGACCGGGCCGAACAGGAACAGCGCCTGATCCGCCACCCAGGCGCCCGGCGCGCCCATCCAGTTGAGCGGAATTCCGCCCGCGGCGGTGGAGCCCGAGGGATCGGTCTGGTGGTAGGACACCAGGGCCAGGGCAACGAACAGCGCCGCCCCGAACAGCAGCAGGGCCAGGGCCAGTTCGGAGGCACGCCGCAGCGAGCGGCGGATCACCGCGCGCCAGCCGCCCCCGGAGGCGCGGCGCGGCGGCCCGCCTGAACCGAGTGCCTGAGTAGCCATGCTGCTTCGCCCTTCCTCCTGCGACGCGCCTTAATGCGCCTGCCGGTGACTCCTCGTCAAGAATCCTTCGGATTCCCGGGGCTTTTCCCGGTGCGTCGCGGGTGATCCGCCAGTCCGTCGATCGCCGCCCAGCCATGGCCGGGCAGCCGCCGGGCCCGGGCTGCGGTCATCCCGCCCAGCGCGATCGGCCGAACCGGGCTGTGCCGGGCCAGGGTGAGCCAGCGCAGCGGCCCCAGGGTGGGGGCTCCGGGATGGGTGCGGGTCGGGAAGACCGGAGAGATCAGCACCAGATCGGCCCGGGTCCGCCGTGCCGCGCCCAGTTCACGCAGCGAATGGACGGTGACCAGCCGCAGCATGGCCGCGCCCCGGGTCAGTTGGCCCGCCGCGCCATAGACCCCGTCCGCCCCCACCCGGCGGGCGGCGGCGGGGGTCCCGGCCCAGACCATGACGAGCCCACGGTGCCGACAGAGCCGGGCCAACTGGCGAAACCGCGCGGCGCGTTCGGCGGGCGGCAGGTGATAATGGCGAAAGACCAGCCCCGCCCCGCGCGGCAGGCGGCGCAAGGCCGGCTCCAGCCCGGCATCGGTGCGCAGGTCGGAAACCAGCCACAACTGGGGAATCGACCGGAGGCTCTGGCGCGGCGGCATGGGCACGCTATAGCGCGGCGCGATGGAACAGCCAGACACCCTGCCCGAAACGGCGCTTGCCGATGTCCGCGCGCGGATCGCCCAGGCCGCCGGTATCGCCCGTCGCGATCCAGCCGAGATCGCGCTGATCGCCGTGAGCAAGACCCATCCGGCCGAACGGATCGCCCCGCTGATCGCCGCGGGCCAGCGCTGCTTCGGCGAGAACCGCGTGCAGGAGGCCCAGGACAAGTGGCCGGCCCTGCGCGAGGCGCACACCGGGATCGCGCTGCACCTGGTCGGCCAGCTCCAGTCGAACAAGGCCGAGGACGCCGTGCGCCTGTTCGACTGCATCCATTCGCTCGACCGCCCCTCGCTGCTCACCGCCCTTGCCCGGGCGATGGACAAGGCCGGCCGCCGGGTGCCCTGCTTCGTCCAGGTGAACATCGGCGCCGAGGCCCAGAAGGGCGGCTGCGCGATCGCCGACCTGCCCGCCCTGCTCGCTGCAGCACGTGATGCCGATCTGCCGGTGGCCGGGCTGATGTGCGTGCCCCCCGCCGGGATCGAGGCCGCGCCGTTCTTTGCCCTGCTCGACAAACTGGCGGCCGACCATGGCCTGGCCGGGCGATCGATGGGGATGAGCGACGACTTCGAGACCGCGGTGATGCTGGGCGCCACCCACGTGCGGGTAGGCTCGGCGCTGTTCGGCGCGCGCGGCTAGAGCGGGGGCAGCGCGGCGCGCAGCTTCGCGGCGATGGCGTCCTGCTGGGCGCGGGTTGCCGGCTTTACCGGATCGGGCGGCGAGTTCGGGACGACATGCACGTGGGCGTGGCAGACCTCCTGGTTGCGGCCGTTGTTCTGCTGCAGCGTGTAGCCGGTGCTGCCGAAGGCGGTCTGCTGGGCCCGGGCGATGCGCCGGGCCATGTGCAGGATGGCAAGCCATTCGCGATCGTTCAGACCCTCGACATTGCGCACCGCCCGGCGCGGAATGATCAGGACGTGGCCGGGGTTCTGCCAGTCGATCGGGACGAAGGCGAGCACCAGCCGATCCTCGGCGATGAGCGAGACCGGCGCCTCGCCGCGCAGGATCCTGGCGAAGGGGTTGGCCGGATCATATGACCCGGCCAGCGGGCAGCGCAGCGGCGCCGCCGCTGGCACGACCGGATGGGCCGGCGCGACGGGCTGGGCGGCAGCGCCGGCGGAGACGCCGAGGAGGCCGAGCGCCGCGACGATCGTCGCCGCGGCGCGCGCCAGCCCGGCCCGGTCCACCCCGCCTCAGCCCTGGTGCTTTTCGAGCTCGTTGCCGACCAGCGTCACGATGTGCAGCAGGTTGGTCGAACCCGGGGTGCCGAAGGGAACACCGGCCAGGGTGATCAGCTTGGAGCCGGCGGAACCGAAGCCGTGGCGCAGGGCCATGCGCTTGCCCTTGGCGATCATCTCCTCGAACGAGCCGATGTCGCGGGTGTTCACCGCATGGGCGCCCCACAGCAGGGCCAGCTTGCGGGCGGTCTTGAGCGAAGGGGTGAGCACCAGCATCGGCACGGCGGGCCGCTCACGCGCGACGCGGCGGGCGGTCGAACCCGAACCGGTGAACACGATGATCCCGGCAAGGGTCACGGTTTCGGCGATCGTCGCACTCGCCTGGGCCAGCGCGTCGGCGGTGGTGGCGTCGGGGCGCACCGCGGTGAAGTGGACGCGCGCGGCGTAGCCCGGATCGGCCTCCACCTGCTTGCCGATGCGGTCCATGATCGTCACCGCCTCGACCGGCCAGGCCCCGCTGGCGGTCTCGGCCGAGAGCATCACCGCGTCGGCGCCGTCGTAAACCGCATTGGCCACGTCCGACACCTCGGCGCGGGTCGGGGCCGGGCTTTCGATCATCGACTCGAGCATCTGCGTGGCGACGATCACCGGCTTGCCCGAGCGGCGCGTGGCCTCGACGATCTTCTTCTGCAGCGGCGGGACTTCCTCGGGGTTGAGCTCGACCCCCAGGTCCCCGCGCGCCACCATGATCCCGTCGGCCAGTTCGATGATCTCGTCCAGCCGATCCAGCGCGGCGGGCTTCTCGATCTTGGCGACCAGCGCGCCATAGCCGCCCATCAGCTTGCGCGCCTCGGCCACGTCCTCGGGACGCTGGACGAAGGACAGGGCGATCCAGTCGGCGCCGTGTTCGACCGCAAAGGCCAGGTCGCGGCGGTCCTTCTCGGTCAGCGCCGGGACCGGCACCACCGCGTCGGGCACGTTCACGCCCTTGCGGTCGGAAATGAACCCGCCAACCTCGGCGGTGCAGAGAATGGATTCCGGCTCGGCGCGGATCACCCGCAGGCGCAGCTTGCCATCGTCGATCAGCAGGCGCTGGCCCTTCTGCAGCACGCCGAACAGTTCGGGGTGCGGCAGGCAGACGCGCTCATCGGTGCCGGGGGTGGGATCGCGGTCGAGCGTGAAATGCGCGCCGTGGCGGATCAGCACCTTGCCCTCGGCGAAGGTGCCGACCCGCAGCTTGGGGCCCTGCAGGTCGCACAGGATCGCGATCGGCCGGCCGAAGTGCTTTTCGGCGGCGCGGATGTTGGCGATCGTTTCGGCGTGGGTGGCGTGATCGCCATGGCTCATGTTGACGCGGAAGGCATCGGCCCCCGCCTGGAGCAGGCGCTCGATCATTTCCGGGCTGCGGCTGGCCGGGCCCAGCGTGGCGAGAATCTTGACCTTGCGGCCGCGGTGGTCTGTTTTCGCCACGTGGTGGTTCCTTCCGTTTGCCCGGTGCCCTATGCCAAGCCGACCGGAAAAACCCAAGGACTCTGACAGATGAGCTGTTCCGAAAATACGAATGCGGAACTCGGGGATCCCCTCGAGGCGCTGGACGATGCCCAGGCCGCGGCGGCCTTCCGCCGGCTGGTGCGGCACCTGCGCCATCGCCATGATGCCCAGAACATCGACCTGATGGGGCTGGCGGGGTTCTGCCGCAACTGTCTGGCCGACTGGATCGTCGAGGCCGGCGCCCCGCTGGACAAGGCCGCCGCGCGCGAAGTGATCCACGGCATGCCCGCCGCCGAATGGAAGGCCCGCTTCCAGACCGAGGCCACGCCCGAACAGCTCGCCCGGATGGAGGCCAGCCTCCAGCGCAACGCGGCAGGCTAGACCGGCCACGATTTCCACAGGCGGCGTTTTGCCCGAATCCCCGCGCCCGGCTATCGGCCCGCAACCGATTCCTTTGCCTAACCGGAGAGACCATTCATGGCCGATGCCGCCGACGATCGCCTGCGCCTGCTGATTGAGCGCGTGGAGCGCCTGGAAGAGGAGAAGAAGGGCATCCAGGACGACATCAAGGATGTCTACGCCGAGGCCAAGGCCACCGGCTACGATGCCAAGATCATGCGCCAGATCATCCGCCTGCGGAAGCTGAAGCCTGATGACCGGCGCGAGATGGAACTGCTGCTGGAAACCTACAAGAACGCCCTCGGCATCGAGTGAGCCCCGGCGCCGGCACGCCCGGCCCTGGCGAAAGCCCGGGCCGGGGCGGCTGGCGGAACGGGTCGGGCCGGCTGGGGTTGCTCCCGCATACCCCAGCGAGGAGCCCTGCCCATGCCTGCATCCATCCCTCTGGCCGGTAAGGTGGTCAACCGATGACCCTGCGGCTCCTCTTGCGCCGGATCCTGATCGCCCTGGGCCTGACCCGAGGCTTCCAGCGTCCCGGCCGCAACCGCAAGTCGTCCCGCCCGCCCCGCCCGTGATCCGACCCGGCCCGCGGGCCACCGGCGACAACGGCCGATTGCCGGAACGGCTCGTCTCGGCTAGGGGGCGGCGCAATCGCCGCAACCAGCAGCAGAAGAACCATGGCAGGCCATTCCAAATTCAAGAACATCATGCATCGCAAGGGCGCGCAGGACAAAAAGCGCTCGGCGATGTTCTCCAAGCTCAGCCGCGAAATCACGGTGGCGGCCAAGATGGGCATGCCCGATCCGGACATGAACCCGCGCCTGCGCGCCGCGGTCAACGCGGCCAAGGCCCAGTCGATGCCCAAGGACAACATCCAGCGCGCGATCGACAAGGCGAGCAAGGGCGATGGCGAGAACTACGAGGAAGTGCGCTACGAGGGCTACGGCCCCGGCGGCGTGGCCCTGATCGTCGAGGCGCTGACCGACAACCGCAACCGCACCGCCACCAACGTGCGCACCGCCTTCGCCAAGAACGGCGGCAACCTGGGTGCGAGCGGCGCGGTCAGCCACGGGTTCGAGCGGCTGGGCCTGATCGAGTATCCCGGCAAGGTGGGTGACGAGGACAAGGTGCTCGAGGCCGCGATCGAGGCCGGCGCCGACGATGTCGAGAGCGATGGCGAGAGCCATTCGATCTGGGTCTCGATCGACAACCTCCACCCCGTCGCGCGCGAGCTGGAAAAGACCCTGGGCGAGGCCGAGGCGGTCAAGCTGGCGTGGAAGCCCAACCTCAAGACCGACGTCGACGAGGACACCGCGCGGACCCTGCTCAAGCTGATCGACACGCTGGACGACGATGACGACGTGCAGACCGTCTGGGGCAATTACGAGATCTCGGACGAGGTGATGGAGAAGCTGGGCTGATGTGGGCCCTGGCCGCCAGGGCGCTGGTGTCCGGCGTGCTGGCGGTGGCCATTGCCGAGATCGGCCCGCGGCTGGGGCTGAAGGTCTGACCATGACCCGTCCCGCCGCCCTGGACGATCTGCTGCGCCCCGCCGCACTGCTGGGCCTGGTCGGCGCCGCACTGGCCCTGGGCGCGCCGGCTCCCGCCGGTTCCGCCGGGCCGGTGCCGGCCAGCCAGTGCCGCGCCGGCGAGCGGGTGATCTATTCGTGCCGCTTCGGCCCGCCCGCCCGCCCGGCCATCGGCAGCATCTGCTGGCGCGCCGCGGCGGTCCATTACCGCTATGGCCCGCCCGGCCGGCCCGCGATCGACCTGGCCAGCACCGCCGACTGGAGCAACATCCACACCGGCCATGTCCGCGGCCAGGGGGCGGGCGGATACCAGGAGCATGTCCGCTTCACCAACGGGCAGACCGACTACATCGTGTTCCGCGGGCAGGACGGCGCGCTGGCCAGCCGGCCCGGGCGAACCTATTCCGGCATCGCCGTCCAGGGCCCGACGGTCGGCGAGCGGACCCTGGCCTGCCGCGCCGGGGCCACGCTTGCGCCCAGCCTGGTCGAGGCGGTGACCCGGCTCGCCCCGCCCGAGGCCGAGCTGGGCGAAACCCCGGACGGTCCCTTCGATGCGTGGTTCTGAACCGGCGCCGGGGCGGGCATGATCATCCTGGGGGTCGATCCCGGCCTGACCTGCACCGGCTGGGGCCTGGTCGCCAAGTCCGGCAGCCGGCTGTCGCATGTCGCCAACGGCCAGATCCGCACCGATGCCAAGCTGTCCATGGCCGAGCGGCTGGTCCAGCTCGACGCCGAGCTGACCGACGTGATCCTGCGCCACCGGCCCGACAGCGGCGCGGTGGAAGAGGTCTTCGTCAACGTCAACCCGCAGTCCACGCTCAAGCTGGGCCAGGCCCGCGGGGTCGCCATGCTCAGCCTGGCCCGCTCGGGCATGCCGGTGGCGGAGTATTCGACCAAGGTCATCAAGAAGGCGCTGGTCGGCACCGGCGGGGCCGAGAAGCACCAGATCCAGGCCATGCTCAAGGTCCTGCTGCCGGGCGTGGCGCTGGCCGGAGAGGACGCGGCCGATGCCCTGGCCGTGGCGATCACCCATGCCAACATGCTGGGCAGTCATCGGTAGCGGGGGCGAACTTCACAAAGGTCACGCATGTGCGAATGGCAAAGTGAAGTTTGCCCACGCGCAATCGTCCGACGATGGGAAAGAACCGCGCGCAGTGTGACATGGGACGGACATGTAGGACAGCGCGCGGCCCCGCTTGCCCCGCGAATCGTTCCCTGCCATAGGAACAAACCATGATCGCCAAGCTCACCGGCCTCCTCGACGATTTCGGCGCCGACTGGGCGGTGATCGACGTGGGCGGCGTGGGCTATCTGGTGTTCTGCTCGGCCCGCACGCTCAGCCACCTGGGCGTGCGCGGCGATCGCTGCACGGTGTTCACCCAGCAACAGGTGAGCGAGACCGACATCCGCCTGATCGGCTTCGCCAGCGCGGCCGAGCGGGACTGGTTCCGCCTGCTCACCGCGATCCAGGGGGTGGGCAGCAAGGTGGCGCTCGCGATCCTGTCGGCGCTGACCACCGAGGAACTGCAACGCGCCTGCGCCGGCGGTGACAGCGCGATGGTGGCGCGGGCCAACGGGGTGGGGCCCAAGCTCGCCACCCGGATCGTCAACGAACTGAAGGACAAGGCCGGCGCCCTGCCCACCGCCCCGGGCGCCGCGGCGGTGGCGTCCGCCCCGGCCGGCACGCCCAGCAACGATGCCGTCTCGGCCCTGCAGAACCTGGGGTTCAAGCCGCAGGTCGCCGCCGATGCCGTGGCGCGGGCCATGGACGAGCTGGGCGAGGGCGCCGGGCTGAACGACCTGATCCGGGTGGCGTTGAAGCGGGCAGCGGGGTGATGCTCTTGCCTGTCAACCATGGACCTGACCGAGGTGAGAGATGGACCCTGAAACAAGTTCAGGGTGACGAAGAAAGGTCGGTTTCGACACAGATTCGGCGGCCGAGCCCAACCCTTCCCCCCGTCATCCTGAACTTGTTTCAGGATCCATCCCGGCCGGGGCAGAGAGCGAGCGATGAAGCGTAGAGCCATCCTTCTGGCGGTGTGCGCTACCGCGGCGGCA
The DNA here is from genome assembly GCF_014230305.1 of Novosphingobium aerophilum. Lineage (GTDB taxonomy): Bacteria > Pseudomonadota > Alphaproteobacteria > Sphingomonadales > Sphingomonadaceae > Novosphingobium > Novosphingobium aerophilum. Next base: position 8,135 of record NZ_JACLAU010000060.1, read on the forward strand.
TCCGTGATGGCGGCCGTGCGGATCAACCACTGGCTGGACATTGACGCTTGCCTTGACGCGGGCGGAGCCTGGGACCACGGCGAAGGCGAGTGCCGCCATAGATGACCGATAACCCCCTCCTCACCCCACAACGCCAGGCCGAGGACGTCGACGCCGCGCTGCGGCCCAAGACGCTGGCGGAATTCGTCGGGCAGGCCGCCGCCAAGGACAACCTGCGCGTGTTCATCGAGAGCGCGCGCAGCCGGCGCGAGGCGATGGATCATGTGCTGTTCTTCGGCCCGCCGGGGCTGGGCAAGACCACGCTGGCGCAGATCGTCGCGCGCGAGCTGGGGGTGGGGTTCCGCGCCACTTCCGGCCCCGTGATCGCCAAGGCGGGCGATCTGGCCGCGTTGCTGACCAATCTGGAACACGGCGACGTGCTGTTCATCGACGAGATCCACCGGCTCAATCCGGTGGTCGAGGAGGTGCTCTATCCGGCGATGGAGGATCGCGCGCTCGATCTGATGATCGGCGAGGGGCCCTCGGCGCGCTCGGTGCGGATCGATCTTCCGCCCTTCACCCTGATCGGGGCGACCACCCGGCAGGGCCTGCTGCAGACCCCGCTGCGCGACCGCTTCGGCATCCCGGTGCGGCTGCAGTTCTACAGCGTGGCCGAGCTGGAACGCGTGGTGACGCGCGGGGCCGGACTGCTGGGCATCGGCATCGACGCCGGCGGGGCGACCGAGATCGCCCGCCGCGCCCGCGGCACCCCGCGCGTGGCCGGACGGCTGCTGCGCCGGGTCCGCGACTTCGCCCATGTCGCCGGCGCGGAGACGATCACCCGCGCCATCGCCGACGATTCGCTGACCCGGCTGGAGGTCGACGCGATCGGGCTCGACGCGCAAGATCGCCGCTACCTGCGGATGATCGCCGAGATCTACAAGGGCGGCCCGGTCGGGGTGGAAACGCTGGCTGCCGGCCTGTCCGAGCCCCGCGACACGATCGAGGAGGTGGTCGAACCCTACCTGATCCAACTGGGGCTGGTCGCCCGAACCGCGCGGGGCCGGTGCCTGAACGATCGCGGCTGGCAGCATCTTGGCCTGACCCCGCCCAGCGGATCGATCGGCGGCCTGTTCGACCAGGTCGACTGAACCGGTCGCCTGAACCGGTCGACTAACCGACCGGCGGCTCGGGCCGCTCCGCCACGGCCCGACAAGGTAACCGCGCGCCTAAGTATTGGCCCCGATCGGTGCCATAGCGGGACAGCTTCGCAGCCGGGTCCTGCGATCGGCCCGGATTCGGCAATTTCGAGCCTAGAGAATCGGTTAACGTGATTGTCGTAGCCGGATCACTCTGCGTTTGTGCGAGTGGGGCGGAGGTACGCCGGGGTGGGCCCATCCAACCCCGGCACCTTGTCCGCCCCCGGAACGAAGAGAGAAACGTTATGTCGGTTCGGACGGCCCTTGCGAAGATTGCTGCCCTGGCAGCCGGTGGTGCGCTGCTGGGTGGCGGCGCCGTGCACGTGGCTGAAGCCCCCAAGGCGGGACGGCCGCAGTACGTCAAGCACGCCAAGGTGGCCCGGACGGCGACCGCCCAGGCTCATCGCCGGATTGCGGCCGCGCCGCGCACGGTCAAGCGCATCCGCCGGGTCATCACCCGGACGACGACTTACGAGCCGCCGCAGCAGCGGGTGGCCATGGCCGCCGTGCCGCTGATGCCGCCGCTCCCGCCGGCCCCGGCCAGTGGCGGCAGCACCCCGGTGGTGATCGGTGGCGGCTGGGGTGGCGGTGGCGGCTTCGGCGGCGGGTTCTTCGGCGGGTTCTTCGGCGGCGGCAGCGGCGGCGGCGGGTCGGTGGTGATCACCTCGACCAGCACCGGATCGACCTCCAGCTCCACCTCGGGCGGGTCGACCAGCTCGACCGGCGGTTCCAGCTCGACCTCGGGCGGATCCAGCTCGACCTCCGGCGGCTCGACCTCGACCTCGGGCGGATCGACCTCCACCTCATCCGGGAACATTTCGACCAGCACCTCGACCAGCTCGGGCAATGTCTCGACCAGCTCGGGGAATGTGAGCTCCTCGTCGGGCAACGTCTCGAGCAGCTCGGGGAATGTCTCGACCAGCTCGGGCAACGTGTCGACCTCGTCGGGCAACGTGTCCTCGAGCAGCTCGACCAGCTCGTCTTCGGGCAACGTGTCCACCAGCTCGGGCAACGTCTCGACCAGCAGCTCGACCAGCACCTCGTCGGGGAATGTCTCGACGAGCACGTCGACCAGCAGTTCGACCTCGTCGTCATCGTCCACCTCGAGCTCGACCAGCAGCTCGAGCTCGACGTCGTCCTCGACCTCGTCCTCGACGTCCTCGTCGACCTCCAGCTCGAGCAACGGTTCGTCGAGCACCACCTCGTCGACCAGCTCGACCGGCGGGACCGAGGTCCCGGCACCGCCGATGCTCCTGCTGTTCGGCGCCAGCGCCGCGACCCTCGTCGCCCGCCGCCGCGCCGCGCGCAAGCCCGCCGCGGCCTGATCCGGGCAACAGGTTCGACACGAAAGGCCCGGGCCATCCCGGGCCTTTTCTGTTGCCGGCGCGCAGCGACCCCGCACGGGGGGAGAGGGAAGCGTGATGTCCGTGCAGGGTGGGGCGCGGAGGTTTCAAGATCTTCCCCCAGCGGGGGAGCAACCGTCTAGGCGAGAGCCCATTTCTGCTTGTTGCGGATCATGGCGTTGAGGGCTGTGATGAGTTTTCGCATGATGGCGACGAGAGCGACCTTTGGGGGTTTTCCTGCGGTTTTCATG
>NZ_JACLAU010000061.1 GCF_014230305.1 Novosphingobium aerophilum
CGCGACAATCAGGACGACCGATAAACCTTGCCAGCGACAATCAGAATGGCCACAAACTGTCGCGCCGCGACAATCAACTTCTCATCCTGATCGTCGCGCTCTTCTCACCCAGATCGTCGCGCTACAGGGTGATTCGGCGTTGAGCGGCGAGGAAGTGAGCCCGTTCTTCAGCGACTAGGGAATAGGCGGCCTGGATGGCCAAGTGATACTCGGGATTGTGATGGGGCAGGGGAGCGGCAGGAAAAGCCTTCACTTCTATGGTGCGCGACGCCGCCTGTGATGTGGGACTTTGATGGAGCACGTCGGCGAGGAAGGCCTCGGCTTCATCGAAAAGCCTCCTAGCCTCTTCGTCCAACTCAGCCAACTGGTCCTCCGTTTCCAATTGCATTTGCGCGGTGCAGATTGCCGCCTCCACAACCTGACGTTCCGCGCCTGCCGCTGCTTTCGCGTCACGCACAGCCGTTTCTACGACAAGGGTTTTCTGCAAAGTCGTGGTCATTTCGGAGAGACCCTCACCGATCGCTGAAGCCGTCTCCGCGAGCCGTTGCCAACCGGTCTTCTTGACCGGAACAGGCACGGCACGCCTACCCTTTCGCAGAGCCGCCTGGACACGCTCGACAGCCTCGCTCGGATGATTGAACACGATTTTGGCGGGGATTCGCAGGACCGTGTAGCCAAGACTTTCCAAGTACTCGTCACGCACCTTGTCCCGGGCGATTGCTTCCGGCGAAGAATGCCAAGCGGCGCCGTCGATCTCGATCACCAGCCACTTGTTGGCGAGAAAATCGACCCGGTACCGCCCTTCCTCGACCTGAAAATCAAGCTGTACGCCTGCCCCGATGAGTGAGCCGTCGTCCGGCTTGAGGTCGCAGGCCTGTATCATAGCTCGCAGAAAAGCGGTTTCGGCGGGAGACTCGCAGTGTTCTTCGATCAACTTCACCCAGTCCGGGTCACTTGGCACGGCCCGCGTTTCCTGGCGAAATCGAGGAGCGGGCCGGTTTGGATCGGGCTGTGGAATGAAGTGCCAAACGATGAAGGCACCAACGAGAAGCAGGACGATCCACATGGGCAAACATTCCGCAAAGTTCAGCAGCACGCCGAAAGCTTCGTCGGATTATCAGACCACTACTTACGATGAGGTAACGAGTCTCTGTGATGGTGCCCAAAACAGGAGGCACTATGCGGCGAATCTTTATCTCAGTAGCCATTTTTGCGTGTGCAGGCTCGGTCTCTGCGCAAGTCCCCAATCGGATCGAGCTAGCCTGCGTCGGCGGCGGTGCCGCCAACCACGCCACGGTGTCGGGTTTCAACGCGTGGGGTAACGACGGCAGCGCGGCTGGTGGTCAGGTTTATGGCTCGCGCTCTGTTGGCTTTCAGGATCAGGTCAACATGTGGCTAGAAGGTAGCGAAGGGCGGATTCGCCTGCCACGCACTATGCTTCCGCCCATTCACGGCGGCGAGGATGGCTGGTTCAAGCTAAAATCGATCGTCATGAATGACCGAGAAATCACCGCCTCGGCTGCGGTGAACGTGATGAACAATCCCAAAGTCAGGATTGACCGCTACACCGGGGCAATCAGCATCTCTGGTAAGGCTGGTGACTTCACCGGTCAGTGCCGGAAGTATGACCCGGCTACCGAGCGCAGGGCATTTTGACGAATGATTGAGCCATCCCGACGGGTCGCGCTCCCTGCCCCCGTTGCAAAGATCTACGAAGCTGTCGAAGAGCTGTCCCGCCTTTACCCGGGCAGACCGTTCACACCGGATGGCCATCTCGTCGGGTCCATCGGCGAAGTCATCGCTGCGGAAGCACTCGGCCTGACTCTCTATCCTCCGTCTCAGCCGGGCCATGATGCTTTCGACGAGCACGGCGACATTCAGATCAAGATGACCGCAGGCAAGGCTATTTCGATGTACGCCACCTGTGATCGGCTCGTTGTTCTCCGGGTTGTGAATCCGCACGAGGCGGAAATCGTCTACGATGGCCCGGGTGCGATCGCTTGGGAAAGCGCCGGGCCCATCGCAAAGAATGGCCAACGCCGCATCAGCTTGTCGCGGCTCAAGACTGTGGCCCTGACATCGAATTTGAATGACGAGAGAGGCACCAATGCCGGTTTTTGAACTCCTCGATGGCAAACTGGCTGTGGCTAGCCCGACGCAGTTTGTCAGTGAGGGCCTGAAAGAGCGCCAGGACATTCAGCGGATGCTGCGCGACCAAATCGACGTACTGGGCGAAGACCTGTTTGTTCTCGCCGAGGAGTACGGCGGCTGGCTCGATAGCAACCGGCGGATCGATCTGCTTTGCATCGATAGCGACGCCAACCTCGTAGTGGTCGAGTTGAAGCGTGATGAAGCGGCCCACATGGAACTGCAGGCGCTACGTTATGCCGCCATGGTTGCGCGGATGACATTCGCCGAAGCGGTCGAGGCCCATGCAGACTTCCTTCGCCGCCGGGGAGCAGACGGACAAGGCGCCGAGTCTGCTGTTCTTTCTTTTCTGCAGTGGGGCGAGCCTCAGGAAGAGGATTTCGGACGCCAAGTCCGGATCGTGCTGGCCTGCGCCAACTTCGGCAAGGAGTTGACCACGGCCGTGCTCTGGCTGCGAGACCAAGGCATAGACATCAGCTGCGTTCGCCTAAGTCCTTATCGACTGAGCGATGGGCGAGTATTGCTCGACATCCAACAGATTATCCCCCTACCGGAAGCCACCGAGTTCCAGACCCAGATTGGCCTGAAACGTCAGGCCGAGCAGAAGTACCAGGCGGAACGGCACGAAATACGGTACGAGTTCTGGCAACAGTTGCTCACTTTGGCGGCCACCCGAACCAAGCTTCATGCCGGTCGCAGCCCGTCCAAGGACAACTGGATTTCAGCGAGCGCGGGACGGCCAGGGCTGCAGTTCGTCTATACAATCCGACAGAACGACAGCCAGGTCCACCTCTGGATCGAAGACAACGAGTCACTCTACCAAGCTTTGCTCGCCGACCGCGACGTGATCGAGGACGCGTTCGGATCGCCGTTGGTTTGGAAGCAGACGGATCAGCAGAAAGGCACCTACATCGCCGCCCGTGTCGAAGGGGGTTATCGATCTCCGCGCGAGGAATGGTCGACAGTTCAGCACGCCCTCGTCGAAGCCATGGTGCGGCTAGAGGCAACCTTGCGTCCGCGCATTGCAGCTCGCTAGCGTCAACCAGACACCTTCCAGCAGTAAAGCGTCAGGTCTTGCCGCCCCTTTTTTGAAGTGGTCTGCCGATGATTGACCTTCCCACGGTTGCCGAGATCCAACGCAAAGTTGCGGAAATGGCCTTTGGACGACCACTCGTCACCAACGTTCTACGCGGCCATGTGGTCGAAGCGATCGTCGCGGCGGCGCTGGAGCCCGAATGGGAGTGGTGTGCCGAGGACTACTCGAGTTGGGACTTCCAACGCGCCGACGGGCTCCGCCTGGAGGTCAAACAATCAGCCGCCAGGCAGAGTTGGGCCACCTCGGACAAGCCCTCTGCTTGTTCCTTTGACATTGCAGAGCGCAAAGGCCGCTGGGAAGGGGCCGTGTGGATCGAAGGAGCCGGCCGGGCAGCTCAGATCTACGTCCTTGCCCATCATCCGGTTGCCGACAGCAGCGCAGACCATCGCGACGCGGCGCAATGGCGCTTCTACGTGATCCCGACCGATCGCCTGCCAGCAACGCGAAGGCTATCGTTATCCGGCGCTAAAGCGCTCGCCGAGGGTGTAGGCTTTTCCTCGTTGGCAGATGCTGTGTCGCGCGTGACCGCCCAGCTTTCCCGTGCCGCCGGCAGCCCGACCTAGAGGCAACAAAGTAGTTCGCTGCCTAGCGCAAAGCCTCCTGCCAAGCCTCAACCACCATCGCCATAGCCAAGGTATCGAGCTCACAGTATCGCAGCAGCTTGGCTTTCAGCGAAGCCCGCGTCGCGTCATCCAGAGCCTCGTACTGCAGGCGGGCATAGGCCATCGTGGCTTGGCCACCAGCCGCAATGTCGAGGTCCTCGTCGGACGCTTCGATCTCGACCCACTCGCTGTCAGCTGCCTCGATGAGCTTCTTGTAGGGATCCTGCACCAGCCCGAGCTCGTCGGCCGACCACCAAGCCATCCCCTTGAAGTTCTTGCTCGGGATGCCGTTGGCCGCACCGTACAGCGGCTGGGCGTAGCGCTCTTTGAGGAAGGTTGAAGTTTCCAGCACCGCCGGGAGCACCTTCTTGATCGAGTTGCTGCCTTTGGTCGAAGGATGGAAGTAGCCCTTCTGCGCCAGCGCCTTCAGGTCGATCATCGCGCGCGCTCCGCCGGTAATGAGCGTCTGCAGGAACGCGATCAGGTCGTCCTTGTCGGCCGGCGCGTCGTCCCGGCTTTGCAGTTGCTGGAGAATGTGGACGAGGATCGTGTTCTCGTGGGCAGCCCAGCGGAAGACCGACCCTTCATTCTGACTGAGCGCTGCCTTGAGCGCACGGGCGAACTCGAAGTTCGGGAACGAGCCCGGCTCGGCCAGAAGGAACTCGCTTTCGTGGCGCAGCGACCCATCCGCCTCCATCACGTGGTGCGAAAACTGGAACGCCACGCTCTCGTAGGGGCGCATACCGCGGTGGAACGGCAGGGCCACCGTCGCTGTTTCGAAATCGATGAAGTTCAGCGGATAGATCCAGTTATCCATCTCACTGGCAAGATAGTCGTGGTCGAGGAAGAAGCCCGCGGCCTTGTGCTCGACGGGGAGGCCATCGATTTGGAGCCACTGGCGTTCGGAATTGCTCAGGCCGTGGGCGCCAGGGGTAAACTTAATGTCCTGCTGCGTGACCTCAGCCAGCCGCCGGACGCCCTGATCCATGAGCTTTTGCTTGCCGCGATAGTTCCACAGGTCGAGAATGGTGGGTTCGGTTAGCTCCCCGTCTGACCAGTTGTTCGCTTCCTTCCAGCATTCTGCATGGCCACTCTTCAGTCGGTCTCCGAAAGAAGCCTTGAACTCGCACTTGGCACACTGCGCTCCGATCGCGGCTGGTAGCGGCGTTTCCGCGGCATAGGCTTCAGCCCAGCGTTTCGCCGCTTCTGGCAGGCTAAACGTGCCGCCGGGGGCAGCTATGCCGTTGGCGTGAACGAGGGCGATGTAGGGCGCAGCGTTGAGCTCGAACAGTAAGGCTTCGGCCGGGGACAAAAGATCAGCCCTGGGGTCACAAATTACCTGCACACGAGGGCCGGACCGATCGATCTTGAAGAGCTGGTTCATCTGATCGAGACCGGCTTGCCGAGACTTGTCGGGAAAGAGCAGATAGCTCGTGACGCAGCTGTCCGGGAACGCCGAGCGAATGACGTAGTCCTGGAACGCGATGTCTTCGATGTAAGGCCGGGCCGCCGCCAGAAGTCCCTTTTTGCCTTCAATCTGCGGATTGGTGGGATCGAACGACTTGGATTTGACCTCGACTAGCTTGAGCGAAGCCCCCGACTTGACCAGCACGTCAGCGCGAACAAGCAGGTTGCCATAGGCAATCGCCGGCTCGAACAGCGTCACGGTATCCCGCTTCAGGAGCTCGGCGGTTTCCGCGAGAGCCTCGGCATTGCCTTTGTCTGTCACCTCGATCCCGCCCGGATAAAGACGCTTCGCCAGTTCACCGACCTGAAAGCCGCCGTCTGCCAGGGACTGCAGGAAAGTGTCGTCCTGCTTGGTATTCCTGTACTCGGGTTTGCCTGTGTAGGTGAGTTTTCGCGGGCACTCAGCGGCGAGCTTAAATCGGGATTTCGTTAGATAGCGCATCGCCCTGCCTGCTCCGTCTTGCGATTGCGTTAGCTGATCGGCTCAACTTTGTCGCCGGGAGCCAGGTAGATGCTCAATAGCGATCCGCTTCCGCGCTGGGTCGGCTGGAACCGAAAGTGAGCATGGGTCACAGCCTTCTCGCGAAGCATGCTTGGCAAGGCCCAGAAGGCATCGGACGGGATGTAGCCACCACAACCGCAACCGCGTTTGCTGAGGTTCATGTACATGAAAAAGGGTCGCTCCGCGGCTGGTGCATCCCGCGCTGGATCGAACGTGCGAGCATACAACAGGGTTATCCCGATAGGCTCGTGCAGGAAGCGACGATGCCGCTTGCTTATGTCCACGATCGTGCCTGTTAGCTCGATCGCTCCCTCGTCCTCAGCTTTGCTCCGCGGGTCGGCATCCTGGCTGAAGTAGTATGTGTGCTCAAAGCGCTCGATCTTGGCGGTGATCTCCTCCGGTGGTGGTTGCAGTTTTCGGGGCATCTCGTTCCTTCCCGCCTCTTGTTTACTAGCCTGGCAGACGGCTGCAGCCGAAGGTTACCTCGTTTTCGTGAGGCCGTTGACCCGCCACTGACAATCGTCAATTGGCGCCATCTGGGCGGACTGCGAACGGGCGTTATGTTAAAGGTCGGGTATGGGGCTTTCAACTTTGAGGTGCGCCCGCGCATTTTCCGGTTCTCTAGGCGAATGGATTTCCGAGATCTTCATGAGACAATGACAAGGAGCATGCAGACTGGTCAAACCACTGTTTTTAGTGTGATTGCCCGATGTGGGTTGCCACCAAAGTCTGCATCTAGCTGCAAATGTCGGGGGGATGGTATTTGAATTCGAATGTTTCCAAACGGCGCCGTGAAGTAGCGATACGTCTGCAACGTTCGCTCGGAGGGCAATTCATTGTCGTTGCTGCGCCTGATCACCCGCTCGTACTGCGATCAGTTGATGTGTTGATAGGAGGGCCGACAGGTCTAACTGCTGTCATGATGTCGACTGTCGAGGAACGTCGGCGTCCTGATTTATTTGAAGGCCGGCTAAAGCTCAACGCGATGGCATTGCCGTCGCACACCACTTTTGTGCGGATGGTAGAGGGCGATGAGACCTCTTGGTCGGAGAAAGATGCTTTTGAAGCCGAAATTGACTTTGCAGATCGCGCTGCCTTGCTTGACCTAGTCAATTTAGCAGCCCGCACGCCAGGCTTGCGCCGCAAAGATATTGGAGCACGGTACCAGGTTGAAGCAGAATCACGATTTGCCGAGACCTATCGATTGGCGCGTGTGCTACGGCGGGGAGCGAGGAAATTTTCTTTTGAAAATGAGGAAATTAGAGTGCGAGCACGGGTCAAAAGGGATGTGGTCAACGACATCGACAGTGCTTTTTTTGCTGCCACTCCAAACTCGACAGCTCTTTCGCGGCTAATGCTTGAGGGAGGCTCTCGCTGGTACACAATGCAGGATGGTGTGACGGTGCCGTCAAATGGTCCGGCCGGGGCTGCATTTCTGAATAAGTACCCAACTAGCTCAGGGGATCCGGACAAAGTTATGCGAGCAGCTGCCTTCGCTGGCTGGGTTCTTGCTCCGATCCATTCGGGTAAGAGCCTTGAGGAAATTGCCGATCTTGTCCAGCGCTACACGAGGCTCAAATGAGCGCCCGCAAGTCTCGACATCAACTTATGCAGGCCTTGGTTCGGGGGTCTACGATCTATCTAGGTGATCCAGATGTGGCTCACGTGGACACCGAGCTTGGTGAGCTAGGTCGTTGTCTCCGGTTACAGCCGCCGAAGCGGCAAAGGCTTCTGCAGGTGATGCATGCCAGTCGAGCGCTAGACACTTTGCTTTCGTCAATCTTAAAAAGCCATGGTGTCCAGCCAGCGCATGGCATTGGTAAGATGCTCCATCAACTCAAGGGGCTACCACCAGCGGCGCAAGGCTATCTTGACCATAAAACATCAACCGCTTTCGTTTCGGCAATTGCTCACAAACGGAATCGGTACGCTCATCGCGCAAATGCCTTCCCAACTTCAAATCAGGAGGTTGATCGATTAGTGGCCGAAATTCATGCGTGTATGGCGATGATTTTGTAATGGGCGTCAACCGGGTGCAGATTGCCAATCTCGAGTCCGGCGCCAAATCCGACTAGGTCGAAACGCTGCGCAAACTGGCAGAGGCCTTGCGGGGTCAGCCTTTAACGGTCTTGAATAGCGCCCAGCTTGGGCCAAACCGGCTTCAGACTGGTTGGACTTTCCTAGCGTGATCCATGTGAACGATCATAACTTGGTAACGCTGCCGCAACTGGGAAACTAGTCGGTTTGGCACTGGCGTGGTTTTGGCAATCCGCCCGCTCGCCTATATGCCATTTTCGTTGACATTCATGGCAATTAATAACCATATGGGTTAAATTCGTAATGATGGGGTCACGTGTTCGAGTCACGTAAGCGGCACCATATTTTTCAAAGACTTAGCGGAAAATTGAGGGCCTGATCGTCGGGAAATTTTCCCTCCAGGCATCAGATAGGCATCAGGCAGCACTATCGGCGGTCCAGCGGTGAATCGGCTAGGCAACAGCCTTTGGCCCGGCTCACCGGTCAGGGCATCCTGAGCTGCGCGGACGTACGTCCGTGCAACCAAGGAGCCCAGCCTATGCAACCCACCCTCCCGATCGTCAGCGCCTGGCCAGCCCTGCTGGGGACCGACACTGCCTGCCTCTACCTCTCGCTCGAACGGCGTCAGTTTGAACGGCTCGCGGAGCGGTGGCGGATCACCCCTGTCGATACCGGCGAGAACACCACCTTGTGGCGCCGAACCGATCTCGACGTGCTGATCAAGCGGCTTCCCGCCAGCGCCCTGTCACCAGTTGCCCAACCTGTGCCAACCGTGAAGCTGGACCGCGCGACCGTCGAACAGATTGTCGACGCCCTGGCCACACGTCTGGGGTCGCGGCATCCGGCAGCCACCCCGTTCACCCCGCAATTCCTGTCGATCCGCGACACCTGTTTGCGGCTGGGGCTGAGCCGTAGCACGATCAACCGGATGATCGCGGAGGGCAAACTAAGGGTGCGTCGGTTCGGGACCCGGACGCTGGTGACGGTGGAGAGCATCGAGGCAATGACAGGCTAACTCGTCCGATTGGATCTTTGGCCCGTCGATTTGATGGTAATGGCATCAGTGCCGCTAACCAGATCATCGTTCGATCCAACTTTCAATAGCCCCGAACGCGCGAGCCGGGTGGTAGCGGCCCAAGAGAGCCTGCTGATGACCGAGCCAGGGTCCTCCATGTCCGCTCCGTGCGCCACACCAGCCTCGATGCAGGCACGCGCCCATGCCTTCGCCGCCTCGTTGTCCGGGCTCAGCACCGAGCGGATCTCCTCGGCGAAGTCCACCTCAGCTGGCAGCCCCGCCGCCATACCCAATTCATCGGCATTGCGACGAAACCACCCCCGCCAATGATCAGTCTCGGTCTCGTCCAAGCCGTCGACAGCCGCCACCAGTGCGTCAGCCAGGTAATCGAGATAAATCCTGGAAGCGTCAGCTCCCGCTCGCTCAAGCGCCGACAGTCCGATCCAGAAGGGATAGACAACTTCGCTCACTCATCCTCCTCCTCGCCGTCGTACAGCCAGATGTCTGGCAGAGTACAATTCAGCGCGGCACGCTGAAGTTCTTCGGCAACTGCAGTCGCAAGTGCCTCCGGATAAAAGCCGTCGGGAGGATCACCCACGGTATCCAGCGGATCATCACCACAGTCCCAGCAGCAGTAGAACGTCAGCAACGTAGCCTCCGGTTTCGGAAGATCAGCAACCAGGCGGTCGATGATCGACGACGTTACGCCCGACCAAGCCATCTCAAGGGCACGAACAGGGCCGTTCTGCTGGTCATACGCATACTCTTCCCACACGCTGCCTAGGCCAAGGTCGTCTCCCATGATCCCGATTGCCGGCATCGCCTTCAGCTCATTGGCGGCAATGTCTGCCAACGCTTCGAAGCGTGCGGATGCAAACCGCGCGACCGTCTTGAGCAGCAGGTAGGCCTCGGGATCGCTATGCATGGACCGGCACCTTGAGTGTTACATACTATAGTTGATAAACCAGCTGGCAGCAGATTGCGATGGTCGATCGCATGGACATGCGTCGGCTCATCGGCCAGAATTTTGCCCGCATCAGGCAAGCTCGGGGATTGACGCAGGAGCAGGTGGCGGAGCGCTCAGGTTTCTCACAGCAGTACATCAGCGGCCTGGAGCGCGGACACCGCAATCCTACTGTGGTCACATTGTTTGAGCTGGCCCAAGCCTTAGGCGCGTCCCCGTTGGACCTGCTGCAGCAAGACCCGAACCGATAAGCTTTCTCTCCGCTTTTGATCTGCCCGGATCTGATCATGCCCCGTCCGACCTGTCGGAGAACGTAAGAGAACGTCGGGCGACGTCCCTGTAAATCGCTGGCCGTACGAGGCTCTCCCACCCTATCTGCGAACGTACCAGTCCCCCATTTCCTTAGCGGCCTGTTCCAGCAATTTGAGCGATAGCCCGATGTTACCACTGTCTCGTGCCTGATCGAACGCACGTTGCAGGCACCTCATCCGGTATCTGCCCGACTCTTGGAGAATATGCAGATGCGTGGGCTTGGGGAGCACACGCAGAAGGATTACAAGGGTCGCAAGGATCGCAATGCCATGCTCTCACCGCATCTGCTGGACCTGCTCCGGCAGTGGTGGCGCGAAGGCAAGCGGCGGGGGGTGATGCTGCCGCATGGCTGGCTGTTCCCCGGCCGCAGCGGCACGGACCCGATCTCGGCGCGCCAGTTGCACCGCGTGGTGCAGGAGGCAGCGGCGCGCGCCGAGATCCACAAGCGGGTAAGCCCCCATACCCTGCGTCACTCGTTCGCCACCCACCTGCTCGAGCAGGGTGTCGATATCCGCGTCATCCAGGTCCTGCTCGGACACGTGAACATCAACACGACCGGCATCTACGCCCAGGTCTCGAGCAAGACCATGCGGGCGGTGACCAGCCCGCTCGACCAGATTTTGGCCGTGATGGAGGGCAGAGCACCCCCGGGCTGAGCTGGTGCGCGCCTCACTCGAGGTCGCCGATATCTTCCGCAGCGCCGGGCCTGCCTATCGCGCAGCCCAGG
>NZ_JACLAU010000062.1 GCF_014230305.1 Novosphingobium aerophilum
GGACAGGGCCTTGCTTGACCTCGGCTGTGCAACCAGTCCGATACATCGGCCTCCTGCCCGCATCGGCCGGGATGCGCATCCCGGCCGATGCAACCAATAAAGCACATCTCGTCCACACAAGCCCGGGGCGACGATGGAGGAGGGAAGCGTGATGTTCGGGTGGGGTGGGAAGCTGCCTTAGCCCTCTTCCCTTTATGGGAGAGGGTTGGGCGAAGGGCCAGCGCGCATCACCTGCCCAAGACCCATTCGCGCGCCCGCACAAAGGCACATCGTTAGAGCTATCGTCGTCCCGGGCTTGACCAGGGACCGGGCTTGCCTGTCCCGGCGGAGGTCAGGCGCCCCGGACAGGGCTGTTGTTTCCCGACCGTTGCCACGCAAGCCCCGCCCCGGGTCAAGCCCGGGGCGACGATGGAGGAGGGACGCGTGATGTTCGGGTGGGGTGGGGAGCGGACGTTGGGCTGGAGCCGCCGGGAACGCACCCCCCACTTCTCAACCTCAGCCCTTGAGACGTTGCCCTCCCGCCTGATCTCGTCATCCTGAACTTGTTTCAGCCGTCATCCTGAACTTGTTTCAGCCGTCATCCTGAACTTGTTTCAGGATCCATGGTGCCTCTCGTTCGGCTCTGGGTTCTCTCGTGAGAGCTTGCCCCTGCGCTTCATCTCCGGCGGCACAGCCCCGGGGCGCGATGGATCCTGAAACAAGTTCAGGATGACGAAGGGCGCGAGGTCGGGATGACGCCGGAAACAGGGTCAGGGGTGACGGTGGTGGAGCGGGGCGGATCATGTCCGCACCGGGGAGGATCCACATGTCCGCTCCCAGGCGAAACCGGGCTGTCCGACCGCCCCCAAGCGGCCCAGGGGGCGGCCTGCCGATTGCCTCTGGAAGTCGCTTGGCCTAGCAGCACTCCGCCATTGGGGGGAGCGAGAGGGCGATGTTCAGCGTGTCGGGGGCGGGCGTGGCCATGCTGATTGGGGTGATCGCGCCGGTCTTCCTGATTATCCTGCTGGGCTATGGGCTGGCGCGGCTGGGTCAGTTCGCCCCGGCGACCATCGCCAGCAATGGCCGGTTCGTGCTGAATGTGCTGACCCCCGCGGTGGTGTTCCATGCCCTGTCCACCGCACGGATCGGGGCGATTGCGCGGCCCGACTACCTGATGGTCTATGCCCTGGCGTCGCTCCTGGCCTTCGGGGCCGGGTTCGTCTGGTTTCGTCATGGCGCCGGCACCCCTGCGGGCACCGGTGTCGCCGCCGTCCGCGCCCTGGGGATGAGCGGGTCCAACACGGCTTTCATCGGGCTGCCGATCCTGACCCAGCTCTATGGCGCGCGGGCGGCGGCGCCGATTGCGCTGAACATGCTGTTCGAAAGCTTCGTGCTGTTGCCGCTGCTGCTCGCCCTGATCGATGCCGGCGGCGGGGAGCGCCGCTCGGCGGGCGCGACCCTCGCGGATCTGGGACGCAACCTGCTCCGCTCCAGCCTGCTCTGGGCCATCATCCTGGGCACTCTGTGCGCCGCGACCGGCTGGCGGCTGCCCGCGCCGCTTGCCCGCACGGTCGATCTGCTGGCCGGCGCCTCGGCGGCGCTGGCGCTCGTGACCATCGGGGCGGGACTGGCCGGGATCGTCCTTGCCGGACGCCGGGCGGCGATCGCGACGGTTGTCGCGGGCAAGCTGCTGCTGCATCCGGTCCTGGTCGTCATCCTGCTGCAGGTCATTCCGATCGACGATCCGATGCTGCGCGCCTCGGCGATCCTGCTGGCCGGGCTGCCGATGTTCTCGATCTTCCCGGTGTTCGGACAGCGCGCCGGAGATGGTGACACCTGCAGCGCGGCCATGCTGCTGGCGGTGGTGCTTTGTCCGGTGACCCTGCTCGCGACGATGCTGCTGCTGGGCGTCCGGCTTTAGCCCAAGCCGCCCTGCCGACCATTCACCGGGCATTCAAGCACGGCTGGCCATCCCGCGCGGAACCCCGGGTCGCGCTGGAGGAAAAGCGATCATGCGTCGATCCGTGGTGTTGGGAGCAGGGCTGGGCGCCCTCACGGCATTTCCGGCGGCGGCGGGCAGACCCGCCCCGCCCGGCACGCTCCCCGGCACGCTGATCATTGCGCCCGACCGGGTGGTCACCGGCGCGGTGAACGGTCAGCCGGCCCGCTTCCGCATGCAGGCCAACGGCACCTCCACCTTGGTGCTCAATCCGGATGCCGCCGCGCGGCTGGGCCTGCGGGGCGGGTGGATCAAGGTGGGGGCCAAGGTGGGGCCGGTGCTGGTTCGCGGGCAGACCGCGGTGACCCGCTATGCCGTGGTCGGACATGACCAGCGCAAGCGGGTCGGCTGGTTCGAACGGCCCACCGCGCCGGGCTTCGATGGCGATCTGGGCCCAGCCTCCGTGCCGCATCCGGTCGTCGTGTTCCAGTTCCGCCCGCCGGTTGCGGGCGAACGGCCCGTGGTCCTCCCGCTGGCGGACATGGGCCTGCGCGGGCTGGGAACCTCGTTGACGATCGGCGGACAGACCATTTTCGTGACCTGGGCGCTGGACCGGCGGGACAGCGTGGCGACCGCGGCCGCCGGCGCGGTGCTGGCGCCTTCGCTGGGCGGGCAGTTCGTCGGAGCGCCCGGGCGGGCCACCTTCGCCTTCGGGGTCGAGCGTCCGGTGCGGCGCCTGCGGCTCGATCGCCCCCTGGCGCTGGGGCCGCTCCGCCTTGACGCCATCCAGGTCCGCACCGCCGACTATGGCAATGTCAGTGCGATCCCGGTGGCCGACAGTGATCCCGGGGAGATCGTGGTGACCGGCTCGCGCAAGTCCGGCAAGGCGCTTTATGCTCTCCAGATCGGGACCGAGGCGATGGCCGGCTGCTCCAGCCTGGTGTTCGACAAACCGCGCCGCCAGATCATCCTCCATTGTCGCTGAGCCAACGAAAGGCCCCGCCGGATCGCTCCGGCGGGGCCTGCGGGCGGAGTGGGTCACTCCGCCAGGTTGAAGCCTGCCTCAGTGCGCCGCGAGCGCGGCGAGCAGCAGCAGGGCAACGATGTTGGTGATCTTGATCATCGGGTTCACCGCCGGACCGGCGGTGTCCTTGTAGGGATCGCCGACCGTGTCGCCGGTCACCGCGGCCTTGTGGGCGTCAGAGCCCTTGCCGCCGTAGTGGCCGTCCTCGATGTACTTCTTGGCGTTGTCCCATGCGCCGCCGCCCGAGGTCATCGAGAGTGCGACGAACAGGCCGCCGACGATCACGCCAAGCAGCAGCGCGCCCAGCGCGGCGAAGCCGTTGGCCTGGCCCGCCACGGCGGTGATGATGAAGTACACCGCGATCGGCGCGAGCACCGGCAGCAGCGACGGGACGATCATCTCCTTGATCGCGGCCTTGGTGACGAGGTCCACCGTGCGGGCATAGTCGGGCTTGCTGGTCCCGGCCATGATCCCCTTGTTGTTGGCGAACTGGTCACGCACGTCGACCACCACGTCGCCCGCCGCACGGCCCACCGCGGTCATGCCCATGGCCCCGAACAGGTAGGGCAGGAGCGCGCCGAGCAGCAGCCCGACGATGACGTAGGGGTTCTCGAGGCTGAAATCGACCGTCACGCCCGTGAAGAACTCACGCAGGTCGGTCGTATAGGCGGCGAACAGCACCAGCGCGGCGAGACCGGCCGAACCGATCGCGTAGCCCTTGGTGACGGCCTTGGTGGTGTTGCCCACGGCATCGAGCGCGTCGGTCTTTTCCCGGACCGAATCGTCGAGCCCGGCCATCTCGGCAATGCCACCGGCATTGTCGGTGACCGGACCATAGGCATCGAGCGCCACGACCATGCCGGCCAGGGCGAGCATCGCGGTGGCGGCATAGGCGATGCCCATCAGGCCCGCCAGCTTGAACGCGATGATGATGCCCGCGACGATCACCAGCGTGGGCAGGGCGGTCGCCTCCATCGAGATGGCGAGGCCCTGGATCACGTTGGTGCCGTGCCCGGTGACCGAAGCCGCCGCGATCGACTTGACCGGGCGGTAGTTGGTGCCGGTGTAGTACTCGGTGATCCAGATGATCAGACCGGTGATGACCAGGCCCAGGAAGGCGCAGTAGAACAGGATCCGGCCGCTGTAGGCGGTGCCGGGGATCATGGTCTCCATATCGCCGATGGCATAGCCGATGGCCCACCAGATCGCCGGGATCGACAGCACCGCGGTCACCAGGAAGCCCTTGTACATGGCCCCCATGATGTTGTTCGAGCTGCCGAGCTTGACGCAGTAGGTGCCGATGATCGAGGTGACGATGCAGACGCCGCCGATCAGCAGCGGCAGCGCCATCATCGGCATCAGCAGGGCGCCGGCGGCCTTCAGGGTGAGGGCGGTCAGCACCATGGTGGCGCCGACGGTCACGACATAGGTCTCGAACAGGTCGGCGGCCATGCCGGCGCAGTCACCCACGTTGTCGCCCACGTTGTCGGCGATCACCGCCGGGTTGCGTGGATCGTCCTCGGGGATCCCGGCTTCCACCTTGCCCACCAGGTCGGCGCCGACGTCGGCCGCCTTGGTGAAGATGCCGCCACCCAGACGCGCGAAGATCGAGATCAGCGAGGCGCCGAAAGCGAGTGCGGTCAGCGCCTGGACCACGGTGCGGTCCTCACCGCCGACGGTGTAGCCCCCCGGCCCGATCAGGTACCAGTAGAACACCGCGATCGCGAGCAGGGCGAGCCCCGCCACCAGCATGCCGGTGATCGCGCCGGCCCGGAAGGCCAGGGTCAGGCCGGCCTGCAGCCCGGTCTGGGCCGCCGCAGCGGTACGCACGTTCGCGCGGACCGACACGTTCATGCCGATGAACCCCGCCGCGCCCGACAGCACCGCACCGATCAGGAAGCCGATCGCCGAGATGCCGCCCAGCGTTGCGAAAATGATCGCCGCAACGACCACGCCGACAATGCCGATGGTTGAATACTGCCGCTTCAGGTAGGCTTGGGCGCCTTCCTGGATGGCCGCGGCGATTTCCTGCATGCGCTCGTTGCCCGCCGGCGCACCGAGTACCTGTCTGCTGGTGATGAAGCCGTACACGACGGCGAGCAACCCCAGGACGATTGCGATCGTGACCAAATTCACGCGCTGCCCCTCCTTATTGTGGATCCTACTCTCGGATGGCGCCCCGCCGTTTCGCAGGGTCGCCGAATCCAAGGGCTATGGAGGATTGCGGCCGCGCGCAACCGTAAATGCGCGTTAAGGCTTTTGCTGGTGGTGGAAGCCCAGGCCCGGCTCTGCGGTCAGATCGACCCCGTCCAGCCGCAGTCGGCCTGCCGCGCCGTCCTGCACCCAGCCGATCGGGCTCCCCGCAACGGGGCAGGGCACTGCGGCGGGCAGGGTGAACAGCAGCTCGTAATCATCGCCCCAGCGGAGGGCTTCGTCACGCCGGGCGGCCGGGCAGTCGAGCGGCACGGCCGCGGCGTCGAGCGCCAGGGTGACCCCGCTCGCCCGGCTCAGCCGCAGCGCGTCGAGCAGCAGGCCGTCGGACACGTCCATCATGGCGGTGACGTGGGGCGCCAGGGCGATGCCATCGGCCAACCGGGGCCGGGGGCGGCGATAGCGCAGGCTGTCGCCCCGGCCCGCCCGCAGGGCCTCGAGGCCGATCATCGCGCCGCCCACCGCCCCGGTCAGCCAGACCCGGTCTCCGGGCCGGGCTCCGCTGCGTGACGGCACCGGCCGGTGCGTCGCCCGGCCGATCGCGGTCAGCCCGAGCGCCTGCGGACCGCTGCCGCCCACCGTGTCGCCGCCGAGCAGCGGCACGGCATAGTGGTCCAGAACCTCGCGCAGGCCGGTAATGAAGCGGTCGTCCGATCCGGCCAGTTGATAGCCCAGCAGGACTCCGACAGGTTCCGCCCCTTTTGCCGCCAGATCCGAAAGATTGGTGGCAACCAGCTTCCAGGCCACGTCGGCGGGATCCTGCGTCGGCAGGTAGTGGACCCCCGCCAGCATCATGTCGTGAGTCAGGACCAGGGCCTCGCCGCCCAGTTCAAGCACCGCGCAATCATCGGCCAGGCCGCGCGCGGCGGGGTGGCCGGCCATGGCGCGCAGGGCGGATATGAAGCTGTCCTCACCGGTCATCGCGCGCCGATCCTACCTGCCGGGGTCGCCGCCGGGAAGCTGCCGGAATCTGCCGACAGGCGCGCTCAGCGCACCGCCCTGGCGACCGCGTCTAGCACACCGTTGACGAATTTTGCCTCCTTGGCGTCGAAGAAGGCATGGGCCACGTCCAGATACTCGCTGATCGCCGTGGCCGTGGGGACATCGGCCCGGGCCAGCAACTCGTAAGCGCCCGCACGCAGGATCTGCAGCATGGTCCGGTCGAGCCGCTCCAGCCTCCAGCCCTCGGCGAGTTTGGTGCCGATCATCGCGTCGATCTCGTCGCGGCGGGCAAGGGTGCCCTTCACCAGATCGTCGAAGAACGGCACGTCGGCGGCGACGTACTGATCGTCCTCGATCTCGGCGCCCAGCCGGTGGCGATGGAACTCGTCGAGCAGCCCGGCCAGCGGGGTCTGCTCCATGTCGTGCTGGTACAGCGCCTGGACGGCGGCGAGACGGGCCGCAGCGCGGGCCCGGGGGGAAAGGGTCATGTCTGGTCCTTGATGCGCAGCTGGCCCAGGTAATCGAGCTTGCCGATTGGCAGGCCGAGGCCGCGAAGCAGGTTGTAGGCGGTCGTCAGGTGAAAGAAGAAATTCGGCACCGCAAACGACAGCAGATATCCGGCGCCGTCGAAAGGCAGCAGGATGCCCCGGGCAGGAATGCTGAAGGTGACGGGCCGGTCTGCCAGTTCGTCGATCTCCGCCGGATCGATGGCCGAGAGGCGCGCAATCGCATCGGCCAGCAGGGTGCGCTGTTCGTCAAGAGTTGTGGCCGGCGGGGTCGGTACGGGCTGGCTGTCACCGGCCCGGCATGCCTCGATGGCACCGATCGAATGGACCACAACCCAGTTCACCTGGTTGGGGAACGGGGCCATATCGGGCACGATGCGCGCTGCCTGGATCGCCGCCTCCGTGATCGTGCCCTCGGTGCAGGCCTGCTGTGCCTTGGCCAGCAGGCCGTCCAGCGCACGCAACTGCTGCAGGAAGGTGGCAATGGTGGCGGCGAACAGCGGTGCAGTCATGGCAATCGGGCTCCGGCAGACGGGCGGAAACGGATAGCGCGCCGTGCGGCGTCGCTCAAATCCCCAGGCGCAGTTCCACCGAACGGGCGTGGGCGGGCAGACCTTCGGCCTCGGCCAGGGCGATCGCGGCCGGTCCGATCGCGCGCATCGCGGCCTCGTCCATCTGGATGAAGCTTGTGCGCTTCATGAAGTCCAGCACCGACAGGCCCGAGGCGAAGCGCGCCCGCCGACCCGTGGGCAGGACGTGATTGGGTCCGGCCAGGTAATCGCCGATCGCTTCCGGCGTGTGCCGGCCGAGGAACACCGAACCGGCATGACGGATCGCCCGGAACAGCGGTTCCGGATCCTCCACGGCCAGTTCGACGTGTTCCGCCGCCAGGGCGTTGGCCAGGGCCGGGGCCTCGTCCAGGCTGGCCACCTCGATGATCACGCCGTGGCTGTTCCAGCTTTCGGTCGCGGTGCGGGCGGTCGGCAGCAGGGCCAGCTCGACCCCGACCTGATCGGCCACGTTGTCGGCGAACAGCGGATCGTCGGTGATGAGGATCGACTGCGCGGCGGGATCGTGCTCGGCCTGGCTGAGCAGGTCGGCGGCGATCCATTCGGGGTTGTTGCGGCCATCGGCGATCACCAGGATCTCGCTCGGCCCGGCGACCATGTCGATCCCGACCACGCCGTAGAGCTGGCGCTTGGCCTCGGCGACCCAGGCATTGCCAGGGCCGGTGATGACGTCGACCGGCCGGATCCGCGCCGTGCCATAGGCCAGCGCCGCGACCGCCTGGGCGCCCCCGATGCGCCACACCTCATCCACCCCGGCAAGGTGCGCCGCGGCGAGGACGAGCGGGTTGACCTGACCCTTGGGGGTGGGGGTCACCACCACCAGCCGACCGACCCCTGCCACCTTGGCGGGAATGGCGTTCATCAGCAGGGACGAGGGGTAGGCCGCGCGACCGCCGGGCACATACAGCCCCGCCGCATCGACGGCGCGCCACACCGCGCCCAAGCGGACGCCGGTTTCGTCGACCTGATCCCGATCAGCCGGCCGCTGCGCCTCGTGATAGGTGCGGATGCGCTGTGCGGCCAGTTCCAGCGCGGCGCGCAGGCCCGGCTCCAGCGCATCGAAGGCCTCGCGGCAGGCCTCGGCCGAAATCCGCCAGTCGGCGTCGTCGGACAGGGCGTGGCCATCGTACTTCAGGGTCAGTTCGGCGAGGGCGGCATCCCCGCGGTTGCGCACATCGTCGAGGATGATCTGCACGTCGCGGGCCACGTTCTCGTCACTTTCGCGGCGATCACGAACCAGGCGGCGGAAGGCCTTGTCGAAGCCGGGGTCACGGGTGTTGAGGCGCAGCATCAGGCAGCATCCCGCTGGGCGACCAGGGCCCGGAACCGTTCGACCAGGGCAGCGACCCGGGCGTCGGTCTTCAAGGCGGCCCGATTGACGATCAGGCGCGCGGTGACCGGCAGGATCACCGATGTTTCGACCAGTCCGTTGTCCTTCAGCGTCCGTCCGGTCGACACCAGATCGACGATGCGGCTGGCGAGGCCGAGCCCGGGCGCCAGCTCCATCGCCCCGTTCAGCTTCACCACCTCGGCCTGGATGCCCATGCCTTCGAAATGGCGGCGGGTCAGGCTGGGGTACTTGCTGGCGACCCGCAGGTGGCTGACCGCGGTCGGCCGTTCCGCCTGCTCGGCCGGTTCGGCCACCGACAGGCGGCAGTGCCCGATGTCGAGATCGACCGGGGCATAGAGATCGGGATAGGCGAACTCCTCGACCACGTCGGACCCGACGATTCCGGCCTGGGCGGCGCCGTGGGCGACGAAGGTCGCCACGTCGAAGGCGCGGACGCGGATGATCCGCATCGCACTGTCGACGCAGGCGAACGACAGGGCGCGGGATTTCTTGTCGTGGAACTCCGCGTCGGGCACCACTCCGGCTGCGGCCATCAGGGGCAGCGCCTCGTCGAGGATGCGGCCCTTGGGCACCGCGAAGGTCAAAGGGAGCGGCGTCGGGAGATGCGGCTGGGCGGACATGGTCCGGCCTCTAGGCATGGTTGGGAGAAAGGGCAAGAACATGGGGGATGGCGAAGGGCAGGAGCCGGGCGCGCCCGCGGCGATCTCGCTGGAGACCAGGGACCCGCGCGAGGGCATTGCCTGGCAGGCGGAACACTGCCGGCGCAACGGCTCGCCGCTGACCGGGCGGATCGTGGCGGCCATGCTGCCGCTGCTCGACGGCCCCACCGCGGTCGGCCGGCGAATGGCATTGTGGCCGGGCCGGGTGCTGGAGGCGGCCATGCCGCTGCGCCTGGCCGGAGGGCTCCACTGGCTGCACCTCAGCGGGGCCGAGCCGATCCTCGCGCCGGTCTATCGCGGCGAGGTGACCGATCAGCCCGCGATCGATGCCATCGTCGGCGAAGCGGTGGCGCGGCGCGATGCGCAGCTGCTCGGCTGGTTCGATGGTCCGCCCCAGACCAACGAGGCGGGGCGATCGGGTGCGCTGATGGGCGGGTTGCTGTGGTTGGCGGATCGCTTCGGACCGGGCTTCGAGCTGCTGGAAATCGGGGCCAGCGCCGGGGCGAACACGATGATCGAACGCTACGCCTATGACCTGGGCGGCGTGCGCTGCGGCCCGGCGGGCGCGGCCGTGCTGATCCGGCCGGACTGGCAGGGCCCGCCCCCGCCGCAGGCCGAGGTGCGCATCGCCGCGATTGCCGGTTGCGACAGCGCCCCGATCGATCTGGCCGATCCGCAAGCCGCGCTGCGGCTCAAGAGCTACGTCTGGGCCGACATGACCGATCGGCTCGAGCGGCTGGACGCGGTCATCCGCCTGGCGCGGGCCTGCCCGCCATGGGTCTTTCGCGCCGATGCGGCGGACTGGGTCGAGCACCAGTTCTCCCGCCCGCAGACCGCGGGGCTGACGCGGGTGCTCTACCATTCGATCGTCTGGCAATACCTTCCCGCCGAGGCCCGCCAGCGGATCACCGCCGCGCTGGAGCTGGCCGGAAGCCGGGCCGATGCCGAGCGGCCGCTGGCCTGGCTGACGCTGGAGACCAACCGCAGCACCTTCCGGCACGAATTGCGCGTGCGGACCTGGCCGGGTGATGGCCAGGAGGTCCTGCTGGGCGAGGCCCATGCCCATGGGCAGTGGGTGCGCTGGTTCGAGGGCTTGTGAGCGGGTTCGTATGGTCGGATTTCGTCCAGGAGCGGACATCCAGACCCTCCCCGCACCGAGCAAACGACCACCCCCTAATCGTCGCCCCGGGCTTGACCCGGGGCAGGGCTTGCATGGCAATGGCCGGTGAAGAACAGCCCTGTCCCGGGTCAAGCCCGGGACGACGAGGGGAGAGTGGTGTAGACAGATTTCGATGACCGTTTGCGCCTGAGAGCGGACGTTGAGATCCTCCCCCGTTTTGCGCAGCACAACGGGGGAGCAACCGTCTAGGCGAGAGCCCATTTCTGCTTGTTGCGGATCATGGCGTTGAGGGCTGTGATGAGTTTTCGCATGATGGCGACGAGAGCGACCTTTGGGGGTTTTCCTGCGGT
>NZ_JACLAU010000063.1 GCF_014230305.1 Novosphingobium aerophilum
ACAGGCACCCGGCAGAGAGTGACTCCGGTGTGTCGGGATCGACTACGGGCTACGCCCTCCGCCGATCCCGACACACCGCATTCTCATCTTGATCGTCGCGCCTTCTCACCCTGATCGTCGCGCGACAGGCTACCTCCTGAACTACGGTTCGATTCGGTGCCCATCGCGAACGTTCCGTTGGGCCAGAGGTGTCTAGTGCGGCATAGGGTGCCGATTCAGTTGATCACCACCTGATTGGTATCCAGAACCACCTGGCCCAGTTGGGCCAAGGCATTCTGGCCCAGCAAGGGGGCCGGCGCGCCATGTTCGACGACGGCCACCTCGATGTGCCGGATTTCACGTCCGGCGATCTCCATGCGCGGGACTTCTGCCAGACCACCCAATACGACTCCACCGACCGTCCGGAGCGCAGGGCCGGTCGTTGACTTGACATCAAGCCCCAGAGCTTTGGCATCGCCAGGCGAAATCACGGTCATACTTGCACCGGTGTCAACCAGGAACCGCATATCCCGGGTTCCAACCCTGACGTTCACATAGAACAATCCGTCGGACGCACGTTCCGCCCTGACCGGACCGGCAGGAGCCATGGTCTGGACTGGTGTGGGGTGACGAAAGCCTGGCGTCTCTGTCCCAGGTGCAGGGCCCATGCCGATCAAGGCCGCAGACACGGCGGATCCGAGCAAAACATAGGCGAGTTGAGGCAGGCTCATGCCGGCACTATGCAGCCGTCAGAACGAACATCGACTTATCGGGCTTGGTTAACAACGAGTTCACGATTTCCCTGCGCGAGGCGGGACATGCCTCAGCCGCCAGGTTGCAACCTATCGGGATCGCGGTGTTTTGCCCTGCCCACCGCGTCGGCCGGCGGCAGATTTTCCTCAGCCTTCATGAAGCAACTGTCGTTGTGGCATTGGCTGAGCCGACAAGGCGGCCATATCGCCGCGTCTCGATCATGGCACCGATCGCGAACAGCATGGCCAGCAGTCCGATCAGAATCCCGGAGGTGAGACCCGACCAGGCCGCGTCGGCTGGCGAACGGTAAAGCAAGGCCGCGCGATGCCGCACCGGGTAGCCTCGCGCGCGGAGCAGGCTCGCAGCCTCCTCAGGCATCCCATGCTGCGCCAGAAATCCCTGGGTTATAACCGTTGGTGCTGGATCGGTTCTGACGTTCAGCGCGTCTTTACTCGACACGACAGGAACAAAGTATCCAATCTCGCGACGATCGCCGGGGTAGGCCAGTAGAGGCACGACGAAGATGGTGCGTCTACCGGCAATCACGTTTGATTTTATCTCGATCATTCGGGACTTGTCGGCATAGCCCCTCAGTCGGACTGGGCCAGAGGCGATCGGGGCGGTCCCTTCGACGGACAAGGCCTTGCTTGGCCCATGCGGAAGAAATGCCGTCAGTGCTATCGCCATGGTCACCAACGCGGCCATGGCCAGGCATGACGCGACAACCGTGTAAAGCAGGACAAGGCGCGCCGAACGCTCACGGGCCCGGGTCAGTCCGTCAGTAGGTTCCGGGCTGTGGTTGCGTCGATCGCGGAAACGCAACCAGGCGACGACGGGGAGTGTTGCTGCCAAAACCAGAACAAACTGGGTTGCGACGGGGAAAAACGTCCCGATCTTGGAAAACTGCCATTCACCCAGAATCTGCAGCAACCCGGTGTAGTGTATCCCCTGCCACGTCAGGACTCCCGTCACCAGCATGGCATACAGAAGAAAAATCCGGCTTCGAGAGCTTGGCGCAGGTCGAGATCGTTTGTTCATTGCTGACCCTCTCTAACCATCGGCTGTTATCGTTGTTCGCATGTCTTACCCAGGTCTACCGGCGGGTGCTCGGCATCTGGTCGTTCGCCGGCATGATGGGAGGTATCGGCTGTTCGACCGAAGGCCGATGACATTGTCCGCTCAACACCATCTAGCCTTCGACCTTTATCACACCCGATGAGGCTGTAGGCGAGTTGAGGTGTGCGAGTATGGCGTTTCGCGGACCATAGCCAATGGACTGACCGTCGCGCATCACGAGAATGCGATCCACGGCCGACAGAACCGATGGGCGATGGGCGATCGTGATGACGATGGCGCCCCGCGCTCGCGCAGACATAATGGCGCGAGACAAGGCCTCGTCGCCCTCTCCATCGAGGTTTGCGTTGGGCTCGTCGAGCACTATCAGGAATGGATTTCCGTAGAGCGCCCGCGCCAGGGCGATCCGTTGCCGCTGGCCACCTGACAGCGCATGGCCATCAGGCCCTACCTGGCTGTTGTAGCCCTGCGGCAAGTTCAGGATCATGTCGTGCACGCCGGCCTCGCGTGCGGCGGCCACGATCGCCTCGACGTCCGCCTGCGGATCGAACCGGGCGATGTTCTGCGCAATCGTCCCCTCGATCAATTCGACGCTTTGGGGCACATAGCCCACCTGCAGGCCCAGCGCGCCGCTGTTCCACTGCGAAAGGTCGGCACCATCAAGTTTAATCGATCCGCCGCTGACCGGCCAGATTCCGACCAGGGCCCGCGCCAAGCTTGATTTGCCGCTGCCACTGGGTCCGATCACTGCGATAGCAGAGCCGGCCTCGCATCCGAAGTTGACCTTGACCACGGTCTTGCGATCCGATCCCGGAGGCGAAACGCTCACGTCCTCGGCTCGGAGGGTCTGGTAGGGGGCGGGCAAGATGTCGGTCGAGGGCTCCTCCGGCAGCAGGGCAACCATGGCCTTGAGCCGGGACCACGACTGTCGCGCCCCGACGAAGCCTCGCCAATTCGCAATGGCGGCTTCGACCGGGGCCAGAGCGCGGGCGGACATGATGGAACTGGCGAAGATCACCCCGCCGGTCGCCGCATGCTCGATCACGAGCAATGCGCCCACTGTCAGAACGCCAGATTGCAGCAATAGCCGCAACATGCGCGTGAGGCTGCCCATGCGGGATGCGACATTGGTCAATTGCTCTTGTGCGGCCAGATAGGCTCGGCTCGCGTCACTCCAGCTGGCGCAGATCCGTTGCTCCATGCCATTCGCGACAATGGCTTCGCTGTGACGCCGCGTGACATCGGCGATCTTCAGGCGGCGTTGGCCCACGGCCATCACCTGCTTGCTCTTCTCAACCGTGAGACGTTCGGTCAGGTAGGTCATGATAATCAGGATTACGCCGCCCACCAGCACTGTCAGGCCCAGATAAGGGTGAAGCAAAAACAGGAAGCCGATGAACAGGAACATCCAGGGCAGGTCAGCCAGCGTGGCTGGCCCCGGGCCTGACAGAAAGCCGCGGAGCTGATCCAGATCGCGGATGGGCTGGACCGGATCGCCGTCCATCTGGGTGCGGGACAACATGCTGACCATCTTGTGGACGTCGGGGCTGAGATCCGTATCGAGCGCGGCACCGAAGTGCATCAGCAGGCGGCCGCGGATGAAGTCGAGGAGTCCCTGGACGGCGTAGATCACGGTGACCATTATCGCGAGCCCGACCAGGGTCGGAATGCTCTGGCTGGGCAGCACGAAATCGTACACCAGCATCATGTAGATCGAACCGCCCAGCAGCAGCACGTTGAGGATCGCGCTGATCACGCAGACCGCGATCAGGGTCCGTCGGGTGTGAGCCAGAACGCGAACCAGACGTGCGCGGAGGAGTTCATCACCGGATTGCGGACCACTCATTGGATCATGCTCGCTTGAGGAGCGGCATACTCACCGCAATCACAATCTTGCTGTGCAACAAGGCCAGCATACTCACCTTCTTGCCATGCCAACGACAGGGCCGCCACCCAGGAGCATGTCAAACAGCTGCAAATGCCCCAGTCAAGCGAGCTGGGCGGGAGTGCCACCGTTCCGCCGACAAAAAACAGGCGGCGATTGATCGCCGCCTGTTCGATTTTACCAAGCCGATAACAGCAAGGTCACCGCGTGATCAGATCACCGAACCGTCGAAGCCGGCCCAGCCGTTCGAGATGCGGATGATCTGGGTGTGATCGGTGTCATAAGTGATGGTCAGGATCAGCAGGTTGTTGCCACCGTTCGCTGCGGTGACCGCACCGCCCGAGCCATTCACCAGGTTCTTCAGGCCGGCAAACGAGCTGACGATCGCATCGTTGCCGCCGTCGAAGGCGTTGAGGCCGGCCTTGTCAGCGAAGAAACCAGCGCCGTAGTTGTCGAACACGATGGTGTCGCCATCGGCGAAGTTCAGATCGACGATCCGGTCGGTGTCCGTCTGGCCAGCGCCCACGTCGGCACTGTTGAAGTAGAACTGGTCAGCACCCTTGCCGCCCGACATGATGTCGTCGCCGGCGCCACCGACGAGACGATCGTCGCCCTTGCCGCCACGCAGCACGTCGTCGCCTGCGCCGGCACGGATCAGTTGGTTCAGCGAAGTCGAGGTGCTGCCGAGGACGTCATTGCCAGCGGTGCCGCGGACGGTTGTGTCGAAAGTCGTCATTGAATGTGCTCCTAACTCAGAAAACGTGACGAGAGAGACGGCTCCCGTTCCGTAGCAGGCCAAACGCGTTAACGCCCATCGTTCGGTCTAGCGTGGTAACCTAAGATGGTAACCACCATACCGGACCTGAAGCTTTGTGCGGCTTCAGATTAGAAACCACGGATACCCCGATTCTGCAAGCTTGCAAAGAGGGTTACCTTGAAGAGAAACCAAACTTTACCCGTTTTGGTACAGAATGTCCGTTAACCATTTTGGGGCATTGAGCTCTGCGAACCCGTTGGAAACCGTCGGAATGACATTGCCAGGGGAAGGCATGGCCAATGAAATTGAGTCAATTGTTAACCATTGTAATCGCCAGCGCGGGCCAGATCATCCGTATTTCCGAAGCCGTGCTCAGCCATATCAACCACCAGCTCGGTTTGTCGTTCCAGAGCCTGCGTCACCATGAACATCGAACTCATCGAACCCGATGTCGAGCTTTGTGAACTCTGTAGCGAAGGAAAGGTTCCCTACCGTGGCGAGCCTTGCTTGTTCGTGATTTCCCCTGCAGAGGATTTGAGAAAGCGTTGTATTGTCTGATCATCGGTTGTGGGGCCGCGCTGGGCATAAACAGCTGAAGGAAGGTCAATGATTCTGTTTTCGCAAGCCAGCGGGGAAGCCCGGGTCGCGCTCACCCGTATCCGGGCTGCGCTCATTCCTGCGGCTTTGCTCACGCTGGTGCTGTCATTCATCCCGGCGCTTGTCGTGGTGTATGTCATGCTGGAGTTCTCGGTCGCCAGTCCGGGCGGCAGCATCCAGACTGCGGTGGGCTTGCTGCTTGTCGTCCTGCTGGCCTTGGGCTTCTCGGGTGTTCTGCTAGACCTTCGTTCACGCGTCCTGATACAAATCGGCTCCATCGCGGTGGCATGCCTCGGACCGCGCCTGCATCACGCAACGGGGGTCCTTGCCGAAAGATCAAAGACAGGGACCCAGGAGGCTGGGCAGGTGACGGCGGATCTCGATGCCATAATGCAGTTCAGCAGGTCCGGCGCGCTCGGTAACTGGCTGGACCTGGGGGGTATTCCGGTCCTGCTTTTGCTTATGGTGGTCCTGCACGTCTGGTTCGCCGTCGCTCTGCTCGCCATCGTTTGCGGGTTTGTGCTGCTGCTGGGCTTGACCCTCGTTGCGCTGAGCCGCCCCCGCCGACTTGCGTTGAGGGCCGCCGCCCGGCGGAGGGCCTTCTTCGAGGAAAACCGGACGCGGCAGGATACCCTGCGTGCGCTGGGGACGATCACGCAGGTCGAGCAAGCTTGGCATGCATTGAACATACAGGTGCTGAATCTGGACAGCGCGTGGCGCAGCTTGCACCTGCGCAATGTGGCCGTGGCACGGCACCTGCACCTAGCCGCTTTGTGCGCCATGATAGCACTCGGGATCTGGCTCGAGATAGAAGGGCTGGCGGTGTATTCGGTCGTGATTGCTGCCGGTCTCACAACGGTTTTGGCGTTGAGGCCGCTTGTTGCAGCGATCGAGACTGCGCCGATGCTGGTCGACGCCAGGCAGGGATGGGCCCGGATTGACGGGATCCTGCAGGCCGTACAGCCCGAATCCATTCCGCTGCCGCTGCCGGCTCCGGTCCACAGTGTCACTGGTGAGCAAGTGGCGATTGCCGTCCCCGGAACGCGGCGTGTGCTGTTGCACAACGTCAACTTCCGACTGGATGCTGGTCACGTGCTTGCGGTGTTGGGATCGACCGGCAGCGGCAAGACCACGTTGCTACGGGCCTTGGCGGGGGCGTGGCCGGTGCTGGCCGGCAAGATCCGCATCGATGGTGCGGCCTTCGACCAGTGGAGCAATGAGCAGGTTGGTCGACACATCGGTTTTCTTCCACAGTCAGTGGAATTGTTCGGCGGGACGGTCGCCGAAAACATCGCTCGCTTTCGATCCGACGCGACCAGCGAAATGGTTGTGGCGGCGGCCCAGAAGGCCCTGGTCCACGATATGATCCTGGGCTTGCCAGAGGGTTACAAGACGCAGGTGGGTGACAACGGGCGTAACCTCTCCGGTGCCCAGGCCCAGGCCATAGGGCTTGCCAGGGCGATGCTGGGCGATCCTTTCCTGCTGGTGCTGGACGAGCCGACGGCGCACTGCGACCGCAACGGAATTGTCAACTTCCGCAAGGTCATCGAAAATGCCCGCGACGACGGAAAGATCGTCGTGATGGGTGGGGGTGCCTCGCTGTTGGTGGAACTGGCCACTCACGTCCTGATGGTCGACCAGGGTACCGCGACCTATTTCGGTGAGACAGAAGCGGTGCGTCGCGCCATCATGCAACGCAAGTCCCGACGGCCCGACCAGAGCGAGAGCATCGCGGGTCAGCAAGCGGCCGAGACGGTGGATTGTGGTGACGAAGGTGAAGCGGAGAGCGTGCAATGAATTATCAGCTTCCGTCCTTGATCGGGGAAACGACTGATCCTGGCCTGGTTCTGGCCGACCCCGAGGAAGGGATCCGGAAGAACTTCCGCCTGGCCTTGTGGATCATCGCCGCCTTCGTGGCCGGACTGGTGGGTTTGTCCGCTCTGACCAGCACCCAGGGCGCCGTGATCGGCGCCGGCGAGGTGACCGTGGAAAGCCGGATCAAGAAGATTGCGCATCCCCAGGGCGGGATTATCGCCGCGGTCGAGGTCCGGGAAGGTCAGAGGGTACGGCGTGGGCAGGTGCTGATGCGGCTGGACACGACCGTGTCGGGGGCCAGTGCGCTCGCCAGTGGCGATACCGTGGAACAATTGCTCGCCAACATCGCGGTTCTTCAAGCTGAACGTGATGGACTTGCTGTACCGCAGTTCCCCGCTGAATTGACGGTCAATCCAACCCCGGCGAAGCAGGCGGCCATGGACAATGCCCGGCGGTTGCTGGCTCTTCGCCGCGGCGCCCAGGGGCAGGAAATGGCTCAGATCGAAGAGCGAATACGCCAGACCCAGGCCCAGATCGTGGCCTATGGCGCCCAGAAGAACGCCACCGACAAGCAGTCTGCTCTTGTCCGCAGCGAACTCGATGGCCTGCGAACCCTGCGTGATCAGCAGCTTGTCACGGTCAATCGGCTCAACCAGATTGAGCGTACCGCCGTCGACCTTGAAGGGACCGCAGCTTCGTTCCACGCCCAGATGGCCCAGGCTCGGGCCCGGATCGCCGAACTTCGGCAATCGAAGATGCAGATTCTGCAGGACAGCCGATCAAAGGCTGGACAGGAGCTGGTAGAGCTCCAGGCGCGTCTCAATGACCAGAAGGTTCGATCGGCCACAGCGACAGACATGTTCAACCGCAGTTTGGTGCGTGCCCCCGACGATGGCGTTGTCGACAAGATGGCCTTCACGACGGTTGGGGGCATCGTCCCGCCGATGGAAACGATCATGGAGATCGTGCCGTCGAATGATCGGCTGACCATCACGGCAAGCGTCAGCCCTTACGATATCGACCAGCTCTCGCTCAACCAGCCCGCCAGTCTGCGTTTCTCCGCGTTCAACAACCGGATCACCCCTGAATTGTTCGGGCGGGTCACCTATATCTCGGCTGAACGGATCACCAACGAAAAGACCGGACAAGTCTTTTACAAGGCGACCGTCGAGGTCAGCGCGCAAGAGCTGCGCAAGCTTGGCAACCTGAAGCTCAAGCCCGGCATGCCGGTGGAAGTCTTTTTCCGGACCGGCGAGCGATCACTCATTTCCTACATCACCAAGCCGCTGCGGGACCAGTTCGCCAGGGCATTCCGCGAGGAATGAGGCGGCTGATCCGGCAGCGGCCCGATGGGTCGATGCGGAGCAGGTGCTCCGCACTCTTCAAAGGTGAAAATCGGAAGCGGAGAGCGCCGACACGGCCAGCAGCTTGATGGCAAAGTCGGCGCGCCCATCTCCATTGAGATCGGCTTGAACGATGACATCGGCACCGTCCTTGTAGAACCGCAGGTCACCGGCCCGCCCGTTGAAAGCGTTGCTGCCAATGAAACGGAATGCCTCGTTTGCAGAGGTCCGGCTGTTGGCATCGATCAGGGCCAGCGAGATCTTGTCCACGCCCCGTTGGAAGTCGGTGATAACATTGACGACTCCGTTGGACAGGTCACCCTGGCGGAAGCGGAACTCATCGGCACCGAGGCCACCGGTCAACGTATTGGCGCCCGAGCCCCCCTGGATGAGGTCATTGCCGGCTCCACCGAGGATCAGGTCACTGCCATCTCCGCCCACCAGGGTGTCGTTGCCGGCATCGCCGTACAACACGTCTGCGCCATCGCCGCCATTCAGGTTGTCGTTGCCGTCACCACCGGACAGGAAATCATCACCGTCCAGGCCCAGGAGGGTGTCCGCACCGCCCATTCCATAGAATGTGTCGATCCCAGCAGACCCGGTCATGCGGTTGGCGAGATCATTGCCCGACACAGTGAGATCTTCGCTCTCCACCCGAAGGTTCTCGACATGGTTGGCCATTTCGAGATTGATCGATGTCGCAATCGTGTCGATGCCACCGTCCGCCTGCTCGATCACCTTGTCTTTGACGCTGCGGACGAAGTATACGTCGTCGCCGTTGCCGCCATGCAGAGCGTTGTTTCCATTGCCGCCACCATAAATGGTGTCGTTGCCATCGCCAGCCTCCACACGGCTATTGCCGACAGCACTGACGGTTAGACGGTCTGAGCCTGCCGTGCCTTCGATGACGACCGTTCTTTGGTCGTCCCGCAGGAACGAGTATTTGTTGAGGTTGAGGTCGAGACGGTCGAGCATCGAGTCTGGGTTGTCGCCCCACTTCCCGCCGAAGCTGCCTTGACTGGCCATCCATTGCGATACTGCACCGGCTCCGCCATCCAGGACTGACAGCCTCCGGATGTTGTTGTCGGTGATCAAGGCATCGGTATCCGACCAGACAAACTTGGTCGCGTTGTTGTTGGTCACAACCGTCGATGAAACAGCGCTGAGGCGCAGCCAGGAGGCCTGGTCGTCAAAGCCGAGGACCGTATTGCCGCTCACAGTGCTGTTGACCATGCCTTGCACGGAAATCCCGTTGTATAGCGCGCCGATCACCATGTTGCCGGTGATGGCGACCTTTTCGAACGGCAAAGTGTTACCCGTATCGCGCAAGAAGATGCCTTGCGTTGGTTCACCGTCACCCCGGACGATCAAGTTGTTGCTGATGGTGACGTCGTGTGTCGCCTTGGACGTGTTGTTGGTCCACAATTGGATTGCGTCGGGGTGATCTCCTTCCGCCGGGAAAAAGTCAGTGAACACATTGCCCGTAATGGTCAGGAAGTCGTTTCCGCCACCCCTTACGCCATCGGTACGGATTTCATGGAAGAAGTTGCCGGCCACCTTGACGTTTTCATTGTCAAGCAGACTCAGCCCGTAGCGAAATCCGGAAAACTCGCTGTTCGTGATCGAGACGTTGGTGCTTGCGCGGATCATCAAGCCCGCGTTTTCCAGGGTCGAGATATCATGACCTGCGGGACCGCTCACCTTGAGGTTATCGAACACGATGTTGTTCGACGAGCGGACTTGAAAACTGTTTTGCGCGGTCGTACTTGTTCCCGTAAGGTTGAGCTTGCTGATGGTGATGTCGTCACCGCCGGTAATCCGGAGGCCTGTTATGGTCGCCGGATTGGCAGGGTCCGCGCTCGTGATGGTGAGCCCGGTCTTGTTCAGGACGCTGACGTCGGAATAGACGCCAGCGGCAAGCTTGATGGTGTCCCCGGACTTGGCTGCCGAGAGGATCGCCTTCAACTGGCTTGAGGAACTGATGGTGTACGTGGCCAAAGTCGTAACTCCCCAGCGTGGTGGCCGCAAAGGCACGGCTGCCGACTGAACTCGCTGGAGGAGAAGGCTAGGGTAAACCGGTTGCTGCGGCGTTGCGCGGTAGAGTTAACTTGGACTTTATGACGATTCCTCGATTCTAAGTTAGGTCATTCAATGACTTATTCCATTCAAGCGGCTGACGCACAGAGGCCGGGAGGGCCTCCTGAAGATTGACCTGCCATGATCCGACACCATTCTCTGGACCACCCCGGGTTAGAGTTTCCCGACCAGGGTCACGGTGACGGGCTGGGTGCGTCACCGTGATTCATCAGCGTGATCGGGGGCTTGTTGCCGATGGCACCGTGCGG
>NZ_JACLAU010000064.1 GCF_014230305.1 Novosphingobium aerophilum
TTGCGGCTCCAGACGTGCGGATGTCCATCTTGGCCATGGGTTCGCCCGTGAGACCGTATACGTTGACGCAGACTGATCAGAGCATCTCAAAATCCCCCTTGCAAACGGGGCGGGCCATACGTTTTTTGGCGCTTGTGCTGGCCTGCGACCCCTTCGCCCTTTTTCCGGGCCGGACGCCGGTCAAAGCCCGCCGATGTCGCCCGAATGGCGTGCCCGTGGCGTGTCGGTGGCGTATCGATGTCGTTGTCTGCTAGCCTGCGAAAGGCGATCCGGCGTGGCGAGGAGGACAAGCATCGTGATCATCCGCAAGCTGCGTCTGGAACGCGGGCTGACCCAGGAGCAACTGGCCACCATGGCCGGGGTCAGCATCCGCACGCTGCAACGGATCGAACGCGGCGCACCTGCCAGCGCCGAGACCCTGAAATGCCTGGCGGCCGTCCTGGACCTCGATTTCGCCGATCTGAGGAAGGAAACCGCCATGCCCGAACCGACCCCGTCCGCCGCCGCCCCGCTGCCCGAGCTGACCGAAGCCGAGCGCGAGGCGCTGGAATACGTGCGCGACATCAAGGGATTCTACATCCACGCTGCGAACTATGCGGTGGTTGTGCTGGCCTCCTTCGCCGCCAACATCTGGTCCGCCCCGCACACCTGGTGGGCGGTCTGGGTCGCCCTCGGCTGGGGTCTGGGGCTGGCCTACCACGGCCTCAGCGTGTTCGAGGTGTTCCATCCGTTCAGCGACCGGTGGGAACTGGAGCAGATGCGCAAGCGCCTGGAGCGGACCCGCGTGGCACGGGACTAGGCCGGCCATGCCCGTGCTGACCCGAAAAAGATCATCGTCGTCCCGGGCTTGCCTGCCCTGACGGAGGTCAGGGACCCGGGACAGGGCTGTTCTTTCCTCACCGTCGTCACGCAAGCACTGCCCCGGCTCAAGGCCGGGGCGACGATTGGAAGGAATCGTGATGTCCGAGCAGGGTGGGGAGCCGACGTTCTTCGATCCTCCCCTGTTTCATCCGCAGGATGCAACGGGGGAGGTGTCAGCCGCCGCAGGTGGCTGACGGAGGGGGCCGGTTGCTATCCCCCTCCACCCGCTGCCTGCGGCAGCGCGGTCCCCCTCCCCCGTTGTGCTGCGCAAAACGGGGGAGGATCGGAATGCCCGCAATCGGGCGAAAGCTGGCTGACCCGACCGAGCCAGGGTGCCCTGCGCGGGAACGCACACCGGCGATCGGTCCGATTCTTTCGCCCAAGCCTTACCGGTCCGCGTCGTGCCCCTGGGTAAGCTCGCTGCCCTCGCCATAACGCGGCAGGCTCTCCACCACCGGGACGTCCTCGATCTCGCGCTTGCCGATCTCGATGTGCTTGTCGCGCAACCGCTTGCTGGCCGAGAGCACGTTGCGTTCGAAACTGCCGACAAACTTGTTGTAGTTGTCGACCGCGGAGGTCAGCCCCGAACCCACGCGCTTGAGGTGCTCGGCCGCCGTGGCGAGCCGGTCATACAGCTCACCACCCATGCGCCCGATCTCCCGCGCCTCACGGGCCAGGCCGTCCTGGCGCCAGACCTGCGCGATGGTCCGGGCGATCGCGACCAGGTTGGTGGGGGTGGCCAGCAGCACACGGTTGCGGAAGGCGAAGTCCCACAGCTCGGGGTCCTTCTCGAGCGCGGCGGCGACGAAGTGCTCACCGGGCACGAACATCACCACATAGTCGGGCGCTTCCTCGAACTGGCTCTGGTAGGACTTGGCGCCCAGCGTCTGGACGTGCCCGCGCATCGACGCCACGTGGGCCGCCAGCGCCAGTTCGCGCGCGGTCTCGTCGCTGGCCTCGAAGGCCTCCTGATAGGCGTTGAGCGAAACCTTGGCGTCGATCACCAGCTTTTTCTGGCCGGGGATGGCGATGATTGCATCGGGCCGCAGGCGGCCATCCTCGGTCTCGATCGAATGCTCGGTGACGAAGTCGGTGTGCTCGGCCAGGCCGCACTGTTCCAGCACGTTGCGCAACTGCTGTTCGCCCCACCGGCCCCGCGCCTTGGGGGCGTTGCGCAGCGAATTGCCCAGCCGCACGGCCTCGGCCTTGACCTGTTCCTGCCCGGCGCGGACCGATTCGATCACCCCGCGCAGTTCGCCGAAGGCGTCGACCCGCTGCTTTTCCAGATCGGCGACC
Source organism: Novosphingobium aerophilum (assembly GCF_014230305.1). GTDB lineage: Bacteria > Pseudomonadota > Alphaproteobacteria > Sphingomonadales > Sphingomonadaceae > Novosphingobium > Novosphingobium aerophilum. The sequence continues at coordinate 2,158 of NZ_JACLAU010000064.1, forward strand.
TGCTTCTCGTAACTCTGCAGCCGCTCCCCCACCGGGGACAGCAACAGCTTCAGGCGCGCCGCGCTGTTCTCCTCCGACTGTTTGAATTGTTCCTGCGCGCGGGCGAGGAAGGCCTCCTGCGCCTGGGCCAGCACCTTGTTGCCGGCATTCTCGAACTCCTTGCGCAAGGCCTCCTGCGCGGCGAGGAGCAGGCGCTCCTTCTCGGCGAAGTTGGCGGCATCGGCCTTCATCCCCGCGATCTGCGCGGCCAGATCGGCCTTCTCCCCCTGCATGCGCGCCTGGTCGGCACGGAGCAGATCGAGCTGGTGGGCCAGCTCGTCCGCGCGCAGGGCCCGCTCGCTGGCCACCGCAAGGTCGGTGATCGCGCGGCGGAACTGCTCATCGAGCGCGCGCGCCTCGGCATCCCGCGCGGCAAACCGCTGGCGCCACTCGGCCACGGGCCGGTTGCCGAGGAACCAACCGAGCGCGAGGCCGCCAGCAAGACCAAGCACCACGGCAAAGACGGCCACCATCTGAGAGTCCAACGCGCTTCCCCTGTTCGGAACGAACCGGGAACTACCGCCAGGCGCCCCGGCTGGCAAGCGTGGCCACCAACGAGGCTGTGGGTTGAGCAACCCGGAGGGGCCGCCAAGCCGCATCTGCCCTGCCCGTGCTGCCGGGTCCTCCCCGCCGAGCCCGAGCTGCCGGCCCCTTACTCTTCGTCACCCTGAACGTGTTTCAGGGTCCAGCTTTCCCGAGCCACCGCCGCGCGAGAGGCGGGATGGATCCTGAAACAAGTTCAGGATGACGGAGGGTGGGCTGCCGGGTCAGCGGTTTGGGCTGCTGGATCACCGGGGTAGGACGCAGGGCGACGGGGGTCGCGTGAAAGTGTCACCCGACCCCACCGGGGACCGGGCACCGGCCTTGGGCCGCCCTCCTCGCGCCGAAGCGGCTTCACGCCGCCTTGCGCAGCTTCTCCAGCTTCTTCAGCGCCATCGAGCGCTTCAGCCGCGACAGGTGGTCGATGAACAGGATCCCTTCCAGGTGGTCCATCTCGTGCTGCAGGCAGGTGGCCAGCAGATCGTCCATCTCTTCCTCGTGGGTGTTCCCGTCGAGGTCCTGCCAGCGGGCGCGGATGCGGGCCGGGCGTTCGACCTCGGCGTAGATCTCGGGGACCGAAAGGCAGCCTTCCTGATAGACGCGCAGCTCGTCCGAGGGATCGAGGATCTCCGGGTTGATGAACACCCGCGGTTCGCGCTTCAGCGGCTGGTGCGTGTGCTCGTGCCCGCCATGCGCGGTGCAGACCTCGGGCTCGGCGTCGGGGTCTTCGGGCTGGAGATCGATCACCAGCACGCGCAGCGGCACGCCGACCTGGATCGCGGCGAGGCCGATGCCGGGGGCATCGTACATCGTCTCGAACATGTCGGCGACAAGCGTGCGCAGCTCGTCGTTGAACTCGGTGACGGGGGCCGAGACCTGCTTGAGGCGGGCGTCGGGCACTTCGATGATCTCGCGGATGGCCATGGGGGCGAGATAATCCCGGGGGGGCGACTGCGCAAGGCACTGCGCCCACGGGAAAAGCGATCAGAGTAAGCGGAGCGGTCGCCCGCCCCTGGCCCCGTCACCCCACCGGCCGCCGCGCGCGCAGCGCCTGGGCCAGGGTGCCCTCGTCGAGATAGTCGAGCTCCCCGCCCACCGGCAGGCCATGGGCCAACTGGGTGATGCGCACCGGAAAGGCCTCGAGCCGTTCGGCCAGATAATGCGCGGTGGTCTGCCCTTCGAGCGTGGCGTTCATGGCCAGGACGATCTCGTCGATCCCGCCCTGCTCCACCCGGTCGAGCAGCTTGCCGATGGTCAGGTCCTCGGGCCGCACGCCCTCCAGCGCCGAAAGCCGCCCGCCCAGCACGTGATAACGCCCGGTGAACAGGTGCGCGCGGTCCAGCGCCCACAGGTCGGCCACATCCTCCACCACGCACAGCGACCGGGGATCGCGGCGGGGATCGGCGCAGATCGCGCAGGGGTCGGTCGTGTCGACATTGCCGCAGGTCCGGCATTCGACCAGGGCCTCCTGCACCGTCGCCAGGGCCTCGAGCAGGGCCGGGAGCGCACTTTCACGGCGCTTGATCAGCCACAGCACGGCGCGCCGGGCCGAGCGCGGTCCCAGCCCGGGCAGGCGGGCGAGTGCGCCGGCCAGTCGTTCGATCTCTTGCGATGCCATCGCGCGACAGATAGGGCACCAGCCCGGAAACGGAAAGCCGAGAAGCCGATGCGCATCATTGTCATGGGGACGCCGGACTTCGCGGTGCCGACGCTGGAAGCCCTGATCAATGCGGGCCACGAGGTGGTCTGCGCCTATACCCAGCCGCCCCGCCCCGGCGGTCGGCGGGGCAAGGAGCTGACCCCCTCTCCGGTCCAGCGCGCGGCCGAGGCGCACGGCGTCGCGGTGCGCCACCCGGCCAGCCTGCGCGATGCCGTGGCCCAGGCCGATTTCGCCGCGCTGGCGGCCGACGTGGCGGTGGTGGCCGCCTATGGCCTGATCCTGCCCCAGGCGGTGCTCGACGCGCCGCGCCACGGCTGCCTCAACGTCCATGGCTCGCTGCTGCCGCGGTGGCGCGGCGCCGCCCCGATCCAGCGCGCGATCCTCGCGGGCGATGCCGAAACCGGGGTGGGCATCATGCGGATGGAGCGCGGGCTCGACACGGGCCCCGTGCTGCTGGAAGGCCGGACCCCGGTCGGCGCCAAGACCACCGGGGAGCTGACCGACGAGCTGGCCATCCTCGGCGCGCGGCTGATGGTGCAGGTGTTGGCCGATCTGCCCGCTTACCCCGAGATTCCCCAGCCCGAGGCCGGGGTGACCTATGCCCACAAGATCGACAAGGCCGAGGCGCGGCTCGATTTCACCGCCCCGGGGGAACAGGTCGAACGCCAGGTGCGCGCCTTCAACCCCGCGCCGGGCGCCTTCTTCGCGTTCGAGGGTGAACGCTACAAGGTGCTGGCGGCCAAGGTTGTCGACGCCACCGGAGAGCCGGGCACGGTGCTGGATGAGGCCCTGACCATCGCCTGTGGATCGGGAGCGTTGCAACCGACGGTGGTGCAACGCGCCGGTCGCCCGGCGATGTCCGTGACCGAGCTGCTGCGCGGCAAGCCGATCCCGGCCGGGGCGCGGCTGGAATGACCGCGCTCCGGGCTTCTGCCGCGCGCGGGACCATCTGCACCTCATGACCCGCTTCGCGCTCACCCTGGAGTTCGACGGCACCCCGTTCATGGGCCTGCAGCGGCAGGCGCATGGCCCCACCGTGCAGCAGGCGGTGGAGGAGGCGGTCGAGTCCGTGACCGGCGAGCAGGTCACCCTCCACGCCGCCGGACGCACCGATGCCGGGGTCCATGCCCTGGCCATGCGCGCCCATGTCGACGTGGCCAAGGACATCGCCCCGTTCCGCCTGATGGAGGCGCTGAATGCGCGGCTGCGGCTGGCGGGATGGCCGATCGCGGTGCTGGCCTGCGAGGAGAAGCCCGAGGACTGGCACGCGCGCTTTTCCTGCACCGGGCGCAGCTATCTCTACCGCATCGTCAACCGCCGCGCCCCGCTGACGCTCGACCAGGGTCGCGCCTGGCTGGTCAAGGGCCCGGTGCTGGACCACGAAGCCATGCATCGCGCCGCCTTGGCGCTGGTCGGCAAGCACGATTTCACCACGTTCCGGTCCAAGCAGTGCCAGGCCGACAGCCCGGTCAAGACGCTCGACCGGCTGTCCGTGCGGCGGCAGGGCGACGAAGTGCTGATCGAGACCGGCGCGCGTAGCTTCCTGCACCACCAGGTCCGTTCGATGGTCGGCTGCCTAGTGCTGGTCGGTCTGGGCCACTGGCGCGAGGCGCAGGTCGGCGAAGCCCTGGCCGCGCGCGATCGCCAGGCGCTGGGCCACAATGCCCCGCCCGAGGGGCTGTACTTCGTGGCGGCGAGCTATCCGGGTGAATGAGGGTCTTCGTTTGCCCCCTGGCTACGCCTAGGCCGCGCTTGCTCCAAAACCGTCATGCTGAACTTGTTTCAGCATCCATCGTCGATGGGGCGCTGTGCCCACGGTAGTTCGGGTAGCCCACGCGCAGCACCCCCGTCCCGGAGCCGAGCGGGGGGCAGCATGGATGCTGAAACAAATTCAGCATGACGGAAACGCCACGGGTCGACTTTGGGACCGGGGCCTTTTGCCGGCTCGACGGCTACGATCGCAGCATCACCCCCGCCCGACGACGCTTTCCGGGAGGTCCGTGCCGAACACGCGCTGGTAGTACTCGGCCACCAGCATGCGCTCGGTCTCGTCGCACTTGTTGAGGAAGGTCAGGCGGAAGGCGAAGCCCGGGTCCTTGAAGATGCGGGTGTTCTGCGCCCAACTGATCACGGTGCGCGGGCTCATCACGGTCGAGATGTCCCCGCCGACGAAGCCCTTGCGGGTCAGGTCGGCAACGCGGACCATGTCGGCCACCAGCTTGGCGTCCATTTCGGGCACCTTCTTGCCGACCACCTCGGCCTCGACCGCGTGCGGCAGATAGTTGAGGCCGACGACCAGGTTCCAGCGGTCCATCTGGCCCTGGTTGATCGCCTGGGTGCCATGGTACAGCCCCGAGGTGTCACCCAGACCCACCGTGTTGGCCGTGGCAAACAGACGGAAGTTGGGGTTCGGCCGGATCACCCGGTTCTGGTCGAGCAGAGTCAGCTTGCCTTCGGTTTCCAGCACGCGCTGGATCACGAACATCACGTCCGGGCGGCCGGCGTCGTACTCGTCGAACACCAGCGCGACCGGCCGCTGCAGCGCCCAGGGCAGCAGGCCCTCGCGGAATTCGGTCACCTGCAACCCGTCGCGCAGGACAATCGCGTCGCGGCCGATCAGGTCGATACGGCTGATGTGGGCGTCCAGGTTGATGCGGATGCAGGGCCAGTTGAGCCGCGCCGCGACCTGTTCGATGTGAGTCGACTTGCCGGTGCCGTGATAGCCCTGGACCATGACGCGACGATTGAAGGCGAAGCCGGCCAGGATCGCCAGTGTCGTGTCCGGATCGAACACATAGCTGTCATCGCGGTCGGGCACGCGCTCGTCGGCCTGGCTGAAGGCCGGGACCGTCATGTCGATGTCGATCCCGAAGGTCGTCCGCACGTCGATCGTCGTGTCGGGGGCGGCCAGAATGGTGTTGTCGCGGCTGTCGGTCATAGGGGCGGTCATACTGCTCGTCTCGCTCATCATCGACGCGCCTATAGTCCCGGGGTGCAAGCTGCAATAAGCTTTGCGCGAAGCGGGCACCGATTGCCCCGTTGGACGCAGGATGATGCGATGAAGCTGTATGGTGCGCTGCTTTCCCCGTTTGTCCGCAAGGTCGCGCTGGTCGCCACGGAGAAGGGGCTGGACTGGACGTTGGTCGGCTCGCCGCCCGGCGGCGACGATGCCGAGTTCCGGCGGGCCAGTCCCTTCGGCAAGATTCCGGCGATCGACGACGACGGCTTCCTGCTGGCCGATTCGACCGCGATCGTCGCTTACCTGGAGGCCAAGTGCCCTGCCCCGGCGGTTCTTCCGGCGGACCCCCGGCTGCGCGGCCGTGCGGTGTGGTTCGATGAATTCGCCGACACCATCCTGATGGGCGCGGGGCTGAAGGTCCTGTTTCACCGGCTGGTCGGCCCCAAGCTGCTGAAGCGGCCCTTCGATCCCACGGTGGCCGAACAGGGCGAGGCCGAATTGCCGCCGATTCTCGCCTGGCTCGAATCGGTGGTCCCGGCCGAGGGCTGGCTGCTGGGCGAGACCTTCTCCCTGGCCGACTATGCCGTCGCCTCGGCCCTGCGGTCGCTGCAGCCGGTCGGCTGGGGGCGCAATGCCGAGGCCTATCCGGCCACGGCCGCCTGGTATGACCGCGTCGCGGCGCGCCCCGCGTGGCAGGCCGTTGCCGCGATCGAGGATGCGCGCCGGCGCTGATCGCGGGGACCGGCCGCCCCGGGCGGCTCCACGCTTCTGACGCATTTGCGGGCCATGACCGAAACCTGGCACGACGCGGTCCGATCGGACCCGGAGGAGAACGACGATGGCCGAATACACCTTCTTCACCCATCCGATGTCGCGCGGGCAGATCGCCCGCTGGGCCCTGCACGAGGCCGGGGCCGACTATGAGCAGGTGCTGGTCAACTGGCAGGACAAGCCGGCGGCGCTGCTCGCGGCCAATCCGATGGGCAAGGTGCCCACCCTGATTCACCATGCGCTCGACGGCGATCGGGTGATCACCGAATGCGCCGCGATCTGCGCCTATCTGGCCGAGGCCCAGCCCGGAGCCGAACTGGCCCCGCACGACAGCGAGCGCGCCGACTATGTCCGTTGGCTGTTCTTCGCAGCCGGTCCGGTCGAACATGCCGTGACCACCCGGGCGATGGGCTTCGAGCCTCCGGCCGACAAGCAGGGCATGCTGGGCTTCGGCAGTTTCGAACGGACGATCGACACCCTGGAAACGCTGTTCGCGGACAGCCGTCCGTGGGTCTGCGGCGATCACTTCACCATGGCCGACGTCTATATCGGCAGCCAGATCGACTGGGGCCTGACCTTCGGAACCATGCCACCCCGCGTGGCCTTCGTGGCCTATGCCGAGCGGCTGCAGGCGCGCGATGCCTACAAGGCCGCCAAGGCGATCGACCAGGCCCTGATTGCCGACATGCAGAAATGAGCGATCCTCGGGCCCGCCCACCCGGTTGAGCCCGCGCTTCAGGCGAACAGGGCCGAGCCCTTGAGCAGGTTGTAGGCTTCGACCACGGCCTGAAGCTTGCTTTCCATGCTGCGGTCGCCGCCGTTGCGATCGGGGTGATAGCGGCGCACCAGCTGCGAATAGCGGCTGCGCAGCGCCTTGCGATCGGCATCCGGGGGCAGGCCCAGGGCATCGAAGGCCCGGCGCTGCTCGGGGCTGATCGCCTGCCCGTCGGGACGCTGGTGCGGCCGGAACGCACGGGCCCGGGCACTGATCGCATCGAGCGGGTCCTTGAAATCGGCCCAGCGCGGCGCGGCATCGACCCCGGCCGTGGGACGAAAGGCCCGGGTTTCGGAATCCCACCCCGCCGTGGGGTGCTGCGCGGCCAGGATTTCCTCCGCGCTCATCCCGGCGAACCAGTCATACCCGGCATTGAACTCACGGATGTGCTCCAGGCAGAACCAGCGGTATTCGCCGGGACCATCGAATCCCGACGGGCGCAGCCCGGGGGCGCGGAACTCTCCCTGCTCGCGACAGCCGGGGCGATCGCAGCCGCGCCCCGAACCGTTGATCCGGCCATGAAATTTGTCGTGTCGCACCCCTTCCAGATGGGGGCAAATGCGTTAGATGGGAAGCCATGACCGGACCCATCGCACAGGAAATCGAGCAGCGGCTGACCGCGGCCTTCGCCCCCGGGCGCCTCGCCGTGATCAACGACAGCGCAAGCCATCGCGGCCATATGGGCGATGACGGCACGGGCGAAAGCCACTTCACCATCGAGATCGAGAGCGCCGCCTTTGCCGGACAAAGCCGGCTGCAGCGCCAGCGCATGGTCAATGCCGCGCTGGGCGACATTCCCGGCCAGCGGGTCCACGCCCTGGCGATCAAGGCCCGTGCCCCCGGCGAGTGACGCGATGACCGAGCTTGCCGAACAGACCCTGCCGCGGCTTCGTCGCGCCGCCCGCATCCTCCTCATCGACCCCGACGACCGGGTGCTGCTGTTCCGTTACGTGGTGGCGGGCCGGGCCCCGTTCTGGTGCGGACCGGGCGGCGAATGCGATCCCGGTGAGACCTTTGCCGCCGCGGCCCGTCGCGAGTTGTTCGAGGAAACCGGGCTCGAGGTGGCCGACTGCGGCCCCGAACGCGCACGCCGCGGCGGCGAGTTCGCCACACTGACCGGCGAATGGATCCGCTCGGACGAGCGCTTCTTCGTGGTCCATGCGCCGCGCTTCAACCCGAGCGACCAGGGCCACACCGCGGTGGAACGGGCGGCGCAGATGACCCATCGCTGGTTCACCCGGGCCGAACTGCCCGCCTGGCCCGAGACGATCTTTCCCGAGGATATCGCCACCCTGCTCGACGAACTCGCCCCTCGACGCTGAGCCGGCTCAAAGCCCGGACTGGCGTGAGGAGAGGGTGGCGTGATGTCCGGGTTGGGCGGGGAGCGGGCGTTTTCAGATCCTCCCCTGTTTCATCCGCAGGATGCAACGGGGGAGGTGTCAGACGGCGAATGCCGGCTGACGGAGGGGGCCGGTTGCTGTCCCCCTCCACCCCGCTGCCTGCGGCAGCGCGGTCCCCCTTGTATCTTGAAAGTGGTGCATGATGCGATTGCGGGAGGCTCCGCTAGCGGAGCCTCCCGCCC
>NZ_JACLAU010000065.1 GCF_014230305.1 Novosphingobium aerophilum
CCAACGATCAGGCCCATCACCCCATCCAGGGTGGGCGGGAATTAATCGGAACGGTGGGCGGGATCAGTTCGGAATCCCGGGCGGGAATTCCTCGGAATGGGGGGCGGCTTCACCCCGGAATTCGCACCTTATTCTACAATGCGAAGCTGGGGAACGTCCCAGCAGACACCATCCCGGCCAATGAGGATAATTCCCTTACGATTGGCCATGGTGTGTGGATAGGGGATCGAGTGACCATTTTGTCGGCCTGTAGGTCGATCGGCAACGGAGCGGTCATTTCGGCTGGTGCCGTGGTGACGAAGGATGTCCCTCCTTACGCAATCGTGGTGGGGGTGCCTGGCCGGGTGCTCAGGCCGAGATATCCCGAGCCCGTCCAGAACGCCCTTGAACAGAGTCGTTGGTGGGAGTTTGACTTGGCGAACCTCCGTGAACTGGGTGATTTCCTGCAGAATCCCTTGACGGAAGAGCGGACCGGGGCATTCCTGCAAGCCTGCGCTGAAATCCGCCAGTCACGGACCTGATTGGCGTGCGCGCGGGAAGATGACTGGCCGTTTCGCCGGCCGTCCTCGCCAACTTGTCAGCCTTTATACATTCGCTTGGCCCGGCTCGTTCCGACCAGAACCTTGCGGTCGGCTGCTGGCATGGCCTTGACCAGGTCGGTCAGGAACCCGGCCAGCACCTTGAACTGGGCTGGTCCATCCCTGTTCCTCAGCAGCGAGGCCCTGACAAGGACACCGTCGGCCACGACTCCATTGAGAGCGGTCCTGAACCTGGCCAGCCGCTGCTCCGCTGCCGTGCGTGGCAGATACTCTCCCAGCCTGGTCCAGTAGACGATGTCTTCGGTCCGGGTGCTGGTGGTGGCCGTTAGTGCAACGGCCGGGACCGGATCATCGGCAGGGAGCGAAAGGTTGGTGAAGTGCCGTTCCTCCAGGGCAAAGCCCAGGGCCGGATAGCAGCTTTCCGGACGGTGCAGTTGAAGCAGGTCGCTCTGAGTGGCCCCGTACGCAATCAGCAGCATGATGGCCGGTCCGGCGCGATCAATCGGTTCGTAGATTTGCGCCACTGTTTCGCTGTAGAGCCGGTCGGCGAGGCTGCCAGGGATCTGCGGGACGATCAGTTCGGCTGTGTTTCGCGCCTGCCAGCGCCCCACCCGACGGGGGATCAACGGGCCAAGCTTGGCCGCACTGAGCAACGACAGGCGTCGGCTGGGTCGCAGCGCGGCGCCCAATCCCACGGCCGCAAAGCAGGCTCCACCAATCAGAAGGTCGCGACGCTCGATCACGTTCCCCCTTCCTGCCGCTTGATAACCCGCTGAAACACCTTGTCGATCAGAAAAATAAGGCCCAAACCGCAGGCAAAGAGGATTATCCCGGTGGTCAGGTGCATAAAGCCCTGCGCGGTGGCATCACCCTGATGATAGGTCAGCAGGACCAGGCCAAGCACCCGCAGGAGGTTCACCAACATCGCGATCGGCACGATCATGAAGACCAGCACCAGCGCATAGCGCCAGGAAGCCCGGTGCAGCGTATAGATGTAGAAAATGGTCAGGGCGGTAAGCCCGACAATCGAATTCATGCCAGAGCAGGCATTTTCCACCATCAGTTGGTAGGTGCCGATGAAGATCGCGACCCCCTGATGCGCGACCGGATATCCGATGGCTGCCAGGATCATGGCCACGGCCTGCGAAATCGCCTGCTGCAACGGAAAGGTCAGATAGTCGATTATCCACCCTGGTGGCGGCACGGCGAACGCGAGGTAGGCCAGGGGTAGGGCCGCAACCCGGAGCCCACCGGAACCGTAGATCCGATAGAGCACCACCGTGCCCACGCCCAGCATGCCCCATCCCTGCACACTAAGGAAATCGAATATCTGCCCAACAAGGTAGATGGCCAGTGTCGTGACCAGAAAGGCTGCCAGCAGCCGGTTCCGGGCCGGTGTCCGACGCGCACACATCTCGTCCCGGCAGTGCCACAGCAGCCAAAGACCGGTTGCCAGTACGAGAGGGCCGTGACTGCCCAGGTCACCTGACCACGACGAACGGGCAAGAGCCATCACCGTCGGGATGGCAAGCACCAGCAGTCCAGCCATCAGGGGCCAACGCGGGCCAATTGCGGTAGCAATGTCGCGCAGTCTAAACCCTGTGCCTGCGGTTGCGAGGTCCACTGTCCGGCCTAGAACACATTCATGAAAGCGCCCACGAGGCGTACACGATCGGCGAGGAGCATACCGGCGACGGTCTTGAGATCGGCTACCCGCGTCAGATCCTTGCGAGCGACCAGCAAGGCATAACCGGCGATAACGGAAATCCCGAGGTAGTCCGAAAATTCGTTGGCGGGGGGGGTGTCAACCACGGTGAATTCGTGGCTGCGCATGCCCTTGTTGATCACCTCGCTGAAGCGGCGCCCTGCGACCAGTTCCTGCGGAACACCTTCTCCGGTTCCCGCGTAGATGACCGACAGATTGGGGATGATATCCGAGTGGACAACGATTCCGTCTGAATCGGGGTCGTCCAACAGGTGGTTGATCAAGCCATGAGCCGGCCCGGGTGGCGTTATGTACTTGTGGACGCCCGGAGAACGCAGGTTGGCATCGATCAGCAGCGTTCGCTTGCCGGCCAATGCCATGGCAACCGCCAGATTTACCGAAAGAAAGGTTGAGCCCACACCACTGGTCGCGGCACAGATTGCAACCGACCGACGGCCATCCCGGATATGCTGCGAATTCAGCTGGGCCCTGAGTTCGCTGATGCTCTCAGCCTGCGGGCTGCGCGGGCGAGACAGGATGTAGACATCCGACGAGAAGTTGTAGCCTGGGTCAGACCCAAGGTCCGATGACACCGCCTGGTCCTCGCTGCACGCGAGTGTCGCCGCGGTGGTATCCACCAGCCCGTCGTCATCGTGGGTGATGTCAGTCATGCAGGCGAACTTTCGAGATTTTTCTGGCCGATACCCAGCCAATACCAAAAACTGCGGGCAGGCCGATCCAGCTTGCTTGAGCCCATCGCGGCGACGAACGGAAGATCGGGGAAGTCCAGATCCTCTATCCCGCGGACCCTGCGGTCGGCAAACTCGAGGCCGAGGGCCAAAGCCAGACCGATGGCCAGGCCACCTGCAACACCACCCAGGGCGATCAGCAGCCGGTTGGGCGATATCGGGGCATCGGGCGACACTGCGCCACCCAGCAGGGTCACTCCGGTCTCGCTCGACTGTGCCTGCTGCTCCAACTCGGCACTGCGCGCAGCTACCTTCTGGTACTGATCCTTGAGCAAGGTGATCTCGGTGGCAAGACGCTGTGCCTCGCCGACGAGCCCGCGTTGGGCCAGCACTTTCCTGGTCTGCGCATCGAGCATTGCGGCGGTTGAAGCCGCTCCGCCACCAGATCCGCCCCCACCGCGCGGTGCCGATGCCGCGGCGCGGGCAATGGCTGCGCGTTGCTGTTTCATGGCAACCAGTTGCGGATGGTTGGGACCCAGTTGTTCAGACATCTGCGCGATCTGAGCATCAATCTGAGCGAGTTGCGCCACGGCCGGGTTCGGCATGCTCGGCAGGTTCAACGAGGGAACGGGCATCGACGCAGCAGAAGCAATCGCCTTCAGCTTTTCGGATTCGATGTCCGTGTTGTTTTCCTGCAAAACGATCCCGTTCTTCTGTTCGAATTCGGCCTTTCGCCGTTCGGCATTGGCAAGGTCCCCGCTCAGCTTCTGCGCTTGGGCCTTGAACCATTCGGCCGTCTTGGCGGTGTCTTCGCGCCGGAACGCGAGGGTCTGCTCCACATAGGCATCACGAATGGTATCCGCCGCCATTCTGGCCGTGTTGGCCGAGTTGGCGCGATAGGTGATCTCCAGAATGTTGCTGTTGTCGACCAGGCTCACGCGGGTGTTGTCGATGATTCTTTGGGCCAGCCAACGCCGGAAATCGCGGCGATCGTCCTTCGAACGCGAACGGTATTCCTCCGCGATCTGGGGGTTGCTGGTCCAGCCGAAGACATCGACGACTTTGCCGGCCACGCGGTAATCGCGAATGAGTTCGGTCTGGGCATTGAGGAAGGCTTTCGCCGCCTGGGCATTGAACGCCTGGCCGGTTACAGGATCGGGCCGCAGGATATTGATCATGATCCGCGAGGTCGCCTCGTAGACCGGCGGCAATGACAGACTGACCGTCAATGCCACGACAAACGCGCCGAGCGTGGAAAAGATGATCAGCGTCCGTCGCGCCCACATCATCCGGGCATATTGGATCAAACCCATTCCCGGTCTCCCTTAGAAGAAGCGCTCGCCGACCACGATGACGTCACCATCTTGGATCGGCGCATTCGGATCGAACTTCTTCAGTTCCTTGCCGTCTCGGATCACCTTGACCCGGCCTTCAGAGCCCAGCGCGGTCAGTCCGCCGCCCCGCGCAAGCGCCTTGGGTACGTTCATGCCACGGTCGATGGGATAGGTGCCCGGCGCATTGACCTGCCCATAGATGTAGAAGGTCTTGGGGGGGGCGACGAACACCTTGTCCCCCGGATTGACGATCGGATCCTTGTCGGCCCCGCCGGTTGCGGCATCGCGCAGCGAAAGCTGGACTGGCGCTCCGCCCTCCGGCGTCAGGGTTATGGCATCGGCTCCAGCAGTTCTCAGCCCGCCTGCGCGGGCAATGATTTCAGACAAACGGTAGGCACGGTCGATGGGAACGATTCCGGGGGTGGCGACCTCGCCGAGCACGACAACGTAACGGCTTGCGAATGTGGTGACCACCACGCTGACCGCTGGCTTGGTGTAGAAGCCACCGGATTCCAATGCCTTCTGGACGGCATCCCGCAGTTCCAGGATGGTCTTGTTCGAAGCCTGGACGGAGTTGATGTAGGGGAGGAGGATTGTCCCGTCAGACTGAACCTGGACGCGGGCGCGATACTCATCACGGCCAAGCACGCTCACTTCCAGTACGTCGCCAATACCGACCTTGTAGCCGTTGTTAAGCGACACCGCAGCCGCCCGGGGGTCTGCTGCAGCCGCCACCGGCTGGGGAGAGATACTGGTCTGCGCCTGAGCGGGAACGGCCATGATGGTCGCGGCGACCACGGCAACCATCGTACGGAAGAAGGCTCGCAGAAAAGTCATAGGCTTAGTCCCTTGATCCCTGGCCTCACAGCGACACGTCGATGCTCGAGAGCGCCCTATAGTCGACAAAATCGTAGGCAGGGCCACCCCCTGTACGTTGATCCCGCGTGGCGCGCAGGCGGAGGGCGATCCGTCGGTTTACCGAGTACCTTGCGCCGATGTAGCCCGTGTCACGAAGGTCACGGGTGAGGGGCGTTCCGATGACCCGTGTTGGACCGATGAAACGCCGATAGAGATGAGTGTATCCCGCCTCGAGATTAACCCGCCCGGTCAAGGCATATCGCCCTGCCCATGAGTAGGTCGAGCTGATGTTGTAGTTGGATGGGATCAACAGCGAGGTCGATAGCAACCGCGATGTGTTTGCGGTTAACTCCAGGCGCGATCCGACGAGCAGCTTTGCGGACACGTCCCAGTTCATGCCCCGGAACCCCGGGGTGCCTCCCAGCCTGCTGTCCAGCGCCGCATAAGTCAGTTCGGCATTGGCCGATAGTCGCGCGCCGATATTGCGCGAGAATGCCACACCATAGGCCGTGGAATCGAATCCGCTGGCGCTGCCCCCCGCCAGGGGCTGGTTCGGGAACCGCACTTCGGTGCGCCGCACCAGCCCGGTCACCTCGCCCAGGGCAACGGACTGGTACATCAGGCCACCGGTGTAACTCAGGACATCGTGGTCATTGAACGTGCGGGAGGCGAGTGTGTTGGTTGCAGTCTGGTAGCGTACGGCAGCGGTCGGGCGTAGCCCGCCGACCGAGCCACAGGTCACCCGGGCCGAACCGCCCAGAAAGGTTTCGGCATTCTTGCCGGATTCGGGATCGTTGCCCGGAAAGTCGCCAAGATCGCTCTGTCGACGAGCAAAATTCGCCTCGAACCCGGTGTCGCAAACCGGCAGGTCAAGGTCCAGACCGGCGTCAAGGGACACCCGTTCGCGATTGAGCCGGGTGTTGCGCATGTTGATGTCGTAGCCCACGCTGCCCGCCAGAGTGGCCGTATGCCGTCCAGCTATGCGCTTGATGATGTCCAAATCCACCTTGGGAGTGATCCGAACATCCGATTGGCTTAGGCCCCGCGCGGCGGCCTCCGCCTCGCTCGACCGGGTCATGTTCGAGAAATAGGTCGCGTCAAGTCCGGCCCGCAGTGCCGGGCCTGGCTGGCGCGAGGCCGAACCGGGTGCTGACTGTGCCAGAGCAATCGACGGGACCATGCCAGCCGAGGCGACGACGCATCCCAAAAGCACCCTCTTGCATCTTGCCCGCTTAGCGACCGTCATGTCCGTTCCTTCTTCTCACCCGCTCGACCTGGTTTCCGGGTTGCCCAACCATGAATGGTCAATCGCCGGGCTGTTTCAGTTCATGCTCCGGCTGCGGATAGCCTATTGCCTCTTCGGTTGATAGGCTGGGTTGTAGCGAACTTCTTTCTTGCCGGCGGCGATCAGTTGGTTGATTTTCGCGTTCGTAATTGTTCCAGCCCGCTTTTCCCAGATCGTCTGGCGAGCAATTCGCAAGGCGTCCCGTTCTGGGAGGGGCAGCGTGACCGTCTCCCGAATGCGACTGATGCGCAGTCCCTGACTTGACGGGCTGACGATCACTTCGCCCGGCGGCAATGCTGCTATCTTTTCCGCCTGGTCCGGATCGATGGTCAGGGCATCAACCGTGCCGACGGTCTGGGCATAGGAAATGGCCAGATTGTCAAGCAGGACCCTTACTTCGTCGAGCGTCTTAAGCGGCAGCAACTGCCGGATCAACTGCTGCGTTCGCGTGGGATCTGTGACTACGAACTGATCCAGGATAAAGACGCGCCGCTTCGCATAGCTGGCAGGATGGTCGGCAACGAAATCCTTGACCTCGGCATCGTCCGGCTGGGGGGCCGAATCATGGATTCTGCGGTTCAGTTCCGAGATCAGCACCAGATCGCGTGCCCGGGCCTGCATCAACAAGGTCGACGGCAGCTTGTCAATCTTGGCCTCGTTCGCGGCATCAGTGAGAATCTTCCGAGAAATCAGAGCGTCGAGCGCTTGATCACGCGACAACCCGCCAGCAGCGCTGGAGGCCATTTCCTGCTGCAGCTCGCTCGCCGTGATCTCCCGTCCAGCCACTGTAGCAATGACCTGACCGGTGGGTTCCTTAGGCTCGCAAGCAGACAAAAGGACGATTAGCGTCAGTCCGAGCATTTTGACGGTTCGGGTCACGTTTGCTTACTCGTTCTAGTTGGACTGGTCTTGGCAAACGGTGCGATGCCATCGCCAAACTGAGCCGGAGCCACGCCAGTTGGTTGTATGCATTTACGCATAAGCAACTGAGTTCGCATGATCATCGCCTGATCCTGCGGCGGATTATGCCGACGAAGTTGCGAAAGCTCTCGCGCCGCGGCGCTCGGCGGCCGGCTTGGGTGACGTACAGCCCCTGCATGACAGGGACGGGTTTCCCGATCAGGCGCAGCCCGGCAATCCGTGCGCGCAGGGCCCTTTTTCTGCGGACCTGCCCTGGTTGCATCAGATCGATCTGATCGACCTCCAGCGGACTGCTCACGACCCGGCCTGCCTGTTCGGCTGCAGCGAGAAGTGCTGCGCCGGCAGGGGTTCGCGCCATGGTAAGGCTGCGTCCTTCCTGCTCCTCGAACTGAGGGTATCCTGTTTCGCCGCCATACCACGCATCGGCGCAGGCCAAATCCGCGACCCCGCCGACCCCATCGGGACAAATCTTGCAACGTGCCTGGACCCGGGGCGACAAGTGCCGGCCCCAGCTGTCCGCATATCGCATCTCGCCGCGGGCCCCGTCAGCCGTCTCCGCCACAGTCAGACCGGGCCAACCGTTGCCGCGATAACGGAAACGGGTCACCGCGGTGGGATCCAGTCCCATGTCAAGGATCACCGCATCTGCGCCGGCGTGGCTCGGGACCCCCGCGCAGAAGAACGACAGCATGAGTGGAACCTTTTGATCCACGCGCGGATCCGACTTAGCCAACTGACGCAGTGCAGAGACGTCGCAGGGCTTGCCGATAAAGAGAAATCGCCCTTCCGTGGCGAGCGCCGTATCGATATCCGCCAGCGGAGACGAGGAGGCGTAGCGCGAGCCGGCGCCCGCGATCAGGGCATCAGCAGTTTCGGACCAGGTGAGAACATTGCGGGTGGGGTGATCCGGGTCGGCCTCGATATGGAGTACGCGCGACACCATTCCGGTCTCAAGGGCATGGATCGCCAGGGCGGTGACCATGCCACCCGACGACCCGGCAAAGCGGACCCGCTGGTCGGTCGCATGGGCTGTGACGGTCTTTATCCACGGTCCCCAGTACTCGTGAACATACGGAGCGTCGGGCCAGCTCGATATGGTTGTGCCTGGGCAGGCGGTCGCAATGGCTTGCTCCGTCCGCTTATCGAGAGGCGCGATCTGTCTGGGACGAGCATAACCGGGAGCCTCCACGGTCATGCTGACCGCACCACCGCTCAGGCCCGCGCAAAGTCCGCACCCGGTGCAGAGGTCGCCAGACAGCACCCTCGACAGTGTTGGAGAATGAGGTTCGGTCACAAAAAACCTGTCCGGATGTGCCGCATCAGCGCGATGGGTATCCTCGGGGCCTTGGCGTGAATGCGGCCTGACCGGTCCTGTATCCAAGGATGGAATTCACGGGACGGCGGGTGCGACGTGGCATTGCCCCCTCTATCAACACATCGCTGGCCTGGCCTGGGTCGATGCAGAATTGATACCAAATCCACGCAACACCAACTCTCATTCAGGCAGGCCGGGGGGCTGCTGGTGGCACCAGCCGTGGATGACGCTGGTCTATCCAACAAACTGTTGACATCTGGTTTCCGGGACGGCTGCCGCATCCAGCATGGGGAAGATTAGGGTGTCGCTTGGGGCTTGTCCAGTATATTGCGGCTGCGAAGATCGGGGAGGGGGATGTTCCGGGTGTGGATCGCCTGGGAACGTTCGACCTGAATAAATGGTCTTTGGCAAACAGGTTATGGTTTATTGCCTTGTGCTCCCTTAACTTGTGGCCGTCCGCTTACGACGGATGTCTGGGGCGGCTGATGTTGCGGCGCAATGTAGCTTCGTCGCAGGGTTTATGATGACGTAGCGAAAGGCACATGGGGGAAATGGTAGCGGACAAACGGTGCGCAAAGCTCTTCCTCGCGGCGTCGGGGGGAGGGCACGTTCGGCAGATCCTGGATCTCGAGCCGTTTTGGAAGGCTTATGGTGATTACCTGTTCGTGACCGAGCCAACCGCGCTTGGTCACTCGATCGCCGAAAAGCACCCCGCCGAATTTGTCGAGCATGTCGCACTTGGTCAGGCCAAGCTGGGCGCGCCGGGGAAGATGTTGGTCGCGGCTGTCCGCAATTGCTGGTCTTCCTGGCGAATCGTACGGCGCCATTGTCCCCGAATTGTCATCACGACCGGCGCTGGTTCGATGTTCTTCACCATTCTGTGGGCGCGGTTGTACGGAGCAAGGATTGTCCTGATCGATAGCTTCGCCCGGTTTCACGCGCCGTCGGCATTTGCCAGACTGGGAGGGCCGCTGGCCCATGTCCGGATTGCCCAGTCACCGGAATCAGCGCGTAAGTGGTCTGGTTCCCTGCTGTTTGATCCCTTCAGATATCTTGACGCACCGCGCCCGGCCAAAGAGCCGCTGGTGTTCGCCACGGTCGGGGCCACGCTGAAGTTCGACCGCCTGGTTGAACTGGTTGCTGGCGCCAAGCAATCCGGATTGCTTCCGGAGCGTGTGGTGATGCAAGTTGGAGAAGGCGGGCTTCGCCCATCTTGTCCTCCTGACACCGAATTTCACGAGACCCTTCCGTTCGAGACGATTCAGGCAATCCTGGGCAAGGCGGATATCGTGGTCTGCCATGGTGGAACAGGTTCATTGATCACGGCATTGCGACAGGGCTGTCGGGTGATCGCGATACCCCGCACGTTCGCGCGGGGTGAACACTACGATGACCATCAGAGCGAGATCACAAAGGCCTTTGCCGAAAGGGGCTTGATCGAGTTCGCGGAAGGCCCTGATGACTTTGCCGCAGCGCTGCAACGCGTGCGTTCAAAAAGCCCGCGAATGGCAACAACCGATACGACCGACTTGAGCACCTTTCTTACCGAGTATTCAGCTGGGATTGCCTCCGGCACGACGAAGGCTACCTTGTAGCGCGACAAACTGGATGAGGATTGCGCGTCAATCAGGATGAGAATGTGATTGTCGCGGCGCGTCGATCAGTGCCTGTTTTGATTGTCGCTGGCAAGGTCGTCGTTCTCATCCTGATTGTCGCG
>NZ_JACLAU010000066.1 GCF_014230305.1 Novosphingobium aerophilum
GCGACAATCAGGATGAGAACGACGACCTTGCCAGCGACAATCAAAACAGGCACTGATCGACGCGCCGCGACAATCACATTCTCATCCTGATTGACGCGCAATCCTCATCCAGTTTGTCGCGCTACACCGCGCTCGTCCCGGAGAATCTCCGAAACGCGGCGGCGTACCAATCAGCACCACCACCGCGCCGGCGAGGCCGTCCCCCAAAACGGGAGCAACTCGATCAACACTACGGCTGATCACCGGTAAATAAGAACCGCCAGCCAGGGATTTTTAGGCGCCCACATCCAGGGAAACTTCGGTGCCCGTTGACAACTGGGTCTTCCGGGCGAAGCGGCGCATGTTCATGTCTTCGATCATGCGTTGCCGCAGCGAGCTGGCGGGGGCATCGGACAGAACGTTGGTCATCGTACGACTCCTTGGTTGAAAGGAGCCGCGATCGTCTGCCTACTCGCCGCAGACCTCAACTTCGACCAGGCTGCAGATCAGCGGGCTGACCTCAAGGCAAGCACCACTCCCGCGCCAGCGGGTTCGTACAAGTCCCAACTCCCGCACCCAGCCCGTCACCGGACACGGGAGCCGATGAGTTCAGATCTCGGTGTTCTCAGCGAGAGCGAGCGCATCTTCCACGTCAATGCCGAGATAGCGGACGGTGTTGTCTATCTTGCTATGGCCGAGAAGTATCTGGACGGCACGCAGGTTGCCGGTCGCCCTGTAGATGATCGAGGCCTTCGTGCGTCGCAGTGAATGAGTGCCATATTCGCTACTCACCAAGCCCACCCCTGTGACCCATTCGTCGACGAGCCTGGCGTACTGGCGAGTACTGAGATGTCCGTTGCGATCGACGCGGCTGGGAAAGACGTAGTCGTCGATGGTGCCGCACCGGCGGTCAAGCCACGTAAGAAGGCTGGCCCGGGTATCTGCTAGGAGCTCGAACTGGACTGGACGCCCGGTTTTCTGCTGCATCACGATTGCCCGCGTGCGGATTTGTGTGCCGCTGACAAGGTCGGCGATCTTCAGTTGCACCAAGTCGCACCCGCGAAGCTTGCTGTCGATGGCGAGGTCGAACAGTGCTCGATCCCTCAGACGGCGACGCTGGTTGAGATAGAACCTGATCTCCCAGATTTGCTTCGGCTTCAGGGCACGTTTGGCGCCGACGGTTCTACCCGCGTTCCAGACGGGGCGCTTGGTGGCGTTGGTTGCTGTTTCAGGCATCTCCATGATCGTTCTCCAATGGCCAACACGGCCATTTGGAGAACGCCTGGTCGACGACATGGGAGGATCGCTGACGTATGCCGAACCAGATGGCGCCGTTCGCTTTCGTCCTGAGAAGATCCGATTAACGGCTGTTCGGGATAAGCCGCAGACGGGCATCAGCTGATCCGGCGCGGTTCATGCCGACGGCAAATGATGCCCCTTACTGAGGTCGCACTGCCCGGGCGTAACCGGCAGATCTTCGTCCCGATGCCTCCAGCTCAACCCGAGCAACGTGGTTGGCTTTGGCTCTCGACGTGTGTTCTTTACCTGGGCTGGGATAATGTCGACCGCGATCACCTCATGCAGCGCCACGTGCGGCACGGTAACGGTCAAGCGCGAGCCGGACTGCCGGAAAGTGGCGTTCCGATCCGCCTCCAGCAGCCTGATCCGCGAAGGTCTGGTGTTGTTCGGCAGCTCGAGGTTCACCACGAAGGGCCCTGCCGGCACGGTCTCGTGCATGTATCCACGGACGGCAGAAGGATTGTTGAGGTTGACCAGATGGGCAGCCAGTGACCGCTCCTGCCGGAAGTAGCTGACGTCGATCAGGCCTGCTCCCGAGACCGTCATCGGCTGCGGTCGGCCCGACGCCCATGTCACGGCGTTGCGCAGGAGGATCAGATGATCGCGCGGGCCCTGTTCCCAGAACAACTGCTCCAGGTTGAACGGGAAATAGACCACGCGGCCCTGGCCGAAGGTGCGGACGAAAGCCATCGGATCGTCCGAGGCGGGTTCGCGCGGGTAGGCTTCCTCCGCCGGCTGGTCGGGGTAGCTGCGGATGAGCCTCAGCGGGTTCTGCGGCGGGACGTTCGCCGACTTCACCCGGACGATGCGGGTGCCCCCCACGATCCGCGGCGTATCGTCGAGCCCGGCCGTCAACGGGTGTGGGCCGTGGATGCCGATGTAGGAGTTTTCGACCTTGCGATCGACCTGCCCCGCATAGTCGCAGCCGAACAGGTCGGCGAGGCCGAAGTTTGTCCGCTCGGTTCCGTCCTCGGTGTAGAGCGAGGTCTCTCCGGAGGCCACGATGGACCCGCCGCGCCTCACGTACTGGCGGATGCTGTCGCACTGGGCGTCGGACAGGCAGGCGATGTTGGGAAGCAGGATCACGCGGTAGCGGTCGAGGATCGCGGGATCGAGATCCCGGTCATCCACCAGGCTGAATGGCACCCGTGCCTCGAGCAGCGCCTGGTAGGCTCCGTTGAGGGCCGCCTCGTTGCCTCCGGCGGTCATCGCGCTAACCGGCTGCAGGTTGACGCTGCCGCCGGAGCGATAGGTCGAATTGGTCTGCAGCGATTGCAGCACGGCGACATCAGCGAGGTTGTCGGTATTGCGGAAGTACCGCTCGTTGCGCGCATGCCAAGCGAAGGCCTGCTCTATCGGCGCGACCCAGCGCTTGTCGAAGACTTCGGCCTTGAACTTGATCAGCCAGGGCCGGAAACCCTGGGCCATGCCGTCGTGGAGGAAGGTCAGGGTCTCGTCGATCGACTGGACGGAGTCCTTGAACTCCATCTGCGCCACGTTGACGCTGCCGCTGATCGGGCCGGCCCCCTGCATGATGCAGGCTGCTTCCTTGGCCCCGCGTCCGGCGGACCACACAGGATTGCCGGCGGCGCGCTGCTGCTGGTCGGCGTAGATGGCGCGGAAACTCGTGCGCAGCCGCTTGGGGTCGAGGCGCTGCCACGACGACCCCGGGGCGAACAGGGCTTGCGGATTGATGGCCCGCGCCGCCGCGTTGTAGGCTTGGATCTGATCGAAGCGCTTGGCGTCACTCCAGCGGTTGTAGGCGATCAGCGCCGGGTCGCGCCGGTTGAGCAGGTTCGGGGGAAGGTCCAGGCCGGTCGCGGCCCGGAACTCGGTCTTGCAGACATTGCAGTAACAGATCCCGACATGACCACCCGACCAGCGGTTGCCGAAGATCCCGTCAACCGGATATCGGCTCATGATCTCGCGGATGACCTCGGGCACCCAGCCGAAGCTGAAGGGCCCGTTCGGGCAGCTGAGGTACAGGGCCGGATCATCGGGGTGCTTTCGCGGCTTGCCGTCGCCGCTGCGGGCGACCCACTCAGGATGGGCGGCCAGAGCATCGGCATGGACCACGCTGGGATCCACCCTGGCGAGAACGCGCAGCCCCATGGCCTTGCACGCCTTGGCCAGATCCCCGAACGGGTCGCTCGCCCCGAGAAAGGGGCTGCGCCGGTGGAACGGGACCTCGGTCGGGTAGAATGCCGAGATGCCGCCCGCGCTGAGGCAGACCCCATGGGTCTGCGTGCGCCGCATGAAGTCGAGCCAGAACTGCGGATCGTAGCGGCCGGGGTCGTCATCGGTGAAGTTGATCTGAACCCATCGCATCGGCTGCCAGACCCAGTCGGGCTGGTCGCCTGCCAGCGCCCGGGGCAGGCCGAAGGGGCTCAGCCCGGCGACCCCGGCAAGAGCGGCTGCGCCCTTCAGGATCGTCCGGCGGTTCGAGGTCAGATCGAGCATCTGCTCCGTCATCGGTGGCACATCCCAGGGTCAAGCACCACACGCGGCGTTGTTGGCCTGCGGTATGGCGATGTACGTGACGCTGTAGGGCGCTAGTTCGATCCGGCCGGACTCGGCACGCGGCGCCATCGGGGGCATGCGGTCGTCCTTGCCGACGGTCAGCAGCCGACCGTTGAGCAGGACGGCCTTGCTCTCCAGCCCCGGGGCCGTCAGCGCATAGACCCTGGCCCGGCCCTTGATAGAAACGGCGTCGGCCCCGTCTTTCATGTTGAGCGCCAGCAGCGCAACGCCGCCGCGGCTGCCCCGCAGGCAGTGGGCATAGATGTGCAGCCCCGCCTGGTTCGGCCCGGCGTCGAGCACGCGCTGGCCCATCAGCCTGCGCCACAGGACCGCTGGCCAGTAGCTGGCGTTGGGCTCGAGCGTCTTCTCGTCGATGATCCCGTTGCTCCCGCTGATCAGGGCATGGGTGAACATCGCGTCGAGCCCGCCCCTGGCCAGCCGGGCATGGGTGTCGGCGTAGCGGAACGCATCGAGGAAGGTCGGCTGCCAGATCAGCCCGCCGCAGGCCGCGCCGCCGGTCTCGGTCAGCCAGATCGGGGCGCCGGGGGCATACTGGTCGCGCAGGGCCTTGAACCGGGCAAGCTCCGCGTCGGGGCGGGCAAGCCACTCTTCGCTGAGCGCGCGATCGGCGCTCATGCCCAGTGGCGAAGTCGCCGGCGCGCAGCGCTGGGCCAAGGCCGGATAGAAGTGGTACGAGACGATGTCCCATTGCGGCCTGGGTGCGGCAGCGGCGTACTGTTCGGGCGGCGTGCCCAGGGTCACTCCGATACCCAGCATGGCATTGCCCGGACCGGCCAGGCGAACGCCGGGTGCCGCCTTCGCCATAAAGGCGCGGTAGGCCGCATAGTCACGAGCGTAATCGTCCGCCGAGAACCCCTTGGGGATGCGCGGCGGCTCGGGCGCATTGGGCTCGTTGAACAGCTCTGCGGCATAGATCCGGCTGCCGATCGACCGGGTATAGGCCATCCACTCCTGCGCCATTTTCGGCGTCCAGGCATGGTTGTCGTCACGGACGCCCGCGCTGTTGGCAAAGCTGGTCAGCACCTTGGCGTCGACCGAGCGGGCGAAGCGCAGCGCTTCCTTCCAGCGCTCGCGGGTCAGGAGGACGGTGAAGCCCTCGGGCACCTTTGCCGGCGGCGGGCTGTCGCTGTTGTGGAAGTAGACCGAATTGGCAGTGGTGCCGCTATAGCGGATGTACAGCGGCGCGAGTGCTTTGGTGAGGTTGCGCATCCGCCGCGTGTTGAGGTTCGCGGCAGCGCGCGCCTCGCGGACCTCCGCAAAGTCCGCAGCCTGCCGGCCCTTGGGCATGGCATCATAGGCTTTCCAGGTCTCGCCCCCGGTCAGGTGCGAGAAGCCGATCTGGTAGGACTGGAAGCGCTCGTCGGTCTGGCGGACGAAGGGCAGCCGGGAGACATCGATCGCGCGCACCTGCGTGGGCTCCTCGGCATGCACCGGCACGATACCCGGCTCGCAGGCAAGCGCCAGGATCGCGCAGATGGTGCCGCACAGTTTGCGGGCGTGGAACATCCGGGACTCCCGAGCGAACAAGGTGTTGTTTCACAGGGCTAACACCCCGGCGCCCCGCAACAAGCTATCAACTCAGATTTCGCTGCGGCGATCGGACCGGTGGTCCGTGACATCGCCTGCACGGCCTTGCCGGAGGCAGCGCGATGTCCGCTTCAGCTTTTTTCGCGCTCAAGCCTGCCTGGTCAGCTATGCCTCACGCTCATTCGTTGCACGGGTTTGGCCATGCGCGCGAGCCAGCATCGCTTCGGTGCCGATCGCCTGCAGGTTTGCCAGTCGTGCTAAGGGACTAACCCGTGCCCAGTCGCTTCCGAAACTGCCCCGGTGTCACTCCAGTCGCCTTGTGAAAAGCTGCGCAGAAGCTCGACTGCGTTGCGAAACCGAGCGAGGCGGCGATCCGGGCCAGTGGTTCTGCCGTGTAAAGGCGGCGTTTGGCGCTCTCGATCCGGACCTGAGCGAGATAGTCCGCGGGGGAGCAGCCCCGGCTGGCGCGGAATGCCCTGGCGAACTGACGCTGGGACAGACGGCATATCGCCGCCAGGTCCTGAACGCTCGGATGAGCTTGCTCCGGGTCTGACAAACGTGCCTCGATGAGCCTGAGCCGCCATGCGGCCAGACCTCCGCGCTCATCAGGCTCGCTTGCCGCACCCAGATAGCGACCCAGCTCTATCGCGATCTGCTGCACGATGACGGAGCACAGCTCACGATGCCCTTCTCCCGGATTGCGCAGCTCGTGATTGAGCCTGGTCATCAACTGGACGAGCACCTCGCAGGCGATGTTTAGCGTCGCCTCGAGCCGGCGGTCCGTCCAGGCGAAGTCAGGCGGGAACCACCGCTCGACGCTGTCCGCCCGCAGCGCGCATATGAGAGAGGCATGCCGTCCGCCCGGACTGCGCAGCTCGAGTGCCTGTTGCGGAGGAAACGCGAGCAGGGAGCCGAGCTGAGCGAACCGGGCCGTGCCCCAATGATCGGTGTAGCGGCCGAGAGCGTTCGGTCGGCGCGGCGTCAGGCACAGGTCCAGCCAGTAGACTTCGTCCCGACGGAACCGATGGCATGCCGGTTGCGCATGATTGAGCCGGGCTATGACGACAATCGCGTCCGCCAGGTTGATAGAAGCCTCGATCTTCAGCCGTGGGTCGAGGCCAAGCCGAGGATTGCCCCACAGAGCCGTGGGGTCAGCTTCGATTGGCTCCCCTTCGTCCTCCATCACCGGTCGAGGAGCTCGATTTCCGATGCGATCCAGCGGCGCTCCCACAGGTTGTGCCCGCCGGTCTGGCGGTCGAGCAGCAGCAGAGCATCACGCTTGGCCGTTCGCGCCACGGGCGAGGCAGGGTCTGCCGCCAGAGCGATATCGATGAGGTGGAGCGCTTCGAGCGGCTCGCCGCGGTCCAGGAAACCAACTGCGCACTTGACGATCCTATCCGACCCACCGGCGAGCTCGACCAAGGCAGGGGCAACCCTGGACGGTGGAACGGCATAGAGCTCGGTCGTGCCGCGGGCCGGGTCGAACCACCCCGTGTACTCGTGCCAGATCGCCCGGACGTTCCAAGCCAGCTTGCCGTACTCCTCGGTGAGTGTCAGTTCGGGCGGGGTGCGGATCTCGCGCATCAGTGCGCGCAGATCCTTGCCGGCGTTCATGCCCTCGATCGTTCGGTCGTGAACCCATTGCACCGCATCGGCAATGCGAGCGGTTTGGGCCAGGATGTGCTCCTCGCCCTCGATCACCTCGTGGCCGGTCAGCATCAGAACGGGCCGGAGGTCTCGCAGGCGGCGCACGGAAGTGACGAATTCCAGTGCCGAGCGCGGCCGGTCGCCGCGCAGCGTGTTGAGGTTCGGGTGATTGCCGAACAGCGGGCCGAACAGGTTGCCCACGATCGCGATCCGGTCCTGCGGGAGCCACACGATCAGCGCCGAACGAGTCTCCCCGCCCGGCGTCCAGATGAGCTCGAACCGCCGGCCGCCGAGATCGAAGGCATAACCCTTGTCGCCAACGAGCCGGTCGGGTGCAATCTCCATGGTAGGCACCATGTCCTCGGTCCGCCCGGTGATCGCGCCGAAGATGCGGCGCGAGCCGCGGCGGTAGTGCTCGGACAGCATCGCGGCGGTCCGCCGCTCCTCTGGGTGCAGCCGGTGAGCGATGATCTCGGTCTCGGGTGTCTTGTAGACTTCCAGCCCGCCGTACTGGTTGGCGTGGCTTTGGGTCAGCACGATCCTGCGCACAGGCGCCGCAGACACTGCGGAAAACAGCGGTTGGGCGCGCCGCGCATCGGCCAGCGTCCCGGCATTGACCAGCACGTTGCCGTCGGACGTCGTGACCAGATAGCTGTTGCCCACGCCGCGCGCTTCCCAGATCCCGGCACCGCGGTCGATCGCTGCCTGTTGGTCACGGCCGGACTGGACCATGCGGGCCGCTCGCAAGGTCCCGTGCGACAATCCTTCCTGCTGCGCCACCCGCTTTCTCCTTCCCAACCTGACGCCACGCTTGCTCGGCAGGGTGCGCGCCCTGCAAGCGTCCAGCGCCTGCCGGCTCCAGGCTCATGACGATCATGGCCGACACGGAACAGAGTGTCCATCAAGCGACATTCCCTCGTGTTGCCAAGCCAGGGGATGCTCGTGTTCGTTGTCGCCTCCAAGCCAGACACCATGGAAGCCCGATGAACCTGACCCTTGACGAGATTCTCGAAGGCGCCCGTGGCAAGACCGGCGGCCTTCCCGATCCGGACTCCGGCTCGTGGCGTGAGGGCCTCGGGATCCTGCTGCGCGATCATGCGCGCGAGAACCGTCTGACCGAACGGGGGTGGGCGAGCGTGCGCAACCGCTATGTCGATTGCCTGGCCTCGCGCATAGTGGTCGACGACTGGCATCGGCGCCATCCGGACCTGGCAAGCACCCCGATCGAGCGGCCGGTGTTCATCCTCGGCATGCCGCGGACCGGGACGACCATGCTCAGCTACCTGTTCGAGTCCGATCCCGCGGTGCGCTCCATGCTTAGATGGGAAGCTTACAATCTGGCGCCCCCGGCCGCGCCCGGAGCCCTCCGCTCCGACCCGCGCTGCCTGGCCGAGGTCGCCAAGGACGAGGGCATCCTCAAGGCCGCAGCCAAGGTTGCCGCCGCGCATTTCGAGCCGGGTGACAGCCCCACCGAATGCGTTCACCTTGTCGCGCAGGACTTCCGCTCGATGATGCTGGCGGTCACCACGACGACGCCGACCTATCACGACTGGCTGTTGTTCACGGACATGGAATCAGCCTTCGCCCATCGAAAGCGCGCGCTCCAGATCCTCCAGTCGACCAACCCGGGCCGATGGGTGCTGAAGATGCCGTCGGACGCACTGTTCGTGCGCCAGATCTTCAAGACCTTCCCCGATGCGCGCGTTGTCTGGACCCACCGCGATCCCTACGCCGCCGCGGCCTCGGCGTTCGGGATGCGTGGGGCCACGCGGGCGTTTTCCGAGGTGGATGCCGGGGCCGAGTACATGCGGCGCCATTTCCCGCTGCAATTCGCCTTGCATCTGGCGCGGCCGCTCGAAGTGAGCCGCGAACGACCCGGCGATTTCTACCACCTCTACTACGACACGCTCATCGGCGACCCCGTCGCCGAGATGCGCCGGCTCTACCGCTGGCTGGGAGATGCCTTCAATCCCGAGGCGGAGAGTGGAATGACCCGGTGGCTCGCGGAGAACCCCCAGAACAAGCACGGAAAGCACCTCTATTCCTATGAGGAGTGGGGCCTGACTCGCGACGACATGACCCCGTACTTCGCGGACTATCTGCAAGTGCATCCCGTCGCCAAGGCGCCGCTGGCATGAGCCGCGGGATGTTCGATCTGGCCGGCAAGGTCGTGCTCGCGACGGGGGCCAACAGCGGCATCGGTCTTGGATTCCTGATGGGGTGCGCGCGTCAGGGCGCTGACGTGATCGTCTGGGGGCGCCGGGCCAAGCGCAATGCAGAGGCGCTCGCAGCGCTCAAGCAGGCCGGTGCCGGGCGGGTCCATCACGAGGCCGTGGACGTCGCCGAGGAGGAGGCCGTCATTGCCGCTTTCGCCTCGAGCCTGGCCGCGCTCGGCAGGGTCGATTGCGTATTCGCGAATGCCGGCTTCTCGAGCCGCGCGGCGTCCTTTGCCGACCTGACTACCGAGACTTACCACAGCCTGCTCAACGTCAACCAGCACGGCGCCTTCTACACCTTGCGCGAGGCAGCGCGGCACATGCGCGATCGGGCGAACGCGGGTGATCCTGGCATCGACCCACCGCACCATCGCCATCCAAGGTGTAGCAGGTGCCGGTAAGAGCAGTGTCCTGAAGCCCGTGGCGCAGATCCTCGGTGAGGAAGGCAAGGAGATCATCGGGCTCGCGGTTCAGAACACTTTGGTGCAGATGCTGGAGCGCGATACCGGCATCACCTCGATGACTTTGGCTCGGCTGCTCAAGAGCTGGGCGCCACTGCTGGAAGACCCAGGCAATGCCGGTCTTCAGGCTGAAGCGAAGGATGCGCTCGGCGACCGGGTGCTGGTCCTCGACGAAGCTTCGATGGTCTCGAACCACGACAAGGAACGCCTCGTGACACTGGCCAACCTTGCCGGCGTCCGGCGGCTTGTCCTTTTAGGCGACACGCGCCAGCTCGGTGCGGTCGATGCGGGCAAACCCTTCGATCTCGTCCAGAAGGCGGGCATCGCGCGCGCAGACATGACCACCAACCTGCGCGGCCGGGACCCGCAGCTGCGTCTCGCCCAGGCCGCTGCTCAATCGGGCGACGTCCATAACCCCGGCAGCTTGGGCGGCAGGTCATCCAACAAGGGAATTTTCAAAGCCCACATTCGCGGAGAATTACACGCCCACTGACACCCAGTTCGACTATGTGCGCCATGTCGCTCGGTTTGCCACTTATCTTGGCCGTCCTCCCGATACCGCGACTGTCGAGGATCTGCGGCAATTCCAGGTTGAACAGCGCGAGGCGGGCCTGGGCATCC
>NZ_JACLAU010000067.1 GCF_014230305.1 Novosphingobium aerophilum
CCGCTTGACCACCAACGAAATCCCAGTGAAATACGCTCCGCGATCTGGCTCTCACCTGGGCGGCATCAAATCGGAATGGTGGGCGCGATCAGATCGGAATAGGTGGGCGGCATCGTCGGAATCCGCAGAATAAGGGGTGCTGGGTCACCCGATCGAGCGGATGATTGCGCCGGCGCACGATCAGGCCTCGGCCGATCGAGCACCAGTTTCCAACGCTGCCCCCCTGGTGAGGAAGGTTCGATCAAGGATGGGGCCGTAACTGTAGGCTCCGATCCGAACACCGTAGCACTGTGAAAGAAGCTCGCGCCAGGTACCGGACTGGTAAGGACCGCCTTCCCACCGAGCGACCAGCGCTTCAAAGAGCCGACCCAACCGATAGTCGCAATAGACCCGTTGCAGCACCTTGCGACGCCACCCCCTGCAGCTCTTCATAGGACCGACCCTACTTTCACTCATCGCCAAGCGAGCGACACGCACTGGCTGGGTAAAGCAACCGGAGAAGTCATGGCAAGCCGATCCGGATCGCTCCAGACCCGCGCAATTCGTGCACGAAGTGGCTTAAGAAAAACCAAAACCGACATGCACAAAATGATCGAACCGGCTATCGGGATGAACGCAGCCATTGGCGGCACGGACGACCTGCCATGAGCATTAAGGGGAGCGCGACATGAAAGTCCTGATCAGCAGCCCCTTTGTGGACCGCGAGGCGGTGGGCGAGCCCCGATGGTGCTACGATCTGTTCCAGGGCATTTCCGCCAAGGTTGACACCATCCTCGTCGCCCAGACCCCGGTCAACCGCAGCTACCGCCTGGCCGAGGCCTTTCCGCACTCCCAGGTGTTTGAGTTCGAAGCCTGGAAACTGGCTTTTCTGAGTCGCCGACTGAACGCCCTCGTTAAGCCGAACTACCTGAAATTCTACGGTTTCGCTCGCGACGTGATACGCCACCAGGTGGCTCCCGCCAGCATTGCCTGCGGGCACCACTTCGGACCATTGGGGATGCGTTATCCGACTCCGCTGCAAGGCACGGGCATCCCTTATGTCATGGGGCCGCTTGGTGGCAGCCTCCCCTTCCCGCCCGGGTTCTCCGTCACGGGCCGGACAGACCCTTGGTACTATCGGCTTCGCGATTTTGACGGACTACGGTTTCGCTTCGACCCATTGTTGCGGGGGAGTTATCAGGAAGCAGCGTACCTGGTCGGTGTGGCTGGCTACGTGGAAATGCTTCTGGCCAGCGCCGGCATGAAGCTGAAGCGGTTCGTCACCCATTCAGAGATTGTTGCTCCGCTTCAAACCGAGCACGTAGAGGACATTGTCGCAGCCCGTGCCAGTCGTCCTGGACCGGTCCGTTTTCTGGTAGTCTCTCGACTGATCTACAGCAAAGGGGTCCAGTTTGCCCTGTCCGCCCTGGCGGAAGCCCAGCACCGCCTGCCTGACTGGCGCCTGGATGTCCTCGGCGATGGTCCGCACAGGCAGGCACTGCAGGAGCAGACCACGCGGCTTGGCCTTGACGGGTTCGTCCGGTTCCATGGGCATGTCAAACGCAGCGATGTAGATGCATTCTATCGCGATGCCGACGTGTTCTTGTTTCCTAGCGTTCGCGAGCCGAGCGGTGCCGTCATCTTCGAAGCACTCAGTTGGGGGCTGCCCATAATCGGCGCGCGCTATGGTGGCCCAGCCAATCATATCTCCGACGCCTACGGCTATCGAATTCCCGTGGATGACGTCGCGACATTCGAAGCAGGCTTGGCCGATGCCATGATCGCCCTCGCCACCTCACCACAGAAACGGCAGACCATGGGCCGAAGCGCCCTCGACGCGGCTCGCACGCAGCACGCCATGCCGGCGATGGTGGACTTCTTTCTCGACCTGTACCGTCAGATTTCGCACGGGGCAGGTGGCAGATAGAGCCTTGAGCTCAGGTGAGCCGCGCGCCTTCACAGCCGCGATTCTTGCCTCGCCAGCCAGCAGAATGGATTGCCAACCATCTCGACAACGTGCCTGCCGAATCATGCAAGTGCGCCAGGCATCGTCGGCGCCTTGCCACGCCATATGACAGCGCAACAACGAAAAAGGGCGACGCTTCCGCGCCGCCCCTTCCCGTTGCTCAAAAAGTCAAACGACTTAAGCGAAAGACAAACTGGCGCGGACCGCAGGGCGAGACTTGCGACGAAGCCCGAAAGCCACGGCACCAAACCCGATGGTCATCAGCGCCCAAGCTGCCGGCTCAGGCACAGCGGCAAACGAAATCGTGCCCGAATAGCTCGACCGCGCCATGGCCGAACCGGCAACGGTGACGGTCTGCGTACCAGCAGAGACCAACACGTTGTTGAGGGAGCGTGTCTTCAGAAGACCTGCCGGCGTCACCGTATCAGCCCCGGTCAGGAGGACGCCATTCAGCCTGACAGAGGCCTTGATGTTGGTGAGGATGGCACCGTAGAGCGTCCGCCAGTCAATGGAGAGATATCCCGCGCTGGGCGTAGAGAAGATGAACACGTCCTTGAACTTGGTGTTCGGACCCGGGCTGGTGTTCGCGTAAGTTCCCGATACCCCATTGAACGTGATGGTGGTTGCCGCGTGAGCCGCTGCCGGGAGCATCATCGCGGCGACGGCAAACGCCGACGTCAGAGCAAGTGAGCGAGCACGCATGGGCGATCCCTAATCCTTGGTGCGGGCGACGACGCCCTTCCCCTTTCATTAACCAAAATGATGCTGTGCCGCAAAAAGAATCAGCGTGAAGTTGGATCAAATACGGCATTTGACGGAGCCCTATCCGCCCGAACGGCAAGGAATGTCCAAACTTGGGACACGGCAACCGGGTGTTAGCGCCTGCAGCAAAACAAGTGACGCCACTATCCCCGACGCGAATCAATCGAGCCGAATCGGGATCATCCGCCGCAAACTGATGCTTTTTTCGCTCCTGCCGGCGAGCATCATCTGGCAGAATTGCAGCCATAGCAGGACAGGAAATCCCTCTTCCTCAAAAACGTAAGCACCAACTGGGTCGCCCTCGACAGGCTCGATCAAGCCGTAGGACTGGCGGAACCGGATGAGCTTCTCGGCCCCCTCCACCGGACCGCCCAGGTGTTCCGGCACCAGCCGGCCACCGTGCCGCAGGGCCGCGCAAGCTGCAGCCAACACCGAATCCCGATCTCCGACAGAACGAACCTTGTGCATCTGGTAGATCGCTTTGGCCGAAATCCGGTACCGCATCTCGGCTGCTGCGATATCAATGGCTTTGCACACATCCTCCCACTCGACTTCTGACGCTGCGCGGTCCAGCGCGGTCAGGCCGGCATGCTGCCCCAGCAGACTGGCAAGATAAGGCAACCCGAATGCTGCCTCGCAGATCAGTTGCAAGGCCTCCTGATGGTAGGTGAGCCCGCTGGCTCCCTCAACGCGCTGGATCATGTCCGCGACTTCCTCGTCGCTCATGTTGGGCACTTCCAGCCCTCGGATGTTCCGACGAATTGACGGGATGTATTCGATTAACTGGGTCAGGTTGGATGCCACACCCGCAATCACGAGCTGCACCCCGATCGAGCGGTCCGACAGATTCTTGACCAGTTCGGCAATGCCCCTCCGGAATTCATGCTGATTGGCCCGGTCGAACTCGTCGAGGATAATCAGCAATCGCGTGCCGTTAAGCTTCGAAAAGGCGTCGCTGATGACGGGAACGCTCAGTGTCGATTCCGGCAGCAGGTCGGCAAAAGAGAAGCCCTCTTCGACCTGCTCGGAGGTTGGCAGATAGTCCTTGTGATAGAGCAAAGGAATGTCGGCAAAAATGGCGCGAAAGAACTCGCTCGTGCTGGCATCTTCACTGCAGGACGCATAGCGCACCAGATAGTGGGCCTCGGTCGCGATCTGCGCCAGAATGTGCATGAGCGAGGTCTTGCCTATGCCACGTTCACCATAGACCACGACGTGAAACTGCTGGTCTTCAATCGACCGGACCAAGGTCCGCAGAATGTCCCGGCGACCTGCCAGCATGGCCGGATTCTTGATCGGCCGCGACGGGGTGCAGGCTGTCCGCAGCCGGGTCCTGATCCGGGCGAACTTGCCCGGCTCGCCGGGCCTGACGAGGTCGGACGCATCGCCCTGGAAGTGCGGCAGGTCATCGCCCTTGACCGTGGCGGGCCCCTTCGCATCAAGGGCTTCCAGCATGTCAACCGGGCTGTCGTCCGGCTCGGATGGCGTCGACTTGCCGAACATTCTCGAAAACCAAGACATTCACTACCTTCCGAATCGTCTAGAGATTCCAACCTCATGGCTCAACAAAGCCATGTCACTTCCATGCTACCGCGACGTTACCACCGAACCCTGACCTGAAGGACCTTAAACGCATAAACCACCGTTGCGAGAATAAGGCACACAGCCAAAGCATCATGACCCGCATTGCCTGCCTGGTTTGCGGCAGCGCAGGCCACCGCGGGCGGCAGGTAGGCCCACAGACTGTCGGGCGGCGGCTGCATGACGGAACGCTGCAGCAGCAAGACCGCAAATGCCGCGAACAAGGCGACTGTCACGTAGTCGTAAAACGTCTCCATAGCTTTTCCAGGTCGGTAACCCGCCTTCCAACGGGAGGTTGCTGCAATCGCGAAGAGATGCAATGCCAGTTATCGCACAAAGGGCAATGCCAATTCACAAAGAAGTCCCTGCATGGAGCAGACTTCTCGCGCTTTGTAAGCCGGCGCCAACGCCGGCGCTCGAGCACGCTAGCCAGACGCCAGGCTTAGGGGACCCGATACCGCCCGCTACCCGCCGCGCAGCAACTGCACCCCATAGTCGCGCTCGAAGAGGTACAGCAGCAGGCGCGCCGCCTCGCCGCGCGGCGCGGTCAGGCCGCCGTCGCGTTCGATCAGCAGGCGGGCGTCGTCGTGGGCGATCGGCAGCAGTTCGGTGATCTGCTCCAGCGTGGCGATGGTGAAGGCCGCCTCGCCCGACTGGCGGGTGCCGAGCAGCTCGCCCCCACCGCGCAGCCGCAGGTCCTCCTCGGCCAGACGGAAGCCGTCCTGGGTCTCGCGCATCAGCGCCAGCCGTTCGCGCGCGGTTTCGGACAGGGCCTCGCCGCGCAGCAGCAGACAGGTGGACTTTTCCGAGCCCCGCCCGACCCGTCCGCGCAACTGGTGGAGCTGGGCGAGGCCGAAGCGCTCGGCCTGTTCGATCACCATCAGCGTGGCATTGGGCACATCGACCCCGACCTCGATCACAGTGGTCGCCACCAGCAGCTTCGCCCCGCCGCCGGCAAAGCGCTCCATCGCTGCGTCCTTCTGCTCGGGCCTGAGCTGCCCGTGGACCAGCACCACATCGTCCTTGAAGCGATCCTGCAAGGCGGCGAACCGCGCCTCGGCTGCGGCGAGGTCCTCGCTCTCGTTCTCGCGGACCATCGGACAGACCCAGTAGGCCTGCTGACCGCTGGCGAAATGCCGCTCCAGCGCGCCGACCACGTCCCCGATCCGCTCGGCCGCGACGACCCGAGTGTCGATCGGCTGGCGGCCGGGCGGCATCTCGTCGAGCCGGCTGACGTCCATCTCGCCGTACTGCGCCAGGGTCAGCGTGCGCGGGATCGGGGTGGCGGTCATCGCCAGGCAATGGGGCGTGCGCTTGCCCTTCTGGGTCAGCATCAGCCGTTGCCCCACGCCGAAGCGGTGCTGTTCGTCGATCACCACCAGCGCCAGATGGCGATAGGCGACGCTGTCCTGGAAAATCGCGTGGGTGCCGACGCAGATATCGATCGAGCCATCCAGCAGCCCCATCAGGATCGCCTCGCGCGCCCGACCCTTGTCGCGGCCGGTCAGCAGGGCGATGTTGACCCCGGTGCCCGAGGCCATGCGGCTGAGCGTGGCATAGTGCTGCCGGGCGAGGATCTCGGTCGGGGCAAGCAGTGCCGCCTGGGCCCCGGCCTCGACCGCGATGAGCATGGCTTCCAGCGCGACCACGGTCTTACCTGCGCCGACATCGCCCTGCAGCAGCCGCAACATGGGGGCGGTCTGGGCCATGTCGCCTTCGATCTCGGCGATCGAACGGCGCTGGGCCCCGGTCAGTCCGAAGGGCAGGACCAGCTTGCCGCGCAACCGCCCGTCGCCCTGCAGCGGGGTGCCGACCCGCGTGCGGTTGCTGTCGCGCACCAGCATCAGCGCCAGGCTGTTGGCCAGCAGCTCGTCATAGGCCAGCCGGTCGCGCGCGGCCTTGTCCTCGCTGCGGTGGGTGGAGTGCAGCGCTTCCCTCCAGGTGGGCCAGCCCTTGCGCGCCAGCAGACCGGGCTCGATCCATTCGGGCAGGTCAGGCACCAGGGCCAGCGCCTGCCCGGCGAGCGCGGCCATGCGGGCCTGGGTCAGCCCCTCGGCCACGCCATAGACCGGCTCGCACACCGTCCCCAGCGCCGCGGCGCCCTGATCTGCGACATGATCGGGATGGACGATCTGCAGCGTCTGGCCGAACTGGTCGAGCCGCCCGGCGATCCACCGGGTCTCGCCCAGCGGCAACTGCTTCCTGGCCCAGCCCGCATTGCGGCCGAAATAGGTCAGCGCGCAGACATTGCCCATCGCATCCTCGGCCAGGACCCGGAACGGCGCGCGCGGGCTGCCGCCCGAACGGTAGTCGCGCGGGGTCAGGGCGACGATCACCTGTTCGCCCACTCCGGCATCGTCCAGGTTGGTCACCACCCGCCGATGCACGAAACGATCGGGCAGGTGATAGAGAATGTCCCTGACCCGGGTCAGCCCGAGCCGGTCGAGCGGACGGCGCACCCCCGGGCCGACGCCCTTCAGGCCATCGGTTTCGGCAAACAGGGGATTGAGCCGTTCCGGACGCATGGCGCCTCATACCGCGTCCGGGCCGATTGGCCATATTCCAACGTGTCGCGTTGATCTTGGCGCCGCCATCCGGTAGCGCGCCGGGCATGGACGACCACAGCGACGATCCCCGCCTGAAGCGCCTCCAGTTCCGCGCCTGGCATCGCGGCACGCGCGAGGCGGACTACATGATCGGCTGCTTCTTCGACCGCTTCCATGCCGAGTGGGGAGAAGCGGAACTCGCCTGGTTCGAAGCCCTTATCGAGGAAGAGGACGTCGAGATCATGGGCTGGGCGCTGGGAACGATCACCGTGCCTGACCGGTTTGCCGGACCACTCATGGCGCGGATGCAGGTGCTCGATTACGTCGACATTCCCCGGTAGGTCTCGGCCTGTTGCACGCCTGGAAGCCACGGGCAGTTTGAGAAACGGCGCAGCCGGCTGTCCGAGGAGCCCCGGCGCCGACATTTGGCGATGCTGGTCATGGCGAAGGCTTCCACTCCGCGCGGTCCCTCGCCGGGGTGCATGCCCTCCCCGATCCGCTGGCTCGGCCAGCAAGGCGGCCCGACTGCGGTCCCGATCAAGACCTTGTCCAGTTCGTGTGCCGATCCATCGCCGAGTTCCATCGGCGTGATCAAGCTCCCGGAACCGGTGCCACCGCGCTGCCGCTGGTCATTGCGGTCTCCCGCGCCAATCCCTCAGGCTGATAGATCGGCTCAGATCAGCAGGTCGCTTTGGTTGTAACCAACCAAAACTCCCGACAGACCGAACCCAACGATATCGTCAAAGCCATCATTGTTGATGTCGGCGATCACGCGATGGTACGTCGAGTCACTAATCCAACCCTGGTTCGCTCCGAAGTTATCGAGATCGAGGCGAGCCGCGGAGAATGTGCCGTTGCCCTGGCCGTAGGCCACGTAGGTCCCGGCGACGCCAAAACCAACGATATCCGCATAACCGTCACCATTTATGTCGGCTGCGTCGCGAGCAAACGCATCCTGGCTGGCCCATCCCTGGTTCTTGCCGAAGTTGCTGAGCACAAGCTGGGCCTGCGCGAACGTACCGTCGGCATTCGAAAGCGCCACCAGCACGCCATCCTGGCCAAAGCCGATCAGATCAGCCCTGCCGTCGCCGTTGACATCCGCGATGGTGCGATGGAATGCACCATTGCTGACCCAGCCCTGGGCCACCCCGAAATTGGCGATCCCCAGCTTGATCGTCTGAAAGCTGCCATCGCCATTGCCGAGCGCGACCAGTGTTCCGGCCTGGCCAAAGCCAATGACGTCGGCCTTGCCGTCACCGTTGACGTCGCCCACAGCGCGCGCGAAGCCTTCTTGGGTGGACCATCCCTGGTTAACCCCAAAGTTCTCCAGTCCCATCAGCGGCTTGTCGAAGCTGCCATCCTTCCTGGCCAGAGAGATGAGCGTGCCTGCCACGCCAAAGCCCACAATGTCAGCCCGGCCATCGCCGTTGATGTCGGCCAGCGCACGATGGAAGCGGTTGTCGCTTGACCAGCCCGATGCCTGGCCGAAGTTGGAGATGACCGCTGTCACGGTGGAAAACGTGCCGGTGGCGGACCCGAAGGACACCAGCACGCCTGCCTGGCCAAATCCCACAATGTCGCTGAAGCCGTCGCCATTCACGTCGGCGATATGCCGGGGATAAAGATCCTGGCTGGACCAGCCACCCGCGCCGACCGCGAAGTTGTTGACCAGCACGCCACTCGAAGCGCGGAACTGGGTTGCCTGATAAACCCCGTCGCTGAACCGCAGACGCTCTAAAGCTTCGAGGACATCTGTGCCATCGACCCCCGCCTTGATGGTCAGCGTCCCGTCCGCATTCCACGCCATGGTCACCTGGGACCGCTTCACCGTGTAAACGGCGGTGTCCAGGCCATCGCCACCAATCAGGCGATCGTTGCCCGCGCCGCCGTTAAGCTCGTCATTCCCGCTGCCCCCGGACAAGCGGTTATCGGCGTCATTGCCGGTAAGGGTATCGTTCCCGGCGCCGCCGATCGCATTTTCGATGACCGCGCCATTCGCGATGGTGAAGCCTCCGAAGACACCCTCGGCACTCGACAGCCAGCCACCCCCGCCTTCGGCCTGCAAGAGCGTCGCCGCGCGCAAATCAATCTTGCAGTTGACGACGACATTTTCGGCGGAGATGGTGTCATTCCCACCCGCATCCCAGATACATGCATAGGCAGTGCCGGGCTGATTACTGGCAGGGACAAGATAAACGTCATCACTCGCTCGAGTACTGGTGTTCACCCCATAGACGGCTTGCACAGCGGCAATATCAAATGCACCTGGGGTCGACATCCAACCGTA
Source organism: Novosphingobium aerophilum (assembly GCF_014230305.1). Classification (GTDB taxonomy): domain Bacteria; phylum Pseudomonadota; class Alphaproteobacteria; order Sphingomonadales; family Sphingomonadaceae; genus Novosphingobium; species Novosphingobium aerophilum. The sequence goes on from NZ_JACLAU010000067.1 coordinate 9,122, forward strand.
AGCCAAGGATGGCGAGAGCCCTTTCTGGGAATACCCGTCATTGTAGCTCATGACGGTAAACAAGCCTTGGTTCAGTCCAAAACTTCCCAATGAAAAGGGTGATGTAACTCCTGGAAAAATCTTGGAGTCATGAGGGTGGTCAAGGCCTAAGAGGCCGTTTCGAAAGGGGTTGAGCGGCTGAGACACATGTGATTCCGGGAGTTTGCAGACTTCTCGGAGACAGGCATGTGGACCCCAGCCACCCGCGCGCAGCATACGCGGGTCTCGAAGCG
>NZ_JACLAU010000068.1 GCF_014230305.1 Novosphingobium aerophilum
GTGCGCTGTAACGGCGCGAGTAAGGAGGTGCTATGACAACATAGCCAGGTCAGCTGGTACGACCTGTGCCCACCGGACTAACCTCGACCAGTAATGGTTGCGACCTCGAAAGGGGCGGGGGACAACAGCATGTTCGGAGCAAGGCCCAAAGCATCGAAACCGTTTGTGGTGCAGAGGGTCAGGGCAAGGCGTGTATGGCGAAAGCTACACTGCTTGAACCCCAGTTTGCAGCGACCAATCCCCGAGGTGGTATCGCAGAACGGTTGACGCGATATCTCGGACAGTCGGGCGGTGCCGCGTTTACACCGTCCGCAAGGCCGAAGGATCTGTGTTGAGTCCTTCGGTAGCCAGCCTGTCCGACGCATCCTCTGTATGGAGGGGCAAGTGAACGAACAGGGCGCCTAACCACGTCGCATCCTCGTACTCGTGTAATTGCAGGATGCCCTACAGCAGGCGGTGACCTCGGTCAGCGGCCTGTATGGGCACGGAGCCGCCATATTACTCAAATGCCCGGCGTAATGGCCGGGACAGCCACCGGCAACGGTGGACGGTCGAAGGCATAAGGGCAGGGTGATCTGCGCGAAAACCTCACCGACCGGGGGAAGGGCGGCAGCTTATGCGATCCAAAATCAATCACGGAGGTGTGCTAATGCTGCCAGATACCGTTGAAAGAGCTGTTGGATCACTCCCGACCGTGGTTCGGTCGGGTCGGCGGGTCAACGGACTCTTCCGCCTGATGAAAAGCCCGATCCTCTGGGATCAGGCCTATCAGAAAATCGCCTCCAACAAGGGCGCGATGACTCCCGGCATAGATGGCAAAACCTTCGACGGCTACTCGCCCGAAAAGGTCAGCTCCATCATCGCCCGGTTGGCGGAAGGAACCTACAAGCCCGCTGCTGTACGTCGAGTCTACATACCCAAAGCCGACGGTCGGAAACGGCCGCTCGGCATACCGACCACGGAGGACAGACTCGTCCAGGAGGTGGTCAGGATACTGCTCAACGAAATTTATGAGCCGATCTTCCATGAAGAAAGCCATGGGTTCCGCGAAGGCCGGTCCTGCCACACGGCGCTGAAAAGCGTCCAAGCCGTCTGGACGGGCGTGAAGTGGCTGGTGGACGTCGATGTCGTCGGGTTCTTCGACAACATCGATCATGCCATCCTTCTTGGCCTGCTGGAAAAGCGCATCTCGGATCGGAGGTTCATCGCCCTGATCCGGGGGATGCTCAAGGCAGGCTACATGGAGGACTGGCGGTTCCACCGCACGCTGAGCGGAACCCCGCAAGGGGGCATCGTCTCACCCTTGTTGGCCAATGTCTACCTGCACGAACTTGATGAGTGGATGCAGAACAAGATCCTAGGCTTTAACAGGGGCAGCAAACGAACGAAGACGACGGAATATCGCCGTTATCGCAGTCGTGTTGCCAAACTCCGTCGCCGTGTCGAGGCGCAACGCGCAAGCGAAGCTCCGGACAACGGCAAGGTCGCGTCGATGATCGACGAGATCGGTCGACAAAGCGCGGAACTCCGGAGAACTCCGGCCACCGACAGCTTCGATCCGAACTACCGCCGTCTTCGCTACTGTCGATACGCCGATGACTTCCTCATCGGTGTAATCGGCAGCAAGGCCGAGGCTTGCCAGATAATGGACGACGTCAGGATGTTCCTGTCCGAAACTCTGAAGCTGGCGGTCTCGGAGGAGAAGAGCGGAATACATCATGCTTCGGACGGGGCACGCTTCCTTGGATATGACATACTTACCGAATGCCATCCCCACCCGCACAAAGCGAACTTCGGCAGCCGCCGGGTCGTTCGACGTGGACTCAAGGATCGCATGCGGCTGCGTGTGCCAAGGGAGAAGGTGCTGAAGTTCGTCAATGCGAAGGGCTGGGGCGACTATGACGCCTGCAGACCGACGCGGCGACCCGCGCTGCTTCATGCCAGCGATGTCGAAATCGCTGCCGCCTACAATGCCGAGCTTCGTGGCTTTGCGACTTATTATGCCCTCGCCTGCGACGTGAAGAGGAAGTTGAACAAGGCTGCTAAACTGGCCTTCCAGAGCTTCCTTTGCACTCTCGCCGACAAGCATAAGAGTACGTCGACCCGGATCGCTCGCAAGCTGCGACAGGGGCAGGATTACTACGTCAGGTACGAGGTCAAGGGTAAGCCGAGATCACTGAAGCTCTGGAAGCTGATGGACTTGGAAATGAAGGTGCTCCGGTACGGCCCGCTCGATGTGGTGCCTTACACGCCCTTCGTCTTCCAACGCACGGAACTGGTTGAACGGCTCAACGCCCGCGTCTGCGAGCGCTGCGGCAGCGACACCAAGCCATGCGAAGTGCATCATCTCCGGCGGTTAAGTGATCTACGGCGTGAGGCCGACATCCTCGGTTACATGCGGTCCGCGCGCACGCGCAAACGGATCGTCCTGTGCACCGACTGCCATGAGGCAGCACACAGCTATCGACCCTACACCAGACCACCAAGGAAGCATGCATGAGTGGAGAGCCGGATGCGGTGAAAGCCGCACGTCCGGTTCGGAGGGGGGCGTAGGGATATCCTCGACGAGGTGTCCCGCGCCTACCCTACCCTTTATCTGGACAGTCTGCACCGTGCCTAACGCTTCATTGAAGGGTATCGTCCGGGCGCGACGCAGGGGGGCATCAGGCCGGATGAAGCGCTCCCAATAAGCTGGCGTAGTCCGGCCTGATGACCACCGTCCCGCAGGCGCGCAATGGGTGCGTTCTGGATTCGGGAGGGGGTCCGGGGGAGGGACTGGCAAGCTGTGGATATTTCAGAAGAACCGATCTCCATCCAGGAACGCCGCGAAGCAGATGGACTGGACGCCCACATTCCGATCATCCTGCGCGATGGTACGATCTATGATCCTGACCTCGATCGCTACTTCCTCGATCTGCCGCTCAACGGCGCGCGTTCGCGCCACTCGCTGCGGGCACACGGCTACGATGTCCTGGTTTGGTTGCGGTTTCTGGGTTCGGCTCGCCGCAAGACCGTCTGGCAAGCCGATACCGATGATGTCGGTGCGTATCATCGGGCACGCCGGCGTAGTGACGCCGAGTTCCGGATATCAGCCTCGTCGTGGAACCGGGCGGTTGCATCGCTGGACAAGCTCTATCGATGGGCCGAGCGCGAGGGCCTGGTCGAGCGTACGCCATTCACCCATCGGCAGATCTGGCGAAGATCGCACGGCGGTCGGCGCGCTGCCATCGCCGGGCATAACGAAGCTTATGAGCGGGCTGCGCGCCGGTCCGATGTGCGCTTCGTCGATCTTCCCGCCTACCATGTATTCCGAGACGTCGGCCTGCGCGGCCTGACCGTCGAGGGAGCTGAGCGCCCGGGAGCGCGCGACCGCAATGGTGCACGCAACGCGCTGTTCGCTGACCTGCTGGTCACCACCGGTTTGCGTCTCGAGGAAGCTTCCTTCCTTCTCGCAGCGGAGATTCCCGGCAGCGATGTTCGTGTAGAGCGCCAACGCCGGGTAGAACTGCCGGCGGCCCTGACCAAGGGCGACCGGGGCCGGACCATGCTGCTACCGCGTCGCCTGCTGCCCGCATTCGATGCATACATTGCGGTCGAGCGCGCATCGGCGGTGGCCAAGTTCGCCTCACGTCGAGGTTGGGAGGCCATCGACCGCCCGATCTTCATACACCGCCCACCCACCGCACCGACCGCTTTGCACCTCGTGGGCGGCGGCATGATGGATATGGAAGTCGTCACACCGGATGAACGGGCCAGGCTCGTGATTTGTGCCGACGATGGCACGCCAGGTGAGGCGGCAGTCCTCTGGCTCACCGAGGTCGGGCAACCGGTGCTGCCCAACTCGTGGGAAGCGATCTTTGCCCGGGCGAGCCGTCGATGCACGGATGCCGGTCTTTCCGTTCGCGTCAGCCCCCATCAGCTCAGGCATTCGTTCGCCGTGCACATGCTGGCGATGCTGATCCAGCGGCGCCTCGGCGAAGTTGCTGCACCGGCAGGCGCCATGGACGGCTATCGCCAGTTGCTCGGTGATCCGCTGCAGCAGGTGCAACGCCTGCTCGGCCATTCCAGCCTTGCCACCACGTCGATCTATCTCGATCACATTGCCACTCGTGCCGATACCGTCGATGCGGCGGTGGAAGAGTTGCTTACGCGTGTGCCGGGCTATCTCCGGCCATGACCGCCGCTCCTCGTAAAGGTCGCAAGGTCGGGTTCGAGGGCCAGACCACAGAGCCCGAGGCCGATCCATGGCTGCAGATCAGCACGCTGCGCTTCACGATCGCCCCGCCGTATGGGGGCGAGGTTCTTGTCGATTTCACCAGACTGCACCCACGGGGACTGGCACTCGCCTTTGCCCGAGGCCTGTTCATGCTGGTCGCTCCACGCGGGCCCGTAGCGGTTCGCTCCTCCATCAAGACATACATGACCCAGCTGCCGAGCTTCTTTGCCTATCTTGCCGGGACTGGTGATCGGATCTCCGGGCCGGCCGACCTGCGAGCCAGCCACATCGATGGATACGAAGCGTGGCTCGAAGCTCAGGGCAGGTCGCGGGGCCACGCGCCGACCTTTGTCGCCAAGGTCGTTTCCGTGCTTCGCCGGATCGCTTCCGATCAGCCGGATGTCATCGAGGCGGGCTTGCGTGAGCGGCTTCGCTACGTCAGCTCGCAACCTTACGCCCCGCCACGCCCACGCGACGCCTACAGCCCGTTCGTTGCCCGCCAGCTCCGCGACGCGGCCCGCATCGATCTGGTCGCGATCCAGGCCAGATTGCGGGCTGGCCCATGCTTTGGCGAGATTCGGGAGATCGAGGCAACTGCCCGCAAGGCGCACGCCGCGATAGAGGCGCGTGGGGTCCTGAGGCATCGCGACCCTGAGTGGATGGCACTCTATGCCAGGCGTTGGAAGCGCGGCCTCTGGAACGCGGATTTCAGCATGACGCTGCACAGCGCTCATTACCTGACGTCCGTCGATATCGTGCCGCTGCTGGTCCTGCTTTCGCTGGAGACCGGGCTTGAGCTCGAGTGCTGCAAAACGCTGACCGTCGATTGTTTGCGCAACGCCTCGGGCGGTACGGTGGAGCTCGCTTACACCAAGCTTCGCGCACATGGCGCCGAACACAAGACCATCAGGGTGCGAGACGGTGCCTCGTCGACGCCGGGAGGGCTGATCCGGCGCATCATCGCACTCTCGGCAAGCGCGCGGGCCCATAATTCCAGCGATTGCCTGTGGGTCTATTACCAGACCGGTGAGATCGTCCACGGCATTCGCCATCCGCGCTCGACCATCGATGCATGGACCATACGCCACGCCATTGCCGATGACGCGGGCAGACCGCTGTATCTGCGCCTGTCCCGCCTCCGTAAAACGCACAAGGCGCTCTGGTATCTCAAGACCGAAGGGCACATGGCACGGTTCGCCGTCGGCCACACGATCGAGATCGCAGCGCGGCACTATGCCGATGTTCCCTCGCTCAGACCCCTGCATGAGCAGACCGTCGCCGACGCCCTCGAGGAGGCAGTCGCCGGTCCCCGAGTCATTCCTCCCTCCGAGGAAGATCATCTGCGCAGTCGAGCCGCAGGCGCGGACCAGATTGCCGATGCGCCATCGGTTGCCGTGCTCGACGGAGAACAGGACGTATGGCTGGCGAGCTGCGGCGGGTTCTACGCAAGCCCTTTTGCCGCAGCTGTCGGCTCTCCATGTCCCACGCCGTTCTGGGGCTGCCTCGATTGCAAAAACGCGGTGATCACTGCGCGCAAGTTGCCAGCGATCCTCGCGTTTCTCACCTTTATCGATGAGCAGCGCGCAGGCATGAACACGAACGAGTGGGCGGCCAAGTTTGGTCACGCCCGTGAACGCATCGTCGGCCAGATCCTGCCTGCCTTTGGCGATGACGCGGTGGCTCAGGCTCACGCGCGGCTCGCCGCCCAGCATCCCATTGTCTATCTGCCGCCCGAGGCTCGGGCATGACTGCCGTATCCTTGCCGGCCCATGACGACGGGGCGCGCGAGACGCTTCCCGTACTCATGTCGGTTCCGTTGCGGCCTGGCTACAACCGCGCCGATCTCTCGCGTTACGGCGATCAGACCTGGGACCTGTCGCCGGGCGTCTTTCGCGATAACGCCAGGCGCTGCCATGTTACCGTGCATTTTGGCAGCATCGAAGACCCAGCCATTGCCGATGCCCTGCGCCAGTTTCTCCATGCGCGGCTCAATGTCGATCTGCCGGGCCATCGCCCCCGGCTTCAGCCGGCAGCGGTGCGGGGTGAGGCCAACCGGGCTCTGCTTTTCTTCAACTTCGTGAAGGCCGACCTTGGGCGCTTCGATCTTGAGCGGGTCGATCAGTCTCTGCTTGACCGCTTTGCCCGTTCGAAGCGCCGTGAGGGGCTACGTCCGGTTGCGGTCGCAGTATTGCTGCGCGTCATCTTCGACCTTCACGAGTTGCGCCGCCACCTTCCAACGGCTCGTCTTCGTATCGATCCGTGGCCCGGGCGCAGCCCGTTCTCGGTCGCCGGTGCCCGGTACATCCCTGGCGAGAACCGGACGCCGCGCATTCCCGAAGAGATCATGACGCCGCTGCTGGCATGGTCGCTGCGCTATGTGACCCACTTCGCGCCCGACATTTTCGCTGCGCGCCGGGAGCTTGAGCGTCTCGAAGCCAGGCGCAGCCGATTGATTGTGCGCGAGGCTCATCTCGATCAGGGCGAACGCCGCGCGCGGCAACGGCAACGGCTGACCGCATACCTCACGGGCTTGCGGCGGCAGGGCCGCGGCGTTCCCATCTGGACCGGCTTGTACAACGCTGCTGTCCGCACCGATCCGTTGACCGGCGAGCACCTGCCACCGATCAACTACCATCTCCTTCATCTCCACGCCGGCGTCGATGCGCAGGCAGAGCCCGCCATGCACCTCAGTCTGACGACCGGTGCACCAGACCTGATCGCCGCCGCCATCACGGAACTCGGCACCGAAGTCGGGGGGATGGATGCACCGATCGCCGTGGATCCCGGGACCCGTCAGCCCTGGCGCAGCCGGTTCGATGTCAAGGCATTGGCCCTGGAAGAGGTCATGCTACAGTCCGCAGCCTATATTGTTTGCGCCTATCTGTCGGGTATGCGCGACAGCGAGATCCAGGCAATGAAGCGTGGTTGCCTATCCATCGTCAGAGACGAAGACGGCGTTATATTGCGTCACCGCATCAAGTCGGTCGCGTACAAGGGCAAGCGCGGAGGCGGAGAACAAGCGGAGTGGGTTACGATCGCGCCCGTTGCCGACGCGATCGCCGTGCTCGAGCAGCTGTCCGAGCGGGCCGGACGAGCGCGGGGCACTACGACGCTTTGGCCTGTGCTGTCACTTCGCGCCAATACCAAGACTCATGTCTCTGCCGAGATCGTCCGCCAGCTCAACCGATTTCGTGACCATCTCAACCAGCAGTTTGGATCGCCTGATGCGCCGGTGATTCCTCCACGACCCGATGGCACACCCTGGCGGCTGACCACCCGTCAGTTCCGCCGCACGATTGCCTGGCATATCGCCAACCGGCCCTTCGGGACGATCGCCGGCATGATTCAGTACAAGCACGCCAGTGTTGCCGCCTTCGAAGGCTATGCTGGAAGCAGCCGGTCGGGATTTCGCGGCGAGATTGAAGCCCAGCGTGCGCTCGGCCAAATCGATGACATCCTCGCCTATTTCGACGAGCGGCAAGGTGGTGCCCGCTTGGGTGGCCCTGCCGCGAACCGCGTCGGGACCGGGCTCGATGTCGTCGCAAGCGAGCTGGCGCCGCTGCCCGCCATGATCGCCGATCGGCAGCGCTTGCGCACCATGCTCGCCAGTCTCGCGCGAACACTGCATGTCGGCCCGCTGGCCGACTGCTTCTTCGATCTCGCAACGGCCCTGTGTCTCAACCGGATCACACAGCCCGGCCCGCCAGCACCGATGATTTCGATGTGCGAACCGCTCCGCTGCCCCAACGCCTGCCTCACCGCGCGGCATCGCGCGTCCTGGCAGCGCGGGGCCGACGAAGCGCGCATGCTGCTGCGCGAGAAGCGGCTTCCTGAGCCGCAGCGGGTCACGCTTCAGGCCGAAGTCGCAAGGATCGAGACAGTTCTCGCTCAGATCGTGCCCGGTACCGCCACACCGCATGCCGGTGTGGCGGGAGAGGAAGAGGAGGCTGGTTTTCGGGTGACGGACTGAAGGAGCGGGAGAGAGTTTCCCTCCGACCGTCGTGGAGACCTGCCATGACCCGATCCCACCCAGCATCGGCGCGCGCCGACGTCTATTCACGCATCACCGCCGAGATCGTTGATGCCATCGAAGCCGGTGCCGGTGACTGGCGCATGCCGTGGCATCACGACGGCGCGGCCACCACCCGGCCGCAGAATGTCACCTCTCGTCGGCGCTATCGGGGCGTCAACGTGCTGGCGCTCTGGATTGCTGCCGAAGCGGCTGCTTATTCCAGCGGTCTGTGGGGCACCTACCGTCAGTGGGCGGCTCTCGGTGCGCAGGTTCGCAAAGGGGAACACGGCACCACGGTCGTATTCTGGAAGCAGGCTACATCGCGCGCCGACGATGATCATTGCGATGGCGAAGCGGGCCCCGGGTGCATGTTCGCCCGCGCGTTCACAGTGTTCAACCTCGCCCAGGTGGAAGGCTACGAGCCAGCGCCGGTCGCGGTCTTGCCCGAGAGCGAACGGTTCGCGCACGCCGAGGCGTTCGTTTCTGCATTGAAGATTCCGGTCACCGAGGGGGCATACGACGCGCATTACCGGATCGATCTCGACCAGATTTTCATGCCGACCTTTGCCACATTCCGCGACGCGTCGGCCCACATGGGCACATTGCTGCACGAATGTGGTCACGCCACTGGCGCAAAGCACCGGCTCGACCGCAACTTCGCCGAACGGTTCAAGCGCGACAGCCTCGCGATCGAGGAGATTTGCGCCGAACTTACCGCATCGTTCGTCCTCGCGGATCTCGGTATCGCCCATCACCCAAGGCCCGATCACGCCGCCTACGTCGCGTCCTGGCTGCGCGTGTTCAAGGATGACCCACGTGCGATTTTCACAGCCGCCAGCAAGGCCCAGGCCGCAGCCGACTGGATGCATGCCCAGCAGCCTCAGGCCGAGGAGATTGCGGCGTGAAACAGGTTCGCAAAAATGGCGCTGGAATTCACATTAGCGCTGGACTGTCAGGATATGT
>NZ_JACLAU010000069.1 GCF_014230305.1 Novosphingobium aerophilum
CGGGCCCAAGCTCCCCAGCGGTCCACACAACCTAGGTGTCAGCGGGCTCGCGAACGGCGCGGGTTGGGTCGCTAGCGACCCAACCCGCAATCGCATCATGCATCATTTTCAAGATACAAGGTGTCAGGCGGCGAATGCCGGCTGACGGAGGGGGCCGCTTGCTGTCCCTCTCCACCCCGCTGCCTGCGGCAGCGCGGTTCCCCTCCCCCGTTGTGCTGCGCAAAACGGGGGAGGATCGGAATGACCGCTCCCACGCACAAGTCGTCGTCCGACCCTGTCCAGCGCGCCGGACGCACGGGCGGGGCTTACCCACATGCGCGGCGGGGCGGCGGGGCAGGGGCCCCTTGTCTCGCGCGGGCGGATGTGGAAGCTCCCGGGGCCATGGCGCGCTCTGCCCTTTCGGATCCTGCCCTGCGCACGGCGCAGCCCGCGTCCCGCACGGGGCTGGCGCTCGGCCTGCTCGCCGGGCTGGCGCTGGCGCTGCCCTTCGCCTTCGCCGCCGTGCCGCCGATGGACGATTATCCGGCCCATCTCGCCCGCCTGTTCGTGATCGATCCCGGGCCGGGCCATCCCGATCTGGCGCGGCACTATCGGATCGACTGGCGGTGGACGGGCAATCTGGGCACCGATCTGGCGATCCTGCCGCTGGCCCGCCTGATCGGGCTGGAGCCCGCCGCCCGGCTGGTCGCCCTGCTGATCCCGGTGCTGACCGGCTGGGGCCTGGTCGCGGTGGAATGGAGCCTGCGCCGCCGCGTCGGGGTGGGGGCCCTGCTGGCGATGATCGCGGTGTGGTCGCCGCCGCTGCGGATGGGCTTCCTCAACTATGCGCTGGCCGTGGCCCTGGCGCTGTGGGCCTTCGCGCTGTGGGTGCGGCTGGCGGAGAGGGCTGACCAACGGGGCGCCGGGCGGCGGGGGCTGGTCTTCGGGCCGGTCGGGCTGGTGGTCTGGCTGGCGCATGTCTCGGGCTGGGGCGTGCTCGGGCTGATGGTGCTGGGTTTCGAGATCGCGCGGCGGCGGGGGGAGGGATGGCGCGGGCTGGTGGCGGCCGGGCTGGCCACCTGGCCGCTGTGGCCGCCGCTCGCGGTCATGCTCGCCACCGGCGGGCCGGGCGGCGGGGCGGCGCTGTTCGCGGGCGATCCGGGCTCGTTGGCCTACAAGAAGGACATGCTGCTGCAGGTGCTGCGCGGCGATTGGCGGCTGTTCGATCTGGCCTGCCTGGGGCTGGTCCTGCTGGCCATTGTCGAGGCGCGCGGGCGCGGCCGGCTTGACCGGCGGCTGGTGATCCCCGCGCTGCTGCTGCTCGGCGCGGCGCTGGTCCTGCCGCGGCACTTCGCCGGGGGGGACTTTGCCGATGCGCGGCTGGGGCCGGTGGCGCTGATGCTGGGCTGCCTGGCGATCGACTGGCCGCTGACCCTGCGGTCGGCGGGCCCGGTGCTGGCCCTGCTGGGGCTGCGGCTGGGGCTGATGGGCGCGGCCTGGCATGCCCAGGCGGAGGAGCTGGCCCGCCTGCTCCCCGCGCTCGACCAGGTGCCGCGCGGCGCCCGGGTGGCCTCGGCCGTGGTGCGCGACCGGCAGGCCTGGACCTATGCCCCGTTCGGCCACGTCGGTGCCTGGGCCACGCTGCGCCGCGATGCCCTGGTCAACGCGCACTTCGCGCTCCCCGGGATCCACGCGCTGCAGCTGCGCGAGGCCGGGGCGGACTTCGCCGATCCATCGCAGGAGCTGACATGGCAGGCGGGACAGGATGGGCAGGATGGGCAGGAGGGGCAGGCGGTGGACCTGCGCGCCTTCGCCCCGGCGCGGCAGGCCGATTACCTGTGGTACGTCGGGCCCGCCGCCTCGGTCTCGGGCCGCGCCGCGCCGCCGCCGGTGATCCTGCCGCCCGGCGCGACGATCCTGTTCCGGACCGACCGCTCGCTGCTCGCCCGCCTGGCGCCGGCCCGCTGAGGGCCTGTCCCCCGCGACACCTTGCGCCCCGCCGCGCGGTTTCCCACATGCCGGGCGCCGTCCGGCCGCCGCGCCCCCTTGTCTCCCCTGAACAGATGTGGAACATCCGCCGCCTATGTCACTCACCCACATCACCGTCCGGGGCGCCCGCGAGCACAACCTCAAGGGCATCGACGTCACCCTCCCGCGCGACAGCCTGATCGTCATCACCGGCCTGTCCGGCTCGGGCAAGTCGAGCCTGGCCTTCGACACGATCTATGCCGAGGGGCAGCGCCGCTATGTCGAAAGCCTCTCGGCCTATGCGCGCCAGTTCCTCGAGATGATGCAGAAGCCCGATGTCGAGCATATCGACGGGCTCTCCCCCGCGATCTCGATCGAGCAGAAGACCACCAGCCGCAACCCGCGCTCCACCGTGGCGACGGTGACCGAGATCTACGATTACATGCGCCTGCTGTGGGCCCGCATCGGCGTGCCCTATTCGCCCGCCACGGGCCTGCCGATCGCGGCGCAGACCGTCAGCCAGATGGTCGACCGGGTGATGGCCCTGCCCGAGGGCACGCGCGCCTACCTGCTCGCCCCGGCGATCCGCGGCCGCAAGGGCGAATACCGCAAGGAGCTCGCCGAGTGGCAGAAGGCCGGCTACACCCGCGTCCGCATCGACGGCCAGTTCTACGCCATCGAGGAGGCCCCCGCGCTCGACAAGAAGCTCAAGCACGACATCGAGGTCGTGGTGGACCGCATCGCGGTGAAGGACGGCATCCAGACCCGCCTGGCCGACAGCTTCGAACAGGCGCTGAAGCTGGCCGACGGGCTGGCCTATATCGACCTGGCGGACGGGACGCTGGCGGAGCTGGGCGCTCCATCAACGGCCGTCGCCCCAGCGAAGGCTGGGGCCTCTGGCGGCGAGGCGCAGCCGCAAGAGATGCCAGCCTCCGCTGGCATGACGGAGGAGGGGGGCAAGGGCCGGAAGGCACCCGGCCTCAAAGGCACCGGCCTCCCGCCCAACCGCATCGTCTTCTCCGAAAAGTTCGCCTGCCCGGTCAGCGGCTTCACCATCGAGTCTGTCGAGCCGCGGCTGTTCAGCTTCAACGCGCCGCAGGGCGCCTGCCCGGCCTGCGACGGGCTGGGGGAAAAGCTGCTGTTCGATCCGCAGCTGGTGGTGCCGAACGAGGCGCTGTCGCTCAAGCAGGGGGCGGTGGTGCCCTGGGCCAAGTCCAACCCGCCGTCGCCCTATTACATGCAGGTCCTGGCCAGCCTCGCCGCCGAGTTCGGCTTCAGCCTCGACACCCCGTGGGACCAGCTTCCCGGCGAGGTGCGGCTGGTGATCCTCTATGGCACCGCGGGCAAGCCGGTGACGCTGACCTTCATCGACGGGAAGAAGTCCTATTCGGTGAAGAAGCCGTTCGAAGGGGTGATCGGCAACCTCAACCGCCGCATGCTCCAGACCGAAAGCGCCTGGATGCGCGAGGAGCTGGGCAAGTTCCAGACAGCGCAGCCCTGCGAGGTGTGCGAGGGCAAGCGGCTCAAGCCCGAGGCGCTCAGCGTCAAGGTCGCGGGCGAGGACATCGCCGCGGTCACCCGCCTGTCGGTGTCCGACGCGCTCGCCTGGTACCAGGCCCTGCCGGACCGCCTGACCGACCAGCAGCGCCAGATCGCCCGCGCCATCCTGAAGGAGATCGACGAGCGGCTGGGCTTCCTCAACAACGTCGGGCTCGATTACCTCAACCTCAACCGCACCTCGGGCACGCTCAGCGGCGGGGAAAGCCAGCGCATCCGCCTCGCCAGCCAGATCGGCTCGGGCCTGTCGGGCGTGCTCTACGTGCTGGATGAGCCGAGCATCGGCCTCCACCAGCGCGACAACGACATGCTGCTCGCCACGCTCAAGCGGCTGCGCGATCTGGGCAACACGGTGATCGTGGTCGAGCATGACGAGGACGCGATCCGCACCGCCGACCATATCGTCGATCTCGGCCCCGGCGCCGGGGTCCACGGCGGCGAGATCGTGGCGGAGGGCACGCTCAAGGACATCCTGTCGAGCGAGGCCAGCCTCACCGGCCAGTACCTCAGCGGCACCCGCAAGATCGAGGTCCCGGCGAAGCGGCGCAAGGGCAACGGGCACAAGCTCACCGTCCACAACGCGCGGGCCAACAACCTCAAGGGCGTCACCGCCTCCATCCCGCTCGGCACCTTCACCTGCATCACCGGCGTCTCGGGCTCGGGCAAGTCCAGCTTCACGCTCGACACGCTCCACGCCGGCGCCGCCCGCGTGCTCAACGGCGCCCGGGTGATCGCCGGGCCGCACGACCGGATCACCGGGCTGGAATACTGCGACAAGGTGATCGAGATCGACCAGTCGCCCATCGGCCGCACGCCCCGGAGCAACCCCGCCACCTACACCGGCGCCTTCACCCTGATCCGCGACTGGTTCGCCGGCCTGCCGGAAAGCGCGGCGCGCGGCTACAAGCCGGGGCGGTTCAGCTTCAACGTCAAGGGCGGCCGCTGCGAGGCCTGCCAGGGCGACGGCCTGATCAAGATCGAGATGCACTTCCTGCCCGACGTCTACGTCACCTGCGAGGAATGCAACGGCAAGCGCTACAACCGCGAGACGCTGGAGGTGAAGTTCAAGGGCCACTCGATCGCTGACGTGCTCGACATGACGATCGAGGACGCGGAGGAGTTCTTCAAGGCCGTCCCCCCGATCCGCGACCGGATGCACATGCTGAACGAGGTCGGCCTCGGCTACGTCAAGGTCGGCCAGCAGGCCACCACGCTCTCGGGCGGCGAGGCGCAGCGGGTGAAACTCGCCAAGGAACTCGCCCGCCGCTCCACCGGGCAGACGCTCTACATCCTCGACGAGCCGACCACCGGCCTCCACTTCGAGGACGTGCGCAAGCTGCTGGAAGTGCTGCACCGCCTGGTCGACCAGGGCAATTCGGTCGTGGTGATCGAACACAACCTGGACGTGATCAAGACCGCCGACTGGATTCTGGACCTGGGCCCGGAAGGCGGCGTGCGCGGCGGCGAAGTGGTGGCCGAGGGCACCCCCGAGCAGGTGGTGAAGGTGAAGGGGAGCTATACGGGGCGCTATCTGGCGCCGCTGTTGACCCGCTAAATCCTCCCCCACCGGGGGAGGGGGACCAGCCGCAGGCTGGTGGAGGGGCACCCTCCGGGAAGCGCCTTACCCATCCCGATCCTCCCCCGTTTGACCCAGTCCAACGCGGGAGGGGGGCCGCCCGCGTAGCGGGTGGTGGAGGGGGTTCGAGTTCGCGCAGAGGCGCAGAGGCGCGGAGAAGAAAAGGGGTTCGCGCCGAGTTCGCAGAGGCTGCTGCGATGGCGCGAATGGATGTCACGCACAGGCGCGGAGAACATGGAGGAACGTACACCATCCTCAAAGCCCTCTCCCCTTCAGGGGAGAGGGTTGGGAGAGGGGCTTGCGCCGGCCGTGATCCAGAGGAGGGGGACCACTTCTGCGGAGCAGGCGATGGAGAGGGCATTGTCCTGCTGCCCCGCCGGGCATGGATTAGCCTTCCAGCTCCCGGATGCGCTGCTCTATCAGCTCGGCAATGCTGTAGATGCCGGTCGGGTCCGCAATAAGGTGCCGTTCCTCTGTCCGGTCGACAAATGTTCCCACGTATTTGACCGAAGCGGCGTTGAAATGCAGGCGGACGAGGGTCTTGCGGTTGTTATCGTCCAGCAGGATCGCACAATAGGATTTCGCGTCCCTCATGACGATCCGTTTGGGATCGACCAGCTTTGCGCCGATCGCTTGAACGATCCGGAATCCAGCCCATTCTTCCTCAGTGGTGACAATTTCCTCAAGCGGGTCTTGGACTTCGCCCTCCTGTGGCGGGTCCGATGCCTTCAGCGCAGAGGATATGCGGTCGCTTACAAGGTCCCTTAGGACAGCCTGCAGCGAAGCCTGCACGTGCTTGGCAAAGTTCTCGCGCAGTGCTGGGGTCAACCTCCCGCCGTGAACTCGCTTGGCCAAGATCATGACGAACTCATCGGATAGAAACTGTATTTCCTTCTCGATCTCCTGCCGCAGTTGCAGTTGAAGCTTCAGGCCACCTGCTTCCTGCACGATGGCGTCGATATCGAAGTTGGTTTTGGTGAACCGCTCCAGAACCTTGTGGTCGGTCGGCTTGATGGCATCGAGATGGAACGTGAAGAACGGCTCTCCGTCCATCTTGTTCGGTTGCTCGATGTCCGAGTAAAACTGATATGTGACGCCGTTGGTCAGAATGGCCAGCCGGGCGTCGGTCACGCTGAAGTAGCGGAACAATTGGCCAGTGTGCTTAAGGCTCAACCCGGCGCTTGACGGCTTGCATTCGATCAGAATGGAAACCTTCCCGTCACGGCAAATCGCATAGTCGACCTTTTCGCCCTTCTTGGTGCCTACATCGCAGGTGAATTCCGGGATTACTTCACCGGGGTTGAATACGTCATAACCCAGGGCCTGCAGGAACGGCATGACAAAGGCCGTTTTCGCTGCCTCTTCCGTCAGGAGCGACTCTTTGTGCTCGGACACACGCCGCTGGAGGTCTGGAAGTCTCAACAGGAGGTCCATAGTCATCCTCGACAATATTTTCAATTCTTGCAGAATGACTGCTAAATGAATCGATTGCGGGTGTCTACAATATGTCAAAAAGAATATAAAATTAGTCACACGAATTAAGCGCTTAATCAAAAGTGGTAATCAGTTGAGTCAATCGATTAGGTAAAGTTACTGTCAATTCGGCAAGCGCGGGTATTCTATGTGTTTGTTGAAAGGAGGGGCTGGATGACGTGTTTAGGCAATGTCGTTTTGTGTCCTCCAGACCTTCAACCCACCTCCTGAGATAGCGTCGCTGGTTCCCCGCCCAGCCTAAGGCGACGCGTAAAGCCGCCAACACCGCCCAGACCGCAGCCTGACACGTCAACCTTGCAATTGTACAAAAATCCGTACATACTCCCCAAAGGAGACCCCGCCATGGACGTCATCAGCTATTCCGACACCCGAGCCCATCTGAAGGACGTGATGGATCGCGTCGTGGCCGATCGCGCGCCGGTGGTGATCTCGCGGCAGAAGGCGGAGTCGGTGGTCATGGTCTCGCTGGCGGACTGGAACGCCATCGAGGAAACGATGCATCTGCTCTCCACGCAGGCCAATCGCGATCGCCTGCTGGCGGCCGTCAGCCAACTGGATGAAGGCCAGGGTGAGGCGCGGGATCTGATCGGGCCGTGAGGCTCGTTTTCGCGGCCAGCGCGTGGGAGGACTATCTCCACTGGCAGGCCACCGCGCCGAACACGCTGCAGCGGATCAATGACCTGATCCGGGAATGCCAGCGCACCCCGTTCACCGGAACGGGCAGGCCCGAGCCGCTGCGGGGTGACCTGAAAGGGTGGTGGTCGCGGCGGATCACGCTGGAGGACCGGCTGGTCTATCGCGTCACCGGCAGCCCGCCGAACCAGCAACTGGAAATCGCGCAGTGCCGGTTTCACTACTGACGCGGCCAACGCACGCCCCCCTGTCCTACACCCCACCCCCTGACATAGCCTCGCCGGTTCCCCTCCGCCCATCGGGAGCCGTCTGCCATGTCCACCCCCCACGATCCGACCACCCCGCACGATCCCTCCGCCGTCACCTCCGCTGACCGTCCGTTGACCAGCCCGTTCGGACGCGGGTGGATTCCGCTCTGCCGCGATCTCGGCTTGCCGGGGGAGGGGGGTGGAGAGCTGGACGTTCACGCGGGACACTCCGTCCACGATCCGGCCGCCGATGCCGCGCGTGCCCTTCGACAGGCTCAGGGTGAGCGGGATTGGGACTCGGGGGGGGCGGGGCCAATGGCCGCCATGCCGCAGGTCGCCTCCACCGCCGTTCCGGCGGTTCCCCTCAGCGGGGGGGAGGAATCCGCGAGGCTTGCGCAGGCCTCGGGGGAGCAGCCCGGTGCCTCTCCCCCGGCACAGCCCCTCTGCGCCTCTGCGCCTCTGCGCGACCTCCCTGACCCCGCCGCACGCGAAACCCCGCCGCCGCGCGCCGATCTGTTCACCCCGGAACGGCAGGCGCGGTTCCTCGCCGCTCTGGCCGAGACCGGCGCGGTGCGCTCGGCCTGTGCGCGGGTGGGGGTCTCGGCGCAGTGCGTCTATCTGCTGCGGCGGCGGTCGGTGCTGTTCGCGGCGGCATGGGATGCGGCGCTGGTCCAGGCGCTGCGCGTGGCGGAGGACGTGCTGGCCACGCGCGCGCTCGACGGGGTGGAGGAGCCGATCTTCTATCGCGGCGAGCAGGTGGGATCGCGCTGGCGCTTCGATGCGCGGCTGCTGCTGGCCCATCTCGCCCGGCTCGATACCCACGCCGCGCGCAGCCCGCAGGCCTGCGCCCGGGCCGATCGCTTCGACGAGCTGCTGGCGCTGGTCTGCGGGGTGGAGCCGCCCGCCGATCTCCGCCCCGATCCCGCGGGCATCGTGGCCGATAGGCTGGAGCCGGGGACGGGTGCCGGGGGCGGCGGGGCTGGTGCCCCGCCCGATCCCCTGCTGCCGGTCAGCCGGGCCGAGCTGATCGAGCGCCGCGTCGCCCGCCTGCCGGCCCGCGCCGGAGAGCGCGCCTTCCACCGCTGCACCGCGCGCGCCGCGCAGGACTGGCAGGCCTGGCGCACCGCCGCCCGGCACAGCGTCGACCGCCTGCTGGCGACGGCGCCGGTCCGTGCGCCACACAGTCCCCCGGCTGCTCCCACAACCCGCCCGCCCGGCCAGGCCCTGCGCCCCGGCGTTGTGCCCCCCGGGACCCTGTCAACCGTGTCAACCGCCGCGCTGGGCACGGCCCTGGGGGCAGGGTCGGGGGCGGGTCTGGACTGGGGGGCTGACTAGGGGGCGGGGACAGGGCGTGATGTCCAGGTTGGGCGGGGAACTGCCGTTCTTCGATCCTCCCCTGTTTCATCCGCAGGATGCAACGGGGGAGGTGGCAGACGGCGAATGCCGGCTGACGGAGGGGGCCGGGTTGCTTTCCCCCTCCACCCCGCTGCTTCCAGCAGCGCGGTCCCCCTTGTATCTTGAAAGTGGTGCATGATGCGATTGCGGGAGGCTCCGCTAGCGGAGCCTCCCGCCCGTTCGCGAGCCCGCGTCCCCCTTGGTCGTAGCAGCCCGCTGGGGAGCTT
>NZ_JACLAU010000006.1 GCF_014230305.1 Novosphingobium aerophilum
GCATCCATCGTGAGTTCCTTTGCGTTGAAGGAACTCCACGGTCGGCAGGCGACGCCGCCCTGCCTAAAGCCTGATCAATACTACGCTACGCCACCCCAAGCGACCCTCCCGCGCAGCGGGTTCGTGCTCTGGTCGATTTCGGTCGGTTCAATCGCCACCGATGCTTGCTCGCCCAAACGATACAAAAGCGCAGATGCCGTGTGCGAAATAGGACTGCATAGGCTGGCCCCGGCCCCAAAGTTGGGTACAGTTCAATACACACCGTACGCGACAAATCGCAGCGGCTAAAACTATGAAATAATGTCATAATATGCCATTTTTTCAACATGGCAGCTTCTCAGTCAAATCTGACTTGCCGTGCATCCAGCCTTCTGTGGCAAATCAATTGGTCGAGGAAATAGCGGACTTCCGGCAATCGCCAGTCTCTTGACGGCCAACCAGAACATAAGTAGAACTTGCTTGCCTTTCGCAGTGTGTTCCAGGCTCCGCCACCATGGAGTCCAGTATGACACGCAACGTTTCCATCCAAACCTACCTGCCCAAGCATGTCGCTGCCTGGGTTCAGGATGAGGCCACCCGCGCCAAGCAGAGCCGCAGCCAGTGGATCGGCGCTATCGTCACCGATCTGTTTCAGGGCCAGGAATTCCGGGAGGAAGGCCGCAGGAACGTCGAGCATATCAAGCGGCAGTTGACGTTCATTGCCGTGGCGCTCGATGGCCTGCTTCTCGAACATCCGGACAAGTCCCTTCGCGGCCGGGTGCACGAAGCCCACCGGCGCAAGGTAACAGAGGCCGATCCGGAGCAGGGGCGATGATCCGGCCCGCAGGATCAATGTTGCGCGAGAGCGGGCAGCTTGCGCTGCCATTTGCCAAGCCCGCTGTGACAGAAACCGCGCTCGAGCCAATCTCCGTCCGGATCGCGGATGCCATTCGGTTGACCGGCATCCGGCGATCCAAGCTCTATGAACTGATCGCTTCTGGTGATCTGGAGACGGTCAAAATCGGGCGGTGCACTCTGGTCCCGGTAGCCAGCCTGCACGCTCTGATCGAGCGCGCGAGGCAAGGGCTGCTATGATGCGCTGTGGCCGAACTTGGGGCGCAGGATGGTCGCGCCGTCGCGCAGCTGATCGATGTAGTCGGACCAGTGCTGCATCATGCGCACCCGCTCTTCCCAATACTGGCCACGGGCGTAAGCGCGGCGGATCGAGTTGCCGTCCGCATGTGCCAGTTGTCGCTCAATGGCATCGGGGTTCCAGATGCCCATTTCATTCAGCAGGGTGGCGGCCATGGCGCGAAAGCCGTGGCCTGTCATCTGATCCTTGCTGAAACCCAGACGGCGCAGAGCCGCATTAATGGTATTGTCCGACATCGGGCGGTCGAGGGCGCGCAGCGACGGAAAGAGGAAGCCGCTGTAGCTGGCGTCGTGCTCAATCTCGCCGATGATCGCCAACGCTTGCCGTGACAGCGGCACTGCGTGAGGACGGCGCATTTTCATCTTGTGGTCCGGGATCGTCCAGACAGCTTTGTCGAAGTCAAACTCGCTCCATTCTGCCCAGCGCAGCTCGCCCGGGCGGACAAACAGGTGCGGAAGGAGGCGCAGCGCAATCCGGGTCAGTGCATTGCCCTCGTAGTCCTCGACAGCGCGTAGCAATGCGCCAGCATCGGCCGCAGTGGTGATCGCGGCCCGGTGGTTGGTGCGCGGGGTGACGAGCGCGCCACGCAGGTCCGAGCAGATGTCACGCTCCGCTCGCGCGGTAGCAATGGCGTACCGGAAGACCTGACTGCACGTGCTACGGATGCGGTTGGCGGTGTCGTACCGCTTGGACGCTTCGATCTTCTTGAGGACGAGCAGCAGTTCATGGGCCGTGATTTCGGAGATCGGTCGCCTGCCCAAGACCGGGTAGGTTTGCGCAAGCAACCAGCGCGCCTTCTTGAGGGTAATCGGTGCCAGCCCTTCCTTCTCGATCTTCGCCAGCCATTCTTCTGCCACGGCCTGAAACGTATTGGTGGCAGCGATGGATTTTGCGATCTTTTCCAGCTTTGCCTGCTCCAGCGGATCAAGGCCTTTGGCGAGTTGGCGACGCGCTTCGAGCAGCATCTCGCGCGCATCACCCAGCAGGATCTCAGGCCAGCGCCCGAACGACAATGTCCGTTGCTGTCCGCCGAAGCGGTAGTTCATTCGCCAGTATCGGATGCCGGTGGTTTTCACGAGAAGGTAAAGGCCATCGCGATCCGATAGCTTGTAATCCTTATCCCTGGGTCTCGCGTGCTTCACCGCGTTTGCGGTCAGGCCCGTCTTGCGTTTCGCACCGTCCGACATTGATGGACCTCCGAATCCATGTTCGGGGTCCGATCCATCATCCGTACCATCATTGTACCCGGATGCAGGTGGAACCGTCCGAACCGCTGCGGGAGATGATATCAGAAAAAATGCCGGAAAACAGCCGCTTGATGGACGTTGCCGGACGTCTCCAAACGGAGAAATGGAGGCCCGAGCCGGAATCGAACCGGCGTAAACGGATTTGCAGTCCGGTGCGTAACCACTCCGCCATCGGGCCAGATCGCAGAGATGCGTGGTTTCGCGGCCCTAGCGCCCGATCTTCCGCAATGCAATCCGATTATTCCGCAGTTCTGCTCGTTCAGATGCCATCAAGTGATTGCTGTCGGAGGGCTTGTCGCCGCCCAAGCTGGTACTGGAGGAGCTTGGTGCTGTGCTGCGAAAGGTGACCGATGATGGGCGAGCTGTAGCCGGTGAGGCAATCGAACCATTCGCTGGCCCAGGGAATCCACGCCACCTTGTCCAGATCGAACCTAGTGGCCTTGTGAAGGCCGCACGAGTCCATTTCAGCGGCATTCGTGACAAAGAAGTCATTCCGACGCTGCATCAGCTTCAGCTGCGTGGTGCCGTAGATCAGCTGAACTTCTGCTTCGTCCGTTCCATCGGTCGCGTAGACGGCGGCGTTCAGCACTACAGCCGGTCGAGCTTTGGGCCCAGGTTTCCCCAGATCAGGGTGAAACGGAAACCGGCACCATACGATGTCGTATGGTGCCGGGAGCGTGGAAACCGGGAAGAACGTCGTGGTCACACGAGCGACGGATACAGGATCACTCGCTTGGCCGCGCGCTTACCATCCGGATCGGCCAGGTGACGGATCACGTCGATCTGGGCATCGGAGATCTCGTCGTCGTACATAGGATGCGGCGGGGCCGTCCTTTGGTTACGACCCGGCCGATGGTGCTTTTGTGCGGACATGGCCCTGCTCTCTGCGAGGTTGATGTTCATAAAGCGAGAACGTCGATCGTTCGGAAATGTTGCATGGCAAACTTGAGCAAGGGTTAACGAGTCGCGCCTGAACGCGCGTTGACTGCCGCCAAGCTCTTCGCGCAAAATGCTATTTATTTCCTCCCGGCACTCGTTCAATGCCTGCCCGTTCTGTGTCGCGAAATATGGACATAAGCAAGCCTATTTTTCCCGGGAGATTGGCTGCGGATCGACGACTCCAGCGTCAAAATCGTGAGGTTTCAGCCAGATACAAAGCCTCATTGCTGGCACGAAAATTCATGCGACTGCTGGGCGGTGACGAAGGAATGTCAGCCCAACATGTCACCCCGCCGCCTCCAGCCTCTCGATCGCAGCTCGCGCTGCCCGCCGCTGGCTGATGTACTGCATCGCCATCTGGTAGGTCCGGTGCCCGATCACGCTGGTGATCTCGACCACGCTGCAGCCGGCCTCCTCCAGCTTGCCCGCGGCGAGGTAGCGCAGGCCGTGCCAGGACCTGTGCGGCATCTCGGCGATATCGGCCATGGCGCGGTTCAGCGCGGCGCTGAGGGCGCCGGCGGTCATCGGGCGGCCATTGGCGGCGCGGACGATCGTGCCGCCGAAGCCGGTGCGCTTGTTGTCCAGATGCTCGCGCAGCTTCGGGTGGCAGGGCAGATCGAGCCGTTCCTGGGTCTTGTTCTGGGCGACCCGCACGATGCCGCCGTGGTAATCCGCCCAGGTCATGGTGACCAGGTCCTCGCGGCGCTGGCCGGTGTAGAGCGCCAGAAGCACGGGCGTCTGCATGAACGGATCGCAGTGCTTCAGGAAGTGGTCGACCTCCTCGTCGCTCCAGATCGGGATGTGGTTGACCTTGGCCTTCAGCTTGCGGATCGGCTGATCCGGACCGGCGCGCTCGATCCGTTCAGCGCCGGGGACGATGGCAAGCTGCGCAAGGCCAGCACGGCCAGCAGCTATTGCTGGATCGTCTGGATCGTGGGGCAGACCGACACCCGTTACCCGGGGTCTCCATTCGATTTGCCGAACTACTCTGATGCAGCATTTGTGCAGGCTGACCCGCTGTTCAACACAACTGAGGCGGCCAACAACGTCCGCATTCACTTGAGCTTCGAGGCGGGCCGCCCATTCATCGCCGCCCTGGTCGGGCGGGCGATCGCGCGTTTGCGCCGCTGAGCCGTTGCCGAATCGCATGACCATGGCTCAGATGGGCCATGGTCGCGATGCTCCCCGCCTGGACTGCTACCCTCGACACGGCGATCGCTGCGGGCGGCCAGATCCGCGTGTGGTGCTCGAGCTGCAGACAGAACCGTGACGTCGACCTGGTCGCGTTGCGCGACCGTGTGGGCGGGTTCTACAGCCTACGCAATCGACGCTGCCGCTGTCGCCTGACGCCCGGCTGCCCAGGCTGGAACGAGTTCGATTACCTCAACGGCGTGTTCCGGCCGCTGCGGGAGATCGAGGTGGTGGAGTGGCGGTTGCACCGATTTCGTTCCGCAGTAGGCGGCTGACCGCGGCACAAAACCGTGCGGCTCGATCCCGGTGATTTTGCGGAAAACGGCGGGGAAGCGGGCCGGCGACCTGATTTGCAGTCCGGTGCGTAACCACTCCGCCATCGGGCCAGATCGCAGGGTTGCGTGGTGGGGCGCGTCTAGCGGCCCCCTACGCGCAATGCAACGCGATTCTCCGGGCAGCGAGCCGGGGTGATCCCGGCCCGCCATCCCGCTGTCACGCCGCGCTGGAGTTGATCCCCATGCTGGCGAGGTAGCGCTTGATGTTGCGCGCCGCCTGGCGCAGCCGCTGCTCGTTCTCGACCATGGCGATGCGGACGAAGCCCTCGCCGTCCTCGCCATAGCCGACTCCCGGAGCCACGGCGACTTCGGCATGGGTCAGCAGTTGCTTGGAAAACTCCAGGCTGCCCATTTCCCTCAGCGCCGGGGGCAGCGGCGCCCAGGCGAACATCGAGGCCTTGGGCGTGGGAATCTCCCAGCCGGCGCGGCCGAAGGCCTCGACCATCACGTCGCGGCGCTTCTGGTAGAGCACCCGGTTGGCCTCGACGATGTCCTGCGGCCCGTTGAGCGCGGCGCAGGCGGCGGCCTGGATCGGGGTGAAGGCGCCGTAATCGAGGTAGGACTTGACCCGCTTGAGCGCCGCGATCAGCCGGGTGTTGCCCACCGCGAAGCCCACGCGCCAGCCGGCCATCGAGAAGGTCTTGGACATCGAGGTGAATTCCACCGCCACGTCCTTGGCGCCCGGCACCTGCAGGATCGAGGGGGTCGGCTGGCCATCGTAGTAGAGTTCGGAATAGGCAAGGTCGGACAGGATCCAGACCTTGTTCTCCTTCGCCCAGGCGACCAGCCGCTCGTAGAAGGCCAGGTCCACCGTCTCCGCCGTGGGGTTGGACGGATAGTTGACGATCAGGATCGAGGGCCGCGGCACGGTGAAGGCCATCGCGCGTTCGAGCGACTGCCAGTAGCGCTCGTCCGGGGTGGTCGGCACCGACCGGATCGTCGCCCCGGCGATGATGAAGCCGAAGGTGTGGATCGGGTAGCTCGGGTTGGGGGCGAGCACGACGTCCCCCGGGCCGGTGATCGCCGTCGCCAGGCTGGCCAGGCCCTCCTTCGAGCCCATGGTCATGACCACCTCGGTCTCGGGGTCGAGATCGACTCCGAAGCGCCGAGCATAGTAGTTGGCCTGGGCCTTGCGCACCCCGGGGATCCCCGCCGAGGCCGAATAGCCGTGGGCCGAGGGCTTCTGCGCGACCTCGCACAGCTTGTCGATCACGTGCTGGGGCGGGGGCAGGTCGGGATTGCCCATGCCCAGGTCGATGATGTCCCGTCCCGCAGCGCGGGCTGCGGCCCGCATCGCGTTCACTTCGGCGATGACGTAGGGCGGCAGGCGCTTGATGCGGTAGAACTCGTCGTCCATGACCTTGGCAATTCCGGAAATAGAGCTGCGGCAACGGCGCCGCACCGCTTGCTCTAGGCATTTCCGGGGCAGGGCGCAAATGGACTGAGACCCGAATTCTGCCCGGCCGGGCACGGCAGGCGCTGACAAGCGCGCCAATTGCGGGCACAAGAGGGGCGGGCAGCCAGGTTCGAGCGGCAGGAAAAGGCATGAACGAGGAATCGGGCACGACGCTGTTGAACGGGACGACCGAGGTTGCCGCCGGCGCGGTGGCGGCGGCCGGGGCGATGTTCGGCGCGATGGTCAAGCTCCAGGCCGAAGCGGCCGAGGCGATGCTGGCGGGCATGGCCAGCCTGACCCCCGTGGCCCTGGCCCGCGACGGCGGCATTCCCGCCGCCTGGAACGCCATGGCCGATCAACTGGCTGCGGCGTGGCAGCCACAGGCCGCCGCCGACCCTGCCGGACTGCGCGACGCACTGGGCGGCGCGCTGGCCGATCCGGGGCAGTGGCGCGGCTTTGTCGACGGCTGGTATCGCGCCTTGCCCTTTCCCGACGATGCCACGCGCGAGCGTCTGCTGGCCGACAGCCTGCAGTTGTGGGATTCGATCCTGGGCCAGTACGGGATCGGCCCGGAGGCCGGACGCGACGTGCCCGAGCTGCCCCGCCGCGACCGGCGCTTCGCCGATCCGCGCTGGCGCGACCAGCCGGTCTTCGCCCTGATCCACCAGTCCTACCTGCTGCTGGCCGACCAGGTGAACGCGCTGGTCGAACAGGCCGAGGGAATCGATCCCGCGCACCGCCAGCAGTTGGCCTTCACCATGCGCACCCTGATCGATGCGCTGAGCCCCGCCAACTTTCCCGCCACCAACCCGGTGGTGCTGGAGCGGCTGGTCCAGACCCGGGGCGAAAGCCTGGTCACCGGCCTGCGCCATGTCCTGTCCGATCTGGCCCGCGGCCAACTGACCCAGTCGGCCCCCGGGGCCTTCGTGGTCGGCCGCGATCTGGCGACCACGCCGGGCAAGGTCATCCACGAAACCCGGCTGTTCCAGCTCATCCAGTACAGCCCCGTCACGCCCCAGGTGCTGGCCGCGCCGCTGGTGATCTTCCCGCCGTGGATCAACCGCTTCTACATCCTGGACCTCACCCCGCAGAAAAGCTTCGTGCGCTGGGCGGTGGAGCAGGGCGTGACCGTGCTGATGGTGTCGTGGAAGTCGGCCGATGCCAGCCTGGCCGATGTCACCTGGGACGATTACATCCGCGCCCAGATCGAGGCGATCGAGGTGGCCCGGGCGCGCTTCAAGGTCCCCGCGGTGCACACCATCGGCTATTGCGTGGCCGGAACCACCCTGGCCGCGACCCTCGCCGTCCTGGCCCGGCGCGGCGAGGGCGACAAGGTGGCCAGTGCCACCTTCTTCACCGCCCAGGTCGATTTCGAGCTGGCGGGCGAGCTGCGCAACTTCATCGACGATACCCAGCTGGCCATGATCGACGGGCTGGCCCGCGAAGGCTGCATCGATGGGCGCTATCTGGCCTCGACCTTCAATCTGCTGCGGGGGCAGGACCTGATCTGGAATTACGTGGTCAACAACTACCTGCTGGGCGAGGATTACCGGGCCTTCGACCTGCTCCACTGGAACGGGGATGCCACCAACCTGCCGGCCCGCTGGCACCGCGACTACCTGCGCGACCTCTATCGCGACAACCTGCTGGTCGAGCCCGACCGCTTGTCGGCCGACGGCACCCCGATCGACCTGCGGCGCATCGCCACGCCGTGCTTCATCCAGGCCGGACGCGAGGATCACATCGCCCCGCCGCAAAGCGTCTGGCGGCTGACCGACCATCTCGCCGGGCCCTGGACCTTCACCCTGGCCGGGTCCGGGCATATCGCCGGGGTGGTCAACCCGCCCGCCGCCCGCAAGTACCAGTACTGGACCAACCCCGGGGTGACCGAAAGCTACGACGCGTTCGTCGCCACCGCCGAGGAGCATGCCGGATCGTGGTGGCCGCACTGGATCGCCTGGCTACGCGCCCAGGCTCCGGCCGAGGTTCCCGCCAAGGGCAAGCGGGTTCCCGGCGGCCGTGGCGACACCGTGATCGAGGAGGCCCCGGGGCGGTATGTGATGCAGCCCTGACCGGGCCTGCGGGTCGCGTCGCGGGGTGCAGGGCGGAATTGTTGCACTGCACAAAATTCCTTGACAGCGAGCCCGCCCAACATTATTGTGCAATGCAGCAATAGGGCTCTTCCCGGGTCCGACCGCACAAGGATTGCACGATCATGGCTGCCGAAACCGAAGTGCCGCAGACTCCCGCTGCCACCGAAGCCACGCCCGAAATCAAGGCGGTGGCCCAGGACGTTGCCGCGGCTGAGGTGCCGGCTGTCAAGGTGGCGCCTGTGGCTGTCGCCGCAGCCACGAAGCCGGTGGCCAAGGCGCGCAAGGCTCCGGTCCGTCGCAAGCCTGCTGCCGTCAAGCCTGCCGCCGCGAAGGTGCCCGCTCCCACCGCTCCGGTGGCCAAGGCTCCCGTCGCGACCAAGCCTCCCGTCGCGACCAAGCCGGCCGCACGGATCAAGTCCGTCGCCCCGACCAAGCCCGCGCCCGTCAAGGCCAAGGCCCGGCCGGTGAAGAAGCCCGTTACCGCAAACCAGGCAGCTCCCGTTTCGCGACCGCTGCCGTCATCCAAGGAAAAGACCATGGCCAGCCAAGCGTTCGATTTCGTCGCTCCGTTCAAGACCGCCTTCGCCGACATCCAGGACAAGGCCAAGGAAGCTTACGAAAAAGGCACCGCCTCGTTCACCGAAGCCAACGACTTCGCCAAGGGCAATGTCGAAGCCCTGGTCGAATCGGGCAAGATCCTGGCCAGCGGCCTGCAGGAACTGAGCGCCGCCACCCTCACCGATTCGAAGACCGCCTTCGAAACGCTGACCACCGAGATCAAGTCGCTCGCCTCGGCCAAGTCGCCGACCGAGTTCTTCCAGCTGCAGAGCGCCCTGCTGCGCAAGCACTTCGACACCGCCGTCGCCCAGACCTCGAAGAGCACCGAGGCCATGCTCAAGCTGGCCAACGATTCGATGGCGCCGATCTCGAACCGCGTGACCCTGGCGGTCGAGAAGGTCTCGAAGGTCGCCTGACCTGAACTCCGGTCCGCCCGCGCGCGGATCCTCGGGCAAGCCCGGTCCGGTTCTCTCCTCTCCCGCCGGACGGGCCTGCCATGCAGAGGGGCCGGACAGCCAGCGCGCTGTCCGGCCCGTTTACCATCAATTTCGTCGGCCGGAGTCTTGTATGGCGACGGTCAGATACGATATTCTGCCAGCGATGGTTTCCGCCCCCTTCCCGATCGCCGACGATATCCTGCCGTTGCGGCCGGACCACGGCCTTGCGCGCGCGACCGGCGCCGGCTGGTCCCTGCCCCCGGTGGGCGGTCCCGACGATGACGGGGATGGCGATCATGACGGCGGCGGCGGGTCGGGCACCGAGATCGGCATTGCCACCCGCACCCGGGCCAAGCCCAAGAAGCCCAGCCAGTTCCGCGTCCTGATGCTGAATGACGATTACACCCCGATGGAGTTCGTGGTGATCGTCCTGAAGCGGTTCTTCCACATGGACCTGGAGCAGGCGACCAGGGTGATGCTCCACGTCCACCAGAAGGGTGTCGGGGTCTGCGGGGTGTTCCCTTACGAGATCGCCGAGACCAAGGTGAATCAGGTGATGGACTTCGCCCGGCAGAACCAGCACCCGCTGCAGTGCACGCTCGAGAAGGCCTGATCGGCCCCCGCGCCTGATCGGTCGATCGCGCGCCGGTCCGGTTCGCCGTGGGACCGGCCCCGCCTGTCAGACCAGCGTGGTCCCCACGATCCGTCCGACCGCGAAGGCCCCGGCCAGGCCCGCACCGGTCCAGGTGCACGCGCGCAGCGCATAGGGGGCGGGAACCAGCCCCGAGGCGCGGGCGACCAGCAGCGAAACCGCCGCCACGCCGCACAGCGCGACCGTCGCGATGCCCAGCGGCATGGCACCGAGGTGGAAGGCCGATGCCGCCGCCAGCGGAAGAATCCCGCCCATGGCGAAGCCGGCGGCCGATGTGGCGGCAACCTGCAGGGGCGCGGCGCCATGGTAGTCGCCCAGGCCACCGGTCGCGGTCGGCACCAGATCGTCGCGCGGTCCGACCCGGCGGTGCACGACCAGTTGGGCCTCGTCCGTCTCGACATCCTGCGGAGGCAGGCCGAGGCGCGCCGCCAGGGCGGCATATTCGGCCGTGGCAATGGCCAGCGCCCCGGCGATGAGCCCGGCCAGCCCGGCGAGCAGGACCTCGCCCTCGGTACTCGCGGCCGCGGCCACGCCCACCAGCAGCGCGGCCAGGGCCACCATTCCGCCCTGGGCGCGCAGCCCGGCGGACCGCAGCCAGGCCAGCCGGGCGCGGGCGTGATGCGCGATGAGGCGTTCGGGTTCCAGCATGACAAATCCCCTCTCCCGGTCCTGTGCGGCCGGTTCTGTCTGTTCTCGGCGGTCCCGGCGGCATTCTAGGCACAGGTCCGGCCGCTTGACCAGCCCGCCGCGTCAACCGCCGGTCCTTTGCCCCATCCCGGCCCAGACGCCGCCTTGCCACCGGCCCGGCCATGACCTAGGCAGGCCGGAGCCGGGCGAAACCCAAACCCTCGTGCCGGCGCCAGGTCCGCCCCCGATCCGATGAGCCGCCGTTGACGTTGCTTCCCGCCATCGACCGCTACATCCTGCGCCTGGTGGTGATGCCCATGCTGGGCGTCTTCGCCATTGCTGCCACGCTGCTGATGCTGGACAAGATGCTGAAGCTGTTC
Organism: Novosphingobium aerophilum; assembly: GCF_014230305.1. Classification (GTDB taxonomy): domain Bacteria; phylum Pseudomonadota; class Alphaproteobacteria; order Sphingomonadales; family Sphingomonadaceae; genus Novosphingobium; species Novosphingobium aerophilum. The sequence continues at coordinate 10,988 of NZ_JACLAU010000006.1, forward strand.
GACTTCGTCGCCAGCATGGGCGGGCCGGTCGGCGTGGTGTTCCGCATGCTGGCCAACATGATGCCCGAATATGCCAGCCTGGCGATCCCGCTGGGGCTGCTGCTCGGCACGCTTCTGGCCTTCCGCAAGCTGGCGACCTCGAGCGAGCTCGACGTGATGCGCGCGGTCGGCCTGTCCTACACCCGGCTGCTGCGTGTGCCCTATGCCATTGCGATCACCCTGGCGGCGCTCAATTTCGCGATTGTCGGCTATCTCCAGCCCCTGTCGCGCTATTACTACGAACAGCTCTATTTCGAACTGCAGAGCGGCGCGCTGGGCGCCTCGATCAAGGTGGGGGAATTCACCACCCTGGCCGATCGCATGGCGCTGCGGATCGAGCGCAGCCGCGACGAGGGGCGCCAGCTGGGCGGGATCTTCGCCCGTGTGGCCGATGCCAAGGGTCAGGTCCTGGCGATCTCCGCGCGCGAGGGGCGGTTCCTGGCGCTCAAGGAGAATCCCGATACCGTGATCCTGCGCCTGACCGACGGCCAGATCATCCAGAACGAGCCAGGCCAGACCCCGCGCGTGCTGAGCTTTGCCCAGCATGACCTGCCGATCGATCTCCCCGCGGTGGAGGCCTTCCGCAAGCGCGGCGGGAAGGAGCGGGAATACCTGTTGCCCGAACTGCTGCGGATCGGCTGGAGCGACCAGGTCTCGCCCCAGGTGCGCAACTCCACCCAGGCCAGCTTCAATTACCGCATGGTCGAAGTGGTGATGATGCTGATGATGCCGCTGCTCGCCGTGGCCCTGGCCGTGCCGCCCAAGCGCTCGACCTCGACCCTGGGCGTGTTCGTATCGATCGTGATGGTGGTGGCCTATCACAAGGTCAACGAATACGGCCAGTCGGTCGCCGCGCTCGGCCGGGTCGATCCCCTGCTCGCGCTGTGGGGCCCCTTCGTGCTTTTCAGCCTGCTGATCGGGTGGATGTACTGGAAAGTGGCCTATGTTCCCGGCGGCCAGCCGATCGCCGCGCTCGAACGCTTTGCCGCCAACCTGGGCAAGTGGGCCAGGCGGCTGGTGCGCCGCAACCCGTCGGCGCGGCGGATCGAGGGAGGTGGCGATGCAGCTTGAATTCTTCCCCTCGCGCACCTTGACGCTCTATCTGGTGCGGCTGTTCGCCACGCGCATCATCGGTGTCCTGCTGATGCTGGTGCTGGTCCTGCAGATGCTCGACCTCCTGTCGGAAAGCGGCGACATCCTGGCCTATCCCGGCAATGGCGAGCCGCAGCTGTGGACCTATGTCAGCCTGCGCGCACCGCAGCTCGTCGCCCGCTTCCTGCCCTATTCGGTCCTGCTGGCGACCATCCTGACGCTGGCCACGCTGAACCAGAACAGCGAGGTGATCGCGATGAAGGCGGCGGGGCTCTCGGCGCATCAGGTGCTGGCCCCGCTGCTGCTGACCGCGCTGGTGATCTCGGGCGTCAGCTTCGCCTTCAACGAACGCTTCGTCGCCCGCGCCAGCGCCACGCTGAAGGCCTGGCAGGCGGTCGATTTCGGGCCAATTCCCCAGGACACCGCGGTGCGCAGCAACGTCTATCTGCGCGATGGCAACAACATCCTGATGGCCCGGCTGGTCACCGGCACGGGCCGTGCCACGGTCCTGGACGATGTTACCTGGTATCGCCGCGACAGCCGGATGATGGTGACCGAACAGGTTCGCGCGCGTCGGGCCCGCTGGACCGCGGCGGGCTGGGCGCTGGAGCAACCCGTGCGCTTCGATGTGCACAGCACCACCCAAACCCCGCTGCCAGCCCTGGCCGTGGCCCCTGACGTCCCGCCCGCGACGGTCGAGCTGACCAATGTCGATCCCGATGGCCAGAACGTGTTCGAGCTGGCCCATACGATCCGGGCGCTCAAGGCCTCGGGGCGCCACACCGACGAGCTCGAGGGCAAGTGGTGGCACCGCCTGTCCGGTCCGCTCTCGGCCCTGCTGATGCCGCTGCTGGGGGCGATCGCCGCCTTCGGCCTGGCGCGGTCGGGCCAGTTGCTGGTCCGCGCGGTGATCGGCATGGCGCTGGGCTTTGCCTATTTCGTGATCGACAATGCCGCGCTGGCGATCGGCAACTTCGGCGGCTACCCGCCGCTGGTCGCGGCCTGGGCGCCGTTCCTGCTGTTTGCCCTGATCGGCGAGACGGTGCTGATCCGGACCGAGGAATAGCGCCCCGTGCGCCGGCCCCCGTCCGCGGCTTAACCCTCAGCGCCGGCGCATCGTGCTCCGCGCAATCCGCCCGATCAGCATGGCCATGCCGGGATAGCTCGCCCGGTCATAAGTCGATCCGGCGCCGCAGTGCGCCGCCAGGCGGCGGTGCGCTTCGGGCAGGGCATGGTAAGGCATGCTCGGCAGCAGATGGTGCGTCGCGTGATAGCGCAGGCCCACCGGCGCCCACAGCTCGGCCCAGAGGCCGGGCGGCGGCACGTTGACCGAATCGAGGTACTGCGCGGTCACCGTCATGGCCTCGCCCTCGTTCTGCCACAGGTGGGCCACCAGGGTGCGCAACTGGTTGAACACCGCGGTCACCGAAACCACCGCGATCGCGATCAGCAGCGGGCGCCAGCCGAGCCACTGCGTGCTGGCCAGCAGGGCGATGGCCCAGGCCGAGCAGCCCAGCTCCTGCCAGAACACCATCCGCGCGAAATCGTCCTCGGGGGCGCGGCGTTCGAACGCGGGATTGATCGACAGGGCCGAGGCGCGACCCCAGACCAGCCGGCGCAGGGGAGGAATGATCGCGCCGAGCGGCACCAGCACGGCCGAACGGATCAGCAGCCCGATCGGCAGAAGCACGGCCACCAGCAGGAACATCGGCAGCGACCACGGCTTCATCAGCGCCAGCGGCAGGTACTCGGGGTCCTCCACCGTGCCATAGCGGGTGCGCGCGTGGTGCAGGGTGTGGACCCCTTCGTACATGAACGAGGGGATCAGCATCGGAATGCCGACCAGCAGGTTCCAGGCGAAGCGGAACCCGGGCAGGGCATCGCGATGGATATGGGTCAGTTCGTGGATGAACAGCAGCGCGCGGTAGAGCGCCAGCACCGCCACCGCGGCGCAGGCCAGCGCGGCCCAGGGATTGTCCAGCAGGATCGCCCCGGCCAGGGCGCCATAGCCCACTGCGGCCGAGACCAGCATGTCCGGCCAGTAGATCCCGGGGCGCGCCGTCGCGATGTCGCGGGTCAGTTCCACCGCGGCGCGCAGCATGGCCTTGTCATCGGGGATGGCGCCCGACACCGGGTCTGCCTTGATCGTTTCGTAAACCGTCATTCCATCCGTCCGGCACGATGTGGCACAGGCTGGCGCGTCGCCGCCCTACATCACAGCGTTGCATAATACCACGCTTGACAAGCTGGGAGCTGAACCGACAGGTCGCATTGACTTCAGACAAGGACCGTTCCGTGCCCGCAGCAGCCAACCCTTCCGGCGATCTGGTGATCGCTCCTGTCTCCACCAAGGGGGAACGTGACGAGTTTGTCGACCTGCCCTATCGGCTGCATGCCACCGATCCCAGTTGGGTCCCGCCGCTGCGCATGGAGGCGATGGAGCTGGTCACCCCGGGCAAGAACCCGTTCTTCGACCATGCCGATGTCCAGCACTTCCTCGCGCGTCGGGGCGGGGCCGTGGTCGGGCGCATTTCGGCCCATATCGATCACCTGGCAATTGCCCAGCCGCCCGAGCAGGGGATGGGGCCGGGCACCGGCAACTGGGGCATGCTCGAGGCGACCGACGCCGATGTGGCCGCCGCGCTGATCGCCCGGGCCGAGGCGTGGCTGCGCGACAAGGGCATGACCCGGGTCCTGGCGCCGCTGTCGATGTCGATCTGGGAGGAGCCCGGCCAGTTGATCCAGGGCTTCGATCATCCGCCGACGGTGATGATGGGCCACCAGCCCGAACGCTATCGCGGCTGGATCGAGGGCGCCGGCTACGATCCGGTCAAGACGCTCTACACGTATGAGCTGGACATCACCAAGGAGTTCCCCCCGCTGATCCAGCGGATCGTCCAGTCGGGCGAGAAGAACGCCCGGATCAGGGTCCGCAATGTCGATCGGTCGAAGTTCGATCAGGAAGCGCGGCTGATCCTCGATATCCTCAACAATGCCTGGTCCGACAACTGGGGCTTCGTGCCCTTCACCGAACGCGAGATCGCCTACGCCGGCAAGAAGTTCAAGCCGATCGTCCGCGAGGACCTGATCATGGTGGCCGAGTACGACGGCGAGCCGGTGGCCTTCATGATGACCCTGCCCGATCTGAACGAGGTGCTGGCGCCAATGAAGGGCAACCTGTTCCCGTTCCACTGGATCAAGCTGCTCGCCTGGCTGCGCAAGCCGCGGGTGCGGACCATGCGGGTGCCGCTGATGGGGGTGCGCAAGCACCTCCAGGCCAGCCGCCTGGCCAGCCAACTGGCCTTCATGATGATCGAGTTCATCCGCCGCAACGCCATCAGCCGCTATGGCGCGACCCGGGGCGAAATCGGCTGGATCCTCGAGGACAACCAGGGGATGGTGGCGATTGCCGACGCGATCGACAGCCACGTCAACAAGGCCTACCGCATTTACGAGAAGGCGCTCTGACCTCCGGCGGTGTTATGATCAGTGGCTTGTGATCCGTGGCCTGAACGGCAGGATGACGCCAAAAAGGCCCCCGCTCCTGCCGGAACGAGGGCCTTTCGGGATCGTATCACCACCGCTTGGACGGGAGGGGGGTCTCGGCAGTGACACCCTCTCAATGCTCGGCCCTGGCCCCGGTTCCCGGTGAGATCCCGGCTGCCGCAATTTTTTCGGGGACCCTCCGCGCCGCGGAAACCCTTCTGCCGCTCGCCCGGTGCGTCCTGTCCCACCCGGCGGGCAGTCCCTCGCCCCCGGTGGGAACCCCCGAAGGCTCCGGACGTTCCACAAGCACTGGCCTGCCCAAACGGGCAGGGGGCCACAAGGGAAGGGGTATGAATGACGCTTGGCACCCAGGTCGCTGCCCAGCTGCCTTATCTGCGGCGCTACGCGCGCGCGCTCACCGGATCGCAGGCGACCGGCGATGCCTTCGTGCGCGCCACGCTGGAGGCGGCCCTGACCGATCCCGGGCTGCAGCGCAGCCTCGCCGGAGGGCGGGTTCCGCTGTATCGGGCCTTCAACAAGGTCTGGGCGAGCGCCTACATGGACGTTCCGGCCGAACCGGCGGGTGACGGCGGCGGGCTGGAGGCGGCCGCGCAGCAGCGCCTCGCCGCCATAACTCCGCTCAATCGCCAGGCCCTGCTGCTGACCACGCTGGAGGATTTCCCGATCGACGACGTCGCCACGATCATGGGCATCGATCCCCGTCAGGTGGAGGCGTTGATCCAGGAGGCGATCGCCGAGATCGATCGGGAATCGACCACCAGCGTGCTGATCATCGAGGATGAACCGCTGATCTCCATGCAGTTGGAGGACCTGGTCCACTCGCTGGGCCATGACATCTGCGGGACCGCCGCCACCCGGGGCCAGGCCCAGCAGGTGGTCGCGGAGCGGCGGCCGGGGCTGGTGCTCGCCGATATCCAGTTGGCGGACGGCAGTTCGGGGCTCGATGCGGTCGACGATATCCTCGGCCTCGGCGACGTGCCGGTGATCTTCATCACCGCCTATCCCGAACGGCTGCTGACCGGCAACCGCCCGGAGCCGACCTACCTGGTGACCAAGCCGTTCCAGGAGGCCACGGTGCGCGCGGCGATCAGCCAGGCGCTGTTCTTCAAGTCGAGCCGGCCGGTCGCCTGATCCGCCGCTGCGCAGGCTGTCGTCGTGCCGGAGCTGGCGGGCGAATTCGCGAAAGGCCGATTGCAGGACGGTCTCGTGAATGGCGATCATGCCGGCCCCCGCGCGGAGGTAGACCGCATTGGCATTGGCCAGCCGTTCGAGCGCGGCCACCACCCGGTCGGTCATCTGGCGGTGCTGCGCCTCGGCCCGCTGGGCTTCCACGTGCTCGATCGCGAACACGCTCAGAGCAGTGGTCGCCGACACCAGCAGGAACAGCGCCACCGGGACCGCGCGCGGAAAGCGGAGGTACCAGCGCTGGGCGCGAACCCTTTCAGCTACGACCTGTTCCACCCGGTTTCCTGAATGCGGCGATGCTGGCCGCCGCGCGTTCGGCGCCTGCCTGGGTCGGCGGGTGCGGAGGCGGTGGCCGGGGTCCGGCAGTTGTGCCGGCATCTTGGGAACCACAAGCGCCGCATTTCGTTCCAGATCACCACGGCAGGCGATGCAGGCGTATCGAAGGCTGGCGTAAGACGGGGGCGGCGCCCATGGGGGTGCCAGGAAACAGGGACGTCACACGAAACCCATGACGAACGACAAGGCCAAGCGACCGAAGCGCCCGGCTCCGCCAACCGGGCCGTTGGGGGGGCAACGAGACAGCAAGCGGACCAAGCCGGAATGGGCCGACGGGCTGCGCCAGCTCTACGACTCGGTCCTCAATGAACCGCTGCCGGGCAGCTTCGCAGACCTGCTGTCCAAGCTCGATGAAAGCGACACATGACCAGTGCCAAGCCTTCCGACGATCGTGCGGGCCACCCCCGCAACGATCGGCCGGAACATCAACGGATCGCCTTCAAGCGCGAGCTGACAGGCGTGATCCCGCACCTGCGCGCGTTTGCCCGCGGGTTGTGCGGGCGTCCCGATGCGGCTGACGATCTGGTCCAGGAAACCCTGCTCAAGGCCTGGGCCGCACAGGAACGGTTCGAGCCGGGCACCTCGATGCGCGCCTGGACCTTCGTCATCCTGCGCAACGCCTATCTCACCGATATGCGCCGCAACCGGTTTCGCGGCGAGTACGACGAGGGCATGGCCGAACGCACGCTGACCGCTCCGGCCGGCCAGGAGGCGCCGCTCCACCTGTCCGACATGCATCGCGCCCTGATGACCCTGCCGCCCGAACGGCGCGAGGCGCTGCTGCTGGTCGGGGCCGGCGGGTTCAGCTACGAAGAGGCCGCCGCCATTTGCAAGTGTGCGGTGGGCACGATCAAGAGCCGCGTTGGCCGGGCCCGCGCCGCGCTGACCCGCATGATCGAAAACGGCGAGATGCCGCCCCGCGGCGAGAACGAACCGGCCGCGCATGCCGCGATCATGAAGGATCTGGAGCATGTCTCGCACGGCGGCTCGCTCGACTGAGCCCGGCGCAGGTCAGGCTCTTGCGTCGTCCGGCCAACGTCCTAGGGTGGCCATCGGGCCGATTGCCAGCGCCAGCGCGGAACCCCCACCCCCAGCCCCTCCACGAGGGGAGGGAAGCAAGACTTGCCCTGCCGCAGGCGGGGCTGGTTGCAGCGGGGAGGGGGCTCGACCGTCGCGTTTGCAAACGACCCCATCCCCCCTAGGTTTGATCGTGAAACCATGCCCGACCCCGCCGATTCCCCCGTCCCGCCCGCACCCGCTCCGGACTCCCTCGCGCAGCCCTATGCCGGCGCCCCCGCGCCCGGTCAGCCGGCGGTCTTCGCCGCGCAGGAACTGCGGCTGATCTCCACCCTGGTGGCGCTGATCGGGATCGGGCTGTTCATGGCCCTGCCCTTCGTCCTGTCGGTGGGCTCGGCGGTGTTCCTCCCGCTGGTTTCGGCGCTCATCCTCTCGATCGTGCTGACCCCGCTGGCGGCCGAGCTCACCCGCGTCGGCCTGCCCAACGTGGTCGCCTCGATGCTGGCCGTGCTGCTGTTCGTCACCTTCCTGCTGCTGGTCGTCGCGCTGATCCTGCAGCCGGCGATCGCCCTGCTCGACGATCTGCCCGGCATGGTGACCCGGGCCAGCCAGCAGATCGCGCGGCTGCGCAGCAACTTCGACTGGCTCAACGACATCAACCGCGCGGTCGCCCGCATCTCGGGCCGTCCGCCCGCCTCGCGCGAGGTGGTGGTCGCGGCGCCGTCGCTGATCGAACAGGTGGCGGTGGCCACGCCCAGCGTCGTGCTCGAAACGCTGCTGACCTTCCTGATGGCCTTTTTCATGATCGAATCTCGCGGGCGCCTGCGCCGGCACCTGCTGCTCGAACGATCGAGCCCCGGATCGACCCGCAAGGCCGCGCTGCTGCTGCGCGAGATCCAGGACCGGGTGGGGACCTACATCCTGACCGTGGCGATGATCAACCTGGGGATCGGCCTGATCACCGCGGTGGGGGCCTGGCTGCTCGGCTGGAACGCCCCGATCATGTGGGGCGGGATCGCCGCGCTGCTCAACTTCCTGCCCTACATCGGCCCCCTGACGATGATCGGCACGCTCGGGCTGGTCAGCATCGTGACCTATGGCACGGTACCCTTCGCCCTGGTCGCGCCGCTCGCCTATCTGGGTCTGCACACGATCGAGGCCAATGTCGTCACGCCTTCGGTCCTGGGCCGGCGCTTCACCGTCAACCCGGTGCTGATCCTGTTCGCGTTCAGCTACTTCACCTGGATCTGGGGGGCGATCGGGGCGATCCTGTCGGTGCCGCTGCTGCTGACGCTGCTCGCCACCTTCGATCACCTGGGCAAGCCCAACCTGATCGGCTTCGCCTTCGGCGAGCCCCTGTTCCCGCGCCTGCCGGAGATCGCCGCGGGCGAGGAGGCGGCGGCCGGAGGATCGGGGGGCGGAGGCGCGGCGCTGGCGGCGGATCAGGCCGCCGGATAGGTCCAGCAGGTGCCGCGCGCCAGGTTCTCGGCGGCGAAGGCCCAGTTGATCCGCTCGCCGATCACGCCCTTGAGATAGGCAGCGCGCCGGTTGCGGTGATCGACATAGTAGGCGTGCTCCCAGAGATCGATCACCAGCAGCGGATTGGCGCCCCGGTCGGCCAGGGTATCGCCATCATGGGTTTCGGTCAGGCGGAGCTGGCCGTCGCGGCTTTCCAGCCAAGCCCAACCCGACGCGAAGTGGCCCGCCCCGCGTCCGGCCAGGCCGTCGCGCAGCGCCTCGACCGAGCCGAAATCGCGCGCGATCGCGGCGCGCAGTGCACCCTCGGGTTCGGTCGGGACGGGCGTCAGGCTGGCCCAGTAGAAGCCATGGTTCCAGCTTTGCGCGGCATTGTTGAACAGTCCCGGATCATCGTCCCGCGCCGCGGCGACGATGGCCTCCAGCGGGGCATCGGCCAGCGGTCCACCCGCGATCGCGGCATTGGTCTTGTCGACATAGCCGCGGTGGTGCTGGCCGTGATGCAGCCCCAGCGTTTCGGCGGAAATGACCGGCGCCAGCGCATCGTCGGCATAGGGCAGCGGCATCAGCGAAACCGGCATGGACGCTCCGTGGCCAGGGTGCGGAGGGGATGCGGCGGCGCCAAGGGGGAAGGGGGAAGCGCCGCCGCCTCGATCCAACGGCAACACGGGCGCCCGGTTGCGCCCCAGGGCCCCCGCTTGCGTCAGTCCGCCCCGTCGCTGCGCCCGGCCGCCGCGCGGGTGCCTCCCCGCCGGTCGAGCACCGCGGTCACCGCCACGTCCATCGTCACGTTGCCCAGCGTGCGCATCAGATCGGGCAGCATCTCGACCGCGACCAGCAGCCCGAGCGGCCCCACCGGCACGCCCATGGCCAGCGCGATCGGCCCGATGGTCGAGATGAAGCTGATCGATCCGGGCAGCGAGACCGTGCTGGGCGAGACCAGCAGCGCCATGACCACCCCGGTGATCAGCACGGTCGGGGTCAGGGCGACCCCGGTCAGCCGCGCGACATAGATCGCCACGGCCAGGTTCATCGCCGGACTGGTGGCGCGGAACAGCGCCACGGCGAGGGGCAGGACGAATTCGGCACTGGCCGCGCGCACCCCCAGCGTGCGGCAGGCGGCGAGCATGGCGGGCAGGCTGGCAAGCGAGGACTGGGTGGAAAAGGCCACGGCCTGGACCGGCAGCAGGGCCCGGGCAAAGGCCCCCAGCGGCAGCCGTCCGGCGGTGACCGCCACGCCATAGCTGGCGATCAGGACCACGCCGCCAACCCCGGAAACAAGCACGATGTAATGCGCCAGCGCGGCGATCGCGCCGCCGCCGCTGCGCGCCGCGACCCCCAGGGCCAGGGCGAAGACCCCCACCGGGGCCAGCCGCAGCACCCAGCCGATCACGATCAGCATGGCCGCCGCGATGGCCGCGAACAGTTCGCTCATCTGGCGCCGCGGTAACGCGGGCAGGCGGGTGATCGCGGCGGCCAGCAGGGTGAAGAACACCACGGTCGGCAGGATTGCGTCACGCGCCGCCGCATCGATCACGTTGGTCGGGACCAGCGAGTTCAGGAAGTCGGCCAGGCCCGGCACCTTGGCCGGTGTGTCGCGCGCGGTGCGCAGCGCCTGGACGGCGCCGGCCGGAATCGGCACCCGGTCGAGCAGCGGCGGGATGACCAGCGCGGTCAGGCTCGTCCCGATCGCCAGGACCAGGGTGAACAGGCCCAGCGTCCGGCGGGCCATGGCGCCGGCGCTGGCGGCGGCGACCATCTGGATCACGCCCAGCACGATCAGCGAGGCGACCAGCGGAATGATCGTCATCTGCAGGCCGCGCAGCCACAGCCCGCCCAGGGCCTCCACCCCCGTCGCCACTCCACTCAGGCCGGGCTGGCCGGCCAGGATCAAGCCCACCGCAAAGCCGCCGACCAGCCCGGCGAAGGTCAGGGTGGCAGGAACCCTCACCGCCGGGATCATTGCGGCGAAATCGCCGGGTTCGGCGTCGTCCGGCCGGGTCGCATCGGTCATGACGGGCTCCCTATGGTCTGCTAGGCGTGGTTTGCTATGGGCGAAGCCCGGGGCGACCTTAGCGAGGGGATCCCGTGGGACCAATGCGCAAACCGCGAACGGGATGCAGGCAAAAGGATGGGCCAGACCACGATGGGCAAGCAGTTCTTCGGCACCGACGGGATTCGCGGCCGCACCAATGCCGGGGTGATGACGGCGACGATGGCGATGAAGGTCGGCCAGGCGGCGGGCACCCGCTTCCTGCGCGGCGGGCATCGGCACCGTGTGGTGATCGGCAAGGACACGCGCCTGTCGGGCTACATGCTGGAAAACGCGATGGTCGCGGGCTTCACCAGCGTCGGCATGGACGTGGTGCTGCTGGGGCCGATGCCGACCCCGGCCGTGGCCCTGCTCACGCGGGAGCTGCGCGCCGATGTCGGCGTGATGATCTCGGCCAGCCACAACCCCTATGAGGACAACGGGATCAAGCTGTTCGGCCCTGACGGGTTCAAGCTGTCCGATGCCGACGAGCTGGCGATCGAGGCCATGCTGGCCGAGGACATCCCGCTTGCCGGCGCGCCCGAGATCGGCCGGGCCCGCCGGATCGACGATGCGCGCGGCCGCTACATCCACGCGGTCAAGGGCTCGCTGCCCGAGAACGTCCGGCTCGACGGGCTGAAGATCGTGGTCGATTGCGCCAATGGCGCGGCTTATCAGGTCGCGCCCTCGGCCATCTGGGAGCTCGGCGCCGAGGTCGTCACCGTGGGGGTCAGCCCCAATGGCAAGAACATCAACGACCGCTGCGGATCGACTCACCTCGATCTGGTCCGCGAAACCGTGGTCGCCTCGGGCGCCGACATCGGCATCGCGCTGGATGGCGATGCCGACCGGCTGATCGTGATCGACGAACAGGGCGCGGTGGTCGACGGCGACCAGATCATGGCGCTGCTCGGCACCCAGTTGGCGGCGCGCGGCGAGCTGCGCGGCGGCGGCGTGGTCGCCACGGTCATGTCGAACCTGGGGCTGGAACGGTGCCTGGCCGGGCATGGGCTGACGCTGGAACGCACTGCGGTGGGCGATCGCCACGTGCTCGAACGGATGCGCAGCGGCGGCTTCAACGTCGGCGGCGAACAGTCGGGCCACATGATCCTGCTCGATCACGCCACCACCGGCGACGGCACGGTTGCCGCGCTGCAGGTGCTGGCGGCGCTGGTCCAGTCCGGCCAGCGGGCAAGCGAACTGCTCCACCTGTTCGACCCGGTGCCCCAGCTGCTCAAGAACGTGCGCTTCGCCGGGGGCAAGCCGCTGGCCGATGCGCGGGTCCAGCAGGTCATCGCCGAGGCCGAAGGCCAGTTGGCCGGGCGCGGCCGGCTGGTGATCCGCCCGTCCGGGACCGAGCCGGTGATCCGGGTGATGGCCGAAGGCGACGATGCGGCCGAGGTGACCACTGTGGTCGACGCGATCTGCGCCGCCGTGGCCGAGGCGGCCGCCTGATGCTGGAGATGCGCCCCGACTGCGAACGCTGCGGCACCGATCTCCCCGCCGAGGCCCCAGGCGCCTTCATCTGCAGCTTCGAATGCACCTTCTGCGCCGAATGCGCCGACGCGCTCGACGAGCTGTGCCCCAATTGCGGGGGTGAGCTGCTCGATCGGCCGACCCGGGCCAAGCGGCACCATGCCAAGAGCCCGCCGTCGACCGAGCGGCGGTTCCGGGGGTAGGGCAAAGGACAGGACGGCGCGTGCCCCCTTCGGCGCAGCTCAGGACATGCTTCGACCCGCTCGGGCTGAGCGGGCGTTGTGGCATGGCTCGGAACCGAAACATCGTTCAGCACCCACCCCGCTCAGGCTGAGCCGGTCGAAGCCCGCGCACCAACAGCAGATCCAGGCCATGCTCCAGACACCCCCCCGCATCCTCATCATCGCCGGTTCCGACAGCTCGGGCGGGGCGGGGATTCAGGCCGATATCAAGACCGTCACCATGCTCGGCGGTTACGCGATGACGGCGATCACCGCGATCACCGCGCAGAACTCGGTAGGGGTGACCGCGGTCGAGCCGCTCTCGCCCGACCTCATCGCCGCGCAGATCGATGCCTGCACCAGCGACATCGGGGTCGATGCGGTGAAGATCGGCATGCTCGGTGCGCCCGCGATCGCGCACCGTGTGGCCGATCGGCTGGAGGCGCTGGCCGTGCCGGTGGTGTTCGATCCGGTGATGATCGCCACCAGCGGCGCGGTGCTGGCCGATGCGGACACGATCGCGGCCTTTGCCCGGCTGATGGCGCTGGCGACGGTGACCACGCCCAACCTGCCCGAACTGGCCGCACTGGGCGGGCTGGACCGGGTGCGCATCCTGGCGCGCAATGTGCTGGTCAAGGGCGGCCATGGCACCGGGAGCCAGATCGAGGACCGGCTCTATGTGTCCGGCGGTGAACACGTTTTCCGCTCCCCCCGGCAGGATACCCTCCACACCCACGGCACCGGCTGCACCCTGGCCAGCGCGATCGCCACCGGCCTTGGCGCGGGGCTGGCGCTGGAAGTCGCGGTCGCGCGCGGCATCGCCTTCGTCGGCCGGGCCATCGCCGCCGCTCCCGGGTTCGGCCGGGGCCATGGCCCGCTCGGGCATGGCCTGGGCCGGGTGCCCTTTGACGATGCGCCCGCCGCGACCGATCCTCCCCGCTGACGAACGGAACCTCGGTCGGCGCCCCCGGGTGCCGTGATCCCGGAGGGGCCTCACCCGGACATCCGGGCGCCCCGCCCATCGAGTTGCGCGGCGCAACTCGGAGGGTGGGGGCCTTGAGCGCCTAGGCGCCCCGTTCGAGGGCCGCGACGATGTGCTGGGCCAGACGGTGCGCGGTCGCGGACAGGCCGGGGGCCTCGATCAGCGCCATCTCGGTGTCGTACAGCGGGGGCAGGGCCGGGTCGTCGGTGATCGCGGTGAGGTAGGGCGGCACCATCTCGCGCGGCAGGACGGTGATCCCCAGCCCGGCGTTGACCGCCGACTGGCTGCCCGCCAGGCTGGTCGAGGTGTAGGCGATCCGCCAGGTTCGCCCCGTCGCCTCGAGCGCATCGACCGCCCGCTTGCGATAGACGCAGGGCTCCGGCGAGACCACCAGCGGGACGCAGGCTTGTCCGGCGACCGCCAACTGGTCACGCGCCACCCACACCAGCGGTTCGCGCCACACCCGCACCCCTTCGAGCGGGGCCGAGGGCTCGCGCTTGACCAGCACCAGATCGAAGGCGCCGTCGTGGAACCGTTCGAGCAGATTGAGGGTCAGGTCGCAGGTCACTTCGAGTTCGACCAGAGGGTGGGCCTTGGCGAAGGCGGCGAGCACCGCGGGGAGGTGGGCCGTGGCGAAGTCTTCGGGCACGCCCAGCCGGACCCGGCCGGTCATGTCGGGTTCGAACAGTTCGGCGATGGCGGCATCGTTCAGCCGCAGCAACTGGCGTGCGGGCCCGAGCAGGCGCTCCCCCTCGGGGGTGAGGCTGAGCGCGCGGGGGCTGCGCGCAAAGACCGCGCGGCCCAATTGGTCCTCAAGGCGCTTGACCTGCAGGCTGATGGTCGACTGCGTCCGCCCCAGGCGTTCACCGGCGCGCGTGAAGCTTCCGGTCTCGGCGATGGTGACGAAGCAGCGCAGCAGATCAAGGTCGAGGGTGCGGGTTCCGGGCATGCCTCCTGATGCGCCCAAACATTTAAAACGTCAATGTTAAGCATTTCAACAAATCGTTTCTCCAATTTATCCGCCTGCGCCAAGAGCCCCGGGACGAAAGGGCTCAACCATGTCGACCGCATCCCATTCCCCGCTCTCTCCCTCGACCGGCGCCGTGGCGCCGCACGCTGCCGCCGGACGCAGCCTCGCGCTGGTCCTGTGGCTCGGCTTTGCCGGCCTCGCCCTGGCCCTGGGCCTGCTCCTTGCGGGCGGGACCCTGCCGGCGGGCATCGGCAGTCTGCCCGGCCTTTCGGCCGTGATCGGACTGCTGACGCTGTTCGTCGCCGCGATCGTGGTGACCTTCTCGCTCCGTTACATGCGCGCCGATCGCCGGCCTGCCGCCTACTTCGGCGGGATTGCCCTGCTGATCGCCAGCGTGATGCTGTTCGTCTTTGCGCGGCACCTGGTCGTGCTGGGGATCGGCTGGCTGGCCAGCGGCGTGCTGCTCGCCCGGCTGGTCGGGCATGACACCGCCTGGAGCGAAGCGCGCGGCGCCGCGCGGCGGGCGCTGCTGACCTTTGCGGTGGGTGATGCCGCGCTGGTCGTCGCGCTGGTGCTGCTCGTCAGCCAGACCGGTACGGCCCAGGTCGATGCGGTCCTCGCGGCGGTGCCGTCGCTGCCCGGCTGGGTCACGCTGAGCGCGGCCCTGCTGCTGCTGGTGGCGGCCGCGGCGCGCTGCGCCCTGCCGCCCTTCGCCGGCTGGCTCCTGTCCTCGATGACCGCGCCGACGCCGGTCTCGGCCCTGATGCACGCCGGCCTGGTCAACGCCGGCGGGTTCCTGCTGATCCGCTTCGCCCCCGTGTTCGAGGCCGCGCCGATCGCTCGTGCCGCGGCGGTGGCGATCGGACTGGTCGCCGCGCTCTACGGGGTCGGTGTGATGAGCGTGCGCCCCGACATCAAGCGGTCGCTGGCCGGTTCGACGGTGTCGCAGATGGGATTCATGATCATGAGCTGCGGGCTGGGCGCTTACGCCGCCGCGCTCTGGCACATTGTCGCGCACGGGCTGTTCAAGGCCTGGTTGTTCCTCGGTTCGGGTTCGTCGGTCGGCATGCGCGGCGACAAGCCTGCCGGCCTGGGCGAGCCGGCGACGATTGGCGGGGTGGCCGTGGCGACCCTGGCGGTCGGTGCCTGGCTGACCCTCTCGCCGGACGCGTCGGGCAGCCTGGTGCCCCTGCTGCTCGGCCTCGCCACGGCGCTGGCCACTCTGGTCGAGGGGCTGACCGGGAACATCCCGCTGCGCGCCCGGCTGGCGATCGGCGGGCTGGTCGCGGCGCTGATCGGCTTCCACGCTGCCGGCCTGGCCGCCATGCACGCCCTGCTCGGGGCCGATGCGCCCTCGCTCCTGCCGCCCTGGGCCCTGCTGGCCCTGCTGGGCGCCTTCCTGGCGGCCTGGATGTGGCAGCAGCTCCGCCAGGCCCGGGCCCGGCCGCTGCCTGCCGCACTCTACGTCCACCTGCTCAATGCCGGCAGTGCCCCGGCCCCCGCCCTCCAGACCGCGGAGATCTGACATGAACATGATGGCCCCGCTCACCACCGCGGAAACCCAACTGACCCGCACCGAGGTCGCCGGCCTGGTCGCGCTCGCCGCGCGCAGTGTCCCCCCGCTCTGGCCGCTGGAAAGCGCGATCGCGGTCAATCCGCTGGCCGGCTTCGAGGATCTGCCCTTCGCCGAGGCGGTGCACCGAGCCGCCCGGCGGTTCGGGGCCCGCGAAAGCCTGCCGCTGACCGCCTGGCGGGGGCTGCTGGCGACGGGCCGGATCGACCCCAAGGCGCTGCGCGACGCGGCGATCCGCGAGCTTGGCGGCATCTACGCCGCCGAAGCGCAGGTGGCGCCGGGGATCACGGCGCTCGACCTGCTGATGGCCCGCCTGGTTGACCTGCCCGCTTCCGGACCCGAGCCCGAGCAGGACTCCACCACGGCCGATGTCGCCTTCCTCGCCAAGTGGTGTGCCGCCTTCTTCGACCAGAGCCAGGCCGCCAGCCCGATGCCGCATCGCGATCTGGGGCTCTATCGCGCGGTTCTGGCGCTGGCCGGGCACGATCCGGACTATGCCCGCCTGACCGGCGCGCTCGGCGCCCAGTTGCTGCTGACCGTTTCGCGCGATCCGCTGACCGCGATTGCCGAGGGGCTGTCCGCGCTCGGCGTCAGCGAGGGAGACGAGGTCGACCACCTGGCCGATCTGGTCGCCCGCCTGCCCGGCTGGGCCGGTCACATCCGCTGGCGCGGTGAGCACACCGATCCCGCCAATGTCTCCGGCGCACCTGCGGGCATGGCCGATCTGATCGCGCTGTGGCTGCTGATCGAGCGCGCCGGGGCGCTTGCCCCCCGGACGGTGCCGCAGGCGACCGCGCACGTGGGTGCGGCCCGGCTCGCCGCCCACTTCGGGCTTGAAACGGCGGCGGTCGACGCCGCGCTGGCTGCCGCGCACGGAGCCTTCGGGCGGATTGCTGCCCTGACCGAGGGGGCGCTTGGCGCGCTGTTCATGACCGCCGCCGAATGGAGTTACCGCAACCAGTTGGTGCCCCGGCTCGAGGCCGCCGCGCTTGAGCGTGAGGCCGCCGCGCACCAGACCGCGGGCGCGGGTCCCGACGCCCAGTTGGTGTTCTGCATCGACGTCCGTTCCGAACCGTTCCGTCGCGCGCTGGAAGCCCAGGGGGCTTACCAGACGCTGGGCTATGCCGGGTTCTTCGGCCTGCCGATCGCGCTGCATCGCCACGGCGAGGAGCGCCGCAAGCGGTTCCTGCCGGTCCTGCTCGCCCCGCAGCACGATGTCGCGGAGGCGCCCGTCGCCGGACGCGAGGACGAGGCGGCGAGCCTGTCGGCCGAACTGGCGCGCGAGCAGCACACCGCGGCCCTGTTCGGCGCCGCCAAGCAGGGCACCGCGACCGCCTTCGCGACGGCCGAGGCCACCGGTCCGCTCGCCGGCCTGCTGATGGCAGCCCGCACGATCGGCCCGCGCGTGCTGGAGCGGGTGACCCGCTCGCTCACCCCGGACCGGGCATCGGCCCTGGCACCGGCGCTGGATTGCTGCCCGACGGACGGTCAGCGCCCCGCCTTCACCCTGGACGAGAAGATCGGCTATGCCTCGGCCCTGTTCCGCCTGACCGGGTTGACCCCGCAGACGGCGCGGCTGGTCGTGCTGGCCGGCCATGGCGGCAGCGCGGTGAACAACCCCTATGCTGCCGCGCTCGATTGCGGGGCCTGCGGTGGGCACAAGGGCGGCGCCAACGCCCGCATCCTGGTGGCCATGCTGAACGATCCCGCCGTGCGCGCGGGCATGGCCGCCCATGGCCTGGCTCTGCCCGAGACCACCGTGTTCCTGGCCGCCGAGCATGACACCACCACCGACGTGGTGACGATCTTCGATCGGGATCAGGTGCCGGCCAGCCATGCCGCCGATCTGGCCGCGCTGGAGACCAGCCTGGCCCGGGCCGGGGCCGTCAACCGCGCGCATCGCGCCGGGCTGCTCGGACGTTCGGCCGAGGATCTGCTGACCGGCGCGGTTCACTGGGGTGAGGTCCGGCCCGAATGGGGACTGGCCGGAAACGCCGCGTTCCTGGTCGGGCCGCGGGACTGGACCGCCGGGCTGGACCTGGAAGGCCGCACCTTCCTGCACAGCTATGACTGGCGCGCCGACGAGGATGCCACCGCTTTGACCACGATCCTTACCGCGCCGATGGTCGTCGCCCAGTGGATCAACTGCCAGTACCTGTTCTCGACGATCGACAACAGCCGCTACGGTTCGGGCGACAAGGTCACCCAGAACGTGCTGGGCGGGATCGGGGTGATCCAGGGCAATGGTGGCGACCTGCGCATTGGCCTGCCGCGCCAGTCGCTGTTCACCGATGCCGGCGATCCCTACCACGTGCCTCAGCGCCTGCTGACCGTGGTGCTGGCGCCGCTCGCCCGGGTCGAGGCGGTGATCCAGGCCAACGAGATCCTTGGCCGCCTGTTCGGCAACGGCTGGGTCCAGCTGGTGGTGATCGATCCGGAAACCGGCCGGACCCGCTGCTGGCGCCCCGCCGGCGATCCTGCGGCCGAGGGTTCGACGCTGCATTGATCCCCCCTTTCGAACACCCCTTAGTTCCGCCTCCCGTCCGGGGCGGACCCTGATCCAGGAGAATACCCGATGAGCCAGAACGTGTTTGCTCGGCTGCAACTGCACCGGCTGAGGAAGATCGAGATCGTCGTCCATGCCGAGGACCACAGCGCGGTCGAGGAGCTGCTCAAGACCGCCGGGGTCGGCGGCTGGACCATGATCCGCGACGTGGCCGGCATGGGGCATGGCGGGTTCCACCAGGGCCGCACCATCTTCAACGATCACACCGGGCTGGTGATGTTCGTCGGCGTGGCCGAGGCCGCCGTGATCAGCGAAGTCGCGATCGGCCTGTCCAGGCTGTTCGAGAGCCGCCCCGGCGTGACGTTCCTGTCCGATGTCGAAGTGATGCGCTCGGACTATTTTGCCAGCAGCACCAGCACGGCGGCCTGATCCGCCGCCTGTCCCATCTTGATCGGGCCCATCCTGATCCGGTCCCATCTTGATAAGGCCGGTCTTGATGGGGCCTATCTTGAAAGGGCTGGGCACTGCTCACAGGGGATCGCCCGGATGCGGCCCGGCGTGTTATGGCGCCGACATGGCCGAGCCGGCGATCCGCAAGATCATCCATGTCGACATGGACGCCTTCTATGCGTCGGTCGAGCAGCGTGATGATCCGGCCCTGCGCGGCCGCCCGGTGGCGGTCGGCTCGTCCGCCCGGCGGGGCGTGGTGGCCGCAGCCAGCTATGAGGCCCGTGCCTTCGGCGTGCGTTCGGCCCTGCCTTCGGTGACCGCCCTGCGGCGTTGCCCCGACCTGGTCTTCGTGCCACCCCGGTTCGAGGTCTATCGGGCCGTGTCGCGCCAGGTCCACGCGATCTTCGCCGAGTTCACCGATCTGGTCGAGCCGCTCGCGCTGGACGAGGCCTATCTGGACGTGACCGCGAACCGCGCCGGCCTGCCGAGCGCCTGGGCCACGGCCCGGGCGATCCGCGCCCGCATCCATGCCGAAACCGGTCTCACCGCCTCGGCCGGGGTGTCCTACAACAAGTTTCTCGCCAAGCTGGCCTCGGACCAGCGCAAGCCGAACGGGCAATTCGCGATCCAGCCGGGGGAAGGGGCAGCCTTCGTCGCCGCGTTGCCGGTCGATCGGTTCCACGGGGTGGGGCCAGCCACGGCGCGGCGCATGCACGAAGCCGGGATCCGCACCGGGGCCGATCTTCGCGCCTGGTCGCGCGAGGCGCTGGTCCATCGCTTCGGCAAGGCCGGCGGCTGGTATCATGGCCTGGCGCGCGGCGAGGACCACCGTCCGGTCAACCCACACCGTTTGCGCAAGTCGGTCGGCTCGGAAACCACCTTCGGTGCCGATCTGACCGATCCGGCCGCTATCGAACGCGGTGTGCTGGCCATGGCCGACGACGTCTGGGCCTGGTGCGAACGCACCGGGACCCGTGGGCGCACGGTCACGGTCAAGATCAAGTGGGCCGACTTCCGCCAATCCACCCGCAGCCATACGCCGGGCGGGGCGGTGACGAGCCGTGCCGAGCTGCATCGGGTCAGCCTGGCCTTGATCCGCAGCGTCCTGCCTGCGGCCCGCGGCATCCGGCTGGTGGGCGTGACCCTGTCGGGACTGGGCGGCCGGGCGGAGGATCCGGTCGCCCCCGAGCTCGCGCTGGCGGGCGATTGAACGGGGCAACGGGTGTGAGGGGCACGCGGCGTTGAGCCTGGGCCCGGCGATGACCGCGTCCCTTGGGTGGGCCGGGTCAGGCCGGGAGCGGTTCGGCGGAATCCGCCCCGCCTTCGGCCAGCAGCCCCAGGATGCAGTCCGCCATCGCCAGTTCGCCCTTGTGAGTCAGCCGGGCCCGCAGCAGCGCCGGATCGCTGCCGGCTTCGGGGAGATCGATCAGGTCCAGCCCGGCCAGAACGCTCAGCCAGCGCCGGATCGTGGCCGGGTAGGCGCCGCTTTCCTTGCACAACTGGGCAAAGGTCAGGTCGCGACCGGCGAGTAGGGCCTGGTACAGGGCCAGCAGGATGTCCCAGGCGGTTTCCCCGGCAAGGGCGAGCCCGAAGTTGTGCAAGCGCCTTTGCCGCATCGCCTGCAACCGGATCACCGCGTGCCGGAGCAACGCCGGGTTCGTCTCCGGCGGACCGGCGGGCGGTGGTGCCGGCCCGGACGCAACCGTGTCCCCTGCCCCCGTGTCCCCTTCCCCCGTGCCGGCCGCCTCGCGCCGCAGACGCATGGCCAGATCGAGCAGGCTCCTGCCCATCGCCTCCACCTCAGCGGCGTGGATCGGCATGCGGCATCCGGGCTCCGATTGGCACGCAGGAGCGGCATGATTCATAGCATGTTGGCCTGGCGCATGCTGAAGATGGCATTGTCGGCCACCACCAGGTGATCCTCCAGAGCGAGGTCGATGTTGGCGAGCAGAAAGGAAATGCGGCGCGTGGCGGCGATATCTTCGCTGCTGGGCCGGACGTCGCCCGACGGGTGATTGTGCATCAGCACCACGGCCCCGGCATCGAGCCCGATGGCTCGGCCGACCAGCTTGCGCAGGTTGCCGGCCACTCGATCCAGCGATCCTTCGGCCAGGGGTTCGTCGAAGATCAGTCGCCGGTCGGCGTCGAGCAGGGCCAGGTGGATGCGTTCGCGGCGCAGGCCCTTGAACAGCCCGACCACCCACTGCTGCAGCGAAAAGTCGGTCAGGTCGAACCGGATGCGCTGCACCTGTTCACTCAGGCCTTCCATGACCGCGGCCCGGGCCACGCCGAGCCGGTCGATCAAGTCGGGATCGTCGAGCACCCGGGCGAGGGCCGAGGGCGGCGCGCCCAGCACACTGCCGATCGATCCGAACGCGGCCATCAGTCCGGTCGCGAGGCGTTCGGCCCCCGCGGGGTCACCCCCGATCAGCTTGGCGAGAAGGGCCCGCTGGCGCGCGAAGACGTCCGCCGGCGATGGCCAAGCGTTCCGATGAGCAGCAGGACCAGGACCGCCCAGGTCGGCCCGCTCTTCATCCAGGCGTAGACAATCGGCCGGACGTCCAGCTCGAGCATCCGCACGAAATGCGCTCCGACGCTCAGCAGTTGAAAGGCTGCCGCCCATAGTGGCCAGACCCTCTTCGTGTAGATCCCCAACAGGGAGAAACCTGCGAAACCGATCAGGTCTTCCGCGAAAGCGACCGGATCGAGTTCATGGAACACGCCGACCTGCTGCGTTCGCCCGGCCAGCGCCATGGCGTACATCGCGGCGATGACCTTTGCCCCGTATCGCTCTGCCATACCGCCGAACCAGTAGGCGTACAGCACCGCGACGGTGGCAAAGGCCATGCTCAGCATGATCAGGATCATGCCCCAGAATGTTGCCGTCGGCGCGCTGTGGTCAAGCGGCCTGTGCCACCTCGAAGCTTTCGAGCGCGGACTTCGGCTTGGGCGTGAGCGGGAAATCGCAGCGCTCCTCGGCCACCTTGTACAGCTCCTCGTGGGCCCGGATCGCGTCGGCGCGGGCCGCGATCAGCGTCTGGCCGGCCTTGACCAGGCGCATCAGCGCGACATGGCCGACCACCAGCGGCGTGTCGGTATCGATCCGGGCCTGGGCCAGGGTGGCGCCCAGCGCACACTGTGCGGCGAGGGCGGTGTCGAGGGCATCCTCGAACTGCTTCAGATCGCGCGCAATGCGCAGGGCGGCAATGTCAGGTGTCATCATGGTCGCGTCTCCGGTTGGGCCCGGCACGATGGTCCCGGCGCCCAGGGTTGCGGAGATTGCCGTCAGAGCAGTTCGCCCAGCATCTGGGCCATGGCCATGAGCGCGAGGGCAAGCATCGCGATCGCAACCGCCAGGGCGGGAATGGCCAGAATGCGCCACAGCCGCCCGAACCGTTCGTCCAGAACCTCCGAGACCGCTCCGGCAGGCCCGTTTCCGTAAAGCGACGGAGGGACGATGATCGTCCCGCTGTCCCTCAGCGTAAACGTGGCAGCCGCGGGTGGTTCCGGGGTCCGGACTAGCGGGGCTGGTCCGGGCCTGACCACCGCCTCAAATCCACATGTGGATTCTCTACAGGTGGCGAGGAGGGCGGCATAAGTGCGGGCGGCGGCGTTCCGGTCAGCCGCATTCAGCTTGGTGCGGGCCGACTTCAGCCGCTGGTCGACGGCGCTCAGCGTGATGCCAAGGTCATGCGCGATCAGCTTCAGCGGCTTGTGCAGCAGCAACTGGTCCAGCACCTCGCGTTCCTTGGGGGACAGTCGATCGAGCTGCGCCTGCGCCTGCGCCTGGGTCTGCGGATCGGGCAGCATGTCTGGTGCCATCGGTCTGTATTCCTGCTGCAAGCCGGGTGGACCTGTCGCGGATCCCTTGCCCGGTGATCCTTAGCCCCGCCACCGGGCAGAGGCAATTCGTGGGGTCAGCCCGGCAGGGGCCCCGCATCGCCGGCGCCATCGGGATCGATCGGCATGTCCTCCGGACCGGCATCGGCTTCGAGCGATTCCAGCGCATTGCACAGGTGGATCGCGACATAGGGCAGTCCCAGCGCATCGGACCGGGCGAGCAGCCCGCGAATCGCCTCGGCCAGCTCGATCAATTCCACGGGACGGGGTTGGGCAGAATGATCCGGCACACACGGCTCCTTCTGGCGGCGTCCGGCAGGACGCGGCCGACTCGATCACACCTGCCCCGGTTTGTATCGTCCGCGGATAGAAAATACAGCGCCGCGTGACCTTGGGGCAGGGTGGGTCCGCTGCCGCGATATCCTGGGCCTCAAGGCCGGAGCAGTTCATCCCGCCGAGCCGCTATCCCAAGATATCTATTTGACACATATGTTGTTTTTGACGCCGGCTGGACCCTGTCCGGGGCCTTGGCCTTAGCCAAAGTTAATGATCCCCGATCGCTACAAGGGAGGACCGGACGTGAAGCGACGGAGTGTAGCATGGGCCGCAACGGCGGCTTCACCGGGCAGGTGGTGTTCAGCGCGGCAACCGCGGCCGTGCCCGAGCCCGCCACCTGGGCGATGATGATGCTGGGGCTCGGCGCGGTTGGCTTCGCCCCCCGCCGCAGCCGTACCCCGGCGCGGCTAGCCGGCGAACGCCGCCTGTCGATCGCCTGATCCGGCTGCCTGATCCAATTGCCCGATCCGATGACCGGGGCGGGCGTCAGGCCCGGCTCAGCCGAACTTGCGGGCCAGGACCGCAGCCACCGCCTCGGCATCGGCCGGTTCGATCGGAGCCTTGTAGACGTTGACCATCTTGGCCACCTCGTCCTTCCAGAACTGCGCGCCCTTGCCGCGCGGCTGGGTGACGAGGTACTCCAGCGAGTGGCACGCCGTGCAGTGATTGACCACGGCTTCGCCCTCGGCATCGGCAAGGTCCTCGGGAATCGTCTCCTCGGGCAGGGTGAAGGTCACCGGCCGGGCGGCGGGGGCTTTCCCCCGCGGACCGGGAGCGGCCAGTCCGGCAGAGGCCATGGCCAGCCCCGCCAGGGCCGCCGTCGCGGCCAGGATCAGCCCCGCGCCCCGCATCACGCCGCCTCCACGGTCAGGCTTTCGACCACGTTGCGCATATAGCCCGAGGGCTGCCAGCGCGGTTCGAGCGGCTGCGCCTCGCCATCGCCGGCAAAGGCGCGGACCATCAGCCGGTGCCGCCCGGCCGGCAGGGTGATCCCCAGGCGCCATTCGCGGAACGAAAAGCGCCCCAGGTCCTCGCCGAGCCGCGCCTCGCTCCAGCCCTGGCCGCCATCGGAAGAGACCAGCACCCGTGCGATCCCCGCCCCGCCGCTGAACGCGATGCCGCGCAGCTCGGTGGTCGCCCCGGCCGCGACGCGCTGCCCGTCGGTGTGGCTGGTCACGAAGGAGCGCACGTTCATCCGCCCGATCGGCCGGGTCTTGTCGGGCTTCTGTCCGGGCACGACGCAGGTGCAGTCGTTGTCGGGAATGCGGTAGGCGGTTTTCATCCAGTACCCGTCGAACGGCGTGTCGCGCACCATGATCTCGTTCAGGTGCTTGACCCAGTAGGTGCCATAGTGCCCCGGCACGACCAGGCGCAGCGGATAGCCGTTGAGGAAGGGCAGGTCGGCCCCGTTCATCGCATAGGCGACCAGCACCTCGCCGTCGCGGGCGTGATCGATGCCCAGCGCCTTGACGAAATCGGGCATGGCGTCGAGCGGCGGCCCGTCCAGCCCGTTGAAGGTCACCTCGACCGCGCCGGCACGCAACCCGGCCCGGTCGAGCAGGGCCCGCAGCGGCACGCCCCGCCACCGCGCATTGCCCATGGCCCCGTTGCCCAACTGGCCGCCGGCGACCCGGGGATCGACGAAGCCGCGGCTGTTGCCCGAACACTGGTTCACCGCCACCACCTCGCTTGCCGCGAAGTCGCGCTTCAGGCTGGCCAGCGAGAGGGTCAGCGGGCGTTCGACATGGCCGCCGATGGTCAGCCGGAATCCGGCCGGATCGATCTCCAGCGGCAGTTCGGACAAGTGATACCTAACGAAGAAGGCATCGTTGGGGGTGATCACCCCTTCGTTGAACACCGCGAAGGGGGTTTCCAGCTGCGGCGGGCGGCTGGTCAGCAGGATCATCTCGCGCTTGCCGGGCAGCTGGATCAGCGGGCGCGTGCCGTTGGCGAAGGGCATCTGGACCGTGCGGTGGACGCTCTGCGCGAGGCCACGCAGGGGTGCCGCAGCCGCGGCAAGCCCGGCGGCGGACAGCAGCGAACGGCGATCGAAGGCGGTCATGTCGGATCCATAGAAGGGGTCCGCACCGCGCCGGGAGAGGGCTTGGCCCCGGGGCGGCGAAGCGGGGGCGGGCCCTCACCGGCACAAAGCGGCAAGGCGCTGCGATGGTGGGGCAATTCTTGGAATTCGGCAACCACCATATGCATGGCAGACAAGTCCGGTCGGGTCGACGGCTCAGTGCGGCCGGTCCGCCGCGATGGTCAGCCGCCTTGCGGATTTTCAGGCCATGACTGTCCCCCCATCCCGGCCCTTGGCCGCCTTGGTCACGGCCCCCGGGCTAGCGCCAGGAAACCACGAAGCCGCAGGCCTGATCGCCCCAGCCGACGCATCGCTCATGCCGAACCACCGCGCGCGCCGCGACGAGACGGCGGAACAGGGCGGTGAACACCCCGCAGTGCCAGGGACAGCCCGGCATGGCGACCGGGTTCGCGGCGATCTCCAGCCGCACGCGCCCCGGCCCGACGCGGGCGCTGAAGGTGCCCGATCCGGCGAAGGTCCAGGCGTGCCGGGCGATTGCGCGCACCAGGATGCGTGCCGCCCAGCCGGCGGGGAGCCGGCGCAACAGCCATTGCACCGCGCGCGGAATGCGGTGGGCCAGCAGGTAGTCCGCGGTCCGCTCGCCGGCCCGCCATGACAGGTCTTCCCAGTCCGCGGCATAGCGGTCCATCACCGTGCGGTGCAGCGCCGCCGCCTCGCGCTCGTCGGTCATCCGGGAGGGCGGGCGGTCCAGGTAACAGGCCAGTCCGGCGGCGCGCAGGGTCGCGGCCTCGGCGGCTGCGCCATGGGCTTCGCGCAGCACCGCAGCCAGCTGGATAATCGCGTTCGGGCCGACCTTGCCGGGGCCGGCGGGCGCCGCCAATGCGGCCGCCGGCGGGCTCATAGGTGGACACGGCCTTTCGCGCCGGGGTCGGGCGGCGGCCCGGCCGGGGCGAAGGCGTCGGCCGCCTCGTCGCTCAACTGCTGGTCGCCCCCGCCGCAGGCCTTGATCACCCCGGCCGCATCATGGACCACCGCCCCGCGTTCCGCCGCCTTGCGGCTGCGCTCGGCCGCGGCCTGCCAGTCGGCGGTCTGCGCCGGGGCCAGGGTGCGGCTGCGGTCGAACTGGAAGTCCACTTTCTTGCGCGATTGCGGCCCCCAGTAGTTGACCCGGCCCAGATCGTAGAAGGTCCGCTGGAACCCGGCCTTGAGGAAGGCCTTGAGGCAGCCCAGCAGGTACTTGCGGCGATATCCGGTGCCCTGCCACGGGTAAGAGAACAGCGCCTTGCGCATGTAGAACCGGCGGTAGTTGTTCATCACCCGGTCGAGCAGCTCGCCCCGCTCCATCGCCGCCGGCTTGATGATCGGGGTGACGAAATTGTACTTGTCGAAGTCGTGGATCTCCACCTTGTCACCCAGCTCCTCGAACAGGTTGGAGAAGGGCCAGGGGGTGTACATCGACCAGTTGGCCAGGTCCGGCTTCCAGTCCTGCGCCATGCGGTAAGTCTCTTCCAGCGTCTCCGCCGTCTCGTTTTCCAGCCCGACGATGAACTGCGCCTCGACCAGGATGTCGGCCTCGCGCAGCAGGCGGATCGCCTTCTTGTTCTGCTCGACCGTGGTTTCCTTGTTGAACAGGTCCAGCTTGAGCTGCGCCGCCGCCTCGGTGCCGAGCGAGACGTGGACCAGCCCGGCCTGGCGGTAGAGCGCCAGATAGGCCTCGTCGCGCAGGATGTCGGTGACGCGGGTGTTGATCCCCCACTGGACCCGTTCGGGCAGGCCGCGCGCGATCAGCTCCTCACAAAAGGCGATGAACTTCTTGCGGTTGATGGTCGGTTCCTCGTCGGCCAGGATGAAGAAGCCCACCTCGTGGTCGTTCACCAGGGTCTCGATCTCGTCGACCACGGCCTTGGGGTCGCGGATGCGATAGTCGCGCCAGAACTTCCACTGCGAACAGAACGAACAGGTGAAGGGGCAGCCGCGGGCCATGTTGGGGATCGCCACCCGCTTGCCCAGCGGGATGTAGACGTATTTGTCCCACTGCAGGATGCCCCAGTCGGGCTTGATCTTCTCCAGGTCCTTGACCGTGGGCGCGGCCTTGGTGGCGATGATGTCGGCCCCGTCCAGGAAGGCCAGCCCCTCGATGGCATGGCGGGCGAGCGGCCAGCGGCCTTCGTCGATCGCGCGGATCAGGTCGAGCAGGATCTCCTCGCCCTCGCCGCGCACGATCACGTCGATCCACGGCGCCTCGGTCAGGACCTGCTTGAACATGAAGGTGGCGTGGACCCCGCCCAGCATGGTGACGATCGCCGGGGACACCGCCTTGGCCAGGCGGAGCACCTCCTCGGCCTTGTAGATCGACGGTGTGATGGCCGTGGTGCCGACCACATCGGGCTTCAGCGCGCGGATTCGCGCCTCAAGCTCGGCATCGTCGACGTGGTCGGTCATCGCGTCGATGAAATGCACGTCGTCATAACCGGCGCCGCGCAGCGCCCCGGCGAGATAGGCGGCCCAGGCGGGGGGCCAGTTGCCGGCGATCTCTGCGCCACCGGAGTGATAATTGGGATGGACCAGCAGGATGCGCATAGGATTGTCTCGCCGATTGGACAGCCTCAACCATCCACGCGACTGGACAATCGATCATTGATCCAGCGCAAGCGCGGGGCCGCCCGGTCGTTTCGGGCCAGGGCCAGCCCCGACAGGCCAGCCGGCGCAGCCCCGACCCCGCCGCGCAGAGGCTAAATTATACAGTGATAAATTTTGAATTGCACAGTGTATAATTTTGCTCTAGCTTCGACTTGGTGTGAAGGGAGTGGCTGGATGGAATCGGTCCTGTTCGTCGCCGTGGTGGTCATGGGCATCATGCTGGCCGACCAGCGCAAGCGGCTCGCCTCGCTGGAGCGGCAACTGCGTGAAGAACCCTGGCGCGACCTGACCGCGACCGAGGTCCCGTCCGAAGCCTTCCGCCCGGACACGGCGCCGCCAATCCGCGCGACCGGCGAGGACCCCGTTGCGGCTGGCCCCGTTGCGACTGACCCTGCCGTGGCCGACCCCGGGGACCATGCCACGACGCCGGTCGCCGTGGCTCCGGCCGAAGCCCGCCCGCCCGCCCGGCAGCCCGACCGACAGCCCGCCAGGGTGGTGGCCCGTGCCAAGTCCGCGGGGGCGTCCGTCCCGGCTGTCTCCCGGCCGGCCACGGTCCAACCCGCCGCCCAGGACGCTGCCCAGGACATGGCCCTGGCCATGGCCGCACCCGTCCCGGGCAGTCCCGAGTGGGCGCCATTGGCGCAGCCGGACAGTGCGGCCGGACCCGCGGCGACAGGCTTTGCCGTCAACTTCGAGGACCTGTTCGGCCGCAAGCTGCCGATCTGGGCCGGCGGCCTGACCCTGCTCGTCGCGGCGGTGTTCCTGGTGCGCTACTCGATCGAATCCGGCCTGCTTTCGCCGCTGGTGCGGGTCGTGCTCGGCGGCCTGTTCGGTGCGGCGCTGGTCGGTGCGGCCGAAATCGCCCGGCGCCGGGCCGAATGGATCGACGATCCGCGGGTGGCGCAGGCGCTGGCCGGGGCCGGGATCGGCGCGCTCTATGCCGCCACGCTGGCGGCGGCCAACCTCTACGCCCTGATCGGCCCGGCCAGCGCCTTTGCCGGGCTGACCGCGATCACCCTTGCCGCGGGCGTCCTCGCCTTGCGGTTCGGCCCGCCCTGCGCCGTGCTGGGCCTGGTCGGCGGACTCGCCGCGCCGGCGCTGGTTCACGCCGCTCAGCCCAATGCCCCGCTGCTGGCGGGCTACATCGGCGTGCTGGTGGCCGGGCTGGCCCTCCTCTCGCGGCGCCAGCGCTGGGCGTGGCTCGGCATCCTGGCCCTGATCGGCGGCGCCGCGTGGAGCACGGTGATGATCGCCATGGGGGCGCTCGAGTCCGCCGGAGTCGTCGCCGTCGGCCTGCTGATCCTGGCGCTCTCGCTGGCCCTTCCGGCGCTTCCCGCCGAAGTGGCCGGGGCGCAGCGCGACGGGATCACGCTGCGGCTGGTTTCGGCGGCGGTCGGGGCGCTGCAACTGGCGCTGCTGGTGGCCACGGGCGGCTTCACCCTGCTGACCTGGGGACTTTACGCCCTGCTCTCGCTGGCGGTCCTGTGGCTGGGCCACAGGGTCCCGGCGATCCGGGCCGTGGTGGCGGTGCCCCTGCTGACCGCGCTGGGCCTGCTGCTGCTGTGGACCCAGCCCCAGGCCTGGTCCTTCGCCCTGGTGCTGGGCGGGATCGCGGCGATCTATGGGGGCCACGCCCTGTGGCGGCTGCGGACCGCGGCCGAACTCCCGCTGGCCCTGCTCGACGCGGTGGGACTGGCGGCCGTGGCCTTGGGCGGCTTCGTCGCGGTCCAGGTGCAGTTCAGCCCGACCGGGCCGGTCTCGGCGCAGATCGCGCTGCTGCTGGGCCTGCTGCCGGCGGCCGGGGCGGCCATGCTGTGGGGCCTGGCGCGGCAGCCGGGCGGGCGCTGCTTCGCCCTGACGGCGGGCTGTGCGGCCCTGCTGCTCGCGGTCGCCCTGCTCTCGGCCGCGCCCGGGTGGTCGGCTCCGGCGTGCCTGGGCGCGGTGTCCCTGCTCAGCCTGGGTCTGGCCTTGCGGGCCGGTAACTGGGACCTGCGCTTTGGCGCCCTGGCGTTCCAGGTCGCGGCCCTGTTCGCGCTCGGGTTCACCGGCCATGCCGATGCGGAGGTCCTGCGCCTGCTGGAACAGGCCCCGCAGCCCGATCTGGTCCAGGCCCTGGTCCGCTGGAGCGGTGCGGCCCTGTCCGCGGCGGCCATGGCCTGGGGCATGCGGCGCGCGCCGTCCGAAGGTGGTCTGGTCGGGCCCGGGCAGGTGGTCGCCACCTTGGTCGCCTATGGGCTGGTCGCACAGATCGTGCCCGCCGACTGGCTGGGGCTGACCGCTGCCGCGGCCGTGCTGCTGGGGCAGTTGCTGCGCGAGCGCCGGCCCGATCTGGCCTCTCTCACCGTTGGCGCCACGCTGGGCGGACTGGCCGCGCTGTGGGCGCTGGTTCCGGCCGCGCATTGGCTGGGCAGCGTTATGGCTTCGCTTGGGGGAGAGCCTGTCCTGGTCACGGCGCTGCCCGGACCGGGCGAAGCCCTGCGGCGCCTGCTGGGTCCCGCCCTGCTGATCGGCCTGGCCCTGCACCGGGCCGGGGCGACGATCCCGTCCGCCCCGCGTCGTCTGGCGCAGGGCTGCGTGGGGACCGGCGTGCTGATCGCCATCCATGTGCTTTACAAGCAGCTCTTCGCGATCGCCTCGGCCGACCGGTTCACCGCGCTGGGCCTGGCGGAGCGGACGGTGTGGGAGCTGCTGCTGGTCGCCGGCGGTGCGATGGCATGGCGCTGGGCTCGCCGGGCGCAGGCCGATGCCGGTCGACCGGTCGCCGCGCTGGCGCTGATCGGGGCGGCACTGGGCCATGGGCTGGGCTATACCGTGCTGCTGCACAACCCGCTGTGGGCCGATCAGGCGATCGGCGCCTGGCCCGTCGCCAACCTGCTGATCCCGGCTTACGGCGGCCTGTTCGCGGCCCTCTGGCTGCTCCCCCAGGCGCTAAAGCCGGATGGCGTCTCCGCCTCCCGGCGGCTCGCCACCGGCCTCGCGGTCGCCCGGATGGGGCTGATCGGCCTGTTCGTCCTCACCAGCCTGCGCCAGCTCTTCGCGGGGAGCCTGCCCGCGACGGTCGCGGTCGGTTCGGCCGAGGACATCGCCTGGTCGCTGGCGGCCGTGGCCCTGGCCATCGGCTACCTGCTCTGGGGTATCCGCAAGGCCGATCGCACCTGGCGGCTCGGTTCGCTGGTCCTGATGCTCGGCGCGGTCGGCAAGGTCTTCCTGTTCGACGCCTCCGGGCTCGAGGGGCTGGCCCGGATCGCCTCGTTCCTCGCGCTCGGCTTCAGCCTGATCGGGATCGGCTGGCTCTACAGCCGTTATCTCAAGGCCGATGCCCAGGCGATCGGGGGCTGACCCCGATTTGCCAAAATCTGATGCCACAATGACTCGGTCAGCGGGGAGTGGACGATTCCGCGCCCGGTGCCTATCCAGACGGCCCGTTCCCGCTGTCCAGTGCCAACCGGAGACCCCGTTCCATGAAGACCCGCGCCGCCGTAGCCTTCGAAGCGAAGAAGCCGCTGGAGATCGTCGAGCTCGATCTGGAGGGCCCCAAGGCGGGCGAGGTGCTGGTCGAGATCATGGCGACCGGGGTGTGCCACACCGACGCCTACACCCTCGACGGGTTCGACAGCGAGGGGATCTTCCCCTCGGTGCTGGGCCATGAGGGCGCCGGGATCGTGCGCGAGGTTGGCGCGGGGGTGACCTCGGTCAAGCCCGGGGACCATGTGATCCCGCTCTACACGCCCGAATGCCGCCAGTGTAAGTCGTGCCTGTCGGGCAAGACCAACCTGTGCACCGCGATCCGCGCCACCCAGGGCAAGGGACTGATGCCCGACGGGACCAGCCGGTTCAGCTACAAGGGCAGCCCGGTGTTCCACTACATGGGCTGCTCCACCTTCTCGAATTTCACGGTCCTGCCCGAGATCGCCGTCGCCAGGATCCGCGAGGACGCGCCGTTCCAGACCTCCTGCTACATCGGTTGCGGGGTGACCACCGGGGTCGGCGCGGTGATCAACACCGCCAAGGTCCAGGTGGGCGACACCGTGGTGGTCTTCGGCCTCGGCGGGATCGGCCTCAACGTGATCCAGGGCGCCCGGCTCGCCGGGGCGGGCCAGATCATCGGCGTCGACATCAACCCCGACCGCGAGGAATGGGGCCGCAAGTTCGGCATGACCGCATTCCTCAACAGCAAGGGCATGAGCCGCGAGGACGTGGTCGCGACGATCGTCCAGATGACCGATGGCGGCGCGGACTACACCTTCGACGCCACCGGCAACACCGAGGTGATGCGCACCGCGCTCGAGGCCTGCCACCGCGGCTGGGGCACCAGCATCATCATCGGCGTGGCCGAGGCGGGCAAGGAGATCGCCACCCGCCCGTTCCAGCTCGTCACCGGGCGCAACTGGCGCGGCACGGCCTTCGGCGGGGCCAAGGGCCGCACCGACGTGCCGAAGATCGTCGACATGTACATGCAGGGCAAGATCGCCATCGATCCGATGATCACCCACGTCATGGGCCTGGAAGAGATCAACACCGCCTTCGACCTGATGCACGCGGGCCAGTCGATCCGCTCGGTCGTGGTGTTCTGAGACCAGGTCAGCGACGGGTTGTCCCGTCCCCGTTCGTGTCGAGCCCCTCGACAAGCTCGGGATAAACTTTGGCAAAGAGCCAAAGTCGAGACACGGGCGCGCAGGTGTCTCGACTTCGCTCGACACGAACGGAATTCGTTTTGGAACAGGTCTCAAGCTG
The DNA here is from genome assembly GCF_014230305.1 of Novosphingobium aerophilum. Taxonomy (GTDB): domain Bacteria; phylum Pseudomonadota; class Alphaproteobacteria; order Sphingomonadales; family Sphingomonadaceae; genus Novosphingobium; species Novosphingobium aerophilum. The sequence goes on from NZ_JACLAU010000006.1 coordinate 43,441, forward strand.
GCGGGCCCACGGCGGCACCCAGGGGGTCTACACCCACCCCAGCATCAGCACCGGCACGCCGATGACCTTTTCGGTCTTCGTACCCGACCACGCGCCCGGCGCGAGGCTGCCGGTGCTGTGGTACCTCTCGGGGCTGACCTGCACCCACGCCAACGTCACCGAGAAGGGCGAATACCGCGCCGCCTGCGCCGCGCGCGGGATCGTCTTCGTCGCCCCCGACACCAGCCCGCGCGGTGATGAGGTGCCGGATGACGAGGGCTATGACTTCGGCAAGGGGGCGGGCTTCTACGTCGATGCCACCGAGGCACCGTGGGCGGCCAACTTCCGCATGCGGTCCTACATCGAGAGCGAACTGCCCGCGCTGGTCGGGGCGCACTTCCCAGTCGACCTGGCCCGGCAGGGGATCACCGGCCATTCGATGGGCGGGCACGGCGCGCTGACCATCGCGCTGCGCAATCCGGGCCGGTTCCGCTCGGTCAGCGCCTTCGCCCCGATCGTCAGCCCGCTGTCCTGCCCCTGGGGCGAGAAGGCGCTGGGCGGCTATCTTGGGTCCGACCGCGCGGCCTGGGCCCAGTATGACGCCTGCGCCCTCATCGCCGACGGCGCGCGCCTGCCCGACCTGCTGGTCGATCAGGGCGAGGCCGACACCTTCCTGGACGGCCAGCTCAAGACCCATCTGCTGGCCGAGGCCTGCGCCGCCGCGGGCCAGCCGGCGACGATCCGGATGCAGCCGGGTTACGATCATTCCTACTATTTCATCTCCACCTTCATGGCCGACCATGTCGGCTGGCACGCGGAAAGGCTGAGCGCATGACCACGCCCCGGGACGAGACGCTGGCGCTGATCGGGCGCTATTACGCGGCCTTCAACGCGGGCGACAACGCCGGCATGCTGTCCTGCCTGGCCGAGGATGTCGCGCACGATATCAACCAGGGCGCCCGCCAGACCGGCAAGGACGCGTTCCGCGCGTTCCTGGCCCACATGGACCGCTGCTATCGCGAGCAACTGGCCGACATCGTCGTCATGGCCAGCGACGACGGCACCCGCGCCGCGGCCGAGTTCACGGTCCACGGCACCTATCTGGCGGACGACGAGGGCCTGCCTCCGGCCACCGGGCAGACCTACGTCCTGCCGGCCGGAGCCTTCTTCGAACTGGCGGACGGCGCGATCACCCGGGTCTCGGTCTACTACAACCTGGCCGACTGGATCGCGCAGGTCGGAGGCTGATCCTGTCGCCCTCCGGACCGGCCCGGAACGGGTCCGGCGGGCCTCATGACTTTTTGGGATGCTGATATCAGCTTAAAGCGCTTACGCCGGGCCGCAGGTTCGACAAAGTTCAGTCCATCACCTAACCTGCCGGGGGCTGGACCTGGCTGGGCGGTGCCAGAACGAATTCGAGGCCCGAGTGGCTCGGGTCAACGGGGGGTACAAGCGATGGCGTCACCTGCGCATACCGGCATTCGGCCGAACGTTCTCTTGGCATCTGTCAGCGCCTTGGCCCTGGCCATTCCCGGCTCTGCCTGGGCCGAGGACGTCGGCTCCGCGCCCGCCGCGCGGAGCGACCAGATCGAGGAAATCGTGGTGACGGCCCAGCGGCGCACGGAATCGCTGCAGAAGGTGCCGATGACGATCCAGGCCTACAGCGGCGCCGCGCTGGCCAAGTACAACATCGCGACCTTCGAGGATGTCCGCCGGATCACCCCCAATGTCGCGTTCAGCAACAACGGTCCGGGCCAGGGCGAAATCTTCATCCGCGGCCTCAGCGCCGGCGGCGCCGGCACCCAGGGCAGCGGCTCGATCGGCACCTTCCCCAACGTGGCGGTCTATCTCGACGATCAGTCGATGCAGTTCCCGGGCCGCAACGCCGACATCTTCATGGCCGACATGGAGCGGGTCGAGGTTCTGGAAGGGCCGCAGGGCACGCTGTTCGGCGGCGGCGCCCAGGCGGGCGCGATCCGGTACATCACCAACAAGCCGCAGTTCGGCGGCCTGAGCGGAAGCATCGACGCGTCCTATGGCCTGACCACCGGCGGTGCCCCGAACACCAGCCTGAGCGCGACCTTCAACGTGCCGATCATCGCCGACAAGCTGGCGGTGCGCGCGGTCGTCTACAACGATCGCCGCGGCGGCTACATCGACAACGTCTACAGCACGTTCACCCGGTCCAACAACGATCTGGGCAACTACACGCTGGGCATCAGGCCCAACAACACCGGCCTGTGCCCGAACGGCCTGGCCCCGGGCCGGGCGGGTTATTGCACCGTCGGCAATGCGCCGCAGATCAACAATTCCTCGGTCGCCGCCAAGGACCAGAACCCGGTCACTTACCAGGGTGTCCGCCTGTCGGCCCTGTACCAGATCGATGAGGACTGGAATGCGCTGGTCACCCAGAGCTTCCAGCACATGGACGCGCAGGGCGTGTTCTTCGAAACGCCGACCGGGGCCGACTTTCAGCCGCTGCAGCGGATGCAGACCACCACCTTCTCGCCGGCCTACAACATCGACAAGTTCTCGAACACGGCCCTGACGATCAACGGCAAGATCGATCAGCTCAAGGTGGTCTACACCGGCTCCTACATGGTGCGGAACGTCTCGCAGCAGATGGACTACACCAACTACTCGCGCGCGCCCTACGGCGTCTATTACCAGTGCACCGGCGGGACCAACTATGCCTTCGGCGCGGGCAAGCCGGCGACGTGCTATGCTCCGACCGCCAACTGGCAGGACACGGTCCGGAACACCCACCTGACAAACGAGCTGCGGATCAGCTCGCCCAGCGAATGGCGCCTGCGCTTCATCGTCGGCGGCTTTGTCGAGCAGTTCAAGATCTACGACGCGATGAACTTCAACTACAAGACCATCCCGTCGTGCAACCCGGCCAACCTGGCCTCGGCGCTCGCGGGCGGGGCCACCTGTCTTGCCAACCTGCGGCCGAACCCGGCCTCGACCGTCTATTTCGGCGGCGTCCGGGGTGACAACACCGCCTTCGGGCAGGATATCCAGCGCGGCTATGATCAGCTTGCGGTGTTCGGATCGTTCGACTTCGACATCATCCCCAACAAGCTCACCGTGACCGCCGGCGGCCGCTACTTCCGCTACACCCAGCGGCAGACCGGTTCGGTGTTCAGCAGCTTCGACGGTTGCGTGAATGTCGCGAACGGCAACTGCACCCCGGGCAACAACCTTGACGCCAAGAACCTGCGATCCGTCTACACCGGGTTCAGGGGACGGGCCAACGTGACCTACCAGGTCACGCCGGACACCATGCTCTACTACACCTTCTCCGAAGGGTTCCGTCCGGGCGGGTTCAACCGGTCATCCAACCAGCGGGCCCGGCTGAACGGCGTCTTCCAGTTCGCCACCCCGCTCACTTACGAACCCGACAACCTGACCAATCACGAAATCGGGTTGAAGACCTCACTGTTCGATCGCAAGCTGATCCTGAACCTGACCGCCTACTACATGATCTGGGACAGCGTGCAGTTCGGCCTGTTCAACCCGGCGGTGGGCTTCAACTACGCCTTCACGATGAATGGACCGAGCTACCACAACAAGGGGATCGAGGCCCAGTTCACCGCGAAGCTCGCCCCCGGCCTCACCCTGTCGGGCGCCGGGGCCTACAACCGCAACCGCCAGTCCAATTCGCCGTGCCTGATCAACAACAATCCGGCCTCGCCGGGCGTGGGCAAGTGCATCACCCAGTTCACCTCGCAAGGCGTGACCGCGCCCTTCGCCAACCCGTTTGGCCAGGTTGGCGGGGTCGGGGCCTTCTCGCCGGAATTCCAGGGCAGCCTGCAGGGCCGCTATGAATGGATGGTCGGTTCGAACCTGGCGCACATCGCGGTGGGCATGACTCACGTCGGCAAGATGTTCAACCAGCCCTCGTCCTACACCTCGGGCGCTGGTGTGCTGATCCCGACTTCGACCCTGCTGCGCTACGAACAGCCCGCCTATACGACCTTCGATCTGAGCGTCGGGCTGACGCGGGACAACTGGCGCGCCGAAGTCTTCGTGTCGAACCTGACCAATTCGCAGGCCAGCACCTTCACCAGCGCGGCGCAATACATCAAGATGCAAACGCCCTTGCGCCCCCGGGTGATCTCTTTCAAGGTGGGCACCAGCTTCTGATCGCACCCGCTGGACCACCGGAATGAACCGAAAGGGCGGGGGCGATCCCCGCCCTTTCCACCTGTGATCGGGGCGCTTTCTGCGGGACACGTCCATCCATCGGCCACCGAACCCCATGCTGACCCCATCCTCCGCTCCGTCCGAGCTTGAACGCGCCCGGGCCCTGGTCGCATCGGGGCGTTTTGCCGAGGCCCTGGCCCCGGCCCGCCGCCAGCTTGAGGCCAGCCCCACCGATCGCGATGCCCTGCTGGTCGAAGCGCAGAGCCTGCGGCACCTGAAGCAGATCGATGCCGCGCTGGCCGCCCTGGACCGGCTCGAGGCGGCCCATCCCCATTTCAGCCGGTTGCACCAGGAGCGCGGCCTTTGCCGGGTCGCGCTGCGCGATGCCCCGGGCGCCATCGACAGCCTGCTGCGCGCGGTCAACATCAACCCGGCGCTGGTGGCGGCCTGGCAAATGCTCGCCGGGCTCTACCGGCTGGTCGGGGACCAGGATAACGCCGCCCTGGCCGACAACCATGTGGCGATCCTCACGGCCTTGCCGCCCGATGTCGTCACCGCCACGGCGCTCTATTCGGACGGCGATCTCGAACCGGCCGAGGTGATGGTCCGGCACTTTCTCCAGACCCATGGCCACAATGCCGAAGCGATGCGGCTGCTCGCCAAGATCGGCATTGCCCGCGACGTGCTGGACGATGCCGAACTGCTGCTGGCCGGGGCGCTCGAACTGTCCCCCGATTACCGCGCGGCGCGCTTCGACTATGCGCACACCCTGGCCCTGCGCCACAAGTACGTGGAGGCGCGCGAGCAGATCAACCTGCTGCTGGCGCTCGATCCGGACAATTACGATTATCGCGCGCTCGCGGCCACGGCCGCCGTCGGCCTCGGCGAGCATGAGCGGGTCATCGCGCTCTATCACGAAATGCTGCGCGACCGGCCCGACGATGCCGACGTGTACCTCTGGCTGGGCCATGCGCTGAAAACCATCGGCCGCATGCCCGAAGCCGTGGCCGCCTATCATTCGGCCGCCGCGACCCGGCCCGATTTCGGCGATGCCTACTGGAGCCTCGCCAACCTCAAGGTCTACCGCTTCACCGACGCGGAAATCGCCGAGATGCGGCGTCTGGAAGCGCTCGAGACGACCCGCCTGGCCGACCGCTATCACCTCTGCTTCGCCCTGGGCAAAGGCCTGGAGGACCGCGGCGACGCGGCCGAAGCCTGGTCCTACTACGAGCGGGGCAATGCCCAGAAGCGCAGCGAGAGCGCGTTCTCCATCGCCGTGTTCGAAACCAACACGCGCAACCAGAAACAGGTCTGCACCCGCGCCTTCTTCGCCGAACGCGAAGGCTGGGGCGATCCGCGCCCCGATCCGATCTTCATCGTCGGCCTGCCGCGCTCGGGCTCGACCCTGCTGGAGCAGATCCTCGCCTCGCACTCGCAAGTCGACGGGACGCAGGAACTGGCCGACATCCCGCGCATCGTGCTCGATCTTCAGCGCGGCCATCCCGATCCAGAAAACCCGATCTATCCCGGCGTCCTGGCCGACATGCCGCGCGAGGAATTCGCCCGGCTCGGCGCCAAGTACCTGGCCGACACGCGCATCTACCGGCACGGGGCGCCCCGCTTTGTTGACAAGATGCCGAACAATTTCCGGCACATCGGCCTCATCCACCTGATGCTGCCCAATGCCCGGATCATCGATGCCCGGCGCGAACCGATGGCCTGCTGCTTCAGCAACTTCAAGCAGCTCTTCGCCAACGGCCAGGAGTTCACTTACAACCTCGAGGATATCGCCCGCTATTACCGGACCTATCTCGACCTGATGCAGCACTGGGACACGGCCCTGCCTGGGCGCGTGCTGCGGGTCCAGCACGAGGACGTGGTGCAGGACCTGGAAGGCAGCGTCCGGCGCCTGCTCGATTTCTGCGACCTGCCCTTCGAGGAATCCTGCGTGTCCTTCCACAAGACCGCCCGCAGCGTGCGGACCCCCAGCTCGGAACAGGTCCGCCGCCCGATCTACCGCGACGGAATGGAACAGTGGAAACCGTTCGAGCCCTGGCTCGGCCCGCTGAAGGCCGCGCTGGGCGAGGCGCTGGTCGGCTAGGTCAGCGCGACGCGTTCAGCGCGCGGCCGATGGCGGGGTTGGGTGGGGAGCGGAGGTTCCTGATCCTCCCCCACCGGGGGAGGGGGACCATCCGCAGGATGGTGGAGGGGGACCCCGCCTTGACCAGCTGCCGTGCCCCACGGAGAGTGCCCCACCACCACCTTCGGTGGTCCCCCTCCCCGTACCGGGGAGGAAGCAAAGGTCCGACTTCAGGCGCTTGCCGTCGTTCCAACCCGCATACGCCGACCCGCGCCCAATACGGCCGGCCGGAACACCGCGCTCACCCCGCCAGGCGCGAGGGCAGTTCGACCGGGACGCTCATGTCGCCGCGCGCCTCGTGATGCGCGGCGCCGCCGGCGAAGTGGCGGATGATCCAGTCGCGGAACAGGAACAGGGCGGGGTCGGCCAGGTCCTCGGCGTGCATCTTCAGGTAGTAGCCATAGCCGTCGGCGGCGACCGCCTCGAACGGCATGACCAGATTGCCCGCGGAAATCTCGGAGGCGAACATGTCGATATCGGCCAGGACCACGCCCGAGGCGCCGATCGCATAGCGCACCGCCGAAAAGGCGGTGTCGAAGGCCAGCCCGCCGCGGCAGTCGAGCGCGATGCGCTGCTGGTCGGCATAAGAGCTCCACAGCAGGCTGCGCGGTTCGTTCTCCAGCTTGACGTGAAGCAGTTCGGTGTCGTTCAGGAACTGCTCCAACGTCTTGCCGCGGTGCTGCTCCCAGGTCCCCGGCGAGCACAGCGGCGCGACCCGGACCATCCACAGGAGATCGGTCACCCGGTCATCGACATTCGGCCGGTCGAACACGATCGCAACGTCGACATTGCCGGGCGGCGGGCCGGTGACGTTGGAGGTGCAGACGTCGATGCGGATATCCGGGTGCTCGCGGCGGAAGCCGTGGAGCAGGGGCAGCGCGGTCTGGTAGAGCAGCGAGGGCGGGATATGGACCCGCAGCGGCCGGCTTTCCAGCGTCTGGTCGCGGACCATGTTGAGCGTCTGCTCGATCCGGTCGAGGCACTTGCTTACGACCGGCAGCAGCATCTCGCCCGCGGGAGTCAGCCGCAGGCCGCTGGCGCTGCGTTCGAACAGGGGCTTGCCGATCAGGTCTTCCAGGCTGCTGACGTGCCGGCTCATCGCGCTCTGCGTGACGGTCAGGGCCTGGGCGCCCGCGGTGAAACTCAGTCGGCTGCCGACCGCCTCGAACGCGCGCAGCGCGTTGAGGGGCAGCCAGCGCCGGTTGATGAAGCCATGCGGTCCGATCGCGTGCACTCCCATGGGTTGGGCGGAAATTGCGCCGTGCATTGATCCAGGTCAAATCGAAAAGCGGGCCGGGCGCGGGCTCGGCGCGGCCAAATTCGCATGACTGCATGACTTAATGGGATTCGCGGCCATGCCTGCCCCGTGCAACGTCGGGGACACGGGGCTCCGTCGCGGCTCGAGCGAGGGTCGCGCGCGGATGCGCTGCAAGGGGCTGACCCCGGGCGTCCGCGCGATGTCCGGAAGGCCAGGCAAAAAGGATGGCGCGGGTGGACCTGGGCGAAATCAAGGCCTTGCTGGATGAACGACGCGCGGGCCACAGCCTCCCGCAGGCGCTCTACACCGATCCGGCCGTCTTCGAGTTCGATCTGACGGCGATCTACGGCCAGTCCTGGCTGATGGCCGGGTTCGAATGCGAACTGCCCGAAGCCGGGTCCTATTCCTCGTTCAAGGTCGGGCGCTGGCCGATCCTGCTGGTCCGCGACCGGGCCGGGCAGATCCGGGCCTTCCACAATTCGTGCCGGCACCGCGGGGCGATGCTGTGCAAGGAAGGCACCGGCAAGGCACCCCGGCTGGTCTGCCCCTATCACCGCTGGACCTACAACCTGGACGGCTCCCTGTTGTCCGCCATGCGCATGCCCGAGGATTTCGACCGCGCCGAGCATGGACTGGGCGAGGTCCATGTCGAGACCGTGGCCGGGGTGATCTACATCTGCCTGGCCGAGACGCCGCCCCCGTTCGAGGTGTTCCGCCGCGACATGACCGCGCTGCTGGCCCCCCACGATCTGGCCAACGCCAAGGTCGCCCATGTCGAGACCCTGACCGAATACGCCAACTGGAAGCTGGTGCTGGAAAACGGCCGCGAATGCTATCACTGCCAGGCCGGGCACCCCGAACTGGCCAAGACCTTCCCGGTCGAGGTGTCGTCCTATTTCGAGTTCGGCGGGGCCGATCATGCGGCCACCTTCGAGGCGCGCATGGCCGAGCATGGCCTGCCGGTCGGCCCGGCGGGCGAGGACTGGTGGCAGGCGATCCGCTTCCCGCTCAACCCGGGCATGCGCTCGATGTCGATGGACGGCGAACCGATCGTCGCCCGCCCGATGGTCGGCGCGGCGGAGGGGGATATCGGCTCGCTGCGCTGGGCGCTGGAACCGCACAGTTTCGCCCATGCCGTGGGCGATCACCTGTTCTTCTTCAGCGCCATGCCGATCGGCCCGCGCGAGACGCTGGTGACCGGCAAGTGGCTGGTCCACAAGGATGCGGTCGAAGGGGTCGACTATGACCGGGCCCAGTTGATCGAGCTGTGGAACATCACCAACCAGCAGGACAAGGACCTGGCCGAGAACAACCAGGCCGGGGTGGACAGCCCCGGCTATCGCCCCGGGCCCTATTCCCCCGATGCCGAGGTGCTGGTCCTGCGCTTCGTCGATTGGTACTGCACCAAGGCCCGCGCCTATATCGAACAACAGGCCGGCACCATGGGAGGAGCCCTGTCCTATGCGGAAGGAGCGGCGCATGCCGCATGAACCGGCCAGCGTCCGCCCCGAGACAGCCGCCGTCGCCGCCGGCTACGATCCCGCCCGGGCCCAGGGCGCGGCCAAGCCGCCGGTCTACCTGACCAGCACCTTCGTTTACGAATCCGCGGCCCAGGCCAAGGCGATCCACGAAGCCTACTTCGACGGGACCGGCCCCGAGGTCGGCCAGACCCATTACATCTATTCGCGTCTCGGCCACCCCAACCTCACCATGCTGGAGGACCGGCTCGCCCAGGTTGACGGGGCCGAGGCCGCGGCGGTCTTCGCCTCGGGCATGGCGACGCACAGCGCGATCGCCCTCGCCCATCTCCGCCCGGGCGACAGCGTGCTCCATTCGCGCCCGATTTATGGCGGCACCGACGGGCTCTACAATCTGGTCATGCCCGGCTTCGGCATTTCCGCCTTCGACATCACCGACGGGTGCAGCCGCGATCATGTCATGGCCCAGGCCGAGCGCGCGCTTGCCGCCGGGCCGCTGGCGCTGATCGTGATCGAGACCCCCGCCAACCCCACCGCGGCGATCACCGACCTGCCGATGATCGTGGCGGTCGCTGACGAGATCGGCCGGCGCACCGGTCGCCGCCCGGTGGTGGTCTGCGACAACACCCTGCTCGGCCCCTTCGCGCAGCGCCCGATCGCGCTGGGCGTGGACCTGTGCATGACCTCGCTGACCAAGTACTGCGGCGGGCACAGCGATCTGCTGGCGGGCGGGGTTTCGGGGAAGGCTGCGCTGATCCAGCCGCTGCAACTGCTGCGCACCACGCTCGGCAGCCATCTTGACCCGTTCACCTCGTGGCTGGTGCTGCGCTCGATGGAGAGCGTCCATGTCCGCTCCGAACGGGCGATGAGCAATGCCGCGGCGATTGCCACCTTCCTGCGCGATCATCCCAAGGTGGCCGGGATCACCTATCTGGGCTTCCTGCCCCAGGGTTCGCCGCAGCGCGCGGTGTTCGATGCCCAGTGCCAGGGGGCGGGATCGACCTTCTCGTTCCACCTCAAGGGCGGCGAGGCCGAGGCCTTCCGTCTGCTCGACCACCTGCGGCTGATGAAGGTCGCGGTCAGCCTGGGCGGGTCGGAAACGCTGGTCTGCCATTCGGCCAGCACCACGCATTACGCGGTGAGCCCGGAACGGCGGCTGGCCGGTGGCATCACCGATGGGACGATCCGCATGTCGGTGGGGATCGAGCATGTCGACGACCTGATCGCCGATCTGGCGCAGGCGCTGGAGGCGGTGTGAGCGACGAGTTTACCGGGCACGATCCCTACGCCATCAACCGCAAGCTGCCCGGGGCCGACCAGCATTTCGATCTGGTCGTGGTCGGGGCCGGGCCCGCCGGGCTGGCCGCCGCGCTGGAAGGCGCCGCCCTGGGGGCCAGCGTGCTGCTGGTCGACGAACACCCGGTCGCCGGGGCGCAGATGGGCAATGACGTGCCCTACTGGTTCGGCGGACGGATGACCGGCGCGGTCCAGACCAAGGACCGGATGATCGAACAGGTGTTCATGGCGCAGCCCCTGTTCGAACAGGCGATGGAGGCCGGGGTCGAGCTGCAACTGGGCGTCTATGCCTGGGGGCTGTGGCGCAACCACGCCAACCTGGCGGCCCTCCCCGAACCGATGCTGGGCCTGGCCGACGAGGAGCGTTCGTGGACCGTGGGGTTCAAGGCGATCGTCCTGGCCACCGGCGCACGCGATCTGGCGCTGTCGTTCACCGGCTGGGACCAGCCCGGGGTGATGGGCGCGCAGGGGCTGCATGCCCTGCTGACCCGCTACGATGCCTTCGCCGGCCGCCGCATCGTGATCCTGGGCACCGGGGATCTGGCCATCGCCACGGCGCGGCTGGCGCTGGGGCGGGGCTTGGAGGTGGCCGCCATGATCGAAACCGCCGCGGCGCCGGTCGGCGACCTTGCGGAGATGGCCGCGCTGAAGCTGGCCGGGGTGGCGGTCCATTGCGGCAGCGTGCTGCGCGAGGCGCAGGGCGGGATCGACGGGGTGCGCGCCGCCGTGATCGCGCCGCTCGGCGGGGGTGAGGCCGAAACCATCGCCTGCGACACGATCTGCCTGGCGATCGACATGGTCCCCGCGATCGAACTGCTCGATGCCGCCGGCGGGCGCATCGTCACCGATCCGGCGCGTGGCGGGCATGTCCCGCAGGCGCGCGCCGGGCTCGCCCTGCCCGGGATCTTCCTTGCCGGGGACTGCGCCGGGCTGGGCCTGAACGAGGCGCAGGCCGCCGCCGAGGGCCGCGCCGCCGCCCGCCGCGCGCTCGGGCACGATCCTGACGGCGCGCCCTTGCGCCCCGAACCCGTCACCGCGGTGGACCGGCTCGCTTACCGCGAGGCCTGGCTGCGGGCGCTGGTCGCCGCTTCGGACGATCGCGTGATCGTCTGCCAGTGCGAGGAGGTCAGCCGCGCCGACCTGCTCGACGTCCAGCCGCCCAACTATCTGGAACGCGGCGAAAAGATGCGGGCCCGCTCGCTCGCCACCCTGCTCGAGGATGGCCCGCCCGACCAGGAGCAGGTCAAGCGGCTGACCCGCGCCTGCATGGGCGTGTGCCAGGCCCGGCGTTGCCGCGAACAGGTGGGCATGCTGCTGGCCATGGCCTCCAACCTGCCGATGGCCCAGGCGCCGCGCGCCGGGTGGCGGGCACCGGTCCGTCCGGTGGCACTCGGCGTCCTCGCCGACTGGGCCGAGGACCAGGCCATGAAGGACGGGTGGGACGTGTGGTTCGGCATCCCCACCCAGTGGACCCCCTATCGCGACATCGGCACCGAGCGCGAGGAACAGCATCGCCGCGCGCTTGGCGGCAACATGCACCTGTGACGGCGGAGACGCGGCGATGAGTTCAAATCGCGGGGCTTCCGTGATCGTGATCGGCGGCGGGGTGACCGGCCTCTCCGCCGCCTGGTGGCTGGCGCGCTCGGGCGTCGACGTGCTGGTGCTCGACAAGGGCGTGGTCGGCTGGGAAGCCTCGAGCCGCAACGGCGGCGGCGCTTCGCATTACCAGAGCCCGCTGTTCGACGAGGAACAGCGGATGTGGCCGCAGATGGACGCGCTGCTGGGCTATCCCACCGAGTTCCAGGCCGAACGGGTGATCATCGCGGTCACCGAGAAGCAGCTCGAGCATTACCACTACATCGCCGGGATGTGCGGCGACATGGGCTATCGGGTGGACCGGATCGATGCGCAGCAGGCGCGGCAGATGGTGCCCATGGCGGGGGACAACTGCCTGGGCGGCATCCACCTGCGCTTCGGCGGCCACGCCAATCCGCAGCGCACGGTCCAGGCTTATGCCTGGGCGACGCAGGACCTGGGCGGGCGGATCATCCAGCATTGCCCGGCGCTGTCGCTGACCACGGCGGGCGGGCGGGTGACCGGGGTGGTCACGCCCCAGGGCGAACTGGGCTGCGATGCCCTGGTGGTCGCCGCCGGCCCGCAGATCGCCGGGCTGCTCGCCCCGCTGGGGATCGACGTGCCGCTGGCCGCAGCGCGGGCCGAGATGATCGTGACCGAACCGGCCCCGCTGATGCAGTGGGGCGGGGTGGACGGCAACGGGCTCTATGGCCGCCAGACCCGGCGCGGCAACCTCGCCTATGGCGGGGGCCCGCACGAATGGCTGCTGACAGAACCCGGCGGCCCGGCGGCGCGCCCGTCCTCGCCGCTGGCCCGCAACCTGGCCAAGCGCGTGGCCGAAATGCTCCCGGGAGCGGCGCAGCTCAAGGTCATCCGGTCGTGGTCGGGGATCATCGAGAACACCCCCGATGGCCGCCCGATCATCGATCGCCTGTCCCATCCCGACAATGTCACCGTGGCCACGCTGTCGGGGGTCGGCTTCGGCCTGTCGCCGGCCTCGGGCCACGCGATCCGCGATCTGGTGATCGACGGCAAGGTCTCCTTCACCGACATCGACAAGCTGGCCCTGTCGCGCTTCGCCGGGCTCGAGCCGGACTGGCGCGCCCGGCGCGGGTGGGAACCCCTGCCCGGGGCGGAGGCGCTGCGCGCGTGAGCGGACGCTATTCGGCGCTGGCCCTGCTGCGCGGGGCGCTGGGCGGGCACCGCCACTGGGGCCGCGCCTGGCGCGCGGCCGAGCCGGACGGGCCCTATGACGTGGTGGTGATCGGCGGCGGCGGGCATGGCCTCGCCACGGCCTATTACCTCGCCAGCCAGCACGGCGTGCGCAAAGTGGCCGTGGTCGAAAAGGGCTGGATCGGCGGCGGCAACACCGGGCGCAACACCACCATCGTCCGGTCCAATTACCGCCAGCCGCAGCTGCAGCGCCTCCTCGAACACTCGCTGAAGCTGTGGGAAGGCCTGTCGGACGAGCTCAACTACAACGTGATGTTCTCGCCCCGGGGCGCGCTGTTCCTCGGCCATTCCGATGCCGACATGACCCGCCTGGCCGAACGCGGGGATTCGCTGCGGGCGATGGGGATCGATGCCGAGCTGCTGGACCTGGCCGCAGTGCGCCGGCTGGTGCCGCTGCTCGACTGTTCGCCCACGGCGCGCTGGCCGGTGCAGGGCGGGCTGATCCAGCGCCGTGGCGGGACCGCGCGGCATGATGCCGTGGCCTGGGGCTATGCCCGCGCTGCCGACCGGTTGGGGGTCGACATCATCGAGAACTGCGAGGTCACCGGTTTTACCCGCCAGGGCGATGCGGTGACCGGGGTGGAGACCACGCGCGGGACGATCGCCGCGGGCAAGGTGGCGATCTGCGTCGCCGGCCACAGCGGCCATGTCGCCGGGCTGGCAGGCATCCGCCTGCCGATCGAAAGCCACACCCTGCAGGCCTATGTCACCGAACCGGTCAAGCCGATGATCGACACGGTGATCATGTCGCAATCGCTGCACTGCTACATCTCGCAGTCGGACAAGGGCGGGATCGTGGCGGGCGGCGATCCCGACGGCTTTCCCTCCTATGCCCAGCGCGGCCAGCCGATGCGGCTGGAAGACGCCATCGCCCAGGCCATCGCCCTGGTCCCGGCGCTCAGCCGTCTGCGCATGGTGCGCTGCTGGTCGGGGGTGACCGACATGAGCTTCGACGGTTCGCCGATCATCGGCGACCTGCCCCTGCGCAACCTCCATCTCAACGGCGGCTGGTGCTATGGCGGGTTCAAGGCGACGCCCGGATCGGGCCACCTCTATGCCCATCACCTCGCCACCGGATCGCCCCACCCGATCGCCGCCCCCTTCGACCTGGCCCGCTTCGCGGTGGGCCGGACGATCGACGAGGCCGGGGTCGGCCCGATGCCGCAGCACCGGTAGGGAACAGGACCCATGCTGCTGATCGACTGCCCGCACTGCGGACCCCGCGCCCAGGAGGAGTTCGGCTACGACCGCACTCTGGACAGTCTGGTGCGGATCGAGGACGCGCCCGACGCGGCCATGGCCGCGCTCTACGCCCGGGCCAACCCGCGGGGGGAGGACGACGAGATCTGGCGCCACACCTTCGGCTGCCGCGGGTGGATGGTGCTGCGCCGCGATCGGGTGAGCCATGCCATTCTCTCGGTCCGCCCGCTCGGGCCGGAGGCGCTGCCATGACCGGTCCCGCCGCCCGCCTGACCCGTCCGCTGGTGCGCTTCCGCTTCGACGGGCGCGCTTACGAGGCGCGGGCCGGGGATACCCTGGCCGCCGCCCTGCTCGCCAACGGGGTCACGCTGGTCGCGCGCAGCTTCAAGTATCACCGCCCGCGCGGGATCATGGCGGCGGGGGTGGAAGAACCCTCGGCGCTGGTCACCGTCGGCACCGGGGGCCGGCGCGAGCCCAACACCCGGGCGACCGACGTCATCGTCTATGACGGGCTCGAGGCCTTCAGCCAGAACGCCTGGCCCAGCCTCGACCTGGACCTGGGGGCGGTCAACGGCTGGCTGGCGCGGCTGATTCCGGCCGGGTTCTACTACAAGACCTTCTTCGGTCCGCCGCGGCGCTGGATGATCTACGAGCGGTTCATCCGCAAGGCCGCCGGGCTGGGCGCGCCGCCGGTCGAGCCGGACCCCGACGGGTTCGCCCACCGCGCCGCGTTCTGCGATCTGCTGGTGGTCGGCGCGGGCCCGGCCGGGCTCGCCGCCGCGCTGGCCGCGGCCGAGGCCGGGCAGCGGGTCATGCTGGTCGAGCAGGACGCGCGGGTCGGCGGGGCGCTGCTGCGCGATCCGGTGACGATCGACGGGATGGCCGGCGTCCCCTGGGCCGAGGCCGCGGCGCAGCGCATCCGCATGGCGGGCGGGCGGGTGCTGCTGCGCGCCACGGCCAATGGCTACTGGGACGGCAATCTGGTCACCGTGGTCGAACGGCTGGCCGAGCCGGGGCAGGCCCCGGGCGCCTCCAGGCTGGCGCAGCGGCTCTGGAAGGTGCGGTGCGGCCGCGTGCTCCTGGCCACCGGGGCGATCGAGCGGCCGCTGGCCTTTGCCGGCAATGACCGGCCCGGAGTGATGCTCAGCCAGGCGGTGCGCGGCTATGTCCGGCGGTTCGGGGTGGTCCCCGGGCGACGGGCGGTGATCGCGACCAGCCATGATGACGGCTATCGCACGGCCTTCGCCCTGGCCGAGGCCGGGGCCGAGGTGGTGGCGGTGCTCGACGGCCGGGCCACGCCGGAGGGCGATCTGGTCGAGCGGGCCCGGGCACGGTTTCCGGTCTTTGCCGCGGCGCGCCCGATCGCCACCCGGACAAGCGGACACCGCCTGGCCGGGGTCACGGCCGAGGTCGCGGGCCGGACGCAGGCCTTCGCCGCCGATCTGCTGGCGATGGCGGGCGGCCAGACCCCGGTGGTTCACCTGCACAAGCAGGCCGGCGGCGAGCTGGACTGGGACGAGGTCACCCAGGCCTTCGTGCCGGGCCCGTCGCGGCAAGGCCAGCGCTCGCTCGGTGCGGCGGCCGGCCGGTCGGTGCTCGCGGCGATCCTCGCCGAAGCCTGGGAAGCGGGCGGCGGGGCGGCCCGCGACTTCGCCGTCGAGGACCCGTGCGGGCCCGCGCAACCCGCCGCCGCGGCGGTGATCCCGGCGCGGCTGCCGGGCAAGGCCTTCGTCGATTTCCAGAACGACGTGACGCTCGACGATATCGATCTCGCCTGGCGCGAGGGCTATCGCTCGGTCGAGCATCTCAAGCGCTACACCACGCTCGGCATGGCGACCGACCAGGGCAAGACCTCCAACATGGCGGCGCTCGCCCGGCTGGCCCAGGCGCAGGGCGTGGCGATCCCCCAGGCCGGGCTCACCACCTTCCGCCCGCCCTACACCCCGACCACGCTGGGCGCCTTTGCCGGCCCGGCGGTGGGTGACCATGCCGGGCCGGTGCGCCGCCTGCGCCTCCACGCCGCGCACGAGGCGCTCGGCGCGATCTGGCTGCCCTCGGGCTACTGGTTCCGACCACGTGCCTATCCGCAGCCCGGCGAGACCCCCGGCGAGGCCTCGCTGCGCGAGGCGCGGATGGTGCGAAGCCGGGTCGGGCTGGTCGACGTGTCGACCCTCGCCACCTTCGAGATCGCCGGGCCCGATGCAGCAGCCCTGCTCGAACGGGTCTGCGCCACCACGGTCGGGCGCCTGGCGGTCGGCCGGGGACGCTACACCTTCATGCTGCGCGAGGATGGCCTCGTGTTCGATGACGGCACGGTCTGGCGCATCGCCGAGGAGCGCTTCCTGCTGACCAGCTCGACCGGCGGGGCGGACCGGATGGCGCAGCACTTGTCCTACGTCCGCAACGTGCTGGCGCCGGACCTCAGGGTCAGTGTGGTCAACCTGCAGGAGCACCATTGCGCGGCCGCTCTGGCCGGCCCGCGGGCAACCGCGGTGTTGGAGCGACTCACCGGCGATGCCGCCCCGTTGCACATGCATTGCCACCGTACCGCGATCGCCGGGACCGCGGTGCTGGTGCTCGCGGCCAGCTACAGCGGCGAGCGCGCGTTCGAGGTCTATGCCCCGGGCGACCGGATCGCCGCGGTCTGGGCCGCGCTGCTGGCGGCGGCGCAAGAGGCCGGGGGCGGGGCCTATGGCCTCGATGCCATGGACCACCTGCGGGTGGAGAAGGGCCATGTGGTGGTCGGCGCCGAGGTCGATGGGCGGGGCACTCCGGCCGATCTCGGGCTGGGCGGCATGGTTCGCAAGGCCGGTGGTTTTGTCGGCTGGCAGGGACTGCAGCGCCCGGTGCTGGCGGATCCGGCAGGGCGGCGCCACCTGGTCGGAGTGGAATCGCTGGCCGGTCCCCTGCCCGAGGGCGCCATGCTGGTAGGCCGCGCCGGGGATGAGCCGCAGGGCCATGTCACCACGGCCGCGCCGCGGGTGGCGGGGGAGGGCTGGATCGGCCTGGCCCTGCTGCGCGACGGGGCCAGCCGCCACGGCGAGACCCTGCACGCCTGGTCGGCCACCCGCGGCCTGGACGTGCCGGTCCGGATCGGGCCGCCGCTGTTCTATGATCCGGAAGGGGCGCGCTACCGTGACTGAGGTGACCCTGGACGAGGCCGGGCCGATCCACGCGCTCGAGCTGTGGGACGCTGCGGGGGGCGATGCGATCGCCGCGGCGCTCGGCCATGCCCTGCCCGCCGCGGGACGCAGCGCCGGAATCGAGGGGCGCCAGGTGCTGCGTCAGCAACCCCTGGTCTGGCTGCTCGACGGGGCGGGGTTCGACCCGGCCGCGATCGCACTGGCGCTCGGGCCGCACGGGGCGCTGACCGCGATCGGCGGAGGGCTGATGCGGGCGCGGCTGAGCGGGCCGGGCTGGCGCGCGGTGCTGATGCACGATGGCGTGTTCGACGCCGAGCAGGCCGCCTTCGGTCCCGGCTGCACCGCCGCGACGATCATCGCCCATGTCGCGGTGACGCTCCACGTGATCGCCGAGGGGCAGTGCGAGGTGCTGGTCCCGGCCAGCTATGCCGAGCCGCTGGTCGCCGGCTGGCGCCGGGTCGCCGCCGGGCTTGCCTGAGAGCTGACCCGACGCGCTGACCCGAGGTGCTGGCCCGATGCGCTGGCCTGATGACCGCTTCGCATTTTGGCATTAGGGTCGGCCCGGGCCGGCCCCCATGCTCGTCGGTCGGGACCGGGCAGGACCGGCCGGCGGTGGGGAGAACTGACCATGCAAGAGGCCCAGACCTTGTCCGGCGCAACGCCCGCCGCTGCGGACCAGGCCGCTTCCGTCTCGACCGCCCGGCAATGGTACGTGCTGGTTGTCCTCGCCCTGGTCTACGCGATGAACATCGCCGATCGCTATGTCATCACCACGGTGATGGAATCGATCCGGATCGACCTGAAGCTGAGCGATTCCGGCGTGGCCCTGCTCACCGGGGTCGCCCTGGCCCTGTTCTACGTGACCATCGGCATCCCGGTCTCGGCCCTGGCCGACCGCTTCAGCCGGCGCAACATTATCGCCGGGGCCCTGTCGCTGTGGTCGCTCCTGACCGTGCTGACCGGCCTGTCCGCCACTTTCACCCAGATGCTGCTCGCCCGGATCGGGGTGGGCATCGGCGAGAGCGGCGGGACCCCGCCGTCGACCTCGATGCTGGCCGACACCTTCCGCCCGGCCCAGCGCCCGGCGGCGCTGACGGTCTATGCGCTGGGCTCGTGCCTGGGGGCCTGGATCGGAGCCGATCTGGCCGGGCAGGTCGCCGATCTCTATGGCTGGCGCAAGGCCTTCATCGCGCTTGGCATACCGGGGATCGTGCTGGCCGTGCTGATCCTGCTGACCGTGCGCGAACCGCGCCGCGGGGCGATGGATCAGGGCGCCCGGGCGGTCCCGCCGCCGCTGCCGCTGGCGCAGAGCCTGGGCTTCCTGATCCGCCAGCCCGCGACGATGCACCTGATGATGGGCGGGGCGGTGACCGCGCTGTGGGGCTGGGGCCTGATGTGGTGGACCCCCACTTACCTGCAGCGGGCCTATCACCTCACCGCAGGGGAAGCGGGCGAGATCCTGGGGCCGATGCACCTGATCGCGGGGAGCCTCGCCACCGTGCTCACCGCCGTGCTGATGGCCAGCAAGGCCATGGCCGATCCGCGCCGGGTGCTGGTGCTGATGGCCGTGGTGGTCGCGCTGATCACCGTGCCGTCGTTCTTCATCTACTGGACCGCCGACCTGGGCGTGGCCAAGCTGTGCCTGTGGCTGTTTGTCCCGGCGATGTACTTCTACATCGGCCCGTCCTTCGGGCTGCTGCAGAACATCGTCCCGGCGCAGATGCGGGCCACGGCCTGCGCGCTGACCCTGCTGATGGCGAACATCGCCAACCTGGTGATCGCGCCGCAGTTCGTCGGCCTCGTCAGCGATCATGTCGCCACGGGCGGCGTGGCCGATGCCGCCTCGCTGCGGTTCGCGCTGCTGCTGCTGGCGCCGACCGGGCTGTGGGCCGCCTACCATTACTGGGCGGCGACCAGGAACATCCTGGCCGAGCAGCGCCGGGCCGAGGGCCTGGCCGATTGAGCAGGAGCCGCGCGGGGCAGCCCATGGGCCCTGGCGGCGGTCATGCTGCCAGGAGGTTGCCGATCGCGGCTGTCCCGGTCCGGTCCGGGCTTAGGGTCGGGGCGCCTTGGTTGCCTGCGGCGCAAAGGTTTCGCCGAAGTAATCGCCGGCATACCACTGCGGGGCCTTGTCGCCATTCGCCAGGCCGACCGTGATGCGATAGTTCGCTTCGGCAAAGCGCGCCCCGGCACGCCAGTTCCAGGCCAGGTTCAGGTCATCGGTCGGCTGGTGATAGTCCTTGGCCAGGAAGGTCCCGAAGGCCTGCTCGCCGCCATTGGCGAAGCCCGTCGCCAGGAACACCGCCGGCACACCCTTGCGCACGAAGCGATAGTGGTCGGACCGCACGAACAGGGTCTCGGCCGGCATGGGATCCGGGCTGAGCCCGACCTGCATCGGCTTCACCGCCGCCGCGACGATCGGGCCGAGGGTGGAGTGATCGGCGCCGAACGCGACGAGATCGGTGAACGGGTAGAGCAGCACCGGCATGTCGAGATCGACATTGCCGACGATCCCGGCGGCCGGCACGGGCGGGTGGTTGGCGAAGTAATCGGCACCCAGCAGCCCGCGCTCTTCCCCGGTCGTGACCACGAACAGGACCGAGCGACGCGGGGCCGGCTCATTGGCCATGGCCCGGGCGACCGCCAGGGTGGTGGCGACGCCTGCGGCATTGTCCATCGCGCCGTTGAAGATGCGGTCCGCCGTGGCGGCCTCGCCGGGCTTGGGCGCTCCCGTGCCAAGGTGGTCGAGGTGGGCCGACAGGACCACGTATTCGCTCTTCAGCGCCGCGTCGGCGCCGGGCAGCAGCGCCACGACATTGGGGCTGGTGATCCGCTCGGCTGTGCTGCTGACGAAGCCGCGGACCGAGGTCTTGAGCGGGAAGCCCTTGGGCCGCCCGCCCGGCTTGTCCGCCTCGGCGCGGATCTGCGCCAGGGTGCGCGGTGCGCCCGCGAGCAGGGCGGCGGCGGCCTCGTCATTGACCGCCGCGGCCAGGCGCACACCCGGCGCGGCCTCGTTTGCGCGGCCGTCGGTACCCACCCAGGCATAGCGTGGGGTTAGGGCCGTACGGATCGAGCGCTCCCACGGCCGGACCTTGAGCGAGGCGTTGGTGCCCAGCGTGATTACGCCGATCGCGCCGTGCCGTTCGGCCATCTGCGCCTTGGTCGCCGACAGGTTCGCTCCCACCTCGCTGGGCATGCCGACCGGGAAGCCGCTCAGCACGACCACGATCTTCCCCTTCACGTCGAGCTTGGCGTAATCGTTGATGCCCACCCGGGCATCGTCGATCCCGTAGCCGACGAAGACCAGCGGCGCCGAGACATCCAGCGCGCGGTCATTGGCGCTGGCCGAGACCAGCACCTGCTTGCCATGCTCGAAGGCCAGCTTGCCCTTGGCTCCGGTGATCTCCAGCCCTGCCGGGTCCTTGGTGTAGCTGGTCTTCTGGAAGGTGATCCGCTGCAGCCACCCGCGCGTACCATCGGGCCCAGCATCGCCCATCGGCTGGAGCCCCAGGGCGGCGAAACGCTGGGCGACGAAGCGGGCCGCGATCTCGTGCCCACGGCTGCCGATGTCGCGCCCTTCAAGGAGGTCGTCGGCCAGGAAGGCCACGTCGGCCTTGAACCGGTCGGGCGAGAAACGGGGATCGAGCGGCATGTCCGCCTCGGCCCTGGCGGGAGCAGGGGCCACGGCACCGGCTGCAGGTTGCGCCGCCGGGGCGGCCTCGGCCTCATGGTCATGGTCAAGGGCCTCGATCGTCTCGATCGCATGAAGCGGGGTGGCCAGCAGCAGGGCGGGGATCAGGCCGGGAAGCAGACGGGCAGCAAGGGGACGCATCGGACACTCGCGAAACAGGGAACACAAGCGCTCGACGATAAGCCGGTCGGGCCGGGTTGCAAGCAAGGCTTGGGATTATCCCTTGCCGCCCGCGCAAAAGGCGGTCGCGCCCGCTCATCCCGACTGCTAGAGCCAGTCCTGTTGAGGTGGATAGGCCGTGACGGAGCTGATTTTGGTTCAGCGCGAGGAGAGAGGAGGGAGCTATGCCGATGCATAGTGACCGACGATGGACGCTGCGCTGGACCAAAATCGGCCCGCCCCGGAGGGGTTGGGCGGAGCGGGCCGGTGGCCGCGTTGCGGCGCTTGCAGGGGCAACCAGCCCCTGCGGCGCGCCGCGCCTCCCCACCGACCCGCTCCGCCCAATCCCGGCGCATCCACCTCAACAGGACAGGCTCTAGTCTGCCCCCATGCCCAGGGGGTCCATCTGCGAGCCGGTCGAGGTCAATCCCGCCGCGTTGATCCGGGCCGAGCGGGTCACCACCGCGGCGTCTGACCGCGCCCCGGACCGCTTCGCCCACTTCCACGATGCGGCCGAACTGGTCTGGTTCCGCCAGGTTTCGGGCGAGCTGGTGTCCGAGGATGGCCGGTTCACGCTGAGCCCCGGGACGCTGGTGTTCGTCCCGCCGATGCGTCAGCATGATTTCGCCATTCCCGGGGGTGGGCACGCCTGGGTCCTGGTCCATCTCGATCCCTTCCTCACCAACGGGCTGATGGCCCGCAGCGGACCCGGCGAGGCAGCCCGATGCCGGGCCGTGTCGTTCGACCGGCGGACGGCCGAGCGGATCGATGGCCTGTTTGACTGGCTGGTCGAGGTGGCCGGGCAAGATCACCACCGCGACCTCACAGCGGCGCTGGTCGCGGCGATCCTGGCCGCGCTGTTCGCCGTCGCCGCGGTGGGCCCTGGCGCTGCCGCCAGCACCACCACCGATCCGGCGACCGGAGCGCTCGACCGCTTGCGCCCCGCGCTCGACCTGATTGCCCGAAACCCCGCGCGGGCCCTCTCGCTGGGCGAGGTGGCCAGCGTCTGCCACTTGTCCGAGGCCTATTTCTCGCGCTCGTTCAAGCGCGTGTTCGGGCAGACCTTTTCCGCCTATCTGCGCGATTACCGGTTGCGACTGGCGGCCCAGCGCCTGCTGTCGAGCGGCGAGCGGGTCAGCGTGATCGCTCATCAGGCCGGCTTCGCCAGCCCGGCCCACATGACCGAGCAGTTCCGCCGCCGGTTCGGGGTGGCGCCCAGCGAATACCGCGCGGGCCGGCGTCAAGGGCAAGCACGCGACAGCGATTGAGCGGTTGCGGGGGGCTGCGTCCGCCACCCGGGCCGTGCGATCCTGGCGTTCATGCCAAAGACCCTGCCGAAATCGCTGCCAAGGCCCAGCCCGGACGAGATTGACCCCTTCCGTCCCGCCCGCGTGCAATCGGGCGTGCTGCCCGCCCGGTTCGCCGGCGAGCCGATCCCGATGATCCTGCGACATGCCGAGGTGCGCCGCGCCGCGAAAGACTGGCAAACCTTTTCGTCCGATGCGCCGATGCGGGTGCCGATCCCCTCGGAAGAGGCGGTCCGTTCGGTGCGCCAGTTGCCGATCGAGGCCGATCCGCCGCTGCACGGCCAGTTCCGCGATCTGCTCAAGCCGGTCTTCCTCCGCCCGCTGCAGCCCGCCTACCAGGCCCGCCTTGACCGCCTGGTGGCCGGGCTGATCGACGCCGCGGTCGCCCGGCCGCGGATCGAGGTGGTGCGCGATTTCGCCTTGCCGTTGCAATCGCGGGCCCTCGCCCTGCTGCTGGGCATGCCCGATGCCGCCGCCGAGGAATGGATCGGCTGGGGCACCCACGTGTTCCATGATGGCGGCGACGGCGATGGGAGCGCCAGGGGGCAGGGGCTCGATCGCTACATCCGCCGGGCGCTGGCCGCCGCCTCGGGCCGTGGCGGCGACGATGTCTTCGCCCTGCTGCAGCGCGCCGAGGTGGCCGGGCGACGTCTGACCACGGATGAGCAGGTGGGGATCGCCAACTTGGCCTTCGCCGGCGGGCGGGACACGGTCATCCACACGGTCAGCCGGATCGTCGCCCACTTCGCCGGGCACCGCGCCGAGCTCGAGACGATCTGGCCCGACCCGCGGCGGATCGCCTTCGCCACCGAAGAGTTCGTCCGCTTCGTCTCGCCGCTGACCCATATCGGCCGGGTCTGTCCCGAGCCGACCGAGGTGGGCGGCGAACCGGTCGCCGCCGATGGCCGGGTGTCGCTGTGCTGGGCCTCGGCCAATCGCGACGAGACCGTGTTCGACCGCCCCGACGAGATCCGGCTCGACCGTTCGCCCAATCCGCACCTCGGCTTCGGCAGCGGCATCCACACCTGCCTCGGCGCGGCTCAGGCCCGGGCGATCCTGCGCAGCCTGATCCATCATCTGGGTGCGCGGACCCGGGCGATCACGATCCTCGGCGAGGAGCGGCAATACGACGAGCAGGACAGCTACCGGCGCTGGGTGGGCTATCGCGCGCTGGACGTTGCCATGGAGGCCCGGACATGATCGCACACCGCTTGCTCCGTACGCTGGCAGCCGCGCTGGCCCTGCTGGCGGCGGGCTCCACCGGCCTCACGGCGGCGGCTCCGGCCCTGGCCCCGGCTCCGGCCCCGGGTCCGACTTTGCCCACGGCGTCGGTCTCGGCCGACCTGTCCGACGAGCTGGTCTACCACATCTTCGTGCGCAGCTTCCGCGACAGCAACGGCGACCGGATCGGCGATCTCAACGGCATCCGCGCGAGCATCCCCTACCTGCGCTCGCTGGGTGTGACCGCCGTGTTGCTCACCCCGCTCTACCCCAGCCGGACCTATCACAACTATTTCGCCACCAGCTTCGAGGGGATCGAGCCGGCCTATGGCACCCTGGCCGACTATCGCCGCCTGGTCGCCGCGCTGCACCGGGCCGGGATCAAGCTCTATCTCGACATGGAGTTCCAGTACGTCGTCGCCGGGCATCCCTGGTGGGCGGCGGCAAAGGCTGCACCCACCTCGCCCGCAGGGGACCTCCTGCTGTGGGATGACCGCGCCCGCGGCGTGCTGGCGGAGGGGCCCTTCGGCCTGCGCGCGTTCGACCATTTCGGGCGCGACCGCCAGGACGTGACCACGGTTGACCTCAAGGCGCCGCCGGTCCGCGCCTGGGTCGACCGCTATCTGGCGAACTGGGTCGATCCGAACGGCGATGGCCGCTTCGATGACGGGGTGGACGGGTTCCGGCTCGATCACATGATGGACGATCTCGATTCCCGGGGAGTCCTCACCGGGCTGTTCACCGACTTCTGGCGGCCCACCTTCACCCGGCTGCGGACGATCAACCCGCGCCTGGCCTTCATCGCCGAGCAGGCTGACTGGAGCAGCTACGGCGGGGACTATTTCACGCAGGCGGACGTGACCGCGGTCTTCGCCTTCCCGCTGCAGCAGGCGCTCCGCCGGTTCGACAAGGCCGCGCTGGTCGCCGCCCTGACGCAGACCGCGGCGGTCACCCCACCGGGCAAGTTCCAGTTGGTCTTCGCCGAGAACCACGACATCGCCCGGACCGCCTCGGACCCCGGCATCGATGCCGAGAAGCTGCGCACCGCGGCCGCCCTGGTGTTCTTTCTCAAGGGGACACCGATCCTCTACCAGGGCCAGGAGCTGGGCATGCGCGGGGTCCGTGACACCGGCTACACGTCGGACGAGGCGGAGATCCCGCTGCGCGAGGCGTTCAAGTGGGCCGCCACCGACGCCGCGGCCGGGCAGGCGACCTGGTATCGCCGCCCCGGCGAACGCTACTGGGACCAGCGCAACGCGCGCGATCATGACGGCGGCTCGGTCGCCGAACAGTCCGGTCGCGCCGGTTCGTTGCTGGAACACTATCGTCGGCTGGCGCGGCTGCGCCAGCGCCATGTCGCCTTGCGGCGGGGTGACCAGACGGTGATCGACAGCGCCCCCGACCTGCTGGCGGTGCGCCGCAGGCTGGCCGGCGAGAGCTTCGTGCTGGTGGCCAACCTGTCCGCCAGGGACGCGGTCTACACCGGACCGGGCAGCGATCGACCCGATCTGCTGGGCGGCGCCAAGGGTGCGCGGCTGCAACCCTGGCAGACCGCGCTGTTCTGCACCGGTCCGGCCCAGCGCTGTGCATCGTTGCGGCCTTGACGCACGATCGGTCACGCCGTCGCAAGATTGTTACACTTTGCGGCACAAATGCCATTTGACCCGGATGGTTACCTGCGTAATGATCCGGTTAACGAAGCCGGCGACCGGGAAGGCGCGGGCATCGCTCTCATGGCCCCGCAGGTCTGCGCGGGCATCGCTGGTGGAGGCTTACCTTGCATCGTCGTGATTTTCTGGCCCTGTCTTCCATGGGCGTGGGCGGGCTTGCCCTGCCGTCGATCTTCGGCAAGGCGATCGCCGCGGAGGAGCTCGGCTCCGCGCTCGACGTCGGCTTCAAGAAGGGCCTGGCCGATGCGGCGATGAATGCCGCCACCGCCGCAGGGGCCAGCTATTGCGACGTCCGCGTCGGGCGCTACCTGCGGCAGTTCGTGATCACCCGCGAACGCAACGTGCAGAACATCGTCAACACCGAAAGCACCGGGGTCGGCATCCGCGTGATCGCGGGCGGGGCCTGGGGCTTTGCCGCGACCAACGAGCTGACCAAGGACGCGGTGGCCCGTGCCGCCGGCCAGGCGGTGGCGATCGCCAAGGCCAATGCGGTCCGCCAGACGGCTCCCGTGCAACTGGCGCCGGTCAAGGGCGTGGGCGAGGTGGCGTGGCGCACGCCGATCGTGAAGAATTCCATGCAGGTCCCGATCAAGGAGAAGGTCGATCTGCTGATGTCGGTCAACGATGCGGCGCTGGGCGCCGGGGCCGACTTCATCCAGTCGATCCTGTTCCTGGTGAACGAGCAGAAGTACTTCGCCAGCACCGATGGCAGCTACATCGATCAGGATGTGCACCGGATCTGGCCGCGCATGTCGGTGACCGCAGTGGACAAGGCCAGCGGCAAGTTCCGCACCCGCGACGAGCTCGCCGCGCCGATGGGCATGGGCTATGAATACATGGACGGCGCCGCTTCCGGGAAGACCGTGCTGCCTTGCGGGGTCACCGTTTTCGGCAAGTCCTATGACATGATCGCCGACGCGGCGGCGGCCGCCCGCCACGCGCGGGCCAAGCTGACCGCCCCCTCGGTCAAGCCGGGCAAGTACGATCTGGTGCTCGATCCGTCGCACACCTGGCTGACCATCCACGAATCGGTCGGCCACCCGCTCGAGCTCGATCGCGTGCTGGGCTACGAGGCCAACTATGCCGGCACCAGCTTCGCCACCATGGACAAGCTGCAGAGCCGCTTCCAGTACGGCAGCGACAAGGTCAACATCGTGGCCGACAAGGTCCAGCCCGGCAGCCTGGGCGCCGTCGCCTATGACGACGAGGGCGTGAAGACCAAGCAGTGGGATCTGATCCGCGACGGCAAGCTGATCGGCTACCAGGCCATCCGCGACCAGGCCCATATCGAGGGCAAGACTGAATCCGACGGCTGCTGCTATGCCGATTCCTGGTCCAACGTGCAGTTCCAGCGCATGGCCAATGTCAGCCTGCAGCCGGGCAAGACGCCGATGAGCGTCGCCGACATGATCGGCGGGGTGGAGAACGGCATCTACATCATCGGCGACGGCAGCTTCTCGATCGACCAGCAGCGCTACAACGCCCAGTTCGGCGGGCAGCTGTTCTTCGAGATCAAGAACGGCAAGGTCACCCAGCAGATCGAGGACGTGGCCTACCAGATCCGCACCCCGGAGTTCTGGAACGCCTGCGCCGGCGTCTGCGACGAACGCGATTACCGCCTGGGCGGATCGTTCTTCGACGGCAAGGGCCAGCCCTCGCAGGTCTCGGCCGTGTCGCACGGGTCATCCACCGCGCGCTTCAACGGCATCAACGTCATCAACACCGCTCGCACGCTCGGCTGATCGGCGCGGGGAAGGAAACAGATCATGGGTATCATGACCGAAAGCCAGGCCAAGGCTATCCTGACGAAGGTCGTCGGGCTGTCGAAGGCCGATCAATGCACCGCCCAACTGGGTGGATCGACCCGCGGCAACATCCGCTTCGCGCTGAACAACGTCTCGACCAGCGGCGTGCTCGACAACATCGAGCTGGCCGTCCAGGTCGCCTTCGGCAAGCGGGTCGGCACGGCCACGATCAACCAGTTCGACGATGCGTCGCTTGAACGGGTGGTCCGCCGCGCCGAGGAGCTCGCCCGGCTGGCACCCGAAAATCCCGAGTTCATGCCGGTGGTCGACAAGCAGACCTTCACCGCCACCCCAACCTTCAGCACCGGCACCGCCGGGATCACGCCGGAGTACCGGGCCAAGGTGGCGGCGGAATCGATCGATGCCTGCAAGGGGGCCAATCTGGTCGCCGCCGGCTATCTCGAGGATGAGGCCGGCTTCGTCGCTTTCCTCAACAGCCGCGGCAACTACGGTTACCAGACCGCGACCAGCACCGATTACACCTGCACGGTGCGCACCGCCGACGGCCGGGGTTCGGGCTGGGTCGGTCACAACGTCCAGGACATCGCCCAGTTCAACGCCGCCGAGGA
Source organism: Novosphingobium aerophilum (assembly GCF_014230305.1). Lineage (GTDB taxonomy): Bacteria > Pseudomonadota > Alphaproteobacteria > Sphingomonadales > Sphingomonadaceae > Novosphingobium > Novosphingobium aerophilum. The sequence goes on from NZ_JACLAU010000006.1 coordinate 71,314, forward strand.
CGTCCGCGTCGCGATGCGCAAGGCCAGCGCCTCGGCCGAGGCCAAGGCGCTCGAGCCGGGCAAGTACACCGTGATCCTCGAACCCGCCGCCGCGGCCGGGCTGATCTCGTTCATGATGTTCTTCTTCGATGCCCGCTCGGCGGACGAGGGGCGCAGCTTCCTGTCGAAGAAGGGCGGCGGCAACAAGCTGGGCGAGCAGGTCTATGGCCCGCAGGTCAACATGTTCACCGATCCGGCCTACCCCGGCGCCGCGGTTTATCCGTGGGACGATGACGGGCTGCCGCGCCAGCGCATGCCGATCATCGAGAACGGCAAGGTCGCGAACCTCAACTACAGCCGCTACTGGGCCCAGAAGCAGGGCCGTCCGGCCATGGCCCGGCCGGGCAACATCATCATGACCGGCGGCACCAAGTCGACCGCGGACCTGGTCCGCACCACCGAGCGCGGCATCCTGGTGACCCGCACCTGGTACATCCGCATGGTCGATCCGCAGACCGTGCTGCTCACCGGCCTGACCCGCGACGGGACCTTCTATATCGAGAACGGCCAGATCCGTTATCCGATCAAGAACTTCCGCTTCAACGAGAGCCCGGTGATCATGCTCAACAACGTCGAGGAATTCGGCAAGCCGGTGCGGGTCAAGAGCGACGAGGCCGACACCACCATGGTGATCCCGCCGATGAAGATCCGGGACTTCACCTTCACCTCGCTGTCGGATGCGGTCTGACGGCAGGACCGGCGCGCGCGGCGGGCTCAGTCGCGCGCAGGTCCTGCGGCTGCTCGGGGGCGGGCTGATGGCGTGCGGGGTTGCCGCGGCAACCCCGCTGCGCGCCGCCGCCGGCCGCTATGACTTCCGCTTCACCCGGCTGCGTTACCAGTCGGGCGACTGGGACGTCGACCAGCGGATGCCGGCGAACCTGATCACCGCGCTGATCGATTACACCAACTTGCGGGTGGATCCGGTCGAGCACGTGGTCGACCTGGCCGATCCGAAGATGCTCACGGCCCCGTTCTGCTACCTCGCGGGACACAAGCTGGTGGAGTTCTCCGCGGCCGAGCGGCGCAATTTCGCCCGCTATGTCCGCAGCGGCGGCTTCGTCCTGGTGGATGACTGCAACCACGATATCGACGGCCTGTTCGCCCGGTCCTTCGAGGCCGAGATGGGCCGGATCTTCGGGCCGAAGGCGCTGCAGACCCTGCCCCGGGGCCATCCCCTGTACCGCAGCTTCTTCAAGTTCGACGGCCCGCCCAACACCGCGCTCGAACTGAACGGCTGGGGGGACGACCTGGTCCACGATTACCTCAAGGGCATCACGATCGATGGCCGGCTCGGCCTGCTCTACAGCAACAAGGACTATGGCTGCGAATGGGACTACGATTGGCGCAACAAGCGCTTCCTGGCCGAGGACAACACCCGGTTCGCGGTCAACATCGTGATCTATGCGCTGACGTCGTGAGCGACCGCGCCACGGCCACCTGAAGGAACCAGGACATGAACGACATCAGCGAAGCCGATATCGCGGTGCAGCTCGATCGGCTGGCGCAACTGCGCGGGGCGATCGGCCAGGCCATCGTGGGCCAGGACGAGGTGGTGGAACAATTGCTGATCGGCCTCCTGGCTGGGGGCCACTGCCTGCTCGAGGGCGTCCCGGGACTGGGCAAGACCCTGCTCGTCCGCTCGCTCGGCGAGGCGCTGAAGCTGGATTTCCGGCGGGTCCAGTTCACCCCCGACCTGATGCCGAGCGACATCCTCGGGACCGAGCTGCTCGAGGAGGATCACGGCACCGGCCATCGCCACTTCCGCTTCCAGCAGGGCCCGATCTTCACCAACCTGCTCCTGGCCGACGAGCTCAACCGCACCCCGCCGAAAACCCAGGCCGCGCTGCTCGAAGCCATGCAGGAGCGGACGGTCAGCTATGGCGGGACGACGTACCGGCTGCCGGCCCCGTTCTTCGTCCTGGCGACGCAGAACCCGCTCGAACAGGCCGGGACCTACCCGCTGCCCGAGGCGCAGCTTGACCGTTTCCTCCTGCATATCCGGGTCGACTATCCGACCGAGCACGAGGAGTTCGCGATCCTGGCCCAGACCACCGGGGCCAAGCCGCCCGCCGTGCCCGCGGTGATGGCGGGGGAGGCCGTGCTGACGCTCCAGCAATGGGTGCGCGAGGTTCATTTCGGCGATGACCTGCTGCGTTGGGTCACCCGGATCGTCCGCACCAGCCGCCCCGGCGAGGGCGCGCCCGAAGCGGTCCGCACCTATGTCAAATGGGGCGCCGGGCCCCGCGCCGGGCAGGCGCTGGTGCTGGCGGCCAAGGCCCGGGCCCTGCTGCACGGCCGCCTCGCCGCCACGCGCGAGGACATCGTCGCCCTGGCCGCCCCGGTCATGCGCCACCGCCTGCTCCTGTCCTTCGCGGCCGAGGCCGAAGGGCGCAGCGCCGACGAGGTGGTGGCCGAGCTGGTGCGCGCCGTGCCCTTCCCGGCGGACTGAGACCCGGTCGGGCCGCCGCGATGATCGATCTGGTCCCCCCTGACGTGCGCAGCCGGCTGAAGGGCCTGCGGATCGTCACGCGGCGCGCGGTCGGCGCCCACGGGCTGGGCCTGCACCGCAGCCACGCGCGGGGCGCCGGCCTGGAGTTCGCGCAGTACCGCGCCTACGAACCCGGCGACGAGCTGCGCCAGATCGACTGGAAGCTTTATGCCCGGTCCGACAAGTTCTTCGTGCGTGAGGCCGAGCGGGAAAGCCCGGTCGCGGTCTGGGTGCTGCTGGATACCAGCGCGTCGATGGGGCACGTGGACGAGACCCGTCCGGGCCAGACGCGGTTCGCAGCGGCACGCGGTCTGGCTGCCTGCCTCGCCGAGCTGGCCGTGCAGCAGGGGGACCGCTTCGGTCTGATGGCCCTGGGCGAGGAGGGACTGCGGCTGGTCCCGCCGGGCAGCGGCCCCCGCCAACGCGACCGCCTGCTGATCGAACTGATGGCGCTGCGCCCGTCGGGCGGGTTCCTGCCGGCCGACCGGATGGGCCCGCTGTGGGAGCGGATCGGTCCGCGCGATCTGGTCGTGCTGATCAGCGACTGCTTCGAGGAGGCCGCCGCGGACCTTGCCACGAAGCTGGCGGCGGCAGGACGCGAAGTGCTGGTGATCGAGCTGCTCACCCCGGACGAGCGCGACTTCCCCTTTGCCGGCGGGCACCGCTTCCGCGATCCGGAAACCGGGCACGAGCTGCTGGGTGATGGAGCAGCGCTGCGGGCCGAGTTCCTCGAGCGCTTCGGGGCCGCCCGCGCCGCACTGCGCGCGCGCTTCGCCGCGGCCGGGGTGCGGCATGTCGATCATGTCACGGACCTGCCGCTCGACCTGCCGCTCCGCCGGCTGTTCGCAGCCCACGCCGCGGCCGAGTATTCGTGACCCCGGTGCTGCTGCTGCCCGCCGCCCTGGCGGCGCTCGCGGCCGTGATGCTGCCGCTGGCGATCCATATTGCCCGCCGTTCCGAACAGCGCCCGACCGACTTCGCCGCGCTTCGCTGGCTCAGCGCGAAGCCCAGGCCCCGGTCGCGGCTGCGGCTCGACGAGGTCCTGCTGCTGGTGCTGCGGGTGCTGCTGGTGGCTCTGGTGGTGCTGGTCCTCGCCAGGCCGGCCCTGCGGGGCGGGGCGGGGGAGGGACGCCCCGTCGTGGTGATCTCCGGGGCCGATCCGGCGCGCGCGCCACTAACCGCCGCCGAACTGCAGCGCGCCCGGTGGCTCGCGCCGGGCTTCCCGCCTGTCGATCGTGGTGCGGTCGCGGGCACACAGCCGGTCGCCAGCCTGATCCGTGAGCTCGACGCCGGCCTGCCACCCGGCGCGGACCTCACCATCGTCGCGCCCTCGGTCCTGCAGGGGGTCGATGGCGAGCGGCCCCGTCTGGCTCGCCCCGTGCGCTGGATCGTGACCCCCGGCACCATGCCCGAGCCGCGCGCGGCTGCCGCCGGGCCGCTGCGCCCGGTCCTGCGCCACGATGCCGCCCATGCGGCCGAGGCCCGCTATCTGCGCGCCGCCCTGCAGGCCCTGGACCCGGCCGGCTCGCTCCCCAATGAGGGCGATCTGGCAGGGCCGCTGCCTGACTCGCCGGGCCCGGTGATCCGCCTGGCGGCCGGGGCCTGGCCTGAACCGGTGACCGCCTTTGTCCGGTCCGGAGGGACCCTGCTGGTCTCGGCCGATAGCGAGGTGCCCGCCCGGGCTGGCCCCGCGGTGGCGCTGTGGCCCGATGCCGAGGGTACAGCCCAGGTCGAGGCGCGCGGGCTGGGCGCGGGGCAGGTGCTGCGGTTCACCCGGCCGCTGCGGCCCGCCCGCATGCCCGCCCTGCTGGATGGCGATCTCCCTGCGCGGCTGCAGGCCCTGCTGGCGCCGCCGCGCTCCGCCCCGGCCCGCGCCCTGGCTGCGGACCACGCCCCGCTCTCCACCGGATCGGTCGCGCCCACCCTGCCGCTCCAGGATCTGCGGCCATGGCTGGCCTTGCTGATCGTCGGCCTGGCCCTCGCGGAGCGCTGGCTCGCGACGGCCCGCACCCGGGCGCCCGGCCCGTGAGCGCCGACGCGCTGCTGCGCACCTGGACCGGCCCGGCGCGGCGGCGGCAGTCGACCGGCGATGCGCTGTGGCTGGCCCCGGCGCTGCTGGTCCTCGCCGCGCTGGGCTGGCGGCTGGGCGGGACCGCTGCCGCGCTCGGCCTGTTGGCGACGGGCCTCGCGGGTGGGGCCTGGCTGGTCCGGCGCCGGCTGCAGCGCCTTGATGAACGCTGGCTGGTCCGACGGTTCAATGCCTTGCGCCCGGACCTGGAAGACAGCGCCGCCCTGCTGTTCAGCGCTCCCGACCGGCTCAATCCGCTGGAGCGGTTGCAGCGGGCGCGGATCGAGCAGCGCCTCGGCGCCGGTCGGCCCGAGGATCTGGCGGCGGACTGGCGGCGCGGACCCTTGCTGGCGCTGTGGGGCGCGGCCCTGATCGCCGCCGCGCTGCTGATGCTGTGGCCGTCACGCGCCGGTCGTCCGGTCCATCTGGCCCCCAGTGCCGAGCACCTCCCGGTGATCCCGGGGGTGCCCCGGCTGGTGGCACAGAACCTGCGGGTGGTTCCGCCCGCCTATACCGGCCTGCCGGCGCGCGACCAGGGCGGGCTCGATGCCCGCGTCCCGGTGGGGTCGCGCCTGGAATGGACGCTACGCTTCGCGCCGCAGCCCGGACAGCCGCGCCTCGGCCTGCTGGCGGGTCCGCCGCTGCCGTTGCGGCGGGATGGACAGGACTGGATGGCCGCGCGGCAGGTCGATGCGGCCTTCCTCTACCGGGTCGATCCGGCCGACCCGCGCGCGCCTCTCGCGCCGCTGCATCGCATCGACGTGATCCCCGATGCACCGCCGCAGGTGCGGGTGATCAGCCCCGCCGCCAGCCTGACGCTGGTCCGGCCCGGCCAGCGCGCCTGGGGCCCGGTCTTCGCCGCGACCGACGACTATGGCGTGGCCGCCCAGGCCCGACTGCGCGTGACCCTGGCGGTCGGTGAGGGCGAGAACGTCACCTTCAGCGAGCGCGAGATCGCCCTGACCGGATCGGGCCCGGCGCGGGACCGGCGGTTTGCCCCGACGCTCGACTTCGCGCGACTGGGCTTCGCCGCGGGCGGGGACCTGGTGGTCCAGTTGATCGTGCGCGATACCCGCAGTCCGGGCCCCCAGGAGACCCGCGGGCCCAGCCTGGTCCTGCGCTGGCCCGCCCCGAAGGCGCCCGAAAGCGCCGGGCTGGAAGGCATGGTCAACACCACGCTCCCCGCCTATTTCCGCAGCCAGCGCCAGATCATCCTCGATGCCGAGGCCCTGCTGCGGCAGAAGCGGGCGCTGCCGGCGGAGCGCTTCGCCGGGCGGTCCGCGGCGATCGGGGATGATCAGGCGATCCTGCGTGGTCGCTACAGCCAGTTCCTCGGCGGCGAAGAGGAAACCGCGCCCGAACATGCCGAAGGGGATGGCCACGATCACTCGGGCGGCTTGCCGCCGGCCCGCCCGGCCGGGTTTGGCGCCCCCGAGGACGTCCTCGCCGAGTTCGGCCATCCCCACGACGATGCCGCCGCCAGCAGCCTCGATCCGGCCACGCGGGCGATCCTCAAGAACGCCGTGGACGAGATGTGGGAGGCCGAGCGGCTGCTGAAGCAGGGGCAGCCGGCCGCAGCCCTGCCCCCGGCCTACCGCGCGCTGCGCTTCATCAAGCAGGTCCAGCAGGCGACCCGGGTGTTCCTCTCGCGGGTGGGGCAGGAGCGGCCGCCGATCGATCCGGCCCGCCGCCTGACCGGCAAGCGTGACGGGCTGGCCAGCCGGGCCCTGCCGGTCGCCCCGGTCGACAGCGGCGACGGCGAGATCGCGGCCGCCTGGCGGGCGCTTGGCGACGGGCCGGGGGCGATCCGGGGAGCGATCGATCTGGCCGGTGTCGAACGCTGGCTGGCGGGCAACCGGGATCGCCTGGCCGATCCGCTGGCGCTCGCCGCCGCGCTGGATGCGGTGCGGGCCGATCCCGCCTGTGCCCGCTGCCGCGCCGTGCTGCGCGGGCAGCTCTGGCTCGCCCTGGCACGTCCTCCCGCCGGTCTGGCCCCGCGGCCGCGGCCCGATGCGGCCGGGCAGCGTTACCTGCGCCTGATCGGAGGGCGCGCGCCATGATGTCGGCCCTCTCCACCTTGTCGGCCGAGCGGATCGTGGCGGCGGTGCTGGGGCTGGCCGTGCTGCTGGGCTGGGTCCGCCTGGCGCTGTGGCAGCGCGGTGCCGGAGCCGCCGGGGCAGCGCACTGGCGGCTGGCCGCGCTCGCCGCGCTGCAGCCGCTGGTCGCCGGGGCCCTGTTCCTCACCCTGTTCCCGCCCGCCTGGCAGCATGCCGCCGACGAACTGGTGGTGGCCACCGCCGGGACTCCGCGCCGCGCCGCCTTCGCCACGCGGGGTCGGCTGGTGGCCCTGCCCGAAGCCCCCCGGCTCGATCGGGCCGAGGCCGTGCCCGACCTGGCCACCGCGCTGCGCCGCCATCCCGCCACCCGCCGCCTGGTGGTGCTGGGTCAGGGCCTGGCGCCGCGGGATCTCGATTCCGCGCGGGGCCTGCCGATCGTCCACACGTCTCCAGCCGAACCGCCGGGGATCGTCGCCCTGGCCCTGCCAGCGCCGGTCGCCGCCGGAGCCGCCTTCAGCGTCGCGGGCCGGGTGGCGCCGGCGGCCGGCGCGCGGGTCGAGCTGGTCGATCCGGCCGGGCGTGTCACCGATCGCCAGCCCGTGGCGGCTGACGGCACCTTCCGGCTGAGCGGGACGACGCGCGCCGCGGGTACGGCCCGCTTCGCGCTGCGGCTGCGTCAGCCGGGCGGGAGGCTGCAGGAAGAGGCCGATGTCCCGGTCCTGGCCGTGGCCGCCGCCAAGCCGCGGCTGCTGATCCTGGCCGGGGCGCCGGGGCCGGAGATCAAGTTCCTGCGGCGCTGGGCCAGCGATGCCGGCTTCGCCGTCCAGACCCAGATCGCCGCGGGCGGGGGCATCGCCCTGGGGGATGCGCCGATCGCCCTGACGCTCTCCACCCTGAACGGCTATGCTGCGGCCATTGTCGACGAGCGGGCCTGGGCCGGGCTGGGCACTGGCCGCAGCACCCTGCTCGAGGCGGTGCGCGGCGGGATGGGGCTGGTCCTGCGCAGCGACGGGGACGAGGGGACGCGGGCCTGGTGGCGCGGGTTTGGCCTGGCGCCCGCCGGACGTGGCGGCGTGGTGCCGGTGGTCCTGCCCGAGGTCGCGGTCGATACGCCGGAGGCGCTCGCCCTGGCCCGCACCCGGCGGGGCATCGGCACCCGCGATGTTCCGGAGGGGTCCGACCTTGATGATCCTGTCCTTCCGGACGTCACCCGCCTGGGCGGGAAATGGTCGGGGGTCGATGTGGTGCCGTTCCTGGCCGATGCGGGCGGCAACCCGCTGGCCGCCTGGCGTCCGCTCGGCACGGGGCGGGTCGCCGCCTTCGCCGTGCCCGACAGCTATCCCCTCGCGCTGAGCGGGCGGGCCGACCTGTTCGCCGACTGGTGGAGCCGCCTGCTCGGCGCGGTGGCCCGTCCGGCCGATGGCCCGGCCCTGATCGCCGGGCCGTTCTGGGCAGGTGAGCGGGCGGTGCTGTGCGGCCCGGCGGCCGCCGGGCCAGTGGTCCAGCCGGACGGCACGGTTACGACGCTGGTGCGCGACCGCGGGGCCGACGGCTGCGCCGGGTTCTGGTCGACCCGGGCGGGATGGCACCAGGCCGGCACCGGCGGGGCGGCTCAGGTGTTCTACGTCCACCCGGCCGAGGCTATCCCGGCGCTCCGCGCCGGGCGCGATCGCACGGCGACGCTGCAGCTCGCCCGGGGCGCCGGAGCGGCGCCGCAGGGCCGCGGGACGGACAGCCAGCCGGGGTCGCCCTGGCCGTGGTTCGGGCTGTGGCTGGCCGGCTGCGGCGCCCTGTGGCTGCTGGAACGCAGCACCCGCGGGCGCGGCGGGATGCGCGCGGGCCCTGTTGCATGACGGGTTTCGCCTGGGAGGGGACATTCGAACCCTCCCCGGTGCGGACATGATCCGCCCCGCTCCACCACCGTCACCCCTGACCCTGTTTCCGGCGTCATCCCGACCTCGCGCCCTTCGTCATCCTGAACTTGTTTCAGGATCCATGGTGCCTCACGTTCGGCTCTGGGTTCTCTCGTGCGAGCTTGCCCCTGCGCTTCATCTCCGGCGGCACAGCCCCGGGGCGCGATGGATCCTGAAACAAGTTCAGGATGACGGCTGAAACAAGTTCAGGATGACGGGATCAGGCCGTAGGGCAATGTCGCAAAGGCTGAGGTTGAGCAGTGGGGGGGCGTTCTCGGCGGCTCCAGACCAACGTCCGCTCCCCGCCTCTGCCGGCCCCTCGCGGCATCACCGCAGGGCGTCAGGTCTCCCTAGGCCCTCGGCCCGCCGCCCGCGCTACCTTCGATCAGGTCCGACACGTCGTCGATGATCGCCAGCATGGCGCGTTCGGCGCGGTCCGCGTCGCGGTCGCGGATGGCGGCCAGCACCGCCCCGTGCGCGGCAACGTCGGCGGTGCCGCCCTTGATCCGGTTGGTCACCTGGATCGAGAACCGCAGCGCCGTCCCCACCACGTCGCGGAACTGGGCGAAGAACGGGTTGTTCGAGGCGCGCAGCACGGCGACATGGAAGGCGATGTCGGCTTCCAGCGGATCGTCGTGGCCCTGCTCGGCCTGCTGCATGCGGACCAGCCCGTCAGCGATCCCGGCCAGACCCGCGGCATCGGCGGTCTGCGCCGCCAGCCCGGCGGCGGTCGGCTCGATGGCGCGGCGCAACTGATGGAACTGGCGCAGCAGGGGCACCGAGGCCGGGCGCTCCAGCAGCCAGCGCAGGACGTCGGGATCGAACAGGTTCCAGCGTGCCTCGGGCTGGACCGTGGTCCCGAGCCGTGGCCGGGCGCTGAGCAGGCCCTTGGCCGTCAGCATCTTCACCGCCTCGCGGGTGACCGATCGGCTGACCCGGTGGCCCGTGGCCAGTTCGGCTTCGGTCGGGAAGGGCCGCTCGGCATAGTGCCCGGTGACGATCTGCCGGCCGGTCGTCTCGAGCAGGCGGTGCGTCAGGTTGCGGCCCGGAGCGGGGCGGTCATCCTCGGCCATGAACCTGCGCCCCGATCGTCGGCATGGCCGCCCCTAGCCGTCCGCGGCGGCAGCGGCCAGGGCCGCACGAAAGGCGCCCGCGCGTTCCGCCACCCGCTCGGCCCCGTCGCCCGGCCGGTAAAGAGCCGAGCCCAGGCCGAAGCCCCGCGCTCCGGCGCGCAGCCACGGCGCCAGGCCTTCGGGCACGATCCCGCCGACCGGCAGCACCGGGGTCCCCTTCGGCAGGACCGCGAGCATGGCCTTGAGCTGGGCCGGACTCCCGGCTTCGGCGGGGAACAGCTTGAGCGCGGCAGCCCCGGCCGACAGGGCGGCGAAGGCCTCGGTCGGGGTGAAGATGCCCGGCACGGCGGACAGGCCGGCGGCCGCCGCCGCGGCGATCACGGCCGGATCGGCATGGGGCGAGATGACCAGATCGGCCCCGAGCGCGGCCAGATCACCGACCGTCGCCGGACCGAGCACGGTCCCCGCGCCGACCAGCACCTCGGTCGGCAGGGCCCGGCGCAGCCGCCCGATGCTGTCGAGCGGATCGGGCGAGTTCATCGGCACCTCGATCAGGCGGAACCCGGCGTCCACCAGGGCCAGTCCGATCGGCACGGCCTCGTCCGGGGTGATCCCGCGCAGGATCGCAACGAGCGGACAGGCGGCCAGGGCTGCGCTGAAACGGGAAGGCCGGGGCTGGTCGGTCATGGTCGGGCGAATCTCCCCTGGGCCGGCGATCCTATCCGGCATAGCGGTTGGCCGGCAGTCCGCGCGGGCCCGGAACCAGCGTGAACAGCGCCCCGTCCACCGGATTGGCGCTGCCGTCGGCGGCCGAGGTGATGAACAGCCGGTCGAGCCCGGGACCTCCGAAGCAGACGTTGGTGATCTGGGTGCCGGGCAGGGCGATGGTCCGGTCGAGCGTGCCGTCGGGCGTGAAGCGGCGCACCGCCCCGCCATCCCAGCAGGCGACCCATAGCCCGCCCTCGGCATCCAGGCACATGCCGTCGGGAACGCCCCAGGCCGGGTCGGCGAAGACGATGTACGGCTCGGCGGGGCCGGCATGACCGTCGTCGTGCAGCATATGGCGGAAGATCGTCCGCCGCGCCGTGTCCGTGTGGAACAGGACATCGGGTCCGATCGCCGGGCCGTTGGGAATGGTGAAGCCCGAGGCGATCCGCTGGACCGTGCCCTGCGGATCGAGCCGGTAGAACGATCCTGAAGGCCGGGTGCAGCCGATGTCCATCGATCCGGCCCAGATCGCGCCGAACCGATCGGCCTTCGCATCATTGAACCGGTTGCCCTCGGCCCCGTCCTCGGGGGCGGCGAGGACCTCGGCCGACCAGGTCCCGTCGTCGGCGAGCGTCAGCGCGCAGAACCGCCGGCCGATCCCGGCGACAAACCCGCCCCGCTCGCGTTCGATGATCCAGCCGACATGGTCGTCCAACTGCCAGACGGTGTGCGTCCGGCCGTCCGCCGCCAGGCGGTGCACGCGGTGCGACAGGATGTCCGTCCAGTAGAGCGCCTGTTCCCGGACGGACCACAGCAGCCCCTCGCCCAGGGCATGGCGGCCGGTCTGGGAGATGGTGCGGATCCCCTCCATGTCCGCGTCAGTGGCAGTGGCTCGGATCGCCGCGGAGGGCGGGGCTGTGGCTCATCTGGGCTCCTGGCGCGTTGCTGGCGCGTTGCTGGCGGGATCGGGGCGCCGCACCGGACGTTGATACCGGCGGCGCATCGGCATAGAAGCATATTTGTATGATTAATAAAACCCCTCGCGCGGAGACCGCATGACCACGCCTTCGGCTCCAGTTCCCATGGCCCCTCCCGCGCCGGCTGGCCCGCTGGGGATCGCCATCGTCGGGCTGGGCACAATCGCCCGGGCCCAGCACGTTCCGGCGATCCGCGCCGATCCCGCCTGGCACTTGTGCGGGGTGGTCGATCCCGCGGCCAGCCTGCCCGGCGTGCCGGCTTACACAAGCCTGGCCGATCTGTTCGCCGCCCAGCCGGATTGTGCCGCGGTGGCGCTGTGCACTCCGCCTGGCGTGCGGCTCGACCTGGCGCGCGAGGCGCTGGCCGCGGGGCGCCATGTGCTGCTGGAAAAGCCGCCCGCGCCATCGGTCACGCTGGCCGAGGCCCTGCACCGGACGGCTGACGCGGCGGAGCGCACGCTCTTTGCCACCTGGCACTCGCGGTTCGCTCCGCTGGTCGCGCCGGCCCGCCAGTGGCTGGCCGGGCGCCGGATCGACCAGGTGGCGATCACCTGGCGCGAGGATGTCCGGGTGTGGCATCCCGGCCAGGCCTGGCTGTTCGAGCCCGGCGGCATGGGGGTGTTCGATCCGGGGATCAACGCCCTGTCGATCGTCACGGCCATCCTTCCCGAGCCGCTGGCCATGACCCGTGCCGACTTTTCCATTCCCCAGGGCCGGAGCGCCCCGATCGCGGTCGATCTGGTCATGCGGCATGGCGCCGCGCCGGTCACGGCGCAGTTCGATTTCCGCGAGCAAGGCGGCGAGCAGTGGGACATCGTGGTGACCACCGATGCCGGCCTGCTCGAACTGCGCCGCGGCGGGGCCGAGCTGGTCACGCCCGAGGGCCAGCAATCGGCCCCCGAGGCGGAGTACCCGGCGATCTACGCCCGGTTTCGCGAGCTGATCGGGCGTGGCGAGAGCGACGTCGACCTTGCCCCGCTTCAGTTGGTCGCCGACGCCTTCCTGCAGGCGCGCGCGGTCGGCGTGCCTGATTACCCCTACTGAGCGCCTGTCCGAGCCCCGGGGCGGTTCAGCGCGGTAGCGGCAGCCTGGCCAGGCCGGTCGCGCCGGTCATCCGGTTGCGGGCGAACACGACCAGCTCGTCGGCCCCTCCGGACGGTGCAGGGAGCCTGCCCGAGAATTCGCCCGGGGCGGCGGTGAAGGCCAACGGGACCTGGCCCAGCCGGCGGTTGCCGGCCCACAGGCTGGCGCTGACCGCATAGTCGGCGGCCGGCCACAGGCTGTCGGGCGCAATCGGACAGCCGCAGTGCGGCTCCACCCGGGCGGTGACGCGCAGCCCGTCGGCGGCGACGGTCAGCGCCGGGGTGATCGCCAGCCCGGACAGTTCGACCACCCAGCCGTCGCCGGCCGTGACCGGTTCGCCCGGCATCATCCAGCGCTGCGCGGTGATCCTGACGGCCGAGGCCGGGCGCCCGAGCGGACCGCGCACCTCCAGCTCGACCAGGGTCGGGCGGGTCAGGTCGATCGAGGCGGCAAAGGCGGCGGCCTCGGGCCCGGCGCGCTGCGGGCTGCGTCCGGTCGCCTGCATGATCCGCGCGGTGTCGCCGGTTCCTCCCGTCGTGCGGCCCCGGGCCAGCTCCCGCCCGCTTTCCGCCTCGCGCAGGATCACCTCGGCCCCGCCGGTGTGATCGCCGACGAACTTGGCATCCTGGCTGATCACCCGCACGGTCACGGCGGTCGGTTCGGCCATGACCGGCATGGCGAGCAGCGAGGCCAGCGCCACGATCGCGCGACCGAGCGCGAGGACCGAGGCAGGGCAGGCAAAGCCGGAAACGGTGGGCATGATGGCACGGGCTCCTGGAGAGGCGGGCCAGCATAGGGTAACCGGGGCTTCTCTGGCCACCGTCTTGTCGGGGCCCGGGCCGCAGCGACAGGCTCCGCATCGCAGGAAACGGCCGCCTGGGGTGGAGGGCTGACGTTTGGGCTGGAGCTGTCAGTAACGCAAGCCACCACCCCACTGTCATCGGCATCCCGGGCTTGACCCGGGATCCCGCTTGCGGGTCGCACAGGTGTAAGAAGAGCAGCCCGGCCCCGGATCAAGTCCGGGGCGACGATAACGGAGGAATGGACCAGAACCGGATTCTGCTTGCTTCCCGAATGTCCGATCCCGGGCGAAAACGGGCATGGAGGGTTTGTCCCCGCACCAACCCGGCCTTGCCGGGGGTCAAGCAAGCCTTGCTTGACCCTGCGCGACCCGGCGATAGCCCTTATCGCGCCACTTTTTCGCCACGGAGCCCGTCATGTCCGGTTCGCCGCCTCAGCCTGCCGCCCCCGCCCGCCGCCCGGGGTTCGGGTTGAAGGTGCTGATCGGGATCGGCGCCGGCCTGATCCTGGGCCTGGCCGCGCGGGCGCTCGGTCCCGGGGCGGACGGGGCGCCCAATGCGGTCGCCCAGTTGCTCGCGCTGGTCGGCAGCAGCTTCGTCCAACTGCTCAAGGTGCTGGTCCCGCCGCTGATCTTCGCCGCGATCGTCGCCAGCATCGCCCGGCTGCGGACGCTGAACAATGCCGCGCGGCTGGCCGGGCAGACCCTGTTGTGGTTCGCGATCACCGCGCTGCTCGCGGTGCTGACCGGGCTCGCGCTGGGCCTCCTGCTTCAGCCCGGGGTCCACGCCGGAATCTCCGCCGCCAGCGCCGCCCCGCCCAAGAGCGTCGGGACCTGGCTCGACTTTACCCGCAGCCTGGTCCCCGCCAACTTCCTGGGGCTGACCGCCAGCAGCAAGCTGGCCGACGGCAGCGTCTCGACCGGGCTGGAGTTCAATGTCCTGCAGATCGTGGTCATGGCCATCGCGGTCGGATTTGCCGCGCTGCGCTCGGGCGAGGCGGGCGAGCGGCTGCTCGACGGGGTCGGCCACGTGCTGGTGGTCCTGCGCCGCCTGCTCGGCTGGCTGGTCCAGCTCGCGCTTTACGGGTCGGCCGGATTGATCGGCAATGCCGTGGTCAAGTACGGCTGGGACACGCTGGGCTCGATCGCGCAGTTCGCGCTGGCGGTCTACCTGGGGCTGGCGATCGTCCTGTTCGTGATCTACCCGCTGCTGCTGCGCGCCCATGGCCTCAGCCCGCTGCGCTACTTCGCCAAGGCCTGGCCGGCGATCGAGCTGGCCTTCGTCACCCGATCGTCGATCGCCGCCCTGCCGGTGGCCGAGGCGGTGACCACCCAGCGACTGGGCGTGCCCGAGGCCTATGCCGCCTTTGCCGTGCCGGTCGGCGCGACCACCAAGATGGATGGCTGCGCGGCGATCTACCCCGCGGTTGCGGCGGTCTTCATCGCCCAGTTCTATGGCATCACCCTGGCACCGACGCAGTACCTGTTGATCGTGCTGGTCTCGGTCCTCGGCTCCGCGGCGACCGCCGGGGTCACCGGCGCGCTGGTGATGCTGACGCTGACGCTCACCACGCTCGGCCTGCCGCTGGAGGGGGCGGGGCTGCTGCTGGCGATCGATCCGATCCTCGACATGGGCCGCACCGCGGTCAATGTCGCCGGGCAGATGGTGATCCCGGTGATCGTGGCCCGGCGCGAGGGCCTGCTCGACGAAGCGGCCTTCCACGCCGAAGCCACCGGCGAACTCGCCCTGGGCTGAGCCCCGTCCGACCCGTGGGTCCGGGTCGGCATGGTACTTTGGTACAGGATCGTGTCTTTTTGTGGCTTGCCCAGGCGGCGGGCTCCCAGCCTGATCCGGCCGTTGGCGGAGCACTGCCCGATCTTTTCGATCGACGACAAATCGGCCTGTAAAAACGGGATAAATTCCGTGCAATTTGAGACGCAGGAGCGTTTCGATGGGTTCGATTGCCGTTACGGCAGGCACTAGGGCGTCCGCGCAACAGTGTAGTGCGGTTTGCTGCAAATATGCCACAGTCATGATCGAATGCGTTTTCGGCGCCTTGGCAGCGTCAATCGTTGCGGTATCGTTACAGAGCGCGGTCGGAGGGGCCGCTGCCACGAGATTTACCGCAGGAGTCTGCCAATGGCCGCTGTTACTCGGCTTGCTTTGCTCGCATCGATTTCGCTGGGCGCCCTGAGCGCCCCCGCCCTGGCCCAGACCACCGAGGCACCCCAGGCCGCGTCGGGGGACGAGGGCAAGGAAATCGTCATCATCGGCACCCGCCGGACCGACCGCTCGGTGACCGACTCCGCCTCGCCGATCGACGTCATCGGCGCGACCGAGCTGCAGCAGGCCCCGCAGGTCAACATGCTCGACATCGTGCGGAGCCTGGTGCCGTCGTTCTACGTGCCGCAGAACACCATCTCCGACGCTTCGACCTTCGTCCGCTCGCCCTCGCTGCGCGGCCTCGGGGCTGACCAGATCCTGATCATGGTCAACGGCAAGCGCTACAACCGCTCGGCGCTGGTTTCGGTCTACACCGGCGCCGACACTGCGCTGTCGTTCGGCTCGCAGGGCGCGGACATCGCCAACATCCCGGCGATCGCGATCAAGAACCTGCAGGTCCTGCGTGATGGCGCGACCGCGCAGTACGGTTCGGACGCGATCGGCGGCGTGATCAACTATCAGTTGCGTGACGATGCCGGGCTGGAACTGCAGGGCATCTACGGCCAGACCTATCGCGGCGACGGCCGGAACAAGCAGGTTTCGGGCAATGTCGGCTTCAAGCTGGGCTCGCGCGGCTTCGTCAACATCTCGGCCGAATGGTTCAACAACGGCGAAACCAGCCGCGGCGCTCAGCGTGCCCTGGCCGTGGTGCTGGCGCAGACCAACCCGGCCGTGGCCAGCAGCATCCCCAACGCCAACCGCGGCAAGCCCGCGCAGATCTGGGGTTCGTCGCCGGCCGATGGCTACAAGATCTTCCTCAATTCGGCCTATGAGATCACCGACAGCGCCAAGCTGTACCTGGCCTTCAACTATGCCCACAGCGAGGCCAACCAGAGCTTCAACTACCGCGCGCCGATCTCGGCGCCGACCCCGCTGGCGGTCGACATCGGCAACGGCACCGCGGCAACCCGCTCGCCCGGCCGCAACGGGTCCTTCGCGCCGATCTTCCTGACGCCCTGCCCGGCCAACAACGCCACCTGCCCGGCCGGCGGCTTCGTCAACGACACCAACACCTTCAACTTCGCCTCGCGCTATCCGGGCGGCTTCACCCCGCGCTTCATCGGCAAGGTGGACCAGGCCTGGGGCAATGCCGGGATCAAGGGTTCGGCCGAGAGCGGCCTGACCTATGACCTGTCCGCCACCTTCGCGCGCAATTCGCTCGACCTGTCGATGACCGGCTCGCTCAGCGCCTCCTACGGACCGCAGAGCCAGAGCAACTTCAACTTCGGCAAACTGATCCAGAGCGAGACCAACCTGAACGCGGACTTCACCTATCCGCTCGAGGTCGGCTTCGCCAGCCCGGTGACCTTCTCGCTCGGCAGCGAATACCGCCGTGAGCAGTACGAGAAGACCGTGGGTGACCTGCAGTCCTACGGCGCCGGGCCCTATGCGGTGCAGCCGCTGTACAACCTGGTTTCGCCGGGGGTCTATGCTCCCGCGCTGAACGCCAGCGGGACCCAGATCGTCGCCACCCAGTCGCCTGCGGCGAGCGGCTACGGCGGCACCAGCCCGACCTTCGCCGGCGCGTCCAGCCAGGTCGGCTATGGTTTCTACGCCGGCGCCGAGGCCGACGTGACCAAGGCCCTGACCATGGGCATCGCCACCCGGTTCGAGAACTACTCGAGCTTCGGCAGCGCGCTGGTGGGCAAGTTCAACTTCCTCTACCGTGTCAACGACGTGGTCTCGCTGCGCGGCACGGTCGGCACCGGCTTCCACGCGCCGTCGCCGGGCCAGAACAACACCCAGATCGTCACGACGAACTTCCTGGGCGGCAACCAGGTCCAGACCGGCACCTATCCGACCACCAGCAACATCGCGCAGTTCTATGGCGCCTCGCCGCTCAAGCCCGAGCGTTCGACCAACTTCGGCGCGGGTATCGTGCTGAAGCCGGCCGACCGCCTGAGCGTCACGATCGACGGTTACTCGATCAAGGTCCGCAACCGCATCGGCATCTCGCAGAACTTCACCGTGACCCAGGCCAACCTCACCGCGCTTCCGGCGCTGTCCGTGGTCGGGCTGAACGGCGTGGTGAACTACTTCACCAACGGCTTCAACACGAGCACCGACGGCGTTGACGTGGTCACCAACTACCGGACCGACCTGGCTGGTGGGCCGCTGGCGCTGACCCTGGCCTACAACTACAACATGAGCCGCGTGACCCAGTTCAATCCGCTGGTGATCGGCGCCGCGCAGATCGACCTGGTCCGCAACATCGCGCCGAAGCATCGCCTGAACGCCTCGGCCAACTGGCAGATCGACAACTTCTCGATCAACGCCCGGGCCAACTACTTCGGTAGCTGGTCGAACGCGCTCGAGTATGCTGGCCAGCGCTTCGGCGCCAAGGTCGTCGCCGATCTCGACGTGAGCTACACCTTCCGCGAGCACTACACGCTGACGGTGGGCGCCAACAACCTGTTCAACACCTATCCGGACCGGATCGCGCCGAGCGCAAGCAACCCGATCTACGCCCTGACCGGGGCCCTGGCCGATGGCCAGATCTACCCGCGTTCGGGTGGTCCGTTCGGCATGAACGGTGGCTTCTGGTACGCCCGCCTGCGCGTCAAGTACTGAGCCAGGCGTCCGTCAGGACCAGGAAGTGGGCGGGGGAACCGACGGGTTCCTCCGCCCTCTTTCTTTGGCGATCGGGTCGATTGCAAACTCGACTGTCGAGCCCCCTCCCCGCTGCGACTAGCCCAGCCTTCGGCAGAGCAAGTCTCGCTCCCCTCCCCGTGGGGGAGGGGATGGGGGTGGGGGTTCCAGGCTTGTGTTTGCAAACCACCCCAAACGCCTTTCCCTGGCGGGCTGGCATCGCTGAACCCGTTCCACGCGGTCGGCTCCGCTGTCCGCAGGTAGCAGGCCCGAGCGGCGGGTGGATCAGGCCGCGGCTCCCGGCGTCCGCGTCACGGCGCCCTCGATCCGCAGGTCGGGATCGCGGTTCTCCGGAAAGATCGGCCAGAGCAACTGCTGGCCCAGGGTCGCGTCGGGCAGGTTTTCCACCCCATAGCTTTGCGGATAGTGCCGGGTGATCCGCGCCGTCCCGAACAGCACGTCCCACAGGAACAGGAGGTTCCCGAAGTTTCCCTTATAATGCACCGCCGGGTCGGACAGGTGCCGGCCATGATGGGCATGGTGCGTCGCCGGGGTCGAGATGGTCCGTTCGACCAGCCACATCACCGGTGCCAGCCAGCCGATTCGGTAAAGCGGCGCATCCCACGCCACGTCGCTGTGGGCGCCGATGATCACCAGCATCTTGACCACCAGATAGCCGGCATAGAACCAGCCGAGCCCCAGATAGATCAGCGCGGCGGCGAACCACAGGCTGGGCATCAGCACATAGTAGATGATGTTGTTCCGGTAGGTCAGGCGCACGCTCATGTAACGGGCGTTGTGATGGGCGCGGTGCAGGTTGTAGAGCCACCCGACGCTGTGCGAGGCGCGGTGCCACCAGTACTGCATCATGTCCTCGCACACCAGGAACAGGGGCAGGGCGACATACCACCGCAGACCGGCCAGCGCCCCCTGCCAGGCCGGAAACAGGCTCAGCCCCAGCCGGTTGACCGCCACGATGATCAACGGCTGGGTCACCGTGAACAGAAGCAGCGTCGACACCGTCTCGACAATGGCATCGTCGCGGCTCTGCTCGGCCTTGCGCAGCAGGTTCGAGCGGACCAGCTCGATCAGCCCGAAGCCCAGATAAATCGCGATCACCACCCAGTTTTCCGTGGGCATGGTCCCCAGTCCTCCCCGATCTACCGCGTCGCGGGCTCCCCCCGGGGTCGCCCGCGCGCGCGATGTCGCCCGTCCGGCGGTCAGCGCCGCCGCTTGGCCGCCTCGTCCGCCACGACATAGAGATAGTCGACATAGGTCATGGTCGTGTCCTCCAGACCCTTGACCTTGGGATCGCTGCTATCGATCAGCAGCCATTCGTTGGGCGCATGGGCGCCACCGCCGCGGCCGACGCCGAACTGGGCGGCGGGCAGGTTGAGCGGGGGGCCGTTGAAGATCACGCCCGGCCAGCTTCCGGCGTTGCGCGGACGAATGGTGTAGGCGATCCCGGCCTCGGCGAACAGGCGCTTCTGGGATGTCACCAGCACGCTGTCCTCGGCGGTCTCGTTCGGTCCGTATCCGCCCGAAACCACCACCTTGACGTCATCGAAGCCACGCTTGAGCAGGTGCGCCCTCAGCTTGGCCTCGGCCTCGTCGCGGGTCATCGCCGGGACCAGCCGGAATTCAAGCTTGGCCTCGGCCCGCGAGGGCAGCACCGTCTTGCCGCCGACCCCGGTATAGCCCGCGACCAGGCCCTGGATGTTGACCGTGGGTTGCGAATAGAACCGCTCCAGGCTGGTGCCATAGGGTTCGTCGCCGATCCACTTGCCGATGCCGAGCTGCTTCTTCTCCTGCGCCTCCACCTCGGGCTTGGCCGCTTCGGCGATGAGCTGCTTCTGGCGATCGGTGAGGGGGCGGACATGTTCGAACCAGCCGTCGATGGCGGGGGTATGGCCGTCCGCGGCAACCAGGGTGTCGAGCGCCTTGACCAGCCGCCAGGCCGGATTCTCGATGCGCGCATGGTTTGAGGAATGGACATCGGCCTTGGGATAGCGGTCCGAGGTTTCCCCGCCGACGATAAGCTGGAATTCGACCGCACCCTTGGCGCCCAGCGTCATGTTGACGCTACCGTTCTGGTCCTGCCCGGCCGTCGGGATGAACACGCCGATGCTGCGGGCCAGCGCGTCGCGCACCTCGGGCACGGCGACGACCTGGGCGAAATGGGTGGAGGCGATCTCCTCCTCGCCCTCGGCCACCAGCACCAGGTTGACCGGCAGCTTGCGCCCGCTGGCGAGGATCGCCTTGATCGCCGCCAGGAAGGCGATCTCCGGTCCCTTCTGGTTCACGGCACCGCGGCCGACCAGCGCCTGGCCTTCGGTCCCGCGCGGCACCAGGCGGGCTTCCAGCGGGGGCGAGGACCACTCCGCCGGGTCGAACTGCTTCACGTCGTACATGAAGTAGATCCCGATCGTGGTCTTCGCGCCCGAATCCAGCGTGGCGAAAACCCCGGGGACGCCGTCGGTGGGGATGATCTTGGCCTGCTGGAACCCGGCATCGAGCGCCAGCCGGCGCATATAGTCCGCCCCCGCGGTGGCGTTTCGCTTCTCGGCCGCGATGGTGGGCAGCGCGATCCAGTCCTGCAGCGCCTTCAATGTGGCCGGTCGCTGCGCCTTGACGATCTTCGCGATCTGATCGCGGTCGGGTGTTCGCGCCGCGGCCGGTCCTACCGCCAGCGCCAGCGCCATGGCAACGCCCAGTGCCGCAACGGTTCTGCCCACAGTTCTCTCCTCTTGTTCCTTTGGCGCGAGGCTACCGGGCTGCCGCAATTTGGCAACGGGCTTTTGCGGGGAAGATGACCATCGCGGTGTTCACTGCCGAGCCAAGGGGTCAAGCGCCGGACGGCCTTGCACGGCGTCCTCGCGCCACTTCACGGGGATCCGCAGATAGGTCGCCCCATTGGCCTCGGCCCGGGGGAAGCGACCAGCGCGGATGTTGACCTGGACTGACGGCAGCAACAGTCGTGGCACGGCCAGACTGGCATCGCGCTGCTCGCGCAGCGTGACGAAGTCGTCCTCGGTCACACCGTCATGGACGTGGATGTTCGCCCGCCGCTGCTCCCCCACGGTGGTTTCCCAGCGATAGTCGTCGCGGCCGGGCGCCTTGTAGTCATGGCACAGGAACAGGCGCGTGGCTTCGGGCAGGGACAGGAGCCGGCGGATCGATCGATGGAGGGTGCGGGCATCGCCGCCCGGAAAGTCGGTCCGGGCCGTGCCGTAGTCGGGCATGAACAGCGTATCCCCGACGAACACGGCATCGCCGAAACGGTAGGCGACGTCGGCCGGGGTGTGTCCGGGCACGTGGAGCACCTCGCCCTCCAGGGTGCCGATGGCAAAGCGATCGCCATCCTCGAACAGCCGGTCGAAGTCGGCCCCGTCGGCCTTGAGATCGTCCAGCGCGAAGACCGGTCCGAACAGGGCCTGAACCTCTAGGATGTGGGCGCCGATCCCGATCCAGGCCCCGGTCGCCGTCTGGATGAAGGGGGCGGCTGACAAGTGATCGGCATGAGCGTGGGTCTCCAGCACCATCGCGATCTGCCAATCGTGTTCGCGCGCGAATGCCAGCACCGCTTCCGCTGATGCCGTGCCCGCCACCCCGCTTGCGGCATCGAAGTCCAGCACCGGATCGATCACCGCTGCGGCGCGGCTGGCGGGATCGCCCACCAGATAGCTGATCGTGTTGGTCGGCTCATGAAAGAAGGCCTGGATGAAGGCGGTCATGGTCCTGCTCCTTGGGGTCTTGTCAAAGCATATCAGTATATGCTAAATAAGCAATATCTAATGGAGTGCCGAACATGCTCAAGCCGCCGATGGACCTGGCGACGTTTGAAGCGAAGGCTGCAATGGTCGCTGAAACGCTCAAGGCGATCGGTAATGCCCGACGCCTGATGCTGCTGTGCAAGCTGGTGGAACATGGTGAAATGACCGTGGGCGATCTGGCGCGCGAGGTCGGCCTCTCGCAGTCCGCCTGCTCACAGCACCTCGCCAGGATGCGGGACGAAGGGTTGGTGACCTTCCGCCGGGCCAGCCAGACGCTGTGGTACGCGATCGCCGATGCCCGGGTCGAAACGCTGCTGGCCACCCTCTATCAACTCTATTGCACGGAGTGACGTGATGAATCCGGCCGACCCGATGCTCACCTCCCAGACCCCCACGCACCTGAGTCCCGCTGCCGCCCGCCAGGCGATCGAGGCGGGCGCCCGGCTGATCGATATCCGTAATGCGGACGAACACGCCCGCGAACGCATTCCCGGAGCGATCAACCTGCCGCTGGACCGGTTGGCAGGCCTGTCCCCGGATGGGCGGCCGATCGTGTTTCATTGCAAGTCCGGCATGCGCACGGCCGCGAATGCGGCCCAACTGGCGGCCGCGGCGGGACAGGCCCAGGCCGCTATCCTCGCGGGCGGCATCGACGCATGGCGTGGGGCAGGCCAGCCCACTGTGCTGGACAAATCGCAACCCCTTGAGATCATGCGGCAAGTGCAGATCGCCGCCGGCACTCTTGTGCTGTCCGGCCTGGGCCTTGGGCTGGCGGTTGCGCCCGCCTTTCTCGGGCTTGCCGCCTTCGTCGGGGCTGGCCTTATTGTCGCGGGGCTCACCGGCTGGTGCGGGATGGCCAGGCTCTTGCGACGCATGCCATGGAACCGCGGCGCGTTGGGCTGACGTGGTCATGGCTGTCCCGATGCTGCTCGCGGCGCTCGCTTCGGGCGCGCTGATCGGGTTGATCCTCGGCCTGGTCGGTGGCGGTGGATCGATCCTGGCGGTGCCGCTGCTGGTCTATGTGGTCGGCGTGGGCTCGCCCCATGTCGCGATCGGCACGGCAGCCGTGGCGGTCACGCTCAATGCCCTGGCCAGCCTGGTTGGCCATGCGCGCGCCGGGCGGGTCAAGTGGCGCTGCGCCGGCGTATTCCTCCTGGCCGGAACAACGGGAGCGGCGCTGGGGGCGGAGCTCGGCAAGGCGGTCGATGGCCAGCGGCTGCTCGCCCTGTTCGGTCTGCTGATGATCGGCGTGGGGCTGTCGTTGTTGCGCCCACGCCGGACCGCGGAAGCACCCGATGTCCGGTTGACCCTGGACAGTGCGGCCCGCCTGCTGCCGCGACTGGTGCCGATCGGGCTCGGGGTCGGCCTCGCTGCCGGCTTCTTCGGTATCGGTGGGGGATTTCTGATTGTGCCGGGCCTGATCTTCGCGACCGCCATGCCGATGGCTTGCGCGATCGGCACATCGCTGGTCGTGGTTGCCGGACTGGGACTGACCACCGCTGCGTCGTACGCGGCCGGTGGGCTGGTCGATTGGCCGGTGACGGCCTGGCTGGTGCTGGGCGGGGCCCTCGGGACCGTGGCCGGGATCAGGCTGGGCCAGGTGCTGGGCAGCCGCAAAGGCCTGCTCGAAAGGGGCTTTGCGGCGATCGTGATCGGTGTGGGTGTTTACGTGACGGTTGCCACGGCTTGACGGCTTACCCAAGCGATCGGGTGTCGCGTCCGGCTCTCCCGCCCGGGCCGCGCCATCTGTGCGCGGCCCGGGTGGTTTGGGATCGTTCAGCGCTGCGCTGCGGCCAGGGTGCGTTCGCGGCCCTTGGCCTGCTCGCGCTGGGCCACCAGTTGGGCTTCGGCCGAGCGCACCGCGTTGTCATAGCACTGGCGCGAGATGATCTGCTCCTCCAGGGACGAGCCACCGGCCACGCAGACCTTGCGTGCAGCCGTGGCAATCCGGGCACGGACCTTGTTCACCGAGCCGGCCGAGGACAGGTCGGCGGCGGTCAGCGGGACCAGGATCGACGGGGCGGCGTCGGTCGTGGTGGCCATGGCCGGGGCACCGAACGCGAAGGCCGAGGCGGCCGCAGCGAGGGCGAGGGTGGGGCGGACGAAGCGGGCAGTGATCGACAGCATGAGGGTTCTCCTTGGACTAGCTATCGCCGGCATGGCGACTGCAACCCTCTCAGCAAGGCCCGTGCCAAACCCGAAATGCCTGGTTTTCCGCCATTTGAGCGTGTGAAAAACACCCGAGAATGGCAATCATGACCATTAGGTGGGAAAAATTTCTGGCCTATGACGAATTTGCTGCCTTTGCCCTGGGACTCGCCGCGGCACCCGTGCGGATCAGGCGAGGCCGAGGGGCAGGGGCTGGTCGAACGGGGTCGCCTCCGCCGGGTCCTGGCCCGGGGTGTCGTGGCCTGCGGTGGACGGGGTGGGACGGGGGAACGTCGCGAGGCTCAGCAGATAGCCGAGGATCGCACTGCCGCCATACCCGACGACCGGGGTGGGATAGTTGCCGAGGGCGGCGGCGGCGATCGCCGTGCCCCACACCGCGCCGAACGCGGCATAGGTTCCCCGGTGCGCCGGATCGCGTCGCCAGCCGACGATCGCCGGGACCAGCAGCAGCGCCGATCCGCCCAGGGCGGCGAGGCCGGCGAGAGAGGGCAGCTCGAATGCGGTGAAGAGAATCCGGTCGACATGGGGAACTGCGGGAAGCCTGTCCGCGCGGAGCAGGGTCGCGCCCAGGGCGAGGAAGCTGGCCGCGCAGGCCAGCCCCGCCTGACGGCCGGGACGCCAGGCTGAAGCCACCGCAAGGCCGAGCGCCAGCGCCGCCGCCATGGCGCGGTCGGGCTGGATCGCCATGGCGAGCGCGGCTCCGATCATCCCGGCCGTGCCCAGGCGGCCGGGCTGCCGGGTGAAGGCCAGGATCATGACCGGAATCAGGATCAGGCTGGGCTGCAGCGAAAGCCCGCCCCATCGCACCCAGCGGGCCGCGCCCTCGGCGGTCTCGCCCAAGGCGCCGGTGGCGAGCAGCGCGCCCGCCGCCGCGACCAGGGCCAGGCCGTCATGGCGGCGTATGGCGGGCGGGGTGCTGCCGAGCAGCCCCAGCAGGCTCAGCCCGATCAACAGGGCGCCGAGGTTGAGGCCGAGGTACCGCAGCGGCGCACCGGTCAGCGCCAGGTGGACGATGCCCAGGGCAACCGCGCCCGCCGCGCAGAGCATGCCGAGCTTGCGCAGGTCAGGGGCGAAGGGCTTATGCTGGCTCATGACGATCGTGCCTCCCGGGGCTGGTGCGATGGGTTCGGAGTCTGCGCTGAGCCATGCCGTCGCCCGCGCGGCGAGCGCCTGTGGCAGCAGACCGGCCAGGCTGCCCAGGGCAAACCGCAGGGCCAGCGCGTCGTCCGGGATCGCTGCCGTCTCATGGCGGATGGCCCGGCCCCACGCCTGCTGCGAGGCGGGCAAGACCGTCTCCAGGATCCGGCAGGTGAGCTCGGCAAGGCGCCGCTGCGAGCCGGCGGTCATGTCGTGGCCTGTCGGGCTGACGCGGCCCTGGGCTCGCCCGCTTCGGCCGCGGTGGTGCGGGCCAGCTCAATGCCCTGCGCGGTCAGGCGGTAGGCGTGACGGGGCGGTCGTCCCCGTTCGGTGGGCTGCTGCCATTCCGCCTCCAGCAGACCCTGGGCTTCCAGGCGGATCAGCAGCGGATAGAGCGTCCCCGATTTGACCCCGGCGAGCCGCGCCAGCTCATAGCCGTGCGACCACGTGCCGCGAGCGGCGAGCAGCACGGCAAGGACCATCCGGGCATGGGGTGACAAGGCGCGGGAACGAACCATGCGCCTTAAATCTACCTATATAGATTTATTGTCAAGCGATGGTCGGCGGGACAGGCGTTAGGGGCTGGTGCCGGGGTTGGCCGGCGGAGCGCCGGGCTGGCCGAGCCGCGCCTTTTCGGACGCGACCATCCGGGCGACGTCTGCCAACAGCTTCTGGGCATCGTAGACGATCCCGTCCTTGATCGTGAGGCTGACGCCGCCGACCCGTTCCTGCTTGTTCGTCTCCGGATTCAGGCGGAGGTGGCCGGTGCCGTAAAGCGTTTTCAGGTTCGCGAGCGGGTTCTCCTTCACGATCACCAGATCCGCCAGCATGCCGGCCCGCACCACGCCGAACGGCGCCGGTCCGCCCGTGGGCCGGGCCAGCTCGTCGGCGCTCCACATTGTGGCCGCACGCAGGATCTCGGCCGGTGTGAAGCCCGCCTCCCGGAACAGCTCGAGCTCTTCGATATAGGCGAAGCCATAGGTCTTGAAGATGAAGCCGGAATCCGTCCCGACCGTCACGCGGCCGCCCATGTTCTTGTAGTCATTCATCAATTTGAAGAAGTTGGCGTAGAACCTTTTCCATGCGAACTCGTTCTCCGTCGTCCAGTCGTAGAAGTAGGATCCATGGTTGTCCCGCGTGGACTGGAAGTAGTTCCAGAGCTGCGGGGTGGTATACCGGTTGTTCCAGTCCGCATTGCGGGCGCGCATCAGATCGCGCGAGGCGGCATAGATGTTGAAGGTCGGGTTGAAGATGACCCTGTTGTCCTTCTGGTGCCGGAGATACGCCATCCACTCGGGAGACCCGGGCGCGTGGATGTCATCCCAGATCTCGGCAATGTCGCCAAAACGCTGCTGCTCGTTGTTGTAGTTGTAGTCGACGGGCAGCTTCTGGATCGTCGTGTCCTTGAGCAGCGCCTCGTGATGCCCGTAATAGTGGGTCACGGTGTCGAGATGCACGTCACCGGCATCCTGCGCGTTGAAATTGGCCACCCCGGTCTGCGACAGGTGGGCCAGGGTGCCCATCCTGTTCTTGTGCGCCTCGTCAATGGCGGCGGCGATGATCGCGGGCGTTTCCTCCGGCCGGTTGAAGAACTTGATCCCGTCGATGTTGTGCGTCGCCGCCCAGCGCACCCACAGCCGCGCCTTGTCGGGTGAATCCACGGCGCCGCCGCTCCAGCCCGCGCCGAGCGTCTGGTAATTGACGATGCGCGGTGCGGCGATCGCGTTGGCGGCGGAGCGGCTCTTCTCCGCACTCGCGAATTCGGGCGGGGCAAGGGGCACGCCGCGAACGGTGGTCACACCGTGGGCCAGCCAGAGCTTGTAGGCATAGCTGACGTCGGGCGCCTTGTCGGCGGCGGGCAAGTGGACGTGGGTATCGACGAAGCCCGGCATCACGTACATGCCGGTCGCATCGATCTCGTGCTCGGCATCGAGTGGCTCGCGCTTGGGCTTGAGTGGCAGCCCCGGCCAGCCTGCCTGATTGACCGCGACGATCCGGTTGCCCTCGATCACGATGTCGACCGGCCCGCGCGGCGGACCGCCGGTGCCATCGATCAGCGTCGCCCCGCGGATCACCAGCTTGCGGAAGGGGCCGATGCTGTCGCCCGCGGCGCGCGCCGGACCTGGCACATACTGCCCGGCGGGGTCCTGCGATGCTCCCGCCGCGCCGCCGGCGATCCACTGGTCATGGTCGTCATGGGCGAACGACACCCCGCCCGGCGCGAGGGTCGCCAGGATCAGGGTCGCCGCCGTGAGGAATGCCTTGTTCATCGATGAAACCCCTGGTGATCGCGGGCCGCCGCAGCCTGACCGGGCCGGTCCGGCAAGAAGAGGCCCGGGCCGACTTGTGCGGCCCCACCCGGGCCAGGGTCAAGCTGGTGATTGAGTCTGGCGTCGCCCAGTCCCGACCGCCGGCCCAGTCCCGACCGCCGGCCGTGGCCGGACGGAGGGTTCGCGAGGGTCTTCGGACTGGACATCATTCTTTATTTCCAGTATCGTCGAAATATGGAAATCAAGACCGCGGTCACCGCCCTCTCCGCCCTGGCCCACGAGGGACGCTTGAATGCGTTCCGCCTGCTGGTCCGTGCCGGCCAGGATGGCCTGGCCTCCGGTGAACTCGCGCGCCGGCTTGGCGTCCCGGCGAACACGCTTTCGGGCAGCCTCAACATCCTGAGCCATGCCGGACTGGTCGAAAGCCGGCGTGCGGGCAAGTCGGTGATCTATACGGCGGGCTACGCCAACATGACGGAACTGCTCCAGTTCCTGATGGAGGACTGCTGCGCGGGCGCGTCCGATATCTGCGCGCCGCTGATCGAGATCGCGCTGGCCTGTGATTGCGACGACAAGGACAAGATCGATGCCTGATCAACTGCCGGGCGTGCTGGTGCTGTGCACGGGAAATTCCGCCCGCTCGATCCTGGGCGAGGCGATGCTGGCGCAACGCGGCGGGGGACGCCTGCGCGCCTACAGCGCCGGCAGCCAGCCCAAGGGCGTGCCTCATCCGGGCGCGCTGCGCCTGCTGGCGCGGCGCGGGATCGACACCGCGCCGTTCCGCTCCAAAAGCTGGAACGCGTTCACCGGGCCGGACGCGCCGCGGATCGACATCGCCATCACCGTCTGCGGCAATGCCGCGCAGGAGGCGTGCCCCGTGTTCATGGGGGCCCCGATCAAGGGCCATTGGGGCCTGCCCGATCCGGCCGATGTGACGGGGAGCGAGGCCGAGGTCGACGCCGCTTTCGAGGCTACCTGGCAGGCGCTCGAACAGCGGGTCGAGGCGCTGCTCTCCTTCCGTTTCGAGGACATGCCCCCGCGCGAGCTGGCGGACATCCTGGCCCGGATCGGCCGGATGGACGGCGCGGCGTGAACCGCGAGGTCTGGGCCGAGGCCATCGGCAGCTTCTTCCTGTTCTGCACGGTGATCGGCTCGGGCATCATGGCCGAGCAGCTTGCCGGGGGGAACGTCGCCGTCGCCTTGCTGGGCAACACGGTCGCCACCGGGGCCATGCTGTTTGTCCTGATCGCCATGCTGGGGCCGCTCTCGGGCGCACACTTCAACCCGGCGGTGACGCTGGTCTTCCGCCTGCGCGGCGATCTGTCGAGCCGCACCGCGCTGAGGCTGGTGGCCGGGCAACTTGCCGGAGGCATCCCCGGGGTCTGGGCCGCGCACCTGATGTTCAACCAGCCGATCGTGCAACTGTCGACCAAGGCGCGCACCGGGCCCGGACAATGGACCGGTGAGTTCATTGCCACCTTCGGGCTGGTCTTCGTGATCCTCGGCACGATCCGCCATCGCCCGCAGGCGGTCCCGGCCAGCGTCGCGCTGTATATCGTCGCGGCTTACTGGTTCACCTCCTCGACCAGCTTCGCCAACCCGGCCATCACCCTGGCCCGGGCCTTGTCCAACACCTTCGCCGGCATCGCGCCAACCGATGTCCCGGCCTTCATCGCCGCCCAACTCGCCGGTGCGCTTGCCGCGCTGGCGGCCGGGCGGGCGATCTTTGCTCAGCAGGAGCCCGCCGCGTGACCCCCAAACCGCAAACGACCGACATCGTGATTTACCACAACCCCGAATGCGGCACCTCGCGCAATGTGCTGGCCATGGTCCGCAATGCCGGGATCGAGCCGCACGTGGTCGAGTATCTCAAGACTCCGCCGTCGCGCCCCCTGCTGGAGCGCCTGATCGCGCGCTCGGGCCTGACCCCGCGCGACCTGCTGCGGGAAAAGGGCACGCCCTATGCCGAACTGGGTCTGGGCGATCCGGCGCTGAGCGACGAAGCGCTGATCGATGCGATGATGGCGCATCCGATCCTGATCAACCGGCCGCTGGTCGTCTCGCCGTTGGGGGTCAGGCTGTGCCGCCCGTCCGAAGCCGTGCTCGATCTGCTGCCCGACGGCCAGCAGGGCGCCTTCGTCAAGGAGGACGGCACGACGGTGATCGATGCTGCCGGGAACCGCGTGGCGTGACGGAGACGACCTTTCCCCGCCTGCGCGCGCTGACCGACCCCGACCATCTCCCCGCGCTGAAGCCGGCCTATGCCCACCCGCGCCCTGCGCTGGGGCTGGGCGACTGCGATCCGCCGCCGCGCATCCTGCTACTCTACGGCTCCCTGCGCGAGCGCTCGTTCTCCCGCCTGGCGGTCGAGGAAGCCGCCAGGCTGCTGCGCCACTTCGGCTGCGACACTCGGATCTTCGATCCATCGGATCTGCCCCTGCCCGACCAGGTCGGCGGCGACGATCACCCCGCCGTGCATGAGCTGCGCGAACATTCGCTGTGGTCGGAAGGCCAGGTCTGGTGCAGTCCGGAACGGCACGGCCAGATCACCGGGATCATGAAAACGCAGATCGATCACTTGCCGCTGGCGTTCAAGGGGCTGCGCCCGACCCAGGGGCGGACCCTGGCCGTGATGCAGGTCTGCGCCGGCTCGCAATCGTTCAATTCGGTCAACACCCTCCGCGTGCTGGGCCGCTGGATGCGGATGTTCACCATCCCCAACCAGTCGAGCGTGGCCAAGGCCTACGAGGAGTTCGACGCGGCCGGTCGCATGAAGCCCTCGGCTTATTACGACCGGATCGTCGACGTGATGGAGGAGCTGGTCCGGTTCACCGTGCTGCTCCGGCCGCATGCCGCGCAACTGGTGGATCGCTATTCCGAACGGGTGGAGACCGATCGGCCCGTGGGGGCGGCGGACGCGATCCTGGGTTCGATATAGGTCGGCGCGGTGTAGCTGCCCGGGCCTGTTCACCCGGGGGTCTCTCCAGCTTCCGCTTGGCGGGATAGTGCGATGGGCGGCGTGCCGGTCCTGACAAGGCAACTCCTGCGCATCACCGCTTTCTGTTCAGTGCCTTGCGGATATCGCCCCAGGCGCTCAGCTTGAAGTTCTGCGCGGCCGGCGCGTTCTCTCCATCCTGGACCACCAGCAGGCCGCCCGGAAAGCGCGGGCCGAACTGGCCCAGCGCCAGGGCGATCCCGTCGGTTTCCTCGGTGCTGCCGAAGCGGCCGCGGCGAATCCGGAACCGGCCGGCCGGGGTCAGGTCGGGGAGGCGGAACAGGGCATAGGCATTGTCGCCCTGGCTCGAGGCGACCAGCCAGCCGCCGCGCCGGCCGACCGGGGCGAGCGCCAGCCCTTCGACGTCGGCCACCAGATGGCCCCCGTCGGCCAGCGCGAGCAATCGGGCGGTGCGATCGCGCGGGTCGGTCGACAGGGCCCAGATCCCGCGGTCCTCTTCGCCGACGTAGAGCGTGCCGCTCCGCGGATCGACCACGCAGCCCTCGGTCTGGCTTGGCAGGTGCAGGCTGCGGATGATCGCGCCGGTGGCCTTGCCCTGTTCCAGCGCGATCCGCACCTGATGAATGGCGCCATGCTTCAGCACCGAAAAGGCGTCGAACCCGTCGCCGTGGCGGACCAGGCACACGCCATAGGCCTCGCCCGCGCCCCCGGGCACGCTGCCCAGCGCGGTCAACCGGCCGGTCTGGCGGTGGAGCCGGTAGACCCCCAGGCGCGCCTGGGCCTCGTCATTGCGGTCGCTGGCCACCACGATGATCCCCAGCGGACCCAGATCGACCAGATCGACATTGTTGACGCGCCCCGCCGCGACAAAGTGGCGCACCCTGCCGTCCAGCCCGTAAACGTAGAGCCCCGCCTTTTTGTCGGTGGCCACGATCAGGCTGGCCGCAGGATGGCGGGGATTGCGCCAGATCGCCGGATCATCCGCAGCATCGCCCTGGCCCGTTCCCACCGGACGGGTCTCGCCCCGGGCCGTGACCGAGACGGTGCGAACGTCCGCGGCACCCGGTGCGGCCAGTGCCGGAGGACCAAGCAGCCCCCCGGCAAGCACCACGGCCAGCAAGGCCTTCATCAGAAGGTCACCCGGACACCGCCGGTGAAGCGCCGGCCGAACCGCTCCCATTCGATCGTCTGGGTCCGGACCATGGCCGTGGGCGTGCCGGTCGCGGTCAGGATGCCCGAGGGATCGGAGAACCGCCGGCCGGGCTGGTTGGTCAGGTTGGCGGCGTCGAAGTAGATCTCGACATGCTTGTTGATGGCATAGCGCGCCGAGACATCGAGCTCCTCGTCGGCATCCCAGTAGGTGTCGCCGCCATCCACGTCATTGTCGGCGATGGCATCGAGCCAAAGGCTGCGACGCTGGTACTGCAGCCGCAGCGACAGGCCGTACTTCTCGTAATAGACCCCGACGTTGTAGACCGTGTCCGAAGTGTTGGGCAGTCGCACCTTGCGCGCCGGGACATTGCCGATCGCCGGCTTGGTGATTGCGCTGTCGTTGAGCGTCAGGTTGGCGCTCACACCGAAGCCACCCATCCACTCCGGCAGGCCCAGCGAGCGGGTCCACGGATCCAACTGAAGCTGCGCGGCGACTTCGGCGCCGAACAGCCGGCCCTTGCCGCCGTTGGTGATGCCGGTGAAGATGTAGTTCGACCGATCGACCCCGCCGAAGTTCAAGGCGTCGGAACCGAAGGTGCGGGTCTGGGTGAACAGGACGTCGGTGATGTCCTTGTAGAACGCGCCGATCGAGATGTAGCCCTGCGGCCGGACATACCATTCGAAGTAGGCGTCGATGCCCTTGGCCCGTTCCGGCCTGACCGCCGGATTGCCGCCCGAGATGGTCTGCGCCAGATCGTTGAAGGTGACGTTCGGACGCATCTGGTCATAGTCGGCCCGCGCGGCGCCGGTGTTGAACGACAGGCGCAGCTTCTTGGTCTCGTCCAGATTGTAGTTCACGTGCAGACTGGGAAAGACCAGGGTCTGGTTGACCTCGGCGGTGATGCCGGTGGCGATGCCGAGGTTCGTGACCTTTTCGAGCCGCACGCCGCCGATCACCGAGCCCCAGGTGTATCGCAGGGTGCCCATCAGGTAAGCCGCATAGACCCGCTCGGTCACGTCGTAGAGGTTATTGGCATTGGGGGTGAACGCATAGTTCGCCCGCGCCGCGGCCCCGGCGGCGGCCATCTTGACGTTGTCGAAGTAGCGGAAGGTGTATCCCATCGGTAGCTTGCCGAGGAAGGGCTGCGTGATCGAGAACGCGTTGTAGTCGGTCGGCATGCCGATCGCGGCCAGGCGGGTCGCGTCGGTGCCCGCGATGGACAGCGCGTTCTCGACCACGACCTTGCTCCGCTGGTCGAACTGGAAGCCCGCCTTGATCGTCGCCTCGGCGCCGAACAGCGGCAGGGTCTTGGCCAGGACGAGACGGCCGGTGTAGGCCGTGGTCGTGTCCACCGCGTCAAGGAAGGTGATCGCGGTCAGCGGCTTGGTGAAGGTGTCGATCGCGGTCACCGCGGTGCCCGCCTGGAAGCGGGTCGGGCTCGCCAACTGGTTGGTGGTTGACAGGGTCAGCAGCGAGACCCCGGGGTTGGTGAAGTCGTAGCCCACGGTCGGCCGCAGGGTGCGGGTGGAAGGGCTTTCCCACGAGGCCTCGCCCGTGACGGTGCGATCGTCCTTGGACTGCGTGTAATTGCCCAGCCAGTTCAGCGTCCAGCCCCCGGCGAAGGCATGCGAGCCCTCGACCGTGTTGGTCAGGATCGACTGCTTGAAGGCACGCAGGGTGGACCGCTGGCGGATGTCGATGCCGTAGATCGTGCCCTTGTAGGGGTCGTTGCCGATGCAGATGTCGGCGTAGCCGCTGGTGGTCGGGGTCGGGTTCGGCGTCGGGGTGCAGGCGGCGGTGTTCGGCACCAGATCGGCCTGGCGGTCATCCAGGTCGAAGCGATAGTTGTCGCGGGCCTCGTCATCGGTGAAGATCGTGTAGACGGAGCGCAGCGACACCGTGTTGTCGGCATCAGGCTTCCAGTCGAGCCGGCCCGACACGGACCAGTTCTTGCGGGTCAGGCGGTAGAGCTTGTTCTCGGTTTCCTGCACCCAGTAACGGGTGGCCGCGCCGGGGCGCTGGTCCTGGCTGACCTTCTCCCAGTCGTGCTCGAAGTTGTCGGTGATCATGTTGCGTTCGTAGTAGCTGCCCGAAACGAGCAGGCCGATCTCGCCGCCGCCCAGCGGCAGGCGCTGCGAAAGGACCAGCGATCCTTCGTACTCGGGCCGCTTGCCGTATTCGGCCTGGCCGTATCCGGCCTTGGCCGCGACGTGGAAGCCGCTGTAATCGAACGCCGAACGGGTCACGACATTGACATTGCCGGCCACCGTCTCGCCGGGCATGTCGGGGGTCACCGCCTTGGCCACGACCACCTGCTTGGCGATGGCCGACGGAATCGAATCGAACCGCGCGTCGCGCCCTTCCGGGCTGACCACGTTGATCCCGTCGAACGACAGCGTGGTCCAGGTCTTGGGGGCACCGCGCAGCGAGATGTAACGCGCCTGGCCCTGGTCCCGCTCGACCGCGACACCGGGGAGGCGGCTGGTCGCCTGGGCGATGTTCTGGTCCGGCAAACGCCCGATCCCGTCCGAGGCGAGCACGGTGACGAGCGAGTCCGAATTCTTCTGCACCTGCAGAGCGGCCGCTTCGGATTCGGCGATCGGCCGCTTGCCGGTGACGACGATATCGCCCGGCGCGGCGTCTTCCGCCGCAGCGTCTCCTGCAGCCGCGGCCGCTTCGGCGGCGGCTGCGGGGCTGGCCCAGACCAGGGCGAGGGCCACGGAACCCAGCAACCCACGGTCCAGTTGTGCGAATGCGACGCGATTGCGATTACGAATCATGGAGCCCCCTGAACATTACGGTTCGGTAATGATCAGGCGCGCTAGGCGGGCATGGTTACACGCCGACGTAACCCCCGTGACACGGGTCTGGCACGCTGATGACACTCCTCCGACCGCGGGCGCGAACCCGTCCCGATCCAGACCCGGCGATGGGTGGTTGCGGACAAGGTCCAAGGCCTGCCCAAAGGCCTTTCGGAGCGGTTGCAAGGGCGGTCCGGGCGATGCATCGCAGCCCAAAGGCGAGATTGCCCGGTGCTACCGGCAAGCCCGAGATCGGCCTCAGGTCGACTCAATCAGACGTGGTCACTCGCCGCAGCCAGCCACCGACCGGTCACACCGAAAGCCGATAGGCCGAAAGCCGCTCGTAGTAGGGCTGCGCGGCATCGGCGATCCGCTGCAGAGGGTCCGGCAAGGCGGGCAGGGCGGAACCGGCCGGCGCGGCGAAGCCGGTGCTTTGCTCGACCGTTCCGTACCAGGCGGGTGCCCAGACGCCGTCGCTCGCCCGCCGGCCCCTGGGCCAGTGGAGCATGGCCGGATCGAACGGGATGGACAAAGCGGCGCACAGGCTGCGCAGGATCGCCTCCGGGTCGGCCAGCAGATCATCGCTGTCCACCACGGGAGGAGCCGCGCCGGTGTCGTTCGCGAACCGGTCGAACAGTTCCACCTGACGCACCAGGCCGATGTCCGACAGGGTCACCTCTTCGCGCTTGGCGACGTAGGAGTTGAGCACCCGCGAAGGGGCACGGATCAGGAAGGCGTGCCGAAAACCGCCCATCCAGTCCAGCCCGAAGGCCGGCAGCATGTGATGGGTCATGTGCTTCTGATACCAGACGGTCGCATCGGCGGCATCGGTGGCTTGCGGCAAGGGCCCGGCCAGGCTCGTCGCGACGTCTTGCCAGGCCGTCGGTTGCGACCGGAGGACCTCGTCACGCATGGGGTGGTCGAGCCCGGTCGCCGCCAGATAGGCGGCATAGAAGGGCTCGTCGCTGACCACGCAATCGGCACGGTTTTCAAAGGCCCGCATCATGGCCGTCGACAGGTTGCGCGGGCCTGACCACATGGCGATCCGGATTGTCATGGCGCGGCATGCTCCTTCGCATAGCTGTCCTTCAGCCGTTCGTAGGCCTGGGCGATGGCGATCGTCACGGGGCCGGGCGCCGATGGCAGGGACCGGCCGTTGACGCTGCCCGCGGCGGTTACCCCGGCCATCGTGCCGGTGACGAACACCTCATCGGCGGCCAGCAGATGGTCGGGCGGCCAATCGCCCTGCCGCAAGGGGGCCACCCCGTCCCGGCACAGCGCCATCACATTGCCCCGGGTGATGCCCTTGAAGCAGAAATCATCGCGCGACGTGAACACCGTGCCATCCTTGACCCAGAACAGATTGGTCGCGTTGCAGCTTGCCACAAAGCCCCTATGGTCGAGCATGATCGCCTCGTCCGCGCCCGCGTCGATGACATCGAGCAGCGCGCGGATGTAATTGACCCGGCTGTGCGTGTTGAGGTGCATGTCGAAGATCTCCGGGGGCGAGGTCCGGATCGCGGAGATCGCCAGCGCCAGCGGTCGCGCCTCGGCCGAGCGCTGCTTGAATTCGGCAGTGACGGCGATGGTGGGCGCACCCAGGGCAAAGCGGGGGTCCTGGTTGATCGTCGACTTGCGTCCGCGCGTCACCATCAGGCGCAGGTGCGCCCCGTCCTCCATCCCGTTGGCCCGCAGCAGATCGTGCAGGCACGCGGTCAGCGCCTCGCGGGTCAGGCCGATCTCGATGCGGAGCGCCGCCGCGCCGTGATACAGACGATCGAGATGGGCTTCCAGAAACAGCAGGGCCCCCTTGTGCAGGCGCAGGCCTTCCCAGACGCCGTCCCCCAACCCGAAGCCGGCATCGAACAGCGAGACCTGCGCGTCATGCGCCGGAACCAGTTGTCCATTGAGCAGGACCATCACGGCGTTGTTGCGGGTGTCGGGGGTAAAGTCCTGGCTGCCGGGCATGGGATGGTCTCTTTTGCGGGCGTTTGGGGATCGCGGGGCAGCGGGCGACCGGCGTGTCGCGGCAGGGCGCAGATTGGCCATGCGTGAACCGGGCGCTATCGCCTTTGTGGGTCTTCATCCCGTCCGGGATAGCCCAACAGCGCGGAATTGCCACGTCTTCCGGTCGCATGGGAACGCACCTGCCGAACCGGAGAGAGCTCGGCCAAGCCGAACAGGTCGCCGGTCCGGGACGGGCTTGACCACCACGTCAGCCCGGCTCTCCCGCTCACTTCGGGACCAGCCGGTACAGTCCGCCCGGATTGCTATCGGCGATGGCCCAGAGCGCCCCGTCGGGGGCTTGCGCCACATCGCGGACCCGAAAGCCGAGCTTGTAGCGTGCGGCCACCCGCGCGCCCCCCTTGCCGTCGAACACGATCCGCTCAATCGCCATGCTCGCCAGCCCGCCCGCAAGCGCCTGCCCCCGCCACGCCGGGAACTTCGTCCCGTTGTAGAACATGAGGTTGCCCGGGCCGATCACGGGGGTCCACTGGATCACCGGGCCGGTCAGGTCGGGCCGCGCATCGGGCTTGGGGATCGGGACGCCGTTGTAGTTGTTGCCGAACGAGGCGAGCGGCCACCCGTAATTCCGTCCGGGCTCGACCAGGTTGAGCTCGTCGCCGCCCGCCGGCCCGTGTTCGAGCTCCCACAGGCGCCCATCGGGACCGAACGCCAGCCCGTAAGGCGTCCTGAATCCGGTCGCCCAGGTTTCGGAGGGGGTCAGGTTGGCGGAGGGCAGGGTGATCCGTTGAACGATCGGCGCGGTCTTGGCCGCATCCGTATCGCGGGGCGGGTCGATCAGCGGCACGGTCTTCGCGCCGGTCCTGCCCGACAGCGGATTGCCGGGCGCGGGTCGTCCGTCGAGGGTCAGCCGCAGGATCTTCCCTTGCGGAAGATCGGGATCCTGCGCCGGGGTCATGCGCTGGCGATCACCGACCGTCAGGAACAGATGCTTCCTGTCGGGCGAGAACGCCACGGCGCCACCGAACTGCCCGCCCTTGCCCTTGATGAATTCGCGCCAGATCACCTTGAGCCCTTCCAGCCTCAGGCCATCGGCGGACAGCCTGGCCCGGGCCAGAGCCAGACCCGAACCCGTTTCACCTGGTTCGGAATAGGTCAGGTAAACCCCGCGATCGCGCGCGAAGGTTGGGGCGACATAGATCCCGAGCAAGCCCCCTTGTCCGGCATGGCGCACGGAAGGAATGCCCTCCACTTGCCGCTTCACCCCGTCCTGCGTCACCAGCCAGACCTTGCCGGGCTTCTCGGTCAGCAGCATGCGACCGTCGGGCATGAAGGCGATGCGCCAGGGATACTGGAAATCGGCGATCCTGGTGACCGCAAACGGAGCCGGGTCGCCCGGCGGATCGTCGCTCGCCTCGGCACAGCCGGGCAGCAGCGACGCCAGCAGCACCGGCGCGAGCAGCAGGGAAGGGATGCGCCGGATCGGTTGCAGGTGCGCAGGAACGGAAACGGGCACAAGAGCCTCCTTATGGCCAAAATCTGATGCTTGACGGATTTGGCGGGGAATTGCGGCAAAGTCCAAAAGGTTCACGGAGCGCGGTCAGCAAGTGACCGGTTTCCGGGAGTGTCCGGCCATTGCCATGCGCTTCGCCGGAGGCCTAACCCGTCTTTTGGGCACACGTCGTTCGGGCCTGGTCGGCACTGCCATAAGGGTCAGGCGAACACCGGATCGCGCCGTGCGTTGGTCGGCCCAAGGCAGTCTCACAGCCACGGGTCTCGCAACCCGAGCGCACGGCCTCGACCTGGCCATGGTCAACGGCTTGCCGCGGCTCGGAGGCTGGCTCTGCGATCGGGTGGCCGTTGCCGACCGCCGGGGCACCTGACATCAAACCGCATCGGGATGAGATGAACGGCCGCCATCCTGATGTGAACCCCGCGGTCGATGACTGCGTATTGTTCCGCTCTATCTTCCGGTCTATCCCAATGGACCACACGGGCTCGG
This sequence comes from Novosphingobium aerophilum, assembly GCF_014230305.1. Classification (GTDB taxonomy): domain Bacteria; phylum Pseudomonadota; class Alphaproteobacteria; order Sphingomonadales; family Sphingomonadaceae; genus Novosphingobium; species Novosphingobium aerophilum. The sequence continues at coordinate 109,558 of NZ_JACLAU010000006.1, forward strand.
GGGGAACGGGCAATGGGTAGTGTGGATCGGCGAGCGTTCTCTGTCCCGCGGCCTTCCGACCAGTGGTTCTGGCCTTGCGTCGTCGCCTGGATGTGGTGCGGCCTGCTCATGGGTTTCGTCCCCGAGATGCTCGAGAACGCCCGTAACCCAGACCACAGTTACCCCCTTGCCATCCACATCCACGCGGCCGTTTTTGTCGGCTGGATGGTCCTCCTAACCGCTCAGGTCCTGCTTATCCGCTCAGGCCGGATACGGCTCCATCGCCGCCTTGGGCAGGGCGGAGCCGTTATGGTCCCGGTTATGCTGGGTGTCGGCTTTTGGGCGGCATGGACCGTAGACACGGCGAGCATTTCCGCAGGCACCGCCAATGGTGCGTTCCTTGCCATCCAGGGGGTCGCTCTGGTCATCTTCGGGCCGCTGATGGCGCTTGCGCTCTACGTCCGCCGTGATCCGGCTACGCACCGCAGGCTGGTTCTGCTCGCCACGGCGCCGCTGGTGGCACCCTGTGCTCCGCCCCCTGCTGGGCGACGATTTCTTCGGCAAGCTGGCTGGCTTCTCGGCAGGGAGCGCGTCAATCGTCCTCGCGATTGCGCTGTACGATCTGGCAACCCGCCGCCGCATCCATGCCGCATGGGCCGCGGCAGCCGCATTCTACGCTGTGGCCGAACTGCTCTCGATCTGGGCCATCATCAGCCCATGGTGGCCCCCGATGGCCCGCGCGCTGCTGGGTGTTTGACCAGCCTGCGCTTCGGCGGATGAGGCTTCGAGCCCAATCGACCGGCGCAGCACTTATCCCGGTTGGTGGAAATCGGCGGCCCGGCCACCCCGCACAGGAATGTCCAGGGACATCAAAGACCAATCGGAAATCACCGAACAAATCCTGATCTGTCACAAGCGAGGGACATGGGTTTTGACCGATAGGCCACAGTACGGGCGCGAAGCGAGGATTACCCCTTGTCCCATCGGTGAACTCTATCGCCAGGCGTTGTCCCTCCGCGTTCAGCTTCTGGCCCTGAATGTCGATTCAGCCTAGACCGGCAGCACCGTCCGGGAGACCTGCCATGCGCTGTGCGATCATCCCTGCCCTTGTCTGCGCGCTGCTGTTCGTCCGGTCTGCGGTTCCGCCCATCGGCGGTGCGGTGCTTGCCGCCGAGGGCGGGGTGCGCCCCTCCAGAGATGTCTACAAGGACTGGGGCATCATTTGCGACAACGGCTTGACCTGCACCGCGCGGACCGTGGCCGAGGACAAGGAGAGCCAGATCACCCTGGTTCGCGACGCCGGTCCGGCGGGGCGCCTGAGTCTGCAGCTCGACGGACTGCCGAACTCGCGCAGCCGGACGCTGCGGATCGACGGGGCCGCCGTTGCCCTCGCCGGGCGGGCCTGGACCTTCGCCGCCGGCGACGTCGGCGCCACGGCGCGAAGCTCCGATCCGGCCACGGTCCGAGGGTTGCTCACCGCGCTTGGCCAGGGGCATCGCCTGTCGCTCGGCCGGGGCAAGCCGCTGTCGCTCAACGGGTTGTCCGCGGCGCTGCTGCGAATGGACGAGCGCCAAGGGCGGATCGGGACGGTCACTGCCTTGGCGCGTCCCGGTGACCGCCCAGCCGCCGCGGTTCCACCACTGCCGCCGCTCCCGGTGGTCCGGGCCGTGGTCACCCGCGAACGGCTGACCGCGGCCGAGCGTGGCGCGCTGCTCGCCCGCTACCGCGACCGGACCACCGCCGCGCGCGAGGCGACCGATTGCGATCCGCAGGTCTCGGACCGGGACAGCGCGGTCCACGCGCTCGGCCCGGACCGGGCGGTGATCGTCACGATGTGCTTCGCGGCCTCCTATAACCCGGGCTACATCGTTCTGGTGATCGGTCGCCGGAGCGACATGTTTGAGCAGTTCACCGCCCCCGACACGCTTGCCGGCCCCGGCCCGCACGAGCTGCGGACCAGCTTCGAGATGGCCGAATTCGACCCAGCCTCGGCCAGCCTGAGCAGCTACGGCAAGGGCAGCCCGATGGCCTACACCGGGTTCGGATCGACCTGGGTGTGGGACGGCAGGCGGTTTGTCCTTACCGAGGCCAACGAGTCGTTGATCGAGGCGATGACCCCGGGCGACTGGGTCACGACCTACCGCACGCGCTAGGCTGTTCGCGGTTCAGAGATTTCACGGGTGCTGGGTTCGTAGTGGCACGTTGAGGTGTCCATTTCCCGAACCCGGTAAGCCTTCCTTACAGAAGGCTGGATGCCCCGCGAGGATTAATACTACTTTCCGCCATTTTCCGCTGCTCTCCAGAAATAGTCCGGAAAACCACTATTTTGGGCTAGGCTGATTCCGCCAGCCGCCGTTGACGATCCCCTCCAGCCGCAATAAAGTGTGGGGGCAAATGTTGGGGCAATTGTGGAGGTGGTAGTGTGGGGAAACTGACGACCGCCAAGGTTCGCAATGCCAAGCCTGGCTATGGTGGCGATGGGAAGCCGGTGAAGAGGTCGTATCAGGATGGCGACGGCTTGTTTCTTCTGGTTGGCCCGAGTGGCGCCCGGTCCTGGATGCTTCGACTCCAAGTCGATGGTCGGCGACGGGACATTGGTCTTGGCGCAGTGGATGTTGACGGTCTTGGCCGCGGCGCGTTTGATCCCGACGATCAGCGGTTCGCTGAGCTGCCGCTGATGCTCCGCAAGAGCCTGTCCTTGGCTGAGGCAAGGGAGAAGGCGGCCGCACTGCGCAAGCTCGCCAAGGCCGGGAAGGATCCGAAGGTCGAGCGAGACCGTCAAAGGGTCAAGGTGCCAACCTTCGCCGAGGCGGTGACAGAAGCCCATGAGGCTCTGTGCAAGGGCTGGAGTGCTCGAACGGCCAAGGCGTTCAAAGCATCGCTTGAGGAACACGCGAATCCCAAGCTTGGGTCGTTCAAGGTGGATGCGATCGGCAGCGCCGAGGTCATCACGGCGCTGGCGCCGATCTGGACCGACAAGCCCGTGATGGCGCGCAAGGTGCGCAGCCGGATCGGCCAGGTCCTGGCCTTCGCCAAAGCACGCGGCTGGCGGAAGGACGCGCTCCCAGATGCTCGTGAGCTTCGCACGGGCCTCTCAAAGCAAAGCCGTGGCGGGAACTTCGCTGCCATGCCCTATGGCGAGGTGCCTGCATTCGTAGAAGGGGAGCTGGCGAAGGGCACAGCCGCAAGCAGGTATGCGGTGCTGTTCGCGATCTTGACCGGCGCGCGATCAGGGGAGGTGCGCAAGGCCACGTGGGAGCAGATCGATCTCGAAGCCCGGATATGGAGCCGAGACGAGTCCGTGATGACCAAGACGGGCATTTCCCACGTAGTCACATTGTCGGATGCGGCGGTCGCTCTGCTGGACCGGTACACTCCAAAGGGCCTGCGCGAGGGCCTCATTTTCAGGGGCGCACGCGGTGGACCACTGTCAGATATGTCACTGACAAAGGCCATGCGCTCGGCCGGTCGAGCAGAAACGGTGCACGGCTTCCGTTCGTCGTTCCGAGACTGGGCCGCGGAAAAGATGCCGACCATACCCGCCATGGTTGCCGAAATGGCGCTGGCGCATCGGGTTGGCACTTCTACCGAACAGGCCTACTTGAGGAGTGATCTGCGCGACATGCGCCGCTCTCTCATCGAGGCGTGGGGCCGCTTTGCCGCCCCTTCGCTCTCCGGTATCGCCGGAAACGTCACCCCGCTAAAGCAGAGGGCATGATTGTGGTCGAGGATGGGCAACATCCCCTGTTCGAGGCGATCGACAACGCGGATCTGGCTGAGATCGCGCGGCTGGTCGCCAGCGGAGCGGACGTCGGCATGCGGGACTTTGTGGGTGAGCCCGCTATCTTCAAGGCCGTGACTGCTGCCGAATTTGCCGAGGACGGTGATGAGCGCGAGCAGCGCATGGACGTCGTTCGCGGGCTAATGGAGCTTGGTGCCAGCCTGACTGCGCTCGATGATAATGGCAGGAACATACTCGTGGGCCCCATCCTGGGCCTTCGGGTGGACATGGTGGGGTGGCTGCTGGAGCAGGGCGTCAACCCCAACCATGGCTGCGCAGAACCATGGGAGACGATCTGCGACCTTGCGATGTTCGATTACGAGCATGAGGCTTGGATGGCTCGCGGCCTTGCACCTCTCAACCCGCCAAGTGGTGTCGAGAATCCCGACGCTTGGCTTGCATGGGTGGACCATGAGGCCGCGCAGCTTGGCTATCTACGCCCGACGCTTCCGCTTCTACTCCGCCAGCACGGGGCGCTGACTGGAGCGGAAATGGCGGCGAAACTGGGTGGCACCCCTCAACAGGGCGTTGAATGGAAAAGATCGGCCTGGCGGTTGAAGGAAGCTCCTTCGATTGAGTCTGTAGCTGGAGACCTGAATCATGGGTGAGGCAAACCCCGAAGCGTATGCCATCATTGAGAACCTTGTTGGTGAAGCGCCACGGAACGGCCGGACACCGGACGGTCAGCAGTGCCTGCACATCGCCGGCTCAATACTTGTGGCAACCGAGTTCGCGTTGTGGGGTGATCCGAGCGTCTGGCAGCATGACGAAAACCTGTTCACCGTTACGTGGGGTGGACGTGTTGCCCGGTTCACCAGGGGGCCGGATGGCACGTGGTCGGCGAGCGCGTCCCGCAATCCCTTAGAAGGAAAGGCACGATGGGTTACCTGAAGCCGGTCGAGGGTTAGGTCCCTCTGGCTTTTGCGTCCGACTTAGCCGGAAATGTCACCCCAATCTGGCCACGCAAGGCCTCATAGACTTTCAAGAACGCCCCCACTATCAGGGGCGCACTGCTCGGGTCTCGTAAGCCTTAGCAGTGCACAACGTGTGCTGAGCACGGGTCCGCCTTTGTCGGGCGGCTCCCGGAATACAAGACCTCTCGTAGGAAATACGGGAGGCGTGCTGCCCCGTGCTCGCACGTTACGAACCACCCGGCTCCAGCCGGGATGGGCGGGGGATATGCGAGATGGCAAAGCCTGGTGGACCGAACCAAACATTCGCGGTTGCCACTGACGAATGCATGATCGAGCTCATTCAATCAGCTCGCCATCAACTCGTCGTTGTTGCCCCAGCGCTGACCACCCCTGTGGCCAAGGCCCTGGCAGCCCGCTGTGGTGACGACAGCGTCAGTCTGAGCGTGGTTCTGGACGCTGATCCCGAAGTCTACCGGCTGGGTTACGGTGATCAGGCCGCATTGGAACCTCTGCGCGGAGCGATGACGGCGAACGGCCTCGCCCTGGCACGTCAGCCGGGCATCAGGATTGGGCTGATCGTCGCGGACGAGCGGATGCTGGTTTACTCACCGGTGCCGCGATTGATCGAGGCTGGCTCTCCAAATCCAGAGAAGCCGAATGCTTTGGTCATCTCTGGCCATGCCGCCAAGCAGGTCGCAACGGCAGCATCAGGGGGCGGCGACTGCCCCAGCGAGATCGGTCATGAAGGCCTGGGCCCTGACGATGTATCCCGGATTGAGGCGGAGCTGCGTGACACTCCGCCGCAGCCATTCGATATTGCCCGCGCGATCCGCGTCTTCAGCTCGCAGGCCGAGTTCGTGGAACTCGAGATCGAAAACCTTCGCGTAGTCGTCCGACGTGTTCAACTGCCACCGGACCTGCTGGGAATCCGCAGCGAAGGTCTTATCCCGCGGATCAACAGCACCCTCAGTGCTCCGGCAGAGGTCAATGGCCCTTTCGACATTGAAGTGGAGCAAGCCGATGGGGCGACCAAGCGCGCCAAGGTCGACGCCCGGTGGGTCAACGAGCAACGTGCCGCGATCGAGCGCGAGTTCACCTTCCTTGTACCCCGGCATGGCCGGGTCATCCTCATCAGGGACAAGCAGCGCTTTGAGGCGGAGGTCAGCCGGCTTGAGAGGAACATTGAACGATTCAGGGTCGCCGCAAATGCTGCGTTCCATGCGAGCCGCGAGGGGTTCAAGCAGACCCTTCTCGATGAGTTTCTGCCGGCCTGGAACGAGAACCCACCGGCTTTTGTGACGCGCTATTACCCGCACCCCTCTGACAAGGAGATCAAGGATCGGCTTGCCGAACGCCTCGATGGCTTGCTTGAACAGGCGTCGACCTTGCGGCCCATCCGTTGCAGCGTACTGTACAAGGGCATCACGTGGGCGTCGGCAAACGATCCTGATTTTACGAAGATGCTGACTGACGCGATGAAGAAGGGCGGTGTGCCGAAAGCCGAGGTCGCAAGGCTATTCAGTGAGTTCGATGCGGCGAAAGGCCAAACCGACCAATAGGTGTCTCCGTCGCGGCGTCTCCTGGCGTGATGTGGATCACCTGAGGAAATGATCCGCAAGGGTGCTCTGATGCCGGTCGAGCCATGCCTTGCTGGCCTCCCACTCCGGCACCAGCGCCCCAACGAACCCCCAGAACTCCGCCCCATGCGACCGATGCCGCAGGTGCGCCAGTTCATGCGCCACCACGTACTCCAGCACCTTCCGTGGCGCGAAGATGAGGTGCCAGTTGATGAGCACGTTACCTTCCGGGCCGCACGATCCCCAACCCTCGGCAAGGTCTGCCACCCGGATCGAGCGGGGCGCGAGGCCGTAGCGCTTGCTGATGTCGGCGGCGATCTCGCCCACATCCCGCCTGGCGCGCTGCTTGAGCCAGTGCTTCAGCTCGCTGGCGACAAGCTGATCGGGGTCATCGCCCGTCCAGTGCGGCAGATCGACGATGAAGCCGCTGCGATAGGTCACGGTCGCCCGCTCCGCATCGGTGCGGCGGACGGTGAGGGGCATCTTGCGGCCCCGGTATGGAATCTTCGAGCCGGTCATGAACCGGGGCACGGAATGACGTCCTGCGGTAATCCGCTCCATGTCGCGCACCGTGTTGAACAGCCACTGGCGCTTGCGATCGAGGAACCCCGTGATGTCGTCATCGCCATCCGTCGTCAGCGCCATCACCTCGACATGGCCCGGTGTGACGGTGATGCGCCGCTCGGCTGCGGTGGCGCTGCGGCGTAGCTCGTAGGCGATCTCGGCCCGGCCGATCTGGATCGTCCGCATCATGCCCCGCCCCCGTAGGCGTTGACGGCGAACTCCTCGACCTTCTCGCGGATCGTCTTGGTCTCACCGATACCGTGGTCGGTCAGGATGCGGCGGACCTGCTGGCGGAGAGACCTGAGATAGGCTTCCATGTGCGCGAAGGCGGGCTGGGTGGCGGCGGCATCGGCATAGACCGCGCCGATGGCGATGGCGGCTGCCTGCAAGGTCTCGTGGGCGGTGTCCGTTGCTATGGCCTCCATGATGCGCAGGATCGAAAAGGCGTTCTCATCCATGCCAAGCTCGGCGTGTGCACCCTGCTCGGCCTGAATGTCGCCGGTCAGCCCCTCGAAGTCCGATAGGCCATCGGCGGCGGCGATCTGGCCAGCCTCGAAGCGGCGGATGATCTCCAGCACCCGTTCGGAGAAGCGGCCATATTGTGCGGGGTTCTTGTCCACCAGTTCGCGGGTGACTCGGCGTAGCTCGGCGGACTTTCGGACGAACGCCTCGACCAGCTCGCCCTCGTCTTTGCCGCCAGTGTCGAAGTCATCGGCAAAGTTCGGATCGGTGATGTTGCGCAGCCGGATGGTGGTCGAGAGGCCGGTCACATGAACGTGCTCTTCCAGCATGTCCCTGATCTTGCCGCTGTAGCTGCGGTGATCGAGGCTCTCATCCTTCGCGATGGCCTGCGTGGCCAGCCGCAGGAACGCCGCAGCCCATTTCACCTCGGCAGTGAAGTCCAGGATGGCGGGATCGGGCGAGAGGTCGGCGTAGACCTTGATGAAGGTCCGGGTGAGCCGCTGGAGGTCGAACCACTCATCCTCGCGGCCATCAGCGGCGATCTTGGCGGCGGCATAGGCTGCGGCCTTCTCGTCCATGCCCTCCAGCCCCATCGCCCGCTTCTGCGCGCGGTAGCGGGCATGGGCTTCCTTGAGGTCGTTGCGCAGCACGGCGATGTCGCGCAGCGCATTCTCGACATCATCGGCGCGGTAGGACTTGAGCGCCTCGTCCAGATGGTTGGTGACGCCGATGTAATCGACAATCCGGCCATTCGGCTTGGCGATCTCGCCGCCATCGGGCAGCTTGATCGAGCAGGTGCGGTTGGTGCGGGCGATGGCCTGGAGCAGGTTGTGCTCCTTGAGCGGCTTGTCGAGATACATGACGTGCTCGATGGGCGCATCGAACCCGGTGAGCAGCTTGTCGCACACGATCAGGAAGCTCGGCTCCTGCCCGTATGCCTTGAATCGCCGCTTGGCGTCTTTCTCGGCCTCGGCGTCGAGGTAGAATGCCTCCAGCCCATCGCGCAGCGCCTGCACCTCGGCGATCTCGCTGGGCTTGCCATCCTCCTGGCTCTTCGAGAAGACGCAGGCGATCATCGCATCGGCCTGTGTCGCTGCCATCTCGGCCTCCGTGCCGCTCTTGGCCAGTTCGGCGGCGATGACGGCGGAGAGGGCGGCGCGGTAGAGGATCACCGCCTCGCGATCGACCACCACGATCTGCGCCTTGAAGCCATCTGGCCGGCAGACCTGCTTGAAGTGCTCCCATATGTCGTAAGCGATCAGCCGGATGCGCTCGGGGTGCTTGGCGATGGTCGCCACGGTCAGACCCTTGCGCTTCAGCTCCTCGCGCTTGTCGTCCGCCAGATCGACAAACCAGCGGTCGAACAGGATGTCGATCTCGGCCTCGTTGATCGACCAGTCCGCCTTGCGGCCTTCATAGAGGATCGGAACGGTCGCCCCATCGCGCACCGCATCGTCGATGCCATATTTGTCGAGGTAGCCTTCGCCGACGACGCTGAAGCGGGCGTAGGTATCCTTGTCGGTCGATTTGATGGGTGTGCCGGTGAAGCCATAGAAGTGGGCATCGGGCAGCGTCGCTTGCAGGAACGCGCCCAAGTCCTTCTCCTGCGTGCGGTGGCATTCGTCGACGAGCACGATCCAGTTGGCGGAGTTGGGGATCGCCTCCTTCGATCCGGCGAACTTGAAGATGGTCGAGAGCAGGATCTGGCCATTGCCACCCCGGCTCACCGCCTCGCGCAGCGCGGCGACCGATCCGCATTGCACCGGATTGGGCAGCCCGCAGGCGACGAAGGTCTTGCTGATCTGGTCGTCGAGGTCGATCCGGTCGGTCAGCACCAGGATGTTGGGGTTGGCCAGCGTTGGCGCGTCGAGCGTCAGGTGAGTCTTCAGCTTGAGCGCGAGGAACACCATCGTCAGGCTCTTGCCGCTGCCCTGCGTGTGCCAGATCAGCCCCTTGCGGTGCTCGCCCGCCGCAACGCGCTCCACCGCCTTGTTGACCGCGCGGAACTGCTGGTAGCGACAGACCTTCTTGATCTTGCGGCCCGTCTCCGGGTCCACCTCGAACACTATGAAGTGCGCCAGCAGGTCGAGCAGACGCGACGGCTCGCACAAGCACCACAGGTCTTTGGAGAGGTCGTCCGGGAAGTCGGCGCGGGTGCGCGGCCAAGCATCGGGCCACGGGGCATAGAACTGCGCCGGGCTACCCGTCGCACCGTAGAGCGTCGCCATGCCATCGGTCACGATGTTGAAGGCGTTGGGCGCGAACAAGCGCGGGATGTCGCGCTCATACTGCTTGATCTGCTCGAAGGCTTCCTCGGCCCGCGCTGTAGCTTTCAGCGGCGACTTGGCCTCGATCACCACCAGCGGGATGCCGTTCACGAACAGCACCACATCGGGCACGCGCGGGCGCTGGGCGGCGACGCGGAACTGGCGGGTGACGTGGAACTGGTTGCGGGCGGGGTTCTTGAAGTCGATCAGCGTGATCGGGCTGTCGCGGTTCTCGCCAGTCAGGCGGCGAGAATAGCCGCCGCGCAGCTTGCGCTGCCAGTCCTCGTTGTCGGACAGGGTGGCAAGGTCGGCGTAGATCGCCTCGGCGTCCGCCTCGCCAATGCCGTTGAGGTCGCGCAGCGCCGCGATCAGCACGGGTTTGAGGATGACCCGGTTTTCCTCCACCCGCATTGCTAAGGCGGCGGCGGGCGAAAGCGCCTGCCAGCCCATCGCCACCAGCGCATCGAGCGCGGGCTTCTCGGCAAGGCGATATTCGCTCATGCAGGCACCCGCACGCGACCGGAGAGAAGGTCTGACATGAGGGCCTGCTTTGTCGCGGTCAGATTTGCGACCGACGCCTTCGCTTGCATGGCAACATCAGCCGCAGCCGCTAAGGTTTCGGCCAGTTCGATCATCACGGAAGGTGGCGGCACGGGGATTTGCAGGGGCCGCAGGGTCTGGAGGTTGATGTTCTTCTGCGCGTTCTGCGTCGCTGCTCGGTCCAGCGCAGCCTTGAAGCAAGTTAGCACCGAGTAGAGCCAGAACGGGTTCACATCGGGATTTGCCTCAATGCCTACGACACTGTCCGGACAGGCTACCGGATAGGCCGCGATGGCGAAGTCGCCGATATTGGCTGCGATGGTGGTCATTATGGTGCCCGCTGCAAACACCCGGCTGACCCCCACGCCAAGATCGTTCAACGTCTGCGTATGGCGCGTGATGTAATCGCCAGCAGCGGTGATGTCCCCGGTCTGGATGAACGGCGTTGAACCGCCGAAGTATCGAGGATCGTTGCGAGGCCGGATTGAGAACTTGCCGCGCTCGACGCTCGCAAGTGCTTCAAGAGGAAGGACGGTCCAGTCAGGCGGTAGGTCGATGACAGTTCCATCGGGCGCGACGTTGAGCAGGTCATGTCGCATCGTCTTGCTGGCCCGCAGCAAAGACGACGCGACCGCGTCCGCCGCCGCAATCGCCTCATCCACCGACCGCAGCACCTCGGCGATCCGCCGCTGCTCGTCGAGCGGGGGGAGGTCGATGGGTAAATCCCGAAGTGTCGTGATCTTGAGGTTCGACAGTCCAGTAGTGCCTTGCACCGCATCGGAAATGGCAGTCTGCACACCGGGCGCAACCACCGCGAAATACAGGAAGTCAGGGTCAACGGCTTCGCGCCGGGGACGCAAGCCGAACAGCAGCGAAGCGTAGAGATAGCGGCCCGGTTCATCGACCTGCACCGCGTTGCCGATCCGGGCAGGGTTCCCATTCGACCCGACCATCAGGATGTCACCCGTCTGCACTGTGCTCGACGCGATGGCAGAGGGTTTGAGGCCGTGGAGCCATAAAAGGTCGTCTATTTCCAAGCGGGCTTGGACGTTTCTGATCCCAAGCACGGGTAGTGCGCCGTCAACCGGGTCGCGGCGCTCATTGTCGCTTCCCCAACTCGTCCCGCGTGAGATGTCAGCGACATCACCAAGACGGAATGAGCGCCAGCCGTCTGGTAAGCTGTCTGTCGGTCGTTCCAGTTCCGCCACGTCACTCGACATAGCCGAGCCTCCGCAGGTGGCCGAACATCACGGTTTCGGCCTCGTTACGCTGGGCGATCAGGTCTTGCAGCTTGGCGACTTCCGCCGCGACATCGACCGCCTCGGCATCCGCCCCGGTCTGGACATAGCGGCTGATGTTGAGGTTGTGGCCGTTGGCGCCGATCTCGGCCACCGGCACCACGCGGGCCAGCTTGTCGATGTCGGCAAAGCCGTGGACGGCATCGGCCAGCGTGCGGATATGATCGTCGGTCAGGAAGTTCTGCGCCTTGCCGGGCGTGTAGGTGGCATCGCCGTTGACGATCAGCACCTTGCCGCGCCGGTCGGCGGGCCTCTTCTTGTGACAGATCAGCAGGGCGGCAGGGATGCCCGCACCGTAGAACAGGTTCGGGGCCAGCCCCACCACCGCCTCAATCACGTCTGCGGCCAGCATGGCCTCCCTGATGCGCCCCTCGGCCCCGCCACGGAACAAGACGCCGTGCGGCACCACCACCGCCAGCACGCCGCCGTCCTTGAGGCTGGCGAGCATGTGCTGGACGAACGCAAGATCACCATAGCCCTTGGGCGGGCAGCCATACTCGTCGCGCCCGAACGGGTCACCGTTCTGCCAGACCTCATAGCCCCACACCTTTTCCGAGAACGGCGGGTTGGCCAGCACCCGATCATACGCGCCCACGCCCTCGACGAACTCGCGGGCCTTGGGGTCATACCGCTTGGGTGAGAGGATCGTGTCGCCCTTGGCGATGAAGGCGTCGTCCACGTCGTGCAGGAACAGGTTGATCTGCGCGATGCCCCAGGTAGCGAAGTTCTTCTCCTGCCCATAGAGCGACAGGCCGCGGGCATCCTCGCCGCGATCCTTCACATACTGCACCGCCTCGAGCAGCATGCCCGCCGACCCGCAGGTGGGATCGTAGACCGACATGCCGGGCCGGGGCTGCACGATCTCGACCATCAGCCGCACGATCGACCGGGGGGTGTAAAACTCGCCCCCTTTCTTGCCGGCACCCTCTGCGAACATCTTGATGAGGTAGAGATAGGCGTCGCCCAGCATGTCGGCGGGCACGTCGGCGTTGCGCAGCCGGTGCTTCTCGAAGTGGTTAAGCAGCTTCTCCAGCAGCGCGTCGGAGAAGCGATCCTGATTGGCGAAGTCCACATCGCCGAACACGCCCTTGAGCCGCAGGTTGGCGTCTTCGATGGCGGCCAGCGCATTGTTCAGCCGCTGGCCGATTTGCGTGGAATGCTGGCGCACGGCCTCCCACCGGTGCGCCGCAGGGATGTCGAAGCGGTGCTCGTCAGGATCGGCCGCCTCGTCCGCATCCCCGGTCTCGGCCAGGAGCGCCTCGTACTCCTCCTGCCACACGTCGCAGAGCCGGCGGTAGAACAGCAAGCCGAAGATATACTGCTTGTAGTCGGCGGCATCGACGGTGCCCCGGAGAATGTCCGCCGCGCCCCAGAGGTGCCGTTCGAGTTCCTGCTGGGTGAGCTTGGCCATCGGTTCCTTCGTCGTATTCGATATTTTTCGGTATCGGCGGCATACATCCACAGACAGCCGCATGAAACGGTCTATCGTGGTTCATGGCGGAAAGTCAGGCATCATGGCGATCATGGCCGCAACGACTTGTCCGGCCGAGGATCAGGATCGAAATGCATGGACCGCAGCACCCCATCGCACGAGCAGGTGCGCCAACTAGTCAGTGAGCATATGGACCAGCTACATGGTCGCGGTGCGCCCCAGGCTGACCCACTCGTCGCTCTCGTCCAACTGCACGATCAGCTTGTCGCGGCGGCGAAGGCCTATGAGGCAGGCCCCCAGCAGCAACGAGAGGCAGTGTGCGAAGCGATCATTGCTGTCTCGGAGTTTCTGAAGGGGCAGGGCTTCAGCGGCGCAACCCTGGTTCCGCTGAGCCGGGTCGTGTGGGCTATCGTCGACGTCTGCGATCGTAATCATCCCGATCCGCTGTTCTGTGAGAAACCGTCGAAGACCAAGGGGCGCCGGAATCTGGAGGACGCGGTGCGCAAGGGTCAAATCGCAGCAATCGCGGACGCCTGGCTTGAGTCATCGAGTGGCGATGAGGGTGACGAAGATGCAAAGCTCAATCGCGCCGCAAGGTACATGTCAGGCGCTTACTTCGGGGCGCTGAATCGCAAGGCGTTGACAAGCGCCAAATCCTATCAGCGGCAAGCAGGGCACCATGAACTCATCTACAGCGCGTATGCCCAGATGAGGGACGCTTTGGCCGCAGAGGCTAGAGTCCTCGGCGATGGCCCGGCGAACCTTCGCGCGGCAATTCTCGTGCAGATCAAGGCATTGAACACTAAGGCAGAAATGCAGAGACGCTGATTTGTATTATATCCCCTGCGAAAAATCCTGAGCGCTGATCGCAGCCCGTTTCCGCCTACTTCCCCGTAATTTCGCCGGGATGCGGGCGGAGACCAAAACATGGAACCCATCGCACTCAGTGTGTCGGATGCTGTGAAGGCGTCCGGCCTCGGGAAAACCACCCTGTACGAAGCCATGGCGGATGGTCGCTTGGAGACCCGGAAGGTCGGGCGCAAGCGCCTCATCCTGACGCGCTCGCTGCGTCGCCTGATCGAAGGCGGGGTGTGAGCATGACCCAAAAAAGCAAAACCCCGGCTGGCACCGGGGCTTCGCGCGTTCGCTTGGACGGCTGGACGCACTCGCTCGATAACCTCGCCGCCTCCCGGGTGCAATTCCTGATTGCAGCATACAACGTCCGGCCGGAACTGGCCGCGATGATCGCCGTGCTCGCATTCGAGGGGCACGGACATGGCTGACCGCTATCCCGACATTCCCGGAGCGAAAGGCCCGGACGGCACCAGCCAAGAAGCTGCCAAGGCCACCGAGCTTCACGTCTCCTACCTTCGCCGGGTCGCCATGCGTGCGCTGGACAGGTTGGGCGAGGCAACGGTGCTCGAAGCGGTCGACTTTGCCAAGGTCAGCCGCGAAAGCCTGCAACCGCGCTTCTCCGAATTGAGAGCCATGGGCCTCGTCGAGCCGACAGGAGCGCGGCGTCGCAACCCCTCGGGGAAGCGCGCCGCGGTCCTCCGCCTGACCGAAAAAGGGAGGGCCGCGCTGTGACCAACCCTGTGTTGGAGTTTATCGACGCGATGGGGGCGGCGGGAATCCGCCCCCTGGAGCCAATCACCGACAAGTTGGCAGCGGGCGAGCCTGTCCGCTTTCGCGCAGATGGCGACAAGCCCGGACGGCGCAACGGCTGGGCGTGGCTGCACCTCGATGGCGTGCCGGCGGGCGTGTTCCGGCATTACCGGCTGGGCGTGCGGGCAGTGTGGCGGGCGGGGAGCAATTCCCGCTCGCTGTCACCAGCCGAGCGGCGCGCGATCGTGGCTCAGGCCCGCGAGAGCGAGGCCCGCCGCAGGGCGGAAACCGAGGCCAAACAGGAGGCCGCGGCTGGCATCGCCCGTGATCTTTGGCGCAGGGGCCGCAAGGCCGATCCGGCGCACGGGTATCTCACGCGCAAGGGCTTGCCCCCGTTCGGCATCAGGCAGCACGGTGAGGCGCTGATCGTCCCGATGGTCGATTGCGACTTTCGCCTGTGGAACGTCCAGCGCGTTTATCCGAACGGGCGCAAACTGTTCCTGTCGGGCGGGCGGACCGATGGCCTGTTCTGGTTGCACGGCGCGTTCATGCAGGATGGCAGACCATCGGCTGGGCCGCTGGTGATCGGCGAAGGCTTCGCCACCATGGCGGCGGTCCATCATGCGACCGGGCACGGGGTTGTCGCGGCCATGTCGGCGCGCAACCTTGAGACCGTTGCCCGCGCCCTGCGCAAGCTGTTCCCCAGCCGGACCCTGATCGTCGCATCGGACGATGACCGTCACCTATCGGAGAATATCGGCCTGAAAGCCGCTCAGAGGGCGGCTGAGTCTACCGGTGCGCTGTTGGCCACCCCGCTGCCCCTTGTCCCGGAAACGCGCTTTACGGCCTCAGGAGCCGACTCTGCGGACATTGCCCCTGCCGAGGTGGCGGCCCGGATCGCGCGGGCCAGGAGGAGCGGCCATGCGTGACGTGAAAGCTCCCATGGACTTTGCCGATATGGAGCCGGAGGATTTGGCCAGCCGCATTGCTGCGGCCATGCACGTCGGCACGGGCATTCGCGCGACGCCGTATAGCTGGCCCGACCCCCGTTCGCTGCCCACGCGGCAATGGCTGCTTGGCCATTGGCTGCTGAGGGGTGAGGTTACGGCGATCATCGCGCCTGGTGGCACCGGGAAGAGCACGATCGGCACTGCTATGGCGTTGTCGCTCGCATCCGGCCGGCCTCTGCTTGGCAAATCGCTCCCGCGTGGCGCGCAGTCGGCGTGGATCTACAACCTTGAGGATTCGCAAGACGAGCTGGACCGGCAGGTATCAGCCGCCTGTCTCTTTCATGGGATAACGGCTGTTGACTGCGCAGGCCGGCTGTTCGTGGATAGCGGGCTGATCCAGCCGCTCTGCACGGCGACCGAAGATCGCGACGGCTTCGCCCTGGTAGAGGACGTGTTCACGCAGGTGGCGGCAACGATCCGTGAGCGTGGAATTTCGGCTGTGATCGTGGATCCATTCGTGTCCAGCCATACCGTTCACGAGAGCAGCAACGAGGCCATCAACGCCATCGCCAAGCGGTGGAAGCGGCTGGCTCAGGAAACAGGCTGCGCGGTCGTGCTGGTGCACCATACCAAGAAGCTGGGCGGGCGTGAGGTAACGGCAGAGGATGGACGCGGCGCGGTCGCCTTGCGTGACGCTGCCCGCGTCGTGCTGCCCCTCAATGCGATGAGCCAGGCCGAGGCCGAGGAACTGGGCATTACCGATCCTGCGCTTCGCCGCTCGCTGGTGCGCGTCGATACCGGCAAGGCCAATCGCGCTCCCCCGGACGCGGCAACTTGGATCAAGTTGGAAAGCCAGTGCCTCGAAAACGGCGATGGCAGCGAGCCTGCCGATTATGTCGGCGTCGCCACGCTCTGGGAAAAGCCGGACGTGTTCCATGGCCTGAGCACATGGCACCTCTACATGGTCCAGAAAGGACTTGCGGCTGGTGACTGGCGCGAGAGTGTTCAGGCCAAGGATTGGGTTGGCCACCTTGTCGCCAACGTGGCGGGCCTGTCCGCCAAAACCGACAAAGGACGCATCAAGGCAATCATTCGGACGTGGCGCAAGAATGGTGCTCTGGCGGTCGAAACCCGTCCCGACAAGAACGGGGACGAGCGGCCATTCGTGATCGTCGGCAAAGCCGTTGACCCCAGCGAGATTGGCCCACGTCCGCACCTTGAAAAGTGCGGTGCGGAAAGTGCGGGAGGTGCGGATGATGACCCGCGTTGAAACCAGTCCGCACTACCCGCACCTCCCTTATAGGGAGTGCGGTGGTGCGGGTGCGGTTGAATTGGCTGGCAAGACCGAGATTGACATGATCACAAGGTGCGGGTTGCCAAGGGTGGGCGCACTCGCCAGGCGGACCGTTGCGCGCGTCGATGCCTCGATGTATTGCAGATGCCGTCACAGGGCGGCCTTGGCCGAGTGGTTAGGCACCGGGCTTCCATCCCGTTTACAGGAGTTCGATCCTCCTAGGCCGCTCAATCGACGTGATGACCGTCGCCATCATGACCCCGATGGGCACGTCCCGAACGACAGGGGGACGTATCAAGGACGTGGCGGAATTTGTGCCTGCTTTTCGATTGGCAAGGGGCCTTTCTGCCCCTTCGTAGGTCAACATGGGAACGGGGTAAGGCACGTCCTCCAAGGGGTGGCCACTTACCCTGGGCTTACGCGATGAGACGTCTGCCTGATGCCATCAAGCGCCGGATCGTCGAGCATTTGGCTTGCTATCAGACACACGCCGAGGTGGCGGACCTGGTTGCCGGTGAGTTCGACGTCACCCTGACCCCGCGACACGTCCGAGCCTATGACCCTATGTCGTTCCAGTTTGCCGGGTCACACCGTTGGCTGGACTATCACCGGATCGTGCGCGACCGCTGCGAAAAGGAGTTGGGCGAGGTCGCCATTGCCCATCGCGCGTACCGGATGCGGCAGCTTCAACGAATACTCGATCTGGCGATGGAGCGAGGCGACTATCGGCTTGCCCTCAAGACCCTTGAACAAGCCGCGAAGGAAATGGGAAACTGGTACGTGCGTTGATCGTGTCGGTTGGCCTAGCCGCCTCTTCACGCCGACCTCAGAGCAATCGAGTACGCCCGCAAGCAAACTCCATGATAGCGTAACCGATCGTGTCGGGTGTGGGGTCAATTGCCGCACCGATCGGGCCGGTGCTTAGGCCTGAAATGCGGTCCGGTGCCTGAAAAGCCATTCCGGCTGGATTCGCGCGTCGCGCTACTATCGTTTGCCGCCAGCCGTGCGCAATCGCATCGCAATGTGGGGTGGAATGTGGGGGCAATGCGGACGCTAATCTAGTAACACATTGATAGAAGGTGATTTTCTTACATAAAATGGATGCCCCGCGAGGATTCGAACCTCGATTGACGGAGTCAGAGTCCGTAGTCTTACCTTTAGACGACGGGGCACCGCGGAGCCGGCGCTCTAGTCTGGCGGTGGGAGCCGGTCAAGGGGATTCGCGCGGGTTTCGGGCCGCTGGGGAGCCGGGTGGGGGCTCAGTATCCGGCCTCGATCGCCACGCGGATCGCCTCGGCCGTGGTCCGCACGCCGAGCGCCTTGAGCACGGCGCCGCGGTGCATCTTGACCGTCCGTTCCGACAGGCCCAGCTCCCAGGCGATCTGCTTGTTCAGCTTGCCGGCCGCCATCTGGACCAGCACCGCGCGCTGGCGCGCGGACAAGGCCTGGATCTTCTCGTGCGCCACCTGGCGGCGCATGTCGTTCTCCCGCGCCTGTTCGCCGGGGATCTCCACCTGCGAACCGAGATAGTACATCAGTTCGCCGTCATCGTCGAAGATCGGGGCCACCATCACCGCGTTGCGAAAGCGGGTCCCGTCCTTGCGGTAATTGGTGATCTCGACCATGACCGGCTGTCTTCGCCGGATCCCCGTGCGCAGCGTCTCGGTCAGCCAGGGTTCGGTTTCCGGGCCATTGAGGAATCGGCAGTTGCGGCCCAGGATCTCGGATGCGGAATAGCCGGTGAGCTCCTCGAACGCGCGGTTGCACTCCACGATCGGGTTATCCGGCAAGCGCGGATTGCTCAGGACGGCGGCGATGGCGCTCTTTTCGAGCATTTCCGGTAAGGGCATCATCGGCAAAGGCCACTCCCCACCGCCATATTCAACGTGTCTCATAGGTCACGTTCCCGCCCAAGCCATCGTCACCGTGCCGGGGTAATACGCAATTGCCGGTCTGAACAGCCCTTTTGGACAGGTTGAGCTGTCCATTTTGGTGGACACTCGCCTCCCGGCGGGGGGTGCCCTTGCCGCGGAGCCCCTGCCGGGTTACGATTGCGCCACGTTCCCGCGACCGCGCGGGGCCCTGGATTTAGAGTAGTTGACCATGGCGGACCATCTTCCGCCGGTTGCGCGTGAGCCTGCCGCAGAGTCCGGCACGGCAGACGAACCCGGCGTTCCGCGCCCCGCAACGGGGGACAGCGGCCTGCGCCGCACCGGCGCGCGCGGCGCGTCGGGGCCGCGACAGGCCTATGCGGCGATCGATCTGGGCACCAACAATTGTCGCCTGCTGATCGCCCGACCCGCGGGTGACAGTTTCGTGGTGATCGATGCGTTCAGCCGGGTGGTCCGGCTTGGCGAGGGACTCGCCCAGTCGGGACGGCTGAGCGACGCGGCCATGGACCGGGCGCTGGCCGCCCTGCAGATCTGCGCCGACAAGCTGCGCCGCCGCAACGTCCACCTCGCCCGGTCGGTGGCGACCGAGGCTTGCCGCCGCGCCAGCAACGGTGCCGAGTTTATCGAGCGGGTCCGGCGCGAGACCGGGATCGCGCTCAACGTGATCAGCGCGCAGGAAGAGGCGCGACTGGCGGTGCTCGGTTGCCACATCCTGCTTGAGCAGGGCGAGGGACCGGCGGTGATCTTCGACATCGGCGGCGGCTCCACCGAACTGGTGCTGATCGAAAGCGGCCCGGCCGTGCCGCGCATCCTTGACTGGCAATCGGTCCCCTGGGGCGTGGTCTCGTTGAGCGAGACCTGCGGGCCCGAGGGGGCCGACGCCACCCAGCGCGCGGCCCGCTACCAGCGGATGCGGAGCCTTGTCGACGAGGCCTTCGCCCCCTTCGCCGAACGGATCGCCCCGGCCCGGGCCGACCCGCCCACGGCCGAATCGCTGCGCCTGCTCGGCACGTCCGGCACGGTGACCACCCTGGCGAGCCTCCATCTCGACCTGCCCAGCTACGATCGCAGCGCGGTGGACGGCGTGATCGTCCCCGCCACGGCGATGCGGGCGATCGCCAGCCGCCTTTCCGGCCTGAGCCTGGCCGAGCGCCGCGAAGTGCCCTGCATCGGGCGCGAGCGCGCCGACCTGGTGGTGGCGGGTTGCGCGATCCTCGAATCGATCCTCGACATCTGGCCGGCCGATCGCCTGGGGGTTGCCGATCGGGGCATCCGCGAGGGAATCCTGCGCAGCCTGATGGCGACAGGCCTGCGCCGCGACGGGGCCGGTGCCCTGCGGACCGGGCAGGATGCGGTATGAGCCGCTCGGGTCGCGATCCCGGCACGCGCCTCAAGACGGCGAAGAAGCGGACGGTCAGTTCGGCCCGCTGGCTGCAGCGCCAGCTTAACGATCCCTATGTCCGGCAGGCCAAGGCCGATGGCTATCGCAGCCGCGCCGCCTACAAGCTGGCCGAACTGGACGAGCGCTTCGGCCTGCTCAAGGGCGTGCGCCGGGTGGTCGATCTGGGCATAGCCCCGGGCGGCTGGAGCCAGGTCGTGCGCCAACGGGCCCCCTCGGCCCGGGTGGTCGGGATCGACCTCTTGCCGACCGAGCCGATCGAAGGCGTCACGATCTTCGAGATGGACTTCATGGCCGATGAGGCGCCTCCGGCGCTGGAAGGGGCGCTGGACGGAGCGCCGGACTTGGTCCTGTCGGACATGGCGGCCAACACCGTGGGGCACAAGCAGACCGATCACCTGCGGACGATGGGTCTGGTGGAAACGGCGGTCGATTTCGCGATCCACACCCTTGCCCCCGGCGGTGCCTTCGTGGCCAAGGTCTTTGCCGGCGGCACCGATGCCGAACTGCTGACAATCCTCAAGCGCAACTTCGCCACGGTGAAACATGCCAAGCCGCCCGCCAGCCGCAAGGATTCGTCGGAGTGGTATGTGATCGCCCAGGGTTTCAAGGGTCCAGGGCCGCAAGGGTAGGGCCGCGTGCTGGCCCCCAGGCCATAACCAGAAGGTCAGCCCATAACGAAAAAGGCGGAGCCGCAGCCCCGCCTTTTGCGACAATCGCGCGGCTTGCCCGCGCGGAGGGCTCGGTTACTGCGCGGCGGCTTCCGAGGCCGGGGCTGCATCCCCAGCGGCGGCATCGGCGGGCGCTGCGTCGGCAGGGGCGGCATCCGCGGCGGGAGCGGCCGGGAGCGGCAGGTTGGAGCCCTGCGCGTTGAGGTACAGGATCACGTTGGCGCGCTCCTGCCCGTCGGCGAGGCCGGCGAAGCTCATCTTGGTGCCAGCAGCGAAGCCCTTGGGGTTCTTCAGCCACTGGTCAAGCGTGGCGAAATCCCACTTGCCACCCTTGGCCTTGAGGTCATCCGAGAAGGCATAGCCGCCGCGGCCCGAGGCGATCGACTCGCCGACCACACCATAGAGGTTGGGGCCAATTCCGCTGGCGCCGCCCTGGTTGATGGTGTGGCACGACTGGCACTTCTTGAAGGTGGCCTCGCCCTTGGCGGCATCGCCCTGAGCCAGCCGGGCCTCGATCGGCGCTTCGCCGCCGCCGGCGTCGCCCTCGCTGGAGACCACGCCTTCGATCTCGTAGCCCATCTTTTCGGGGCGTTCCGGCTTATCGGCCAGAAAGTGGTGGGCGGAAAGGCTGCCGAGGCCCAGGGCCACGATTCCCGAAAACAGTGCCCAGCCGGCGATCGTATTGTTGCGGTCTTCCATCAGTGCCCCGAGGTTGCTCTGGCGTTTGGCTGGCGCTCTAGTGAGGCAAGCGTCTGTGCGCAAGGGTCATTCCGGACAGTTTGCCACCTTACCGTCCGTTCCGTCCGCGCTGCGGATCGGGCGGGGCCGTCCCGACTGCCGAACGATTGCGCTTGCCCCCTGGCCGCCCGCCGGAATAAGCGCCATGCGCCATGCACAGCTATCCGCAACCCGCCGAAGCCCTGGTCGAGACCATGACCCGGGCCGCCCAGGTCGAGCCGAGCCGGGCCGTCGCCTTCCAGGGTGCGCCCGGGGCCAATTCGCATCGCGCCGCGCTGGAGTTCGCGCCCGACGGCCTGCCGTTGCCGTGCTTTTCCTTCGAGGACGCGCTCGATGCGGTGAAGGAAGGGCGGGCCGACCGGGCGATCATCCCGATCGAGAACTCGCAGCACGGCCGCGTGGCGGACATCCATTTCCTGCTGCCCGAATCCGGCCTGTCGATCGTGGCGGAGCATTTCCTGGCGATCACCCATGACCTGATGGCCCTGCCTGGCGCCCGCGGGCCCTTCGCCGTGGCCTGGTCGCATCCGCAGGCGCTGGGTCAGTCGCGGCACTTCCTGCGCCAGCGCGGGATCGTGCCCATGTCCTATGCGGACACGGCCGGGGCGGCGGCCTTCGTGCGCGAGCAGGGCGATCCGGCCGCCGCGGCGATCGCGCCCCGGCTGGCGGCTGAGCTTTACGGGCTCGACGTGGTGGAGCAGCGAGTCGAGGACGCGGCCGATAACACCACCCGCTTCGTCGTGCTCGCCCGGGCACCCCTGTCGGCAGCCGAGCGGGGGGCAGGGCCAGCGATGACGACCATGGTGTTCGAAGTGCGCAACGTGCCGGCCGCGCTTTACAAGGCGCTGGGCGGCCTGGCCACCAACGGGGTCAACATGACCAAGCTGGAGAGCTACCAGAAGGGCGCCAGCTTCGCCGCGACCATGTTCTATGCCGATATCGTCGGGGCGCCCGGCGAGCCCTCGGTTGATCTGGCGCTCGAGGAGCTGGCCTTCCACTGCAAGGATCTGCGCCTGCTCGGCTGCTATCCCCAGGCCCGCCCACGTGGCTGAGAACGCGGCTTTCGTCGCCGGGGATGCGGCTGCCGCGGCAGGGCCGGTCGTGCTGCGGGCGCCCACGGTGGACGATCTCACCGCCCTGTCGGTGCTCGGCATCGCCGCCTTCGTCCACAAGTTCGGGGACCTCTACCGGCCGCAGGATCTGCTGCCGTTCCTGATGGAGACCTACACCGAGGCGGCGCTGGCCCCAGAGATCGCCGATCCGGCCAAGCTTTACCGCGTGGCCGAACAGGATGGGGTGCTGGTGGGCTGGTGCAAGGTCGGGCTGACCTGCGGCTTTCCGGACCACGCCCGCGGAAACCGGGTGATGGAGCTGAAACAGCTCTACACCGCCCCCCGGGCGACGGGGCAGGGGCTCGGGCGCCAACTGATGGACTGGGCCATGAGCGAGTTCGCCGCCCGCGGGGCGGACGAGGTGCAGATCTCGGTCTGGTCGGGCAATCCCGGCGCCCAGCGGTTCTACCAGCGCTATGGCTTCGCCAAGGTGGCCGACATCTCCTTCCGGGTCGGCAGCCAGCTCGACGACGAGTTCCTGTTCGCGCGGATGTTGTGAGCGCCTAGCCCGGTGGTGCGTCGCGCCACCGGGCCGGGCTACAGGGCCGGGCTACCGGGCCGGGCTACTGGGCCGGGTTATGCGCGGCCAGGAACGCATCGAGCTTGTCGTACCACAACTGTGCGCTCTCCTGCGACGAGAACCCGTGGCCCTCGTTGGCGATCTCGTAGTACTCGTAACTCTTGCCGGCGGCCTTCAGCGCATCGGCGTAAAGCCGCGATTGCTTGGGCTGTACCGTCTGGTCGTCGGTGCCGTGGAGCAGCATGACCGGCACTTTCAGTCGATCGATGCTGAACAGCGGCGAGAAGGCCCTGAGATCGACGGTGGGATCGCCCTGGACCTGCTGGCGCCACTCCTCGCGCTCCTGCTTGTCGCCCATCGAGTTCATCTGGTACTTGAGGCTTCGCGGCATGTCGGAAATGCCGGCGAAGCTGACCGCGCAGCGATAGCGCTCGGGATTGCGCGTGGCGCCCCACAGCGCGGCATAGCCACCATAGGACGATCCGACGAGGCAGGTGCGCTTGGCATCGACGATCCCGCGCTTGACCAGCCAGTCCATGCCGTCGTCCAGATCGTCCTGCATGGCACGGCCCCACTGGGCGTGGCCCGCCTCCTCGAAGCTTTTCCCATAGGATTCCGATCCGCGGAACTGCGGTTGCAGGACAACGTAGCCGCGGTTCGCCAGAAACTGGACATCGGAATCGTAGTCACCATGGTCCCGCACGAAATAGGGGCCGCCATGGGGCAGGATGATCAGGGGCAACCCCTTGGCGGGCCGCCCCGGCGGCAGGGTGAGGTAGGCCGGGATCACCGTGCCGTCGCGCGCGGTGTAGTGGACATAGCGGCTGACCGCGAGGTCGGCCGGCTTCAGTCCGGGGTTCCGCTTGGTCAGGGGAGCCAGAGTCGGCGACGCGGCCTGCCAGATGAAGTATCGGCCCGGGTCATTGGAGGCCATCACATGCACGACCATGACGGTGTTGTCGCGATTGCGTGAGGTGATCCAGACTTCCCGATCCCCCAGGGTGCCGCTGATCGCTTTGTCGAGCGCGGCCTGCAGCTCTGCCATCGCGGGATCGAACCACCGTACCCGGTCCCGGCTGTCGGTAAAGGTCGCGACGAACACCGACTTGCCGTCTTCGGTGGTGCTGGCCCAGTCCACATCCGCGCCCGGTGCGGCAAAGACCATCTCGCCCCGCTGGTGTGTGGCGAAATTGTAGCGATAGATTGCGCTGCGGCCGGTGTCTGCGGCGGTGTCCAGGATGAAGCCTTCGTCGGTCCCGGCGGCGAAGGTGAACGTCTTGTCACGGGCGAACTTGGCCGCGTCGTCGTCCTTGTCGGTCCCCCGCGCGACCACCTTGAACCGTTCCGTCGGGTCCTTGCGGTAAACCATCTGCCAGTGGTGCGCATCCACCCAGCCATATCCGTAGCGCACCACTCCGGCGGTGTCGGCATACCAGTTCCACACGCTCGGCATGGACCCGACCACCTTGCTCGCCCGGTTGGTCGCCAGGTCGACGCTGAACACTGCCGGATAATCGTAGATCGACGGCTGGAAGGCGACCAGTGCCGTCTTGCCCTCGGGATCGGTCCACAGCAGGTCATCGCCCCGCAGACCCATCTCGTACCCTTTGCCGACCACCTGCAGCTTGTGAGTGGTCAGGTCGGCGATAACCAGCCGGGTCGCCCGCGCCTCGTCATCGTCCCACGGGACCATCTGCCCGACACTGACCAGCAGCCGGTCATCCCCCGCCCAGCGGTAATAGTTGAAGTCCATCTTCGCAGGGATCTGGAACGTCCACGGCTGGTCGGCGCCGTCGAGCCGCCGGATGCGGATATACTCCTTGCCTTCGATCGTGATCCGCGCGGCGAAGCGCTGGCCGCTGGGGGACAGCACGATATTGCGGAAATCGGCGGGAGTGGCGAAGACGCTGGTGGGAATGCGCGCCGGCACCGGGCGGGACGCATTCTGCGCCAGGATCGCGTCGGTGATCTCAACCGCCTGCGGGGGAGCGCCCGCCGCGCCGCCCGGCGACTGGGCCTGGGCCAGTTGCGCGAGCAGGCTCCCCGCCACGATCAATCCCGTCAGACCCGACCGTCTCGTCCGTCCGCTCATGCCAGCCCCCTGCCAAGCGCGATTCAGACCCCCTATGCTATCGATTGCTTTGCTGATGGCAAGGTGGCATCGGCAGCCCGATCCACCGATCGCGCCGGTCGTTGCTGTCGCGATTGCCCGATGCGCCGCAGCGTTCTATATCGCTGCCCATGTCCTCGATCAGACCCTGGCGCACCGTGATGCGCCGTCAGTGCCGCCAGATCATGGTGGGATCCGTGCCCGTTGGCGGCGACGCGCCGATCACCGTGCAGACCATGACGAACACGCCGACAGCGGATGCGAGGGCAACGATCGATCAGATCCGCCGCTGCGAGGATGCCGGGGCCGACATCATCCGCGTGTCCTGCCCGGACGAGGCGAGCACCGCGGCCATGCGCGAGATCACCCGCGCCGCCCGCATCCCGGTGGTTGCCGACATCCACTTTCACTACAAGCGCGCGCTGGAGGCGGCCGATGCCGGCGCGGCCTGTCTGCGCATCAACCCGGGCAACATCGGCAGCAGCGATCGCGTGGCCGAAGTGGTGCGCGCGGCCAAGGCCAACGGCTGTGCGATCCGCATCGGCGTCAATGCCGGCAGCCTGGAGAAGGACCTGCTGGAGAAGTATGGGGAGCCGTGCCCCGAAGCCCTGGTCGAAAGCGCGCTCGATCACATCAAGCTGCTGCAGGATCATGACTTCCACCAGTACAAGGTGGCGGTGAAGGCCAGCGACGTGTTCCTGGCGGTGGCGGCGTACCAGGCCCTGTCCGAAGCGGTCGACTGTCCGCTCCACCTCGGTATCACCGAGGCCGGCGGGCTGATCGGCGGCACGGTCAAGTCGGCGATCGGCATCGGCAGCCTGCTCTGGGCCGGGATCGGCGACACGATCCGCGTCTCGCTTTCGGCCGAACCCGAGGAAGAGGTTCGGGTCGGGTTCGAGATCCTCAAGGCGCTGGGCCTGCGCACCCGCGGCGTGCGGATCGTTTCCTGCCCGTCCTGCGCACGGCAGGGTTTCGATGTGATCCGCACGGTCGAGGCGCTGGAAAAGCGCCTGTCGCACATCAAGACGCCGCTCTCGCTCTCGGTCCTCGGCTGCGTCGTCAACGGTCCGGGCGAAGCCCGCGAGACCGACATCGGCCTGACGGGCGGCGGCAACGGCAAGCACATGGTCTATCTGTCGGGCGTGACCGACCACACGATCGAAAGCGAGGCCATGCTCGATCACATCGTCCGCCTGGTCGAAGCCAAGGCGGCCGAGCTTGAAGCGGGCGCCGCGGCCGATGGCGATCCGGTTCCGGCCTGACCAGCGCTTCGGCGCGGCCGGTCGACCCTAGTCTACCCGGCCAATGATCCGGTAACCACTCGCCGCTATCCTGTGTGGCGATGAAGAACATCGGCTTCCTGTTGATCGGCCTGTTTGCCGTGGCCCTGGCCTTCGGCGGGAATCGTGCGCCGTTCGGGGCCAGCCCGCCGCCCGAGCCGACCGCGGCGATCGCGACCAGCCCCAACGCCGGGGCGGCCGCGGGGGCCAGTCGGTTCACCCCCGAAGGGATCACGATCGCCCGCGGCAGCGACGAGCAGTTTCACCTCGATCTGGCCGTCAACGGATCGTCGACGCGCTTTCTGGTCGATACCGGCGCGGACGTGGTCGCCCTGACCGAGGCCGATGCCCAGCGCGCCGGGATCGCGGTCGATCCGGGAGCCTACCGCCCGATCCTGCGCACCGCCTCGGGCGAGGGGATGGGCATGCCGGTCAAGCTGGACCGGCTCGAAATGGGCACGTCCGAACTGCGCAACATCGATGCGGTGGTGGTCAAGGACCTCGACACCAGCCTGCTCGGCCAGTCGGTGCTGGGCCGGATCGGGCGGGTCGAGCTGCGCGGCGATGCGATGGTGCTGGAGCCGGCGCGCTGATCCGAGGCCGCGGCCCTAGGTTGCCAAGTCGGGGCTCAAGACGCTAACCGCGGCCCATGTCCATTGCCATCCGTCCCGCCACTCCCGCCGATCTGCCGCTGATTGGCGCCCTGATTCATGAACTGGCGGTCTACGAAAAGCTGGCCCACGAGGTGCGGTTCGACCTGGCCGTGATGGAACAGCACCTGTTCGGTCCCCATCCGATGGCCGAGGTGGTGATGGGTGAGCTGGACGGGGTGGCCCAGGGTTTCGCGCTGTTCTTCCACAATTTCTCCACCTTCGAAGGCCGTCCCGGGATCTATCTGGAAGACCTGTTCGTGCGCCCCGAGGCGCGCGGCGCCGGTCTCGGCAAGGCCTTGCTGGCCGAGCTGGCGCGGCTGGCGGTGGAGCGGGGCTGCGCCCGGTTCGAATGGTCGGTGCTGGACTGGAACACGCCGTCGATCGGCTTCTACCGGGCGCTGGGCGCGCGGGCGATGGATGACTGGACGGTGATGCGCGTCGACGGGGCGGCGCTCGCTGCGCTGGCGAAGCTGGCCGAAGCGCGGTAAACCGGGCGGATGGATCGCAGACAGTTGCTGGCAGGCGGACTCGCCGCGAGCGCGCTTGGCGCCTTGCCCGCGCGTGTCCGCGCGCAGGCCTGGTCGATCACCGAGCAGCATCGCAGGGTGCTGGCCGTGGCGGCGGAACAACTGGAACGGCACCGCGCCGGATTGTGGCGGACCGATCTGGTCGGGATCGCCGATTTCGCGCTGCCCTCGTCGCTCCCCCGGTTCCATTTCGCCAACCTGGAACAGGGTACGGTGCGATCGTTCCTGGTCGCCCACGGCAAGGGCTCCGACCCGGAGCATGACGGCTTCCTGAAGACCTTTTCCAATGTGCCCAACAGCCTGGCGACCAGTCGCGGCGCCTACGTCACGTACGAGTGGTACAAGGGCCGATACGGCACGTCGATCCGGCTCGGCGGGATCGAGGCCGACAACTCCAACGCTTTGGACCGGGCGATCGTGCTCCATCCGGCGTGGTACGCCAACCCTGCCATGCTCGAGAAGTGGGGCAAGCTGGGGCGCAGCGACGGCTGCTTTGCGATGGCCGAGGACGATTTCAACGAGGCCTTGTGGCACCTGTCGGGCGGGCGGCTGATTTACGCCGACAAGCTCGGGCTCGGCTGAGCCCGGCCATGCAGATCGCGGTGCTGACCTTCGACGGCTACAACGAGCTCGATTCGTTCATTGCCGCGGCCATGCTCAATCGCATGAAGGGTGCAGGGTGGATGGCCTGGATCACCAGCCCGGCGGAGCAGGTCACCTCGATGAACGGGGTCACGGTCCAGCGCCAGCGGCCCCTGGACTTCGCGCGCCAGGCCGATGCGGTGCTGATCGGCAGCGGCATCCGCACGCGCGAGATCGCGGCCGACCCAGGGCTGCGCGATCAGCTCGGGCTCGATCCCCGGCGCCAGCTCATCGGCGCGCAATGTTCGGGCACCCTGCTGCTCGCCCGCCTGGGACTGATCGGTGGCCTCCCGGCCTGTACCGACCTGACCACCAAGCCGTGGGTGGTGGAGGCCGGGGTCGACGTGATCGATGCCCCGTTCGTTGCCCACGGCAATGTGGCCACGGCGGGTGGGTGCCTGGCTTCCACCTACCTCGCCACCTGGCTGATCGCACGGGGATCATCGTGGGACGCGGCGGCCGAGGTCCTGCGCTATGTCGCCCCGGTCGGCGAAAAGAGCGACTGGGTCGAACGCGCCCGCGCCGTAGTCCAGCCGTTCCTCTGAGAGCGCGCGTCCGGCCTCAGCGCGGCCGGTGCTGGGTGCCCACGCCCGAAGTGATGAACAGGACCGTGGCCGGCGAGGCGACATCGGCGGTGTGCCACACCCCCGGCGGGTTGATCGCATATTCCCCGGCCGCGAGAGTGATCATTCCGGTCGCCCCGTCGGGCGCCTCCTGATGGAGCGCGATCATCCCCGCAAGGCACACCACCAGTTCCTCACCGGACGGGTGCATTTCCCACGAATCCCAGCTTTCCGAGAAGGTGTAGAGCGAGACCAGCCGGCCCTCGTGGCCGTCCGCGGCGTGGCGTGCGACATAGTCCGCATACCAGGCCATCCCGGTGAACTCCGGCTGGGGGATCACCCGCGCGCCCAGCCCGAGGTGGACCGGGTGCGTGAACAGCGAAGGGGCGACGGCGTCAGGCATCGCCCGGGGCTCCCATCACGAAGGCGTTGAGCTTGTTGCCATCGGGGTCCCGGAAATAGGCGGCGTAGAAGGTCTCGCCGCGCGGTCCGGGCGCACCCTCGCAGGTGCCGCCGTGCGCCAGGGCAATGGCATGGAGCCGATCGACCTGCGCGGCGTCCTTCGCTTCGAGCGCGACCATCACCCCGTTGCCCACCGTGGCCGGCTGGCCGTCGAAGGGCAGGGTCAGGCCGATGCCGGCGCTGCCACCCGGGGTGCCCCAGGCGATCGCCTGGTCCCATTCCATCATCCGGCCGGTGCCGAGTTCGGCGGCCAGGGCATCGTAGAAGGCCGCCCCGCGCGCGAGGTCGTTGGTGCCGAGTGTGACGTAGCCGATCATCGCCGCTGTTCCCCTTCTGCCGCGCACCCGCTCACCGAGTCGCATAGGAACATTACAGGAACAGGCGGGGTTCGACCAGAGCCCTTGCGCGACACCGCGCCCCGCTTAGCCCAGCGGCGCGCATTGCTCCTGCAACCAGGCCAGCACCTCGCCCTCGACCTGCGGGCCGACGATCTCCAGCACGCGGGCGTGATAGGCGTTCCACCAGGCGATCTCGCCCGGTTCCAGGATCGCGTGGTTCAGCAGGCGCCGCTCGATCGGGACGTGAGTCAGGGTCTCGAAGCCGAGGTACTCGCCCTCGGCGCCGTCGATCTCGCGCCGCTCGACCAGGACCAGGTTCTCGATGCGGATGCCGTACTCGCCGCTCTTGTAGTAGCCGGGCTCGTTCGAGAGGATCATGCCGGCCAGCAGCTCCTGATCGGTCCCCGCCTGGCCGCCGGCGCTCTTGCCGATGCGCTGCGGGCCTTCGTGGACCGACAGGAAGCTGCCCACCCCGTGGCCGGTGCCGTGGGCATAGTCGAGCCCGGCGTGCCACAGCGACTGGCGTGCGAGGGTGTCGAGCTGGCCGCCGACCGTGCCTTGCGGAAACACCGCGCGGGCCAGCGCGATGTGCCCCTTGAGCACGCGGGTGAAGCGGTCGCAGACCTCGGCGGAGGGTTCGGTCGGCCCATCCACCCAGACCGTGCGGGTGATGTCGGTGGTGCCGTCGGGATACTGGCCGCCGCTGTCGACCAGATAGACGCTCGAGGGTTCGAGCGGCAGGCTCGATTCCTCGCTGACCCGGTAATGCGGGATCGCCGCATTGGGCCCCGCGCCCGAGATCGTGTCGAACGACAGGTCGCGCAGATCGCCGCTCATCTGGCGGAACTGCTGCAAGCGCTCGGCCGCCGACAGTTCGGTCACGCCGCCCTGCGGCGCGGTGACCGACAGCCAGTGGAGGAACCGCACCATGGCGGCGGCGTCGCGCGCCTGGGCGGCGCGATGGCCCTCCTGTTCGACCGGGTTCTTGATCGCCTTGGGCAGGACCGTGGGATCCATCGCCTCGACCACGGTGGCCCCCGCGGCGCCCAGCGCGGCCGAGACCGCGGCGACCGTACGCTCGGGATCGACCCCCACCTTCAGTCCCGACAGCCCTTCCAGCGTGGGCACGAAAGCCTCGCGCGGGCGGATCGCCACGGCATTGCCCAGGTGCTGGCGCAGCTCCGGGGTGACCTTTTCCTCGGCGATGAACAGCTCGGCCGTGCCATCAGCCCGGGCCAGCACGAAGGACAGGGCCACCGGGGTGCGATCGACATCGGCGCCGCGGATGTTGAGCAGCCAGGCGATCGAATCGAGCGCCGAGACGACCACCGCGTCGAGGCCATTGCTGGTCAGCCATTCGGCCACGGCGGCGCGCTTGGCCTCGCTCGCCTCGCCCGCGAAGCTGTCGGGGTGGACGATCGCCGGGGCGGGCGAGGGGGCAGGGCGGTCCGCCCAGACCGCGTCGACCGGGTTGCGCTCGACCGCGACCAGCCGGGCCTTGCGCGCGGCGAGCGCCCGGCTGGCGGCCGCGACCCAGCGCGGGCCGTGCAGCCAGGCATCGTATCCGATCTTAGCCCCTTCCGGAGCATGGGCGCCCAGCCACTTGGCCACCGGAGTCTGCGGCACCCCGACATATTCGTAGAGCCGCCCGTCGACCTGTTCGCGCACCTGCAGGGTGTAGCGCCCGTCGACAAAGATCGCCGCCCTGTCCTTCAGCACCACGGCGGTCCCGGCCGATCCGCCGAAGCCGGTCAGCCAGCCGAGGCGTTGGGCATAGGCGCCGACATATTCGCTCATGTGCTCGTCGGAGATCGGGATCACGAAGCCGTCGAGCCCTTGCCGCGCCAGTTCCTCGCGCAGGGCCTTCAGACGGTTTTCATGGGTGTTCATCAGCATGGTCG
This sequence comes from Novosphingobium aerophilum, assembly GCF_014230305.1. Lineage (GTDB taxonomy): Bacteria > Pseudomonadota > Alphaproteobacteria > Sphingomonadales > Sphingomonadaceae > Novosphingobium > Novosphingobium aerophilum. The sequence continues at coordinate 141,029 of NZ_JACLAU010000006.1, forward strand.
GCGAGTCCGGCTTGTTCTGGTTTCGCGCGCACCATAGATGCGCTGCATGGCCAATGACACCCCCCCTCTCGCTGCCCCGATTGCCGTCAAGCGTCCGCACAGCATCACGCACCATGGCATCACCGTGACCGACGATTATGCGTGGCTGCGCGATCCCGGCTATCCCGAGGTCAAGGATCCCGAGATCCTGGCCCATCTCGAGGCGGAGAACGCCTGGTTCGAGGCGCGCATGGCGGGCCAGCAGGCGCGGATCGACACGCTGTTCACCGAGATGCGCGCCCGGATCAAGGAGGCGGACCGGTCGGTGCCGCAGAAGGACGGCGACTATCTCTACTGGATCGAGTTCGAGGAGGGCGCCGAGTACAAGAAGTGGTGGCGCCGCCCGGTCGGCGCGGCGGACGACGGCAGCGCCGACGAGCTGATCCTGGACGAGGTCGCGCTGGCAGCGGGCAAGGATTACTTCCGGCTCGGCGCCCTGTCGGTCAGCAAGGACGGCCGCCTGCTGGCCTATGCCATCGACGACAACGGTTCGGAACGGTTCACCGCGCGGATCAAGGACCTCGCCACCGGCGAGCTGCTGCCCGATGAAATCCCCGGTACGCTGTCGGCGCTGGTCTGGGTCGCGGGGGACAAGGGGCTGGTCTACAGCCTCGCCAACGAGCAGTGGCGCACCGACAACGCCCGGCTCCACTGGCTCGGCCAGCCGGTCGAGAGCGACGTCGAGCTTTACCATGAAGACGACGAGGGCTTCCGGGTCGGCTCGGGCCTGTCGGCCAACGAGGAATGGCTGGTGATCTCGACCAGCGATCACGAGACCAGCGAGGTTCGGCTGGTCTCCGCCGCCGATCCGCTCGCCGCGCCGATCCTGGTCAAGGCGCGCCAGACCGGGGTGGAGTACGATGTCGACGTGCGCGGCGACACCCTGTTCGTCCACGCCAACGACACGCACGAGAACTTCCGCCTCGCCACGGCGCCGCTGGCCACCCCGGGTGACTGGACCACGCTGATTGCCGGCAGCGACGCCTTCTACCTGACCGGGTTCGAGCTGTTCAAAGACTTCTACGTGGTCGAGGGACGGCGCGGCGGGCTCGATCAGATCGAGCTGCGCTGGTACGACGATCCGGCCCGCGTCGAACCCATCGTGTTCCCCGAGGCGAGCTATGATGCCGGGCTGGGCGACAATCCCGAATGGGATACGCCGGTGCTGCGGCTGGGTTACGAATCGATGGTCAGCCCGGCCACGGTCTATGACTATCACGTGGCCGAACGCCGGTTGGAGGTGCGCAAGGTCCAGGAGATTCCCTCGGGCTACGATGCCGCGCTTTACGTGACCGAGCGGCTCGAGATTCCCGCGCGGGACGGCACCCCGATCCCGGTCTCGATCGTCATGCGGCGGGACCGGGCGCCCGGTGGACCGCTGCACCTCTACGGCTATGGCGCCTATGGCATCGCCATCGCGCCGGGCTTTTCGACCACGCGCCTGTCGCTGGTCGACCGCGGCTTTGCCTATGCCATCGCGCACATCCGCGGCGGCGACGATCTGGGCCGGGCCTGGTACAAGGCGGGCAAGCTCGACCGGCGGACCAACACCTTCACCGATTTCGTCGACGTGGCGAACGGACTGGTCGAGCGTCGCTACACCGCGCCGGGCCGGATCAGCATCTCGGGCGGATCGGCCGGGGGTGAGCTGATGGGCGCGGTGATCAATTCCGACCCGGCGCTGTGGGGCGCGGTGGTGGCCCACGTGCCCTTCGTCGACGTGCTCAACACCATGCTCGACGAGAGCCTGCCGCTGACTCCCGGCGAGTGGCCCGAATGGGGCAACCCGATCGAGGACGCGGCGGCCTTCGCGCTGATCCGTTCCTATTCCCCCTACGATCAGGTTGCCGCCCAGGCCTATCCGCCGCTGATGGTCACAGCCGGGCTGAACGATCCGCGGGTGACCTACTGGGAACCCGCCAAGTGGGTCGCCAAGCTGCGCGAGCTCAAGACCGACCGGAACGAGCTGCTGCTCAAGACCAACATGGGGGCTGGCCACGGCGGCAAGAGCGGCCGGTTCGAATCGCTGCGCGAAACCGCCGAGGAGTTCGCTTTCGTGCTCTGGCAACTGGGGGTGGAGGGCTAGGCGCCGGGCTGCCCAAGCCAAGGCTCATCAGGCCACAGGACACCATCGGTCCTCCGTCCGTTCCTGTCTCGACTTCGCTCGACACGAACGGGTAAGGAGGAGTCCAAGCCACGAGGAACGGATGCAGCCCCAGTTCACCCTGACCTTCACCGCCGGCCCCGAGCACATCGACGTGCTGGGCCATGTCAACAATGCGGTCTGGGTGCAGTGGATGGAGGCGATCGCCACCGCGCACTGGGAGGCCGTGGCCCCGCCCGAGCATGTCGCGGCCTATGTCTGGGTCGTGGCCCGGCACGAGATCGACTACAAGGGCAACATCGCCGAGGGCGAGAGCGTGACCGCCGAGACCTTCATTCCCGAGGGCCCCAGCGGCGCCCGGTTTGACCGGCGGGTGGACTTCCGCAATGCGGCCGGGAAGGTGATCGTTTCGGCGCGGACCACCTGGGCGATGATCGACAAGGCCACCGGGCGCCTGCTCCGCGTCACCCCCGAGGTCGCGGCGCCGTTTGTCGGCGGGCGCTGAGGACTTGGCCTTGGGACGATCGGGCGGACCCTTGGCAATACGCAAAAATGCGCCATGGGCCCGGGCGCACTTGGCCGCAAGCTTGACGCTGGAAGGGGTCGGATGAGTCACGCAACCACCATGGACCGGACCACCGGACGTCGTGCCGTGCTCAAGGGAGCGTCCGGACTGGTCGGCCTCGCGGCCTTGCAGGCCTGCGCACCCGGGGGCCGCGTGGCTGCGCTGCCGGGGCCCGGCGTCGGGGGGCGGGCACAGGCGCGGCTCGTGCCCCTGCGGATCACGCGTGACCAACTGATCGACGTCAAATGCTGCATCCGCCCGCTGCGGGCGGCCGGACCCAACCTGGCCGCCGAGACGGTCGGTGATACGCTGGTGATCCACAACTATGGCCATGGCGGCAGCGGTTGGTCGCTGTCCTGGGGATCGGCCGAGATCGCCGTGGGCAAGGCCTTGACCACGCTGCCCGCCGAGATCGCCGTGGTCGGCTGCGGGATCATCGGGCTGACCACGGCGGTTGTGGCCCAGCGCGCCGGGCTCAAGGTGACGATCTATGCGCGCGAGATGATCCAGCGCACCCGTTCGTTCCGGGCCAGCGGATCGTTCACGCCGGGATCGCGCATTGCCCTGGCCGAACCCGCCGGGCCGCAGTTTCCGGCCGAATGGGAAGCCATGGCGCGCCTGTCGTGGAAGGCCTTCCGCACCTGCCTGGGCCTGCCGGGAAAGCCGGTCGATTTCGGCGACCACTATGCCCTGTCCGACAAGCCGATCGAGAAGCGGCACTGGACGCCCGATCCCGCGATCACCGGCAACTGGCGCACCACCGGCCTGCCGCAGCAGAACTCCGAATTCGCGCACCTGGACGAGCGGATCAAGGACATCGTCCCGCAGGGGGTGGATCTGGGACCGGACGAGAACCCCTTCGCCTTGCCCTATGCTCAGCGCACGACCCAGATGTATTTCAACTTCCCGAGCTATGCGAAGATGCTGATGGACGAGTTCTTCGGACACGGGGGCCGGTTCGTCATGCGCGATTTCCACAGCCCGGCCGAGTTCGCCCAGCTGCCGCAAAAGGTGGTGATCCACTGCACCGGCTATGCCGCGCGCGATCTGTGGCAGGACCAGACGATCATTCCGGTGCGCGGCCAGACCGGCTGGCTCGCGCCGCAGACCGAGGCCAATTACGCGGTGCGTTACAAGAACGTGCTGCTTCTGTCGAAGGCCGACGGCGTCGCGGTGATGAACAACAATCCCGACATGGGCGACATGCTGGGCGTGGGCAATTCGATGGAGCTGGCAACGATCGCGGACATCGAGGCGGGCCTGGCGATCATCGCCCCGGCCCTCGCGCCGAGGGCGGCATGAGGTCGCGGAGCCTCGCGGGCGCCTGCGCCCTGGCCCTGGCGGGCGCGGTGACCATGGCCGCGACCCCGCCGCGCGGGTTCTACAGCGCGTCCGCCGCGGAAGAGGGCGCGCGTCTCTATGCCGAACGCTGCGCGATGTGCCACGGCGCCGCCCTTGAAGGGACTCACGAGGTGCCGGGCCTGACCGGCAAGTTCGTCGCCAACTGGGCGGGACGGCCGCTGGGCGACCTGCCGGCCTACCTGACCCGCGCCATGCCCCAGTTCGCGCCGGGTTCGCTGCAGCCGGACGAGGCGGCCCAGCTCGCCGCTTTCCTGCTGCGATCGAACGGCTATCCGGCGATCGACACCGCCGCCGCCGGAACGGGGAGCGTCCCGGCGACCGAATTGCTGCCCGCCCCGCCGCGTGCGGTCCGCTGATGAGAGGAGACCAGGACGGACGGTAGGGCAGATGCGAATGAAATCGAGTTGACGGCAATACCTGCTGGGGCGCGGCGCCAAACCGCACCGCAGCACGATGTGATTAAGGAAGGCGACGCTCGGGTGGGGCGTCGGGGGCGCCACGGATGAGACCGCAGGATCGGATTGCTGGGTATCGCCCGCGGGCGATGATCGGTTGGTGCCATAGCCAGGCGCCGGGGCCATGCTGACCCCGCGCCAACCGCTTTATCGTCGCATCGGGCCCCGGGGCTTGATCCTGGCTGCGGCCGCCTTCGCGGGCGTCATGCTCGGCGCCGCCGCCCTGGCGAGCGATCACCGCATCCTGTTCCATGCCCTGATCGCCGGAGCCTTGCTGTTCATCGCCACGGTGGCCTGGCTCATCCGGCAGCCCGGGCCGGCGAGCACGGCCCCGGCGCCGGGCCTATCCTCCCGCGCGGGCAGCGCCCCGGGCGTGGTCTCCCGGGCCGAGGCCGCCGAAACCGCCAACATCGCCAAGAGTCGCTACCTGGCCAACGTCAGCCACGAGATCCGTTCGCCGCTCAACGCGATCTATGGCTACGCCCAGCTCGTCGAACGCAACGAGGACGGGGTCGACCCGCGCGAGGCGGCGCGGGTGATCCGGCGCTGCGCCGAGCATCTGACCTCGCTGGTCGAGGGTCTGCTGGACGTCTCGCAGGTCGAGCACGGGGTGCTGCGCGTCCGGACCGAGGACGTACGCTTCCCGGCCTTCATCGACCAGATCGTGTCGATGATGCGGCCCGCCGCCGTGGCCAAGGGGATCGAGTTCGTGATCGAGACCACGGGCCGGCTGCCCGAGGTGGTCCGCTTCGACCAGAGCCGTTTCCGGCAGGTCCTGCTCAACCTCCTGTCCAACGCGATCAAGTTCACCGATCGGGGCCAGGTGACCTTCGCGGTGCGCTACGCCGGACAGATCGCGACCTTCGAAGTGCGCGATACGGGGCCCGGGATCCGGGCTGACGAGCTGGAACGGATCTTCGAGCCGTTCGAGCGGGGTGACGAGCCGGGCAAGCTGTCCCGCCCGGGGGCGGGCCTCGGCCTGTCGATCTCGCGCGCGATCGTGGAGATCCTGGGCGGCAACCTGGAGGTGGAAAGCACCCCCGGGGTCGGCACCTGCTTCCGCGTGACGATGATGGCGGGCGAGGTCGCGGGCAAGCTTGACCGGCCGATCCAGCGCCGCCGGACCACCGGCTACGAAGGGCCGCGTCGCTCGGTGCTGATCGTTGATGACGAGGCCGACCAGCGCCTGTTCCTCGAACGGCTGCTGGGCGGGCTGGGCTTTGCCGTGACCGCCTGCCCCAATGGCGAAAGCGCCGCGGCGCTGGCCGACAGCCAGACGTTCGATCTGGCCATCCTCGACATCTCGCTCCCCGGCATCTCTGGCTGGCAGGTGGCCTCGCGGCTGCGGGCGGCGCAGGGGCGCGGCATCCGCATCCTGATGCTCTCGGCCAACACCCAGGAATTCCACCGCCCGGAAACCCCCGACCCGGTGCACGATCATTTCCTGACCAAGCCGGTCGAGTTCACCGCGCTGACCGACGTGATCGGGGGACTGCTCGGCCTGGTCTGGCGGATGGAGCCGCTGGGCGAGGCGGAGGTATCGCCCTCGCGGTCCGGGGAAGCGGAGGAGCCGGCGGTGCCGATCGCCGCACCGGTGCTCGACGGCGCCGCGGCAGGCCACGTCGAGCGCCTGCGCGAGCTGCTGCGGATCGGTTATGTCCGCGGCATCGAGGCGGAAATCCGGGCTCTGGCGGAGCATGGCGACGAAGCCCAGCAACTGGCGGCCAGGCTGTTTGAACGGCTCGACCGGTTCGATCTGGCGGGAATGAAGAAGGAACTGGAAGGGGCATGAACCAGGCCATGAACCAGGCAGGCAACCCGGCCCGGGGACCCGGGCGCACCGATACGGTGCTGGTGGTGGACGACGAACCGGATTCGCTGCGGATGATCACCGCGATGCTGGAGGCCGCCGAGATTTCGGTGCTGGTCGCCACCTCGGGAGCGGCCGCGCTCGATCTGCTGGGCCACATCGTCCCCGACCTGATCCTGATGGATGCGGTGATGCCCGGGATGGATGGCTTCGAGACGACGGTGCGGATCAAGGCCAACCCGGCCTACACCGCAATTCCCGTGATCTTCATGACCGGCCTGACCGAGAGCGAGCATGTGGTCGAGGCGTTCGAGGTGGGCGGCGCCGACTATGTGCGCAAGCCCGTCGACCATATGGAGCTCCTGGCCCGGGTGCGGGTCCACATGGCCCAGGGACGGGCGATGCAAGCCAGCGTGGCCAGCCTGGATGCCACCGGCCGGCGCATGCTCGCCACCGATCGGGCGGGCCATGTGCTGTGGTGCACGCCCGGCGCCGAGCATGTCATCGCCCGGCTGGATCCGGCCTGGTCGCGCGGGGCCCCGACCTTGCCCGACATCCTGCGCGGACCGGTCGAAGGCCTGCTCGCCCGCCAGCAGCTCGCCGGGGCGACCGTGCGCATCGATCAGCGTCCGGCCGGTTCGCTGGAGCTGACCGTGGTGGCGCTCTATCGCGAGAACGAGGTCCTGATCCGGCTCAACGAGCTCAACCCCGAGCGGGACGCGGCGCAACTGGGCGAACGGCTGGGCCTGACCCAGCGCGAGGCCGAGGTGCTGCTGTGGGTCAGCTATGGCAAGGCCAGCAGCGACATCAGCGACGTGCTCGAAATCAGCCCGCGCACCGTGCAGAAGCACCTCGAGCGGATTTACGAGAAGCTCGGCGTGGAAACCCGCTCCGCCGCCGCCGCGATCGCGATCCGCGCGATCGGGCAATAGGCGGGCGGCGGGCGGTAGACGGGCGGCTGGCTGCGGTTCCCGCCTACTTCTTCTTGGCGGCGATCGCCTCGATCTCGATCAGATAGACCGGCGAGACCAGCGCGGCGACCTGGAAGGTCGAACGCGCGACGGTGGTCGGGTTCTCGGCCGTGCCGAAGAACTGCTTGAAGCCTTCGTTGGCCCCGGCGAAGTCTAGCTTGCCCAGCTTCGGATCGGCCGCGACGAACAGGGTCAGCTTGACGATGTCGGCCATCGTGTAGCCCTGCTTTTCCAGCACGGTCTTGATCTTGCCGAGCACGCTGATCGTCTGCGTCTTGGTGTCGCCGAAATCGTCCGGGCTCTTCAGCTCGCTCATCGGCTTGGCCGGATCGAGCGGCGCGGGGAGCTGGCCGGAAACGAAGATCATGTCGGTCCCGGCCTTCACCTCGGCCGCATCCAGGATCAGGGCCTGCGGATTGGACTTGATCTTGGTGACCTGGGCCTGGGCCTGAAGCGGCAGGGCCAGGGCGGCGAGCGGCAGGGCCGCCAGGATCAGCTTGGTGCACGCACGCATCGGGAAACTCCTTTTGAGCAACTGCAAAACAACGAAAAATCAGAACCATAACGCCGCGCTGGCGACCGGCTCCAGCCCTGCCCGCAGCCTAGGGAGGGCCTGCCCAAAGCTGATACGCCAAACGGCGTATGGCTGGAATGGGCCCGGTCAGGCCTTTTGATGACCATCGGAACCGAGTCCCCGCCGCGGCAGGGACGGCTCCGATCACCACAACAGCAGATCGATCTGCGTGAGCCACAGAACGGGCGACGCGGACCAGACCTGAACCCGGGACGGAGCATACCTGAACAGGCGCGATTGTCATGGGGGCTTACGATATGTCGCGTTACATCAGGATTCTCACTGCCGCCCTGTTTGCCTCCAGCGCGCTCAGCGGCGCCGCCCAGGCACAGGTCACCACGGCTCCGGCCGATGCCGAGACCACTCCGCCGGAGGCGGCCGGGACCGAGATCATCGTCACCGGCACCCGCACCGCTGGCCAGCAGGCCGCGCAGAGCGCCACCCCGATCCAGCTCATCTCGCAGGATGCGATCACCCGCGTCGCCCAGCCCAACCTCAACCAGGCGCTGACCCAACTGGTCCCCTCGTTCCAGGCCCAGACCCAGGGCACCGACATGGCGAGCTTCTCGCTGTCGGCCCGTCTGCGCGGCCTGTCGCCCAACCACACCCTGGTGATGGTCAACGGCAAGCGTCGCCACGGCAACTCGATCCTCCAGGTGATCAACGGCGCCTTCGGCGGTTCCGCCGCGCCGAGCATCGACCTGATCCCGCCGGACATCGTCAAGCGCATCGAAGTCCTGCAGGACGGGGCCGCGGCGCAGTACGGTTCGGACGCGATCGCGGGCGTGATCAACATCATCCTGAAGAGCGACACCGAAGGTTCGACGCTGCGCCTCAACACCGGCCAGTACTACGATGGCGAGGGCACGACCTACAGCGCCAGCGGTAATTTCGCGACCAAGGTGGGCGATAGCGGGTTCCTGGATATCGCGCTGTTCCACCGCCGCAATGCGGTGACCACGATCGGTGACGGCCAGCTCCAGGTGGTCAACGTCGATGGCAGCGCGGTCACCCTGCCGGCCGCGCAGGCCGCGTTCCAGCCGATCTACAACAGCCTGGCCACCAACAAGGGTACGGCCAACATCAACGGCGGCCAGCCGGCCTCGTCGCTGACGCTTGCCTTCTACAACTTCGGCTATGACTTCGGCGGGGTCGAGTTCTACTCGTTCGGCGACGTGTCCTACCGGCAGGGTGACGCGCTCCAGGGTTATCGCGTGCCGACCCGCGTCTGCCGCAACCCGGTCACCAACACCCCGCTCAGCCCCGGGACCAATCCGGCGAACTGCTTCGCCAACACCGGTCAGGTCGGCCTGGTCCCGCACATCGAGGTGAAGCAGGACGAATTCTCGGTCACCAACGGCCTGCGCGGCGACCTGGCCGGGTGGAACTTCGATCTGGCCGCAACCTATGCCGAGGACGCCGCGAAGGTCTACACCACCAAGTCGGTCAACGCCTCGCTGTTCGGTTTCACCGGGTTCAGCCCGACCGACTTCTACGACGGCCGGTTCGACTTCACCCAGTTCACCACCACGCTCGACCTGCGCAAGGAGTTCGAGGTGGGCTTCGCCGAGCCGCTCAACGTGGCCTTCGGTGGTGAATACCGCAAGGAAACCTACCGCATCGGCCAGGGTGACGCCGGATCGCTCTATATCGAGGGCGGCCAGTCGTTCCCGGGCTACAGCGCTACCGACGCTGGCCGCTATGCGCGCAACGCCAAGGCCGTTTACATCGATCTGGCGACCAAGCCGGTGGCCGGCCTGACGCTCGACCTGGCGGGCCGTTACGAGCACTACAGCGACTTCGGCGACACCACGATCGGCAAGATCACCTCGCGCTACGATTTCTCGGATGCGATCGCGGTGCGCGCCACGGCCAGCACGGGCTTCCGCGCTCCTTCGCTGCCCGAGGCCGGCTACTCCGCCACCAACGTCGGCCCGACCAGCGCCGTGCTGCAACTGGCGCCCAACTCGGCGGCAGCGGCCGGGGCGGGCTTCTCGGCGCTCCGCCCGGAAAAGTCGACCAACTTCTCGATGGGCATCGTGCTGCGCCCGATCCCGCGCCTGGTCATCACGCTGGACGCCTACTACATCAAGATCCGCGACCGGATCGTCTCGTCCGGGACGATCGACGGGCAGCTGTTCACCGGCAACAACACCGCGCCGGTGCGCCTGACCAACTCGTTCATCAACGGCCTGTCGCAGTTCCAGCTGGTGCAGAACGCGATCACCGCCAGCGGCAAGCAGCTTGATCCCTTCGTGCTGCAGAGCGGTTCGCTGTCGATCCAGACCTACACCAACGGGATCGATACCCGGACCAAGGGGTGGGAACTGGCCGTGCGCTATCCGATCGACCTGTCGTTCGGCAAGCTCGACCTCAGCGCGGGTGCCAACTACAACCTGACCAAGGTCACCCGCAACGGCCTGGGCGCGCTGTTCGGTATCCAGGCTCGCCAGATCATCGAACGCGCCAGTCCGATCTTCAAGGGCAACGTCAACGCGCTGTTCACCAGCGGCCGCTTCGCCGCCAACCTGCGCGCCAACTACTACAGCGAGACGATCTCCTACGTCCGGCCGAACGCCGGGTCGATCACCACCGGTGGCTCGATCCCGCCGATCAACCGCGAGTTCTATGAGGCTTCGGTGAAGCCGGCGGTGATCATCGACGCCGAACTGGCCTATGACGTGACCGATTTCATCAATCTGGCGGTGGGTGCGAACAACCTGTTCAACAAGATCCCGGAAATCCCGCCGTTCGTGCCCGATTACCAGCCGGGCTCGACCTTCTACCGCAACGGCCGGTCGCCCTACATCAACAACGGCGGCACGCTGAACGCGCCTTACACCTTCGGACCCTACGGCACCAACGGCGGCTATTACTACGCCCGCGCCACCATCAAGTTCTGATCCTGCGCCTGGGGCGGCCGCACCGCGGCCGCCCACCTTTTCGCAGCCCTATCCTCCGGAGCGGAACCCCGACCGATGAAACAGACCCTTGCCCTTGTCGCTGCTGCCTCCGCCGCCCTCGTCGCGACGGCTGCCGAGGCCAAGAAGGCCCCGCCGGCTCCGGCCGTGATCGAGCGGACCGGCCAGCCCCAGGGGGTGATCTCCAGCACCGCCCTGCTGCCCCCCGGTAGCAAGATCCTGTACATCTCGGGCACCACGCCTTCGCCGCTGGATCCGGCCAAGCCCGACGAGTTCGGCGATACCGCCACCCAGACCCAGTCGATCCTCAGCAAGATGAAGACCCAGCTTGAAGGCATGGGCTGGTCGATGGGGGATATCGTCAAGATGAACGTGTTCCTGGTCGCCGCGCTGCCCGGCGGACGGATGGACTCGGCCGGCATGAACACCGTGTTCAAGACCTATTTCGGCACGCCGGAACAACCCAACAAGCCGACCCGGTCGACCGTGCAGGTGGCGGCGCTCGGTCGGCCGACCATGCTGGTCGAGATCGAGGCGATCGCCGCCAAGGCGCCCTGAGTGGTCGTCGACAGGTCTCGTCGGGCAAAACCAGAACCTGCCTCATTATACGGCTGTTGCATGCAAGGCGCGCTGCTATCGTGTAAAGACGCGGTCAGACTATAGGCATGGCTGGATGCCTGCAGTCTGATCGCCGTCGCCGCCGGGCGTTTCCGGCACTTGGCGCACAACAGCTAAGGATTGAGAAGACCATGAACCGCACGATTATCGCAGCAATGCTTGCCTCTGCCACCCTCGCCATGGCTCCCGCCGCGCACGCCGCCGGCGACGCCGTGAAGGGCAAGGCCGTGTTCGCCCAGTGCGCCGCGTGCCATAAGGCCGACGCCTCGGGCAAGAGCACCATCGGTCCGAACCTCTGGAAGGTCGTTGGCCGTCCTGCCGGCACCCAGCCGGGCTTCAACTATTCGCCGGCGATGAAGGGGGCCAAGCGCGCCTGGACCGAAGCCAACCTCGACGCCTACCTTGCCGCGCCCGCCAAGGCCGTGCCGGGCAACAGGATGCCCTTCGCCGGGCTGAAGGATGCCACCGCTCGCGCCAACGTGATCGCGTACCTCAAGACCCTCAAGTAAGACGGTCCGATGGTGCGACGCTTGCCCGTTCCGCGTCTGCTCCTCGCGATTGTCCTGGCACTGCCGGGTGGTTGTGGGAGCAAGGCGGACGGTCCGGGCAAGCGTCCGCCGCCGTTGGTCCGGGCTGCCCCGGCCGAGCGGCACCGCTTCGTTCAGGCGATCGAGGCGATCGGCACCGCGCGGGCCAACGAACAGGTCACCCTTTCCGCCGTGGTGACCGAGCGGGTTGACCGCGTGCTGTTCGACGATGGCATGGCCGTGGGTCGGGGGCAGTTGCTTGCCGTCCTGACCCAGGCGCAGGAAACCGCGTCCCTGCAAGGGGCCGTGGCCATCGAGGCCCAAGCCAGCGCCCAGCTCGCCCGGATCCAGGCCCTGTATGATCGCGGCTTCGCCACCCGCGCCCAGCTCGATCAGCTCCAGGCCACCGCCACCGGGGCCCGCGCCGCCGCTGCCGGCGCGCGCGCGGCGATCGGCGATCGCTTGATCCGCGCGCCGTTCGCCGGGGTTGTCGGGCTGCGGACGATCTCACCCGGGGCGATTGTCACGTCGGGCTCGCCGCTCGTCACGATCAGCGACGTGAGCCGGATCAAGCTCGATTTCACCGTTCCCGAAACCCAGCTGGCCGGGCTGGCTCCCGGCCAGGCGATCACCGCCACTGCGGCTGCCTTTCCGGGCGAGCGCTTCACCGGGACAATCGCCCACATCGACCCGGCGATCGATCCCAACAGCCGCGCCGTGCTGGTCCGCGCGGTACTGCCCAATCCCGGGGCCCGGCTCAAGCCCGGCATGCTGATGAACGTCACCGTCAGCCTGGCCGAGCATGAGGGGCTGGCGATCCCCGAATTCGCCATTGCCGGACGGGGCGACGATCGCTTCGTCTTTGTCGTCACGCCCGACCGGAAGGCGCGACGGGTGCCGGTCAGGGTCGGCTTGCGCGATGCCGGGCTGGTCGAGGTGATCGGCCTTCCGCCCGCTGCCCGGGTGATCGGTGAAGGCGTGGTCAAGGTCGCCGACGGGATGAGCGTCCGGCTCGGCGACGGCAAGGGCGCGAAAGCGGGCAAGTCCGGCCAGAGCCGCGCCCGCACGGCCCAGGCCTTTCCCCGCTCCGCCCCCGGCCCGGCATGATCCTGTCCGATCTCGCGATCCGGCGCCCGGTCGTGGCGGCGGTCATGGCGATCCTGCTCACGGTGATCGGCGTGGTGGGTTTCCTCGGCCTGCCAGTGCGCGAGTATCCCGATACCGATCCGCCGGTGGTCTCGGTATCGACCACTTACACCGGGGCCAGCGCGCAGGTGGTGGAGAACCGCATCACCCAGCCGCTCGAGGACCGGCTGGCCGGGATCGACGGGATCGATTCGATCGCCAGTCGTTCCCAGGATGGGCGGTCCGACATCACGATCGAGTTCCGGCCCGGGCGCGACGTCGATTCCGCGGCGAACGACGTGCGTGACCGGGTCGGCGGGGCCGCCTCGACCCTGCCCGAGGACGCGCTGGCGCCCGAGGTCCGCAAGGTCGATGCCGATGCCCAGCCGATCATGTTCCTGTTTGTCCGGGCGCCCGGATGGGACCAGGTCAAGCTGGGGGAATTCGCTGAGCGGCAGGTGATCGATCGCCTCGCCACGGTTGACGGGGTGGCCCAGCTCAACCAGATCGGCCTGGCGCGGCCAGCCATGCGGATCTGGCTCGATCCCGGTCGCCTCGCCGCCTTCCGGCTGACCCCGCGCGATGTGGAAAGCGCGCTGCGCAACCAGAATGTCGAGCTGCCGGCCGGCCGCATCGAAGGCCAGGCCCAGAACCTGTCGCTGCGGGTGCGGCGCGGTTTCACCACGCCGGCGGATTTCCGAACCCTGGTGATCGGCCGCGGGGCCGACGGCTATCTGGTGCGGCTGGGCGATGTGGCGCGGATCGAGGAGGGGGCCGAAAATCCCTATTCGGCTTTCCGCTTCAACGGCCAGGAGGGCGTCGGGATCGGGGTCGTCCGGCAGTCCGGGGCCAACACCCTGGCCGTGGCCCAGGCGATCAAGCGCGCGGTCGATCAGTTGCGCAAGGACCTGCCGCCGGGGGTGGAGATCCTTTACGGCAGCGATTCCTCGCTGTTCATCGATCAGGCGATCAAGGGCGTCTGGCACACCTTGCTCGAGGCCGCCGTGCTGGTCACCGTGGTGATCTTCCTGTTCCTCGGGTCCGGCCGGGCGACGCTAATCCCGGCGGTGACCGTACCGATCTGCCTGATCGGGACCTTCGCGGTGCTGTGGCTGCTGGGCTATTCGATCAACCTCCTCACCCTGCTGGCCATGGTCCTGGCGATCGGCCTGGTGGTCGACGATGCGATCGTCGTGCTCGAGAACGTCCATCACCGGATCGAGGAGGGCGAGCCGCCGCTGGTCGCCGCCTTCCGCGGCGCGCGGGAGGTCGGCTTCGCGGTGATCGCGACCACCCTGGTGGTCTGCGCGGTGTTCGTGCCGGTGATGTTCCTTGCCGGCCAGACCGGCCTGCTTTTCCGCGAACTGGCTGCCACGATGATCGCCTCCGTGGCCATCTCGGGGTTCCTCGCACTCACCCTGGCGCCGATGCTCTGCTCCAAGCTGCTGCGCCCGACCGCGCGTGAGGGCTTCTCCGCCAAGGTGGAGGGGGTGCTGGACCGCATCACCGCGGCCTATGCCCGCGCGCTCGACCAGGTGCTGACCAGTGCCAAGCCGCTGGCGATCGGGGTCTTGGTGCTGCTGGTGGGGTCTGCGGGCCTGTTCCTGACGCTGCCGTCCGAGCTTGCCCCGCCCGAGGATACCGGCATCGTCGACATCCGCCTGACCGCGCCCGAGGGCACGGGCTATGCCCAGCTCGACCGCTGGATGCAGCAGGTCGAAAAGGCGATCGTGCCGCTGGTTGGCAAGGGTCCGGTGCGGGGCATGAACGCTCGCCTCCCGGGAGGCTTCGGCGCCGGCGCGAGCGAGGATTTCGACACCGGCAATGTCGGTATCTTCCTGAAGCACTGGGACGAACGCAGCCAGTCCTCGCAGGAGGTCGCCCGGGAACTGAACCGCAAGCTCGGCCAGGTGGCGGCGTTGCGCGGCAATGCCACGGTGCGGGCCTCGCTGGCGCGCGGGCGGGGACAGCCGATCAGCTTCGTCATCGCGGGAACCACCTATGAGGACCTGGCGGTGGCGCGCGACCGGATTCTGGCTGCGGCGCGTGACAACCCCGGAATCCTCAATCTGGATGCCGATTACATCGAGACCAAGCCGCAGACCCTGATTGATGTCGATCGCCAGCGGGCCGGGGATCTGGGTATCTCGGTCGACGATGTCAGCCAGGCCCTGCAGACCCTGATGGGCTCGCGCCGGGTCACCACCTATGTCCGCGACGGCAAGGAGTACCGGGTGATCGTTCAGGCCGACGCTTCGGAGCGGAGCAGCGAGGCCAAGCTCGACACGGTCTACCTGCGCGCCCGCGCCGGCAATCTGGTGCCCCTGTCCAGCGTGGTGCATCTGCGTGAGAGCGCCACGGCCAAGGAACTGGGCCGCTACAACAAGCTGCGCGCGATCACCCTGCAAGGCGGCCTGGCCCCCGGCTATACGCTGGGCCAGGCGCTGGCCTTCCTCGAGGCGCAGGCGGCCCAGTCGCCAGAGGTGATCGCGGTCGGCTACAAGGGCGAAAGCCAGTCGCTGAAGCAGACCGGCGGCTCCATCTGGATCGTCTTCGGCCTGACCGTGGGCGTGATTTACCTGCTGCTGGCCGCCCAGTTCGAAAGCTTCATCCACCCGGCGGTGATCATCTCGGCCGTGCCGCTGGCGGTTGCCGGGGGCGTGATCGGGCTGGCGGCGGCGGGCATGACCATCAATCTGTTCAGCCAGATCGGGATCGTCATGCTGGTTGGCCTGGCCGCCAAGAACGGGGTGCTGATCATCGAATATGCCAACCAGTTGCGCGACCAGGGCAAGCCGGTGGGCGATGCGATCCGCGAAGCCTCGGTGCGGCGCATCCGGCCGATCTTGATGACCTCGCTGGCGACCGTGGCGGGAGCCGTGCCCCTGGCCTTGAGCCACGGCGCGGGCGCCGGGGCCCGCGGGGCGATCGGGGTGGTCATCGTGTTCGGGGTGACAATCGCCACGGTCGTGACCCTGTTCGTGGTCCCGGTCCTGTACCGCTGGCTCGCCCCCTACACCGCATCGCCGCAGGCGGTGGCGCGAACCCTGCGCCAGCTTGATGATCGGGGGCTTGATGATCGGGCGGCCGTCGCTGACGGGCCGGACTATGCCGCGGCGGCCTGAGGGCGCTGGCGGAAGGGTGCGGAACGGCAAACGCCGGAGACAGGGTCCCCGGCGTCACGTCCGATCGTGATGGCTTGCGGCAGGCGCCGCAGCGGTGATCAGTATGTGGCCATGCGGGCCTTGTTGCCGATGGCGCTGAGCACCAGCTGACGCACCTTCGGCTCGATGCTGGCGGCCATTTCGCGCCGGCACTTGAAGTCGGGCGCAAGGTCGGCGCCGATGCGGTCACCCGGGTTGCAGGCCGCGGCGATCTGCCGGGCCGCATCGGCACGGAAGCGGGCCACGGCGTCCGGATCGGCGAAATCGACGCCGGCGGCGGTGACGGGGAGGCTGATCTTCTCGCGCGAGCCGGCGAAGGCGGTCGACGGACCAGCCAGCAGGGCCACGGCGAGCAGCGCGGTGGGGAGGATCTTCATGGCTATTCTCCTGCAGAAATATTATTTATGTTGTTTTTCGTAATAATGGTGAAAGGGGCTGTCGTCAGGCTTATGCAGGGTCCAACAACCTCTCATGCCTGTCAGCGTTCTTGGTGCGCTTGATTGCGCAAATACGCCCCTATACTGTCGTGGACAAGGCGAATTGAACGCTGCACTGCGGAAAATCGTCGTTTTTTCATGCTGTTGTTGCGAAGGCCGCCCTTCGCGTGGCGTTGCAGCGCGGCGATCTTAACATGTTGGCAACAAGTAAAGGCAGCACTCGCAACAATCACGGCAGGATGGATCGAGTGATCCGGCTGCGAGTCGCAAGTCCCGACAGCTCGCCAAGGGGGATGCATTCAGCCCGGGGATGAAGGTCCGGTGCGGGTGGGGAGTGGACATTGGAAGAAACACGCAGAGGCCGCCCGCAACGCATTCGCGCACCTGTAAAGTGGCCCATCCCTAAAGCTATCGTCGTCCCGGGCTTGACCCGGGACAGGGCTGTTCTTTCCAGGCCGTTGCCAACCAATCCCTGCCCCGGCTCAAGGCCGGGGCGACGATGGATGAGGTATACGTGATGGCCGTGTGGGGTGGGGAGCGGACGTTCTTCGATCCTCCCCCAGCGGGGGAGGGGGACCATCCGCAGGATGGTGGGGGGGCACCCCGCCTTGACCAGCTGCCTTGCCCCAAGGAGAGTGCCCCTCCACCACCTTCGGTGGTCCCCCTCCCCGTACCGGGGAGGAAACAAAGGTCCGACTTCGGGCGCAAACGCTCATTGCAACCTGTCCACGCCTCGTTAGCCCCTGCGGGCCGTTGGGCGCCGCGCCGGTCAGCGTCCGATCAGCCCCAGCGCATGGCGGATGAAGGCATCGCGGTCGCGCACCCATTCGGTGCCCGGTGGCAGCACCGGATCGGCATAGGTCCATCCCTCGGGCGAATAGGCTCGGGTGAAGCGGCCGCGCGTGTTGAAGGCCAGCGAGACCATGCGCTGCTGGGCGCGGGTCGACTGCTCCTGCCCCTCGATCACGTTCGATCCGTCGCGCCGCACGGTGAAGCCCTGCGGACGCAGCGCGAAGATGAAGGGTTCGGTGCGGTAACTCTCCACAGTCGTGTTCTGGAAGACGGAGAGATAGACCTTGTCCAGCGCGGAGAGCGGGGCTGCCGGCATGCGCCAGTCGGGCGTCACCAGCACCGGCCAGGGATAGTTTCGCGGATCGCCATAGAGGATCTCGGCGCGCAGATCGACCAGGCTGTCCCGCACGGCCTGGGCCGGCGCCACGCGCAGCAGCCTGAGGTTGTTCGACCAGGTGAAGCCGAACGAGGAGGCGTCGATCAGCGGCATGGCCGAGGGGGTCGATGCGGCCGGCACGTTCGAGACTGTCAGGTTCTCGTAGACGCGCAGGTAGGCCTTGTCCTTCAACTGGTGCCCGCTGGCCTGGTCCTGCCAGGCCTTCTGGCCATGCCACACCGAATTGCGCAGGTGCGAGACCAGGATGCCGTTGAGGTAGGTGGTGTGCTCCTGATCGGTGTTGGTCCCGACGTTGCCCGCCAAATCGCTGTCCTCGACATAGAGCATGGTCTGCCCGCTCGGCAGGAACAGGGCGTTCTTGCCGCCGTAAATGCGCGAGCGGCGGATCACCACGGTGAACAGGCCTGGCCCCGACCCGCCATAGGCTTCGGGGTAGAGCGCGCCCTTGGGCTGGATCGCGCCAGGAAAGTCGAGCTCGACGTCGCGCAGTTCGAAGTGGACCCGCTGCGGCCCGAAATCGAGCAGCCGCGGGCCGAGCGTGGCCCATTGATCGTCGGTGCGGAAGGTCACCCGGCGGCCGGGGATGGACGAGCGCACGATGTACTGCGTGCCGTCCAGGGACCCGACGATTTGCGGCTGCCACGGCGAGAACGGGTAGACGCAAGGTCGACCGGTGCCGTCCAGGGCCTCATACACGAATTCGAACCCGCCTTCGACCCGACCGCCCAGCGAATCCGCCCCGCGTCCGGCATAGACTTCGCGTCCGGCCGCGCGCGAAGCATCGCATTTGACCATCAGCCGCACTGCGGGCCGGCGCAGTCCGCGCATGGGCATGTAGAACGGGTAAAGCGTGTCCGCTTCGGCCGGATCGGTGAGGGCCGCGGCAAAGGGCAGGACGGTGGGCGGTGCCGAGGGCTGGGCCGGGGGCTGTCCGGCAGCCCGCCGCTGGCCCGGGTCCGCCGCCCCGGATGGCCCGGGCTGAAGCGCCACGCAGCTCAGCGCCAGGACCATGGTGGCGATCAGCGGTTTGGGACGAAGGGACAAGCCGGCGGCTCCACGGTTCGCACGCCCCGGATCAGGCGCCAGGCGGGGTTTACGTCCTTCGCCTGTCGGATTGGTAAACGATCGATCCAACCCGGGCGATCAGAAGCTGCTCCAGTCGTCGTCCGGTGCGGCGACGGCAAGATTGCCGGCGACCGCGAGCGGCGGCGCTGCGGGGATGGCCGGGGCGCGCACGACCTGGGCCGGGGCAGGGACTGGGGCCGGGGCAGTCTGACGAGCCGGGCCCGCCGCCGGGGCGCTGGCCACGGCCGTATCGCGGCGCTTGGACTGGGCGCCAATCCCCGCACGGCGCGCCGCATCGCGGGTCTTGAAGGCCGACACCAGCTCCATCATGCAGTCGGCTTCGGTGTTGAGGGCCCGGGTTGCGGCGGTCGACTGTTCGACCATGGCTGCATTCTGCTGGGTCATGCGATCCATCTCGAGCACGGCCCCGTTGATGTGCTGCAGGCTTTGCGCCTGCTGTTCGGCCGAGCTGGCGATTTCGGCCACCAGCGCATTGATCTCGCCGATGCGGCCCACGATCTCGCGCAGGCGCGTGCCGGTCTCTCCCACCAGCGCCACCCCGCTTTCGACCTGGGCCGAGCTGTTGGAGATCAGCTCGCGGATGTCGCGGGCGGCATCGGCGGAACGCTGGGCCAGGGCGCGGACCTCGTTGGCGACGACGGCGAAGCCCTTGCCGGCTTCCCCGGCGCGCGCCGCCTCGACCCCGGCATTGAGCGCCAGCAGGTTGGTCTGGAAGGCGATCCCGTCGATCACCGTGATGATCTGCGAGATCTGTTGCGAGGATTCCTCGATCTGCGCCATCGCGGCGACGGCGCTTTCGACCACGCGGCCGCCTTCCGAAGCCTGGCCGTGGGCGGCGGCGATCGAAAGCTGAACCGAATTGGCCCCGGCTGCGGTCGCGGCGACCGATCCGGTCACCTGGTTCATCGCCGCGGCGGTCTCCTCCAGGTTCGCGGCCTGCTGTTCGTTGCGCTGGGCCAGGTCGTCCGATGCGGCGCGGATCTCGTTGATCGAGGTGATCACTCCGCGGGCGCTGACGCGGACCGTTCCGATCGCCTCGCGCAGGGCCTCCTGCGCACGATTGAAGTTGATCCGCAACGGATCGTAGGCAGTGGGGAACTGGTTATCGATGCGATACTCCAGGTCCTTGTCCGCCAGGTGATCGAGCGCCTGCGACAGCGCGCGGACCACCTCGCGCTGCTGCTCTTCGGCCTGGGCCCGGGCGATGGCGCCCTCGCGGAAGGTTTCCATGGCCCGTGCCACGGTGCCGATCTCGTCCTGGCGGTCCTGACCCGAAACGGGCCGGGCATAGTCTCCCGCGGCCATGGCGTTGATCGCCTCGGCCGTGTCGGCCAGCGGCGCGACGATGCGGGTGCGGATCAGGCGGCCCGCCAGCCAGACCATCGCCATGATCGCCGCGGCCAGCAGGGCCACCACTGTCATCGCCAGGATGGTCGTGCGCTGGCCCTTGGCCACCAGATCGGCGCGGTACCGGCCCGAGGCAGTAACCAGTTGGTCGATCGAATCGTGCTGGGCCCAGAAGCGCGGCCCCAGCTCGGTGTTGCGGATGTTTGCGGCCTGGGCCAGGTCGCCAGCCTTCACCGCCGGGATGAAGCGGTTGTCCATCGTCTCCCAGAAGGCGTCGGCCTTGGCCAGCGACTGTTCCAGCTCGGCGCGCAGCTCTTCGGGGATCGGCGCGGTCTTCCAGTACTCGTGACGCTTGCGATATTCGGCGCGGTTGCCGTCGATCTGTTCCAGCGCCTTCGTCGTGGTCTCCGGATTGGTGGTGATCAGCGTGGCGTGCAGATAGGGTTCGACGACGAAGGCCGGCGGCGGCAGGATATCGGCGAGCAACTCGTCCTGCAGCGCGGTCGCCCGCGAGATCGGGCCGCCGAAGCGGATCTGCGAGACGGCCACGCCGCCGATCGCCACGGCCAGCAGCAGCAACGCAATCAGCGCGCGAACACCGTTCCGAGCCTGAGTCTGGATCATCGCAAGTGGTCCCAAATTCTTCGACTGGAGATGCTGCATAGAGCCTTGCAACTGAAAATTTCTTTTGGCCGCATGTGTACTTACCGAAACAAGCCGTCTTATGACTTGTGCTGTTGGATCCGCCCACGCCCGTCTCGAACGGCTGCGGCCAACGGTTCGCCGATAAAGGCTTGCAGACACTGTATTGTGCCAATAACACGCCTTGGTGTCCAACCCCACCCAGCCCTTGTCCGGAAACCTCCGGCTGCCATCGACAATCCGGCGCGCGGGCGTGGGGCCATGAGACGCGCGCTCCTGCCGGTGGTGATCGTGGCGCTCGGTCCCATCCCCGCGATGGCCGCTCCATCCGCCCCGGAACCCACGGCCACCACGGGGTCACAGGCCGGCCAGCCGCCCGCTCCGGCGGGAAGCGGGCAGACCTTCACCCCGGCCGATTTTCAGCGGTTTGCCCCGCGCAACGCCTTCGACATGCTGGTCCAGGTCCCCGGATTCCAGATCCGCGACAGCGAACAACTGCGGGGCCTGGGGCAGGCGACCGGAAACGTCCTGTTCAACGGCCAGCGGCCATCATCGAAGGCGGATTCGCTGGAGACCCAGTTGGCCCGCATTCCCGCCGACACGGTCACGCGGATCGAGATTCTGGATGGCGCGACGCTGGGCCTCCCCGGTCTTTCGGGGCAGGTCGCCAATGTCGTCTTCTCCGCCAGGGCCCTGTCCGGCCAGTTCGCCTGGCGTCCGCAGGTGCGCACCCATTTCACCGATCCCCTGCTGACCCGGGCCAACGTGTCCGTCAGCGGGCGGGCGGGACCGATCGATTATCAGCTCGGGCTTGATAACAGCGATGCCGCGCGCAGCGGCGCCGGGGGGCCGACGACCATCTCGGGACCGACCGGGCAGGTGATCGAACGGCGCTTCGACATCTGGAACACGCATTACGACCAGCCCAAGCTGACCGGCCGCTTCGTTTTCGACCTGCCGGGCGATGCCATCGCCAACCTGAATCTCCAGTACCAGCAGATCTACGACACGTATGACGAGGACGGCCTGCGGCGCTTGCCCGGCCAGGCCGATCGCCGCCGCACGGTCCTGACCACGGCGGATCGCTGGACGTACGAAGTGGGCGGAGATGTCGAGTTCGGCGCCGGCCCCGGCCGGCTCAAGATGATCGGCCTGCGCCGCTCCAGCCGTGAACCCTTCGCCCAGACCGTGATCGTCACCTATGCCGATGGCGCGCCGCGCACCGGTGACCGCTTCACCCAGCTCGGCCGCACCGGCGAGACCATCGCACGGGGCGAGTACTCATGGAAGATGCTGGGCGGCGATTGGCAACTGTCGGGCGAGGGTGCGTTCAACCGGCTGACCAGCGCCGCCTCGACCGGCCTGATCGACGCATCGGGCCAGTTCGTCGACACCCCGCTGGCCGGCGGATCGGGCGGGGTGGCGGAGAACCGCTATGAAGGGCTGCTCAGCTTCGGCCGGCCGCTCAGCCGCCGCTTGTCGTTCCAGTTGATCGCAGGCGCCGAGCGCTCGACCATCAGCCAGACCTCGCCGGGCGGGCTGAGGCGCACCTTCGTGCGACCCAAGGGTTCGTTCTCGTTGCTGTGGAAGCCATCGGACAGCTTCGATGCCGCCCTGCGTCTGCGGCGCCGGATCCTGCAGCTCGACTTCTACGATTTCCTGGCCCGGGCCTTCCTCAACGATGACCGGGCCAACGCGAGCAACGCCGAGCTGCGCCCGCAGCAGGACTGGTCCGTCGAGTTCGAGGCCAACAAGCGGTTGGGGCCGTGGGGTTCGAGCAAGCTGCGGGTGATCTACCGGGACGTCCAGGACTATGTCGACGTGATCCCCGTGCCGGGAGGCGAGGGGGTGGGCAACCTGCCGAGCTCATGGGCGGGGGCGATCGACTGGACCAGCACGGTCCAGTTCGATCCGGCCGGGTGGAAGGGGGCCCGCCTGACCTCGCGCGTGGTGCTGCAGGATTCCAGTGTGCGCGATCCCTTCACCGGCGAGCAGCGGGCATGGAGCGGGTTCGTCGACCGCGTGATCGAGCTGGGTTTCCGGCAGGACATTCCCAAGTCCGCCTGGGCCTATGGCGGCGACATGGAGTACAACCATGTCCTGCCCAGCTATCGCAGCAGCCAGGTGGACCGGCTGTACGAAGGTCCGATCTTCGCCTCGGTGTTCGTCGAGAACAAGAACGTGATGGGCCTGACCCTGCGCGGCGAGGTGCGCAACATCTGGAACGCCCGTTCGCGTCGCCAGCGCACCTTCTATGAAGGTCTCCGCAACGCCAGCCCGATCGCCTCGATCGAGGACCGTGACCGGATGATCGGCGCCATCTTCAGCTTCTCGGTCCGCGGCACCTTCTGACTCGGGTGGCTGACCGGGCCGGCTTCCCTTTCGGGACTTGTGCCGCGCACCGTATGATGAACCGCGAACCCTGTGATACAGTCCCGGCCAGCCGGCCATGCACGGATCGGGATGAGCCTATGATGATCGGGATCTGGTGATGGAGCGGCGTCGGTTTCTGGCCTCCGCGGTGGGAGTGGCGGGCTTGCCGGCGGTCGAAAGCCGCGCGGCGCAGGCCCGATTCTCGGCCACCGGTCCGCGGGACGAGGCCTATTGGCAGGGCCTGGCGGCGCAATTCGACCAGCCGCCGGACGTGATCCAGTTGGAGCACGGCAATTGGGGCGCCATGGCCCGCCCGGTGCGGCAAGCCTATGCCCGCATGGTCGAACGGGTGAACCGCGACACCAGCCTTTATGCCCGCACCACCATGGGCGCGGACCTCGAGGGGGTCCGGCGCGGTGTGGCGGATCTGCTCGGGGTCGGCCCCGGGGAGGTGGCGCTGACCCGCAACGCGACCGAGGCGCTCACCACCCTGATCATGGGTTACCGCGGACTGCGGCCCGGCGATGCGGTGCTCTATGCCGATCACGATTACGATGCGATGCAGCACTGCATGGCCGCGCTCGGCGCGCTGCGCGGGGTTGAGGTGATCCGCATTGCGCTGCCGCATCCCGCCAGCCACCAGCAGTTGATCGATGGCTACGCCGCAGCCCTGGCGGCCCATCCGAATGTCCGCCTGCTGCTGCTGACCCATCTTGGCCATCGCAGTGGCCTGGTCCTGCCGGTCGCCGAGATCGTCCGGCTGGCCCGGGCACGCGGGGCCGAGGTCATCGTCGATGCCGCGCACAGCCTGGGCCAGCTCGATTTCACCGTCCCGCAGATCGAGGCCGATTTCGTCGGGGTGAACCTGCACAAGTGGATCGGGGCGCCGCTCGGCGTCGGCGCGATGATCGTGCGGGGCGGCCGCCATCGCGAATTCGCCCGCCATCCCGCCGCCGACCCGGCCGAGCCGGACGGGATCGATGCCCTGGTCCACACCGGCACGATCGACTTCGCGGCCGTGCTGACCGTCCCCCGGGCCATCGCCTTCCAGAACGCCATCGGCGCGGAGGCCCGAGCGGCGCGGCTCCGCGCGCTGCGCGATCGCTGGGTCCTCCCTTTGCGCGAACACCGGGGGATCGACATCCTGACCCCGGACGACCCCAGCCTGCACGGGGCGATCACCGCCTTCCGCATCAAGGGATCACCTGGCCTCGCCGATCATCAGCGGCTGGCGGCACGGCTGCTCGACGAGTTCCGCATCTTTACGGTCGTCCGGCAAGGCCTGGACCAGGGCGCCTGCATCCGCGTGACGCCCGCGCTCGCCAACAACCTGGCCGACTGCGACAGACTGGCCCAGGCGCTGCAAGCCCTGGTCCCGACCCCCGGCCGGTCCGCCCGCTGACCATGGATCACAGTTCGGCCCGACAGCAAGCACCCGGACAGCCAGGTGCCCTAGGCTGGCGAACGCCTAACCCGCCTTGATGGGAGCAGGGTGCTGATTGAGGAAGAATGGTGCGCTTACGTGACTCGATAAAGCGTTTTAAAATATTGAAAAAATATGCATTTATGGCGCTAAAAATATGTGTTGCCCCTAGCGTTGCCCCAAGGAATTTTCGTCCGTTTCCATGAGCAATTTTGAGTCCGTACCTGTGACCCACATAGCTGTTCCATGGTGTTCCAACCAACGTCAGAAGGGCTTACCGATGCCTGATCTGCAGCATCCTTAAGGGACCAGGCTAGAGTGGGATCGCTCTTTTTTTCCATCAGGCCTTAACGGACACAGGGGTTGTAGGGCGGGGCGAGTATCATGCCGCTCCAAACAAGATGAGTGACATCTCACCAGAGACAATCGACATCTCCAGAGCGAGCCTCAGTGACCACGTTCACCATGCTGTCGCCTGAACGCTGACTGCCAAATCAGCTCCACGTCACTGCTAACGCCTTGCTCAAAGTCGATCGATGTTGTTCGCAATCTCCGGCTGGCGCATCGCGGATACCCTAGCCGCAGATCACTGGTTCGGCCAGACGGGCTGGGCGGGCGGTAAAGCGATAGGACTGGCGTTGGGCTTTGCCAAATTGGGCCTCGAAGGAGCCGGTAAGAGTCCCGCCGGGCTTCCCCCTTATCGTGAAGGACCCGGAGCTGGGGCTCTCGCAGACCAGGTTAGGAGTCTTGCGGCACAGCTGGATCATGGCCAGGCCAGGGCGCACCCCCATCTCCTGCACATGCGACCAGCGACCTGCGATGCGTGCCAACGGGGCATTGGCCCTCAGCCAGAATTCCCCCTGCTGCACTGTTGCCGGCAGGATGATGATGAAGGCTGGGCCGTCGTTGGGAGCGCAATCGCTCTGGTATTCGCCCTGCAGCGAAGGTGTGACCGGACGCGCTGCGATCAGCAGCAAACAGGTCGCCAGGGCTGCGATCCTCATGGTTTTGGACATCGGCACTCCCTTTGCGTTCCGGTTCACGGGTCATCGTCGGATTTAGCGAATGGCCTGGTCGATTCCGGACTTCATGTCTCGTGCGAACTCGTCCTGCATCTCGAGGCTATCGCGTGACGCGTTGAGATTAAGCCCGACGTGATGATCGACCCCTAGTGCAGTCAGGCGGTCCTCCAGGCACTTACCCTTGAGGAGCATGGCGACGATATCGCCGTCACCGGCACCCTCTGGCAATTCGATCCGGATCTGCACCTTGGCGTGCGCTTCGGCAGAGACAAGCTTGGCACCGGATATCCCGCACGCGGACTGTATGTCATCCAGTTGGGTCTGAGTGAGCGGTCCGTCGAGCCTGGCTGGACCGCAACCGGTCAGTGCGGCGGCAAGGGTCAAACCGGATATTGCTTGCCCAAGCACTTAGCTTCCCTTGTCCTGGTGGCTTGCCGCTAGGCATCTCTTGAGCCCCTTCGCTAGGCTAAGGTCAAAACGTTACAAGTGCCTATACAATTGACAGGACATTTCGAAAACGTTCGGTGATCAGATCTGCGACGAGCCTCCGCGGATGCACTCGTTGGTGACGGCCTCAGCAAGCGGCGAAGTGTTGCTGGCAATGTGCGATCACGCAACAGGTGCGCCGGCCAACGCCGAACTCACAAAGAGGTCGCCATGCTCGGCCTAGGCTATGCCAAGTTATGGCCGGACCTCAAGCCTATCGTTATATTTTGTTTGATATAACAGCAATATAGGCGATGTGGTTTTTGCGAAGGCCCGCAGAAAAGCCCGCATTTCAATGTGGCTTAGAGGTTCGAGTCTTTTCATGGGACTCGAATCTTCAAAAAGTGGCGGATTTCCGGCATTCTCTAACCGTGAACAAAAGCAGAAAATTGTAGCTTGAAAGGACCGAAAGGCCCACGAAAAATCGTTCATGGAACGTTCCAGCATGTTCCAGTTGTTCTCTAGCGATCCCTTCTGCCTCAGGGTTGAAAGCTGTTTATGACCTCGAAATGGAGGGATGCAGGCCAGTCAGAATAGCTCACCGCGTTGTGGTGCGTGGTGCGTGGTGCGTGGTGCGTGGTGCGTGGTGCGTGGTGCGTGGTGCAGAGGTGCTCGAAGCCGTAGCAGCTATGTCGCTCCCGAACGGTAGCAAATTTCCGGAGAATGCTCGCGAATGAAAAAACTGATCCCGAACGGGTGCATTAATTGACTTGGGGGCAATTTTCAGCCTATATGTTCCCGAAAGGGTGCAGGTCATGAGCAAAGAGTCCAAACTGCAGGCCGCCGCAAACCTGCTGCTCGCATCACGCACGGTGCCGGCGGGCTCGGGTGCGGCGTTGATCACGGCACTTGGAAAGCATCCGCTAGTCGCGCGGGGTGAAATGCCCAAGGCGCTGCATCCCAACGTTGCGATCCCGTCCCAACTCTACGCCGCAGAGAGAAATCCGAAATCGGTCATCGCCGAAGCGGTCGGTACGACCCGCACGCCGCTCACATCAATTGCCGAGCTTGGGATGATGGTCCGTGATGCCCGCAAGGCGATGAAGATGAACCAGACCGAATTCGCGGCACATGCCGGTGTTGGCCGCCGGTTCGTTTCCGAGCTCGAGGGAGGCAAGCCCAGCCTGGAGTTCGATAAAGTCCTAGCCTGCGCTGCAGCCGCTGGTGTCGACCTCTTCGCCAAGAAGCGCCGCGTCTGATGCGCTCCCTTAACGTCTGGGTCGAAGCATTCTCTGAGCCTGTTGGTCTGCTGAATTCGGACGAAAACGGAGTGATACAATTCAGCTACGCACCGGCGTGGTTCCAATCTGCCGCGAACTTTCCCCTGTCGTTGTCCCTGCCTCTGCGCGAGGATCCCTTTGGCGATTCGATCTCGCGCGCTTTCTTCAGCAACCTTCTGCAGGAAAACGATCAACTCGAACGAGTCATCGCGCGAGAAGGGCTTGATCGCGGGGACATCGTAGGCCTGCTGGCCCATGTCGGCGCGGATTGCTCGGGGTCGGTCAGCGTCCTCCCGGATGATCATCCCCCGATCAAGCGTCCGGGCTCGCTCGGACAGGACTACGATGTCCTAAGCGAAGAGGACTTTGCCGATCTCGTCATGCGCCTTGCACAAGGACGCCCGCTGCCAGCAGAGATGCGCGACCCATCGCCGGTCGCAGGCTTTCGCAGGAAGATCTCGCTTGCCGCCTTGCCGGGCGACCGGTTCGGACTGCCAAAAGTAGGCTCAGGGGCACCGACTACCCACATCCTCAAGATTCCTGACCCGAATCATCGCCACGAAGCCCGCCACGAAGAGTTTGTCACTGCACTGGCCCAACAGGCCGGTTTCAATGTCGGCGCGTGTGTTGCGGGGGAAGTCGAGGGTCAAGAGGTGTTGCTCATCACCCGCTATGATCGGTGGGTGGAGGAAGACCGGGTTTACCGTGTCCATCAGGAAGACTTCGCGCAAGCACTAGGTCTTCCTGCCGATCTTAAGTACGAACGGCGTGGCCGTGAGGGACGCCGCTTCGATACCGAAGCCATAGCCCGCGTGCTTGATGCTACGGACCGGCCCGCACTGGCCCGAGAGCAGTTTCTACGTTTGACGCTGTTCAATCTGCTCGTCGGAAACAATGACAACCACGCGAAGAACCACGCCCTCCTGCATGTGCCGGGTCAGGCCCCCGTGCTGGCACCATTCTATGACTTGGTGCCGGTGCAGATGGTTGCGGGCTTCCGCGAGGATCTCGCTTTTCGGATCGGGAATGCCCAACTCCCCCATGAGATAACGGCCGCCGACTTGGAGATTTTTTCCGTCGCTCTTGGCATTCCTGCTGCTGGCGCGAGAAGGATCCTGGTTTCAACAGCAAGAGAGCTCCTTGAAACCATAGAAGGCCTGTCCGCCAACTTCTCGCAAGAGATGCGGCCTCTCGACAATCTCATCGGCGAGGTGGCTACACTGCTGAACGCGGAGCTGGGTCTTGATCTCGCCTTGCGGGAACGTGATGCGCACGTTGTGCGCGGCGGTGGATGGAATCTCAGCTAGTGACGACCCATCCAGGTGCGCATGTGAGCCGTGAGCTAGCGCCAGTCGGTTTGACCATCCTGCTCACCAATTACAAGATGCTCGACTAACCCCGGCAGCTTGGGCGGAGCCAAGATTGGCGCGACAACCTCCTCAGGGAGGCGGCGCCGATGATCCGACTTGGAGAAGCTATGATGATACTGGAATTGCACCGGCAGGGGTTGTCGGTGACCGCCATTGCGCGCCGAACAGGGCGTGACCCAAAGACGGTGCGCAAATATGTCGAGCGCGGGATCGAGGTGCCGGTCTATGGGCCGCGCCAGAGCGGCCGTCCGAGCAAGATCGCGCCGTACATGGAGTTCCTGCGCGAACGGGTGATCGCGTTCCCGGAACTGACAGCGACGCGGCTGACCCGCGAAATCCGCGAAATGGGTTATGTTGGCGCCTATACGGCGGTGAAGCGATACCTCGCGGCGATCCGTCCCGATCACGATCCGAAGCCGTACGAGGTCCGGTTCGAGACGAAGGCCGGCCTGCAGGCCCAGGTCGACTTTGCCAGGTTCGTTGTCGAGTTCACGGACGAACCGGGCTCGACACGGATCGTCTGGTTGTTCAGCCTGGTCCTTGGCTACTCGCGCTTCATCTTCGCGCGCTATGTGCTGCATCAGGACCTGCAGACTCTGCTGCGTTGCCATTGCCAGGCGTTCGAGGCAATCGGCGGCGTGCCGATCGAGATCCTCTACGACCGGATGAAGACCGCAGTTACCGGCGAGGATGACCAGGGGCACATCGTCTACAACACGTCCCTCCTGGCGCTGGCGAAGCATTACCGCTTCCAGCCTCGGGCCTGCCGCCCTTATCGGGCAAAGACGAAGGGCAAGGTCGAGCGGCCGTTCCGCTATATCCGGGAGGACTTCTTCCTGGGGCGCAGCTTCCGCAACCTGGAGGACCTCAATGCCCAGCTGGCCGACTGGCTTGGTACTGTTGCCAATGTGCGGGTGCATGGTACGACCCAGCGCATCGTTGCCGAAGCCTTCGCCGAAGAACAGAGCGAACTGCAGCACCTGCCCGAGCACCGCTTCGATGCTGTTCTTCGGCTCGAACGCCGCGTCAGCAGTGACGGCCTCGTGGCCGTCGGCGGCAACTACTACAGTGTTCCGGACCGGACCCGACGGATCGTCGAGGTCGAGCAGACGCCGGACATCATCCGGGTGCTTGATGGCGGCGTGGTAGTGGCCGAACATCCCGTGCTGGAAGGCCGTAAGCAGTATCGCATCGATCGCCGCCACCGCACAGGACGCCCTCAGAGAGCACTGGACCATCACCGCGGGGGAATGACCCTTGGCCGGATCGGTGACTTCGTTCCACGACGCCCGCTGGCGATCTATGACGCCATCGGGGCAGGCCTGGCGATGGAGCAGCGGCCATGACAGACGTCCCGCAATCATCGCGGGTGGACTCCATCCGCAAGAGCCTGGTCAGCCTCAAGATGCCACGCGCTCTCGAAATGCTCGACGTCACGCTTCGCCGTATCGAGCAGGGCCAGATCGACGGGATCGAGGCGATCGACGACCTGCTCGGCGAGGAAACCTCGCTGCGCGAAAACCGCCGCGTGAAAGCCGCGCTGCGCATGGCGCGGTTGCCCGTTGTGAAGACGTTGGCGGGTTACGACTTCTCGTTCCAGCCTTCGCTCGATCGCAACCGCGTCATGACTCTCGCCGGCCTCGACTTCATCGACCGCGCGGAGGTCGTACATCTGCTGGGGCCGCCGGGCACCGGCAAGAGCCATATCGCGACGGCACTCGCGGTCGAAGCTGTGCGGGCGGGCAAGAGCGTCTACTTCATCCCGCTTGCCGATCTGATCGCCCAGCTCGTCAAGGCGGAACGGGAAGGATCCCTGCGCGAACGCATCCGCTTCCTCACCCGTGCATCGCTGCTGGTGGTGGACGAGATAGGCTATCTCCCGGTCACGCCAGGCGGCGCCAACCTGTTCTTCCAGCTGGTCAACGCCCGCTACGAAAAGGGGGCGATGATCCTGACCTCCAATCGCGGCTTCTCGGAATGGGGCGACGTGTTCGGCGATCCGGTCGTCGCCACCGCATTGCTCGACCGGCTGCTTCATCACGCCGTGGTCATCCAGATCGAGGGATCAAGCTACCGCATGCGCGAGCACGCCGCGCTTGTCGCGCGACGATCAGGGTGAGAAGGCGCGACGATCAAGATGAGAATGCGGTGTGTCGGGATCGGCGGAGGGCGTAGCCCGTAGTCGATCCCGACACACCGGAGTCACTCTCTGCCGGGTGCCTGT
>NZ_JACLAU010000070.1 GCF_014230305.1 Novosphingobium aerophilum
ATCGCTTCGAGACCCGCGTATGCTGCGCGCGGGTGGCTGGGGTCCACATGCCTGTCTCCGAGAAGTCTGCAAACTCCCGGAATCACATGTGTCTCAGCCGCTCAACCCCTTTCGAAACGGCCTCTTACTGCGCTCTCTAATTGCGAGTCGCCAGGAGTACTGTAAGCTTCTCCGCCAGTGCCATTGTTGCCAGCTGAAAGCCCCTTGTCCAATACAGAAACGAACTCAGTAAATCCTTTGGAATTTGCCTGATTAAGAAATTCCTTAAAGAAGGCAACATCTGGAGAACCATTGATAATTGCATGATTCACGATTGCCAGAATGTCTGACATCACTGCCTGCTGAGAATCATTAAAATTTATAAATTGAAATGATGGGATATTTATGATTTCGCCGTTCAGCGAGTAAGTGTGTTTTCCAAAGAATGAGCTAACATAATTTGTCTGGCTGTTGGCATCTTTTGTGGCATCGGCTCTGAGAGCATCAATAACATTCTTAAGTACGAAGTTTTTACCGGAAACATCAGCCAATTTTTCCATGATCCGACCAGACGGAAGGGATTCCTTTGTCACCGCGCCCAAAGATGGCGCAGGATTTTGTGGTGGGGTGTCCGGCATCGGGTTATCTCCGGCTAGCATATATTAGAACGTTGTATTTTCGAAAAGCACCTGAAAATGTCCGAAATTTCACCTCGAACCGCGCATGTTTGTCTGATTCGGTATACAATTCACTTTCAGATGGATCCATCAAGCCAAAGGGAATTGGTACATTCTGGATCGCGTCTTGATCTTCGGTAATTAATGTTAAATCTACAACATCAATATAGAGTCCTTTTTTTATCTCTATATTGTAGATAACCGCACGACAATCAGAGACTGAATATGGCGCTACCTGCGCAATAATTGCGGGTTCATCATTGCATATGTTGGAAATACCAAGATAGTGAGGTGATCCAACCACGGTCACCAGCGCAGAGTCCAGTTGACGTGCTTTGAATTCGATCTGACCTAACCTCTGCTTGGCCGCCAAAAGGCCAGGACTGTGAGGGCCAGACGATGCGGAAATCGTGGATACAGCCCCGCCGGGACTTGTTGGAACAAAGAAGGTGGATTTTCCACCGCTGTCGCTCCCCGCTTGGGCATAAAGCCGCGCCGCCCGCCTCAGATTCCGCGCGACCCCGTGCCCTTCTTCAAACGCAATCCCCAGGTCCAGCTGCGCCTGCTTGTCTCCCGCCTGGGCCCGGCGCGCGAGGTCGCGCAGTTCGGCGGGCAGGTCCGGCGCGGTGAGGTTGAGGCCCATGTAGGAGGTGGGCGCGGCGCAGCCGCCGGCCAGCGCCGAAGCGCCCAGCGCGAGTCCCGCCGCCACGCGCAGCGCAACTCGTTGAAACCCCAACTGATCAGCCCTGATCATTGGATAGATACTCCC
This sequence comes from Novosphingobium aerophilum, assembly GCF_014230305.1. GTDB lineage: Bacteria > Pseudomonadota > Alphaproteobacteria > Sphingomonadales > Sphingomonadaceae > Novosphingobium > Novosphingobium aerophilum. The sequence continues at coordinate 1,426 of NZ_JACLAU010000070.1, forward strand.
ACCTGTGCAGGAGGCTGCGCTTCGTAGTTGCCCTTGTCAACGCTGACAGCTGGTGCAAACCTGAAGGATTAACCATTCACCTGATCGTATTGGCTATTTTTCTTGGCTGCATTGCGATGCGCCAAGCACAGGCGGCGCGCTTTCCTACCCAGCCGGGCTCTGCCACACTCCGTGCGGCTCTTTGCAACCGTCGATATCCCCGCCCGCACGCCAAATTCTTCACATGGCGCACACGCGTGAACTTCGCGAAGTTTCCAAACTTCGCGGCCTGATCCCCCGCCCCGCCGTACAGATCGTCCGCCCCGGCATCGCCCGACAGCACATCGTTGCCGCGCCCGCCGATCATCTCGTCGTTGCCCAGGCCGCCGATCAGCAGGTCGCGCCCGACATCGCCCGCGACCATGTCGTCGCCTGTCCCGCCGTTGCCAACGTCGTCGCCGGCGAGCAGGAACAGCTTGTCGTTGCCAGCCCCGCCGAACACGAAATCGTTGCCCGCGGTGCCGATCAGCACGTCGTTGCCCGCGGTGCCGGTGATGAAGGTCGACAGGTCGCCCAGGCGCAGTTCGGTGCCGTCGGCGAAGCGCAGCCATTCCACCCGCTTGAACGGGTTGGCGAACCAGTCCCTGATCGTCAGCTGGGTGCCCGAGAAGCTCTCGACCCCGTTCACCGTCTGCATGACCATGATGATCAGGTCATTGCCCGGCGCCGCCGCCGTGCCCGATCGCTTGAGCTGGATATCGCCGATCTCGATCCCGGCGCCGAACACCACCGCGTCCTCGCCCCCGGCCGCGTTGTCGTTGACGACCCCGCCCCAGGTGCCGGCCCAGTCGGCCCTGATCGTGCCATTGGCGATCCCGGCGAAGCGCTGGCTGATCGCATCGCCGCCGGTGGTGGCCGCCACCGGAGCGCCGACCGCCTCGTCGTTGATCGTGTCGAGCCCGTCGCCGCGCCGCACCACATACTGGTCGTTGCCCGCGCCGCCCGCCAGCTGGTCACCATCACCGGCACCGCCAGCAAGGATGTCGTCCCCCCCGCCGCCGGTCAGCGTATCGGCCCCCTCGCCGCCCTCGAGCCAGTCCGACCCCTCACGCCCGCGCAGCACGTCGTTGCCCGCGCCGCCGTTGAGGTAGTTGCCGTCCCCGCCCAGCGCGCCCGCATCGGGCCCGCCTGCGTCGAGCACGTCATCGCCCTCGCCGCCCAGCAGCCAGTCGTCGAGCCGGCCGCCATAGAGCGTGTCGTTGCCGGCCCCGCCGAACAGGTTGTCGCCCAGGTTCGAGGCATAGACCAGGTCATTGCCGTCCCCGGCATCGACCGTCGCGGCGACGTCGATCGCCAGCTCCTTGCGGTCGGCGGTGGCGAAGGTGAGCGAACCGGTGCCCGCGCCCGAGGAGCGCGCGATCGAGAACGTCGCCTGCCCGCTCGCCTCGTCGAGCGTGACCGCATCGATCCAGGCCAGCGGCAGCGTGCCGGTGGTGGCATCGAGAATCGTCCCGGTGCCGCGCGCGCTGACCACGCCGTTTGCGTCCGCCACATTGGCGATCAGGCTGGCCCCGGCGGTGACCGTGGCGCTGAGGGTGAAGCGCTCGTTGCCCTCGACATTCAGGAACTGGGGCTTGCCGTTGCCCGGGATCGTCGCCCCGGTGAGCGGATCGGTGGTGGGCGCGACATAGTCCGGATTGGCGACATTGTCCGCCAGCACGGCGACACGCACGAACTTCTGCACCTGCCCGGCGGCAAAGGTGAGCGCCGTGGCCGCGGTCCAGGTCACCCCGTCGTCCGAAACCTCGATCCCCGCGCCGCGGTCGACGCCGACCGTGGTGGTGTCGTCGAGCACGGCCAAGCTCGCACTGACCGCGCCCGTGGCGGCCTTCGACAGCGAGACGCGGAACACGGCATACCCGTCGCCCTCACGCGCGAAGGAGCGCCCGACCAGCAGCGTCGGCAACGCGGCGGTACCATCGACCAGGGTCGCCTCGGCACTGCCGCCGACGATCGACAACCCGGTGCCGTTCGACAGCGTGCCCACGAGGGTCTCGGCAGCCTCGGCCAGCGTGTCCTTCGTAACGGTGACATTGACGCTCTTGCGCATCTCGCCCGCGGCGAAGGTCACGGTCTGGGTCAGCGTGGTGAAGTCGCTGCCGGCAACGGCGATGTCGTTGTTCAGCTTGCCGTCGACCGTGTAGCCGCGCTGGTCGGCTAGCCTGGCTGTGCGCAGGTCGATGGTTTCGGCAGCGGCGGTGGCCTTGATCGTGGTCTGGCCGGCGATGTCGACGGTATCAATGAGCGAATAGGCCCCAATCCCGATCAGGCGGCTGACCTGGCCGCTGGCCGGATCGTAGTCGAACCCGAACGTGGTGTCTGCTGCGGTGGCCCCGGCCTGCTTGAGCAGGAAGGTGAAGCCGCCGAACCAGTCGCTGGCCGCGCGGCGGGTGAGGCCGAGTTCGTCGGCGCGGGCAAGGTTGATCAGCGTCTCGGTGGCCATCGCACTGTCCGGCTCGGCCGAGACCAGCGCGTTGATGACGGCGGCATTGGCCAGATAGCTTTCGTAGCTCTGCGCCGAAGAGATATTGCCGATAAGCACATTGGTGTCGAACCGAGTGGCATCCACGCCCAGTGCAAACGTGTTGTAGATCGCGCGCTTCACATAGATGTCACCGCCGGCGATCTGGAAATCGGGATCGGTCAGCCCCTGGACGACGCCATAGCCGACGATCCGGCTGTAGGCGTCCTTGTCCTTCGACGAGACGCGGAAGGAGATGTAGTTCTGGTCCTGCGAACTCTGTGCCTGGTAGACGTAGTCGGACTTGCGCATCCCGTAGTTGCCGGCGGTGACCGCTGCGGGATTGAGCAGCATGCCGCCCACGGCCGAGAGCACTGCATTAAAGGTCTCGGCTGCGGCGGAGGCGAGACCGCGAGCGGCATCCTGGGATCCGCCTTTGCGCGCCCAGACGTTCGAAACGACGAACTTGTTCTGACTGGCGTCCCAACTGGCGTCTGCGCCCGAGCGTGGGGTGCCGCCGAAAATCGAGCCGATCAGGCCGCCAACTAGGAAGCCGACGAATGCCGCCACAGCAACGCCCAGCGGACCTCCAAACCAACCCATGTTGGCGAAGGTCGCCGCAAGACCAGTTGGAGTCGCAGCAGCGAGCGCCGCGGTCATGGCGCCCGCGGCAAGTGCAGAGCCCACGGCCGCACCCAATTGGCCCCCGATTGTGTCGAACGTCACAATCTGGGCTGCAAGGTTGGAGCCTAGGAATCCGCCAATCACATTGCCTACATTTACGCCCTTTAACACATCAACAATCTTGGCCGGGTTGGCGAGGACCTGCGGCAGCGCGGCGATAATCGCCGACATGTAGGTGCCGGCAGCGCTACTGACGAGACCCCCGGCAAAGCCGTTCAAACCCAGCGCGCTGACCAATTGGGCAGTGAGAAATGAGGACACTGCTCCTATGCCCGCAGACTTCAGATTGCGCAGGAGCTCGCCCCCTGTGGCGGCAAAGGCAATGTCGACTGCGTCGTTCACCGACACCTTGCCGACCAAACCATCAAGGACCACCCCGAGGTTGTCACCCAGGGTTTGAAACACTGCTGAATACAAAACCCCGGTCAAGGCGTCGCCATTGGCTAAACGATAGCCCAACTGTTGGCCAAGCGCGGAACCGATATCCGAAAAATCGAAGGGCAACGGATTGCCCGCAATCCCAATATCCGACGATATCAACCGGTTATTGTCGTCGAACCTTTTCAATATTAACGCATTTCGATTAACATCAAATATCTGGTCAACAATAGGAACATTAATCCCGTTAACCAGCCTTGTTTTTACAGTTCCATCCTCATTATATTTGAACTGAACTTCAACCTTTCGGCCTGTCTTTTTATCAATAAAAATGCCATCCGATCTCACTAAAATCCCTTCAGGCAGCCCTGGCAATTCCTTAGTTTTCAGATCGGGATACGATAATGAAGACATTATTGCTGCCGGTCGTTTCAGCAGTTCAACTGAAGTTGTATTTCCATCGAGGCCAGACCAAAAATCGAAAATCGGCCCTTGAGTTGCGCCATCTAACCCCGCGTTACCATTATCGCTCCAAAAAATACGGCGCGTATCGACTATGAAGTCGGCAACATCTTGGCGGCTTTCAGCAGGGACCTTATCCAGATTGCGGGCAAGGAACCCAAACGCTGTCATCAGGTCGAAGCCGCCTTGATTGAAGCCACTTAGCCCCAGATCCCACACAGAGGTGTCCTGAACAATTCCGGCAAGGACTTGCTTCGCATTAGCGATCCAACTTCTGACCTCCGAAGGACTCTTAAAGACCCCGGGGGTGTTGTTAAACCCAAACATATCAAAGCCGTATACAATGCCGAGGACACCGTCAGCCCATGAAGAGTCGGACACCTTCAGGCCAGCGACTGCGCCGCCCACATCTCTGTTTCTCAAATGATCTGCAGTGAACGGGACCCCGGTCTCAAGCGCTTTCAGATAGTCTGCGACCACTGTACGGGCGAGGTTGTTAGACACAGCCTGATTCTGCGCGGAAGACACTGGCCTGCCATTCTGCTGCAACGATGCGAGATTGTTCATCCGCCAGACGAACTCTCGAATGACGGAACCCTCTAGCGGTGATCCCGGCGCAGTGAGCCCACGCCGATTGATGTTAGACGCCATGTCCAACCAACGCGAGATTCGTGGATCCCAGCGCGGATCGTTTTCAATCTGAATTTTGATAAAGAAATAAGCACGATCGAATTGTCCAGTCGCAACAAAATATTGCAACTGATTGATCTGCATTTGTTTATCAGCGGGCATTGCTTGGCTTCCCGGTTCTAAATGCTACTCGATAGCCATCGAAGGATAAAATATTCAGGTCAGTGGGAAGGAGTTCATCAGAAAATGTTGTGCGGTTATTAATTTGGGTGCGAGCACTGCGTGGCGAAATACTATTTCTTAATAGAAATGGCAATTCATTATAGGTCACATCCTCACCGCTGCACCATGGATAAGCGTAAAACCATCTAACGCCGCGAATATCTAGATTCCCTTCATGGAGCGACCCCACCGGCATTTCTCCATCCCAGTACAATTCTTGATCATTGCCAGTGCTGAAAAAATGAAGCTTTGAGAGTGTAGCTCGAGCTTTGTCTGAAAACTTGCATTCATTAGTCTCAGGCGGCTTCCAAAGAGCCAGACTTGGTTCGCTGACGTTTAACGGCTCAGGACTGCTTGGCGAACACCCCATAACACCAGACAGCGCACCAAAAATCATTCCACCACGCCATATGTGCCGCGAAATTGCCTTACCGCGAGACGGTCTGTTGCGGTCGTTCAGACGAGTTAAGCCCCCAGTCATGGCGCCGACTTGAGGTGCTGTGGCTGCTCTTTCGTAGCAGCCAGTCCAATTTGCGCCATGCCGGTCTCAACTTGGAAATCCAGGTGAAAGGTGCGAAAGCCTCCAAGCTGTTCACGACTTGAGACTTGAGATTTGAATCTATGTAGTTGCGTGCCTGCCATGCCCGACCATCTCGCGATATTGGAGCTATGTTGTGGTAAACCGATGCTCGAGTCCATGTTCATTCCAGTCCGTCTTTGACGGCAGGAAGGGATGGAGCACAGTTTTTGGGCCGTCGCACCTTTGACCACCCCAATTGCTGCGCGAATGAAGCTCTAATCATGAAGCATCCCCAAACGAATACGGGCGGCTTTCAGACCCCTTTGCGGCAAACCACTGCCCACCTGCACCACACGCCCCGCCTGCCCCGACACCACCGGAGGCACATAAACCCATGACGGCCCGCCACTGTCACTCGCCGCCAGCGCATAAAGCCGCCGCGCCCGCCCCGTGTCCCGCACAACCCCGCGCCCTTCTTCGAAGGCAATCCCCAGGTCCAACTGCGCCTGCTTGTCCCCCGCCTGCGCCCGGCGCGCTAGCTCGCGCACATCGGCAGACAAGTCCGGCGCGGTGAGGTTGAGGCCCATGTAGGAGGTGGGCGCGGCGCAGCCGCCGACCAGCGCCGAAGCGCCCAGCGCGAGTCCCGCCGCCACGCGCAGCGCAACCCGTTGGATTTCCAATCGATCAGCCCCGATCATTGGATAGATAGTCGGCCGTGAAGAACGCGCTTTTGACTTTGGGTGGGGATAGGTTGGCCCGGTGATCTGCCCTTGGTTCGTCAGGCAGGGACCATTTTCCGGGGCGCAGCAGGAAGGCAGGCCGTGAGCAGGACG
>NZ_JACLAU010000071.1 GCF_014230305.1 Novosphingobium aerophilum
CTCATGGCCATGGCGCATCTGGCCGCCGCAACCCCGAACCTGACTTATGCCTGCGACACGCACTACCCCTGGGTCGAAGACGCGGACGAGGTGGTACTCGGCGGCAAGATCGCGTTCACGGGCGGGTGCGTCGAGGTCACCGACCGGCCCGGGCTCGGTCTCGAGCTCGATTCGGCGAGGCTGGCACGGGCCCATGCCACCTTCAACCGGATCGCCATCCGCACGCGCGATGACACGGGGCAGATGCGCAAGTATGATCCCGGTTTCTCCCCCGCCAAGCCGAGGTATTGAGCCATTGGTCCCGCCCAGTGTTTGAACTGATCCAGCTGCGCTGCTTCGTCGCGGTGGCCGAGGAGCTCCACTTCGGCCGTGCCGCGGCGCGCCTCAACATGACCCAGCCACCGCTCAGCCGGCATATCCAGGTGCTGGAGCGGATCGTCGGGCTGGAACTGCTAGCGCGGTCGAGCCGTTCGGTGCGGCTGACCGCAGCCGGGGTGGTTTTCCTGGCCGAGGCGCGCCGCATCGTCGAGCTGTCCGACAGCGCCGTGGCGACCGCGCGCGCGGCGGCCGAGGGGCAGCGCGGCATGGTCGCGCTCGGCTTCACCGCGGCTTCTGGCTACAGCTTCCTGCCGAGCTTCTTCGGACGCATGCGGATCGACATGCCCGACGTGAAGCTGCTGCTGAAGGAGATGGTGACGGGCGAGCAGCTCGAATCACTCCAGACCGGCCGGCTCGACATCGGCCTGCTCCGCCCCCCTGTGCGCGGGACCGAGCTGGCTTCGATGCGCGTGCTGACCGAGCGGTTTGTGGTCTGCCGGCACAGCTCGATTCCCGAGCATGCCCGCCCGCGCACGCTGGCGGACTTCGATGGCCTGCCTATCATCATGTATGCGCCGGACAAGGCGCGGTACTTCCATGATCTGGTGACCGGCCTGTTTGCCAACGCCCACGCCTCGCCGCAGCTGGTCCAGCATGTCGCGCAGATCCACACGATCCTGACGCTGGTCGGGGCCGGGCATGGCTATGCGCTGGTGCCCGAGGCATCGACCCATCTCCATCCGGACAATGTGGTGTTCTCAGAGCTCGAGAATTCCGATCCGATCGTCGAGCTGCATGCCGCATGGCGCGAGGATAACGTCAATCCGGCCTTGCGCCTTCTGCTGACCAATCTGCGCCGATGGACCCGCGAACTCGGGGGCGCCGAGGACGATCAGCAGGCCTGATCTCCCGATCAATAAGCATTGCGTATCGATCAATCGCCGAACGCGATTGGCCCGGGGCGGCCACCTCGCGCACAGTGTGCGATCAGGGAGACCAGCATGCCGGAACAGGGTTTGATGATTGTCGCTTCGCGCGCGGTGATGGGGGAAGGTGCGCCGTTCAGCGCGGCCCGCGCGGACACCGGCTTGCCACTCGACCGGATCTATCGCGCCGCGTCTGCCGCCCAGGTGGATGCCGCCGTGGCCGCTGCAGACCGCGCGGCGATTGCTTTCGGGGATAGCGCACCGGCTGATCGGGCAAGTCTGCTCGAGGCGATCGCGGAGGCCATAGCGGGAACCGGCGATGCCCTGATCGTGCAGGCCATGGCCGAGACGGGCCTGCCGCGTCCGCGCCTCGAGGGGGAGCGGATGCGCACGGCCAACCAGCTGCGCCTGTTCGCGGCGGTCCTGCGCGACGGCACCTTCGCCGACATCCGGATCGACCGGGCCGACCCGACCCGTGCGGCCGGACCCAAGCCCGACCTGCGGCTCGGCATGCTGGCCCTCGGGCCGGTGGCGGTGTTCGGGGCTTCGAACTTCCCGCTCGCCTTCTCGGTCGCCGGCGGCGACACGGCGTCGGCGCTCGCCGCTGGCTGTCCGGTCGTGGTCAAGGGACATCCTGCCCATCCGGGCACGAGCGAGATCGTCGCCGCCGCAGTGGCGCAGGCGGTGCTGGCCAGCGGGTTCGATCCCGGCATCTTCTCGATGCTGCATGACGCGGGCATCGCCGTCGGACAGCAGCTCGTCACCGACCCGCGCATCAACGCCGTCGGCTTTACCGGATCGCGCCGGGGTGGCGAGGCGCTGATGGCGCTGGCGGCGGCCCGGCCCGTGCCGATTCCGGTCTATGCCGAGATGAGCGCGATCAACCCGGTCCTGCTGTTCCCCGGGCGGCTGGCCGAGGCGGCGGACGAGATTGGGGCGAGCTTCGTCGCGTCTCTGACGCTGGGTACCGGCCAGTTCTGCACCAACCCGGGACTGGTGATCGCGATCGATGGCGAGCCGCTGGACCGGTTCGTCGCCGCCGCCGCCCGCGCGCTCGAAGCCTGGGGCCCCGGCGTCATGCTGCATCCCGGGATCTGCTCGGCCTATGGCGAGGCCACGGCCACGCTCGCCCGGCATGAGGCGGTCGTGGCGGCCGGGCGCGGTGGCTCGGCCGATCTTCGCGCGACGGGGCAGCTGTTCACCACGACCAGCGACGCCTTCCTCAGCCATGCCGAACTGCGCCATGAGATGTTCGGCCCGGCCTCGCTGGTGGTGCGCTGCCGCGACCTGGCGGACGTGGGCCGGGTGCTGGCCCAGGTCGAGGGGCAGCTGACGGTGGCGCTGCACTTTTCCGAGGCGGACCATGCGGCCGTGGCCGCGCTGCTGCCCGTGGCGCGGCGCAAGGCTGGTCGGGTGCTCGCCAACGGGTTCGGCACCGGGGTCGAGGTGTCGCCCGCCATGGTCCACGGCGGCCCCTATCCCGCGACCTCCGACGGGCGCACGACCTCGGTCGGCACGCTGGCCATTGCCCGGTTCCTCCGCCCGGTCTGCCTGCAGGACATTCCCGAAGAGCTGCTGCCTGCCGCATTGCAGGAGGCCAATCCCTGGAGCCTGCCCCGCCGCGTCTGGGGCGGCGCGGGCTGAGGGAGCACCACCAGAACACCAACCGAAAAGGGGGAGAGAACCATGGAGCGGCGGCAATTCCTGACGGGGCTGGGCACGGGCCTGGCTCTCTCCGCAACGGCGTCGGCCGCGGAAGCTGTCGCCGCCACCCCGCAGGTTCCCAAGGTCCGGTCCGGGCAACGCCCGAGCGGGCGGCTGCGCTTCAAGCTCGGCTGCCAGAGCGGGCCTGCCACCGACGAGCATTTCGAGTACCTCGCCCGCTACGGCGTGACCAACATCGCCGCGCGGGCACCGGTGTCCGAGGGCCGGTTGTATTCGACCGTCGACGAGCTGAAGGGCGTGAGGGCCCTGGCCGGGGCGAGGGGGCTCAAGCTCGATATCCTCGACCCCGTACTCTTGCCGTCCTCCCACATCGACCGCGAACGCAACCCCGGCATCATGCTCGCCCAGAGCCCGGAGCGGGAGCGCGAGGTCGAGGCCTTCCAGACCCTGATCCGCAACTGCGCCGAGGCGGGCATTCCCTGCATCAAGTATAACATGTCGATCCTAGGCGTGCTGCGCACCGGTCACGTCACCGGGCGGGGCGGGTCGGTGCAGTTCGGCGAATGGGACACCGCCAAGGCCGCGCCGGAGACCCCGCTGACCCGCGCGGGGCCGGTGAGCGAGGACGCGTTCTGGGAGCGCATCACCTGGTTCCTTGACCGGGTCGTGCCCGTGGCCGAGGAATACAAGGTCCGCATCGCCTGCCATCCGCATGATCCGGGCACGTCGCCCGAGGGCTACCAGGGGGTCCACCGGGTGCTTGGCACGATCGACGGGCTGAAGCGCTTCGTCGCCATCCGCGAGAGCCGCTATCACGGGCTCAACTTCTGCCAGGGCACGGTCAGCGAGAACCTGATGCGCCCGGCGGTCGAGCTCTTCGACGTGATCCGTTGGTTCGGCTCGCGCGGGAAGATCTTCAACGTCCACTTCCGCAACATCGTCGGCGGGCGGGGGCATTTCCGCGAGGCCTTCCCGGACGAGGGCGATGTCGACATGTTCCAGGCGCTGCTGACCTATCACGAGGTAGGCTACGACGGCATGCTGATGCCGGACCACGTGCCTGAAGTCCCCGGCCATCCGGAAGCGGGACTGCAGAGCTTCGCCTTCGCCTATGGGCACACCCGCGGGCTGATGCAGGCGGCGGAGCATTATCTGGCGCGAGCCTGACCGGAATTCGCGGGGCGGCCGGCAAACGAAGCCGCGCTGCGCCATTCATGCCCGCCCGGCATCGTTTGATTGCGACCGGGAATTGGACTTGGCCGGCCCGGCAGGGAAGTCTCCACCGTGAAGAACAGGCATGCCGTCCAAGCGGCTGCACCACGGGAGGGGAGACCCAACATGTCGAAGAATTTCGTGCGTCCGCTGCTGCTGGCCAGCGTCAGCCTGCCGCTGGCCCTGTCGACTTCGGTTGCCATGGCGCAAACCGCTCCGGCCGAAGAGGCCGCACCCGCAGCCCAGACTCCGGCTGAGGCGATCGTCGTCACCGGCAGCCGCGTGCAGCGCAACGGCTATGATGCGCCGACCCCGCTGACCGTGGTCGATGCCTCGTCCATCGCCAAGTTGGCCCCGACCAACGTCGCCAACTATCTCAACCAGCTGCCGCAGCTGACCGGCACGGCGACCTCGCGCGCGGGCAATGGTGCCACCTCGACCGGGACCGCCGGTCTCAACCTGCTCGACCTGCGCGGCCTGGGCCCGAACCGCACCCTGGTGCTGATCGACGGGCAGCGCGTCGCCCCCTCGACCCAGACCGGCGCGGTCGACGTCAACAACATCCCGACCGCCTTGCTCAGCCGGGTGGACATCGTCACCGGCGGCGCTTCCGCCGCCTATGGCTCGGACGCGGTCGCGGGCGTGGTCAACTTCGTGATCGACCGCAAGTTCGAAGGCCTGAAGCTCAACGTCATGGGCGGCGTGACGAGCCGCGGTGACAACAAGAACTACCAGTTCACCGGATCGTTCGGAAAGACCTTCGCCGATGGGCGCGGGCACTTCATCATCTCGGGCGAGCACCAGCACGAGGACGGGATCTTCCTGATCGATCCCGCCAAGCGCAAGTGGTACAAGGAAACCTACCTCGTCGCCAATCCGGCCTTTGTCGCCGGCAACGGCCAGCCCCGCCAGATCGTCGCCGACAACGTCCACTACAACAACGTGGCCCAAGGCACGGTGATCAACAGCGTGGTGCAGAATGGCGTGCGCCGCAATTTCATCACGGCCGGCGCCCTGAGCAACACCACCAACCCGTTCTTCGGCACCAGCTTCGGGCCGGGCGGCGCGGTCACGCCGTTCGTCTATGGCACGATCGCGGGCAACTTCATGATCGGCGGCAACCCGTGGAACGAAGGCAACTTCGGCACGCTCACCCCGCGGATCGATCGCACCAATGCCTGGGGCATGCTGAGCTACGAGTTCAGCCCGGCGGTTACCGCTACCTTCGAGGCGTCCTACGGCACCACCCACACCTTCGGTCCGGCGGCCTATCAGCGCAACGTCAACAATATCGACATCAGCGCCAGCAACGCGTTCCTTCCGGCCAGCGTGCGGGCGACGGCTGCCGCGAACAACATCACCTCGTTCCGGGTCGGTTATGGCTCGGTCGATCTCGGCCGCATGATCAACGACATCCAGCGTGAGAACTATCGCCTGGTCGGCACCCTCGCGGGCGAGTTCGCCAAGGGCTGGAAGTGGCAGGCCTACTACCAGTACGGCCGCACCAACCTCGACATCAAGCTGCTGAACACGACCGACAACATCAAGTTCAGCAACGCGATCGACGCGGTCACCAATGCCTCGGGCCAGATCGTCTGCCGCTCGACCCTGACCAACCCGACCGACGGCTGCGTCCCGCTCAACATCTTCGGCACCGGCGTCGCGAGCCCGGCGGCCATCGCCTATGTCAAGGGCACGGCCTTCCAGTCCCAGGCGATCACCCAGCAGGTCGGCTCGCTGTCGATCACCGGAGAACCGTTCAGCCTCTGGGCCGGCCCGGTCTCCTTCGCCGCCGGCATCGAACACCGCAGGGAATCGGTGACCGCCGTGGGCGATCCGGTTTCGGCCAACTTCGTCTCGGGTCCGTCGCTCTATCCCACCACGCTGGGCGGCTTCTTCACCGGCAACTTCAAGAGCAACGCGGGCAAGTACCACGTCACCGAAGGCTTCGCCGAAGTGGTCGCACCGCTGCTCAAGGAGAGCGCGATCGGCACGGCCGATTTCAACGGCGCCCTGCGGGTCACCGACTATTCGACCTCGGGCCGGGTGACGACCTGGAAGGCCGGTCTGACTTACGAGCCGATCCGCGACATCAAGTTCCGCGTGGTCCGCTCGCGCGACATCCGTGCCCCCAACCTGCAGGAGCTCTACGCCGCGGGCGCATCGCAGGCCGTCGACGTCACCGACCCGCTGGCCACTGTCAACCCGACCCGCATTACCCAGATCACCGACGGCAACCGCGCGCTGCGGCCCGAAAAGGCCAACACGCTGGGCCTCGGCGTGGTCGTCTCGCCGCGGTTCATCCCGGGCTTCAGCGCCTCGTTCGATTACTACAACATCAAGCTGACCGACGCGATCACCACCCTGGCTGTGAACGATATCGTATCACGCTGCATCGGCGGCGAGAGCGAGCTGTGCGGACTGATCACGCGCAATACGGCAGGGACCATCACCCAGATCCGGCGCGTGCCGGTCAACGTCGCCTCGCAGCGGGTGCGCGGCTTCGACATCGACGCGTCTTACCGGATCCCCTTCGATGGCCTGTTCCGCGACGCCAATGGGCACATCGTGCTGCGCTTCCTGGCCAACCGGGCGCTCAACTACAGCTTCACCAACAACAACGTCACCAACGAGGCCGTGGGCGAGAATGGCGGGCCGAACGCCAACCCGTCGATCCCCAAGTGGCGCACCTTCACCTCGCTGGGCTATGACAGCGAGAAGGGCTCGCTCAGCCTGACCATGCGCACGATCTCGTCGGGGGTCTACGACGTGACCTGGGTCAGCGGCGTCGATATCGACCGCAACTACATTGCCGGAGCCAAGTACTTCGACCTGGGTGGCAGCTACACCCTGTTCGGCGAGGGTCGCAACAAGACCGAGCTCTACTTCGCTGTCGAGAACCTGTTCGACAAGGATCCGCCGGTCGCGGCCGGCAACGCCTCGAGCGCGCAGCCGTTCAACCCGGTTCTCTACGACGGGATCGGCCGCTCCTTCCGCGTGGGCGTGCGGGCCCGGTTCTGAGCCGGGCCTCGAGGCGGCCCACAGATGGGCCATAGCGAAGCGCTATCGATCGAAAGCCGAACGGATTTGGACGAGGTCGGCCAAGCGATGATAGCGCTTCCGACAGAACTTTGAACGGAACTCCAAGATGATGTCTCCCCAGGAAATGGCCGCAAAAATCGGCTCGGGTCTGCTGTCTTTCCCGGTCACCCATTTCGATGCCGCGCTGCAGTTCGATGTCGATCCCTATCGGCGCCATTGCAGCTGGCTGCTCGAGCATGACGTGGCCGGACTGTTCGCCG
>NZ_JACLAU010000072.1 GCF_014230305.1 Novosphingobium aerophilum
GACAGGGCCTTGCTTGACCTCGGCTGTGCAACCAGTCCGATACATCGGCCTCCTGCCCGCATCGGCCGGGATGCGCATCCCGGCCGATGCAACCAATAAAGCACATCTCGTCCACACAAGCCCGGGATGACGACAGCTTTAGGGGTGGGCCATTTTGCGGGTGTGCGAATGCGTTGTGGGCGGCCTCTGCGTGTTTCAGTCCAACGTCCGCTCCCCAACCCATCCCGGTCCGTCCCATCGGTGCCGCATTTGTCCACGCGGTCTGACCGCTGTTTCAGGGACACGGAAACAGCGGCGGCACTGGCTCGCCGCCGCCCCGCTCAGCGCTTCTTCTTCGTGATCGGCGCGGTGAAGTCCGGGTCCTTGTTCGCCACCCAGTCGACGAACTTGCGGACGGCGGGGTTGAGCAGCAGGCCCTCCACATCCAGGCCGTAACGCTGCAGCTCGGAATTGGTGAAGTTGGCGATCAGGGTCTGCTGGCAGATCGGGTGCATCGGCACCACATCGCGCCCACCACGGCTTTTCGGCACGGGATGATGCCAGACCACGGTCTGTCCGGTCGGCCGCCCGCACAGCCAGCAGGGCGGGGGCGGCGGGGCCTCGGTCTCGTCGCCATCATCCGGGGCATCGAAATTGCGGTCGTGGCGGGAATGCTTGCGGGCCATGGGCGTGCCTGTGGTTGAACAACCATGCTGCACCGCCCGGCCGCCGCCGTCCAGCCCGGTGTCGCTTACAAAGATTAACCCCGGCGGCGGGAGAACGGGATTGGCCGTTTCCGGACAGGGGCTTAGATAGTTAACACGAAAAGCTGGGCGGGGACGGTCGATTTTCAGGCAGGTGGCACTGTCGGCGACTTTGATTTCGTTGGTCTTCATGGCCAGCGATGCCCGCTCCGACTCGTCCCTGCAGGCTTTCGCGGGTGAGCCTGCCGCCCTGTCCGCGCCGTCTGCTCCAGGAGAAGCGGGGCCGGAAAGGGCGGCACCCGGGCCGAGGCGGCCGACGATCGCGCAGGCGCTCGATGCCGGGGTCCTGATCGTGGTCAGCAAGGCCTCGCAGCGCATGCAGGTGTTCCGCGACGGGGAACCGTGGCTGGCCTCGCCGGTCTCGACCGGGCGCCCGGGCCACCGCACCCCGGCCGGAGTCTTCCCGATCCTCGAGAAGCGGCGCTATCACCGCTCCAACCTCTACAGCAACGCGCCGATGCCCTTCATGCAGCGCCTGACCCGGGGCGGGATCGCGATTCACGCCGGGCGCCTGCCGGGCTACCCCGCCTCGCACGGCTGCATCCGCGTGCCCTTCGGCGTGGCCCGCGCCCTGTTCGAGCTGACCAGCACTCGCGACACCACCGTGGTCGTCCTCAACCAGCCGGTCCGGTCGGCCGAGCAGGCACGCCAGTTGGCGCTGGCATGGCCGGCGGCCCCTGCCGGTTCTCCCGCCCGTCCGGCGCCGGCAAGCGCGCCGGTCCTCGCGGCTGCGCCAGCCCTGCCGGGGTCGGCCCTGCCGCAGGGCCCGGGTTCCGCACAAACGATCCAGTTGGCCGCGGCGCTCTCGCCCGCCGAGGCCGAAGCCCACTGGACCCTGCTCGTCGGTCGCCATGCCGAGCTCGGCCGGTTCAGCAAGGCGATCATTCCCGCCACGGTCGGCGCCCGCCGCTTCTTCCGCCTGCGCGCCTCCGGCCCCGGCGCCCATGCCTCGTGCGCGCAGCTCAAGGCGGCAGGGGTGGATTGCTTCAACGTGATTTAGGCGGGGCTGGGAGCAGCGGCGGAAGGGAAAGGACGACGGGTGTCGGGCGACCGATCGTCCAGCTGGTGCAGTCCAGGCGGAGCGGGCAGGGCTTGGGCATTGACGCATCATCGGGCGAGGCTGGCCGGAGAATGAAAGCGCGCAGTCCGGCCTTTGCCCGGATCCAGGCCGATGTGCTGGCCATCGTCCGGTCCGTCCCTCCGGGGGCGCTGGTGACCTTCGCGGACGTGGGAGGGCATCTTGACGTGATGCCGCGCCATGTCGCCTACATCCTCGCCATGCTCGCTCCGGCGGAGCAGCTTGGGACACCCTGGCATCGGGCGGTGCCGGAGAATGGCCGGTTGCGGCGCGGGGCCGGCGATGCCCTTGGCGCCAGCCAGGCTGATCTGCTGCGGGCGGAGGGGGTGGCGGTAACCGCCGCCGGGGTCATTGCCAATCTGGCGGCACATCGCTGTCCGGTCGGCGGGCTGCCCCATGGCGTGCCGGTGCAACGGCGCCAGGATCGCCCCACCGGCGGGTGAGGGGCGGCGCTCACTCCGCCGCCACGTCCAGCGCTTCCTTTTCGGCCGCCTGGCGCGCCCACATTTCGGCGTAGAGCCCTTCGTGCCGCAGCAGCGCGGCATGGGTTCCGCTTTCGGCGAGCCGGCCCTGGTCGAGCACGAAGATCGTGTCGGCGTCGGCGATGGTCGACAGGCGGTGGGCGATTGAGATCGTCGTGCGGTCCTGCGCCACGGCATGGAGCGTCGCCAGGATGTCCTGCTCGGTGCGGGTGTCGAGCGCGCTGGTCGCCTCGTCGAGCAGCAGGATCGGTGGGTTCTTCACCAGGGTGCGCGCGATCGCGACGCGCTGCTTTTCCCCGCCCGACAGCTTGAGACCGCGTTCGCCCACTTCGGTTTCGAACCCCTGGGGCAGGCGTTCGATCAGTGGCATCAGCGCTGCAGCGCGGGCGGCGGCCTCGATCTCGGTCGGGCCGGCGCCATCGCGGCCATAGGCGATGTTGTAACCGATGGTGTCGTTGAACAGCACCGAATCCTGGGGGACGATGCCGAGCGCGGCGCGCAGGGAGGTCTGGGTGATCTGGCGGATGTCCTGCCCGTCGATCAGCACGCGCCCGCCTTGCGGATCGTAGAAGCGGAACAGCAGCCGCGCGATCGTGCTCTTGCCCGCGCCCGATGGCCCGACGATCGCCACCTTGTGCCCGGCGAGGATCTCCAGGCTGAGGCCGTGGAGGATCGTGCGGTCGGGCTCATAGCCGAAGACCACGTTGTCGAAGGCCACGGCGGGGCGCCGCACCACCAGCGCCGGGGCACCGGGCGCATCGGCCACTTCCTGCGGCTCGTCCATCAGGCGGAACATCGCGGCCATGTCGATCAGCCCCTGGCGGATCGTGCGGTAGACCATGCCCAGCATGTCGAGCGGACGGAACAGCTGGGTCAGGTAGGTGTTGACGAAGACCACATCGCCCACGGTGAGCCGGCCCTGCGACCAGCCCCACACGGTGTAGGCCATGGCGCCCGCCATCAGCAGGTTGACGATCAGCGCCTGCGCGATGTTGAGCAGCCCCAGCGAGTTCTCGCTCTTCACCGCCGCTTCGGCATAGGCGCGCGTGGCCTGAGCATAGCGCGCCTCTTCGCGCGCCTCGGCCCCGAAGTACTTGACCGTCTCGTAATTGAGCAGGCTGTCGACCGCGCGGGCCATGGCTTGGCCGTCGAGCCGGTTCATCTTTTCTCGCAGGGCGTTGCGCCATTCGGTGATGGTACGGGTCGCCCAGGCATAGAGCGCGATGGCCAGCGCCGTCGCGGCGACCAGCGGCCAGCCGAAGCTGACGTAGAAGATCACCGCCACCGCCGCGAGCTCGATCACGGTGGGGGCGATGTTGAACAGCAGGAAATAGAGCATCACGTCGATGCTCTTGGTCCCGCGCTCGATCGTCTTGGTCACCTCGCCGGTGCGGCGGGCGAGGTGGAAGCGCAGCGACAGCTTGTGCAGCCGGCCGAACACGTCTTCGGCCAAGGCGCGGGTGGCGTCCTGGCCGACCCGCTCGAACACGATGTTGCGCAGGTTGTCGAAGGCCACGCTGCCGAACCGGCCCAGCGCATAGGCCAGGACGAAGGCCAGCGCGACCGTGTAGGCGCTGCCATTCAGGCCGTGTTGGGCCAGGCCCGGGCCACTCATCGCATCGATCGCGCGCTTGTAGGCGTAAGGCAGGGCGAGGGTCGTCGCCTTGGCGGTGAGGATCAGCAGGCTGGCCCCCACGATTCGCCGGCGCAGCGCGGGATTGTCCGCCGGCCACAGGTACGGCAGGAAGCGGCGCAGCGTCCCCCAGCCATCATGGCGGCTGGCATCGTGGCGGTTACCGTCGGCGGGGCGGGGGGTTTCGGGTGGCATCGACCGCCTATGTAGGCCACCCGCCGGATGTCACAAGCGCCGCGATTCCCGGGCGCCTACCACGAGAGCGGAGAGGCGTGCTCGCTCGGCAGGTCGAACAGGACCCGGCGCGTCGGGAAGTCGATCGCCACGCGCCGGAAGGCCTTGAGTTCGCGCATGCCCAGCAGGATGGCCGGCTTGCGGTCCAGCCTGAGGTGGCGGAAGGCCGGGGCATCGGCGAAGGCGATCGCCACATTCTCCAGGAACAACTGCTGGATCTGCAGCCGCCGCGCCAGCAGCATGTCGGCGGTCAGGCTCTGGCCGGTGACGCTGTCCAGCCGGGTCTGCTCGGGCAGCATGCCCTTGCGCCCCATCGCCTGCATCAGCGCCAGATTGCCGATCGAGCCTTCGGCGCCGGTATCGATCACCACGGCGGTGCGGATCCCGTCGACCACGGCGTCGGTCATGATCAGCTGGCCCGACCGGCTGCGCGCCGTGACCACGATCTCGTAGCCCAGGTTGCCGCCCAGGCTCTTGGCGTCGCTTACCGCGATCAGGTTCTTGCGGAAGTCCAGCAAGACGCGCTGATCCTGCAGGCTGTCGAGCCCGACGATCCCGTCCGCGCCGATGTGCCGCTGCTCCAGCACCGGCGCGGTCAGGCCGTAGTAGCTGCGCCGGCCCAGCCCGATCTCGTCGAGCAGCACGGTCTGCACCGCAAGGGTTCCGGCCACACCGACCAGCGTCGCATTGCGGTCGGCGGGCAGGTTGAGCCGGGTGGCCAGATCGCGGCTGACCACGGTGTTCTGGGCCCCGGTGTCGAGCAGGAAGCGGAAGGGCCCGGCCCCGCCGATCCGCACCGGCACGGTCATCCGGGCATTGCCGTCGCTGCCCGCGGCGATCACTTCGGTGTCGGCGCCGTCCTGCGCGGCGCCGGCCTGGATCACCGGCAGGCCAATCACGGCGGCGGCAAGCGGAACGGCAAGCAAGAGGGGGTTCATCGGTGTTCTCCAGGCGGAGGGCAAGACTACCATGGGTGTGGTCGGCACGCCACGGCACCGAGGTTCACTTCGGCTTTTCTTAACGCCGCGCTGCTAGGTCGCGGGACCATGCCAGACCTTGTCTCCCGCGTGATCCGCAAGCTGCGCGAACGCCGGTTCACCCGGGCGGTGCGGGCCGTTCTGGCCACCCCGCCGGTCATCCCGCGCGATGACGGGGTCATCCTCTTCTCGATGATCGGCACCCGCGTGCTGCTGCCCTATCTGGTGGCGATCAAGTCCCTTCACGCCCAGCTGGGTCGGGGTCGGATCGTGATCCTCGACGATGGCTCGCTGACCGCCGCTGACCGGGCCATCCTCGCTGCCCAGCTTGGCGGCCCCGAGATCCGCCCGATCCAAGGGGTCGACACCGGACCCTGCCCGCGGGGCGGCACCTGGGAGCGCCTGCTCACCATCCTCGACCTGCGGCGCGAGGCCTATGTGATCCAGCTCGATTCCGACACGGTCACCACCGCGCCCCTGCCTGACGTGTCCGCGGCGATCGCGGCGGGACGCAGTTTCACCCTGGCCGGCGGCGGCGATGCCGCGCTGCTGCCCCTTGCCGAGATCGCGGCGCGTGCCAATGCCCACCCGGCTCCGGCCCGCCTGCACGTGCAGGAGGCGCTGGAACGGACGATCGACCGCATCGCCATTCCGGGGCGGACCGGGCTGCGCTATGTCCGCGGCTGTTCGGGCTTTGCCGGCTTCGCGCCCGATCCCTCGGGCCGGGCCCTGGCCGAGACCTTCTCCGCCGCCGCACAAGGCCTGCTCGGCCCCGCGCGCTGGGCCGAATGGGGGACCGAGCAGGTCACCTCGAGCTTTGTCGTGGCGAACGAGCCCGATCCCCTGGTGCTGTGCCACGATCGCTACCGCAACTATTGGGGCGAGCCGAATGTGGACGGCGCGGCCTTTGTCCACTTCGTCGGCACCTTCCGCTTTGCCCGGGGTCTCTACCGCCGCACTGCCCTGGCTGCGATCGCCGCGCTGCGGGGCTAGGCGCCGAGGACAGGTTCGAACGGCTGGTTGCACCCGGAATCAGACATCCAGATTCTTTCCACACAGAGCAAACGCCCCCCCCTTTATCGTCGCCCCGGGCTTGAGCCGGGGCAGGGCTTGGGTGGTGATGGCTGGGGAAGAACAGCCCGGTCCCGGGTCAAGCAACCGTGGATGGTGTTTGGAATGCCGGGTCATCGCGGGCGATGGCATTGAGGATGGAGATGAGCTTCCGCACGGTTGCGATCATGGCGAGTTTGAAGGGTTTTCCGC
>NZ_JACLAU010000073.1 GCF_014230305.1 Novosphingobium aerophilum
GGCGCCCCGCGCGCCCGCGCAGTTCCAGGGGCTGGATGCGCCCGCCCCCGAGCCGCGGCCGGCGGCCCGCCCGGCGGCGCCGGAGCCCGCCTTCGCCGCGCCGATGGCCGAACGCCGCGCGCCCGAGATCAGCGATCCGACCCGCCCGATCAAGCCGGCGCAGCTTTCCGCCGTCAGCCGCCAGGGCGACCTGTTCGACAAGTTCGAGCTGCCTCCGCTCGAGCTGCTGGCCGATCCGCCACCGAATTCGCAGCCCAAGATCGACAAGCTGGGGCTTGAGCGGAACGCCCGCCTGCTCGAGACCGTGCTCGACGATTTCAACGTCAAGGGCGAGATCACCGCCGTGCGCACCGGCCCGGTGGTGACCATGTACGAGCTGGAGCCCGCGCCGGGGATCAAGGCCAGTCGGGTGATCGGCCTGGCCGACGACATCGCCCGCAACATGAGCGCGATCTCGGCGCGCGTCTCGTCGATCCCGGGGCGCACCGTGATGGGCATCGAGCTGCCCAATGCCGATCGCCAGATGGTGAGCTTCAAGGAGATGGTCGCGAGCGAGACCTTCGCGGCGCACAAGGGCCTGCTGCCGATCATCCTGGGCAAGGACATCGCCGGCGAACCGATCGTGGCGGACCTGGCCACCATGCCCCACCTGCTGGTGGCGGGCACCACCGGCTCGGGCAAGTCGGTCGGGCTCAACTGCATCCTGCTGTCGCTGCTCTACCGGCTGACCCCGGCGCAGTGCCGCATGATCCTGGTCGATCCCAAGGTGCTGGAGCTCAAGTCCTACGACAATATCCCGCACCTGCTCTCGCCGGTGGTGACCGAGCCGGCCAAGGCGGTCCGCGCGCTGAAGTGGGCGGTCGAGGAGATGGAGCGGCGCTATCGCATGATGAGCGAGATCAGCGTGCGCAACATCTCGGGCTTCAACGACAAGGTCCGCGCTGCGATCGCCAAGGGCAAACCGCTGGGCAAGCGCATCCCGATCGGGTTCGATCCCGACACCGGCGAGGAGCTGTTCGAGGACCAGCAGTACGATTACCAGGTGCTGCCGCAGATCGTGGTGATCGTCGACGAGCTGGCCGACCTGATGGTCACGGTCGGCAAGGAGATCGAGGTGCTGATTCAGCGCCTCTCGCAAAAGAGTCGCGCCGCCGGCATCCACCTGATCATGGCGACGCAGCGCCCCTCGGTGGACGTCATCACCGGCGTCATCAAGGCCAACCTGCCGACCCGCATTTCCTTCGCGGTGACCAGCCGGATCGACAGCCGCACGATCCTGGGCGAACAGGGCGCCGAACAGCTACTGGGCAAGGGCGACATGCTCTACAAACCCAGCACCGATCCGATCCGCCGCGTGCACGGACCGTTCGTCTCGGACGAGGAGGTGGAGAAGATCGCCGATCACTGGCGCGCCCAGGGTGAGCCGGAATACGTCGATTCGGTGACGGAAGAGCCCGAGGATTCGCCCTTCGGCTTCGACGATCTGGATGCCACCGCCTCGGACAATCCGGAGGAGCGCAAGTACCGCCAGGTCTGCCAGCTGGTGTTCGAAAGCCAGAAGGCCTCGGCAAGCTGGATCCAGCGCCAGATGGGGGTGGGCTACAACACCGCATCCAAGTGGATCGAGCGGATGGAGGCCGATGGGCTGGTGGGCCCGGCCAACCATGTGGGCCGGCGCGAGATCTACCGCGACAAGGACGGGAATCCCCTTTGATGGGCCCCTTTGACAGGCTCCTGACCGGGAAGCCGACTTAACCTTCTGCAGGGGTTAACTTTCCGCCGTGTCCGCCGTTTCCCAGAGCATCACGCAGCTCTTTTCGGAAACAGGCGCAATGAAAGCTCTGACGCAGTGCTGGTTCACCCGGGTCCACATCCCCGAAAGCCGGGCGCATAAGGAGCCCGACGGAACGCTGACCAGTTACTGCCGCCATTGCGATCGTCCGATCATGTCCTGGGACCGCCACCGCTGGTTCCTGGCGGACGGCTTCAACGTGACGCAGCTCGCCGAAACGGTCTCGGGCCGTTTTCTCGTCCTGCTCGACAGCGTCGAGGAGACGATCATCGGCCGCTGGTCGGTTCAGCATATCGAGGACGCGGCCGAGCTCGAGGCGTTCAAGCGGACGCTGTGCGAGCAGCACGGCGTGGGCCAGCCCGGAGCGACCCTGGAGCTTTACGACAGCGGCGATGCGCGCGACACCCGTGCCAAGGCCAAGCGCGCGGCCACCCGCCGCGCCCCCGGTGGCACGGCCCGGTTGTCCGCCTCCTACTGACCGGCCTGGTGATCGGCGGGTAAGCCGGTCTGCCGCCCCGGCGCCCCCGCCGGCACCCGCCAATACGCAGTTTGCGCCATGCCGCTCCGCGCGCGCGTGAGGCATCACGGGTCCACTGAAGGAGTGGACCGCACCCGTGGCACAGGCAGAATCAGGGCTCAGTCGCCGCCGCTTCCTGGGGGGAGTGGCCGCCGCTGCCGCGCTTGTCCGGACCGGGCCGGCCTGGGCCCTCGCCCCGGCCGAGCGGCAACTGACCGACCTGATGGACCGGCTGTGGGACGAACAACGGCACCGCTTTCCGGAAACCACCAGCGCCGCCGTGACGCGAGTGGCGGCCGGGCGGCTGGATCCCTGGTCGCGCGAGGCGCGCGATAGCTGGGTGGGCTGGGCGCGCTCGGCCGTGCGGCGGATCGAGGCGATCGACGCCACCGGCCTGCCGCAATCGGCCGAGATCGATCGCGCCGTGCTGCTCGATCATTTCGGCAAGGTCGCGGCGCTCGGCACGCGCTACCCGTTCGGGGCCTCGGCCAGCGACACCGGCGCGCCGGTCGCGCCCTTCGCGGTCAGTCCGGCGACCGGCCCCCACCGCTCCATCCCCGACCTGGCCCGGGCGGAGGATCGGGCGTCCGCCATCGAACACCTGGCCGCTCTGCCGCGCGCCCTCGATGCCGCCACGGCAGCGTTCCGCCATGACGCGGCGATCGGTGTCCTGCCGTCAGCGGCCCTGCTCGACACCACGCTGCGCCAGTTGACCGCCCTGCGGTCCGCCGAACTGGGACCGGGCCGAGCCGAAGCGCTGATCGCGCGCGGCCTCCATCCGGCGCTCGAGCGGCAGATCGCGGCCCTGGCCACGGTGCGCTCCACGGCCGGCGAGGCGTCCGGGGTCTGGGCGCTGCGCGGGGGCGAGGCGTTCTATGCCGATGCGCTCGCCTGGCACACCGGGGCCGGCCTGAGCGCATCCGATGCGCACCAGCTCGGGCTGCGGGAGGTTGCCCTGCTGTCGCGGGAGCTGGCATCGGTCATGGCGCGCCACGGGGCCGACGCCGTCGGGTCGCGCGGTTCAGACCCGGCCGACGCGACCACGGCTGCCGGCTTTGACGCGCCCGCAGTCGAGGCCGCAGGCCAGCACGACATTCGCCGCTACGGCATGCGCTATGCCGGTCATGGTCAGGGCTGGGCGCTGTTCGAGGCCGAGATGCAAGATGCCGAGGGCGCCGGGTCCGACGATCCGGTGCGTCGCGTCACCCGCTTGCGGCGCCAGCTTGGTCACGCCGCCCGGTTGGTGACCGACACCGGCCTGCATGCCCAGCGCTGGACCCCGGCCAAGGCCGAGGCCTATCTGAACGCCACCGTCGGTCTCGGCCGGGTGGCGGCGGCCCGCGAAGTGGAACGGATCTGCGCCGCGCCGGGCCAGGCCAGTGCCGCCACGGTGGGCCAGGCCGAGTGGCGTCGCCTGCATGCCCTGGCGCTGGCCGTGTCCGGCGGGCGTTGCGATGGCGCCGCCTTGCGCAGCCTGCTGATGCAGGGCCCCGCGCCGTTCGCGGTCCTGGAGGGCGTGGTCGCCGCCCGCTTCACCCCGCGCCGGTCCCCGCGCATCATGCGCTCGGCATGACCCCGGCTGGCCCGAACGGAGCCGGGCCGCCGAGGAAATGCGCAGTTCGGCGTATCAACAGAGCCGGGCCCAGCGCCCAAGCCATGTTGCATCGCACCCAAGCGCGGTGCCGGGGGCTCCAGATGAACGAGGCAGGACGATGAGCCGACAGGCGTGGGGCAGCGGTTCGCCTGCGGGGCCGCGACAGGGCCCGGCCATGACCAAGCGCGACCTCCTCGGGCTGATCGGCAAGAGCGCTGGCGCCACCGCCATGTACATGGCGATGAGCACGTTCGGCCAGGCTGCCGCTTCGCCGTTCAAGGGGCCGGTCAAGCTCGATGGCGATCCGAAGGGCGCCTCGGTGGTGATCCTGGGCGCCGGGGTGGCCGGCATGGTCGCCGCGCTCGAGCTGAGCCGCGCGGGCTACAAGGTGCAGGTGCTCGAGTTCAACGACCGGATCGGCGGTCGCAGTTGGACGCTCAAGGGCGGCGATACCTACACCGAACTGGGCGGGGCCACCCAGGTCTGCCAGTTCTCGCCGGGCAACTACATCAACCCGGGCCCGTGGCGCATCCCGTTCAACCATTACGGGCTGATGCACTATTGCCACGAGCTGGGGGTCCAGCTCGAGACGTTCCAGCAGCTCAACTACAATGCCTATCTCCACTCGACCCAGGCTTTCGGCGGCAAGCCGCAGCGCTATCGTCATATCCAGGCGGACTACTACGGCCACGTCAGCGAGCTGCTGGCCAAGGCGGTGAAGAAAAGCGCGCTCGACGATGTCCTCACCAGGGAGGATGGCGAGCTTCTGCTGGAATCGCTGCGCGGCTGGGGCGCGCTCGACAAGGATATGCGCTATGTGAAGGGCGCGGCCTCGAGCGGGCGGCGCGGCTGGGAGAAGAATCCTGGCGGCGGGCTCGCCGCCGAGCCGATCCCGTCCGAGCCGCTCTCGACCGAGACCGTGCTGCGCTCGCGGCTGTGGCGCTCGATCGGGGGCAACCTGACCTACGATCACCAGCAGGCGATGTTCCAGCCGGTCGGCGGCATGGAGCAGGTCGCCAAGGGGTTTGAACGGGCGGCCGGCCACCTCGTGCGCCTCAACAGCAAGGTGACGAAAATCCAGCAGGGCGAGAAGGGCGTCACGGTCGACTATCTCGACACCAAGTCGGGGCAGAAACTCACCGCCACGGCGGACTGGTGTGTCTGCACGATCCCGCTGTCGATTCTCAGCCAGATTCCGATGAACGTCGGGGCCGATCTGGACGCGGCGATCCATGCCGTCCCTTACCTGCCCGGCCTGAAGGTCGGCATCGAGTTCAAGCGGCGGTTCTGGGAACAGGACGAGCAGATCTACGGCGGCATCACCAGCACCGATCTGCCGATCGCGCAGATCTCCTACCCCAGCTACGGCTATGGCTCGAAAGGCCCCGGCACCCTGCTGGCTGCCTACAGCAACGGTGCTTTCGCTTACGAGTTCACCAGCCTGCCTCCGGCGGAACGGGTGCAGCGGGCGCTGGAGTGGGGCGCGCAGATCCATCCCCAGTACAAGGACGAGTTCGCCAACGGCATTGCCGTGGGCTGGCACCGGGTGCCATGGACCCAGGGATGCTTCGGCATCTGGACCGAACAGAGCCGGGTCGAGCACTACAAGAACCTCTGCCAGTTGGATGGCCGGATCGTGCTCGCCGGCGAGCACGCCTCCTATGTGGGCGGCTGGCAGGAAGGCGGCATCACCTCGGCGCTCGATGCGATCGGGCGGCTGCATCAACGCGCACTGGCGGGCTGACTCCATGACAACCAAGACCCTCATCCTTGGCGTTGGCGCCCTGATCGCGGCGGGCACGTTCGGCCTCAGCGCCTTGGCCCAGAGCGCGTGGGCCCAGAGCGCGGGCGAGGCGATGAGCGCTTCGGTCCTCGCCGGGACCGGCAGCAAGCCCGGCGATGCCGATGGTGCCTTTGTCACCATGAGCAAGTTCAGCGAGCCCGATGGCGAGAAGATGTACCGCCGGGTCTGTGCCGGTTGCCACATGCCGGACGCCACGGGGGTGTCGACCGGCGCGGGCTTCTACCCGGCGCTCGCGGCCAACACGAATCTCTCCGCCAGCGGCTACCCCGTCTATGTCCTGCTCAAGGGCAAGAACGGCATGCCGGCGGTTGGGGCGATGATGAGCGACCAGCAGGTGGCGGACGTGGTCAACTATGTCCGCAGCCACTTCGGCAACCGCTACAAGGATGTGGTCAAGCCCGAGGACGTGAAGGCGGTTCGCTAACCAGAGAGGCAGGACGGGTCCGCAACAGCCGGGAGCCCGGCGGCCGTCTCCTGCACTTTTTTGGAAAAAGGGTGTTGACCGAATCGCGCGGCGCTCATAGACGCCCCTTCACCGACGCGGACTGGCGGTTTTCTGCCGCTCTCGCATCGGTCGCTGACAGGAGCGGATGACCATTTCCCCCGGTTTATGGATCGGGGAGGGGTTGGTTGTCCGGTTTGTTTGTCGGTTTGTGATCTTTGACATTGTTGGTTTTGATGAAGGGACATGTGGGCGA
>NZ_JACLAU010000074.1 GCF_014230305.1 Novosphingobium aerophilum
CCCCAGCGGGCTGCTACGACCAAGGGGGACGCGGGCTCGCGAACGGGCGGGAGGCTCCGCTAGCGGAGCCTCCCGCAATCGCATCATGCACCACTTTCAAGATACAAGGGGGACCACCGAAGGTGGTCCCCCTCCCCGTACCGGGGAGGAAACAAAGGTCCGACTTCGGGCGAAACCCGCCGCAAGACGGGCCCCGTGCCCTAGTCCCCCGCGATCATCATCCCGTCGACCCGCAGGGTCGGCACGTTGATGGCGTGTTGCCATTCCAGATCGTCGGCCGGGGTCAGCGCGCGGAACATGTCGATCAGATTGCCGGCGATGGTGAATTCGGCAACCGGTCCCGCGATCTCGCCTTGGACAATCCGATAGCCCGAAGCGCCCCGGCTGTAGTCACCGGTCACGCCATTGACGCCATGCCCGATCAGTTCGGTGACATAGACCCCGTCGGCAATGTCGGCGATCAGCCCGGCCGGGCTGACCGTGCCCGGCGCGATATGGGTGTTGGAGGCGGCGATGCCCGGTGCGCCGCCGCCGCCACGCGCGGCATGGCCGGTGGGCGGGAGCCCCAACTGGCGGGCCGCCGCCGCATTGAGCAGCCAGCCGGTCAGCCGTCCGCCTTCGACCAGGGCCCGATGCGCGGTCGGCAGCCCTTCCCCGTCGAAGGGGCGCGAGCGCAGGCCGCGCAGGCGGAGCGGGTCGTCGATGATGGTCACCGCGCTGTCGAACAGCTGTTCGTCCTCACGCCCCAGCAGGAAGCTGGCCCCGCGGGCGATCGCCGCGCCCGACATCGCGCCGAGCAGGTGCCCCACCAGCGAGCCGCCGACCCGCGGATCGAACACCACCGGCATCGGCCCGCTGGCCAGGCGCGCGGGCGCCAGCCGCCGGACAGTCCGCTCGCCGGCGAGGCGGCCGATCTCTTCGGGCGGTGGCAGATCGGCCAGGTGCCGGGCGGATCGCCACGCATAGTCGCGCTGCATGCCGCCGCCCTCGCCCGCGATCACACTGGCCGAGACCGAGCGGCTGGTGGTGGCGTAGGCTCCGGCAAAGCCATGGCTGGTGACCAGGGCAAAGACGCCTTGGCCCGCGCTGGCCCCGGCTCCCTCGCTGTTGGTCACGCCGGCCACCTCGCGCGCGGCGGCCTCGGCCGCTTCGGCGAGGGCACGCAGATCGGCCGGGCCGGGTTCGTCGCCATCGACCAGGCCGAGCTCCGGGTGGGGGCCGGTGGCGAGGCAGTCCCCGGGGGCAAGCCCCGCGTAGGCATCCTCGGGGGCAAGGCGGGCCATGGCCACGACCCGCTGGGCCAGTTCGTCGAGCGCGGCATCGCCGAGATCGCTGGAGCCGATGCTGGCCGACGATCCCCCGACAAAGGCGCGCAGCGCGATGTACTCGCTTTCCGAACGCTCGACGTCCTCGAGCTTGCCCAGGCGGACCTGGATGCTCTCCGACGAATCGGCGATGTAGGCGGCATCGGCGCAGTCGGCGCCGGCGCGGCGGGCGCGTTCGACAAGGGCGGCAGCGCGATCGCGCGCGGCGTGGGGATCAAGCATGGGTCCCGCTTAGCCGATCGCTGCGGCTGGTGGGAACGGTTTTGTCAGGCCGGAGAGCGGGGGCGGGCTCAGTGGCGGATCAGATAGGCCAGCAGTTCGAACAGCCCGGCCAGGGCGAAGGGCAGGCCGATCGCCAGCACCCACAGCGCCACCATGTCGCGGCGATAGGCGGGGCCGAACCGCGGGTCGGCAGCCGCGGCGTCGCTCAGACGGTTCCAGCGATGCTCGAACCGGCGGCAGGCCGGGACGATCGCCGCGATCAGCACGATCAGCGCCATGTAGGGCAGGAGCGAGGCCGAATTGCCGCGCAGGGTGTTGATCGTGACGAAGATCTGCAGCCCGGTGTAGACGAGCAGGGCATAGGCCACCGAATCACTGACCTTGCGGCGCCAGTCGAGCGGCCGGGTGATCGGACGGCTGGGTGCCACCGATCCGGACACGATCTCGTTGCCGGTACCTTTCAGCCCCGTCTTGGTCATCGGCATCGTCTCTCTCCCCCGCTTATGGGTGTTTGCGGAAGGAGAACACCGATTCGGGTTTGAATCAAGCAACAATCCGTCGCGGAGAGCCGTCGTCGCAGGCCGGGACAGCTACCGCCCCGTTTTGCGGGCCCATTCCTGGTCGGCGCGACCACCACCAGCCCGAACCGCCGCTTTACCGGAATAACACCAGACCGGATGCAACCTTTGGTGGACTGGGGTTTGACAGAGGGCGGTCGACCCGACCCAGCCGGGACCTCCCTGCCGGGACCTGGGGGCCGTGACGCGGATCGCGAAAGGGCCTTTGCCGATGTCATTGGGACTTGCCGTGGTGCTGTGGGCCGCCAATCTGGCTGCCGCCGACCCTCGCCCGCCCGTGGCACCGATGGACCTGACCCGACTCGACCTGGCCCGCACCGACGCCGTGCTGCGCGGCATCCCGGCCAGCCATGCCGACATCGCCGTACCGCGTCTTCCCCGCCAGCGGCCGGCGCCCGACGAAACCACGAACCCCGATCTGGCCGTGCTGGTGGGCAACCGCCACCAGGGCGGGCAGTTCGAGATGGGGGCCCTCGGCGGAGGCCGGGCCGATGCGCCGGGCCTGGTCCACGTCGGGCTGGGCTTCGATTTCTGACCGGCTTGGCCTGCCTTCCGGCGATCGGCCGTTGGTCGCTGCCGAGCCTGGTACGGACGGCGGGACTCGAACCCGCACGATCAAGGATCAAGGGATTTTAAGTCTGCCAATTTAGGCTTCCGGAGCGTTCCTAAAACACCCTAAGCTATTGATAAAATTAGTAATCATTGATCAGACGCCAAGCTAAAACATACCAAGAACATCCGTGTAATTCCGGGCGCAATTACACACGAATTGCACCAACCTCAGGCTCAGTGAGGGCACAGTCATGCTCTCGCCCAATCGACACCCCACCCCCTATCAAAAACCAGATAAGGCTGACCGTACCGGGGGGCGCCCCCCATTTTACTTAGATGGGACCCGCGTTCTCTCTGTGCATCCGATTTTGCGCATCCCATTAGTGGCGCTAGAAAATTTTACGTACCTCGAATGTCGAGTCACAGCCGCGCTGCCGGTAATACACAATTGTGGAGCGGGTAAGGATGCAGGTTAGACCAACCGCGGGAATGAATGGTCCCAGCCGCAGCTTGTACGAACTCAACGTGGCGGTAGCGAAAACGGAATGATCTAGTCGCCTCGCCCCCCAAAACGGATCAATGGCGTCGAACCGGGTGATAGTGCCCTGGAAACCTGCCTCCACATTGACTGCCGATGTTTGTACGGTTGCAATCGCCCTGACCCCTACGGAGGTGTAAGCCTGCTCGTCATATCCGGCGTTGCGTCTAAGTATGGTGGGCCCGATTGAGATAACCCGGGTCGGCACCGGAGCGTAAACCAACGGAATAAAAGCATCTCCCTGCACCCCTGAAGCCGACTGTCCGATATCGGCAGCGTAGTAACCAAGCGTAGCCGTTGGCCGAAGTGCACTCTTGCGGCCAACCGGTAGTGTGTAGACAGCTTGGATGTAGGGCAGAGAGAACGACTGACGCTTTTGGCCAAGGCGGGTCACTCCGACCTTAACCTCAAAGGGGGTGCGCCCAAGCATGCGTGACAGGCTAACGTCTCCGACAAACCGATCGGCAAGATCATGCGGTAAATCCCTGTAGGAAGCGTTGGCTGACACCTGCCACCCGCTCTGGAACTCCTTCGAGTAGGTTCCCCCGATGGTTACGCCCCACAGGTTCCGATACGTTTCGTCAGGCTGGTACGTAAGCTCAATACCGGCGAAGTTGAGTGTATATGTCCCTGGCTGCTGGAGCGGGTTGCCGTAGCGCGCAAAGGACGCACTCAGTGTGAGCTTACCGCGCTGACGATCGATAGTGTTCAGAAAGGTCAGGATGTTAGACTTCACAATGGGCGGAGGGTCGTCCTTAAAGGCTTCAACAAAGAGCGTGCGCGCTCGCTTCCACTGTCGCGCAAGCATCAGTGCGCGGGCAAGTTCCAGCCGGATGCGTGGAGCACGGGTTTGGGTGTAGAGGTGCTCTAGGACCGGAATAGCAGCGGACACCTGACCAAGCTCAATCAGGTGCAAGGAACCTTTGAATTGCTGCTCTATTTCCGCCGGCGATACGATATTCACTTGTGGCGGGGCATCGAGCACCGAAATGGGCATGCTAACTCAGGGACGCTTTGCGCCGAAAGAGCCCACGTATTGTGCTACAGTTCCACTACTCCAGTTTAATACGAAAGCACCAGCTACTTCCTGACCCAGAGGGCCATAGAAGCTGCCCGAGGCTGTTCCTGTCAGCATGCCAGTGCCGTATCCTTGAGGAGTGGTTAGCGTTCCACTGAAGGTTCTCGAACCGGAAGCGTAGCTCAGTGTACCCGTGACATTCAGTCCAGGATAACTAACGGTACCTTGGGTATTGGATGCAACGTAAATAATTGATCTAGTTGAAAAATTCGCCGTGAGCGTAACGTCAGATGTAACTGGGTTAACCGTCCCAGACTGAGAAGAGTAATACCCAGCCGACGTGCCAGAGTACGTTGCCGACCCTGACGTTGGAACTGAAGCAGCGGGAGTTGCACTACCAGCATGGAAGCTATTTATATAACCTGCTGTCGAAGTTGATCCAGCCCAGGCGCCAAAACTCATATAAGAATACCCAGAAACTGAGGCGTTGTTTATGAGCAAAGTTGTAGCGCCACTAGGGGAAGAATACTTTATAGTGCTTGGACTCGACGCGAGATTAACCTTAGTCGAGCCGTCGCTCGTTGTGAAATTGACCGACGAAAGTGCGCCCGAAACGCTAACTCCCGAGGGTGTTCCCGAACTATAGGTGAAATCAGCCGTGGCATTTCCCACACTCGGTGTGCCGTAACTCCCAACAGCATTTGGGAACACCGCAGACGGAGTATAGGGTGCTTCGACGGTGCTGCCGGAGAGTCTGAGGACGCCATTACTGGGCGTCGTTTGCCAATTGGTGAATGCGGTGGGTGTGGGTGTGGGTGTCGGCGTAGGTGCCGGAGCCGGTGTGCTGTTCACGCCACCGCCCGAACCGCCTCCGCCGCATGCTGAAAGCGAAAAGGCAACCGGGACAAAAAATGCCATCCGCAATGCGCCGCGAGGAGCGGAACGACGGTCTCCGCAAAAATTCATAAATGTTTGCCCCCGTACTCTGGCCCGGCTGGTGCCGGGTGGTTGAACACATGCGAGCACGGGCCAACATGCCTCCCGTATTTCCTACGAGAGGTCTTATATTTCGGGAGCCGCCCGACATAGGCGGTTCCGTGCTCAGCACATTGACGTGCACTGCTAAGGCTGTTCAGACCCGAGCAGTGGCTTATTGATGCCATCGACCCTGCCGTTTGGCGAGTCTCAAAACAGCCACATCAAATGTTGGTTTTACGGCCTCGCCATCGCGGGCCAGTAGCCACCCCCAGTCCGAAGGCCAGAGCTTCCAGCAGCCGTAGCTCCGCTAGCATGCGGCTGCGCGCAGCCTTGGCGGCGCGGGTTTCGCGCCCGTGATGATAGTTCCAGTGATCTGATCCGCGTCGGACCCTCTTGTGCCCGCCGTGGGATTTGCAGGTGCGACAACCAGTCACCGCAGCCTTTCGGCACCTCTCGCCACGCGCGCGGCATACCGCAACGCAACGCTGGGCCGACCCGTTTGCCACATTAGGGAGCATGGCAACGACCCATCGAAACAGCCGAGGCGTAGGCCGGAGGGGCAGCCCGATCTTTGTGCGCAGACCCACGGATGGGAGAAGACCGAAAAGACCGAAAATGCAAAATCGGTCCGATCGGTCCAGCGGACCGAGACCGAAAAGACCGGTCCCCCTTAAGGGACCGGTCTTCGGTCCACACTTTTTCGGCTTTTACAGCCACACCCATTCATCCTGCGATGTATCGAGGCCGCGCTGGAGGTGTCCTCCAATGATCAGCCCCTGCACAGCTTCACGCGCGCGCGCAGCGCGCCTCCTCTTCTCCACCCCCACCATCGCGGTACTGGCCAAAGTCACGGCGTCGTCGATCCGCAGACAAGCAGTCTGCGGCCCAGCCCCTGCATGCCCGAGGTTGGTCGAGGCGCTAAGTGCAAGCTGCACCGCGGCCAGCGCTTCCTTCTGATGTTTCCCAGCCGGAGGAGGCTTACGGAAGATCACCTCTGCATCGGGACCAGCAGCGCAACTGGTGATCGGGTCCCCGTTGTAGCGCGACATTCACGGTGAGAATGCGCGACAATCAAGATGAGAATCCGGTGTGTCGGGATTTGCGTAGGGCGTAGCCCGGAGCGGATCCCGACACACCGGAGGGCCCCTTTGTGGGGAGGCCG
>NZ_JACLAU010000075.1 GCF_014230305.1 Novosphingobium aerophilum
TCGCCCACATGTCCCTTCATCAAAACCAACAATGTCAAAGATCACAAACCGACAAACAAACCGGACAACCAACCCCTCCCCGATCCATAAACCGGGGGAAATGGTCATCCGCTCCTGTCAGCGACCGGCCAGGAGGGCGTCTCAGCCACACCCCGTCGGTGAGGGGCCATATATGGAGGGGTCTCTGGCCCGTCAACGGCTTTCTTCAAAAAACTGTCACATCCCCATTCTGCGGGCTTTTCAGACACTCACGGCGGGACGCTGCCCTCCGTCCCGGGCTGCCACGCCGCGGAATCGGCAGTGGCGATTCGCCCCCTTCCCCGGCCAGGTTTGCCCGTCCGGTTCTGGTTGAGGCTTTGTTTACTCCAATTGGCTAAGGCCGGAACGAGTGGACGGGCGCCGATCGGCCCGACCCAAGCTGGATCCCCGTGCGACATGCCCACACCTGCCATCAGCGTCGCGATGAGCGTCTACAATGGGGAACGCTTCCTGGCCGCGGCGATCGAGAGCATCCTGGGCCAGACCTTCGGTGACTTCGAGTTCCTGATCCTGGACGATGGCTCGCGCGACGGCACGGCCGCGCTGATTCACGACTATGCCGCGCGGGATTCGCGCATCCGGCCGATCATCCGGGAAAACCGCGGGCTGATCGTCAGCCTCAACCAGTTGCTCGGCGAGGCGCGCGCGCCGATCATCGCCCGGATGGACGCCGATGACATCTCGCGTCCCCAGCGCTTCGAGAAGCAGCACGCCTTCCTGTCGGCGAATCCGGATTATGGCGTGGTCGGCAGCTGGACCGAGGACATCGACGAGCAGGGCCGGCCCTACCGGGTGCTGGGGCACGATCATCCCCGCAACCACGACGAATTCATGGCCGCGATCGAGACCCGCGGGCCGCTGCTGTGCCATCCCGTGGTGATGTACCGCCGGGACCTGGTCCGCGCTGTGGGCGGCTATCATGCGGCCTTCCGCCATTGCGAGGACCTTGACCTGTGGCTGCGCCTCGCCGGGGTGACCCGGCTCTGCTCGCTGCCCGAGCGGCTGCTGCTCTATCGTCACTATGCCGAGCAGGTGTCGAGCCGCCACGCCACCGAACAGCAGATCGGCGCGGCGCTGTCGCACCTGGCCTACCGCGAGCGCGCGGCCGGCCGGCCCGACCCGACCGAGCACTTGACCGAATTGCCGCCCATCGACGAGCTTGATGCCCTGTTCGGCCGGCCCGGTGTCTCGCGCGAGGTCCGCTCCTACGTCGCGCCCGGACTGCTCTATTCGAAGGCCGGCCTGGGCGATCACGGCTTCGACCTGCTGGTCCGCCACCTGCACGAGGGCGGCGCGCACGACGGGATGTGGCGCACCGTGGCGCGGCTGGTCCGCTTCGGCGACCCGGTGCGTGCCGCGCGCCTGGCGACGACCCTGGCGCTGACCACGTTGCGGGCGGCGTGAGCGAGCCGAGCACGTCCCCGGAGTCCGGGCCGCGGCCACCCGCTGACCGCGAGGCGGCCGCCATGAGCGTGCGCAGCGCCGCGGTCTGGGCCATGGTCGCACAGTACACGTCCTTCGCGATCCAGTTCGCCACCTCGGTGGTGATCTCGCGGCTGTTCCTTTCGCCCGCCGAGGTTGGCCTGTTCTCGATCGCGCTGGCCGCGGGGATGCTGGTCGCCATCCTGCAGGACTTCGGCCTGTCGCGCTACATCGCGGCTCTGCCTCGGCTCGGTTCCACCGACATCGCGCGCTGCAGTTCGGTGGCGATGGTGTTCTCGCTGCTGGTCGCCGGGGTGATCGCCGCATCGGCCTGGCCGCTGGCGCAGTTCTACCATCAGCCGGCCCTGACCGCGATCATGCTGATCATCGCGGCGAGCTATCTGTTCACCCCGCTGGCGGTGGTGCCGCTGGCGCTGATGAGCCGCGCCATGCAGTTCCGCGGCCATTTCGTCGTCACCGTGGGCGGAACCGCGATCCAGGCGGCCGTGGCGATCACGCTGGCGGCGGCCGGCTATTCGTCCTTCGCCCTGGCCTGGTCGACCCTGGCCTGCGCTGCCGCCCGCGGGCTGATCGCCCAGGCGCTGCGCCCTGCCCCGCCCTGGCCGCTGACCCTGTCGGGCCTGCGCCCGGTGATCGATTTCGGCACCCGTTCGAGCACGCTCTATCTCACCGGCGCGCTCGGCACCCGGTCGCCCGACCTGATCCTCGGCAAGGTCCTGGGGCTCCACGCGGTGGGACTCTATGGCCGGGCGATAAGCCTGTCCGACCAGTTCCGCACCCTCATCGCCGGGGCCATCGGCAGCGTGTTCTTTCCCGCCTTCGCCCGCATCCGCGACCGCGGCGAACCCCTCGGCCCGGCCTACCTCAGGGTCTGCTCCGGCTATTCGGCGGTGGTCTGGCCCGGAATGGTCGGCCTTGCCCTCGCCAGCGAGCCGCTGGTCCGGCTGCTTTATGGCGAAGCCTGGCTGCGGACCGCGCCGCTCCTGACCATGATCGCCCTGACCGAGGTCATGCTGATCGCCCTGCCGCTGGTCAGCGATCTGCCGATCCTGCTGGGCCGGCTCAACCGCCTGCTGGTCTTCAACCTGATCGACACGACCCTGTCGATCGCACTGCTGGCGATCGGCTGCCTGTGGGGCGTGGAAGGGGCCGCCGCCTCGCGCCTGGTCTATGGCGCGGCCTGGCTGGCCCTGTACTTCGGCTTCATGCATCGCCTGGTAGGCTTCGACGCCGGGGCGCTGCTGCGTATCTATCTGCGCAGCGCCGCGGCGACGCTGGCAGCAGTCCTGCCGCTCGCCGCCACATACCTGTTCTGGGCCCCGCCCGCGACAATCGGGCTGGGGCCGCTGTTCGCTGCCACCCTGGCGGGAGGACTGTGCTGGCTGATCGCCCTGGCCCTGACCCGGCACCCGGCCCTGGCCGAGATCACGGCACTGGCCGCGGCCCTGCCGATCGGCCCGCTGCGCCGCTATCTGGCGGGAGCGGCGGCATGAGCGGGATCGCCGCGCCCATGGGGACCCTGCCCACGGTGACCCTGTCCACGGTGACGCTGCCGACCGATGGGCCGTTGCGGCTCTCGCCCCGGCCGCTGGCCCAGCGCAACGCGCAATACGCCGAGCAGTTCGACGCGGAGACCCTGTTCTACGACGTCTACCGGCGCGGCCCCGACATCGTGTTCCAGGGCCCCCCGCTGCTCAACCTGGCCGAGCCCGTGCTGGCTGCTCCCTTGCTGCGCAATCCGCTGGGGCCGCTGTTCCGGCGGATGCGGCGGATCGAACGCCACAAGGCGAGCGAGATCCGCCTGCGCAGCGCGGCCGATGCCGTGGTGCTGGATGGTCCGCTCGGTCCGATTCCGATCACGGTCCAGCCCGACGGATCGGACCTGTTCGCCGGCCGGCGGGTGCTGCATTCGCTGTCCAAGGACAATGCCCCGCGCTGGATCGCCGACTGGATCCGCTTCTACCGCGAGATTCACGGTGCCGATGCGGTGCTGCTCTATGACAACGGCTCCACCCGCTATTCGGCGGCCGGCCTGGAGGCCGACCTGCGCGCGGCCTTCCCCGACATGCTGATCGTCGTGCTCCTGTGGCCGTTCAAGTACGGGCCGCAGGGCGGCTGGGCCGGGGCGGTCGACGGGGTCGAGGCGCCGTGGGATTCGGACTTCTGCCAGACCGGCTCGCTCCAGCATGCCCGGCAGCGCTTCCTGCAGCGCGCCCGATCGGTGCTGAACGTCGATATCGACGAGCTGGTGATCGGGCCCGAGCCGATCTTCGCCGCGACCGAACGATCGCGCGACGGCTTCATCAAGTTCGAGGGCCAATGGGTCAGCGCGGCCACGCCCGAGCCGGTTGCGCCGGAGGCCAGCCGGCATCATCACTTCATCCACCGCGATCTTGCCGAGAGCGACGGCTGCCCGCCCAAGTGGTGCATCGCACCGCCGCGCTGCGAGAGCGACGGCTATACCTGGTCGGTGCACAACCTGTTCGGCGCCCGGGCCAATCGCCGGATCGATCCGCGCTTCACGTTCCGCCACTTCCGGGCGATCAACAACAACTGGAAGGCCGACCGCAAGCTGGACGAAACCTTCGCCGCCGATCGCTTGGTGGTGGACGAGCCGCTGGCAGCCGCCCTGGCGCAGGCCGGACTGGGCGAGGCGGGCGGGCCTTAGGCCGCGTGGACAGGTTCCGGGCGGATGAATGGCGGGGTTGGGTGGATAGTGTTGAAAAAGTCGGCCTTGAACTCGGTGTGAGCGTCTGATTCAGCATCAGAATGCTGAAGGACGCCAAGCGATGATGGGGGAGCGCCGGGTGGCGCAGGAGGCCCTGTTCTACGAGTTCAGCCTCGATCGGCACGTCCCGGCCGATCATCTGCTGCGGGTGATCGACCGGTTCGTGGATCTGTCGAGCATGCGCGAGCACCTGCGAGGTTTCTACAGTGCGATCGGCCGCCCCTCGATCGATCCTGAACTGATGCTGCGGATGCTGATCGTGGGGTACTGCTTCGGCATCAGGTCGGAACGCCGCCTGTGCGAGGAGGTGCACCTCAACCTGGCGTATCGCTGGTTCTGCCGCCTGGGGCTCGACGGCGACGTGCCGGATCACTCGACCTTTTCGAAGAACCGCCATGGTCGCTTTCGCGAGAGCGATCTGTTCCGCCAGCTGTTCGAAGCCACCGTGCGGCGCTGCATCGATGAAGGGCTGGTCGGAGGCGACGGCTTCGCTGTCGATGCCAGCCTGATCCGGGCTGAAGCCAACCGGCAGACCTATGTCGAGGGGCCGCAGGGTCTTGGCGCTGGTCCGGCCGGACGTGCCGTCGAGGAGTACCTTGCCGTACTCGACGATGCCGCATTCGGCGGCGCAACGCCGGTCGAGCCCAAGCGGGTCTCGCCGGTCGATCCCGCGGCTCGCTATACCCAGGCGCACGGCAACCGCGCCGACTTCTGCTACGCCACCAACTACCTGATCGACGTCGACCATGCAGTGATCGTGGATGTCGAGGCGAGCACAGCGCTGCGCCAGGCCGAAGTGACCGCCGCCAAACGGATGATCGAGCGGGCAGCCGAACGCCATGGCCTATGGCCCCGCAAGCTGATCGGCGATACCGGCTATGGTTCGGCCGACATGCTCGCATGGCTCGTGCACGAGCGCGGCATCGAGCCGCACGTGCCCGTGTTCGACAAGTCCGCCAGGAACGATGGCGCATTCGAGCGCAGCGACTTCTCCTTCGATCACGAGGATGACAGCTATATCTGCCCGGCCGGCAAGCGCCTGCGGCCGCGCAACCGCAACTTCGCCTCGCCGCGCCCGGAGGCCGACAAGGACGGCTTCATCCGCTACCGAGCCCGGCAACAGGACTGCAGCAGCTGTGCCCTCAAGCCGCGATGCACACCCACTCTGCCGGCTCGCAAGGTGACCCGCTCCATCCACGAAGGCGCACGCGATCTGGCTCGGGCCCTGTCACAGGAAGAGGAATGGATCGCCTCCCGCCGCGAGCGCAAGAAAGTCGAGATGCTGTTTGCTCACCTGAAGCGGATCATGCGGCTCGACCGGCTGCGATTACGCGGGCCCAATGGTGCCCGGGACGAATTCCATCTCGCCGCAGCCGCCCAGAACCTGCGCAAGCTCGCCAAGATCAGCCTCGCAAGGCAGCCGGCGATGGCATGAACTCCGGCATCCCCGCGCGCCCGCTTCAATCAAGACCCTGCGCCGCAGCCAACAACGGACTTTTTCAACGGCATCGGTGGGGAGCGGACGTTGGGCTGAAACACGCAGAGGCCGCCCACAGCGCATTCGCACACCCGCAAAATGGCCCATCCCTAAAGCTATCGTCGTCCCGGGCTTGTGTGGACGAGATGTGCTTTATTGGTTGCATCGGCCGGGATGCGCATCCCGGCCGATGCGGGCAGGAGGCCGATGTATCGGACTGGTTGCACAGCCGAGGTCAAGC
>NZ_JACLAU010000076.1 GCF_014230305.1 Novosphingobium aerophilum
GGCCCAAGCTCCCCAGCGGTCTAGGCAACCTAGGTGACAGCGGGCTCACGAACGGAGCGGGTTGGGGCGCTAGCGCCCCAACCCGCAAACCCATCATGCACCAAATTCAAGATACAAGGTGGCAGCCCGCAGGGCTGACGGAGGGGCTCGTTAAAGCCGGTCCGCCGTCGACACGGCCTCGCTGGCGCGCAGGGCCGAGACGATGCGGGTGAGGTGGGCCAGGTCGGTCACCTCGATATCGACCTCGTAGGTGCCGAACAGATTGTCGCGGCTGGTCATTTGCAGCCGGACGATGTTGGCCCGGGCATGGGCGAAGATCCCGGTCATCTCGGCCAGCGTGCCCGGGCGGTTGTAGAGCACGCAGCGCACCTGGCCGACCGCGCCGGTGCTGCGTTCGCCCCACGACAGGTCGAGCCAGTCGGCATCGATCCCGTCGGCCAGCTTCAGGCAGTCGATCGCGTGGACCTCCACCCCTTCGCCGGGGCGGCGCAGTCCGACGATGCGGTCGCCCGGGACGGGGTGGCAGCATTCGGCCAGGTGGAAGCCCATCCCCGGGGTCAGCCCGCGGATCGAGATCGCGCGTTCCTGCTTGGGCCAGTCCTCGGGATCGGTGATCGAGCGGGCGCTGCCCGGAACCAGCGCCTCCATCACCGAGCGGTCATCGATCTTGGCCGTGCCGATCGCGACCATCAGATCGTCCTCGTCCTCCAGCCCGAGCCGCTGCACCGCCTCCTTCAGCGCCTTCTTGCCGACCTTGGTCGGCAGGCGCCCGGCGATCTCCTCGTAGAGCTTGCGCCCGATCGCGGCGATCTCCTCGCGCTCCTTGGCGCGCACCGCGCGGCGGATCGCGGCGCGGGCCTTGCCGGTGACGACGAAGGACAACCACGAAAGCTGCGGCGAGGAATTCTTGCTCTTGATGATCTCCACCACGTCGCCGTTGCCCAGGGGGGTGCGGAGCGGCACGTGGCGGCCGTTGATCTTGGCCCCCACCGCCATCGATCCCAGATCGGTGTGGACGGCATAGGCGAAGTCGATCGGGGTGGCGCCCTTGGGCAACTGGTGCAGCGCGCCCTTGGGGGTGAAGGCGAAGATCCGGTCCTGGTAGATCGCCAGGCGCGTGTGCTCGAGCAGCTCCTCGGCATCGTGGCTGGCGTCGACGATCTCGATCAGATCGCGCAGCCAGCCGACCTCGCCATCGGGACGGACCCCGCCCTGCTTGTACGACCAGTGCGCGGCCAGGCCGTACTCGTTGGTCTGGTGCATGTCGCGGGTGCGGATCTGCACCTCCATGCGCATCGAGTTCTCGAAGATCAGCGCGGTGTGGAGCGAGCGGTAGCCGTTCGACTTGGGGGTGGAGATGTAGTCCTTGAACCGCCCGGGAATCATCTGCCAGGTCTGGTGCAGCACACCGAGCGCACCGTAGCAGTCCGGCACGCTGTCGACGATCACCCGGAAGGCCATGATATCGGTGATCTGCTCGAAGCTGACGTGGCGCTCGGCCATCTTCTTCCAGATCGAATAGGGGTGCTTCTCCCGCCCCGAGACCTCGACCTTGAAGCCGGCCTCGGCGAGGGCCTGCTTGATCGACAGCGCGATCGCCCCGACCTGCCCGCCTTCCGAGCTGCGGATCTGGGCCAGCCGCCCGGTGATCGTGGCATAGGCCTCGGGCTCGAGCTGCTCGAAGGCCAGGAGCTGCATCTCGCGCATGTATTCGTACATGCCCACCCGTTCGGCCAGGGGGGCATAGATCTCCATCGTCTCGCGGGCGATGCGGCGGCGCTTCTCCTCGCTCTTGATGAAGTGCAGCGTGCGCATGTTGTGCAGGCGGTCGGCCAGCTTGACCAGCAGCACGCGCAGATCCTCGCTCATCGCCAGCAGGAACTTGCGCAGGTTTTCGGCGGCGCGCTCGCTCTCGGTCATCGCCTCGATCTTCGAGAGCTTGGTGACCCCGTCGACCAGCCGCGCCACGTCGGGGCCGAACAGCTTCTCCACCTCGGCCACCGTGGCCAGGGTGTCCTCCACCGTGTCGTGCAGCAGGGCGGTGATGATCGTGTCCTGATCGAGCTGCAGCTCGGTCATCAGGCCGGCCACCTCGACCGGGTGCGAGAAATAGGGATCGCCGCTGGCCCGCTTCTGGGTGCCGTGCTTCTGCACAGTGTAGACATAGGCACGGTTGAGCAGCGCCTCATCCGCGTCGGGATCGTAGGCCTTGACCCGTTCAACCAGTTCGTATTGGCGCAGCATACAGTTCCTAGATGGGCGGAACCGGGGGGCAAGGGCAAGGGTGTTGACACTTGCCGCGCAATTTTGTGCGCCCGGGCGAGCCCGCCGTCCGCTCCGCCTGGCCGCTGCGCCCCGCCGCCCGGGCATAGCGGGCGAGCAGGGCCAGCAGGGCGGAATTGTCGGGCCGGGGCGCGACATGCCGGAACCGCCCGCGCCGCACCACCGGGCGCAGCAGGCCCTGTTCGACCCGCCACAGCAGCTGCGCGACTGTGACTTTCCGCGCCGATCGTGTCACCGCCGCACCCGGCCGGCCCAGCGCGCGGTCCCAGGCCGCGGCGAAGCCTTCGGCCCCGGTCCGGCGGCGCAGGCGGTGGGCTCCTTCGCGGCTGAGCCCGACCCGCGCCGCGGCGGCGCCCACGCAGCGCGTTTCGGCCAGATAGCCGATGAACCGCGCCTGGCGCAGCGGGGTCCAGCCATCGCGGCGACCGCGCAG
Organism: Novosphingobium aerophilum; assembly: GCF_014230305.1. Lineage (GTDB taxonomy): Bacteria > Pseudomonadota > Alphaproteobacteria > Sphingomonadales > Sphingomonadaceae > Novosphingobium > Novosphingobium aerophilum. The sequence continues at coordinate 2,717 of NZ_JACLAU010000076.1, forward strand.
CGGGACAGGGTGGAAGGCGGGGATGCGGCGGCGCGGGGCGGGCTGGGTCATCGGCACAGTCTGGGCCTATCGTGCGCGAGTAGGAAAGGGGCGATGGTCGGCGCGGGATCCGGCCACCTCCGTCGGACGCGTACCGCGCCCGCCACCTCCCCCGTTGTGCTGCGCAAAACGGGGGAGGATAAAGGATGTTAACAAGAAGGCGGCTGGCGGACGGGGCCTAGGTCAGGCACCGCCGCACCATGGCCTCGGCCACATCTGCCGGCGATCGCAGCACCTCGCTGGCGGCAATCCGCACCACCGTAATTCCCTGTTGGGCCAGCCAGAGGTCCCGGTGCCTGTCCCGCTCGGGCCTGTCGCCCCGGTCATGGGCCACTCCATCGATCTCGAAGCAGACCCGTGCCTCAGCGCTGTAGAAATCGAGCACATAGGGTCCGATCGGGTGCTGGCGGCGGATGCGGACGATGTCCTGCCGCTTAAGGAGGCGCCAGAGCTGCACCTCGGGCAGTGACATGGCGCGCCGCAGCTCACGGGCCCGCGGCACGTCGCCACGCTTCCGTTCTCGCGGCATTCGGCCCCTCCGTCCGTCGCGTCCCGCGCCTGCCACCCTCCTCTCTTATCCTCCCCCGTTTTGCGCAGCACAACGGGGGAGGTGGCTGCCCGCAGGGCAGACGGAGGGGGAATGGGCCCTCAGCCCTTGGCCAACACCCCGCAGGCGATCCGGGCGCCGCTGTTGCCGGACGGATCGGTCTTGTAGTCGTCGGCCGCGGCGTGGAGCACCAGGGCGGCGCCGTCGGCGTCGAACAGGGCCGTGGCGAGGGCCTGGGGATCGCCGCCGTAATGGATCACCGTGCTGACCTTGCCCTGGGCATCGGCCGTGACGTTGGGCAGGTCGCCCAGGTGGCTGCCAGCGGGGTTGTCCATGCCGTGGGCTTTGGCCGCGGGGTTGAGGTGCCCGCCCGCGCTGGCGAAGGCCGGGCCTTCGCACTTTCCGGTGGTGTGGAGGTGCAGGCCGTGCTCACCCGCCGGAATCCCGGTCAGCTCGATCGCGATCATCGCATGGCCGCCGGAGGCGACGATCCGGGCCATGCCGGCCGGGGTGCCATCGGCATGGACCAGCGTGGTCGTGGCGAGCGGCACCACCGGTTCGGAGGCCGCCATGGCCGCGCCGGCGCAGCCCAGGGCCATCAGGGAAACCAGCCGGGCGGGAAGGTTGCGGAACAGCGTCATGGTCTTGTCGTCCTCCTGCACCCGGGACGGGCGCCCCGGATCAACGCGGCGCCGCGCAGTGAGTGCCCGCCGGTTCAGCTCCAGGTCGCTTCCGGGGGCAGGCTCATCAGGATCGCGTCGATATTGCCGCCGGTCTTCAGCCCGAACAGCGTGCCGCGATCGTAGACCAGGTTGAATTCGGCATAGCGGCCGCGCCATTCAAGCTGCTGGGCCTTGTCCGCCGGGGTGAAATCCATCCCCATGCGCTTGCGCACCAGCCGCGGGAAGACTGCCAGGAACGCCCGCCCGACATCCTGCGTGTAAGCGAAGTTCGCTTCCCACGCGGCCTCGTCGGAGCATTCGAGGTGATCGTAGAAGATCCCGCCCACCCCGCGATGGACCTTGCGGTGCGGGATGTAGAAGTATTCGTCGGCCCAGGCCTTGTGCTTGGCATAATAGGCGGGATCGTGGCGATCGCAGGCCGCCTTGAACTCGGCGTGGAATTCGGCCGTGTCCTCGTCATAGGGCAGCGGCGGGTTGAGATCGGCACCGCCCCCGAACCACGCCTTGGTGGTGGTGAGAAACCGGGTGTTCATGTGCACCGCCGGGACATGGGGGTTGGCCATGTGCGCGACCAGGCTGATGCCGGTGGCGGAGAAGCCGGGGTTGTCGGCGCTCGCCCCGTTGATCGATCCGGCGAACTGCGGGCTGAAATCGCCGCGCACGGTCGACACGTTGACGCCCACCTTCTCGAACACCTTGCCCTTCATCAGGCCCTGGGTGCCGCCGCCGGTGTCGCCCTCCGGAGCGCCCTCGCCCTCGACGCTCTGGCGGGACCAGGGGGTATAGGCGAAGGCCGCGTCGCTGCCGGCCTCGCGCTCGATCGCTTCGAATTCGGCGCAGATCAGGTCACGCAGGTGTTCGAACCATTGCCTTGCGCGTTCAGTGTAAGGTGTCCAGTCGGTCAAGCGGTCCTCCCCTGCCCGGCATCGTGCGGTCTGCGCAGCGGGCGGTCGGCATGACCCTTGCCATCTGCCCGGACATCCGGCAAGCGCCCAGCATGGTTCCCTTTTCGTTCGCAGGCCAGGAATGGCGGCTGGTGCCGGGCAACGAGCGGTCCTGGGCGGTGTACTGGCCTGCCGAGAATGCCCTGCTGGTGGCCGATCTCCATCTGGAAAAGGCCAGTGCCTTTGCCCGGCACGGCCAGTTCCTGCCACCCTATGACAGCCGCGAGACGCTGGGCCGGCTGGCCGAGGCGCTGCGCCGGACCGGGGCGCGACGGGTGTTCTGCCTGGGCGACAACTTCCACGATTCGCAGGGGCCCGGGCGAATCGACCGCCACGCCGCGGGCATGCTGGCGGCGCTGACCCGCGCCACCGACTGGGTGTGGATCACCGGCAACCACGATCCCGCCATCGCCGCGGCCGAAGCGGAATGGGGCGGGACGGTGGTCGATTCGCTCGCGGTCGGCGGGGTGCATCTGCGCCACCAGGCCGGGGCGCAGGAGGGGGCGGGGGGCGCGGCGGCCGGGCCCGAGCTGTCCGGCCATTTCCACCCCAAGCTGCGCGTGCGGGTGCGCGGGCGCTCGATCGCCCGGCCCTGCGCGGTGCGCAGCGATCACCGGCTGATCCTGCCGGCCTTCGGCGCCTTCACCGGCGGGATGGACGCGGCCGATCCGGCGATCCTGGCCGCGGTCCAGCCGGCCCGCGCCGTCGATGCGGTGCTGGCGGCGGGGGACCGGCTGGTCGAATATCCGCTCTGGCGGGGGTGAGGACGCCTTAGGGTGCGATTGCCCCCTCCGTCTGCCCTGACGGGCAGCCACCTTGTATCTTGAATTTGGTGCATGATGGGTTTGCGGGTTGGGGCGCTAGCGCCCCAACCCGCTCCGTTCGTGAGCCCGCTGTCACCTAGGTTGCCTAGACCGCTGGGGAGCTTGGGCCCGGA
>NZ_JACLAU010000077.1 GCF_014230305.1 Novosphingobium aerophilum
CACCGGGAAAGCTATGCCGGATTTTTGGAATTTGACCCTGTCCGGGGCGCGCCCCGGACAGGGTCAACGAGAAGAAGTGGGGAATTTTCAAATGTCACTTCTGGGGCATTTTACTCCGCCATCAACAAGCGCCGTGCGGGCTGCATCAGCGAGGGCAGGCGGCGCCCGCCGAGCGATCCAGGACAGGAAGTCCTGCCGCTCGTTGGCGTACCAGGAGCGCATGAGCTCGGCTGCTTCCGGACCCGGATTGTGCGATGGGCCAAGGTTTTCAAAGGCATAGTCACGCACATGGACGCACCAGAGCCGACGCAATGAGGCAAAGGCAAGGCCCGCGCCCAGCTCCTCACCCACGAAGGGGAGGGCACCTTCAATTCGTGCGAGCATGAGTTGCCACGGGGGAGGGGAGGGGAGCATCGAGCGATATGTATATCAATCACCTAAAAAGTATACTCTGCTTGTACGATACGATCGCTGTCCGATAATGGCTCTTCACGGACAGTGGAAATGGGGGTAGGACAGGGCCGGTTTTTGTCGTTTTCAGGATACGACTGGACGCTCCGGCGCCGCCCAATTTCTGGATCCTGCGTTGAAAGAATACGGCTGGATTCAGGGAAGAATACCGCCGGACGCCTGGATGCTGCGTGGCTGATCTCCAGCGTTTTTCGGCGACACTTTCTTAGCGCATCCACAGGCTAGGACAGGCGGGGCAGGGGGCTTCTCTCAACGTCCGCACACTCGGTTCAAACGGGATGGGTGCCAGGCATCTGATCCGCCTCGGACGATGGTCAACCGGGGCTCAAGCGATTACCATACGGGGACAACCGGTCGGTTGACCCCGTTAGATGGATTGTGACAAATGCCCTTGATCGGTTACGCCCGCGTTTCTACCGACGAACAGGATACCTTCGCCCAGATTAGTGAGTTAAGACGCGCAGGCTGTGTAACCCTATTCGAGGACCGGGCCAGCGGCGCTAGCCGCAGCCGTCCGAAACTGGCCAGCGCGCTCGCAGCGGTGGGACAGGGGGACACCCTCGTGGTTGTGCGGATCGATCGCCTCGCACGATCGTTGTCACATTTGCTGGAAATCGTCGAAGCGCTCCGCGCCAAGGGAGCGTATTTTCGCTCGATCAATGATCCGATCGACACCAGCAGCCCGCAAGGGATGCTGATGACACAGATGCTTGGCGCCTTTGCGGAGTTCGAACGTGCGCTTATTCGCGAGCGGACGCGGGCAGGGCTGAAGGCCGCGGTTGCGCGCGGCGCCAGACCGGGAAATCCGAAGATGCGCGCGAGAGACCCGTCGGCGATAGGCGACTTGCGCCACAGTTTGAAGGAAAAGCATCTTCACGAATTGGTCGATGGCCGGCTTCGATGGCTGCCAATCGTCGAGCGGTTGCGACCGCACTTACCCTGGAGCTTGGTGCTCCGGCGTATTCAGGCGCTTAAGCCGCCGGTGCGGTCGTTTTCCGAGCGTACCCTGGTGAAGGCATGCCGAACGTTGGTCGAAGCGGGCTACGCTGATCGGGTGATACTCGAGGCGGCGCCGCGATTGGCTCCCGACAGTCGGATCGCATTGCTGGTGGCCGACAAGCTCAACAACGATCCAGATGCTACTCTTCGCAGCCTCGCGACGTGGTTGAGCAAGGATTTGCGAGAGCCAACGCCGCGCAAAGGTACGCAATGGTCGCCTGAGGGGGTGAGGCGCGTGATTTCTCAGGCGCGGAATTTGGGCTTGATCGTCGTGCCGAAGTTACCGGCGACCTTATCGCCGTGAATGCCGGAGAAGGTCGGCTGCGGGCCGGTAGGCGACTGTCCGGATTGGAGCCGGATCGCGAGGACAGCTGACACTCACGTGGAGTCGGCTGCCGACCAAAGCACGAACCCGCTCCGCGGGAGGGTCGCTTGGGGTGACGTAGCGTAGTATTTGTGAGGCTTTCGGCGGGGCGGCGTCGCCCGCCGACGGTGGAGTTCCTTCAACGGAGAGGAACTTACCATGGATACTATCACGACCGCTGCCCCGACCCATTCGCTGCGTGAGCGTATGTTGCAGGACATGACGATGCGTGGCTTCGGGGCGCACACGCAGAAGGGCTCTGTTGCAAAGATTGGCGGCAGTCAGAGGTAGGCTGTCGCTCTGCGCCGATCAGGCGGCTGCTGCGAAATGGTGGTTGAGCATGCCCATGGCCTCCGTCAGCGCCGAGGGCCCAATGCCAAAAGCTCTCTCCACAAGGCGCACCTCGCCCCTGATGCCGGGCTGCAGGCACCAGGGGCGAGCCTGTCCTTTGCGCAGGGCTCGCATGACTTCGAATCCCTTGATCGTGGCATAGGCCGTGGGGATCGATTTGAAACCGCGCACCGGCTTGATCAGTATCTTGAGCTTTCCGTGATCGGCCTCGATCACGTTATTGAGATACTTCACCTGCCGGTGGGCCGTCTCCCGGTCCAGCTTTCCTTCGCGCTTCAATTCGGTGATCGCTGCACCATAGCTCGGCGCTTTGTCGGTATTGAGCGTGGCAGGCTTTTCCCAGTGCTTCAGGCCTCGCAGGGCCTTGCCCAGGAACCGCTTCGCTGCCTTGGCGCTGCGGGTCGGCGACAGGTAGAAATCGATCGTGTCGCCCCGCTTGTCGACTGCCCGGTACAGGTAGGTCCACTTGCCCCGCACCTTGACGTAGGTTTCATCCAGGCGCCAGCTCGGATCAAAGCCACGCCGCCAGAACCAGCGCAGCCGCTTCTCCATCTCCGGGGCGTAGCACTGGACCCAGCGATAGATCGTCGTATGGTCGACCGAAATGCCGCGTTCCGCCAGCATTTCCTCAAGGTCGCGATAGCTGATCGGATAGCGACAATACCAGCGCACCGCCCACAGGATCACATCACCCTGGAAATGGCGCCACTTGAAATCCGTCATCGTTCCGTCCGTCCAATCTCCGCCAAGCATGCTCAAGCTTCACGATTTTTGCAACAGAGCCCGGCGTGAAGCTGTGCCGTCCGTCGGAAGAGGTGCTCGACCTGCTGCCGGCCCGGCAGCGCGGCGCCTTCACCAAGGAAGATGGCGAGAAGGTCATCGACGACGCGGGCAACAGGATCGGCGCATGACCACCGCCGCGTCGGCCAAGCCGGGGATCAGCACATTCGAGCGCTATCTCAGCGTCTGGGTTGCGCTGTGCATCGTGGTCGGGATCGCGCTCGGCTACGCGCTGCCGGGCCTGTTCGGCGCGATCGCCGCAGCCGAGGTGGCGCGGGTCAACCTCGTCGTCGCGGTGCTCATCTGGCTGATGATCATCCCCATGCTGCTCAAGATCGACCTCCGCGCGCTCGGCTCTGTTCGCCAGCACTGGAAGGGCGTCGGCGTCACCCTGTTCATCAACTGGGCGGTGAAGCCGTTTTCGATGGCGCTGCTCGGCACGCTGTTTCTGGGCTGGCTGTTTCGGCCCCTGCTGCCGGCGGGCGAGGTCAGCTCCTATATCGCCGGTTTGATCCTGTTGGCCGCCGCACCCTGTACGGCGATGGTGTTCGTCTGGTCCAACCTCTGCGAGGGCGAGCCCACTTACACGCTGAGCCAGGTCGCGCTGAACGACGTGATCATGGTCTTTGCCTTCGCGCCGCTGGTCGGCCTGCTCCTCGGCGTCGCGTCGATCACGGTGCCGTGGGACACGCTGTTGATCTCGGTGATGCTCTACATCGTCGTGCCAGTCATCGTCGCGCAGATCGTCCGCAGTGTCGTGATCGGAGCGGGCGGACAGGAGGCATTGGACCGGCTGCTGGCTCGGCTTGGGCCGGTGTCGCTGCTGGCGCTGCTGACCACGCTGGTTCTGCTGTTCGGGTTTCAGGGTGAGGCGATCATCGCCCATCCGCTGGTCATTGCCCTGATCGCGGTGCCGATCCTCATTCAGGTCTATTTCAACGCGGGGCTCGCCTACTGGCTGAGCCGTAGGCTCGGTGTGGCATGGCGCGTCGCGGCCCCGGCTGCGTTGATCGGCGCCTCCAACTTTTTCGAGCTGGCCGTCGCCGCCGCGATCAGCCTGTTCGGGCTCAACTCGGGAGCGGCGCTGGCGACCGTCGTCGGCGTGCTGGTCGAGGTGCCGGTGATGCTGTCGGTCGTCTCGATCGTGAAGCGGACGCGGCCCTGGTACGAGGCGAGAGCGACGGCATGACCCAGGTCTATTTCTCGGAGGCTCGGCACGCTGATGATGTCCTGCGCCTCGCGCTCGGCGCCGCGCAGCTCCCGACCGACGATCTCGGCGGTCTCGACCAGATGTTCTTCAGCCTGTCCGACGATGAAGGGCTGATCGGGTTCATCGGTCTGGAAGGCAACGACGCTGACCGGCTGCTCCGCTCGCTGGTAGTGCTGCCGACCCGGCGCGGCAAGGGCTACGGCCGGATGCTGGTCGAGCGCCTCGAAGGCGTCGCCGATGGCGCGGTCGATCGGCTACACCTTCTGACCAGCGGCTCCGGGGAGTTCTTCCGCAGGCTCGGCTACGCCGATGCCGATCGCGATGCCGCGCCGGCGTTCATCGCCGCGACTGCGCAGTTCACGTCGCTGTGCGGTCCGCGCGCGACCTATCTCGTCAAGGATCTTGGATGACTCGCCTTCGTGACCTGGCCGACCCCGACCATCTGCCCGCGCTAGATCGCAGCATCGCGATCGCCCGGCCGGGCACCGGCATGGGCGACGATCAGCCACCGCCGCGCATCCTGCTGCTCTATGGGTCGCTGCGCGAACGCTCGTTCAGCCGGCTTGTAGCCGAGGAAGCGTCGCGACTGCTGATCCTGTTCGGCGCAGAGGTGCGGATATTCGATCCGAGCGACCTGCCGCTCCCCGATCAGGTGAAGGGCGACGATCATCCCGCCGTCCACGAACTCCGGCAGCATGCGCTATGGTCCGAAGGCATGGTCTGGTGCAGCCCCGAGCGACACGGCCAGATCACCGGCATCATGAAGGCGCAGATCGACCATCTGCCGCTGGAGTTCGGCGGCATGCGTCCGACCCAAGGTCGCACCCTCGCGGTCATGCAGGTGTCTGGCGGCTCGCAGTCGTTCAACGCGGTCAACACGCTGCGCCTTCTCGGCCGCTGGATGCGCATGATTACCATCCCCAACCAGTCGAGCGTGGCAATGGCGTTCAAGGAGTTCGACGAAGGCGGCCGCATGCGCCCGTCGAGCTATTATGACCGGATCGTGGACGTGATGGAGGAACTGGTCCGATTCACGATCCTGACCCGCGCTCACGCTTGGCAACTCGTCGATCGCTATTCCGAACGGAAGGCCGCACAGGCGAAGCGTGATGCTGCGGCCGATCTTGCCTCGCGCGCGCTCGGCTGATGGCCGCGGGTTGCCCACCAGTTAGACTTAGAATGGCCGCTTATTCTGAAAACAGCCATCCGGGCTAACCCATCCAAAGCTAGCGTCCGCGCTCGTGGTGTAATTTCCGGTGTAGGCGATGGTGTATTCCGGGGTGGGGCATGCCCCACCCCGGAATGCGGCGTCGCTGGTGGCCACCGGGCTCATCGTTATGGTGGAGTTTGCA
>NZ_JACLAU010000078.1:0-2500 GCF_014230305.1 Novosphingobium aerophilum
TTAATCGATGTCTTTTGATGTTGTGATGTGGCTGGATGATCGTCCGTCCTCGCCGAAGCCCTGCGGTGCAGGGCTGTCATTGATGGTGGGACTCTCAAGCATGATCAGAGTTATTAGGACCGGTTAGCTCCATGCGTTACCGCACTTCCACACCCGGCCTATCAACGTGATGGTCTATCACGACTCGAAGATACCTTATCTTGAGGGAGGCTTCCCGCTTAGATGCTTTCAGCGGTTATCCCGTCCATGCATAGCTACCCTGCTGCGCTCCTGGCGGAACGACAGGTACACCAGAGGCATGTTCACCCCGGTCCTCTCGTACTAGGGGCAACTCCTCTCAAGTATCGACGCCCACGGCAGATAGGGACCAAACTGTCTCGCGACGTTCTGAACCCAGCTCACGTACCACTTTAATTGGCGAACAGCCAAACCCTTGGGACCTGCTCCAGCCCCAGGATGTGATGAGCCGACATCGAGGTGCCAAACGATTCCGTCGATATGAGCTCTTGGGAATCATCAGCCTGTTATCCCCGGCGTACCTTTTATCCGTTGAGCGATGGCCCTTCCACGAGGGACCACCGGATCACTATGACCGACTTTCGTCTCTGCTCGACTCGTCAGTCTCGCAGTCAGGCAGGCTTATGCCATTGCACTCTAACAGACGGTTTCCAACCGTCCTGAGCCTACCATCGCGCGCCTCCGTTACTCTTTAGGAGGCGACCGCCCCAGTCAAACTACCCGCCACAGAGGGTCCCCGAACCGGCTAACGGTCCTGGGTTAGACATCAGAAAACAACAGGGTGGTATTTCACCTATGGCTCCACACCAGCTGGCGCCGGTGCTTCAAAGCCTCCCACCTATGCTACACAATTCTTTCCTAATGCCACTCTGAAGCTGCAGTAAAGGTGCACGGGGTCTTTCCGTCTAACCGCGGGTACTCCGCATCTTCACGGAGAATTCAATTTCGCTGAGCATATCCTGGAGACAGTGGGGAAGTCGTTACGCCATTCGTGCAGGTCGGAACTTACCCGACAAGGAATTTCGCTACCTTAGGACCGTTATAGTTACGGCCGCCGTTTACCGGGGCTTCAATTCGGAGCTTGCACTCCTCCTCTTAACCTTCCGGCACCGGGCAGGCGTCAGACCCTATACGTCGTCTTGAAGCCGACTTAGCAGAGTCCTGTGTTTTTGCTAAACAGTCGCTACCCCCTGGCCTGTGCCCCCTGCCAGTGCTTGCGCATAGACAGGGCCTCCTTCTTCCGAAGGTACGGAGGCAATTTGCCGAGTTCCTTCAGGATACTTCTCTCAAGCGCCTTGGTATACTCTACCTGACCACCTGTGTCGGTTTCGGGTACGGTCTATACGGTGGGGCTATTTCCTGGAACCGCGTGGAAGCACGTTCAATCCGATAAGAACGTACAACGTAAGCGATCCGTCACACACCACCAGGCCCACGAATATTAACGTGGTTCCCATCGACTACCCCCTTCGGGCTCGTCTTAGGGGCCGGCTCACCCTGCTCAGATTAGCTTTAAGCAGGAACCCTTGGTCTTTCGGCGAGAGGGCATCTCACCCTCTTTGTCGCTACTCATGTCAGCATTCGCACTTCCGATACCTCCACGGCCCATTACCAGACCGCTTCACAGGCTTACGGAACGCTCCGCTACCGCTCGGACCGAAGTCCGAACCCTAAGCTTCGGTGCATCACTTTAGCCCCGATACATCTTCGCCGCAGGATCTCTTATTTAGACCAGTGAGCTGTTACGCTTTCTTTAAAGGATGGCTGCTTCTAAGCCAACCTCCTGGTTGTTTTGGAAATCCCACATGCTTTCCCACTTAGTGATGACTTGGGGACCTTAGCTGTAGGTTAGGGCTGTTTCCCTTTTGACGACGGACCTTAGCACCCGCCGTCTGTCTGCCGGATAAGACTCGTTGGTATTCGGAGTTTGGTTAGGATTGGTAGATCTCGCGACCCCCGCACCCATCCAGTGCTCTACCCCCAACGGCATACATCCGACGCTCTACCTCAATAGATTTCGCGGAGAACCAGCTATTTCCCGGTTTGATTGGCCTTTCACCCCTAAACACAACTCATCCGAGCATTTTTCAACATGCAACGGTTCGGCCCTCCAGTGCGTGTTACCGCACCTTCAGCCTGGTCATGCCTAGATCACCGGGTTTCGGGTCTAATTCATCGAACTCTGTCGCCCTATTCAGACTCGCTTTCGCTGCGCCTACACCTAACGGCTTAAGCTTGCTCGATAAACTAAGTCACTGACCCATTATGCAAGAGGTACGCGGTCACCCCCTAAAGAGGCTCCCACTGCTTGTAAGCATTCGGTTTCAGGTACTGTTTCACTCCCCTCATCGGGGTGCTTTTCACCTTTCCCTCACGGTACTGTGTTCGCTATCGGTCATGTACGAGTATTTAGGCTTGGAGGGTGGTCCCCCCATGTTCAGACAGGATTTCACGTGTCCCGCCCTACTCGAGTCCTTCTCCA
>NZ_JACLAU010000079.1 GCF_014230305.1 Novosphingobium aerophilum
GCCTTGGCGGGCGATTTTTTCATGGAGGGTTGGGGCTTCATCTTCGTTCCTTCGTCACTGCGACGAAGCCCCAACCCTCCTTAATTCACAACCTCAAATCTGTGCCATTGGTGCTGACGGGGGACAGCGGAACGACAGGCAATCGCGAAGGAGCGTCAGGCGCTGGAAGCGCGCGAGACAAAACTGCGCGAAAGCGAGCGGGCGGCGAGTGTCGAGCTGATGCAGAAATCGGTTCTCGGCAAGGCGCCGTTCGAGAGGGTCGAAGCATTCTTCGCCGCTCTCGGAAAGCTCGGTCTGGACGAAGCGGAGAAGCGCCTGCGGGCAAGCTGAAACCGGCCTCGGCAGAGGCCAGCGCAGCCGGGGCTCGATGCCCCGGCTGCGCTTTATCTGGACACGCAAAAAGAGGGGCCGGAGAGCCCCTCAAGAGCCCTCCGGCGCGGTGCGATATGCGGCATGTCAGAACGGGCAGTCGGCGTCCCAGTCGGGATCCATCACCACGCTCATGAAGCTTGCGGCGCGGGCGATGTTCGCTTCGTCGAAGTCGTCGGCCATCATGCCCGGGACGGAATGGACGATCCGGTCGATCAGGTCCTGGGGCAGGGCGTTGTAGTCGCCCTCGTCGATGGCGAGAAAGCAGCCGAACTCGTCCTCGATGACGTGCTGGTCGAAGAAGCTGTGCTGGGCCCGGATCGTCGCGGCGCGTACAGCTGCGTCATAGTTGATGGGGTCGAAAGCCGGGATGTCGAGGGTCTTGGTAAGAGCGTTCATGTGAGCCTCCTGTCAAAGGAATTGAAGAGGTCTCCTTCGGGATGGCCGAGCTTGGCCCGGGTCAGGAACGGGCCGCCCGCGGCCCGCCGCGTGAGCGGGGGTGGGGGAGCCGATTTTTTCGCCTTCTTCAGGCGTAAAAATTGGGGGAACCGCCCTTCTTGACGCGGGCCAATGGCGGCCATCATGCTTGGAATTCTGCGAGAGTGTTTAACCCTGTTGGGCAGCACACCCGGTGGTCACAGGCACGGGTCTCGAGCGCCCGGCCGATGCGAAGCCTTCGCAGCGTTCTTGGTTGCCGCATCGCCGGTAGCCGAAACGCAGTTCACCGAAGGTAAAACCGGTTCCCACTTTTCGGCGCGATGCTTGGGCGCCAGCAGGCCGTCAGGCCATTACTGGCGGGGGCAAGAAGCGAGCGAGCCGGGCCATGACAGTGTGCGTCCCGATCGACAAAAAAGAAGGGCATCCGGCGGTGAGGCCGGACACCCTTCTGGTTGATGCAATCGGAGCAGGCCCCGGTCAGAACGGCGGGAGTTCATCGGCATTGACGGTGCCACATGCCGTGCGCTTCATCACAGGCCGTTCGGCTTGCGCTGGGGCTTTGGTCCGCGCCGCCGGAGCCTCGTTCTGGACCGATGCGTCGCGCACGATATGGAGGGGAATGCGGGCTTCGCGCAGACGGTCGGCAAGGTTCGCCTGGATGCCGCCGCCGCTGCACACCACCGCCTCGACGGGCTTGAAGGCGAGCATGCGAGCGTTGCGCTGATAGGGCGCCGAAGGTCCTCGCGAGGTGTCGGGCTTGCACAGGATGACCGGCACATTGTGGCGCGATGCCCAGGCCGCCGCGATCACATCCGCGCCCTTGTTCTGGGCAGTCGTTGCCAGCGCCATCGACGGGACCCGGGCATGGATCGCATCGAGATAGTCTTCAACGAGGGCAATGTCCGTGAACTGCTGTCCGCCCGAGAACACCACGACCGGACCCGATGGGGCAAATTGCTCGCGCCGCTGCGCCTTCTGTGCCGCGAGATAGTCGCGCGCTTCGATCATCGAAGCATTGGTCTTGGACGAGACCCGCGAGCCCCGCACCGGCGAGAATGGCCGGCCGGTTTCGACAAGGTAGATCCGTGCGGCATGATCACGCATGCACTCCATCGCATCGCGGCATTCGGCAAGGCTGCGGGCCTGCATGGTGAGGTCTTCCAGATCGGTCGCGTAGACCTCGCTTGGATCGTATTCGCGCAGCTTCTCCTGGAGCCGGTTCGCCATGGCATCCTCGCGGTCATCGAGGCGCTTGGCGACGACATGGAAGCTGTTGGCGATGCCCCAGGCTACTTCGCTTGCGAAATCCTCCATCCGGGTGTCGCGGAACAGGTCGAAGACCGTTGCCAGCATCATCTCGATCGCCGCCTGCGCCACCTCGGGGTCGGGCATTTCGACAGCGCTCGGCTCATGCTCGATCGAGAGCTTGGCCAGTTCGGTCTGCTCCATGAATGCCCGGGCATAGTCGGGCGTCGCGATTTGACGCGCATAGTGTTCGGCAAGGTCGGCGAAGTTCGAGAAACGGTCCGTCATGATAACCTCCAAATGGAATTTTCTCTCATCACGCTGATGAAAGATGTGCCTTGAAGGACGCCGGAGTCAGGCAGTCAGGGACGGCGGCGCGCACGCGCTGCCGCCGCGAATAGCGGGCGTGGGGGGAGCCGATTTTTGCTCGCAAGGCGCTAGCCGAAGCAGGCCAAAATCGGGGGGCACCCGCGATCCTTGACGGCCGCCAATCTCCCAGGCGTCATGCTATGGCGATGCTGATTTCGCTCAGCCACCGAGATGAGAGAGAGATTACGGTTTTGCCCCCGAACCCCATCTGGGCGTTCGGGGTTAACCGCAAAACTCGATGTCCTCTGCGCTCCGCCTTTGCGCGTTCGAGGAGTCAGACTCAGGCTGGAGGCGGGGCGCCCTGGCTGCGCTGTCCGCAGCGCGGCCAGCACCAAACACGGACCCCTTGCCGGAGACAGTCAGTCGGCCCGTGGCCCGGTGCATCGCACGGGCGCGGGACGGCGACGGAGGCGAAGGCAAGCGTGCCGGCGGCCCAACGCGAAAAGCACCGCACCCGCAGGAGCGCGGCTGCAAGTCGCGCGGAACCGAGTGCGTCCATCTTGACAGGGCCGCTCAACCTTGTCGAAGCAGGGCCATGGAATTCGACGACCAGATGCGGCGCTTTTTCGGAACCGATGATCTCGGTGCGGTTTCGCCCGAAGGGCTGGCCAGCGGGATCGAGCACATGCGGGTCGAGTTCGGGCTCGAAACCGACAAGGGACGCAGGTTCGCCATGTGGTCGCTGCTCTACATGCTGAGTTCTGCGCCGGACCTCGATGTCGCGTTCAAGGACCCTGGAGATCGCGATGCGGCGCGGACATTCATGGACCTGCTCGATAAGGCAAATGCCAGCGACGACAGCTGATTGCAGCTTGCCCAAGCGAAGTGCCACTCGCCAGCTTGCAACACATCGAGGTGTACTAGGCCGCCTCTTGTGGAAGCATGGCGCAGAGCCTTTCGAGCGCCGTGAAAGCCTGCTCGAAATCGGGAATGTCGCTGGCTCCTGCGAAAGCCATGCTTTCGACAAATTGCCGGTACTCGGCCGCATAGTCTGGATCGCGCTTCACGCGATCGAGCATCGCCATGAGCCGTTGTTGCGACGGCAGGTCTTGCACCGCGCCCTGGCCGCGCATTGTGTCCGCATGAATTGAGTCCAGAAGCAGGACCGGAAAATCCGCGCTGGCGGTGGCGACCGTCTCCAAGGCCGAAAGATCGTGAAGGTGGCGCACGATGGTCGGATCGTCATCGGGGTGGCTACGATCGCGCGCAATCGAGCGCCAGGCAAAGGCGCTCAGCTTGTCCGCTGCGGTCTCGACCGGATCGATACAGAGGATGGCAGGCACCTCGGGTTCCGCTGCACGGAACTGCGCGACAAAGGAGGCAATCGATCGTGAGACCGGCTGCAGGGCGGGCGGCTTTGCGGAGAGTTCGGCAAGGATGTGCGGGCGCAGCGCCGCATGTCCGCCGAGCTTGGTCGGGTAATTCATTTCGAATTGCAGAAAGGAGTTGCCGCTTCGGGCTTCAACTTCCAGATCCGTGAAGCCGAGGTCAGTCCACAACGCAGTCAACCGGTCGCGATAGTCGCCAAGCCGGCGGCGCTGCTGATGGTGCGACAAGCCGATAAATTCTGCCGACAGGCTCAGTTTGAAGTCGATGTCTTCGGAAAAGCGCTTGATCAGGCCGTGGCCCTTGAGCAGCGAGGTTCCGCCGGAAAACACGGGCGTGAAGTCAGCGTCGTCGAGCTCCAGCAGCGCCCGGATCGCCTGGACGACATACCAGTCCTTTTCGACGAAGGCTTCGTCGACGGCGAGGGCGCCCGCAACCCGGCCCAGCGTCCTGCGGTCAGGCGGGTTGAAGAACGACATAATTGCCATCGTAGCCGATCCGGCGACGGATCCGGGCATTGACCGTCAGGGTGCGCCCCGTGGGGACCTGGGTCGAGCGTCCGCTGTTATAGGCCTTGTCGAAGCGCGAGGGCTCGACCGACTTCCCGAGCCGCCTGATAGCTTCGCTCGCCAGTGTGCGAATGCCGACAATGGGCGCGGGCTTGCCGGTCAGCGGCGAAGGCTCGGCCTTGGCGTAGAGGCCATAACCGATCTGGACCAGGCGGCCGATCTGGACCTGTTGGCGTAGCGCGCGCCCGACGGCGTCGTAGCTCCCGAATGCGTCGAAATCGGCACGCAGGAATACGTTGCGCCGGGACCGCCGGACCCGCTGCGCAATGAGGTCTGCAATCGACGAAGCTGAACAGGTCGCCTGACCACCAGATTTGCGGTAACGGCCGCGGCCGACGCGCACCAGCTTACCGGTCTGGACGAGCTGCTTGAGCGCGCGTCCGACCGAATCGTAGTCAGCCGCCAGCACCAGCGCGCCGCGATCGACGGTCACATTCTCCGGGATGGAGGCCAGAATCTGGTTCGCAAGGCTCGGCATCGTTCAACCAACATACGACGTTTACGGCATCCAGATAGGCCCAAGCCGTAAAGATTTCAAGCAATGCGTACAGGGCGCCTTCGCAGGGTCGCGCCAGCAGCGCGCAGGACCAGGAATGTTACCCTGCAATCAGGCCAATTTGACAGAATGCAGGGAAAATCTTGTCTCTTGGCGGGGCGGGCCGCATGCTCGCCGTCTGGCTCTGCGCGGTGGCTCCGCACGAGGTATGGTCAGGTCTATCCCACAGACCGGCGGAAGGTGAAAATGTGGGATAATCCGCTGCGGGCTGACCCCAGTGACATTTCTACTTGGCGGAAAATATGTTCTGGCTGGTTAGAGAAGACACTATTTCCGCCAGATAGAGATGTCACCGCTGGATGCAGCAGGGGCTGTGCGGAACCCTTCGAGCTTGTGCAGCACAGCCCCTGCTGGTGCGCTGATCTCGCGG
>NZ_JACLAU010000007.1 GCF_014230305.1 Novosphingobium aerophilum
CGGGCCCAAGCTCCCCAGCGGTCTAGGCAACCTAGGTGACAGCGGGCTCACGAACGGAGCGGGTTGGGGCGCTAGCGCCCCAACCCGCAAACCCATCATGCACCAAATTCAAGATACAAGGTGGCAGCCGCGCCAGCGGCTGACGGAGGGGGCTGCCCACCCATCCCCGCAAAACCGTTTCCTAAATCCGTCCGATCTGACAAGGCGGACGCCATGATCCGTGCGCCCCGCCCTGCCCTTTCACCGCCCCGCAACCGGCGCCGGGGGCCGCCTTCGCCGTTTTGCTCCAGAACCGTGTCAACCGTGTCAACCACCCCGTCATGCTGACGCCCCGATGCTCACGCTAGCCACCACCACTCCGGGCGAGCCCGAGATCTTTGCCTCGCTGCAGGGCGAAGGGCCGTCGCTGGGCCGGCCGAGCGTGTTCGTGCGGCTGTCGCGCTGCAATCTGGCCTGCCACTGGTGCGACACGGCCTACACCTGGCGTTTTGCCGGCGACAATCGCCCGCACCGCGACAACCTGGCCTTCGACCGCGCGGACAACCAGGTCACCCTGGATGAGGCCGAGGTGGCGGCGCGGATCGGTGCGCTGGGGGGCAACCGGCTGGTCGTCACCGGCGGCGAGCCGCTGTTGCAGGGCGCCGCACTCGCCCGGCTGGTCGCGCTGCTGCCCGCCATGCATGTGGAGATCGAGACCAATGGCACGGTCGCGCCCCATGCCGCGCTCGATCCGCAAGTCCACCAGTACAACGTCAGCCCCAAGCTGGCGCACAGCGGCAATCCGGCCGACCTGGCCCTGCCGCCCGAACGCCTGGCGGCCTGGGCCGTCGACCCGCGCGCCTTCTTCAAGTTCGTGGTGGCCAGCCCCGACGATCTGGCCGAGGTGCGGACACTGGCGGAGCGCCATGCCTTCGCCCCGGATCGCGTGTTCATCATGCCCGAGGGCACTCACCCCTCGATCCTGACCGAGCGGCTGCGCTGGCTCGCCCCGCTGGTCCTGGCCGAGGGCTGGCGGATCACGGACAGGTTGCACATTCACCTTTACGGCGACACACGGGGAACATGACCAAGGCCCTCTCCGAACCCGCCGCGGCCGATTCCGCCCCCGCCGAACGCCCGGCTGACGGTGCCCCGGGCGGCACACGTCGCGGGGACCTGACGCAGGGCCCGATCCTGCGCACCCTGCTGCTGTTCTCGATCCCCACGCTGATCTCCAATCTGCTGCAGACGCTCAACGGATCGATCAACGCGATGTGGGTGGGCCGGCTGATCGGCGAAAGCGCGCTGGCCGCCACGGCCAATGCCAACGTCATCACCTTCCTGCTGTTCTCGGCCGTGTTCGGCTTCGGCATGGCGACGACGGTCAAGGTCGGCCAGCACTTCGGCGCGCGCAATGTCGACGCGGCGCGGCGCACCTTCGGGGCGGGCACCGGGTTCTGCACCCTGGTCTCGCTGGCCGTGGCGATCGCCGGCTGGTTCGCCTCGCCGACGCTGTTGCGGCTGATGGCGACGCCGGGGGGCAGCATGGCCGAGGCCGACGCCTATCTGCGGGTGATCTTCCTGTCATTGCCGTTCGGCACGGCCACCATGATGCTGTCGATGGGGCTGCGCGGCGCGGGCGACGCGCGCACGCCGCTGTATGCGATGATCCTGACCGTGGCGATCGACGTGGCCTTCAACCCGCTGCTGATCCGCGGCGCCGGGCCGATTCCGGCCATGGGCATCGCCGGATCGGCGCTGTCGACCGCGCTGGCCAACATTGCCGGGGTCCTTCTGCTGGTGGTGGTTCTGTACCGCAAGGACCTGCCGCTGCGGCTGCGCGGGGCCGAGCTGCGCTACCTGCGGCCGGCCTGGGACGAGCTGGGCTACATCATCGGCAAGGGCCTGCCGATGGGGGCGCAGATGCTGCTGATCGCCGCGGCGCAGCTGGTCATGGTCGGGCTGGTCAACCGCGAGGGGCTGGACACCACGGCGGCCTATGGCGCCTCGATGCAGCTGTGGAATTACCTGCAGATGCCGGCCTTCGCGATCGGATCGGCGGTCAGCGCGATGGTCGCCCAGGCGATCGGCGCGGACAACCACCGCCGCGCCGGAGCGGTCACCCTGTTCGGGGTGACCACCAACCTGGTGATGACCGGGGTGCTGGGCCTGCTGATCGTCACCTTCGACCGGCCGCTGCTGGCGATCTTCCTGGGACACGACAGCCCGGCGATCCCGATTGCGCGGCATATCCAGCTGATCTGTACCTGGTCGTTCATGCTGTCGGGCGTGATGATGGTGATGACCGGGACCATGCGCGCCTATGGCGCCGTGGTGGTGCCGCTGCTGATCCTGTTCGTCTCGTTCTATCCGGCGCGGATGGGGTTCTACTTCGGAACCTATCACTGGCTGGGCAGCGAGGCGCTGTGGTGGTCCTATCCGGCCAGCTCATCGGTCGCGCTGGTCCTGACGGTCTGGGCCTACACGCAGGGCAACTGGCGCCACAACCGGGGCAGCGCCTATCGCGCGGGCGGTCCGCCGGCGGATTGACCTGGCTAGCGGCCCTGGGCCCGCCAGCGCAGCACGGTGCGGGCGACCATGTCCTCCTCGCCGCCCGAACAGCGCCACAGCTCGGTGATCGACGGGTCGGCCGAGGCGGGGCGACGCGGTTCCTCCAGCTCGTCGAAGCAGACGCGCACCGGGATCGAGACGCCCTCGCCCGAAATGATGCACTCGCGGTTGCGCAGCGAAGGGATCGAATCGAGGAAGCCGCGCGCGCCTTCGGGCATGGCGGCCCGGACGAAGGCCTGGTCGCGATCGTTGTTGAGCCGCATGGCGATGATCGTGCCGCACTGCGACAGCACGCCTTCGGCCAGATCCGAAGGGCGCTGGGTGATCAGCCCCAGGCTGACCCCGTACTTGCGGCCTTCCTTGGCGATGCGCGACAGCACGCGGCCGACCGACGAACCGTCGGCATTGCGCTCGTTGGGAACGTAGCGGTGGGCCTCCTCGCAGACCAGCAGGACCGGGCGGGTCTCTTCATCCCGGGCCCAGATCGCGAAGTCGAAGATCAGGCGCCCCAGCACGGCGACCACGGTGGAGGTGACCTCGGACGGAACACCCGAGACGTCGACGATGGAGATCGGCTTGCCCAGCGCGGGCAGGCGGAAGATCTTGGCGATGAAGTCGGCCATCGTATCGCCGACCAGCACGCCCGAGAACATGAACTGGTAGCGCGGATCACCCTTCAGCTCGTCGAGCTTGGTCTTGATCCGCATGTAGGGCACCGAACTGGTGCTCTTGTCGAGCTTGCCCGCCTCGTTCTGGAGGATCGCGGCGAGATCGGACAGCAGGTAGGGGATCGGGCTGTCCACGGTAACCTTGCCCAGCCCTTCCGCCAGGCGGCTCTTGAGCCGGGCCTGGAGCAGGCACTTGCCCAGGATGTCGGCGTCGATCTCGCGGTCGGTCCCGTGCGAGGTGAGGAGGACCTCGCAGTGCTCCTCGAAGTTCATCAGCCAGTAGGGCAGCTGCAGGTTGGTGGTGTCGAAGATCACCCCGGTGTTGCGGAACGCGGCGGCATACTCGCCGTGGGGATCGATCATCACCACATGACCCTGCGGGGCCATCTTGCAGATGCGGTGCAGGATCAGCGCGGCCCCGGTCGACTTGCCGGTGCCGGTCGAGCCGAGCAGGGCGAAATGCTTGCCCAGTAGGGCATCGACATAGAGCCCGGCGCGGATGTCGCGGGTGGGGAAGACCGTGCCGATCTGGATCGCGAAACGGCCGTCGCTGGCATAGATCTGGCGAAGGTCGCTGGTGCTGGCCGGATAGACCAGCGCGCCGGGGATCGGATAGCGGGTGACGCCGCGCCGGAAGCCATGGATCCGGCCGGTCAGCTTCTCTTCCTCGCCCTCGCCCAGGAAATCGATGTTGGCGAGCACGCCGCTGCCCGACTTGGGGTCCTGCCGCTGGGTCCGCACGCTGGCCAGCAGCCAGCCGCGCCCGACCCGGATCTTGATCGCGCTGCCCACCTGCCCGGCCAGGGCAATCGAGGGGTCCTCGTCGTCGCTGCATTCCTGCAGGCGCTGGAGATCGAAGGCGATCAGCGAGGACGAGCCGGCGATGTCCAGCACCACTCCAATCGGATCGCTCGCGTTGTCGTGCACCGGGATCGCGCCGGGGCCGCCAGGCAGCTCCGTCACGCTCGCTGACGCGCTGCCGTCAAACCCGCCGCTGCTCATGCTGTTCATGCTTTCGCCGCCCGTCGCTGTCGCCTGTCAGAACGTTAGCGCAGAGAGGGTTAACGTCGCGCAAATGGTTGCCTCGGGAAACGGGGCGTCAGGTGCGGGTCAGCAGCCGACCGGCGATCCAGCCCATCGCCACCGAGACCGCGACGGCAAGCAGCCCGTAGATGAACGAGGAGCGCTGCGCGAACTCGGCAACGATCCGCTCGAACCCGCGCTTCTTGACCTCCACCCGGGCAATCGCCGAGGCCACCACGGAGCCGCGCGAAACGGCGAAGGTCTCGGCCGTGTAGGTGCCGGTCTGAACATTCGACGGCAGCTTGATGCGGGCCTGGTACAGCACCTGCTCGTTCACGGTGACCCCGGTGGGGTCCTCCTGGTACAGCTTCTGGTTGGTCATCAACTGGACCAGCCCGGCGGCAAAGCGGATCTGCTCCTCGGTCTGGAAGCTGCCGATCGGGGACAGTTGCAGGAACGGCAGGCCCAGCTCGTAGATCGCGGCGGTGCGGGGATCGACGATGCGGTCGAGCGGTCGGGACGAGGCCACCGCGTAGAACGACGGCGCCGAGCGGAACCGCGCGCTGGCCGCATTGACCCAGATCCCGGCATGCTTCTGCTTTTCGCGCAGGGTGATCGACTGGGTCGGTCCCTTCAGCACCACGACAATATCGTAATCCCGTCCGGCGCGGGTGCCCTGCGGATCGAGGATCGCGCCATAGAGCAACAGTTCGGTGCCGGTGAAACCCTGCCGCACCTGCACCTCGTGCTGCGACACCTCGGGCACAAGGATCGGATCGCGCGCGGCGCCGAGCAGGATCAGGCAGACCAGGGCGAAAAGGCGGCGCAGCATGGCTAGAGCGGGGTCACTGTGTAAATGGCGTCGGGCTGGTAAGTGAGCCCCAGCGCCATGCGCAGGGCCACGCTCAGCACGATGATCGCCAGCACCAGGCGCAACCGCTCGGGGCGGACCCGCAAGGCGATCCGCGCGCCGAGCTGGGCCCCGGTGACCGAACCGAGCAGCAGCAGGACGGCCAGGACGATGTCCACCGCCTTGGTCGTCAGGGCATGCATCATCGTGGTGGCCATGGTCACGAACAGGATCTGGAACAGCGAGGTGCCGACCACGACGCTGGCGCTCATGCCCAGAATGTAAAGCATCGCGGGCACCAGCACGAAGCCGCCGCCGATGCCCATCAGCATCGTCAGGACCCCGGTGGTCATCCCGAGGAGCAAGGGCGCAAGCGGGGAGATGTAGAGACCCGAGCGATAGAACCGCCAGCGCAGGGGCAGGTTGGCCACCAGGGGATGATGCCGCCGCTTCCGCGCCGGCAGGGCCTCGCCGCGGGTCTGGGCCTTGATCTCGCGCCAGGAATCGCGCGCCATGAATCCGCCGATGCCGCCCAGCAGCACGACATAGAGGACATTGATCACCGTATCGATCTGGCCCAGCGCGGTGAGCAGCCGGAACAGCACGGCCCCGATCCCGGTGCCGATCACTCCGCCCGCGACAAGCACGCCGCCCATCAGGTAGTCCACCCCGCCGCGCCGGCTGTGCGCAAAGACGCCCGATACGCTGGCCCCCGTCACCTGGCTCGCCGCCGAAGCCGCCGCGACCGTCGGCGGGACCCCGTAGAAGATCAGCAGCGGCGTGGTGAGAAATCCGCCACCGACCCCGAACATGCCCGACAGCAGCCCGGTCAGCCCGCCCAGCGCGACAATAATCAGGCCATTCACCGCAAGGTTGGCGATCGGGAGGTAGACGTTCATCTTGCGGCCGGAGCCTAGTCCCTCTCCCGCTGCCGGGAAAGCACCAATGCGGAGGTCATCGGGCATAAACCGGCACGATCCGGCCGGGTCAGAACGATGTGGCGAGGACGAAGGCCGGTCCCGAGCCGGGCGCCGCGTTTCCGGCCACGCGCTGGCGCCAGTCCGCCTGCAACCGGGCGCGGATTGCCGGCCCCAGCGGGACCGAAAGGCTCACGGTCGCTCCCACGTCCACCCTGCCGGCCCCGGTCTGTCCCGCGCTCCACGCCGCCAGCCCCAGCCGCAGGTCGGTCGCGGCGTTCGACGACACCGCGCGTTCGATCAGGACCTGCCCATCCCCATAGGTCACGGCGCCCTTCCCGCCCACCCAGCCTGCCTGGGCATAGGCGCTGGCGGCAAAGCCACCGGGCAGCCGGTGCGGCCCGGTCTGGCCGACCAGCCCCGCTGCGGGACGCACGACCACGCTCCGTCCGGTCTCGACCACCCGCACCTCACCCAGCACATCCAGACGCAATCCGTTGCGCGGTCGCCAGTCGAGCCCGAGCGCCACATCGCGCGACCGAGCGTTTAGTGCCGCGCTGCCGCGCAGATAGGCCTGCAAGCCGGGCCCAGGGGCAGAGCCAAGCCGATGGCGCAGCACGGCCCCGGCCTGGCTGCCCCCATAGGTCGGCACGGTACCGGTCGGGACCCCGGCCACGGCACGCACCAGCACCCACGCATCCCCGCCGAGACGCGAGTGCTGCCGACGCTCAGGTTCCGGCCAGTCCTCCCCGGATGGCGGACCAATCTGGATCTCAGGCACGTGAGCGGCTGCGGCCGGATCGGCCGGGGACTGATTGTCCGGCGGTCCAGGGTCGGCCCGGTCCAGAGACATGACCACATCACCGGTTCCATTGCCTGAAGCCGGACAGGGGCTCCCCCCGACGTGGCGAGCGAGGGTCATGCCCTGCGACATCCCGCTTGCCGGTCGGGCCAGGTGACCCTCCGCACCGGGTCCCGCAGCCAAGCCCGCCTGCACGGCTTCGGGCTGAAGGCCGCCCGGGACCAGTGAGCCGGGCCGGTCCCCGGGGGGCACGAAGTCGGTCAACATCCGCATGCAGACCCAGCCGCCCAGCACCACGACGAGCGTGGCAACCGGTTGCCCGCGCAAGCCGCCGCCCTGGTTCATCGGGGCGACCGGGGCGCCGCGGGATGGCTGTCATGCCGCGTCTTGTCCCATACCGTCGGAGTGCCCCGCAGCGAACCCAGGTAGGCCCGCAGGGCGCGGTGCGCAGAGGCGATCGCGATGACGTTCGACAGCGGGGCGCGAGCCAGGCTGCGGAGCCCCTCGACCAGGCCGCGTTCGTGGGTCGAGAACAGAAAACGGCAGACCAGGCGCCACACCAGACCAGCACCGCTGGCCAGCAGGAACAGGTCGGTCCAGGGTGTAGGGGCCAGCGCCGCGATCCCGGCAGGCGGACCGACAGCCGCCAGGATCAGGCCGGTAACAAGGCTGGCATAGGCCGCCAGCAGCACCAGGGCGGCCATCGGCGCACGGCGGTCCCGCAAGGCCATCCAGCGATCGACCAGTGTCCCTGACCAGCCCAGCCGATCCCAGCCCTGATAGGCGATGCCATGGGTCCAGCGCGTCTTCTGCCGCACCGCGCAGGCAAAATGGGCGGGGAAGTGCGCCCGGGTCGCAACCAGCGCCCCCCCTGCGTCGCGCACCCGCACGAAGCGGCTGCGTCCGCCCATCCGGGCTATGCGCCAGCCGATTTCGTAGTCCTCGGTCAGGCACTCGGGGGCAAAGGGTCCAGACGATCCGCCCCCATCGGTCTGGCGCTGCTGGTCCAGGCGGGCCAGCACCGACCGAGCGATGGCGCACCCCACTCCCGCCGCCGGCAGGGCCCCTCCCAACGCATCCCGCACGACCATGGTCTTGGTGTGAGCCTCGGCGAACTCGTCGATGTAATGGCCTGCGACCCAGGGGGAACCAGCGAGCGGCTCTGCCCGGACCGGCAATTGCACGAAGTCCACGCTGGCCAGCACCTGTTCGAACAGGACCAGTTCCGCCGGATGGACCATGTCCTCGGCATCGTGCAGCACCACCGCCTGCACGGACCTGCCCGCTGCGACCTCGTCCCGCTCGAGCGCCCGATAGAGGCGGTTGAGGCAATCGGCCTTGGTGCTGGGCCCAGCGACACCGATGGGCACGGCGCACAGTCGCGGGTCGCCATGACCGGCCGCCAGCACCGCCCGGGCGGTGTCCGGGTCATTCGCATAGCAGCCGACGTAGATCCTGACCTTCCGCTGCGGCCAGGCATCCAGCGCGTGCTGCACCGTCGTGCCGATAACCTGGGATTCGCACCATGCGGGAATGAACACCGCCATGGGCGCCGACAGTTCGCGCTGTTCGAACCCCCGTGGCAGACAACGGGCCTGCACCCGGCCTCGCAGCACCAGCATCAGCCACAGGAAATCGACCAGCAGATCGTCAATCAGCCCGACCAATAGCCAGAACGCTGAAAACACCGTCAGTTCGCGATAGGCGCTGACCAGCCATGGCAAAATCTGCCCCGAGTGCGGCCACGGATCGGGCAACACCCAACCTTCCAGCACCCAAACCCCCGCAGCACCGCGCGCCCCGAATGAATGTAATATATTCTATTACACTATCGAACGCTTGCCAAGCCGGGGCTTGCTGCCGCACGGTGCCCGGCATGTCCCGTTCCCGACACGCGTTCACCCGGCTGTCCACCCGCCTGATGCGCCTGGCCGGGGGGGAAGCCGGCGCCGCCCTGCTGCTGATGGGTGCAGCCGCCGCGGCGATCGGCCTGGCCAACTCGCCCTGGCATGACGGCTATCACCATGCCCTGCACGGCCCGCTGGCCTGGACCCCGATCGCCAAGCTGGCCTCGCTCGAACTGTGGATCAACGACGGGCTGATGGCCCTGTTCTTCTTTGTCGTCGGGCTCGAGATCAAGCGCGAGGTGCTCGATGGCCAGCTCGCCAGCCCGGAACGGCGGCGCCTGCCCGTGCTCGCAGCCATCGCGGGTATGGCCTTGCCCGCGCTGGTCTACCTCGCCGTCACCGGAGGCCAGCCGGCGCTGGCCCCGGGCTGGGCCATCCCGGCGGCGACCGACATCGCCTTTGCGGTCGGGGTCCTGGCCCTGGTCGGCCGCGGACTTCCCGCGTCGCTGCGGCTGTTCCTGCTGACCGTGGCGATTGTCGATGATCTGGGCGCGGTGGCGATCATCGCGCTGGCCTACACGCCGTCGATCGCACTCGGCTGGCTGGGGATTGCCGCCGCGATCCTGCTGGTCTTGGCGCTGCTCGGCCTGCGCCGTTTTCCCCATGCCTCGGTCTATGCCGTGCTGGCCGCGGGGCTTTGGTTCGCCGTGCTCCATTCGGGCGTTCACGCCACCGTGGCGGGAGTCCTCGCGGCCTTCACCATTCCGCTGGCCCCGTCCCGCGAGAATGGCGACAGCCTGCTGCTGCGGCTGGAACATGGTCTGGCTCCCTGGAATGCCTATCTGATCGTGCCGCTGTTCGGCTTTGCCAATGCCGGCGTGGCCTTGGGCGGCGGCCAGACGGAGGGCCATTCGGCGGCTCTGCCGCTGGCGGTTGCTGCCGGGCTGTTCGTGGGCAAGCAGGCGGGCATCTTCGGCGCGATCCTGCTGGCCGAGCGGACCGGGTTCGCCGAACGGCCCGCCGGGGCCACCACCCGGCAGTTGTGGGGCCTGTCCGTGCTCTGCGGGATCGGATTCACGATGAGCCTGTTCATCGCGAACCTGGCCTTTCCCGCCAACCCGGAGCTGGTCGACCAGGCCAAGCTGGGTATTGTCGGCGGGTCCATCCTGGCAGCCCTGCTGGGCTTCGTCCTCCTTCGCGCAGGCCGGGAACCCGATTGATCCGCTGCGTTCTTGCCGGACCGGGCGGACCGTGCGAGGAGCCCGGCAAGGAGGACCGCCACGATGCCCAAGTTCCTGCACGCGATGATCCGGGTGACCGATCCCGAGGCGACCATCGCGTTCTTCCGGCTGATCGGACTTGAGGAGGTGCGCCGGCACGACAGCCCCCAGGGCCGCTTCACCCTGATCTTCCTGGCAGCCCCCGGCGACGCGGGCGTGGCCGAGGTCGAGCTGACCTACAACTGGCCGCCGGAGGACGGTTCGCCAGCGGAGGTCTATGGCGGCGGCCGCAACTTCGGCCATCTGGCTTACCGGGTCGAAAACATCTACGACACCTGCGCCCGGTTGCAGGCCGCCGGCCACACGATCCACCGCCCGCCGCGGGACGGACACATGGCCTTCGTCAAGAGCCCGGACGGCATCTCGATCGAGCTGCTGCAGGACGGACACCTGCCGGCTCAGGAGCCTTGGGCCTCGATGCCCAACATCGGCACCTGGTAGACGCCGAAACGAAACCTTTCCCGCTGCGTTCGTCGCAGATTGGCACGATTGGGCCGTCGGAGGCACGGTTGGGCGATCCGGAAAGCCTGCACTCGTTTGCTGCGGGATGACGGTGTTGCCGCGCCGGGTCGTGAAGCATATGGCGGGCCGATCCGGAGACAAGGCGTTCTGTTCAACTTGCGAAACCTCCTGCGTGCGCGCGGCCGGGACAAGGCCGCCGCGCCGTCGATCCCGCCGGGGCAGCGGGTCTATGCGGTCGGCGATGTGCACGGCCGGCTGGACCTGTTCACGCCGCTGATGGCCCGG
Source organism: Novosphingobium aerophilum (assembly GCF_014230305.1). Classification (GTDB taxonomy): domain Bacteria; phylum Pseudomonadota; class Alphaproteobacteria; order Sphingomonadales; family Sphingomonadaceae; genus Novosphingobium; species Novosphingobium aerophilum. Next base: position 10,685 of record NZ_JACLAU010000007.1, read on the forward strand.
ATCGAGCAGGACGACGCCGACCGCGGGCCGGCCGAGACCACCATCGTGCTGCTGGGTGACCTGATCGACCGCGGGCCCGACAGTGCCGCCGTAGTGGCCGCAGCGCGCGCGCTGGCGGCGCGGCGCAGGGTTCGGCTGCTGACCGGCAACCACGAGGAAATGCTGCTGCGCGCGATGAACGAGGCCGACGTGCTGCGCCCGTTCCTGCGCCACGGCGGTCGGGAAACCCTGCTGAGCTATCCGCTGGACCCGCACCTGCTCGACACGGCAGACGACTACGAGGTGATCCGGCTGGCGATGCGGACCGCGATTCCCGCGGACGACATTGCCTATCTGGAGCAGGGCGAGGCGATGGTCCGGATCGGTGACTACCTGTTCGTCCACGCCGGCATTCAGCCCGGCGTGGCGCTGGACGCCCAGTCCGAACACGATCTGCGCTGGATCCGTCAGCCGTTCCTGTCCCACGCGGGCGATCATGGCTGCGTGGTGGTGCATGGCCACACCATCGCCGAGGACGTGGAGGTCCGGGCCAACCGGATCGGCATCGACACGGGCGCCTTCTACACCGGGCGCTTGACCGCGCTGGCGCTGGAGGGCACGTCGCGCTGGCTGATCGAGACCCGCGTCGACCCCGATGGCGGGGTGAGCTGCCACAGCAGGAGTGTCGAATGAAAATCGCCATGGTCGGTTCGGGATACGTGGGCCTGGTTTCGGGCGCCTGCCTGGCCGACTTCGGTCACGATGTGACCTGCATCGACAAGGACCCTGCCAAGATCGAGCGCCTGCAGGCAGGAATCATGCCGATCTACGAGCCCGGCCTGGCCGAGCTGGTGGCCGGCAACGTCAAGGGCGGACGGCTGTCGTTCACCACCTCGCTGGCCGAGGGGATCGACGGGGCCCAGGCGATCTTCATCGCGGTGGGCACGCCGTCGCGGCGCGGCGATGGCCATGCCGACCTGTCCTTCGTCTATGCCGTGGCCCGCGAGGTGGCCGAACACCTCAAGGGCCCGGCCGTGATCGTCACCAAGTCGACCGTGCCGGTCGGCACCGGCGACGAGGTCGAGCGGATCCTTCATGACGCCGGGCTCCCCTTCCCCGTCTCGGTCGTCTCCAACCCCGAATTCCTGCGCGAAGGCGCCGCGATCGGGGATTTCAAGCGACCCGACCGGATCGTGGTCGGCGCCGAGGACGAGTTCGGCCGCCAGGTCATGCAGGATGTCTACCGCCCACTGTTCCTCAACCAGGCCCCGCTGCTGTTCACCAGCCGGCGCAGCTCCGAACTGATCAAGTACGCCGCCAACGCCTTCCTCGCCACCAAGATCACCTTCATCAACGAGATCGCCGACCTGTGCGAGAAGGTCGGCGGCAATGTGCAGGACGTGGCGCGCGGGATCGGCCTGGACAACCGCATCGGCAGCAAGTTCCTCCACGCCGGTCCCGGCTATGGCGGATCGTGCTTTCCCAAGGACACGCTCGCTCTGCTCAAGACCGCCGAGGACTATGACAGCCCGCTGCGGATCGTCGAGGCGGTCGCCAAGGTCAACGACAGCCGCAAGCGGGCGATGGGCCGCAAGGTGATCGAGGCGATGGGCGGCGCCGAGCTGGCCCGCGGCAAGACGGTGGCGCTGCTGGGCCTCACCTTCAAGCCCAACACCGACGACATGCGCGACGCCCCCGCCATCGCGATCGCGCAGACCCTGCAGGACGCGGGCGTGGCCGTGGTGGCCTACGACCCCGAGGGCATGGAGATGGCCGCCCCGCTGATGCCCGGGGTGCGGATGGTGGGCAATGCCTACGAGGCGGTGACCGGTGCCGATGCGGTGGCCCTCGTGACCGAATGGGATGCCTTCCGCGCGCTCGATCTCGATCGGGTCAAGGCCCTGGTGAAGGAACCGGTGCTGGTCGATCTGCGCAATGTCTATCGCCCCGACGAGGTTCGCGCCAAGGGCTTCGCCTATACCAGCATCGGCCGGGCGTAGGACAGCGCGACGTCACCGTCGTCCCGGGCCGCGCCCGGTGGCGACGGGGCTGCCGAGTTGCACCGGGGAGCCTGTAAGCCGGGTTCTGTCCGACCGACGGTATCCCTGAAGAGAGACCGTATCGGCCGGGGCAGCCATTCCTCTCGGCGACGCATTGCTGCGGCGCTCCAGCGACCAACCCGGGCGATCAGGTCCGAAACAGACCCGCTGTTGCCAGCACGCCGCCCCTATTCGGTCTTGCTCCGGGTGGGGTTTGCCTTGCCGCTTCCGTTGCCGGTCGCGCGGTGCGCTCTTGCCGCACCCTTTCACCCTTGCCGCCCGGCCGGAGCCGGGTTTGGCGGTCTGCTCTCTGTGGCACTGTCCCTGACCCCGGCCTGCGCCGGGGCCGGCGGGCGTTACCCGCCACCCTTGTTTCGTGGAGCCCGGACTTTCCTCGGCAGGGTTGCCCCTGACGCGGCTGCCCGGCTCCCCGGTGCGCGCCCGCCCTAACAGGTTCAGCGCGCATGGCCAAGGTCGCGTTCGAGCAGGAGCTCGAACAGCAGGGCCCCGCATTCGCCATCGGGCACCCCGTCGATCAGCGAGGTGCGGAACCGCCGCTGGAAGGCGCGCACCGCCGCCGGCCCGTCCGAGATGTCATAGCCGAACCGCTCGAGCGCCAGGGTGAAGGCGCCCGGATTGTCATAGAGCAGCCGCATCGAGGGCCTGGGCACCGGCAGGCAGAGGTTGTGCCGCGCCAGGATAGGCCAGGGGAACCGCTCGCCCGGGTCCTGCTTGCGCGCCGGGGCGACATCCGAATGGCCCACCACGTTGGCGCGCGGCACCCGGTGCCGCTGGCGGATATCGGCCACCAGCGGCAGCAGCGCGTCGATCTGGGCCTTGGGAAAGTCGCGATAGCCGAACTCGTGCCCGGGGTTGACCAGCTCGATCCCGACACTGGCCGAATTCACGTCGGTGATCCCGCGCCAGTAGGCCTTCCCCGCGTGCCAGGCCCGCTCGCCCTCATCGACCAGTTGGGTGACCGTGCCGTCCTCGTCGATCAGGTAATGGGCCGAAACCTCCGCGGCCGGATCGCACAGCCGCTCCAGCGCTTCGGCCGCGGTGGGCATGCCGGTGTAGTGCAGCACGATCATGTTCACCGGCAGCTTGCGTTCGTTCCGGTTGGGGGAACGGACATGCCGTTGGACAAGCCAGCTGCGGATATCCATCAGGTGTTCACCGCGTCGGCAGGACGGCGCCCATCACCAGCGCCTCTCCGGTCAGCATCGACTGCAGCGAACCGCCCATGCCATCGGCCAGTTGGCGCAGCATGGCGGCCGGAGCGGTGCGACTGGACAGTTCCGCCGGGTCCAGCGTGCCTTCAAGCGCCTTGCCGACCAGCGGATCGAAGGCCACCCGCGGCCCTGCGGCGCGGATCACGATCTCGGTCTCGCCCTCGCGCAGTTCGGCCCCGAGATCGAGCGTGCCGCCGCGCACCAGCGCCTCGATCCCGATCATCGCCAGGTTGAGCAGCATCTTGATCGCCGGCTTGGGCAGGGCATTGCCCGACAACGCCCAGCGCGCCTCGATCCGGCCGTTGTTGCCGATCAACGCGTCAATCACCGCGCGGGCCTCGTCCACCGGGACCATCTCGCCAAAGCCACCCGCCGCCCCGAAGGCCAGGCGGAAGAACTTCAGCTTGTCGGCGCTGGTCTTGGCGCTCTGTTCAAGCAGTTCGACGATCCGCCCGCGCATTGCCGGGTCCTTTTCGTCGGCAAACAGCTCCAGCCCGTTGGTCAGGGCACCGACCGGGCTCAGCATGTCGTGGCACAGCCGCGAGCAGAGCATGGCAGCGAGGTCGAGCGAATTGTTCATCTGTGGGCGATCTCGACTGAACAGGTTGACACAGTTGACAGGGTTCTGCGGTGGAACCCATGGCCCCTGCATCAGCAAAGAACCAAGGCTTCGGACCTAAGTCTTAGCCCTCATGAACGGAGTAGGGAAGCGGCGCGAATCCGTCCAGTCCATCCTCCCACAGATTGACCGCACCGCCGGCGACGATGGCCCAGATCCGGCCGTCGCCGCAGGCCATGGCCCGGTCGGTGGGCGAAGGCCCGGCCAGCCCGTTGGGGTGCGAATGCCAGTAGCCCAGCACCTGCGGCCCGCCCTGGCGCGCGGCGCGGTGCGCGGCGATCAGGGCGGCGGGATCGATCTCGAAGCGGGTCAGCGGCTCGGGCGCGACGTTGGCGGTGACCGGCGCCGTGCGGACATGCCGCCCTTCCCCCAGCAGCAGCCCGCAGGCCTCGGCCGGGGCAGCGGCGGCGGCGGCGCGGCACATGGCCGCCAGTGCCGTGGCGGACAGCGTCACTCCGCTCACGCGTTGCCGACCACCCAGCAGGCCAGCGCCATCAGCAGCCCGGCACTGCGGTTGGCGCGAAACCGGGCCAGCGCGTTGTCGCCATCGTCGGGCCGCAGCGTCGCCACCTGCCACAGCAGGTGCAGCGCCAGCGGCGCCAGGGCCAGCAGAGCCAGCGGGTCCGGCCGCAGCCCCCAGAAGGCCAGGGCCCAGCAGGCCAGGGCGGCACCATAGAACAGGGTCACTCCGCCCCGCACCCGCGCGCCCAGCGCCCGCGCGCTCGACCGGATCCCGACCAGCGCATCGTCCTCGCGGTCCTGCAGGGCATAGATCGTGTCATAGCCGATCACCCAGGCGATCGCCCCGGCATAGAGCAGGCCCAGCACCGGCAGGTAATCGTCCCGCACCTCGACCCAGCCGACCAGCGCCCCCCACGAGAAGACCAGGCCCAGCCAGGCCTGCGGCCACCAGGTGATCCGCTTCATGAAGGGATAGGCCGCGACCGGAAGGATGGCGCCGAGCGCGACGAGCTGCGCCGGCCAGCGCAATTGCAGCAGCACCACCAGCCCCACCGTGCAGAGCAGCAGCAGCCAGGCCCAGGCGGCCCTGGCGCTGACCCGCCCGCTCGCCACCGGCCGCGCCGCGGTGCGCGCCACCTGGCGATCGAGATCGGCATCGACCAGATCGTTGTAGACGCAGCCCGCCCCGCGCATCGCGATCGCACCCAGCAGCAGCCACGCGATCAGGTCCCACCGCGCCGCGCCGCCCGCAAGCAGGACGCCCCAGGCACAGGGCCAGAACAGCAGCCACCACCCGATCGGCCGATCGAACCGGGCGAGCAGCGCCAGGTCACGCGGGAACTGCGGCAACCGGGCGACCAGGCCGCGGTGCTGGCTGTCGGGGACGATCTCGGCGGTCATGGCCTTGCGCATAGCGGGGGCTGCGCCGTCTCGCTAGGTGTGGGATGGGGTCACCGAAAGCCCCCTCCGTCTGCCCTGCGGGCAGCCACCTCCCCCGTTGTGCTGCGCAAAACGGGGGAGGATCTGTCGTGAGGATTGCGATCCTCCCCTGTTTCGTCCGCAGGACGCAACGGGGGAGGTGGCAGACGCCGTAGGCGGCTGACGGAGGGGGCCATCTCGACTTCCCCCGCCATCAGCGGTTAAGCAACCCCGATGACGGCACCCCACAACCCCGCAATCCCGGCCTGGCCGCCGCGTTCCGCGCCGCGGCTGTTCGTGCCCGGGCCGCTGGACGTGGGTCAGGCGGTGGAGATCGACGGGCCTCAGGCGCATTACCTGGGGCGGGTGATGCGCATCGGCGTGGGCGATGCCGTGGTGCTGTGCGACGATGCAACCGGCGAATGGGCCTGCCGCGTGGCCGAGGCGGGCAAGCGCAGCGTGATCGTGGTGCCCGAAACGCTGACCCGCCCGCGCGAGGCCGTGCCCGATTTCTGGTTGGTCCCGGCCCTGCTCAAGAAGGACCGCTTCGATCTGGTGCTGGAAAAGGCGACCGAACTGGGCGTGCGGCGGATCGCCCCGGTCCTCACCCGGCGCTGCGTGGCGGACAAGCTCAACCCCGAACGCGCCCGGGCCATCACTGTGGAAGCCGCGGAACAATGCGCCCGCACCGCCCTGCCCGAACTGGCCCCCGTGGCGAAGCTGGAGGCGCTGCTGCGGGACTGGCCGGCGGACCGCACGCTGTTCTTCGCCGACGAGACCGGCGGCGATCCGGCCGCCGCGACCTTCGCCGCCCACCCCGGCCCGGCCGCCTTGGTGGTCGGCCCCGAAGGCGGCTTCGACGAGGCCGAACGCGCCGCGATCCGCGCCCTGCCCCAGGCCCGTGCGATCACCCTGGGCCCCCGCATCCTGCGCGGCGAGACCGCGACCCTGGCCGCCGTGGCGCTGTGGATGGGGGTGGCGGGAGACTGGGGCGGGTCGATCACCGTCATGCCAGCGAAGGCTGGCATCTCGGGCCTAGAAGCGGAATGCTGACGGCGGGTGGCGGCACGAGGTGACAGATGCCAGCCTGCGCTGGCATGACGGCTGGTGAGAGGTGAACAGCACGCTGATCTCTCCCGGACCGCCCTTCGTCATGCCAGCGCAGGCTGGCATCTCTAATGTGTAGTTGCCTGGACGATGTGCTCAAACAGGTCGTTCCAGTTCGGGTTGGTTTCCTCGATCAACCTGATCTTCCAACCACGCTGCCAAGCCTTCAGGGCCTTCTCGCGGCTGATCGCCTCCTCGATCGTCTCATGCCACTCGGCCAACACCAGTGTCTTAATGCCATAGCGACGGCAGAAGGCCGAACCGGTGCCGGTACGGTGTTGGCTCATGCGAGCCGGAAGGTGACTGGTGACACCCATGTACAGGACACCGCGCGGCTTGTTGGTCAGTATGTAGGTCCAGCCGCCCTTGCGCATGTAAATGAGCGTTTCACAATTGGGCGAAAGATGCCAGCCTGCGCTGGCATGACGACGTTGTTTTCCGGAAGGGTATCGATCCGCGCCAATACCCCCTTCGCCGCGTCATGCCAGCGCAGGCTGGCGGCTCTGGCCGAATCCCCCGCCCCGACGATTCCGCTTCCCCTTGCCCGGCGGAAACATTAACGCGCGGGGCATGAGTACGCGCCAGGCATCCGACGCCAACGACCCGCTGATCGAGAGCCGCGATCAGCTCGCCCAGCCCATGGCCAAGGGCGAAAAACCGCGCGAGGCGTGGCGCATCGGGACCGAGCATGAGAAGATCGTCTATTCCACTCGGGACTATCACGCCCCCAGCTATGACGAACCCGGCGGCATCCGCGATCTGCTGCTGGCGCTGACCGAGTTCGGCTGGACCCCGATCGAGGAAGGCGGCAAGGTTATCGCCATGGCCGGGCCGGACGGCACGGTCAGCCTGGAGCCGGCCGGCCAGCTCGAGCTGTCGGGCGCACCGCTGGAAAACCTGCACCAGACCTGCGCCGAAACCGGGCGGCACCTGCAGCAGGTCAAGACCATCGGCGACCGCTTCGGGCTGGGCTACCTCGGCCTGGGCATGTGGCCCGACAAGCGCCGCGACGAGCTGCCGATCATGCCCAAGGGGCGCTATGCGATCATGCTGCGGCACATGCCGCGCGTGGGCACCATGGGCCTCGACATGATGCTGCGCACCTGCACCATCCAGACCAACCTCGACTATTCGAGCGAGGCGGACATGGTGCAGAAGTTCCGCGTGTCGCTGGCGCTGCAGCCGCTCGCCACCGCGCTGTTCGCCAATTCGCCCTTCACCGAGGGCAAGCCCAACGGCTACCTCTCTTATCGCAGCCACATCTGGTCGGACACCGATCCGGCGCGCACCGGCATGCTGCCCTTCGTGTTCGAGGACGGCTTCGGTTACGAGCGTTACGTCGACTACATGCTCGACGTGCCGATGTACTTCGTCTTCCGCGACGGGAAATACATCGACGCTGCCGGGCAGAGCTTCCGCGATTTCATGGCGGGCAAGCTGCCCGCGCTACCGGGTGAGCTGCCCAGCCTGTCCGACTGGAACGATCACCTGTCCACCGCCTTCCCCGAGGTGCGGCTGAAGTCCTTCCTGGAAATGCGCGGCGCCGACGGGGGACCGTGGAACCGCATCTGCGCCCTGCCCGCGCTGTGGGTCGGGTTGCTGTACGATCAGGGCGCGCTCGACGCGGCGTGGGATCTGGTCAAGGACTGGGACATGGCCGGGCGCGAGACGCTGCGCTCGTCCGTCCCCAAGCTGGGGCTCGACGCTCCGCTGCCGGGCGGAGGCACGCTGCGCGACATCGCCGCCGAGGTGCTCGCCATCGCCCGTTCGGGCCTGCGCGCCCGGGCCAAGCTCAACGAGGTCGGCGACGACGAGACCGGCTATCTGGGCCCGCTCGACGACATCATCGCCAGCGGCAAGGTGCCCGCCGAGATGCTGCTGGAGCGCTACCACGGCGAATGGCACGGCGATCTGGCCAAGCTTTATGAGGCCAAGAGCTTCTGATGCTGCTGCTGATCGGCCACCTGCGCTTCCCGTCCGAAGCGCGGGCGGGCGTGCTGGCTGCGCTGGCCGAGGTCACCCATGCCACGCGGGCCGAGCCGGGCTGCCTGTTCTACGATTTCGCCGAGGACGTGCTCGAGCCCGACCTGTTCCGGGTCAGCGAGGGCTGGCACGATGCCGATGCCCTGCGCGGACACTGGGCCAGCGCGCACATGGAGCGTTTCCGCACCGCGCGCGAGGCCCTGGGCATGAGCGAGCGGGTTGTGACGCTCTACGAGACGGCAGGGCCGACGGAGATCTGAGCAGGAGCCGGACGGGTCCTACCCCCGGCACCGCTCCGCCAGCAGCCGCGTGGCCTGGCTGAGGTCCAGGTCGGCCAGCAGCAGTCCGGCCTGTCCATAGGGCTGCCAGCACAGCACCGTGCCATCGGGCCGGGCCACGGCCGAGGTCATCGGCGCGCCCTCGCTCGCGCAGTTGACCGAGGCGACGTAGATCGTGTTCTCGGCCGCGCGGCACAGGACCGCCTTTTCGTGAAAGGTGTTGGCCGGATCGCCATGGGTGGTCGGGCGGTATGACCCCGGTTCGGCCACGGCGGCAAAGGGATGGAACACCAGTTGCGCGCCTTGCCGGGCGGCCTGTCGCACGGTTTCGGGATAGCGGAAACCCTCGTGGCAGATGACCACGCCGAAGGTCAGCGGTCCCACGGTGAAGACCGGGCGACCCGTCCCGTGGCAGGGATAGATCCCTTCCTCCCCCGGATCGAGCTGGACCTTGTCCTGCCAGCCGAGCAGCGCGCCATCCGGACCGATCACCGCCGCCGCGATCTGCAGCCCGGCCGGAGTGATCCGCTCGGTCCCCAGCACCACCGCCACCCCGGCCGCCGCCGCCGCCGCCCGGACCTGTTGCAAGGCCCGATCGAGGAAAGCCGCATCGGCCGGCGCCATCGCGCGGCCGGGCCAGCGATAGCCGGGCACGAAGCATTCCGGAAAGCAGACGACCAGCGCCCCGGCCTGGGCGGCTGCCGCGACGCCCCGGCAGGCCAGCTCGATCGAGTCGGCCGGCCCGACCGGCTCGCGCAGGTTGGCAAGGGCGATGCGCACCATGGTCATGGCACGGCAGGATAGATGCGCCAGCCGCGCTGGCAAGGCCGCAGCGCGGCTATTCCGCCGGCTGGACCACCGCGCGGCGCGGCGTGGCCGCGCGCAGGGCGCGGCCCAGCGCCCGGGTGATCGTGGGGTTGCGCTCCATCCAGGCGTGGTATTCGCGGTATTTGGCGTCCTCGGCGAGGAGGTGCCTCTCCTCGGTCCTGGCGCGCCAGAAGTAGACCGCGCTGACCAGCGCGAGCACCACCGTATCGCGGATCGCGTCGTTGGGATTGCGGGTGGTGACCAGGAACGGCAGGGTGGAGAGCCACCAGAACAGGTTCTTGGACAGATAGGCCGGATGGCGGCACCAGCGATAGGGTCCGTTGGTCAGGACGCCGCGGTAGGTGAGGTTGGAGAAACGCAGGCCAAAGGCCACGGTCGCCCAGGCGTAGATCGCGGTGAGCACGACCAGCACCATGCCCCAGACCCACAGCAAGACGGTGCGGCCTTCCATCCAGTAGGCCCAGTCGGCCGTCCCGAAGTGATAGTCGAGCGGCCCGCCGCCGCCCATCAGGATGAACGGTGGATAGCACATCAGCGCCGCCACCCAGGCCTGCAGGTGCGGGTTGGCGCTGCGGATCTGCGCGTCGAGCGGCTTCATCGTGACCAGGTAGCCGACCATGGCGATCTGCACGTCGATCAGGAACAGCAGCTCGGTCAGCCAACGGCTCCATTCGACCGGATCGCTGCCGACATCGTCGATCTGGACCGAGGTCACCGCGTTCCACCCGCCCGGCAGGATCGAGATCATGAAGGCGCAGAAGAAGCCCTTCACCAGCCAGGCGCGCCAGTGGATGCGGACCTGCTCGGGATCGAACGGCTCGCGGCCGACCAGCATGGCGCCGAAGTGCCAGGCCCCGTCACGCGGTTCGACCAGGACCCGGTCGAGCCACAGGACATAGGGGATGGACAGCACGAACAGCGGCACCGCAGCCGCGCCGATGACCTCCATCGCGAACAGGTACTGGCCGTCCCAGTACCAGCGCGCGATGCAATAGGTGAAGCCGATCAGCGCCCAGGTGGCCCACAGCCCGGCCAGCTTGGTGACCGACAGATCGACCACGGCCGAGAGCGGCCGGGGCCGGTCCCAGTCGATTCCGGTCGACGGGCGGCGGTGGACACGATCGACCAGCACCGACCAGAGCACCATCGGGGTGCCGGAAAACAGCAGGGCGGCCAGCGCCGCATAGGGCCCGGACAGCGGCTCGCGCGGCCCGGGAAGATCGAAGGCCAGCGCGATCGCGGCCCAGTTGCGGCAAATCAGCAGCCAGGTGAACAGCCCGGCCAGACCGACCAGGCCGGTGGCGGAGGAAACGTCGCTGACGGGTCGCGGATCGCGCTGCATGGCGCGCAGGCATAGCCGGCAAGGGTGCAGAAACTATGAAGAGTGGCGGCGCAGACCGCGCGCGCCGCCGGCAACGGTCAGACTGCCTCGGGATAATGCTCGCGGAAATGGCCGATCATTCGCGGCAGGAACGACGGCGTCAGCTCCCACCCGGAAGGCCGGAACTGGACCAGACCATCGGCCTGGAGCAGCGACAACCAGCGCACCGCGACGGTGGGACTCAGCTCGGCAGCAGCGGCCAGCGCCTCGAGCGAGGTCTGTGCCGGGTCTCCGCGATGGGCCAGCAGGTGCAGCAGCAGATCCCACGCGACATCGACCAGCATGCCGCTGGGCAGCAGCACGCGCCGCGCCCGGCGCCGGGCCTGGACCGTGCGCGCCAGCCGGGCATAGCGACCGAGGACGAGCTCCGTCGGCAACTCGTGCACCTGGCCAAGCTCGGGGCTGCTGTTCATCGTCGTCTCCGCCGGGGCATCACGCGGTGCCGGCTTCCCTGCCGCGATCCTTAGTCGACAAGACAGGGCCGCGAGTTACCGGGCTTGGGTAACGGCGAATTCACCATGATCCGGCCCGGCGCGGGCCAGCGGCTCCGCGATGAGGCGTCATGCGCCTCAGCCCCGCGGGATCAATGCCGCGCGGCGTTCTGGTCGAGATAGCGCGACAGCGCGTCGAGGGCGGTGGCGGTATAGGCCGCCGCCAGGTGCGCCTGGCTGCCATCAAGCAGTTGCAGCGCCTCGGTCAACAGGCGCTCCGCCTCGGCCAGAGGCGATTCGTCTACCTTGCATTGCGTATCCGGCGTCATGCTGCGCGATCCCGCGGCCTGTTCCGTCGACTGGCGATTCGGAACGTGTGGTCCATGCGCCAGCCAAGCCCGATTTCCCCGCCCCCGCAATCGCTTGCTGGACCGGTGTCGCAATCCGGGACACAAGGTTACCGGAGATTTTACGGTCTTGGCAGTGCCTGACCCCCCTCAGCGGAAGGCGCTGATCTTGCCGCCGTCGTCCAGGATGTAGAGCGTGCCGTCGGCCACCACCGGCGCCAGGGTGACGCTCTTGCCCAGCTTGGTGAACAGTGCGGGCTGTCCGTCCTCGACCTTCACCGACGAGATTTCGCCGCGCGAATTGGCGATCCACAGCTTGCCGCCGGCCAGCACCGGGCCGGTCCAGAAGATCGGGTTCTTCTTCTTCTTTTCGTTCTGGTAGCGCGGCAGCTGGGTGGACCAGCGGGCCTTGCCGGTGCCGCGCGCGATGCACAGCAGCTTGGCATCGTCGGTCAGGGTGAAGATCCATTCCCCGGCTATGGCGGGCGTGGAGATGCCGGCCAGGTTGAGCTCCCAGATGCGCTGCCCGCTGACCAGTTCATAGGCCGCCATGCGCCCGCCCTGACCCAGGGCATAGACCCGGCCGCGATCGACGATCGGATCGGCATCGATATCGGTCAGCACGCCCACGCTGGTCGACAGCGAGGTCCGGGCCAGCGCGTCGGACCACAGGGTGCGGCCGTTCTCGTAGCGGTAGGCCACCAGTTCCCCGGTCGAGAAGCCGGCAACGACGGTGCCCTGCCCGGCCGCGGGAGCGGCGACGCCGAACACGCCCGACTGGCCGACCGAGGCGCTGACCGTCCACAGCACGGCGCCGTCGGTCGCCTCGATGGCGACCAACTGGTTGTCCTGGGTCATCGCATAGACCGCGCCGAAGGCGACGGTGGGCGATCCGCGCAGCGGACCAGCCGGCTTGACCCGCCAGATCTGGCTGCCGGTGGCGGCATCGAGCGCCGCGACCTCGCCCAGCCCAGTGGTGACGTAGAGCCGGTTGCTGTCATAGCTGGCCCCGCCACCGAACACGGCGGCGGCGCTGTCCCCCTTGATGCGGAACGGGGTGGACCACTGGGCCTTGCCGGTCTTGGCATCGAAGGCATGAACCAGCCCGTCGGTGTCCATCACGAACAGGCGCCCGCCGCCGATCACCGGCGCCGCGGCGAGCCGCTGGCGCGGGGTGGTTCCGGCGATCGAGGCGGTCCAGACCCGCTGCGGCGCGTCAGCCAGAGCCAGGTTGCCATAAGCCTTGCCCGGCGTGTTGCCCGCTTGCGGCCATTCCGGGTTCGGCTCGGCCACGGGGACCACCACACTGACCTGGTTGAGCGATTCGTCCACCTTGGCGCCGCTTTCCACTCGCGACAGGATCGGAATGCGATTACCCACGGTCGGCGTGGTCACCCGCTTCTTGCCGCCGCAGCCAGACAGCGCGAGAGCCAGCACAAGCGGGGCTAACGCGAGGGCGGCGGTGGTCCGGCGAAGGGCGCTGGGACGGGTCATGCAGGCATCTCTCCAGGACTTCAGGGGGCTCGACACCCGTTATGGGCGCCCGTTATCGGCGCCCGCGCCGCCGTTCGCGGCTTCGTTCACATCATCGATCGCATCAACCCCGAGCTGGCCAGCCATCTGGCGGGCGCGGTCGCGCAGGGTCGACGGCACCGCCTTGTCGCGCGCGACCGCGGCGAACAACGGTCCCGCCAGGTCGGGGCGGTTCTGCTTGAGGTAGGCCGCGCCGAGCATCTCGCCCGCGCTGCCGAACCAGGCACCGCCCGGCACGGCGAGCGGCTTGAGCCGGGACACCACCTGGTCCACCGGGATGGTGTCAAAGCCCAGCGCCACGTCGCGCAGGGTCGCCAGATCGCGATAGGCCTGCGGCGCCTTGGGGTCGGCGGCCACGGCGGCGAAGCGGGTGCGGGCATCGGCCAGCTTGCCCTGTTCGATCAGGACCCCGGCCTCCATCAGCCGCGCCGCCGCGCCGATTCCGTCACCTGCGCCGGTCAGATCCTTCAGACGGGTCTGCCCGGCGTCGAGCCGCCCGGCCTCGATCTGGTCGAGCGCCAGGGTGAGTTCCTCGCCGCGGGCTCCGGCGGTCGCCTTCTGGCTGTTCTCCCACCACAGGTATCCGGCCAGTCCGACCAGGAACACGACGATGACAATGGCCACGTTGCGCCCGTGGCGCTTGATCGCGTTGAGCAGTTCCTGCTCGCGCAGCGCCTCGTCCACCTCGCGCAGGAAGCCCTCGCCCTGTTGGCCGGCACCTCCGGCACCCGGCGCGGCACCGGCCGGAACAGGGGGACGGCTACGGTTGGAGTGGGGACGAAGGACCAAGTCTCAGCCTCTGGACAGCAAGGGAAGATGCCGGGTGTTTAGCGGATGACGGAGCCAATTCAACGTCAATCGTTGCCCGATCCTTGCCGGATCGTAGCCGATCGTGACCCGCCCGCGCTGCCGCCCGGTCCACCGGTCGGGGAATGGTCGAGGCGGGCTGAAGCGGGCCTGAACGGGGGCATGGCAGCGCCAGCCCCTGCGCCAGTCGCGGCTTCGTCAGGATGCGGTGCGGCACGAGCCAGCGGCCGACGCCGGCCTGGGCCGGCATCAGGGGCGTTGTCAGGGAAAGCGGCTCGCGCCAAGGGCCTCGGCATAGACCGCGCGGTAAGCGGCCACCATGGTCGCCTCGTCGTACTCGGCCAGGGCGCGGGCGCGGTTGGCCTCGCCCACGGCACGGCGCAGGGCGGGATCGGCGCAGAGCCGCGCGAGCGCCTCGGCCAGCGGGTCATCCCGGCCCGGGGGGACCACGAAGGGGCGATTCTCGGCCGCAACCATGGTCGCGACGTCACCGACGTCGGGCGAGGCCACGGCTAGTCCGGCGGCCATCGCCTCGACCACCGAGATCGGGAACTGTTCGCTGTCCGATGACAGGGCGAACAGGTCGAACAGGCCGACCGCCCGGGCCGGGTCGGCGACGAAGCCGGGCAGGTGGACGCGGTGGGCCACGTTCAGCCGCAGCGCCTCGTCGCGGATCGCGTCGCGCTCGGGGCCGTCGCCCAGGATCACCAGTTGCCAGGCCTCGGGCAGGGGCGCGAAGGCACGGACCAGGCGCGGCAGGTTCTTGACCGCGCGGAGCCCGGCCAGCGTGCCCAGCCACAGCTCGCCCGGGCGCTTCACCACCCGGGGAATCGCATCGGGCCGCGGCTTGCGGGCATAAGCGGCGATGTCGATCCCGTTGCCGATCCGCCGCACCCGCGGGCGCGGCTGCTGCCAGACCTCCAGCGCGATCCGTTCGAGCCGCTCCGACGGCACCACCAGGGCGGAGGTCCAGCCCAGGGCGATCCGGCGGTACCAGTTGCGCATCGGGCGCAGCCCCGCCGCCTCATCCTCGTTGAAGCCGTCCTCATGGTGGACCAGCGGCGGCAGGCCCAGCGCGCGGGCGAACAGGGTGTGCGCCATGACCCCGTCCATCGCGCCCCAATTGTAGGTCAGGACCAGGTCATGCCCCCGCATCGCTTCGGCCAGGCGGTGGAGGCGAGCCAGGCCGGGGCGGCCAGCCAGCGGCGGGAAGTCTTCGGGATAGGTCACCGGCACGGCCCGGTCGACCGCCGCACGGGCGCCCAGCGCCCCGGGCTGGGCCGAGACCACGGTGTGGCTCAGCCCCGGACCGAACACCGACATCAGCCGCGCGGCGCGCAGCTCCTTGCCGCCCGGGTTGAAGCTGGAATGGAGGTGCAGGATGCGCATCGCCGCAGGCGGGGCCGATCAGCCCACGCGCTCCAGCAGCCGCGCGATCGCGGCGACGGCCTCGGGCTCATCCAGGGTCGGCGCATGGCCGATGTCGGCGAGGGTCACGGCCTCGGCGGCGGCATTGCGGCGCAGCATCTCGTCCAGCGTGGCGACCGAGAACAGGTCGGACAGGGCCCCGCGGACGATCAGCAGCGGCCGCCCGACCAGCGCATCGTAGGCCGGCCACAGGTCCAGCGCCTCGCCCTTGGCCAGCGCGGCGAACGGCTCGGCGATTTTCATGTCATAGTCGAACACGATGCGGCCGTTCTGGCCCAGCGTCATCACGCGCTTGGCCATGGCAAGCCAATCGCTGATGCCATAGCGCGGAAAGGCCTCGCCCTGGCTGTCCTGCAGGGCCCGGGCCGCGTGCATCCAGGTGGGAAAGCTGCGCCCCTGCCCGACATACTCGAAAATCCGCTCCAGCCCGGCTGGTTCGAGCACGGGCCCGATATCGTTGAGCACCGCGCCGGCGACGCGCGCCGGACCGCCCGATGCCAGCATCATCGTCATCAGTCCGCCCAGCGAGGTGCCGATCGCCACGAACCGGGTAATCCCGGTCTCCTCGAGCAGGGCCTCGATGTCCTCGACGTACTGGGCCGGCTGATAGGTGCGCGAATCCCGGGCATAGGCGCTGTCGCCCCGCCCGCGCAGGTCCGGGCAGATCACGCGCCACTCGGGCGAGAGCCGCTCGGCCAGATTGGCGAAGTCGCGCGCGTTGCGGGTCAGCCCGGGGAGGCACAGCACCGGCGGACGCTCTGCATCGGCGGGGGTCCCGGGATAGTCGCGGTAATGCAGGCGCAGCCCGTCCCGGCTGGACCAGAAGCGATCCTCGAACTGACTCATCAAAACGGCCCGTGATCCTTTTCTGGTCGTACCCGCCTTGCACCCCCGGGTCCGTCGCCCCACTATCGCCTGATGTTCACGGAACCGCAAGCCGCCGCCTATCGCCCCGATCCGCAGGTCCTGACCCTGGCGGACTGGCTCGCCGATCCGGTCGCCGCGGCGGACTTCCCCGCGACGACCCTGCGCTTCCGCAACGATCGCTGGGCCCCCGCAGTGGGGCTCGACGGGCTCGACGAGGCGGCCTGGCTCGGCCATTTCGGCCGCTTCGCGCCGCTGCCCGACAATCTGCCCCAGCCGCTGGCGCTGCGCTATCACGGGCATCAGTTCCAGGTCTACAACCCCGAGATCGGCGACGGCCGCGGGTTCCTGTTCGCGCAACTGCGCGACGGCGCAGGGCGGCTGCTGGACCTGGGCACCAAGGGTTCGGGCCAGACCCCGTGGTCGCGCTTCGGGGATGGCCGCCTGACCCTGAAGGGCGCCATGCGCGAGATCCTGGCGACCGAAATGCTCGAGTCGCTGGGGGTCTATACCAGCAAGACCTTTTCGGTGATCGAGACCGGCGAGCGGCTCTACCGCGAGGACGAGCCCTCCCCCACCCGGTCGGCGGTGCTGGTCCGGCTGAGCCACAGCCACATCCGCATCGGCACGTTCCAGCGGCTGCTCGCCTTCGAGGAGCAGGACCAGATGGCAGCCCTGGTCGATTACTGCCTGGCGAACTTCCCCGGACCACCCCCGCCCGCCGACGCCCCCGGGCGCGACGAGCCGGCGGTGATCCTGCTGCACCAGGTGGTCGAACGGCTGGCCGACATGGCGGCGGGCTACATGGTGGCGGGCTTCGTCCACGGGGTGCTCAACACCGACAACATGAACATCACCGGGGAAAGCTTCGATTACGGCCCGTGGCGCTGGCTGCCGCGGTTCGATCCGCTGTTCACCGCAGCCTACTTCGATCACGGCGGGCTCTATGCCTATGGCCGCCAGCCGACCGCGATCCACTGGAACTGCGGCCAGCTGGCCGTGGCGCTGCGCCTGCTGGCCGATGCCCCGCCGCTGATCGCCGCGCTGGAGCGGTTCGGCCCCCTGTTCAACGATTCGCTGGCGCGGCGGTTCTGCTGGCGGCTGGGGGTGGAGCCGCAGGGCACCGAACCCGACCTGGCCCTGCTCGCCGCGGCCGAGCGGCACATGGCCGAGGCGGGGCTCTCGCCCGACCTGTTCCACTGGCGCCACCGCGCCGGACGCAATGCGCCGGAGGGCGAGCTGGGCGACCGGCTGGGCACCTACCGGCCGGCGGCGAGCTGCGACGATCCGCTCTGGCGGGCCGCAGGTCCGGTCACCAACCATATAGACGAGGTCGAGCGGATCTGGGCCGCGATCGACCAGCAGGACGACTGGTCGGCCCTGACCGCGCAGGTCGCGGCGATCCGCGCCCTGGGTGCCGCGCTGGGCCCGGCACCCGGGCCAACTGGCCACTTGTCCGGGGTCTAGGCTTGCCGAAATATTTACAAGTCAGCGGCTAAGCCAGCGTTGTCGACGCGCGCGTGAGGCTCCAATGACCGTAATGGCTCCCTGCGCCACCCCGCCAGACGCGATCAAGGACCGGATGACCGACGAAATCGTCTCGACTGCCCCCGCCACCGGTGAGGTGCTGTGGCGTGGCCGCCCCGGCGATGTCGACGATGCGGTCACCCGGGCCGGGCGTGGCTGGTCGGCCTGGGCCGCTCAGCCGCTCGCCAATCGCATCGAACTGCTGCGCCGTTTCGCCAACGAGGTGCGCAAGGACCAGGACAGCCTGGCCGAGCTGATCGCGCGCGAGACCGGCAAGCCCTTGTGGGAGGCGAAGACCGAGGTCGAGGCGGTGGTCGCCAACGTCGAGGGCTCGGTCCGCGCCTATGCCGATCGCACAGGGCAGCGCCGACTCGACAGCGCGCTCCAGGGCACGGCTGCGCTGCGCCACAAGCCGCACGGGGTGATGGCGGTGCTCACCCCCTACAGTTCCCCGGCGCAGATCCCGGCCGGCGCGATCATACCTGCGCTGATTGCCGGCAATGCCGTGGTGTTCAAGCCCAGCGAGAAGGCCCCGGCCGTGGGCGAGGCGCTGGTGCGCTGCTTCCACCGCGCGGGGATCAGCGCCAACGTGCTGCACCTGCTGGTCGGCGGCCCCGCCACCGGCCAGGAGCTCGTTTCGCACCCGGGGGTGCACGGTGTGCTGTTCTCCGGATCGGCCCATGCCGGCATCGCCATCAACCGGCGGCTCGCCTCCAACCCGGGCAAGCTGATCTCGCTCGACATGGGCGGCAACAATCCGGTGGTGGTCTGGGACACGCCCAAGATCGAGGACGCCGCGACCCTGGTGGTCCAATCGGCCTTCGCCAGCGCCGGCCAGCGTTCGACCAATGCCCGGCGCCTGATCATCAAGGCCGATCTCTACGACGCGGTGGTCGGCGAGGTGAAGCGCCTGGCCGATCGCATCATCGTCGGCGCACCGTTCGACAACCCGGCCCCGTTCATGGGCCCGGTGATCGACAATACCGCCGCCGATGGCCTGACCGAAAGCTTCGTCTACCTGCTGTCCAACGGCGGCCGCCCGATCAAGCACATGGTCCGCCCGCAGCCCGACCTGCCCTTCCTGACCCCGGCGATCATCGACACCACGGGCATGAGCGAGCGCCCCGACGTCGAACTGTTCGGGCCGCTGCTGCAGGTGATCCGGGTGGACGATTTCGACGCCGCCATCGCCGAAGCCAACAACACCCGCTTCGGCCTGTCCGCCGCGCTGATCGGCGGATCGCCGCAGGACTACAACCGGTTCTGGGCCAATGTCCGCGCCGGGGTGCTCAACTGGAACCGGCCGACCAACGCCACCTCGCCGGGCGCGCCGCTGGGCGGGGTCGGCCTGTCGGGCAACCACCGTCCCGGCGGCTTCTACGCCGCCGACCAGTGCGCCTACCCGGTCGCCTCGACCGAGGTGGAACAGCCCCGCCTGACCCTGGGACTGGGCCTGCGCGAAGGTTGAGCTGTCAAGGCGGTTACAGCCCCACGGTGACCAAGGTCACCTCGGTGCCGTCAGCGCGGGTCCGGACATAGGCGGCGAACCCGGCTTCGCCGCCGGACGCGAAGATCCGGGCATAGTCCTGCCCCGCGTCATGACGGGGGCTGAGGCGCGCGACCCCGGCCAGGTTCCAGTAGACATCGATCACCTCGCGCGGGGGGAGCGCGGTGAGAAAGGTCACCGCGCGCAGCCGGCAGCCGAGCAGGTCATGGCCAGCCCCGTCGATCAGGTGCCCGCGCGGGAGGAGCGGCACGGCTTCGGGCAGGCTGGCACCCCAGATCGCCGAACGACCGGCGGACACGGCGCAGCGCGGATCGCGGCGCAGTTCACGCACCAGCCGGGCGGCGGTGTCGGCCAGGGTCGCCCCAGGCTCGGTCCCGGTCATGGCCGGAGCGGGATCGGGCGCAGGCTGGGCATCGGCGCCGACCAACCGGACGATCCCAGCTCGGACCTTGGCCAGTTCGTCATCGGTGCGGTCGATCAGCGGGATCGGCGCGCTCGCCGGACCGGCCAGGGTGAACAGCGCGCCCTCCTGGCTCAACCCGACCAGATCGGGATCGGTCATCAGCGGCTCTTGCAGGACGGCGGCGATCACCGGATCGCGCGGTGGTGGTGGCGGCGGCTCTCCCCGGCCACACCCCGTCAGGGCCGCCAGCGCGGACACCGGACCCAGCATGACCATGACCTTGTTCGCGAGCCGCATGCGCGCCAACCTCCTGCCTTCGTCCTCTCGGCGATCATGGTTAAATTCCGGTGTGCGGCGCCGGAGGACCATCTCCCCTGATCCCCCTACCGCCGGGACGCGCCGCGCCCTACCTAGGGATCATGACCGCCACCCGCCTCTCCACCCGCGCCGTGATTCGTCTCAGCCCCGAACCGGGCGAGGATGCCCGCGCCTTTCTCCAGGCGCTCGTCACCCAGGACATGGCCGGAGCCCTCCCCGCCTGGACCGGGCTGCTCACCCCGCAGGGCAAGGCCCTGTTCGACTTCCTGGTTTGGCCGGCGGGTGAGGACCTGCTGATCGACTGCGAGGCCTCTGCCGCCGACGCGCTGGTCAAGCGCCTGTCGCTGTACCGCCTGCGCCGCCGGATCGCGATCGCCCGGGACGACCGTTTGGCGGTCCACTGGAGCCCGCTGCCCGGGTCCGGTCCCGACGGCGCCGCCCCCGACCCCCGCCTTGCCGCGCTCGGGGAGCGCTGGATCGCCCCGCTTGCCGCAGACCCAGAAGCATCGGCCGAGGCCGCCTGGCTGGCCCATCGCCTGAACCTTGGCGTGCCCGAAGGCCGGGCCGAGCTGGGCGACGGCGAGACGCTCTGGCTGGAATGCAACGCCGCCGAGCTCAACGGGGTCAGCTTCACCAAGGGCTGCTACGTCGGTCAGGAAAACACCGCGCGGATGAACTGGCGGCAGAAGGTCAACCGCCGCCTGCTGGTGGTCCCGCTCGACCGGTCCGATCCGGCCCGGCAGCGCATCGCCTACCCCGAGCTGGGACTGGCGATCGACCATCTGCGGATGGACGATGGGGCCGCAGACCTGCTGCCGGCCTGGTTGTCTCTGGCCGAGGACTGACGGTCAGGCCCGGACGATTCGCGCGGCATAGCAGCCGCGCACCGCGTAATGGGCATGGAGACAGGCCACGTCCCGGCGCTCCAGCATGGTCAGGATGTGCGGCTCCAGCTCGGTGCCAGGGGCCAGGCAGGCGTCCACCATCTCCCCCGCCGCCGAGAAGGCCCGCAACGAGATCGGCCGACGAAGGATCGCATCCGGCAGGGCGCCGACCAGATCGAGTGGCCGGTCGGACTGTTCGCCGATGAAGATCGCGTGGGATGCGCGATAGGGGGTGGGCGCCGGCTGGTGTTCGAAATTGAGCAGCAGCGCGGTCTCGCCCACCTCCAGATCGCGCACGGCGATGCGGTCGGGAAAGCCGGGCGTGGCATCGACCAGGCAACGCCGCACGCTCTGGGCGGCAAGCGTGCCGTCGCTTTGCCCGATCAGATGGCGGAAAAGGCGGGGATCGAGCCCCTGGATGCGATAGGCCATGTGACACTCCCTGCGTGAGAGCGCCTGCTGCCCGGGACGGAGCCCGCTGTCGTCCCGATGCTTGCGATCAATCCCGCGACGGCCCGGCGGCGCGCTTCATCCGGGTGTTACCGCACAGTTCGGCGTGCGGATCCCGGCCCGTAGCGCCGCCTCGATCAGCATGCGCTCGGCCTCGTCGCGCGCCGCGGTGCGCGGCAGGTCGAGCGACTGGCTGAGCGGACCCCCCAGCAGGGCGTCACCCAGCGCCATCAGCACCAGGCTCTGGGTCACCTCGCGCATCGATCCGGTGCCGGGTTCGTGGACATCCTCGACCAGCCCGCCAATCGCCGCGACGATCGGATCGAGCGCATCCTCGTTGCCCGACAGCAGCATCCATGAGGCGAGCGCCCCGCCGCCCTCGCGATCGAAGGCATCGAAGGTCAGATCGACCACGGCCCGCGGCGAAACCAGACCCTTGCGCGCGGCCAGCACGGTTTCGGCGATGGTGGCGCAGATTGTCGCGGCGAGATGCTCGGCCAGGGCCTTCTGCAGCCCGGCGGCCGAACCGAAGTGATGCAGCAGGTTGGCGTGCGTGCGCCCGATCCGGTGCGCCACGGCCTTCAGGGTGACGGCGGCCGGCCCCGCCTCGATCAGCAGCGCACGCGCCGCGTCGAGCGCCAGCGAGCGGCTCTCCTCCTGGGTCAGGCGCTTCCTAATTGACATTCCTGTCAGTAAATCCCAGATTGCTTATCATGAACGCCCCGACCTTCCTCGCGCCGCCCCGCGAAGGGGTACCTCCTGACGCCGCGCCTGCCAAGGCCGACGACGGCACCCTGACCGTGCGCGACCTGCGCTTCGGTCGCACCACCAGGCCGGGTCGCTGGTGGTTGGGCGGGGATCCGGTGGCGACAGCCTGGCACAACGCGCTGTCGGCCACCTTCCCCAAGGGCGAGGCGTTCTTCATCGAATCCGTCAAGTCCTGCCGCGATGGCGCGCCGCCCCGGCTCGCGGCCGAGATCCGAGATTTCATCCGCCAGGAAATCAACCACACGCGCGAGCACGTGGCCTTCAACCGCGCCGCGCTCGAAGCGGGCTACGATTTCTCGCGGATCGATGCCCATGTCGACTACATGCTGGGGCTGACCAAGGGCCGCCGGCCCGAGGTCAATCTGGCGGCGACCATGGCGCTGGAACACTTCACCGCGATGATGGCACACGAATTCCTGGCCAACCCGGCCCATTTTGCCGGGGGCGAGGCCGAAGTGGCGAACATGTGGCGCTGGCATGCGATCGAGGAGATCGAGCACAAGGCCGTCGCCTTCGACACCTATCTCCACGCCACCAAAACCTGGCCGGCGCGGCGGCGGTGGTTCCTGCGCTGCCTGATGATGCTGATCGTGACCAGGAACTTCCTGCACCACCGGTTTGTCGACGCCATCGACCTGCTGGCCCAGGACGGCATCACCGGTTGGCGGGCCAAGGTCCGCCTGTTGGCCTACCTGACGGTCCGGCCCGGCGTGCTGCGGCGCATCTTTCCCTCCTGGCTCAGCTATTTCCGGCCCGGCTTTCACCCCTGGGATCATGACGACCGGGCCCTGATTGCCACGGCGGAACGCGAACTGGCGGCGGGCTGAGGCCCGCGCGCCGCCCGTCGCATGGCGATCAGGCCGCGCGCATCAGCGGATCGGGGTCCCCGTCGCAGTCGTTCGGGGCATCCAGTCGGATGGCGTGATGAACCGCCGGCACCGCTACGCCCCGCGCCCGCGAAAAGCACGATTCGATCCGCCCGCTCGGAAGGAAGCCGGCCTTGCGCAGCACCCGACCCGAGGCCGGATTGTCGTGGAAGTGGGCGGCATGGATCTCGCTGTGGCCCAGGGTCCGGGCCAGGACCAGTGCCGCACGCACGGCTTCGGTGGCAAAGCCGCGGCCCCAGTGCGCCCGGCCGATCCAGTAGCCCAGCTCGGTCCGCCCGCCCGCACCGGCCATCAGCGCGACCGTGCCGATCGTCTCTCCCCCCTTGCTGCCCGGCAGGGTGACCAGAAAGTGCGGATGGCGCGCGTCCTGCGCTTGTCCCGCATACCACTGCGCGTCCTCGGGCCGATAGGGCCAGGGCACGGCCGCCAGGTTGCGGCAGATCTCCGCATCCGACACGGCGCGGAACAGGTCGCTCCAGTCCTCCGGCCAGGCTGGCCGCAGGAACAGGCGTTCGCTGCGAAAGAACATCGGTGCCTCCTTCACTCCCGCCTCAGCATGCGCAGCTAGGCGGAATCCGTGACATTGCTGTGGCACTTGCGGCAGCCTGCCCGGTGAACCGGTCAGAACGGGCCGCAAGGCCGACGGGCGAGGAAGACACGAAAAAAGGGAGACGGGCCGGGCCCCTCTCCCTCGACTGGCCGGTTCCCTATGTCGCGCTGGGCGACGGTGGAACCGGCGGGGCCATCCCGTCAGGATGGCCCTTTACCGACCATCCGATTACTCGGCGGCTTCCGCCATGGCGTCGACCGAGACGTACTTGCGGCCGAGTTTGCCCTGGTGGAAACGCACGCGACCGGCACCCAGCGCGAACAGGGTGTGATCCTTGCCGATCCCCACGTTGGCGCCCGGGTACACGCGGGTCCCGCGCTGGCGAATGATAATGTTGCCGCCGATCACTTCCTGACCGCCGAACTTCTTCACGCCAAGGCGCTTCGACTCCGAATCGCGACCGTTACGCGACGAGCCGCCTGCTTTCTTGTGTGCCATTGCAATCTACTCCGGAAATCAGGCAGCGCCGACGGCGGTGATGCGCAGCAGGGTCATCTGCTGGCGGTGGCCGTTGCGGCGGCGATAGTTGTGCCGGCGACGCTTCTTGAAGACGATCACCTTCTCGCTCTTGGCCTGCGCGATGATTTCGGCCGAGACCACGACGCCCTTGGCATCCTTGATCTCGCCACCTTCACCGGCGAGCAGGACGTCGCCCAGGGTGATCGTGTCACCGGCTTCGCCAGCCAGCTTCTCGACCGCGATCTTGTCTCCGGCGGCAACCCGGTACTGCTTGCCGCCCGTGCGCACGACTGCGAACATGGTGTTCAATCCATTCTATCTGCATTGCCCGCCCTGCCCACCGACCCGAGCCGCCCGAAAGATCAGGCCACCGGAAGAGGACAAAGCGCCGACCGCCCGCGCAGGCGGGTGCCGGAAGAAGCAGCGCCGTTAGGGCAAGCGCCCCCGGCTGTCAACCAAGCAGACGCGCTTTTGCGGCTCTGGCGCGGGCCGTGGGGAGGGTTTATGGCCGACACCATGATCCCGCTCAAGACACTGGCTCGGCGGTATGCGCCCCGGGCCGCGCGCAACGGTCCGATTCTCGCCGGCCTGGTCCTGGCCAGCCTGGTGCTCGACGGCTGTGCGCAACGCGGAACCTATCCGTCGCTCGCCCGGCGCCCGCAGGAGATCGACGGCGGGCGAATCGCCGGGACCCTGCCCGCCCCTGCCGACACCACACCTGCCGACACCACACCTGCCGACACCACACCTGCCGACACGACCCCGGCCGACACGACCCCGGCCGCCCCGGCCAGTCCGGTCGCCACCACCTCGCTGGCCGAACTGCGCAGCCGGGCGGAAGGCTCGCACCAGCGCTTCGCCGCGCAACGCGCCAAGGACGGGCCGGCCATCGCATCGGGGCGCAAGGCCGGCGAAGGCAGCGAAGCCTGGGCGCTCGGCAGCGCGGCCCTGGCCGACCTGATCGCGGAGCATGATGCGACCGTGGCCGTGCTGGCCGAGATCGACAGCCTCTATGCGGCCGAACGGATTGACGGCGGCGATGGGGGAGCCATCGCCGCCGTCCGCGACCAGGTGACCGCATGGGTCGCCGATGAAGATGCGGTCCTGGCCGAGCTGGTCGGGCCCTAGGTCGGCAGGGTCGGGCGCTGCAGGAGCCCGGCTATAGGAACCCGGCTACACGGCCGGGGCTGACCGCACCTTGACGCAAATCAATCGAGCCAGCCGCCCAGCTCGCGGCGGATCAGTCCTTCGAGCATGGCCATCCCGGGCTCACCAGTGTTGAGGCAGGACAGCGCGGCATAGTCGGTCCCGCCGGCCTCGGCGAACTGCTCCTGGCCGCGGATCGCGAGTTCTTCCAGCGTCTCGAGGCAATCGGCGCTGAACCCCGGCGCGGCGATGGCCAGGCGCCGCGTTCCCGCCGCCCCTTCGCGGGCGAGCACGTCGTCCGTGGCGGGTTCGAGCCACTTGGCCCGGCCAAACCGCGACTGGAACGAAATCTCGATGCGCAGATCGGGCCAGTCCGGGGCCAGTGCCGCCTGCAGCAGGCGGGCCGTCTTCTGGCACTGGCAGTGGTAGGGATCGCCCAGGAACAGCGTCCGCTCGGGCATGCCGTGGAACGACAGCACCAGCACCTCGGGCCGGAACGCGAGGGCGGCAAGCTGGCGGCCCAGATCGTCGCGCAGCGCGGCGATGTGCAGGGCATCGTCGTAATAGGGCGGCAGGGTGCGGATCGCCGGCTGCCAGCGCATCCCGCGCAGGGTATCGCCCAGCGCGTCCATCACGGTGGCCGTGGTCGCGCCCGAGTACTGCGGGTAGAGCGGGGCGACCAGGATGCGATCGCAGCCCGCATCCTTCAGCGCGCGCAGCTCGTCGCCCAGTGCCGGGCGGCCGTAGCGCATGCCCCAGCGCACCATGACACGCGAGCCCAGCCGCGCCTGCAGCCCCTCGGCCTGGGCCTTGGTGATCGTGGCCAGCGGCGAGCCGTCAGGCCCCCAGACCTGGGCATAGGCGTGCGCGCTCTTCTTGGGCCGGATGTTGAGCACGATCCCGCGCAGGATCGGCTGCCACAGCAGCGCGGGAATCTCGACGACGCGCGGATCGCTGAGGAATTCGGCCAGGTAGCGGCGCACGGCGGGGGTGGTCGGCGCGTCCGGCGTGCCGAGGTTCACCAGCAGGACGCCGGTGCCGCCCGTCGGGGCGGCGGGGTGATCGGCGGGACGCAACATCAGACTTCCTCGGCAAAGAGCGGCAGTTTGCGGAACCGGATTCCGGTCGCGGAATGGAGGGCATTGGCGATCGCCGGAGCCACCGCCGCGACCGCGAGCTCGCCCGGATCGAACGGATCGCCGGGCCCGTCGATGAACTCTACGACAATTTCGGGGGTGTTGGCGAGGACCGGCAGCGAAAGTTCCGGCAGGCGGCCCAGAACGGGCAGACCGCGCAGGTAAGCGGTGCTCGCCCCGACGGTCTGGCCCATGCCAAATATCAGGCCGCCCTCGATCTGCTGGCGGGCGATATCGCGGTTCACGATCCGGCCGAGATCGGCCACGGCGGTCAACCGTTCGACCCGCACGCCCCCTTCGTCGCGCCGCACCGTGGCGATCACCGCGATACGGCCACCTTCATCCGCGGCGACGGAAGCGCCGAATTCGGCATCGCGCGGGGTCATCCGCACACAGGCCAGGCCCTGCCCGCTCCCCGCAGCCCCGGCATCCCAGCCGGTCAGGGCCGCGCAGCGCTGCAGGCAATCGACCAGCCGGACATCGTTGCCCAGCATCTCGATCCGGTAGGACAGCGGTTCGCGCCCGGCGGCATGGGCCAGCTCGTCAACGAAGCTTTCGGTGAAAAAGGCGTTCACCGCCGCGCCATTGCCGCGCAGGCGCCCGGCCGGGACACCTGTCGAAACGGGCACGTGGTCCACCGCGACATGGGCCAGGCGATAGGGCGGCAGCGCCCCTTCCAGCGCCAGCGGGTCGGCCTGGCCCGCGGTCGCGGCCAGGGCCGCCTCGGCCGAACGCCCGCCGAACAGCCGCTCGCCGAACTCGCGCGCGGCGGGCGGGGTGGCCACCCGGGCGTGCCAGGCCAGCACCGCGCCGCCATCGGGCATGGTCCGCGCCCACAGCAGGGCCGCTGCCGGGGCGCGCGGCTTGCTGGCGACCTGTTCCTGCCAGCGTGACCAGATCAGTTGGACCGGCTTGCCCACCGCGGCCGCGATCAGCGCCGCCTCGACCGCATGATCGTGCTCCAGCCGGGCGTCGAAACCGCCCCCGGCCAGGACCGGATAGAGGATCACGCGGCGCGGGTTCAGCCCCAGCGCCGCTGCCGCCGCCCGCCGGGCCGCCTCCGGCGCCTGGCTGGCAAGCCACAGCTCGAGCATGCCGTCACGCAGCCGTGCGGTGCAACTGGCGGTCTCCAGCCCGGCATGGAGCCCGAAGCCCACGTCATAGCGCGCGATCAGGCTGGGACGATCCCCCATCGCGCCCTCGGGATCGCCCAGGGTGGCGATCCGGTGCGTGCGCGCCCGCTTGACCGCCTTGTCGAGCGCGGCATCGATCCGGGCGCTCTCGACCGGGCGTTGCACGGCGAAGCGCGGGGCGAGGTCGCGCAGAGCCTGCTCCGCGCTCCACCAGGTGGGGCCGACCGCCGCGAGCCAGCGCTCCCCCGGCACCAGCCGGACCCCGGGGCGCAGCCGCGCCGGATCATGGCGGCCCAGCTTCGCCTCGCGCCCGTGCGGGGCATGGCGGATTGCGGCGAAGACCATGCCGGGCAACCGCACGTCAGCCGCGTACAGGGCCCGCCCCTCGGCCTTGGCGGGGAGGTCGAGCCGGGGGTAGGACCCGCGCGCGACGCCGGTCGCCCCGCCGGGCGACGGGGGTGGCGACGGAGGTCCAGGCGGGAGGCCAGACGGGTCGGCGGCCGGAGCGGCGGCTCCGCTCTCGGCCGGATGGGGTTCGGCCGGAGGTGGGCCGAGCGGCAGGGGATCGGGGGGATCGTGGCGCGCCGCATCCTCGGCCAATTCGGCGAAGCGCAGGCGCCGTCCGCCATGGCGCACCGTCCCGCGGATCACCTCGCAGGTTTGCCAATCCACGTCCCAGCGCTGGGCCGCGGCCTGCTGCAGCAGGGTCCGCACCGCGCAGGCCGCCTCGCGCGCCGGGGTCTCGTAAGCGGCCAGGGCCGTGCCGTCGGCCGTGGCCGTGAAGCGGTTGCGCTCGGCAAAGCTGCGCGCCAGGCGGCTGCTGCGCGCGGCCGTGCCGCCGCCCGTGTCCAGTCCCGCGCCGAACGGCATCCACAGCGCCGCCCACTTGGCCGCCAGCGGCACATTGGCATAGGCCCCGCTGACCGGCGCCGGTTCGGCCACCACTTGCGACCAGTCCGCCCCCAGCTCCATCGCCACGATCTGGGCCAGCACGGTCGAGATCCCCTGCCCCATCTCCAACTGGGGCACGGCCACGGTCACGGTCCCGTCAAGCGCGATGCGCAGCCAGGCGTTGTAGACCGTCTCGCCCTCGCGCGCGGGCTGCGGCAGCGGAAAGCGCCGGGGCATCAGCCCCCAGGCGACCAGCAGTCCGCCGCCCGCCGCCGCGCCGATCAGCAGGCCCCGGCGAGTCACCCGGGGTAGCGTCAGCGGCGGCAAGCTGGGAGCGATCCGCGGCATCTCAGCCCGGATTGGCCGGCGCGGTCGCCGGCGCATGGGCCAGCCAGTCGGCCAGGCGCCGGGCCACCGCGGCGAAAGCGCGGCCCTGCGGAGTGTCCCCGGCGGCGGGCGGCTTGCCGGCATCGCTGTCGCGCCGGATCGCGAGATCGAGCGGGATGTGGCCCAGGAACGGCACGCCCGCCGCCGCCGCGGCCGCCTCGGCCCCGCCATGGCCGAAGGGATCGCTCGCCTCGCCGCAGTGGGGGCAGACATAGCCCGACATGTTCTCGACCATGCCGATCACCGGCACGCCGGCCTGGTCGAAGAAGTTCATCGCCCGGGTGGCGTCGATCAGCGCCAGGTCCTGCGGGGTCGAAACGATTACCGCGCCGACCGGCTTGTGCTTCTGCACCATGGTCAGTTGGACGTCGCCGGTGCCCGGCGGCAGGTCGATCAGCAGCAGCTCGATATCGCCCCAGTGGGCCTCGACCAACTGGCCGAGCGCGCCCGAGGCCATCGGCCCGCGCCAGGCGATCGCCCGCCCGGGTTCGACCAGGTGCCCCATCGACAGCACCGGCACGCCCCATTCGCTGGGCACCGGGAACATCACCTTGTCGTGCGCTTCGGGCTTTTTCCCCTCGTTGCCGAGCAGACGCGGCTGCGACGGGCCGTAGATGTCCGCGTCGACCAGGCCGACCTTGTGGCCCAGCCGGGCCAGCGCCACGGCCAGATTGGCGGAGAGCGTGGACTTGCCGACCCCGCCCTTGCCCGACCCGACCGCCACGATCCGCGGGCGCGGCCGCGGCGCGGTCGGGGCAGGTCCGCCCGCACGATCACCCATCAGCGCCACGCGGACCTCGGCCACGCCCTCTACCCCGGCCAGGGCAGCCCGCACTTCGGCTTCCAGCGCGGCGCGGGCGACCTGATCCAGTCCGCCGGCATCGAGCACGAGCGTCGCCACGCCATCGGCTAGCCGCACGGTCGAAACGCGCGGACGTGTCCCTTCGGGCAGGGCATTCATCAGTGGTGCGGTGGTTTTGTCGCTCACGCTTCGTTCCCGTTGGCCCCGGCCCGGTTTCCGCCTGGAGGCTGCCGTATCGCCGGCCGCCCTAGCAAGGAACCCCACACAGGAAAATGCGCCGGGGGGCCCTGTTTTTGTCAACAACTCATTCCTATAACGGACCCCATGAAAATGATCGGCGATGCAATCGCGCGCGGCTGGCTGGCCATGGCGGGTAACGGGAACAAGACGGACGACAGCGCCGGTTCAGGCGGCGGGTCCCCGTGGGGCGGCAGCGAACCTCCGGCGGAACCGGGCGGTGATGACGAGCCTCCCCGGGCCGATCCACCTGCTCCGGGCAAGAACGCCGGGCCGCGCAATCCCTGGCTTCCGGGCGGCGGCGCCCCGGGTGGACGTTCCGGCGGCGGTGGCAGCGGCGGTGAGCCGCCGCGGCGCGGTCCCAGCCTGGAGGACCTGTTCCGCGGCCGCACCGGCGCCCCTGGCCCCGGAAATGGCGGCGGGCGCGGCTTCGGCGGCGGCATGCCCCGCCTGCCGCAGCGCCCGGACGGCCGTTCGTGGCTGCCGGCGATCGCCGGTGGCGTCGCGCTGATCTGGATCGCGCTCACCACCACGCACATGGTCGGGCCCAAGGAACAGGGCATCGTGGTCACCCTGGGCAAGTATTCGCGCACCATCGGCCCGGGCGTGTCGCTGACCCTCCCCTGGCCGATCGAGAGCGTGACCGTGGCCGATGTCACCTCGATCAAGCGCGACACCATTCCCGAAGGCGAGGCCGAAAAGCTGATGCTGACCAGCGACCAGAACCTGGTCGACATCTCCTATCTGGTGCGCTGGAACATCAAGGACCTGAAGCTCTACACCTTCCAACTGGCCGATCCCGACACCACGGTGAAGGAAGTGGCCGAGGCCGCCATGCGCGCCTCGATCGCCGAGGTCCCGCTGACCGAGGCGATGGGCGGCACCGGCCGCGGCGACATCGAGCAGGCCGTGCGGGTGCGCATGCAGGCCGTGCTCGACGCCTATCGCTCGGGCGTGCTCATCCAGGGCGTCGAGATCAAGAAGGCCGATCCGCCGGGCAAGGTGATCGACGCCTTCCAGAAGGTCACCGCCGCCCAGCAGGATGCCCAGCGCGAGATGTCCAACGCCCAGGCCTGGGCCCAGCAGATCACCGCGCGCGCCCAGGGCGACGCGGCGGCGTTCGACAAGGTCTACGAACAGTACAAGTTGGCCCCCGAGGTGACCCGCCGCCGCATGTATTACGAGACTATAGAGCGCGTCCTGTCCAACAATGACAAGGTGATCGTCGCCGCGCCGGGGGTGAATTCCTATCTGCCCCTGCCCGAGCTGCGGAAGAAGGCCGAAGCGGCACAGCCCGCGGGAGGGACGCAGTGATGGCGCTGAGCGATTTCTGGCGCGACAACAAGCCCGCCGCGATCGGCGCCCTGGTGGTGGCGATCGGCGCACTGTCGTGCTTCACCATCGTCCCCGAGACCGAACAGGCCGTGGTCGTGCGCCTGGGCGATCCCGACCGGGTGATCAACCGCTACCGCCCGAACGCCGATTTCGGCCAGACCGGCGCGGGCGTGGTGTTCCGCGTGCCGTTCATGGAGCGGCTGGTGCGGATCGACAAGCGCGTGCTCTCGGTCGACATGGAGCGCCAGCAGGTGCTCTCCACCGACCAGCAGCGGATCGAGGTGGACGCCTATGCCCGCTACCGGATCATCGATCCGGTGCGCATGGTCCGCTCGGCCGGCAGCACCGTGCGGGTGGGCGAGCAGCTCCAGCCGATCCTCTCCTCGGTCCTCCGCCAGGAACTGGGCAAGCGCACCTTCCAGTCGCTGCTCACCGCCGAGCGCGGCCAGGCGATGAAGAACATCCGCGACGGGCTGGACCGGCAGGCGCGCGAGTATGGCGCCCAGGTGATCGACGTCAGGATCAAGCGCGCCGACCTGCCGGATGGCACCCCGCTCGAATCGGCCTTCGCCCGGATGGCGGCCGCGCGCGAGCAGGAGGCGACCACGATCGTCGCCCAGGGCCAGCGCAACGCCCAGATCACCCGCGCCACGGCCGAGGCCAACGCCGCCAAGATCTACGCCGACGCCTTCAACAAGGACCCGGCGTTCTATGATTTCTACCGGGCGATGCAGAGCTACGACACGACGTTCTCCAACACCAAGAACGCCGGGACCAGCACCATCCTGCTCTCGCCCGACAGCAGCTATCTGCGCCAGTTCAAGGGGAGCACGCCGTGAGGCTTTGCCTCTGAACCCAGACCACCTCCATCCGTTCGTGTCGAGCGCAGTCGAGACACGGTGCGCGGCGTGTCTCGACTGCGCTCGACACGAACGGAGATTGGATACCGGAGAATGATCTGCAACGGACACTAAACCGGTCCACCGATTTGCCATTCAATCTGCGTTAAGCCGTTTCGGGGTGAAACCGCGCTGACCCTCGCGGAGCGTGACAGCCCGCCAGAGCAAAGGAACACAAAGGACGTGAAGCCCGTGCGATACGCTTATGGAGTGACCTCGGCGCTGCTGCTTGGCGGTGCGGCGCTTTCGCTTGTCACCGGCCTCCCTGCCGGAGCCCAGGTGGCGCAGAACGATGCCCAGCAGATGCAGCAGGTGGTGCCGCGGGCCGGTGCGCCGGCCAGCTTCGCCGACCTGACCGCGCAGTTGCAGCCGGCAGTGGTGAACATCTCCACCCGCCAGCGCGTGCGTGTGCAGCAGCAGGACGGCAACCCCTTCGCCGGGACGCCCTTCGCCGATCTGTTCGGCGGCGGCCAGGGCGGCGGCACGCCCCAGACCCGCGAGGCACAGTCGCTCGGCTCGGGCTTCCTGATCTCGGCCGATGGCTATGTGGTGACCAACAACCACGTGATCGCCGCCGATGGCCAGGGCGAGATCGAATCGATCACCGTCAAGCTGACCGACGGCACCGAGTTTCCGGCCAAGCTGATTGGCCGCGATCCGGCCTCGGACCTGGCCGTGCTGAAGATCAGCGGGACCAAGCCCTTCCCCTTCGTCAAGTTCGGCGACAGCCGCGGCGTGCGCGTGGGTGACTGGGTGATCGCGATCGGCCAGCCCTTCGGCCTGGGCGGCACGGTCACCGCCGGGATCATCTCGGCGGTCTACCGCGCCACCGGATCGGGCACGGCCTATGACCGCTACCTGCAAACCGACGCGGCGATCAACCGGGGCAACTCGGGCGGGCCGATGTTCGACATGCGCGGCAACGTGATCGGCATCAACAACGCGATCTTCTCCCCCACCGGCGGCAGCGTGGGCATCGGCTTCGCCATTCCCGCCGAGACCGCGGCCCCCATCGTCGAAAAGCTGAAGGCCGGCCAGGCGATCGAGCGCGGCTATCTGGGCGTGCGCCTGCAGCCGCTGGGCGAGGACCTGGCCGATTCGCTGGGTATCCCGCACAACCGCGGCGAGTTCATCCAGGCGGTCGAACCCACCGGCGCCGCCGCCAAGGCGGGCATCCAGGGCGGCGACGTGATCCTCAAGGTCAACGGCAAGGAGGTCAGCCCCGAACAGACGCTGTCCTACATCGTCGCCAACACCCCGCCGGGCACCCGCGTGCCGATCGAACTGATCCGCAACGGCCAGCGCATGACCGTGCAGGTCACCGTCGCCCGCCGTCCGAGCGAGGACGAGCTGGCCCAGGCGCAGAGCTTCGACCAGCCGCAGGGCCAGGACGGCGATCAGTACAACCGCCCGCCGCAGAAGCAGGGCGAAGGTCTGGTCGAACAGTCGCTGGGGCTTTCCGCGATCCCCCTCACCCCCGCCATCGCGCGTCAGCTCGGGGCAGGCGAAGGGACCCGGGGTCTGGTCATCACCGCGGTCGACCAGTCGTCCGACGCGGGCCAGAAGGGTCTGCAGCGCGGCGACATCGTGCTCTCGGCCAACTACACCGAGGTCACCAC
This sequence comes from Novosphingobium aerophilum, assembly GCF_014230305.1. Taxonomy (GTDB): domain Bacteria; phylum Pseudomonadota; class Alphaproteobacteria; order Sphingomonadales; family Sphingomonadaceae; genus Novosphingobium; species Novosphingobium aerophilum. The sequence goes on from NZ_JACLAU010000007.1 coordinate 44,319, forward strand.
CGTGGCCCAGCTCGAAGGCATCGTCCGCGCCGCCAAGGCCCAGACCCGCAACGCCGTCCTGCTGCGCGTCCAGCGCCGCGGCCAGCCGCCGATCTACATGCCGGTGCGCCTGCGCTGATGCCGCGCGGCGTCGGTTGAAGGCAAGAGCCCCGCTTCCGGAAGGAGGCGGGGTTTTTGGTGGGGTGTGCGTGCACGGTTCTACAGGCTTGGTCTGACCTGAGGAGGTTGGATGACCTCTTTCCGTTCGTGTCGAGCGAAGTCGAGAGGCCTTGCGGCGTGTCTCGACTTCGCTCGACACGAACGGAGTTGATACAGTGCAGCTGACTTTGAGCCTGTAGCAGCCCACGCGAGACAGGTGATCTGGGCGATTGATCAAGTCCCAGCGAGAAACCGTGCGGCATGGTGGGGCCAGCGCGGTCGGGCGGCCTTCGACAGGCTCAGGCTGAGCGGGTGTTGGTGCTGGACGATGGGTGATGGCTGGTTATCCCGGCAACAGGATCGCACCAGCATCGACCCTTGGCCTATCCAAATCCGATAGCCCTCTCAATCGTCGTCCCGGGCTTGACCCGGGACCCGGCTTCTCTCCCTGCACTGACCTTGCCAAGGCTAGCCAGGCCCCGGATCAAGTCCGGGGCGACGATGGGAAATGGCTGCGGTGGCGGGGCGCTGCGCCCCCTACTGCCCCCGCCCGCGCCGCCCGGTCGCCTGATCCAGGAAATCATCGTTCGCCGCCGGCGGCGCGCCGTTGGGCGGCAAAGGCTGGCCATTGTCCTCCAGCCGGCCGCGCTGGCTGTCGGCCAGGGGCCCCTTGGGCGCCTCGTTGCGCGCGGGGTCGATCAGGTTGCCCTGTTCGTCGACATAGTAATAGTCCTCGGGGCTGCCGGTACGGGCCTCGTCATCGGGTTCGAGCTGCCAGTCAGGCAGGACCAGTTCGGTGTCGAAATTCTCGGCCGGACGGCGCGCGGTGGCCTGGCGCATGTACTGGGCGAAGGCGCGCGCCGGGGCGGTGCCGCCCATCAGCCCGGGGATGGGTTTGGCATCGTCGCGGCCCATCCACACCCCGGTGGTGATCCCGCTGGAGAAACCGATGAACCAGCCATCCTTGTTCGAGCTGGTGGTGCCGGTCTTGCCCGCCACCGGCCGGCCGATCTGCGCGGCGCGGCCGGTGCCGATGTTCACGGCGGTCTGCAACAGGTCGGTCATCGCCGCGGCGACGAAGGGCTGGAGCACCTGCTGGCCGGGGACCGGCTTGTGTTCGTAAAGCACGCGCCCGTCGGTGGTGGCGACCTTGGTGATGCCGTAGGGCTCCACCGCCATGCCCTTGGCCGAGACGGCCGCGAACGAGCGCGTCATGTCGATCAGGCGCACGTCCGAGGTGCCCAGCACCATCGAGGGCATGGTGTTGATCGGGGTGCTGATCCCCAGCCGCCGGGCCATGGCGGCGACGGTGCCGAAGCCGACCTCGTTGCCGAGCTGCGCCGCCACGGTGTTCTTCGAATAGGCGAAGGCGGTGCGCACGTCGATCTTGCCGGCATAGTTGCGGCCATCGTTGTGCGGGCTCCAGCCGTTGATCGTCACCGGCTCGTCGACCACGGCATCGTCGGGCTTGTAGCCGGCCTCGATCGCGGCGAGGTAGACGAACAGCTTCCACGCCGAACCGGGCTGGCGCACCGCGTTGACCGCGCGGTTGTAGTTCGAGGTGACGTAGTCCGTCCCCCCGACCATCGCCAGCACGGCGCCATCGCGGTCGATCGACACCATCGCGCCCTGCGCGCCCTTGGGAGCGTTCCTGGCCACGGCATCGGTCGCGGCGTGCTGCATGGCGGGATCGAGCGTGGTCCAGACCTCGATCGGCTCGCTGTTCTCGGGGACCAGCAGGTCGAGCTGCGGCAGGGCCCAGTCGGTGAAGTAGCGGACCGAGTTCTGGCCCTGCTCGGCGGCGAAGCGGACCTTGGCGAAATCGACCCCGTCGGCCTCTCCGGCCGTGATCGAGCCGGCGTCCTGCATGGTTTCCAGCACCACCTTGGCGCGCTTGACCGCGGCCTCCGCGTCGGCAGTGGGCGAATAGCGCGAGGGCGCCTTGACCAGCCCGGCGATGATCGCGGCCTCGGGCAGGGTCAGCTCGGTCCCCGGATGGCCGAAGAACTTGCGGCTGGCGGAATCGATGCCATAGGCGCCGCCGCCGAAATAGACCTTGTTGAGGTACAGCTCGAGGATCTCGTCCTTGCTGAACTTGGTCTCGAGCGCGATCGCGAGGATCGCCTCGCGGGCCTTGCGGGCGAAGGTGCGGTTGTTGTTGAGGAAGACGTTGCGGGCGAGCTGCTGGGTGATCGTCGACCCACCCTGGCGCCAGCGACCGCTCTGCGCGCGGACGAACAGCGACCGGGCGATGCCCACCGGATCGACCCCGAAGTGATCGTAATAGCGGCGATCCTCGACCGAGATCATCGCCAGCTTCATCTCGCGCGGGATCTGGCCGACCGGGATCCACTTGCCGTAACTCGGCCCGAGCGAGACCAGTTCCGATCCGTCGCGCGCGCGGACGACGATCATCTGGCCTTCCTGCTGCGACTTCAGCGCCGAGAAGCTGGGCAGCGACGAGGCCGCCACCCCGACCGCGACCGCCAGGGCCAGCACCACGGCCAGCGCCGCCGCGGCACCCCAGGCGAACAGGCGACGGACAAAGCGCCCGAACCCGCCGCTCCGTTTGCCGGGACCGGGGCGGGACGGCTTGGGCGGCGTGCCGGAAGGGGTGCGCCGGACGTCGGTACGGGCCATGCGGTCTGTCTAATCCCTCTGCGGGCCGCCTCGGGCCCGTCCCTTGTCAGCCCCATGCATAGGCGAAGGCGAACACAGCGTTAACAGAAAATGCGCGACGCCCCTGGGACGCAGGCTCAGTCCTTCGGCTTGAAATCGAGCGAGGCGCTGTTGATGCAATAGCGCAGCCCGTCCGGGCCGGGGCCATCGGGGAAAACGTGGCCCAGATGCCCTTCGCAGGTGGCGCAGCGCACCTCGGTGCGGACCATGCCATGCGAGTGGTCGACGTGCTCGTCCACCGCGTCGGCCGCAACCGGGCTGGTGTAGCTCGGCCAGCCGGAGCCCGAATTGTACTTGGTCTCGGACGAGAACAGCGGCGTGCCGCAGCCCGCGCAGAGGTACATGCCCGGCGCCTTGTTGCTTTCGTACTTGCCGGTGAAGGCCCGCTCGGTCCCGCCGTGGCGCAGGATCTGGTACTGCTCGGGGGTCAACCGCTCGCGCCATTCGGCATCGGTCAGGGTGAGCTTGTCGGTCATCGGCGTTCTCCTTCGCCCGCCCAGATGGGGAGCGGGCGGCCCGCTTGCAAGCAAGCCACCCTCCCCCGGCGGCGCCGATTACAGGCGCTTGAGCAGGGCCAGCAGCCGGGCCCAGGCGCGCTCGGCCTCGGCCTTGTCGTAGACCGGCGAGTCCGGCACGGTCCAGCCGTGGTCGGCGGCATAGACCTCGACCTCGGCCGGACGACCGGCGGCGCTGGCCGAGGTCTTGAACACGTCCTTGTCGCCCGGCGCGCGGGCATCGTCGTTGCGGGCGACGGCTATGAGGTAGCTGGCCTTGGTCCGTGCCAGCAGCCGGTGCGGGCTCTCGGGCGATTCGGTGACCAGCCCGCCGCCGTGGAACGATCCCACCGCCTTCACCCGATCCGGTGCCGCCGCCGCCGTACGCACGGCGAAGGGCCCGCCCATGCAATAGCCGGTGGTGGCGATCCCGCGCTTGCGATCGACCTGCGGCTGCCTGTCGAGCCAGGCGACGAAGGCCGCCCCATCGCGCAGGGTCCCCGCCGGGCTGAGCGCGGCGATCATCGGCTTGAGCGTCTGCTGCCCGGCCGGGGTGCGCCAGCTCGCGAAATCGGCCAGGACCGGGGCCTTGGCGGAGCGGTAGTACTGGTTGACCAGCAGCACGGCATAACCCGCCGCCGCCAGCCGCCGCGCCATCGCCTTGTTGGCATCGCGGATTCCGGCGATGTCGGGCCACATGACCACGGCCGGATGCTTGCCCTGGGCCGGGTGGAACCAGACCGCATCGGCCGTCCCGTCCGGCGTGGGAATGGCGACCGTGCTCTCGCTGACGGCCAGGTCGGCGGCCTGTGCCGGAGCCCAGGTCGCGCTCCACGCGGCCACGGTCGCTGCCCCGCCGGCCAGGCCAAAGCCCCGGCGCGACACGCCTTCCGCCGCCCGCTGCTCGTCCTCCAAGGTGAATTCATCGCACATCGCCAGTCTCCCGGATCGCTCCAGCCCCAGCCTAGAGCAACGGCGGCGCGGTGCAACAGGTCCGAAAGCGGGTGCGGGATTGACCGCCCCAAGGCCCGCCCCCCGCTGGCCGCGCGACCAGGTCACCTGCGCATGGAACGGCAAGCTTGGGTGGGGGGCTGACGTTCGGCGCACGGGGACGGGGCCGGCCAAGCCGGTGCTGACCCGAAAAAGATGATCGTCGTCCCGGGCTTGACCCGGGACAGGGCTGTTCTTCCCCAACCGTTGCCACGCGAGCCCTGCCCCGGCTCAAGGCCGGGGGGACGATTAGAGGGCGGTTGTGTGCTCTGTGCGGAGAGGATCGGAATGACCGCAACCAGGCAAAACCAGACTGTCCCTACCAGCCGGCCCGGCCTAGGATCGCGACATGAGCGAACCCGACATGATCGCCGCCTGGCAGCGGCTCGACGCCGCGACGACCACCTCGGGGGCGTTGCGGCCCGATGATCTGCCTGCGCTCGCCGCGCTGGGGGTCTGCCACGTGATCAATCTGGCCCTGGCCGATCATCCGCAGGCCCTGCCCGACGAGGCCGAGCGGCTGGCCGCACTGGGCATCGCTTACAGCCACATTCCCGTGCCGTTCGAAGCGCCGGACGAAACCCATTTCGCCGCATTCCGCGCAGCGCTGGAGGGCGCGCGCGGGCCCGTCCATGTCCATTGCATCCTGAACTGGCGGGTCTCCGCATTCTTCTACCGCTATCACCGCGAGGTGCTGGGCATGGCCGAGGATCGTGCCGCGGCGCTGCTCACCCGGCAGTGGGACCCGGGCACTCACGCCCACCCCGCCGCCGCCACCTGGGCGCGCTTCATCGGGCGATGAGCGCAAGGACGCCGGGATTGCCGAAGACTCTGCCGGCCGACCTGCGGGACCGGCTGGCAGGCTATCGCTGGCAGCGGGTCACCTCCGGCGAGTCCGGGGCGTCGGTCTGGCGCCTGACGGATGGCCGGCCGGGAGCCACACTGTTCCTCAAGACGGCGGCGGATCGAGGGGCGGACGACCTGTCCGGCGAGGCGGACCGGCTGCGCTGGCTGGCCCATCATCTGCCCGTCCCCGACGTCGTGGCCTTTGTGGCCGAGGCCGACCGCGCATGGCTGCTGATGACAGCCGTTCCCGGTCGTAACGTGGCGCAAGTGCTACGCCGTTCAGGTCCGGCCGAACGGATCGCCGTGGTCGATGCCGTGGCCGCCTTCCTGCAGCGGCTGCATGCGGTTCCCCCCGGTGACTGCCCGTTCCCGGCCGAGCCGACGGTCCGTCTGGCGCAGGCCCGGGCGCGGATCGACGCCGGGCTGGTCGATCCCGACGATTTCGACGACGAGCGGGCCGGTTGGACCGTGGAGCGGGTGTGGAGCGCGGCCCAGGCGGCTTGCCCGACCCGGATCGACCCGGTGGTCACTCATGGCGATTTCACGCCTGAGAATGTGTTGTGGCACGGCGGCCGGGTGAGCGGTTCCATCGACGCCGGGCGGCTGGGCCGCGCCGATCGTCACCAGGACATCGCCCTGTTCTGGCGCGGCCTGGCCGATCATGGCGCGGACCTGCAGGACCGGTTCCTGGCAGCGATGGCACCACCCACGCCCGACCGCGCGCGGATCGACTTCCACCTGCTGCTCGACGAACTGTTTTGAGCCCGCCGGTCGGACACCGGCGGATCAGGCGGCCAGGGCGGCCTCGCACTCCGCGATGAGCTCGGCGATGATCGCGGCGGCCGGTTCCTCGCGCGTGACCATGCCGACCGACTGGCCGGCCATCAGCGAGCCGTTTTCGACATCCCCATCGATGACCGCGCGGCGAAGAGCCCCGGCCCAGAAGTGCTCGATCTTGAGCTGCGCCTCGCCCATCTCGATCTTGCCCTCGTCGAGCAACTGGGCCACCTCGCGCTGCTTGGCGGTGAACTCCTCGGTGCCCTTGTTCTTCAGCGCCCGCACCGGAATCACCGGCAGGCGCGGATCGACCTGGACGCTGGCCACGGCATCGCGGGCGTTGGCGCGGAAAAACGCCTGCTTGAAGGCCGGATGGGCAATCGATTCGGTGGCGCAGGCGAACCGCGTGCCAAGCTGGACCCCGGCAGCGCCCATTTCGAGATAGGAGGCGATCATCTCGCCCCGACCGATCCCGCCGGCCACGAACACCAGATGATCCGCGGCGAGTGCGGGAAGGAATTCCTGGGCCAGGACCGAGGTCGCGACCGGGCCGATGTGGCCGCCCGCCTCGGACCCTTCGATCACCAGGGCATCGGCGCCCGAGCGCAGCAGCTTCTTGGCCAGGGCCAGAGTCGGGGCGAAGACCAGCACCTTGGCGCCGAACGCCTTGATCGCCTCGACCGAGCCCTTCGGCGGGATGCCGCCCGCCAGGACGACATGCCCCACCCCGTGCTTCTCGCAGACCGCGATCAGATCGAACAGTTGGGGATGCATGGTGATCAGATTGACACCGAAGGGCCGTGTGGCGAGTGCCTTGGTCGCGGCGATCTCGGCATCGAGCAGTTCGGGGGTCATCGCGCCACAGGCGATCACGCCGAAACCGCCCCCGTTGCTGATCGCGGAGACCAGGTTCCGTTCGGACACCCAGCTCATCGCGCCGCACAGGATGGCATGCTCGCTGCCGAGAAATTCGGCTCCGCGCGCCATCAGCGCCCTGGTCTTGTCCGTCACATCGTTCTCCGTCCGCCCGAAAGGTGGAGGCCCTATAGAGACTGGGCCGGGCCGCGAAAAGCCATCCCCGCGGCTTTCGCACTTTCGCACACAGTCATGCGCAGAGGCGATTTGTCGTGCGGCCCGGAACGGCGTACAACCGGGGCGTGCGGCGTGCGCAACATGAGCCGCACCGTTCTGGGCGGGCACGCCAGTCGTGCCGCGTCCGGCCTGCCGGTCGCCCTTCCTCGGGGGCCGGAGGGTCGCAGGCCAGGCCAGGGGGACATCAGGTTGGCCTGGTCCCAGGCTCCGGCACCGGGCCTTTGCGCCCGGGCCGGGGCTTGTACCGGAAGACGGTGTCCCCGCCTGTGCCGGGACGGGATCAGAACAGGCGGGTCAGCGAATAGAACAGGGCGCCGACCGCCGCCGAGGCCGGGATGGTGATCACCCATGCGGTCACCACGTTCTGCGCCACGCCCCACCGCACCGCCGAGGCCCGACGGGCCGTACCGGCGCCGATGATCGATCCGGTGATGGTGTGGGTGGTGGACACCGGAATGCCCAAGGTCGATGCGGTAAACACCACGATCGATCCGGCCAGCGAGGCCGAGAAGCCCTGGTGCTGCGACAGCTTGGTGATCTTGTTGCCCATCGTTTCGATGATCTTCCACCCGCCCGACAGCGTGCCGAGGCCCATCGCGATGTAGCACGAGATCGCCACCCAGTGCGGCACCTCGAAATCGCCGTGCAGATAGCCGGTCGAATAGAGCAGCACGGTGATGATCCCCATGGTCTTCTGCGCGTCGTTCAGCCCGTGGCTGAGCGAATAGGCGGCCGAGGAGACCAGGTGGAGCACCTTGAGGCTGGATTCGGCCCGCTTCGCCGTGACCTTGTGCAGCGCCCAACTGCTGAGCAGCATGACCAGCAGGGCCAGGAACATGCCGATCATCGGCGAGGCGACAATCGCGATCAGGGTCTTGTTCAGCCCGCCCCACTTGATCCCGGTGAACCCGGCATGGGCCACGCCCGAACCGATGATACCGCCGACAAGGGCATGGCTGGACGAGGACGGAATGCCCTTCAGCCAGGTGACGACATTCCAGAACATGGCCCCGATCAGGGCTCCGAACACCACCTGCGGAGTGACAAGATCCTTGTCGATCAGGCCCTTGCCGATCGTATCGGCCACGGCGTGGAGGCTGGGAAAGGCCAGGGTCAGGAAATAGGCGGAAAAGTTGAACACGGCCGCGAAAGCCACGGCGCGAACCGGGGACAGCAGCCGCGTGGCGACAACGGTGGCAATCGCGTTCGCCGCATCATGCAGACCGTTCAGGAAATCGAACGACAGCGCGATCAGGATCAACCCGACGAGTAGCGGCAAGGCGAGTTCGTGCACTGTCAGGGCCCTCAGGCGTGGTCGATCACGAGGCCGTCGATCTGGTCGGCCACGTCCTCGAAGGCATCGACGATCCGCTCGAGATGCTTGTAGATCTCGCGCTCGGTGACAAAGCGCAGCGTGTCGGTGGAGCCGTGGTCCTTGAGCGACAGCTTCAGACCTTCGGCATGGACGGCGTCGGCGTGACCCTCCATCCGCACCAGGCGCTCGGTCAATTCGTGCAGGCGCTTGGCGTTGCGGGCGACGTCACGCAGCAGCGGCATGGCCTCGGCCGTGACGCGGGCCGCATCGAGCGCGATCGCCGCCATGTCGCGCATCTGCGGCGCGAAGCTGTCCACTTCGTACAGGGCAATCGCCTGGACCGTGGCCTGCATCTCGTCGACGGTATCGTCGAGCGCGCCGACCAGCGCGGTGATCGCGCCGCGATCGAACGGGGTCAGGAAGGTGCGACGAACGTCCTGCAGCACCTCGCGGGTGATCTCGTCGGCGTCATGCTCGCGCTCGATCACCTCGCGGATGTGCTCGTGCCCGGGCGGGCCGCCTTCGAGCACGCGGGCCGTGGCCTCGGCAGCGGCCAGCACGGTCGCGGCGTGCGCCTCGAACAGCTCGAAGAAGTTGCCGCTTTTGGGCAGGAGCCTCTGAAACCAAGCAAACATTGAAAATACCCCTGAAGATGTCCTGGCCACCGCCTCGCGCCATCCCGTGCGCGCGGCGGCCCGTGTGAAGTCCCCCGGCGCGAACGACCGGAACAGTTCGCGCAGGTCCGGTTCGTCGACCGCACCCGCCGCCTCAACCAGCGAGAACCAGCGGCGTTCGCGCTCGTTCTGCTCCTGCCAAGAATCGAGCTCACGGGTGAAGGCGAGCGGATAGACGTCGACGTCGGCCATCAACGAGGCGCCGCTGCGCACGCGCTTGCGGAAGCGGTAGGAACCGAGCGGGACCGGACAGACCGCCCCCAGCACCCCTGCCTCTTCCTCCGCTTCCTTGGCGGCGGCGACGTGGGGGGCGCTGCGCGATCCCACGTTGCCCTTGGGCAGAACCCAGCGGCCCGAGCCGCGCGAGGTCACCAGCAGGACCCGGACCCCGGCGTCACCGCCAAGGCCGTCGGTGCGGTAGGGCAAGGCAGCGACCTGACGAATGACTCACTCTCCCAACCGACCCGCAAGGTCACACAGGATTGCACAAGCACCGGAATGTGAAACATTTGTGACAGGCCACCCGAACCCCGTCAAAAGGATCACGGCTGGTCCGGTTGCGCAGTCAGGCTCCGTCCAGCCCGTAGGCCGTGTGGAGCACGCGCACGGCCAGTTCGACCTCGTCGGCGTCGATCAGCACCGAGACCTTGATCTCGCTGGTCGAGATCGCCTGGATGTTGATACCGCGATCGGCCAGGGCCTTGAACATGGTCGAGGCGACACCGGCATGGCTGCGCATGCCCACGCCCACCACCGAGATCTTGGCGACCTTGGGATCGGTGGTCATCTTCTCGAAGCCGATCTTGGCCTGCTGTTCCTCCAGCACCGACTTCGCCTTGTCGAGGTCGGCGGAGGGGACGGTAAAGGTCACGTCGGTGTCCGTGTGCTCGCGCCCGACGTTCTGGATGATCATGTCGACGTTGATGTTGGTCTCGGCCAGCGGACCGAAGATCGTCGCCACCGCGCCCGGTCGGTCGGGCACGCGGGTGAGGATGACCTTGGCCTCGTTCTTGTCGGCGGCGATTCCGGTGATCAGCTGGCGTTCCATATCCAGTCCTTCGAGCTCTTCGTCAGACACGATCATCGTGCCGGGGAGGGTGTCGGCGGCGGGAGCGTTCTCGTCGATGAACGAGGACAGCACCTGGACCCGCACATTTTCCTTCATGGCCAGGCTGACCGAGCGGGTCTGCAGCACCTTCGAGCCGACCGAGGCGAGTTCGAGCATCTCCTCGTAAGTCACGCTCTTCAGCTTCTGCGCCTTGGCGACGATGCGCGGGTCGGTGGTGTAGACGCCGTCCACGTCGGTGTAGATGTCGCAACGATCGGCCTTGACCGCCGCCGCCACGGCCACGGCCGACGTATCCGACCCGCCCCGGCCCAGCGTGGTCACCCGGTTGTCCTCGGTCAGGCCCTGGAAGCCCGGGATCACGGCGATCTCGCCCGCGGCCATGCTGGCGAGCAGGGCTTCCGAATCGATCGTCTCGATCCGCGCCTTGGCGTGGGCATCGTCGGTGCGCACCGGCAACTGCCAGCCCAGCCACGAGCGCGCCTTGCAGCCCAGGGCCTGGAGATGCAGCGCCAGCAGGCCAGAGGTGACCTGCTCGCCGCTGGCGACGACCACATCGTACTCGGCCGGATCGTAAAGCGGGTTGGCCTCGCGGCAGAAGTTCACCAGTCGGTCGGTCTCGCCCGACATGGCCGAGACCACCACGGCCACTTCATGCCCGGCTTCCTGCTGGCGCTTGACGATCCCCGCGACGCGGCGGATGCGCTCGGTCCCGGCCATCGAGGTGCCGCCGAATTTCATCACGATGCGCCCCACGCGAAGGCCCCCCTGTCCACCATCAGCCGATGCGCCCAAGGGTCCCATGGACCGCGGGGCGGGGGCGCTTTAGAAAGGGGGCATGGCTAATGCAACACCGATGAGTCCGCCCGCTCCCGCCACGGCGTCATCCCCTGCCCCGGGGGCCACGATCCGGCCGGAGGAAGCCGCGCATTTCGGCCGCCTGGCCGAGGACTGGTGGAACCCCAAGGGCTCATCGGCGATGCTGCACAAGTTGAACCCGGTTCGCCTGGGCTTCGTGCGCGCGGCGATCGACGCGCACTGGCTGGGTGATTCGCGCGGGCTGCGGCCGCTCACCGGCAAGCGTGCGCTCGACGTGGGCTGCGGCGCGGGCCTGCTGGCCGAACCCCTCGCCCGGCTCGGGGCCGAAACCACGGGCGTTGACGCCGCGGCCGAGAACGTGGCCGCAGCACGGGCCCATGCCGAAGCAGCCGGACTGGCGATCAGCTACCACGCGGGCGACATCGCCACGCTCGAGCTCGGCCGGTTTGACCTCGTCACCGCGATGGAGGTGATCGAACATGTGGCCGACAAGCAGGCCTTCGTGAATGCCCTGGCCCACCGGCTCGGCCCCGGCGGGCTGATGGTGCTGTCCACCCCGAACCGCACGCTCGCCGCGCGCCTGCTGCTGATCGAGGCCGCCGAGCGGCTCGGACGGATCCCGCGTGGCACCCATCACTGGGACGATTTCATCACCCCGGACGACCTGCGCGATCTGCTGGGCGCCGCCGGACTGACCATGGGAGAGCCGCGCGGGATCGCCTGGTCGCCGCTACAGGGCCTGCACCTGTCCGACGACCTGTCGCTGAACTACATCGTCACCGCCACGGCGACGCTCTAGGCCCGCGCCCGCGCCTTACCCCCGCGCCTTCCTCGAGGTCCCCGTCATGTCGTTCCAGCTCTGGCTGCTGTACTGCGCCACCGTGTTCGTGGTCAGCGCCACCCCGGGGCCGAACATGCTGCATATCCTGCAGCGCAGCGTGACCCTGGGGCTGGGCCGGTCGCTCCCGGCCATGCTGGGCTGCATGACCGGGCTGCTGCTGTTGATGGCGGCCAGCGTGATGGGGCTGACCGCGCTGCTGCTGGCCCTGCCCGGCGCCTTCGACCTGCTGCGCTATGTCGGGACCGCCTATCTGGTCTGGCTGGGAATCAAGGCCTGGCGCGCCCCGATCGAGGCGGCGGGGGATGAGGACCTGTCCGCCCCGTTCGCCGCCCTGTCGCCGCTGGCCGTGTTCCGTGGCGGGTTCCTGATCGCGATCTCCAACCCCAAGGCCCTGCTGTTCGTGGCGGCCTTCCTGCCGCAGTTCATCGACCCGGCCCGCCCCAGGGGCCCGCAGTTCGCCATCCTGGTCGCCAGCTTCGCCGTGATCGAGACGCTCTGGTACTTCACCTATGCCCTGGGCGGTCGCGGCCTGTCGCGCTGGCTGCAGCGGCCGGCCGCCCAGCGCGCCTTCAACCGGGTGACCGGGACGGTCTTCGTCGGCTTCGGGGCCCTACTCCTGCGCTCGCACCGGGCCTGAGACCGCGGCGATCGCGGCCAGCACCTGGCTCTCGCGCGCGGCCCAGTCCCCGTCGATCCGCTGCCAGCGCACCCCGGCCCGGACCAGCACCGCCTCGGCGGCGGCGGCGAAGCGGGCGCGGGCAGCCGGCGTGCCGAACAGGCGCGTGCCGTCGCCGACCCAGGGCGTGTCCGCCGCGAACAGCAGGTAGAGATCCGCCCGGGGATAGCCCATCAGCTCGGCCGGAACCTCGCCGAACAGCATCTCGGCCCAGACCGCGGTCATCAGCGGATCGGTGTCGAGCAGCAGCACGGCCGGCGCGGCCGCGAGCGCGGCGCGCATCGCGGCATCCTGCCCGCGGGCGATCGCCAGCAGATCGGCCATCTTGAATGCGGTCCCGTGCGCCTCGGCATAGGCGCGGCCGAATTCGGGAACCCAGGGCCAGCCCCGCTCCCGCGCGAGTTTCTCGGCCAGAACCGACTTGCCGGTGCTCTCGGCCCCGTGGAAGCAGACCGTCATCGTCACCGGGTGGGCCTCCCGGCTGCCTGGACCCATTCGCGCAGCCCCATCACCGACAGCGCCAGGAACAGGACATAGAGCCCGGCGGTGGGGTGCAAACCCTTGGTCAGATAGACCGCGATCGAGGCCAGATCGATCAGGATCCACAGGATCCAGTTCTCCACCCGGCGCAGCCCGAGCAGGATTTGCGCCGCGATGCTCGCCCCGGTGATCGCGGAATCGGCGTAGGGCAGCGCGGCATCGGTGAAGCGGTGCATGACCCAGCCCAGGTTCAGGCTGAGCGCCGCCGTCGCCACGATCCACACCATGCGGCTCAGCGGCGAGAGCCAGCGCACCGGCACCCGGCTCTCCTCCCCGCCGGCCCGGACCCAAAGCCACCAGCCCCAGCCTTGCGCGGCAAAGAAGAACACCTGCAGGCCAGCCTCGCCATAGAGCCGCGCCTCCCAGAACACGACGAGATAGAGCGCGACCATCGCCATGCCGAAGGCGAAGTTCCATACCGACCGCCGCACCAGCAGCGCGATGTTGGCCACGCCCAGCGCGGCGGCAAGCCATTCGATCGGGTTCACCTGTGCAGCCTCAGGCCAAGGCGGCGGCCCATTCGGGCTCCTTGAACCCCACCAGCAGGCCGCCGGGATGCTCCACGATGGGCCGCTTGATCACCGAGGGGTTGGCCGCGAGCACCTCCGGCGCGCCTTCGCCCTCGAGCGCGGCCTGATCCTCGGGCGAGAGCTTGCGGAAGGTCGTGCCGGCCTTGTTGACCACCTTGCCCACCCCGGCCTGCGCGATCCACCCTGCAATGCGCGCGGGATCGGCGCCCTGCTTCTTGTAGTCATGGAAGGCGTAGGCGATCCCTCGCGTGTCCAGCCAGGTGCGGGCTTTTTTGACTGTGTCGCAGTTGGGGATGCCGTAGAGGGTGATGGTCACGCGCTGGGTCCGATCTTGAGATTTGCCATGATCTAGCGAGGATCGCCGATCGAGCAAGCAATCCGAACGCCCCTCCCACAACCCGTCGCCCCTGCGGAGGCAGGGGCCCATCCCTGCCTGGCCGTCCATGATGTGTCTGCCTGTTCGGGCAAAGCTGGGTTGGGCCCCTGCCTCCGCAGGGGCGACGACGGCCAGTGTGCCATGAAGTCCCCCCCGCCGGTGGACTTTTCCCCCAAACCGCGCAAAAGCGCTGGCCCATGTCGTTCAACACCTTCGGCCGCCTGTTCCGTTTCACCACCTGGGGCGAAAGCCACGGGCCGGCGCTGGGCGCCGTGGTCGACGGGTGTCCGCCGGGGCTGGCGCTGGACGAGGCGGCGATCCAGCCGTTCCTCGACAAGCGGCGCCCGGGGCAGAGCAAGTTCACCACCCAGCGTCAGGAACCGGACCAGGTCCGCATCCTGTCGGGCGTGTTCGCCGGCCCCGATGGCATCCAGCGCACCACCGGCACCCCGATCAGCCTCATGATCGAGAACACCGACCAGCGCTCCAAGGACTACAGCGAGGTCGCCAAGGCCTATCGTCCCGGCCATGCCGACTATGCCTATGACGCCAAGTACGGCTTCCGCGACTATCGCGGCGGCGGGCGATCCTCCGCGCGCGAAACGGCGGCGCGGGTGGCGGCGGGCGCGGTGGCGCGGCTGGCGATCCCCGAAGTGACGATCCGCGCCTGGGTGAGCGAGATCGGCGGCGACGCGATCGATCCGGCGAACTTCGACGCGGCCGAGATCGACAACAACCCGTTCTTCTGCCCCGACGCGGCGGCCGCCGAACGCTGGGCCCGGATCGTGGACGAGGCCCGGCTGGCCGGCAGTTCGGTGGGCGCGGTGGTGACCTGCGAGGCCACCGGCGTCCCCGCCGGCTGGGGTGCGCCGCTCTATGGCAAGCTCGACGCCGATCTGGCCGCGGCGATGATGGGGATCAACGCGGTCAAGGGCGTGGAGATCGGCGACGGCTTCGCCGCGGCGCGCCTGTCGGGCGAACAGAACGCCGATCCGATGCGCCCGGGCGAGACCGCGCCCGAGTTCCTGGCGAACCACGCTGGGGGGATCGCCGGGGGCATCTCCACCGGCCAGCCGGTAACCGTGCGGGTGGCGTTCAAGCCGACCAGCTCGATCCTCACCCCGCAGCAGACCATCACCCGCGACGGCGAGGCGACCGAGATGTTCACCAAGGGCCGCCACGATCCCTGCGTCGGCATCCGCGGCGTGCCGGTGGTCGAAGCGATGATGGCGCTGGTCCTGGCCGACCACAAGCTGCTCCACCGGGGGCAGTGCGGGTAGAGCCCGGCTGGGCAGGAGCCACTCACCAATCGTCATGCTGAACGTGTTTCAGCATCCATCCTGCCCTGGGGTGCAGGTCGCGAGATGATGGGCCAAGGCTGCTTGGTCCTGTCCCCCAATAGCTCCGTGCCCACCCAGACATGGATGCTGAAACACGTTCAGCATGACGAGGTTTGCGAGGGCGCGGGTTTCGCCCCGCAGCCACGTCGCATTTGATCGACAAAACCGATCATTCCACCGGTAATCGGCCGGGCAAATCGAATTAATCGGGAATCCGCATTTCCCGACTCGGCCCGGCGCGCCTATCTCCGGCTGCGTTGAAGCTTCATTCTCAACCGGAGACAAAACCCATGGGTATCATTGGCAGCCAGATCCAGCCGTTCACGGCGACCTCGTTCAAGGACGGGCAGTTCGTCGAGATCAGCGAGAAGGACGTGCTCGGCAAGTGGGCCGTGTTCTTCTTCTACCCGGCCGACTTCACCTTCGTCTGCCCGACCGAGCTGGAAGACCTGGCCGACAAGTATGCCGAGCTGCAGGCGATGGGCGTGGAAGTGTTCGGCGTTTCGACCGACACGCACTTCAGCCACAAGGCCTGGCACGACACCTCGCCGGCGATCGGCAAGATCAAGTACCACCTGGTCGGTGACCAGAACCACACCCTGACCCACATGTTCAACAACATGCGCGAAGGCGTGGGCCTGGCCGACCGCGGCACCTTCGTCACCGACCCCAGCGGCACGCTGCAACTGGTCGAAGTCACCCCCGAGGGCGTCGGCCGCAATGCCGCCGAACTCGTCCGCAAGATCAAGGCCGCCAAGTACTGGCAGGAGCACCCCGGCCAGGTCTGCCCGGCCAAGTGGGAAGAAGGCGGCGAGACGCTGGCTCCCTCGATCGATCTCGTCGGCAAGATCTGATCCGCTGACCCCTAGCGGATCGGGCCGACGGGTCTGAACGGAAGCCCGGGGCGCCGCCCCCCATCGCGCCCCGGGCCTCCACCCTCCCCGTTTCACACCAAGGACCAAGACCATGCTCGATGCCGCCACCACCCAGCAGCTCACCCAGTATCTCGGCATGCTGCGCCGTCCGATCGCGCTGGTCGCGACGCTGGGCGATGACGCCAAGTCGGCCGAGACCCGCAACCTCCTGACCCAGATCGCCGGCCTGAGCGACAAGGTCTCCGTCACCTTCGACGGGGCCGACGCCCGCGTGCCGAGCTTCACCATCGCCAGCGTCGAGCAGCCCGAAGCCCAGGTGCGCTTCGCCGGCGTTCCGCTGGGCCACGAATTCACCTCGCTGGTGCTCGCCCTGCTGTGGGCCGGCGGGCATCCCCCGAAGGTCTCGGACGAAACGCTCGCCCAGATCCGCGCCCTGCCCGGCCGCCACAGCTTCGAGATGTACTTCTCGCTGTCGTGCCACAACTGCCCGGACGTGGTGCAGGCGCTGACCCTGATCGCGCTGATGAACCCCAATGTGTCGGCCACCCTGATCGAGGGCGGCGCCTTCCAGGGCGAGGTCGAGGCGCGCGGCGTGATGGCCGTGCCCGCCACCTTCCTGGACGGGGCGATGTGGGGTTCGGGCAAGATGACGCTCGAGGAAATCCTCGCCAAGCTCGACACCGGCGCGGCCGACCGCGCGGCCGCCGAGATCGCGGCCAGGGCCCCTTACGAGGTGCTGATCGTCGGCGGCGGCCCGGCCGGAGCCGCGGCGGCGATCTACACCGCGCGCAAGGGCATCCGCACCGGCGTGGCGGCCGAACGCTTCGGCGGCCAGGTGATGGACACCATGGGGATTGAGAACTTCATCTCCGTCTCGCAGACCGACGGGCCCAAGCTCGCCGCCGCGCTGGAAAGCCATGTCCGCGACTATGAGGTGGACATCATGAACCTGCAGCGCGCCGAACGGCTGATCCCGGCGGCGCAGCCCGGCGGCCTGCACGAGATCGTGCTGGCCAATGGCGCCAGCCTGAAGGCCCGCTCGGTGATCCTTTCCACCGGGGCGCGCTGGCGCAACATGAACGTGCCAGGCGAGACCGAATACGCCAACAAGGGCGTGGCCTATTGCCCGCACTGCGATGGCCCGCTGTTCAAGGGCAAGCGCGTGGCGGTGATCGGCGGCGGCAATTCGGGCGTCGAGGCGGCGATCGACCTGGCGGGCATCGTCGCCCATGTCACCCTGATCGAGTTCGACAGCCAGCTCCGCGCCGATGCGGTGCTGCAGGCCAAGCTGCACTCGCTGCCCAACGTCAAGGTCATCACCTCGGCGCTGACCACCGAGGTGCTGGGCGATGGCAGCAAGGTGACCGGGCTGGTCTACCAGGACCGCACCACCGAGACTGCGCACACCGTCGAGCTGGAAGGCATCTTCGTCCAGATCGGGCTGGTGCCGAACACCGAATGGCTGAAGGGCACGGTCGCCCTCACCCCGCGCGGCGAGATCGAGATCGACGCACGCGGCGAAACCTCGATCCCCGGCGTGTTCGCGGCGGGCGACGCCACCACGGTGCCCTACAAGCAGATCATCATCGCCACCGGCGCCGGGGCGACGGCTGCGCTGTCGGCCTTCGACTACCTGATCCGCCTGCCGGCCGAGGAACCGGTGGCCGAGGCGGCGTGACCGAAACGGGGGCTTGCAACGATATCCTCCCGGGCCCGCCCAGCGGGACGGGGAGGAGCGCCACAGCTCAACAAGCCGAGACCCTGACCTGATTTTCGTCGCCCCTGCGGAGGCAGGGGCCCAACCCGGCCTCACCCAACCAAACTCCGCTATCCGGGACAGACTGGGATGGGCCCCTGCCTCCGCAGGGGCGACGGGTCAGAACTGGTGCATTTTAGGGCCTGGATTCACCGCAGCCGCTTCAGAACGATGTAGAGCGCCCCCGCCCCGCCATGGCGCGGGTGGGCCTGGCGCACGGCGGCGATGCGGTGGGCATAGGGGCCCGCCGCCAGCCAATCGAGCACCTTGGCCCGGATGGCCCCCCGGCGCTCACCCCGTCCCGCGTGATCGTCCGAGGGGCGCGGCCGCCCGGTCACCAGCAAGAGCACGCGCGCGCCCTGGGCCATCGCCTGGGCCAGGCCGTGTTCCATCCGGCTGTGCGCCGCGTCGAGCGAGTGGCCGTGCAGGTCCAGCGTGAAGTCGGGCGCGATCGCCGCCTTGGCCAGCTTGCGCTCCCAACTGGCGTCGAGCCCGTGACGGTCGAGCGGCCGGGTCGGCGGAGCGGGCGTGGGACGCGGTTCGGGCAGCGGCGGGATGCGTCCCCGCACCCGCGGCGGCGGCACCGGAGCGGGCGCTGCGGCGGTGGCGGGCATGGCCGGAGGGCTCAGTGACGGCGGGGTCGGGGCGCTGCGCAGCGGCTTGACCGTAGCGGCGACACGGGCCCAGAGTTCGGCCTCTTCCGGGGTCAGCCCGCGCGGCGGGCGTCTCATTTGCGGCGCGGCGCGGGCACTGCGGGCGCCGTTCCAGCCAACCGGGCGAGTGTCCCCTTCGGCAGGAAAATCAGCGCATTGCCGCGCGCCGCCATGCCCCCGGCGATCACCCTTGCCGTGGGACCGGCCCCCCAGAACGAATCGAACCGGTTGGCGCCCTTGATCGCGCCGCCGGTGTCCTGCGCCACCCACAGCCCGTTGATCTCCGGACGATCCCCCTCGCTGAGCAGGACCGGCGCGCCGAGCGGGACCATCAGCGGATCGGCGGCGAGGCTGGTCTGGGCCCGGATCGGCACGTTCAGCGCGCCCACCGGACCGTCGCCGGTCACCTCGCGGAAGAACACATAGCTGCGGTTGAGCCGCATCAGCGCCTTGCCGTCTTCGGGGTGCTCGCGGATGTAGGCCATGATCCCCTGCATCGAACCGGGATACTGCCCCGGACCGGTGCCGATCAGCCCGCGATCGCGCAGGACTGCGCCGATCCCGGTATAGGGGTGTCCGTTCTGGCCGGCGAAGCCGATGCGGATCACCGTGCCGTCCGGCCCGATCAGCCGGCCGGAGCCCTGCACCTGCAGGAAGAACAGCTCGGCCGGATCGGCCGCCCAGCCGATCTCCAGCCCCTGCCCGGCCAGGGCCCCATCCTCGATCTGGCCGCGGTCGTAATAGGGAACGAACCGCCCGGTGGGATCGAAGCGGCCCAGCGGGGGCTGGCCGACGCGCTGTTCGAAGGGGGTTTCGAACGGCCAGGCGCGGACCAGGTCGGGCGGCAGGCGATAGACGGGTACGGCGAACCCCGGCTGGGCGGTGCGGGTCCCGGCGATCTCGGGCTCGTAGTAACCGGTGACGTAGCTGCGCCCGTCGCTGACCCGGGCCGCTTCGAACCACGTCACGAAGAAGCCCGCCGCATCAGCAGCCGGCCAGGTGGCAGCGGCGCTGCATGCCGGGCGCCAGTCGTCGGGCCGGGTCAGGCCGCTCTGGTCGGTGCGCACCAGCAGCGCGCGGCAGCTTTCCTGGAAGGTCCGCAGTGCGGCGGCCGGACGGAGGCCGGCCAGCGGCAGGGTGGCCAGGTCCGGCCCGGGCGCCACGCCCAGGGCCACCGCATTCGGCGGTGGGGGTGGGGTCACGGCGGGCGGGGCAACGGCTGGCCCACCCGGTCGGGCGGGAGGCAGCGGGCGCGGACCGGAGGCCGGGGGGATGACCGTGCAGGCCGCGAGCAGCAGCGGCGCCAAAAGCCCCGCGCAGCGCTTCACCCGGCCCTGCGGCATGCGGTGATCAGGCCTCGTCGGTCTCGTCGAGCAGCCAGTCGGGCCCGGCGGCGTTGACGTCGCGGCTGAAGGTCCACAGATCGCGCGCCTCGATGGCGTCATCCAGCGATCCGGCAATGACCGCGCCCGCGGCATCCCGGGTCACTGCCGCGATATCGGCGGTGAAGCGAACGGTCACCCGCGCCATGGTTCCATCAAGCACGGCATCGACCACCGTGGCGTCCTCGATCCGGACCAGCCGGTTGTCGAGCGTTTCGCCCGCCGCCTCACGCGCGGCGATGGCGGCGGTGAAACCTTCGTAGACATCGCGGTCGCACAGTTGCGCCAGTTGTTCGCGATCACCGCGCCAGAACGCCTCCAGCGTCATGCGGTAGGCCCCGCGGGCGCCCTGAAGGAAGGTCAGCGCGTCAAACCGGCGATCGGCCGCGGCGATATCGCGCAGGCCGCGTTCCGCCACCGGCAGCACGCCGGGCGTCTCGCGCGGGCGGGGCTGGACCGCAGGCTGGCCGTTCCGCTCGGGCAGGCGCGGCGCGGCGGCGCGCGGCGCGATCGGCGCACCGGCGTCACCATTGGCGTCGAAGCGGCCCTGGATCGTCTCTTCCTCGTGCTCGGCGCGCCGGCCCAGGACAGCGTAGAGGCGCAGGCCCAGGAAGGCTGCGATCATGGCGAGGATCACGACTTCGGTCACGTCACACAACTTTCGTTCGGCCGCGTCACCCGGCGCAGCGCATCAGGGGATAGTGCCCGAGATAGGTACGCTTGACAAATGAACAACGCATGAGGATCGCCCGGAGGTAAATTTCCCGGGACGGAATGACCAGATGGCCACGCGGCCATGGCCGATCGGTCCGGCCATCCGGCCCCACCGCCCGACTCCGCCGCCGGTCGTCATCACCGGTCCTCGTCGCCGGGCGGGGCCGCTGCGCGGGGAGATTGCCGCCCGCGACGCAGGATGCTAGGCGCCCCGGCGATATCACTCCTGATCGAGAGACCTGATCCCATGGCCGACGAAGGCAACATCATTTCCGACCTCAACCTTGATGGCCCCGCCCCCAATGGCGAGGACACCGGACCGGCCGCGGGCATCATCTCGCAGTACGTCAAGGACCTGTCGGTCGAGAATCCGAATGCGCCGCATTCCTACCAGTGGCAGGACGCGCCCCAGCTCGACGTGCAGTTCAACATCCAGTCGACCCCGCTCGACGGCGAGGTTCACGAGGTCGAGCTGAAGATCAACATGACCGCCAAGTCGCAGGCCGGCACTGCTTACATCATCGAGCTGAGCTATTGCGGCCTGATCGGCATGCGCGGCCTGCCGCCCGAGCAGATGCACGCCTTCACCTATGCCGAAGCGCCGCGCATCCTGTTCCCCTTCGCCCGCCGCATCGTCGCCGATGCCGTGCGCGATGCCGGCTACCCGCCGATCATGCTCGAGCCGATCGACTTCAACGGGCTTTATCTGCAGCAGCTCGCCCAGGCCGCGCAGACCGCCGAGGCCGAGCCGGCTGGCAACGCCTGAGTCGCCTCGGGGTGCGTAGTCTGCGCGTCCTCCTCCCCTCTCCTTCAGGGGAGGGGCCGGGGGTGGGGCTCTCCCCCAGACGCCGTGCCAGAAGGCACGCCCCCACCCCAACCCCTCCCCTGAAGGGGAGGGGCTTGGTCAGCCACAAGCCATGAACCTGCTCAAGGCCACCGGCACGATCGGCGGGCTGACCCTGCTCAGCCGGGTGCTGGGACTGGTCCGTGACAGCCTGTTCGCCCGCTATGTCGGCGCCGGCTTCGCGTCCGACGCCTTCCTGGTGGCCTTCCGCCTGCCCAACATGTTCCGCGCGCTGTTCGCGGAAGGGGCCTTCGCCTCGGCCTTCATCCCGCTGTTCAACCAGAAGGTGGCCGATCCGGAAGGTCGGGGCCTGCCCGACGGGCTGACCTTCGCCGAACAGGCCCTGGCCGTGCTGCTGCCGGTGCTGCTGGCGATGACCGTGCTGCTCGAGGTGTTCGCCTGGCCGGTGACCCTGATCCTCTCGGGCCGGTTCAACGGGGTGAGCGAGGCGCAATTCGCCTTCGCGGTGGAGCTGTCGCGCTACACCATCCCCTACCTGATGCTGATCAGCATCGTGTCGCTGTTCGGCGGCATCCTCAATTCGCTGCACAAGTTCTGGGTCAACGCCGCCGCGCCGATCCTGCTCAACCTGACGCTGATCGTCGCGCTGCTGGCCTTCCACTCCAGCGATCCGCTCGAGACCGCGCGCATCCAGGCGATCGCCGTGTCGGTTTCCGGCCTGCTGCAACTGATTTGGCTGGCCTGGTCCTGCCGCCGCAACGGGGTGAGCCTGACCCTGCGCCGTCCGCGTTTCACGCCCGAGGTCAAGCGCCTGATGGCCCTGATCTGGCCCGCCGCCGCCGGTGCAGGCGCGGTGCAGATCAACCTGCTGATCTCGACCGCGCTGGCCGCCTCGCTGCTGGCCCATGGTTCGGTGACCTATATCTACATGGCCGACCGGCTGAACCAGCTTCCGCTGGGCCTGATCGGCATCGGGCTGGGCACGGTGCTGCTGCCCACGATCTCGCGCCAGCTTGGCGGGGGCGAGGAGGCCGCCGCGCTGGACACGCAGAACCGGGGGATGGAGCTGGCGCTGTTCCTCACCCTGCCCGCCACGGTCGCGCTGGTGGTCTGCGGCGAGCCGATCGCCGCCGCGCTGTTCGGCTATGGCAAGTTCACCCCGCAGGACGCGCACTTCACCGCCCAGGCCCTCGCGGCCTTCTCGGTGGGCCTGCCCAGTTATGTGCTGGTCAAGGTGCTGACCCCGGGCTTCTACGCCCGCCAGGACACGAAGACCCCGGTCCGCTATGCCACGATCTCGATGCTGGTGAACCTCGTTGGCAACCTGGCGCTGATCCTGCCCCTGCAGCATATGGGACCGCCGCTGGCGACCGCGCTCGCCTCGACCGTGAACGTCGCCCTGCTGTATCGCATGCTGGTGAAACGCGGGCACTTCGCCGCCGATGCCCGCCTGCGCCGCCGGGCGCCCCGCCTCGCCCTCGCCGCCCTGGCCATGGGCGTCGTGCTCTGGGCGACCCAGGGGCTGCTGACGCCCTATATCCACAGCACCTGGCTGGTCCGCTTCGGGGCCCTGGCGGTGCTGGTCTCGGCCGGGATGCTGGTCTATGGCCTCGCCACGGTGGTCTCGGGAGCCTTCTCCCGCGACGACCTTTCGCTTCTCCTGCGGCGCCGCCGTCCTTCCACCTGAGAGTTCCCATGCGCATCGTCTCCGGCATCCAGCCCACCGGCAACCTTCATCTCGGCAATTACCTGGGGGCGATCCGGAACTGGGTGCGGATGCAGGACGAGTTCACCGCGCAGGGGCATGAGTGCCTGTACTTCCTGGCCGATCTCCACGCGATCTCGATGCCGCACACCCCGGCGGATCTCGCCGCCAACACGCGCGAGATGGTCGCCGCGCTGGTCGCCTGCGGGATCGATCCGGACAAGTCGATCCTGTTCAACCAGGCCCAGGTGCCCCAGCATGCCGAACTGCAGTGGCTGCTCAACGGCACCGCGCGGATGGGCTGGCTCAACCGCATGACGCAGTGGAAAGACAAGGCCGGCAAGAACCGCGAGGGCGCCAGCGTGGCCCTGTTCACCTATCCGGTGCTGCAGGCCGCCGACGTCCTGCTCTACCAGGCCACCCACGTGCCGGTGGGCGAGGACCAGAAGCAGCACCTGGAGCTGGCCCGCGACATCGCCCAGAAGTTCAACAACGATTTCGCCACGGAGGCGGCACCGGTCTTCACCCTGCCCGATCCGATCATCCCGCCCGAAGCGGCGCGGATCATGAGCCTGCGCGATGGGTCGGGGAAGATGAGCAAGTCCGATCCCTCGGACATGAGCCGCATCAACCTGACCGACGATGCCGACACGATCATGACCAAGATCAAGAAGGCCAAGACCGATCCCGAGCCGCTGCCGAGCGAAAAGGCCGGACTGGAAGGCCGGCCCGAGGCGGCCAACCTGGTGGGCATCTATGCCGCCATGGCCGGCACCTCGATCGAGGCGGTGCTGGGCGAGTTCGGCGGATCGGGCTTCGGCCGGTTCAAGCCGGCGCTGGGCGAGCTGCTGGTCGACCGGCTCGCCCCGATCAACGCCCGCTTCGTGGACCTGCGCCAGGACCGCGCCGCGCTCGACACGATCCTGGCCAAGGGCGCGTCCCGGGCGCGGGCCCTGGCCGTGCCGACGCTGGAGCGGGCCTATGCGGCGCTGGGCCTGGTCCGCGGCTGACATCGGGGAGCTCGGCCGCAAACCCATTCACTCCCAGACCCCGTTCGGGCCGAGCGGGACGAAGGTTGGGTCAACGTGCTGCTGACCGGTTTGCTGTCACCATCGCCCGCCGACCGCTTCGGCCCCACCCCGCGCGAGCGGGCGATCTCGGCCGCGCTCTCGCTGCTGGTCTGCCTGCTGCTCGGCTGGGCGCTGGTGCGGATGGGCGCATTCTCCGCCAGCGAGCCGGGCAACGGATCGCGGCTGGTCGCGATCGACGTCAGCGACGCGCAGCAGGAAACCCCTCGCCAGCGACAGAAGTCCGCCCCGCACCAGGTGACAGCCCCCTCCGCGACCTCGCCGGTGATCGCCCCGCCCGTTCCCCAGCCCACCGAATCGCCGCTGCCCGCGCTGAACCTGATCCCGCTGACCCGCGACCAGATGGCCGCTGCCGACATCGGCCGCATGGCCCGGCGCGGCCCGGCGGCGGGACCGCCGGCCCCGATGGGTGGCAGCGACGAGGCGGCAGGCGGTGGTGACGGTCCTGGCGGGGCGCGGCTCTATCCCGCCGAATGGGTGCGCGAGCCGACCCGCGCCGAAATGGTCACCTACATCCCGCGCGGGGCCAACACACCGGGTAGCTGGGCGATGATCGCCTGCCGCACGATCGACCATTTCCACGTCGAGGACTGCCGCGAGATGGCCGAGTACCCACCCGGGTCGGGCCTGGCCCGCGGCGTGCGGCAGGCCGCCTGGCAGTTCCTGGTGCGCCCCCCGCGCTCCAGCGGCAAGCCGCTGATCGGCACCTGGGTGCGAATCCGCTTCGAGTTCACCCGGGCGCCCGAGCGGGACAGGGATGCGGACGCCGATCCAGGCAACGGGGAATAGGCGGGGCGCGAGCGCGATCCTCCGCCGACGAATGGCCATGTGGAGTGGGAAGTTGCCATAGCACCCCCATCGTCGTCCCGGGCTCGACCCGGGACCGCTGGCCCGCTTCGACGCCCACTTCGGCGATAGGCCGGTTCGATCCGGGCACCGGTCCCGGGTCGAGCCCGGGACGACGGGAATCAGGCGAAACCGCCCCTCCGCGCCGGCCCCCGACCCCGCGCCGGTCCCCGCCCCGAGTGGCCGTTCGGGCGCAATGCATTCAACCGCTGTTCAGCGCGCGCGCGTTAGGGCAAACAGCGCAGGCGCTTCGTGGTTCCGGGTGGGGCTGCCCCGGTGGCGCATGCCAGTACTGAGTATCCAGGCCAGTTCGGAGTACCAAGGGATGTCTCGCAAGTTCATCGAGTTTACCGCGCTTCGCCGCAGCCTTCGGCTTGCCGCGATCCCGCTGGTGGTTGCCAGCCTCACCGCCTGCACCCCCAGCCTCACCGCCAATGTCAATCGCTTCCAAGCCCAACTGCCCGCCCCCGCCGGTCAGACCTTCGCCGTGGTCGCCGACGATCCTGCGCTGGCCGGGGGTCTGGAGTTTGCCCAGTACGCCCGCCTGGTCGAGGCGCAATTGACCCGCCTGGGCTACACGCCCGCCAGTCCGGAAACCGCAACCTTGCTGGTCCGCTTCGACTATGGGGTCGACAAGGGCCGCGAGCGGATCCGGACCACCGGAGTCGGCTTCCGTGATCCCTTCTGGGGTGGATGGGGCGGCTGGGGCGGCTGGGGTGGCTGGGGTGGCTGGGGTGGCTGGGGCCATCCGCGCTTCGGCCCCTGGGGCGGCTGGGGCTTCGGCTGGAACGACCCGTGGCTGGGCGGCGGCGTGGACAGCTACACCATCTACACCAGCGGCATCGAGATGAAGATCGAACGCCGCGCCGACAATGCGCGCCTGTTCGAAGGCCGCGCCGAAGCGGTGTCGACCTCCAATCGCCTGGGTTATCTGGTGCCCAACCTGGTCCAGGCAATGTTCACCAACTTCCCCGGCCAGTCGGGGGAAACCGTTCGCATCACGGTCGCTCCGGAAAAGAAGCGGTCGTGACGGATGCTCTCGTCCTCTCCCCATGACGGGGAGAGGATCGGGAGAGCGCTGCCCCGCCTCGGGGCCGCAGACCGGACTTCGGCGCGTCTCAGTTGCCCAGCGCGACGACGCCGCCGGTCGATCCGAACCCGCCTTCGCCGCGCGCGGTGGCATCCAGCTCGTCGACTTCCACCCAGGCGCCGCGCGTGACCGGGGCCAGCACCAGTTGGGCCACCCGGTCACCCCGACGGATCGCGAAGTCTTCGGCGCCGTGGTTGATGAGGATCACCTTGAGCTCGCCGCGATAGTCCGAATCGATCGTGCCCGGGGTGTTCGGCACGGTGATGCCGTGTTTCAGCGCCAAGCCCGAGCGGGGCCGGACCTGGATCTCGAACCCGGGCGGAATCGCCAGCGCCAGCCCGGTGGCCACCGCGTGCCGGGCGCCCGGCGCGATGGTGACATCCTCGGCGGAGACCACGTCCATGCCCGCCGCGCCAGCCGTGGCATAGGCGGGGAGTGCCAGCCCCTCGCCATGCGGCAGGCGCTTGAGCAGAACCGGAACGGCTGCGGCGGATGGGTGATCAGCGGAGGGCAAGTGCGATCCTTTCGACGATGGCATCGGCCACCTGGTCCTTGGGCAGGGTCGGCAGATGCTCGACCCCATCGGCCGTGACGATGTGCACGGTGTTCTCCGCCCCGCCCATCACGCTGCCGCCATCCGCACCGAACGAGACGTCGTTGGCGACGATCCAGTCGGCGCCCTTGCGACGGCGCTTGTCGGTGGCATAGCGCAGGACATCGTCGGTTTCGGCGGCGAACCCGATCAGCAGCCCCGGCCGCAGCGCCGGATCGGCGCCGATCCCGGCCAGGATATCGGGGTTCTCGGTGAGGACCAGGACCGGCGGTGCCGAACCGCGTTTCTTGAGCTTGGTCTCGACGAAATCCTTGGGCCGCCAGTCCGCCACCGCAGCGACCATCACCGCCACATCGGCCGGCAGGGCGGCGCGCACGGCATCGTTCATCTCGCGCGCCGATTCGACGTCGATCCGCTCGACCCCGGGCGGGGTGGGCAGATGGACCGGGCCGCTGACCAGCGTCACCCGCGCGCCCTGCCGCGCCGCCGCCGCCGCGATGGCGAAGCCCTGCATGCCCGACGAGCGGTTGGCGATATAGCGGACCGGATCGATCGGCTCGTGCGTGGGCCCGGCGGTGACGAGCACGTGGCGCCCGGCCAGAGGTCCGTCGAGCGGGGGATCGAAGGCGCCGAGAGCGGGCTCCTCCGGCAGGCCCCCGAGGGGATCGCCCAGGCCCAGCGCCGCAGGATCGGTCGGCGGGGCACCGCGCGCGCCGCCCTTGCGCACCAGCAGGCCGTCCCCGGCGGCGGCGGCGATCGCCGCAGGGTCCGCGCGCTTGACCAGTCCGGCCGAGAGCCCGCCAAGCCCGCCCTGGTCGGCATCGGTCCCGGCCTCGGTCCCGGCTTCGGCCTCGGCGTCCTCGGTCAGGGCGGCGTTACCATACATGGGGGTCGACGGCGCGGGGGGCAGCCAGCCCGCCCCATCCTGCATCGGCAGGGCATCGGGACCGGTGAACCAACTGGCCATCAGGGCCCAGATCACCTCGGGCTCGGGCAGGCGCCCGGGGCCGTACTCCCCACAGGCCATGGCCCCGCTGTCGGGATCCATCACGAAGACCCCGGCCTCGCGCAGGATCGCGGCGTTGCGCTGGGTCGCCTCGTGCTGCCACATCCGCACGTTCATCGCCGGAACCGCCATCACCGGCTTGTCGGTGGCCAGGAGCAGCGTGGTCGCCAGGTCGTCGGCGATGCCGTGCGCCATCTTGGCCAGCATGTTCGCGGTGGCCGGGCAGACCACCACCAGATCGGCCTGGCGGGAGAGCTGGATGTGTCCCATCTCGACCTCGTTCTTGAGGTCCCACAGGGTGGTGTGGACGGGATTCTCGGAGAGCGCGGCCAGCGCCATCGGGGTGACGAACTTCGCCCCGCCATCGGTCAGGACGCAGGTGACCGAGCCGCCACCGCGACGAATCAGGCGCACCAGCTCGCACGACTTGTAGGCGGCGATGCCACCGCCGACGATCAGGAGGATGCGTGGACCGGCCATGGCCGCCTCACTGCCCTGCAACGTTTCCCGAGACAATCGGATTTGTGGAGGAATCAAGCGGGAACGCCGCGCGCCACAGTCCGCCCAGGCCCGTCGGGACAAAGGCCAGGCCCATCGGCAGGGCCGCGCCGACCATCATCCCCCAGTAGAAGTTGTCGCCCCGCCCCGCGATCATGAACAGCACCGCATAGCCCGCGAACAGCAGGCTGCCGAACAGCCCGGCGGCGCTGCGCCAGGCGGACCAGCCGAACAGGGCCAGGACCACGATCGGCCCCGCCACGGCATGGGGCAGCCAGCGCAGGTTGCCTGACAGCACGATCATCGACAGCCAACCGCTCAGCCCGCGCACCGTGATCCACGAGGCCGATGGCGGATCGGTCGGCCGCAGCAGGCCCGCAACGGTATGCAGGTGCCAGGCCAGCGCGGCGCAGAACAGCGCGGCGAGCAACGCCCAGGCCGCAGCCTCGCGCCAGCGCCGGTGCCAGGCGGCGAAGGCGGCCATCAGCAGGACAAAGGGCAAGGCATGCTCGCGGATCGCCAGCGCCGCCGCCGCCGCGCACCAGGCGGCGAACCAGCGGCCGGTCCGGCCTGGTTGCTGCCCCGGCCTGTGCAGCGCGAAGGACAGGGCCAGCAATTGCCCGGCCCACAGCTCGTGCAGCACGAAGAAGTAGCGGATCGTGCCGATCGAGGCGCCGAAGAACAGGGCGGCCATGGCCAAGGTGCGCAGGGGCAGGCCGTCGGGCTCCTCGGCCAGACGCCGCCACCAGGCCAGCAGCACCGCACCCAGCAGCGCGACCGACAGCGGGATCAGGGCCCCATGGGGCAGAATCGCCTCGGCATGGGCCAGGGTCGGCAGGCGCACCGCGAAGCCGGGTCGCAGCGGATAGTTGTGGCGACGATGCTCCTCGGCGATGACCGCGTAATAGCTTTCGCCGTGACGAAGCCGGGCGATGACGTGATCGTACAGCACCAGATCGGCATCGCGCTCGCGCGGGGCGGCGGCGCTGGTACCGCCGGCCGGCGCGACATCGCCCTCGCCCGCGCGGATCGGCACCAGCGCGGCCGCGACCAGCAATGCCAGCAGGGCGGCCAGCAGCGCCCGGGCGGCGCCCGCCGGCCAGCCCGCATAGCGTCCGGTCAGGCTGGGGTCAGGCACGAATCGCCAACCGCCCGGGCACGCCCAGCCCGGCCGCCCGCCACAGCGAGGGCAGCGAGATCGGCAGGAAGGCCGCGCCCATCAGCAGCATCGGGCTGACCAGCAGGCCCCAGTAGAAGTTGTTGTCACGCCCGGCGATCATGAACATCACGGCGTACCCGGCGCTCAGCAGGAACCCGAGCGTACCGAGCGGCGTGCGCCAGCCGGCCCAGCCCAGCAGGGCGGCGACCAGGATCGGACCCGACAGCCACACCGGCAGCAGGTAGAGCAGCGTCGAATTGTTGATCTTGTAGAGCCAGCCCGAAACGCCCTTCAGCACCAGCCATGACGGCGAGACCGGATCGCCGGGCTGAACCTGCGCGGCGGCGAAATGGAGGTGGAGCGCCAACGCCCCGGCAAAGAGGACCACCAGCAGCAGCCAGGCTCCGGCCTCGGCCATACGGCGCCGCCACAGCGCGATGGTGCCCATCAGCAGGACATAGGGCAGGACCAGCTCGCGCACGGCGAGGCCGGCGGCGGCGGCGAGCCAGGACCAGCCCCAGCGGCCCTCGCGCGGGCGGTGCAGCGCGACCGACAGCACGATCAGCTTGGCCGCCCAGATCTCGTGCAGCACGTCGAACCGGACATTGAGCCCGCTGGCCAGGCCGACCAGCGCCAGGCTGACCGCCATCGGCATGCGCTCGGCTCCGCCCGCCTCGCCGTTCACCCGCCGCCAGAGCGCGATCAGCATCGCGGCCAGCAGCACCATGCCCAGCCCGATCATCGCCTGGTCCCCCAGGGTCGCGGCCAGCACCGCCATGGTGGGCAGGCGCACGGTGAAGCCCGGGATCACCGGATAGTTGTTGCTGCGCTGCTCGCTGACGGCGGCGTGGTAATAGTTCTCGCCCGCCCGGACCCGCGCGATGATCCGGCGATAGAGCCGCAGGTCGTTGTCATCCTCCTGCCGCACCACGGTGTGGCCGGCCGCGTCGCGCACCGTGACCTTGGGCACAGGCGGGGGCGGCGGGGCATAGCCCGGGGCCACGGCGGCCAGGGCAGCAAGCAGCAGGAACAGGGCGAGCACCGCGCGGGCAGCAGACTGGGGCCAGCGGGCAAACCGATCGTGTCGCGGCGCGCCTAGCCCACCCAACCCTGTGCGATCATCCACCACGTCAGCAGTCCCCCGCATCCTCCGGCAAGGAGGTATCCGGGCCAGCTAGCGCCTTTGTGGTTACCAGCCCGTTGACGACGCGCCCAGACCAGCTCGATCTCGGGCAGCGGCGGCGGCTCGGGGGCGCCGCCCTTGGCCGGGTAGCGATCTTCGATGCGGCGCACCAGGTCGGGCAGGCCCAGCAGGGTGCGAACGCCCTCACGCAGCTTGTCGGCGATCGCGGCCTCGGGGCCCAGCTCGTCGCGGATCCACCCGCGCACGAAGGGCGCCGCCACGTCCCACATGTTGATCTCGGGATCGAGCGCGGTGGCCAGCCCTTCGACCATGACCATGGTCTTCTGCAGCAGCAGCAGGTGGGGCTGGGTCTGCATGTCGAAATCGCGGGTGATCGCGAAGAGCCCGTCCAGCATCTGCCCGACCGACAGCTCGCTGACCGGCTTCCCGCGCATCGGCTCGCCCACGGCGCGCAGGGCGGTGGCGAATTCGTCGACCGAATGGAAGCTGGGGACGTACTGCGCCTCGAAATGGATCTCGGCCACCCGACGGTAATTGCCCGTGGTCAGGCCATAGAGGATCTCGGCCAGCCAGACCCGCGCCTGCCGGTCGATCCGGCCCATGATGCCGAAGTCGATCGCCACGATCGTCCCGTCCGGGCGCACGAACAGGTTGCCCTGGTGCATGTCGGCATGGAAGAATCCGGCATCGATCGCCTGGTTGAGGAAAGCCAGGACCAGCCGCCGCGCCATGGCCTTCAGATCATGCCCGCTGGCGCGCAGCGCGGCGATGTCGCTCATCTTGATGCCGTCGACCCACTCGATGGTCATCACCCGACCATTGGTCCGGTCCCAGTCGATCGCGGGCACGTGATAGCCGGCGAAGCTGTGCATCGCCTCGGCCAGTTCCGAGGCGCTCGCCGCTTCGCGCCGCAGGTCCAGCTCGCGCGCGGTCCAGCGCTTGAGGTTGGCGATCACCAGTCGCGGCCGCAGCCGCGTGGCCTCGCCGCCAAACGCCTCGAGGTGGGCCGCGGCCCATTCGTAGGTCTGGATGTCGCGGCCGAATTTCTCGCGGATGCCGGGTCGCAGCACCTTGACCGCCACGGTCCGGCCATCGGTGGTCACCGCCTTGTGGACCTGCGCGATCGAGGCCGCCCCGACCGGGTCAGGCTCGATCGAGGCGAACAGCGTTTCGAGCGGGGCCTGGAAGCTCGCCTCGATCTCGGCGCGGATCGCCGCGAAGGACACCGGAGGCAGGCTGTCCTGCAAGGTCAGGAGATTGCGCACGGCCTCCTCGCCGACCAGGTCGGGCCGGGTGGCGAGGGTCTGGCCCAGCTTGATCGCCGCCGGACCGATCGCCTGGAAGGCCCGGGCATAGTCGGGTTCGCGGGGCTGGAGCGTGCCGAAGCGGGCGAGCCTGCACAGCCGGCGCACCGGCGCGGGCGTGCTGGCGCCCTCCTCGATGATCCGCAGCGCGCCGTGCCGGGCCAGCGTGCGCCCCCAACGAAGCAAACGCAGGATATGGGTGGTGGCAGTGGTCATGCGCGAACAGGGCACGCACTATCGTCGTCCCGGGCCTGACCCGGGACCGCTGGCCTCATCGATGCGACGCCGGTCCGATCCGGCCAGCGGTCCCGGGACGAGCCCGGGACGACGCCCGTCAGGCTGCCAGCCCTCACACCTTCCACCCCGAATGGATCGCCACGGCGCCGCCCAGGATCGGTTCGACCTTGGTCCGCACGAAGCCGGCATCGCGGATCATGCGCTCGAACTCGGACATGCGGGGAAAGCGGCGGATCGATTCGATCAGGTAGCGGTAGGAATCGGCATCCCCGGCGATCGCCTGGCCGATGCGGGGCACCAGCTGGTGCGAATAGACGTCGTAGATTTCCTTGAACCCGGGCCATTCGGTGGTCGAGAATTCCAGGCAGAAGAACCGACCGCCATGCTTGAGCACGCGGTGCGCCTCGGCCAGGGCCAGGTCGATGCGGGTGACGTTGCGGATGCCGAAGGCGATCGTATAGGCATCGAAGAAGCGATCCCCGAAGGTCAGCGCCTCGGCGTTCTGGCGCGACCAGACCAGCCCGTCGATCCCGCGCTGCATCGCGCGGTCGATCCCCACGTCGAGCATGTCCTGGTTGATGTCCGACACTGTCACGCTCGCGCCATGGGCGGCCAGACGGAACGCGATGTCGCCGGTGCCGCCCGCCATGTCGAGGATCTGCTCGCCCGCGCGCGGCTTGACCCGGCGCACGAACCGATCCTTCCACAGCCGGTGCATGCCGACGCTCATCGCGTCGTTCATGATGTCGTACTTGCGCGCAACGCTGGAAAAGACCTCGCCGACCCGGCGGGTTTTTTCCTCGGGCGTGACCTCCTCGTAGCCGAAGGAGACCGGGTCGCTACCTGCCGCTGGCTGTGCCTGTTCGCTCATTCCCGTGCCCTTAGGACGGTTTGCGTTGAGCGGAAAGGCTGATAGCGCTCCGACATGCCCGAATTGCCCGAAGTCGAGACGACGGTCCGGGGCCTCGCCCGGTTTCTGGACGGCGAGATCCTGGCCCGCGTCACCCTGAACCGCGCGGACCTGCGCCGCCCCTTCCCCCCCGGCCTGGTCCAGGCCCTGACCGGCGCCCGGGTCACCGGGCTCGGCCGCCGGGCCAAGTACGGGCTGATCCAGACCGACCGGGACCGGACCATGGTGTTCCACCTGGGCATGTCGGGCCGCTGGCGGATCGAACCCGAGGCTCTGGGCAAGCACGATCATCTGGTGATCGAGACCGGATCGGGCCACCGCCTGTCGCTGTGCGATCCACGCCGGTTCGGCTCGGTCGATCTGGTCGACACGGCCGGGCTCGCAGCCTGGCCGCCCTTTGCCGCAATGGGGCCTGAGCCGCTCTCGCCAGGGCTGACCGCGGGGCATCTGGCGACAGCCCTGGCGGGGCGCAGCGCGGCGATCAAGCTGATGCTGCTCGACCAGCGGATCGTGGCCGGACTGGGCAACATCTATGTCTGCGAGGCGCTCTATCGCGCCCGGATCCATCCGGAGAAGCCGGCGGGCCAGGTCTCCCGCGCGGCACTGACCAGGCTGGTCCCGGCGATCCGCGCGGTGCTGGACGAGGCGATCGCCGCCGGCGGCAGCACGCTGCGCGACTATGCCCAGCCCGATGGCCAGCTGGGCTACTTCGCCAAGGCCTTCGACGTCTATGACCGCGAGGCTCAGG
Source organism: Novosphingobium aerophilum (assembly GCF_014230305.1). Lineage (GTDB taxonomy): Bacteria > Pseudomonadota > Alphaproteobacteria > Sphingomonadales > Sphingomonadaceae > Novosphingobium > Novosphingobium aerophilum. The sequence continues at coordinate 77,985 of NZ_JACLAU010000007.1, forward strand.
ACTGCCGGAGCTGCGGACGGCCCATCGGCCGGATCGTCCAGGGCGGCCGCAGCACCTGGTTCTGCCAGCGCTGCCAGCGCTAGGGCCGCAATCCTGCGCCAATGCGGAGGCCAGGCCCCTGCAAACAGCCGTTGACGATTCGGCGGGGCAAGGCTAAGGGCCGCGCTTCCTGCGGGACGGCTTCGGCCGGGTCCCCCGCTTTTGCACGCAATTCAGGACAAGGCCGCCAAGGCCGAACGAAGGACAGACATGGCCAATACGCCGCAAGCCCGCAAGCGCATCCGCCGGAACGAACGGCGCGCCGAAATCAACGGTGCCCGTCTGAGCCGCATCCGCACCTTCGTGAAGAAGGTCGAATCGGCGATCGCCGGGGGCGACAAGTCGGCAGCGGCAGAGGCCCTGAAGGCCGCTCAGCCGGAACTGGCTCGCGGCGTGGCCCGCGGCGTGCTTCACAAGAACACCGCTTCGCGCAAGCTGTCGCGCCTGACCAAGGCTGTCGCCGGCCTCTGATCGAGCCGGATGATTCGGCTTCGCCCTGGGACGAGTACCTAGGCGCCGAGCACGAAAACGGAACAGGGCCGGGGGCTTTGCCTCCGGCCTTTTTCGTTGCCCGGCGCCGGGGCTGGTGCTGGCCGCCCAAGTCCCGGATCGGGAATCGCATCGAAACCAACGGCTTAGCACGATTCGGTTGAATTCATTTCGGAAAATGCATGTTTTTCAGTTGTTTGAACGACAACCGCCGGAATGCGTAGGGTCCGTCGAAGTCAATAACCATTATTTCATTTTTTTTGCAGCGAGGCGCTTGCCCTCCTCCGAAACCCGACCATAAATCGGACCTGCGCCGGGTTCGCCCGTCGTATCACGGACCAGATTCGCACCCGCTGCCCGGAGGCCCTCGCTTTCCGGCACAGGGTTTGTCTGCGCCGCGATTTCGGGGACCCGCCTGCCAGGGGCGAGGCGATGTTTGGGGACGGGTTGATGTCGGCAAGAGGGGGGACTGATCGGGTGAACGGCAAGTCTGTGACGCGAGCGGAAGCATTGTCCCCATGCCGGGCAGCGCGAGTGCTGGAGGGCCGGCATGTCGCATAAGGGCAAGGTCAACGAAGTACGCATGATGGAAGATCAGGAAGCCCTCGACCTCGCCGCAGACTGGGCGGACATCAGCCAGGGTCTGCGCAAGGACCTGGGCCAGCAGTTGCACAGCCAGTGGATCAAGCCGATCCAGTTGGGCAGCTTCTGCAAGGACACCGGGACGCTCGACCTGTTCCTGCCGACCGAGTTCTCGGCGAACTGGGTGGCTGACCGCTTTGCCGACCGCCTGAGCCTGGCGTGGAAGATCGCCCGGTCGGAAGTGCGCCATGTCCGCATCTCGGTTCACCCGACCCGCCGTCAGGCCCCTGACCTGCGCCTGGCCGGTGCCAGCCGCCGTCCGGCCAATGACGGCGCGCCGAACGCGCCCATCCCGCAGCCGCCGGCCCTCACCCTGGGCGGGACCGAGCTGGGGGGCGGCGAATTCAGCGTGCTGGGCCAGCCCTCGATCGGGCTCGATCCTTCGCTGACCTTCGCCAGCTTCGTCACCGGATCGGCCAACGTGCTGGCGTGCAATGCCGCCCAGCGCATCGCCGCGGCCGAAAAGCCGCAGTTCTCGCCGCTCTACCTCAAGGCGGCGACCGGCCAGGGCAAGACCCACCTGCTCCACGCGATCGGCCATGCCTTCCTGCAGAACCATCCGCGTGGACGGATCTTCTACTGCTCGGCCGAACGCTTCATGGTCGAATTCGTCCAGGCGCTGCGCCAGAACCAGATGATCGAGTTCAAGGCGCGGCTGCGCGGCTTCGATCTGCTGATGGTGGACGACATCCAGTTCATCATCGGCAAGGCCAGCGCGCAGGAAGAGCTGCTTTACACAATCGATGCGCTACTGGGCGAAGGCAAGCGGCTGGTCTTCGCCGCCGACCGCGCGCCCCAGGCGCTGGACGGCGTGGAGCAGCGGCTGCTGTCGCGCCTGTCGATGGGCCTGGTCGCGGATATCCAGCCCGCCGACATCGAGCTGCGCCGCAAGATCCTGGAACACCGCCTGGCCCGCTTCGCGCCGACCGCGGTGCCCGATGACGTGATCGAGTTCCTGGCCCGCACCATCAACCGCAACGTGCGCGAACTGGTGGGCGGCCTGAACAAGCTGATCGCCTATGCCCAGCTCACCGGGCAGAGCGTCAGCCTGCAACTGGCCGAGGAACAGTTGACCGACATCCTCTCGGCCAACCGCCGCCGGATCACCATCGACGAGATCCAGCGCACGGTGTGCCAGTTCTACCGGGTCGACCGGACCGAAATGGCCTCCAAGCGCCGGGCCCGCGCCGTGGTGCGGCCGCGCCAGGTGGCGATGTATCTGGCCAAGGTGCTGACTCCGCGGTCCTACCCGGAGATCGGCCGCAAGTTCGGCGGCCGCGACCATTCCACCGTGATCCATGCGGTGCGGCTGATCGAGGACCTGCGCACCCGAGATGCCGACATGGACGGCGACGTGCGCACGCTGCTCCGCCAGCTCGAGGACTAAGGACGCCCCTGCGTCCGGCACAACCGGTTCCGGCGCGCGGCGCCGGAACCGGTCGGGATGCCACGCCGGTTCAGGCTGCGACAGCCAGGCGGGCTGTTGCCCGGCCGTGCTCGCGCTTGAACCGCGCCATTTCCGCCATCAGACTGTCGGCCTCGGCCACCAGCGAGCGAAGCGCGGCATTGCTCTGTTCGACCATGGCCGCGTTCTGCTGGGTGGTGCGATCGATCCCGCGGAAGGCATCGCTGATCCCGCCGAGATCGCCGGCATTGTGCTTCACCCGCTCGGTGATTTCGCTGACGATCGAGGCAATGCGGGTCACCTCGTCCAGCATGCTCTCCAGCACCTTGCCGGTTTCCGTGACCAGCTCGACACCCTGCGACACGTGAGTGTTCGAAGCCTCGATCAGGCGCTTGATGTCCTGGGCCGCGTCGGCGCTGCGCTGGGCCAGCGCGCGCACCTCGGTGGCGACCACGGCAAAGCCCTTGCCGCTCTCCCCCGCCCGCGCCGCCTCGACCCCGGCATTGAGGGCCAGGAGGTTGGTCTGGAAGGCGATCCCGTCAATCATGCTGACGATCTGGCCGATCTCCCCGGCCGACTGTTCGATCAGGCCCATGGTCGCGACCGCCCGGGTGACCACGGCATGGCCCTCGACCGCGCGTTCCTGCGACTGCGCCAGGCTTTCCCGCGCCTCGTCGGCCCGCTCGGCCGTGTTGCGCGCCGAATCCACCAGCGCGGCAATGGTCTGGGTCGTCCGGTCGACCGAGGCGGCCTGGGCTTCGGTGCGGGTCGCCAGATCATCGGCCGCGATACGGATCTCGTTCGCCCCGTTGTGAATCTGGCTCGACGCCTGGGCCGCGCGCCCGACCATGCCGTTGAGATCATCCAGCGCGGCATTGAAATCCAGACGCAGCGCATCGAAGCCGCCCGGGAAGGGACGATCGATGCGGCGGCGCAGGTCTCCGGCGGCCAGGGCCTTCAGCCCCTGCGCGATGGCATCGACCACCACCTGCTGCTCCGCCTCGCGCTCGGTGCGCTGCGCCAGCGCATCGCGCTCGAGCTGTGCCTTGGCCTCTTGCGCGGCAACCTGGGCCAGCATCATGCGCTCCAGCGTGTTGGTCAGCACGATCAGCACGCCGGTCTCGACGATCACGATCACCGCATGCAGCACCACCCGGCCCAGCGCGCCATCGCCGAACACCAGCGATGGCGCGACGAAGTTCAGCACCAGATGGTGGACGGCCGTGATCCCCGCGCCGGCCAGGATCGGGCGCCAGTCCGCCATGATGGCGAGGACCGCGATCAGGGCAAAGAACGTCATGTGCAGATCGATGAACCAGGCCGCCTGTTCCCACTGGAACAGGAGCAGCGCGCCATAGAGCGGCAAGGTCAGCCCCAGCATCGTCCGCGTGGTCACGTCGTCGCGGCCTTGTCCGGCCGCAAGGGTGGGATAGATCGCCAGCCCCGCTGCCAGCACCAGCGGCAAGACCCCGCTGTCGGCGAAGAGGCAGCCGGCACCGATGATCAGGGTCGCCAGCCAGCACACGCCAGCCACGACCCGCACACCGGCACGACGCAGTTGAGTCAGTTCATCCATGAGGACCTCTTGTCGGGAGAGGGATTGGGACCTGCGCCCGGGCGGTTGGCGCCGTCACGCCCGCAGACGGCCAAGGGCACCGCGATCGGCACCACGCCGTGGCGCAGGAGCGCCAGCAGCGGCACCGGACCGGCCGGCCGCACCAGCAGGCTGCCCGACAGCGGGCCCCGGCCGAGCAGCGCCAGGCCGTTCCAGCCGATGTCCCGGGGCAGGACCGTGGCTGGCCGGGGCGCGAGGGACACCAGCAACACCCCCTGGCCATTGCGGGGCAGGACCAGGCAGACCAGCAGCGTGGCCAGCAGCACCCCGGCATGCAGAACCCCGCCCAGGCGGGCGGGCCGCGCAGGCTGCAGGATCGCGTGAACCGGATTGGCGCGCAGGGTCATGCGCGGATGATTAACCCGCCCGCGCTGTATTTTCGTTAGCGCGCATTAGGTAATTCCGCGTCGTACAGGGCTGTATCACAACACTTTTCCTGCCCCTTGTGACAGGTCGGAGAGCCCCCGCGCCACTCTGGCAGGGTCCGCCCGGGCCCTGGGCGCGCGCTCCCGGCCAATCGTCCCGGCGCTCCCCGGGGCAGCGGGGCACGGAGACTCTTTTCTCCCGGTCAGCGCTCGCCTAGACCACCGCGCATGGCCCTTACCCCCGACCGCCTGGAGCGCTTTGCCCGCCATATCGTCCTGCCGGAGATCGGCGGCGCCGGGCAGGTTGCGCTGGCGGCGGCCCATGTGGTGGTGGTGGGCTGCGGAGGGATCGGTTCTCCAGCCTTGCAGTACCTCGCCGCCGCCGGGATCGGCCGACTGACCCTGATCGATGACGACGCGGTCGAGGCGAGCAACCTGCAACGCCAGACCATCTTCCGTGAAACGGACCTTGGCCGTGGCAAGGCCGATGCCGCGGCCGACTGGGTGCGCCATTTCGACCTGGCGATCGCGGTCCATGCCCGCAGCCTGCGGGTTGACCGGAGCAATGCGGCCGATCTGGTGGCGGGGGCCACGGTGGTGCTCGACGGGTGCGACAACTTCGCCACCCGCCTGGCCGTGTCGGATGCCTGCGTGGCCGCGGGCGTGCCGCTGACCAGCGCCGCGCTCGGCCGCTTCCAGGGCCAGGTCGGCAACTTCGCCGGACATCTGCCGGGGCAGGCCTGCTATCGCTGCTGGGTCGGCGATGCCTTCGATGCCGAGGATTGCGACACCTGCGCCGCCGATGGCGTGCTGGGCGCAATGGCCGGGATCGTCGGCAGCCTGGGAGCGATGCAGGCGATCCGGGTGGCCCTGACCGGTCAGGCCGCACTGGGCGATCCGCAATGGGGCCAGTTGCAGCTCTACGAAGGTCTGGTCCCCAGCCTCCGCACGATCCGCGTCCCCAAGGACCGGGACTGCGCAGCCTGCGGAACACCCGCCGGATGAGCCCGAACCGCGCCGCCGAACCACCCGCGCTCGGCGAGTTCGACTTCATCGTGGTGGGGGCAGGATCGGCCGGCTGCGTGCTGGCCAACCGCCTCTCCGCCGATCCGCGCCACCGCGTGCTGCTGCTCGAGGCCGGCGGTCCCGACAGCTATCTGTGGATCAAGGTCCCGGTCGGATACCTGTATTGCATCGGCAACCCGCGGACCGACTGGTGCTGGCAGACCCAGGCCGAACCGGCGCTACAGGGCCGCAGCCTGCGCTATCCGCGCGGACGGGTCCTGGGCGGCAGTTCGTCGATCAACGGCATGATCTACATGCGCGGCCAGGCGGCGGACTATGACGGCTGGGCTCAGGCCGGAGCCCGGGGCTGGAGCTGGGACGAGGTCCTGCCCTATTTCCTGCGCGCCGAGGACCACCACGCCGGGCCGGGCGAATGGCACGGGGCGGGCGGCGAGATCCGGGTCGAGCGGCAACGCCTGCGGTGGGACATCCTCGACGCATTCCAGCGCGCCGCCGAACAGTACGGTGTGGCGCCGACGCCCGACTTCAACCGCGGCGACAATTCCGGTTCGGGCCTGTTCGAGGTGACCCAGCGCCGGGGCTGGCGCTGGAGCGCCGCCGATGCCTTCCTCAAGCCGGTGCGGCGGCGGCCGAACCTCCGGATCGAAACCGGGGTGACGGTCGACCGCGTGCTGATCGCGCAGGACCGCGCGGTCGGCATCGTGCTGCGCCGCGGTGGGGAGCAATGGACCGCCACCGCGCGCGGCGAGGTGCTCCTGGCCGCCGGGGCGATCGGCTCTCCCGCGATCCTCGAGCGCAGCGGGCTTGGCGCGGCCGATCACCTTGCCGCACTGGGCATCAACCCCGTGCGCGATCTGCCCGCGGTTGGCGCCAACCTGCAGGATCACCTGCAACTGCGCTGTGCCTACCGGATCGAGGGCGCCAGCACGCTCAACCGGCGCGCCGCCTCATGGCTGGGCAAGGGCCTGATCGGGGCGGAGTACCTGCTGCGACGCACCGGCCCCATGGCCATGGCCCCCAGCCAGCTCGGCCTGTTCGTCAAGAGTGATCCGGCGCTGGCCAGGCCGGACCTGCAGTATCACGTCCAGCCGCTCTCGCTCGAGGCCTTCGGCGGCGCGCTCGATCCCTTCCCCGCCTTCACCGCCAGCGTCTGCCAACTCCGCCCGGACAGTCGCGGGACAACGCGCATCACCAGCGCCGATCCCGCCACGCCCCCGGCGATCCGGCCCAACTACCTGTCGACCGAGACCGACCTGGCCCGCGCCGCCGCGGCGATCCGGGTGACCCGCGCCATCGTGGGCCAGGCGGCCCTCGCCCCTTACCGTCCGCAGGAGATCCGCCCGGGTGCGGACCATGCCAGCGAGGCCGAGCTGCGGGCGGCAGCCGGACAGGTCGGCACGACGATCTTCCATCCGGTCGGCACGGCGGCGATCGGCCGCGTGGTCGATTCCCGGCTGCGGGTCGACGGGATCGCCGGCTTGCGGGTGATCGATGCCTCGGTCATGCCCACCATCACTTCGGGCAACACCGCCGCGCCGACCATGATGATCGCCGAAAAGGGCGCCGAGATGGTGCTGGCCGACGCCCGTTAACTGTCCCCCAGCACCTCATCGACCCAGGCCGGGACCAGTTCGGTGGCCGGGCCGAGCCGGGTCTGGTCGAACCAGGCAGAGCCCTGGCTGCGTTCCAGGTTGAGCTCGAGCGTGGGAATCCCCAGGTCCCGCGCGCCGCGCACGAAGCCTGCCGCCGGATAGACCGCACCCGATGTCCCGATCGAGACGAACAGGTCGGCCTCGCGCAGGGCGGCGTAGATTTCGTCCATGCGGTACGGCATCTCGCCGAACCAGACCACGTCGGGCCGCAACGCACTGGTCCCGCAGGCCGGGCACGGCGGGCGGTCGATCAACGGGGCGGTCCAGGGCGAACGGGCGTCGCAGGCGGTGCACCAGGCCTTCAGGTGCTCGCCATGCATGTGCAGCACCCGCTGCGCCCCGGCCCGCTCGTGCAGGTCGTCGACGTTCTGGGTGACGATCAGCAGCTCGCCCGGCCAGACCGCATCCAGCCGCGCCAGGGCGTGGTGCGCGGCATTGGGAGCCTTGGTCTGGATCGCCGCGCGGCGCATGTCATAGAAGCGCAGCACCAGCTCGGGATCGCGCGCGAAGCCCTCGGGCGTGGCCACGTCCTCCACCCGGTGCTGCTCCCACAGGCCGCCCGCGCTGCGGAAGGTGTCGATCCCGCTCTCGGCGCTCACCCCTGCGCCGGTCAGGATCACGATGTTCTTGATGATAGGCAAGACTTGCTCCAACCGGCGTCACCCTGACCTTGTTTCAGGGTCCAATGTGCCCCAAGGACGAAGCCGAGTGTGGGGCACGATGGATGCTGAAACAAGTTCAGCATGACGGCTCTGGCGGGAGTTTGGCAGTGGCACGGATCGGGATCATCGGTAGCGCGGGGCGGATGGGCAAGGCGCTGATCGAGGCGATTGCCGCGGCCGGCGAGGATCTGGCCGGCGGGATCGACAAGGGCGGCGATCCGCTCGCCCTGGCCCGGAGCAGCGACGTCCTGATCGATTTCTCCAGTCCGCACGCGCTCGAAGCCAACCTGGATGCCGCCGTGGCCGCCGGCGTGCCGATCCTGGTCGGCACCACGGGGCTGGAAGAGCGCCACCATTTCCTCTGCGATGACGCCGCCGAGCGGATTGCCGTGCTGCAGACCGGGAACACCTCGCTGGGGGTCAACATGCTGGCCCACCTGGTGCGCGAGGCGGCCAGCCGGCTGGGCGAGGACTGGGACATCGAGATTGTCGAGACGCACCACCGGATGAAGGTGGATGCTCCGTCCGGCACGGCCCTGCTGCTGGGCGAGGCCGCGGCCGAGGGCCGGATGATTGCCCTGGCCGACCATTCCGAGCGGGGTCGCGATGGGATCACCGGCGCGCGCGAACGGGGCACGATCGGCTTTGCCAGCCTGCGCGGCGGCAGCGTGGCCGGGGACCACACCGTCCACTTCCTGGCCGACAACGAACGGATCGCCCTGTCGCACCTCGCCGAGAACCGGGCGATCTTCGCCCGCGGCGCGGTGCGCGCGGCGCAGTGGCTGATCGGACGCGGGGCGGGACGCTATCGCATGCCCGAAGTGCTGGGCCTCTGAACCCCGATTGCCTTGCCGGACCTTCGCTGTATTGTGCCGTCAATACAGTTCGGGAGAACAGCATGACGATCGATCCGGCGGCCGAAACGGCGCGACTGGTGGATGCCCTGGGGCCCGAGCGCCTCGCCATGGCGGCCAGCTACACCCGCGGCAACGAGGCGCTGCTGGTGATCGGCCTGCCGGTCACTCTGGTCCTGCTGTGGCTGATCGTGCGCAGCCGCTTGCTCGACCGGATTGCGGCGCGACTGGCCGGCCGCGGCTGGGCCCTGCGGACCCTGGCCGTCTGTTTCGCGTTCCTGATCGCCGACACGGTGATCAGCCTGCCGTGGACGATCTGGACCGACTGGGCGCGCGAGCGGTCCTACGGGATGACCCGCCAGCCGCTGGGTGACTATCTGGGCCAGATGGCCCTGTCCTCGCTGATCAGCGGAATCCTGGGCGCGCTGTTCCTGCTGGGCGTCTATGCCCTGGTGCGGCGCACCGGGCGGCGCTGGTGGGTGTGGGGCGGGCTGTTCGCCACGACGGCCACGGCGGTGATGCTGCTGGCCGGCCCGGCGGTGATCGAGCCGCTGTTCAACCGTTACCAGCCGGTCCCGCCCGGACCAGTGCGAGTGGCGCTGGAGCAGATCGCCGATGATGTCGGCATCCCGCATGATCGCATCTTCATGTACGATGGCTCGCGCCAGTCCGACCGCTTCACCGCCAATGTCTCTGGCATCGGCCCGACCGCGCGCATCGCCATTTCCGACGTGGCGCTGAAGCAGGCCTCGCTGGCCGAGGTCCGCGCCGTGACCGGGCACGAGGCGGGGCATTACCAGTTGGGCCATGTCTGGCGGCAGTTGGGTGTCATCGCCGCCCTGGCCATCCTGGCCCTGTTCGTGATCGACCGCCTGTTCGCCCGCACCGCGGCGGTGATGGGCAGCCGGGCGACGCTCGACGATCCGGTCGGCCTGCCGGTCATGGCCGCGCTCGGCGCGATCATCGGCCTGCTGTTCACCCCGGTGATCAACGCGATGATCCGCAGCGGAGAGACCGCGGCCGACGCCTATTCGCTGCAGCACGTCAACGAGCCCGATGCCCTGGCCACCGCGCTGGTGAAGACCGCCGAGTATCGCTACCCCCGGCCGCATCCGGTGGAAGAGATGCTATTCTACACCCATCCGTCGGTCGAGAAGCGGGTGCGCCGGGCGATGGAATGGAAGGCCGGCCACCCAACCACTCCGCCCGTCGCGGCTTCCGGTTCGGCTCCACCGGCCTCTCCTCCCCCGCACCGGCCATGACCCGCGACCAGATCTTCGAATTCTTCCGCCGCCTGGCCGAGGGCAATCCGTCGCCCGAGACCGAGCTGGAGTACGGCAACGTCTACCAGTTGCTGGTGGCGGTGGTCCTCTCCGCCCAGGCGACCGACGTCGGGGTCAACAAGGCGACCCGGGCGCTGTTCCGCGACGTCAAGACCCCGCAACAGATGCTCGATCTGGGAGAGGAGGGGCTGAAGGCGCACATCAAGACGATCGGCCTGTTCAACGCCAAGGCGAAGAACACGATCCTCCTGTCCGAAATCCTCGTGCGCGACCACGGCGGCGAGGTCCCGGCGGACCGCGATGCCCTGACCGCCCTGCCCGGGGTGGGCCGCAAGACCGCCAACGTGGTGATGAACTGCGCCTTCGGGGCCGAGACCTTCGCGGTCGACACGCACATCTTCCGCGTGGGCAACCGCACCGGTCTGGCCAAGGGCAAGACCCCCCTCGCCGTCGAGAAGCAGCTCGAGAAGAAGGTGCCGCAGCCGTTCCGCCTCGGCGCGCATCACTGGCTGATCCTGCATGGCCGCTATGTCTGCAAGGCGCGGCGCCCGGAATGCTGGCGCTGCCCGGTGGCCGACCTGTGCGGGTTCAAGGCCAAGGTGCTCGATCCCACGGCCAAGAGCCCGCCCAAAGCCAAGACCAAGGCCAAGCCCAAGGCCCGCAAACCGGAACGCACCTCGGGCCAGCCCGTTGCCGCTCCGCAAGAGGCCTCTGCCCAGACCCACACCAGCTGATTCGCCAACCCCGGGAGATCACGATGCCGCTTCGTCCGCCCGCTTCCGTCCTCCTCTCACTCGGCCTCCCGCTGGCCCTGGCCGGCTGCAGCGGCACCCAGCCCGGCACGACACCCTACCGTGCCGACCGCGTCCCCCCGGCCAGGGTCACCGGCCCCGCCGAGTCCTGCATTCCGCTGATGCAGTTCCGCGAGACGCAGGTGCGCGACAGCCGCACGATCGATTTCCTGGCCCCCGGCGGCCGTCGCGGGTGGCGCAGCACCCTGCCCAATTCCTGCCCCGGCCTGACGCTGGAGCGGGCCTTCAGCTTCAACACCTCGATCAGCCAGCTTTGCCAGCAGGACATCATCACCGTCCTGCAGCGCCTGGGCCCCGGCCTGATGCCGGGCGCGGCCTGCGGTCTGGGGCCCTTCACCCCGATCGAGCTGGAGCGCCGGCGCTAGGCTTGTTGTCCGTTTGGCGAAATCGATGTCCCCAGCGCCGACCCCCCTCCCCCAGCCCCTCCCCATTGGGGAGGGGAGCGAGACTGACCGAACCGGAAGGTTCGGCTAGTCGCAGCGGGAGGGGTTCAGACCTTGGTGGATCGCGCCAGCAACCCGGCAGCCTGAACCGTCAGCGAAAACGCGTCAGGTGCAAGGAGCCCGACCACCCCATGCTCCGTTCCTGTCGGAGGGGGCGGATTATTGCCCCGCGTCCAGATTGAGGCCCTTGCGGCCGTGCTCGGGCGTGTCGTGCGGGGGGACGGGCGGTTCGGCATCGGGCTCGCGCTCGGGCTGGAACATGCCTTCCCACTTGGTCACGACCGAGGTCGCGACCGCATTGCCCACCACGTTCGTGGCCGAACGCCCCATGTCCATGAAGTGATCGACCCCCAGCACCAGCGCGATCCCCTCGACCGGCAGGCCGAACTGGTTGAGCGCAGCGGCGATCACCACCAGGCTGGCGCGCGGCACCCCGGCGATGCCCTTGGACGTGACCATCAGCGTCAGCAGCATGACGATCTGGCTCGAGACCGGCAGGTGGATGCCATAGGCCTGGGCGATGAACATCGCGGCGAAGCTGGTGTACATCATCGAACCGTCGAGGTTGAAGCTGTAGCCCAGCGGCAGGACGAAGCCCGAGACGCGCCGCGGCACCCCGAACCGGTCCATCTGCTCGAACAGCTTGGGCAGCGCGGCTTCCGAGGTCGCGGTCGAATAGGCCAGCAGCAGCGGTTCGCGGATGTAGCGCATCAGCGTGAAGATGCGCCCGCCCAGGAACACCGATCCGGCCAGCAGGATCACGGCCCAGAGCACCAGCATCGAGACGTAGAACGATCCGACCAGCTTGCCGTAAGTGATCACGATCGCCAGCCCCCGCACCGCCACGACCGACGCGATGGCGCCGAACACGGCGAAGGGCGCGAACTTCATCACATAGCCGGTCACGGTCAGCATGGCCTGAGCCAGGGCCTCGGCCCCGCGCACCAGCGGCGCGCCGCGCTCGCCGATGGCCGAGAGGGCGATCCCGACGAAGACCGAGAAGACCAGCACCTGGAGGATATCGTTCTTGGCCATCGCGTCGATCGGACTGGCCGGGAAGACCGACAGGACGAAGTGGCGGAAGGTGAAATCGCCGGTGGCCAGCTCACCCAGTTCACCGGTCGGGGTCAGCGCTAGCCCGACCCCGGGCTGGAGCAGGTTGACCATGACCAGCCCGAGCGCGATCGAGATGAAGCTGAAGGTCACGAACCAGGCCAGCGCGCGCCCGCCGATCCGGCCGAGCGCGGTGCTGTCGCCCATCGAGGCGATCCCGGTGACGATCGTCGCCATCACCAGCGGCGCGACGATCATCTTGATCAGGCGCAGGAACACGTCGGGCAGCAGCTTCAGCAGGTCGGCGATCTCGGCCAGGGCCGGGTCCTTGGCGGCATAGCTCTGGTTGAGCACGGCCCCGAGCGCGAGGCCCAGGATCATGCCGATCACGATGAAGAGGGTCAGCCGCCGCGCCATGGTGTTCCTTCCAACGCCGGGGTGCGGGCGGACCCCGCCTCCCCCGATCCTTATACAAAGCCCGTTCGTGTCGAGCGCAGTCGAGACACCCAGCGCGGCGTGTCTCGACTGCGCTCGACACGAACGGGACCGGTCTGTTCGTTCAGCGGGGCAGGCTAACCGCTCCGCGCTGACTAGGCAAATACGTCAGGCTGCGGCCTCCCCGCCCGATCCGTCTGCGGCAAGGGCCGCCAGGGCCACCCGCGCATAGATCCGCGCCAGGGTGTCCAGATCCTCGATCGCCACGGCCTCGTCGCGCTTGTGCATGGTCGCGTTGCACAGGCCGAATTCGATCACCGGGCAGACCGCCTTGAGGAAGCGCGCGTCCGATGTGCCGCCGGTGGTGGACAGTTCCGGGGTGATCCCGGTCTCCGCCTCGACCGCGGCGACCAGCAGGGCCGAAAAGGCGCCGGGCTCGGTCAGGAAGGCCTCGCCCGAAACGACCGGCCGGGTCGTGCCGCCATGGCGGCGGGCGATCTCGTCGACCAGCGCGGACAGGCTGGCCCCGGTGTGGCGATCGTTGAAGCGGATCGACAGGCGCGCGCTGGCCTTGGACGGGATGACGTTGGTGGCGGGATTGCCCACCACGATCTCGGTGATTTCCAGGTTCGATGGCTGGAACCAGTCGGTCCCCTCGTCCAGGACCAGCGCGTCCAGCTCGGCCAGCAGCGCGACCAGGCGGGGCACCGGGTTGTCGGCCAGGTGCGGATAGGCGACGTGGCCCTCCTTGCCGGCCACCTCGATCCACACGTTGACCGAGCCGCGCCGGCCGATCTTGGCCATGTCGCCCAGCCGCTGGACCGAGGTCGGCTCGCCCACCAGGCACAGGTCGGGCTGATCGCCCACCGCGCGCAGATGATCGATCAGCGCCAGGGTGCCGTGGACCGCCGGGCCTTCCTCGTCCCCGGTGATCAGGAAGCTGAGCGTCCCGGCCTCGGCCGGGACCTGTGCCGCGGCTGCGACCATCGCCGCGATCGATCCCTTCATGTCGACCGCGCCGCGCCCGTACAGCAGGTTGCCGCGCCGCTCGGGCAGGAACGGGCCGCTCGACCAGCCCTCGCCGGGGGGTACCACGTCGAGGTGCCCGGCAAAGGCGAAGTGGCGCGATCCTGGCGGGCCGCGCCGGACGGCATAGAGGTTTTCGACCGGGCCATCGGGGGCCGCGCCGCTGAGCGCGCGGTGCACCGTGAAGCCCAGCGGCTTGAGCTGGGCCTCCAGGCAATCGAACACCAGCCCCGTGGCCGGGGTGACACTGGGGCAGGCGATCAGCGCTTCGGCCAGATCAAGCGCGGTGGGCAGGGTGGTGGCGGTGCGGGTCATGGTTGCCGCCCGGCATATGGGCTGGACCGGCCCGGCACAACCCGGCCCGGCACATCCCGGCCCGGCACATCCCGGCCCGGCACATCCCGGCTTGTCGGCCCCAGCGCCTCGTCGAGCAGCCCGGCCAGGCGCAGGCCGCCCTGGACGATCCGGCGGCGGGCATCGGGCAGGCTCTGTTCGATCGCCCTGTCGGTCCAGACCACGCGGGCCGGAGCCGGGCCACCCGCGCAGGGATCGTCGCGGCCGAAGGCGCGGCCATAGATCGTGCGGGCCAACTGCCACGATTCGCGGCCCCAGTCGGCCACCGTGCCGCCGGCCAGAGCGGCGCGCTCGGCGGCCGGGTAGCGGCGGACCAGCGGGGCCTCGACCGAGGAGATCGCGCGTTCGGTTTCGAGCCCGTCCCAGATCGCGTGGAGGTTGGTCCCGCCGGCGATGCCATAGGCCGCCTTGACCCCGTTGCCCCCGGCGTCCTCGTTGTCGCCCGAATGGAGCGGCATATGGATGTCGCCGACGAAGTGGGCGAGGAACGCCAGGGCCTCGAGCCGCTGGGCATCGGGCAGCGATCGGTCTGCCAGGATGCGCCGGTTGCGCTCGATCTGGGCCGAGACGCAATTGCCGTTGGCGCAGTTCGCCTTGGGGTCGAACGGCTTGCAGATCGGCATGGTCTGGAAGTGCCAGGGGAAGGTGTAGGCCCAGCGCCAGGTCTCCTTGCGCAGGCAATCCGGCCAATAGGCCGCCTCTTCCAGCGAGCGGACCGGGCAGTCCGGCGTGCCAAGCTGGCGCTGCGCGCGCAGCAGGCGGGCAATCTCGGCGCGGGTGGCGGGACGGACATTGGCCAGGGCGACCGAGCCGATGGTGTGGTGGCCATACTCCCACCAGGCTGCTGCCGGACCGGACCAGAGCATGATCAGGGCGAGCACGGCTGCGACCAGGCTGCGCATCGTCAATCCTTCCGTTCGAACGCGGGGATGATCCAGGGCTCGGCAGCAGCGGCCTCGACCCATTGCTGCAGCCAGGGATGTTCCCAGACCGCATCCATGTAGGCGCGGGCGAAGCCGGGCACGGTGAAGCCATAGGTGAGGAAGCGGCTGACCACCGGGGCATAAAAGATATCGGCCGCGCTGAAGCTGCCGAACAGGAAGGGACCACCGCCGCCGAACCGCGCCCGCGCCTCGGCCCAGAGCGACAGGATGCGCATCACATCGGCCTGGACCGCGGCATCGGGCTGGAAGCCGGTCCGGTGCAGGCGCAGGTTCATCGGGCATTGCCCGCGCAGCGCCATGAAGCCTGCATGCATCTCTGCCACCATGGCATGGGCCAGCGCGCGGGCCGCCGGCGGCTTGGGCCAGAACCGGTCGGTCCCGACCTTGTCGGCCAGGTAGTTCAGGATCGCCAGGCTGTCCCAGACCACGGCCTCGCCATCCCACAGCAGCGGCACGCGCCCGTGCGACGGGGCCAGGACCCCAAGCGTCTTGGACTCGTCCCACCCCTCGCCATACAGCGGCACCACCTCTTCGGTGAAGGCCAGCCCCGATTGCTTGCAGGCCAGCCAGCCGCGCAGCGACCAACTGGAGTAGACCCGGTTCCCGATGATCAGCTTCATGCCGCAGCGCGATAGATGTTCAGGCTCAAGGTGTCGAGGCTGAACAGGTTGACACGGTTGACAGGGTCCATGGAGCAAGGCCGGAGACCCCTGCCGCGCCAGCGCGGCGAGCGTGCGGGCAAGGACGGCAGCGGCCTGTTCGCGGGTCATCATGGGCGGAAGGATAAGGCGCGGCCGGGGGTGTAGGACAGCGGATCGGCCGGGCGCCGCGCGTGGCCTTCGACAGGCTCAGCCTGAGCGGGGTGGGTGTGGGTTTGGGTGCTTGTTGGAATGGCCGGAGCAGCACAGAAGGCCACCGCACGGCCCACCCCTGCTCCGCTTGCCGAAAACCCAAGACCCGCTCAGGCTGAGCCTGTCGAAGGCCACGCGCGGCATCCGTCCCACTCTCCCGCGACCTCGGCTGATCAGGACGTGTTGCGGGACCAGGCCCAACCGACGGGCGTGGGCTTCGACAGGCTCAGCCTGAGCGGGGTTGGGTGTGGGTGTGGGTGCTCGTTGGATTGGCCTGGGCTGCACAGAATGCCATCGCACGGCCCACCCCCGTTCCGCTAACCGAACATCCAGGACCCGCTCAACCTGAGCCTGTCGAAGGCCCAGCGCCGCCCCTTGCCCCTCAGACCGCCGCGTCCTCCAGCACCGCAGCGCGCAGGGCCTCGATGCCGAGTTTCACTTCGGACGAGGTGACCAGGACCTCGGGATGGGCGGCGATGTGCTTGCGGGCTTCGGCGCGGGTGCGGTCGATCACGGCGTCGAGTTCGCTGGCCTTGAGCTTGTCGGCCTTGGTCAGGACCACGCGGTAGCCCACGGCGGCCTCGTCGAGCATTTTCATCATCTCCGCATCGACCGGCTTCACCCCGTGGCGCGCGTCGACCAGCAGGAGGGTGCGCTTCAGCACCACCCGGCCGCGCAGGAAATCGCGGACCAGCCGGCGCCATTTCTCGACCACGGCGGGCGGCGCCTTGGCGAAGCCGTAGCCGGGCATGTCGACCAGGCGGAACAGCGTGGGTTCCCCCACCTCGAAGAAGTTCAGCTCCTGCGTGCGCCCCGGCGTGACCGAGGTGCGCGCGATTGCGCGGCGCCCGGTGAGCGCGTTGAGCAGCGAGGACTTGCCGACGTTCGACCGGCCACAGAAGGCGATCTCGGGCACGGTCGGCTCGGGCAGGAACTTCAGCGCCGGGGCCGAGAGCTGGAACTCGACACGGCCGGAGAAGAGCCTGGCCGCGCGCTCCGCCAGCTCCGCGCGGAGCGCCTCCGCTTCGCTCACTTCCGCTTCGCCGCCGCGGCGACGTCGGCGCGCTCCTTGGCGACCATCGCCTTCATCTGCGGGTGGCGCGAATAGAGGTACTTCTGCTGGGCGATGGTCAGCACGTTGCTGGTGATCCAGTAGATCAGCAGGCCCGCGGCGAAGGGCGCCATGACGAACATCATCATCCACGGCATGATCGCGAAGACCTGCTGCTGGACCGGATCGGGGGCCGAGGGCTGCAGCTTGAACTGGGCCCACATGGTGATCCCCAGCAGGATCGCGAGCAGCCCGATGCCGAGGAAGGCCGGCGGGGTGAACGGCAGCAGCCCGAACAGGTTGAGCACATGCAGCGGATCGGGCGCCGAAAGATCGTGGATCCACAGCGCAAAGGGCTGGTGGCGCATCTCGACCGCCAGGGTCAGCACCTTGTAGAGCGCGAAGAACACCGGGATCTGCAGGAAGATGGGCAGGCACCCGGCCAGCGGGTTCACCCCTTCCTCCTTGTAGAGCTTCATGGTTTCTTCCTGAAGCTTCGGCTTGTCGTCCTTGTAGCGTTCCTGCAGCGCCTTCAGCTTGGGCTGGATCGCGCGCATCGAGGCCATCGAGGCAAACTGGCGCTGGGCGATGGGGAACATGATCCCGCGCACGATCAGCGTCAGCAGGATGATCGCCACGCCGAAGTTGGTGGCCATCTTGAACAGGGCCTTGAGCAGCCAGAAGATCGGCTTTTCGAACCAGAAGAACCAGCCCCAGTCGATCGCCTTGCCGAAGTTGGTCACGCCCGCGCTCTCATAGCGGTCGAGCACGTCGCTTTCCTTGGCCCCGGCGAAGAGCTGGGTGGTGTGCGACAGTTGCTTGCCCGGGCCGACCACGGCATCGGCGTACAGCAGGTCGGCGCGGTAGACGCCGTTGCCCAGGGCGCGGAAGTCCGACCGCTGGGCCCCGGCATCGGGGATCAGCGCGCTCATCCAGTAGATGTCGGTGAAGCCCAGCCAGTTGGGCTTGCCGTCGTTGGCGACGGTGCCGGTCTTGAGCACGTCGGCATAGTTAGGGCCGAAGCTGACCGAACCGTCGAAGGCGCCGAAGGGGCCGGAATGGAGCGTCCAGGTGTCGACGCTGGCGGTCTTGTCGGTGCGGTTGATCAGCGCGAAGGGCTGGACCCGCAGCGCCGCGGGGGCGGTGTTGGCCACCACCTGCCTGGCGGTGATCATGTAGTCCGCATCGATGCTGTAAGTGATCGTGAAGGTCTGGCCCTGCCCGTTGGCCCAGGTCAGGGTGACCGGGGTCGTGGGGGTCAGCTTGGCCCCGGCGGGCGCGGTCCACACGGTCTGCGCGGTGGGCAATGCCGCACCGCTGCCGACCCAGCCGAACTGGGCGAAGTGCTGCGCCGGCGTGCCGGCGGGCGAGAACACGCGGGCGGGCTCGCTGCCCTTGTCCGCCGTGGCGGTGTGGCGGTTGGTGACGAGGTCATCGACCAGCGCGCCGGTCAGGTTGATCGAGCCCGACAGGCCCGGCGCGGCGATCGGCACGCGGCCAGCAGGGTTGAGCGCGGTCTTCAGGTCACGCGCCTCCAGGGCGACGTCGGCCGGGTTGCTCAGCCCGCCCTCGCGGGTCGGCTTGTCGGTCCGGGCGGGATCGGCCGCCGGAGCGCCGCCGCTGACGGCCGCTCCGCCCACAGCCGCCGCACTGGCCACCGGCCGGGGCTTGTTCATGTCGGGATAGAAGTGGCGCATGCCGGCTTCCCAGCCGAAGATGAGCACGATCGTCAGCAGGACGGCCAGGATAAGGTTGCGCTGGTTTTCCACGGAAGTTCCCGAATTCTCTGTCGTCTGGCGGGTCTTCAGGGCACCGGATCGTAGCCGTGCCCACCCCACGGGTGGCAGCGCAATAGACGCTTCAGCGCCAGCCAGCCACCCTTAATCGCACCGTGCTTTTCGAGCGCCTCGATCGCGTATTGCGAGCAGGACGGGGCATAGCGGCAGGTCGGCGGGAGCACGCGCGAGGGGCCGAGCTGCCAGCCGCGGGCGACCAGGATGAGCATGCGCTTCACCGCGGTTTGGGTCCGCGCCCGGTCGTCTTGCGCGGCGGATCGCCCTTGCCCGCCGCGGCGCGGCTCAGGGCGGCGCGAAGTTCATCGCGCAACAGGCTGAAATCGCGCTCGATCCCGCCTTCGCGGCCGATCAGGACGTGATCGGTGCCGGCCAGCCCGACGATGGGCAGCAGCTCACGCAACAAGGCGCGGAAGCGGCGCTTCATGCGGTTGCGCACCACCGCATTGCCGATCTTCTTGGTGACGGTGATGCCGAAACGCATTTGCCCGCCCCCATTGGGACGGGCAAGCAGGACAAATCCGGGACGTGCCACGCGGAGGCCGCGGTTGGCCGCCAGGAAATCGGCGCGCCGGGTCAGGACCGCGAGCGCGGGGCCCGCTCCCGAATCGGTCACGCCGTGATCCGGACGATCAGGCCGACAGCTTCTTGCGGCCACGGGCGCGGCGCGCGCGCAGGACCTTGCGGCCACCGACAGTCGCCGTGCGGGCGCGGAAGCCGTGACGGCGGGCGCGGACGAGCCGGCTGGGCTGGAAAGTGCGCTTCATTGGTCAAACCTCAATCAATCATACGGACGGGCCGCCCGCGAGAGCGGCCGGAAACAGAGGCGGCCCGATAAGCGAGGCGGCCAGGCGAGTCAAGGCGAAGTGGGGGGATTCGAACGGATCCGGACCCTGCGACAAGCAGGCCTCAGCCCGGCTGCACCCAGGCCGCCATCTGTTCGGCCGTGAGCCACAGCGCCGAGGCGTTGGGGACCGAATTGGTCATGTCGTAGAAGGCGCGGGCCTGCTGCGGGGTCATGCCCATTTCGCGGTAATAGAGGATGTAGGCGCGGTTCTGCGGAGCGTTGCGTGGAAAGTCCTGCGGCTCCCGCCCGGCATCGTCGGCCCAGGCGTGGACCGCGAACTCGGCGCCGGGATCGGCCCGGCGGCGCACCCCGGCGAGGTACAGCTCGACCCCGCCCGACCGCACCGAACCGCCGGGCGGAACATAGGTTTCCAGCCCGCGCGCCCGGATCATCCGGCCCAGCCGCAGGTTGGCCCGGTCCTCCTCGGTGCCGGGGCACTCGATCAGTTCGAGCGTGCGGATCCCGGGGAACCGCGCAAGCATGGCCTGGAAGGCGGCCGGGCTGCGTTCGTCGGTCGCGTCGACCAGGGCGGCGCGCTGCCCGTCGAGCACACGGAACGGCCCGAACCGGGCGATCCCCTGGGGAATCGGCAGCGGTGGCAGGACCTCGCGTCCGGCGGCGACGGGCAAAGGGTGGGCGGCAACGAATCGGCCCGACCCGGCCGCCGCATCGTCACCACCCACCCGCGCCACTTCGCGGCGCTGTCCGGCCCCATCCGCCATGACGGCATCCGACCTGCCGAGATCCACTCTGACGGCATCCGCCGCAGCCGGCGGCAGGCCAAGCTCCTCCCGGGCCACCGGCGCGGCGACCAGCATCGGCTGCGCCGCCAGGGGTCCGGTCAGCAGGGACAGGGCCAGAACGGCGAAGGCATGGCGAAGGAGACGGAACATGGTCCGGCAGTCCTGCCGCAGCGTCACTTGCCGCTTGCCTGCGGAACGGGGTTAAGATCGCAGTGACGACGTTTTGCGTAGGACCCCGCGAACCGGCCCCTTCCCGGGCGGAACGGGCCGCGACCGCCGCCGGCCACCCGGCAACCGGGTCAGTCAACTAACTGAATAGAGTACATTTTCAGCGATTGGAGTAGATCGGGCGCTCTCGACACCGGGCTCCGCCTTGGGCAGAACAAGATCGGGTGCGCGCGGGAAAGCTGGTCTCCTTGGTCACCCGGGTTGAAACCGTCGCCTATCTGGGGCTCGAGGCCCGCACCGTCGAAGTGCAGTGCCAGATCGCCCCGGGTCTGCCGGGGTTCCATCTGGTCGGCCTGCCCGACAAGGCCGTGAACGAAAGCCGCCAGCGGGTCCAGGCGACCCTCGCCTCGCTCGGCCTGGCCCTGCCGCCCAAGCGGATCACGATCAACCTGTCGCCCGCCGATCTGCCCAAGGAAGGTTCGCATTACGATCTGCCGATCGCCCTGGCCTTGCTGGCCGCAATGGGGGTCACCGATGCCGAACAGCTGGGCGAACATGTCGCTGTGGGGGAACTGGCGCTGGATGGCCGGATCGTCGCCTCGCCGGGCGTCCTGCTCGCCGCGATGCATGCGGTCGGGATGGGGCGCGGACTGATCTGCCCCGGGTCGCAGGGCGCCGAGGCGAGCTGGGCGGGCGAGCTGAGCGTGATCGCCGCGCCCGATCTGATCGCCCTGCTCAATCACCTGCGCGGCATCCAGCAATTGCCCCCGCCGGTGCGGGGCACGATCGACATGGTGCCGCCGGGACCGGACCTGTCCGCGGTCAAGGGGCAGGAGACCGCCAAGCGCGCGCTCGAGATCGCCGCGGCCGGCGGGCACAACCTGCTGCTGTGCGGGCCTCCGGGCGCGGGCAAGTCGCTGCTGGCGGCCTGTCTGCCGGGCATCCTGCCCCGGCTCGAACCGGCCGAGGCGCTGGAGGTGTCGATGGTCGCCTCGGTGGCGGGAACGCTGGAGGGTGGTCGGATCAGCCGCGCCCGGCCGTTCCGCAGCCCCCACCATTCGGCCTCGATGGCGGCGCTGACCGGGGGCGGGCTCAAGGTGCGCCCCGGCGAGGTCAGCCTGGCGCACCTGGGCGTGCTGTTCCTGGATGAGCTGCCCGAGTTCCAGCGCGGCGTGCTCGATTCGCTGCGCCAGCCGCTCGAGGCGGGGGTGGTCACCGTTGCCCGGGCCAACGCCCATGTCACCTTCCCCGCCCGCTTCCAGCTCATCGCGGCGATGAACCCCTGCCGCTGCGGCCACCTGGGCGATCCGGCGCTGGGCTGCAGCCGCGCCCCGCGCTGCGCGGCCGATTATCAGGCCAAGCTGTCCGGCCCCCTGCTCGACCGGATCGACCTGCATGTCGAGGTCGAGGCGGTCAGTGCGGCCGACCTCGCCCTGCCCCCGCCGGCCGAGGGCAGCGCCGAGGTCGCCGCGCGGGTCGCCCGGGCGCGGGCCGTACAGACCGCCCGGCAGGCGGCCAGCGGAGCGCGGACCAATGCCGAACTGGACGGCAAGGCGCTGGAGGCCCACGCCAGTCCGGACGAGCCCGGCAGCCGGCTGCTGCGCCAGGCGGCGGAGACGCTGCGCCTCTCGGCGCGCGGCTATACCCGGGTGCTGCGGGTGGCGCGGACCATCGCCGACCTCGCGGGGCAGGAGACGATCGGCCGGGTCCACGTGGCCGAGGCGCTCAGCTATCGGCGGCGGGCCGTGGTGGCCTAGTCCATTGCAGGGTCCGCCGCTCGCCGACGCACGATGTTAGGCGAGGATCAGGTGCACATTGTCCCGGGCCTCGGTTCCCCCCGGACCGTGATCCCGGATAATGTCGACCAGCCAGTCAAACACGGTAAGGCCCTCGCCGCGCTCCGCCCGTTCGAGATCGGCCGTCAGGGCGGCGACGAAGCTAGGGTCGCAGCGTTTGAGCTGCCCTTGCAGCTGCCGGACTGTTTCCGGATAGCCGAGCGCTTCGCGCGACCGTCCGGAAGCCGTCCATTGCAGGACGAAACCCTCATCGGGGGTCCCGAAACCACCTCGAAGGAGATCGTTGAACGCATTCAGGTTGCGCCCCCACGGGATGTCCGGAACCAGACAGACGCTCACTGCGTCATAAAATGCTTCGAGCGAGGTGATGGCCTCGCCGTCGAGCACATAGGTCCGCAAGGCCAAGCGAGGCTTATCCCGCCCGCCGCACGGTCAGGACCTTGACCGGCGGGTCGAGCAACTGGCCCTTCATCACCCCTTCGCCCTTGGTCTCGGACCGGGGCGCGTCCCAGATCTTGCGCGCCACGTCCATGCCGCTGACCACCCGGCCGAAGACGGCATAGCCGGCCTGAAGCTCGGGATTGTCGGACTTGGGATCGGCGTCGAGCCCGGTCAGGTCGGACAGCATGATGGAGAAGTCTGCGGTGGCCGTGCCGGGCGCGAGCCGCGCCATCGAGAGCGCGCCGGCCTTGTGCGACAGCCCGGTCTGGGTGGTCGGCTCGTGCGCGACCGGCTTGAACAGCTTGCGCGGATCGCCCTGCAGCCCGGCCTGGACCAGTCCGTTCGGCTGTTCGCCCCAGGCCAGCCGCATGGCGCGGTAGAAGGTCATCCCGTCGAACCGGCGGGCATCGACGTAACGCACGAAGTTTTCGACCGTCAGCGGGGCATGGGCATGATCGAGCTCAAGCTCGATCGGACCGAGTTCGGTCACCATGGTCACCCGCACCAGATCGCCCAGCGGAGCGGCGGGAACCGGTGGCGGCGGCGCGCGGCGGGGGACCGGCTTGCGCGCGGCACCGGTCAGGGCGAGCAGGATCAGCGGGACGGCGGCAAGGACGAATCGGCGTTTCATCGCGCAATCATGCCGCACAAGGCCGGGGTCTGTCAGGCCCTGGGGATCAGGCGGGCTCTTCGGCCGGGCGGGTCGCCTCGTCGCGCGCCAAATCGGCCCAGTCGGCCCAGGCCAGATCCTCGTAAGCGAGCACCCGGCCATCCTGGGCACGAATGGTCACCGGGGCGATCGGGCGCCGGTCGCGCTTGTCGATCAGCACCGGATTGGACGGCACGCCCAGCCCGTGCTTTTCCCCCCATTCGCGCAGGGCGATCATCGCGGGGAGCAGTTCGATCCCCTTTTCCGTCAGCCGGTAGATCACCTTGCGGCGATCATCCTCCTGCGGCTGGCGCAGCAGGATGCCGTGTTCGACCAGCTTGGTCAGGCGGTTGGCCAGGATGTTGCGGGCGATCCCGATCCCGACGAACTGTTCGAAATGGGTGAGGCCGTTGAAGGCGGCGCGGAGCAGCAGGAACGACCAGCGCTCACCCATGACCTCGAGCGCCATAGGCAGCCCGCAGTTCTCGGCATCAAGGGGTTCGTGGAGCGATTCCATAATTGTAAGCTTACGCTTTTTACTTAGGGTGTCGAGCGTACAGAGGGACATGCCTACTAGTTGCAAAGCGAGACGGATTAATCTAGTCCCGATTCGCAACTGACATGAATGTCAGCAAAGGAGATTCCCTCATGGCCCGCATGCTCCCTGTCGCAACCCTTGCCGCTCTTGTCCTGTCGCTGCCGACCCTGGCCCTGCCCGCCCAGGCGGCCCCGAGCGGCTGGTCGGCGACACTGCGCGAACCCCTGGCCCAGCCGCGGCATGAGATCGTCAACGGCGTGGTCTGGACCTGCATCGGCACGCAGTGCACCGCGCCGGCCCAGGATTCGCGCCCGGCAATCGTCTGCCGCAAGGTGGTGCAGAAGTTCGGCCCCCTCACCCGCTTCACCTCGCCCGCCGGTGAACTGGAGGCGGAGGCGCTGGCCAAGTGCAACGGGTGAGCAACGCCTGACCGGACGCCCGCCGCTCCCGCATCTCCAGCGTCAAGCCCGCGCGGGCATGAAGGAACGGCTGGCCGGTCCGCTAACAAGAGGCGATGGGATTGCTTGCCAACAGATGCGCCGAACCCCCACCCCCATCCCCTTCCCAACGGGGAGGGGAGCGAGGCTGGCCCATCCCCTCCCCAACGGGGAGGGGAGCGAGACTGGCCCTGCCGCAGGCGGGGCTAGTCGCAGCGGGGAGGGGGCTCGACCGTCGCGTTGGCAAACGTCCCCATCACCCGGAAAAAGACGATAGGGTTGCTTGCCAACACCAGCGCCGAATCCCCTCCCCGGCTCGTCCTGAACCTGTCGAAGGACGGGGAGGGATGCGGGACTCGCCCGGACAAGACGCCTCCTAAAGCAGCCCGCGCTCCGTCAGGTCCCGCTCCAGCCCGGCCGGATCGGTGAACAGGTGGCCATGCCAGCCCGCCGCGCGCACGGCGGCGATGTTGGCGGCGCTGTCATCGATGAACAGCATGGCCGGTCCGGCCCGGCCGAAGCGTCGCTCGGCGAGCGCGTAGATCGCCGGATCGGGCTTGGCGATCCGTTCCACGCCCGACACCACGATGTCGCGGAACCGCTCCAGCACCGGCAGGGTCGGGCGGAAGCGCGGCCACAGGTCCGCACCGAAATTGGTGATCGCATAAAGCGGCACGCCGCGCGCGTGGAGCGCTTCGACCAGGGCGATGGTGCCCTCGATCGGGCCGGGGATGGTCTCGTTGAACCGGGTGGCATAGGCGTCGATCAGGGCCGCCTGCGCCGGGAACTCCGCCTTGCGCTCGGCCACCATCTCGGCCAGCGGACGCCCGGCGTCGTGCTGGTAGTGCCAGGCTTCGGTCACCACGGTGGAGCAGAACCATTCCAGCTCGGCCGGATCGGCGATCAGCTTGCGGAACAGCACGCGCATGTCCCAGTGGACCAGCACGCGGCCGACATCGAACACCACCGCCTCGATCGCTGCGCTTGCGCTCATGCCCTGTTTCCCCGGTGCCCTGTCAGGCGGAGCACGGTGCCCAACCTCAAACGGCGCCCAAAAACGGTCGCGGCCCGCGCTCCGGAGCGGAGGCGGGCCGTGCGACGTGCAGCCGGCCCTCAGGCCCGGCCGGCCAGGACGATCAGCCCTGGCGCGCCTTGAAGCGGCGGTTGGTCTTGTTGATCACATAGGTCCGGCCACGACGGCGGATCACGCGGTTGTCCCGGTGGCGGTCCTTGAGCGACTTCAGGCTGTTGCGAATCTTCATGATAGACCTCGTGCGGGAAAGCCCCGCGGAAAACTGGAAGGCGCCCGTTAGTGGGCGGCGGGTGCCGAGTCAACCGCGAAGGCGGCCCAGTCAGCCCTCGCCGCGGATTTCCGACAGACGCCGCTCCCATGCCAGGGCGTGCCGGACGATGGTATCGAGATCGGCATAGCGCGGCTGCCACGGCAGGGTCGCCTTGATCCGCCGATTGTCCGAGACCAGCGCCGCCGGATCGCCCGCACGGCGCCCCTCGATTGTCCGGTTGATCTTGAGGTTGGTCACCCGATCCACGGCATCGAGCACTTCGAGCACCGAGAACCCGCGGCCATAGCCGCAGTTCATCGTCAGCGAGATCGCCGGATCGGCGATCAGCGCCTCAAGGGCCAGGACGTGGGCCTCGGCGAGGTCGGCCACGTGAATGTAATCGCGCACGCCGGTCCCGTCGGGCGTGTCGTAATCGGTGCCGAACACCCCGACATGGCCGCGCTTGCCCAGCGCCGCCTCGACCGCGACCTTGATCAGGTGAGTGGCCCCGGCGGTCGACTGGCCCGAGCGCGCCTGCGGATCGGCCCCGGCCACATTGAAATAGCGCAGCGCGCAGTAGTTGAGCGGATGGGCCCGGGCGGTGTCGGCCAGCATGAACTCGGTCATCAGCTTGGACATGCCATAGGGATTGATCGGCCGCTTCGGGCTGTCCTCGGTCACGGGTGAGACCTCGGGCTCGCCGTAGGTCGCGGCGGTCGAGCTGAAGATGAAGTGCGGCACCCCGGCCGCGACCGCCGCGGCGATCAGCGCGCGGGTCTTGGCGGTGTTGTTGTGGTAATACTTCAGCGGGTTTTCCACCGACTCCGGCACGACGATCGAGCCGGCGAAATGCATGATCGCGCGGGTGCCCTGCTCGGCGAAGATGCGGGCGAGCAGCGCGCCATCCTCGATATCGCCTTCGTAAAGCGGCACGCCTTCGGGGACGGCGAAGCGGAAGCCGGTGGTCAGGTTGTCGATCACGGCGACCGGCCAGCCCGCGTCCTTGAGCGCCAGCACGGCATGGCTGCCGATGTATCCGGCGCCCCCGGTGACAAGGACAGGGACGCGCGGGGAGGAAGCAGCAGCCATCGGTCGAATCGCTCCGGTCGGTCAAGGGTCGTTCGCCGCGGGGTTAGCACGGCGAATCTGGCAAGGGGGTTAACCCTGCCCCGACGTTTGGCAGAGCGTTCCGTTCATCCCCGGGCAAGCTCCGGGCCCATAGGCCGTGCCCCAGGGGCGACGAAAGGAAATCCGTGTCCATCCAGCAACCAGGCAGCCGGTCCGGCCGCCCAACCTTACGGCCCCTCTCCTCGCGCTTCGGCCGGCATGCGGCGATGTCCGCCTGCGCTCTCGGGCTGGCCCTCGCGATGCCGACCCTGGCTGAAGCCCGCCCCGGCTGGGGCGGGCCCGGATGGGGGGGATCAGGCTGGAACGGGCCGGGCTGGAACGGGCCAGGTTGGGGTGGCGGCATGATGCGCGGTGGCGGGCCGGATCGCAGCCGCAACGGCCCGCCCGAGGACAAGGTCACGGTATCGACCTTCGTCACCGACGAGCAACCCGCCGCCGCCACCCTGCGCACCGGGACGATCTCGGTCACCGGCGCGCCGACCGGATCGGGCGTCGATAGCGGCGAACTGGCGGTCTATGCCGCCGCCGTGGTTGATCAGCTCACCCAGGTGGGCTACCGCACCGACGTGCCCGACAGCACCTCCGGACAGGTCACCGAACTGCACATCAGCCACGAGACGCTGCAGCCGGAAGAGGTGAAGAGGCCGGTCAGCGGCGCCATGGCCGTGGGAGTGTCCAACCTTGGCACGTCCACCGCGCTGGCGCTTAACATCGACCTTTCCAAGCCCAGATCGGCGCTGATTTCGACCACTCTGGAGGCCCGCATCCGCGACAAGGCTTCGGGCAAGGTGCTATGGGAAGGGTGCGCCGACATGGCCACGCGCGCCGGGGACGATCGCTGGTCGTCCGGGGCGATCGCGAACCGGTTGGCCGCCGCCCTGTTCGACCGCTTCCCCACCGGGAACGGCCCGCCGACCTGAAGGAGCCTGCCGTCCCATGCCCGACTGCCTTCCTGGACCACAGGCGCAGTCGGATCGGACCGGCCGTCTCGGCTTCGTCCCCCGGGCAACCTACGCCATTGGGGTAGATTGCCACTCATTGAGAGTGGTTAATTCGACTTTCAGCGCGTTGTGACACTCCTCCGGCCTTGGCATCTCAAGGGCATCGCTGCGGTCGCGGCGGGAGGACCCGACTGATGTCCAGCAAGGCCAGACAATGGTTTCACAGCATCGCGCATGGCTGTGCCCTCGTTGTCCTGCTGGGCGCCAGCGGAGTCGGGGCATCGGATCTGTCTCCCACCGATCGTCCCGCTCCCGCATCCCCGATGGCGACGGCGGCCGGTCTCACTCCTCTCCTCGGACCGGCCGCCACCCCACCACCGCCCCGTCCCACCGGGGCGCTGCGGGTCACCGCGATCGCCCGGCGCCTGCTGCTGGCCAATGCCGATGGCTGCGCCGAGCAGCGCCACGACTTCGGGCTGGAGACCGCGGCACCGTCCGGGCGATCCTGGGGCGCGCCGGTGACCGTGGTCTGGCCCGACGGTCCGGCCCGGGCCGCCGGATTGCAGCCGGGCGACCTGATCCGCACCATCAACGGCGTGCCCTGGTCGGCCGACGCGCGGGAGCGCGAGCGGTTCATGGCGACCCTGGCCGACGCCGGGCGGACGCCGCGCATGGCTCTGGTGGTCGAGCGTGATGGCCAGCCCCGGACCCTGACCCTGGCGGGGCAGCCCCGCTGTCACGCCGAGGTGCGCTTGTCCGACCAGCCGTTCATCAACGCCACGGCCGAGGGATCGCAGATCGTCATCGGTGGCGGGCTGGAACGGCTGCTGGCGGACGATGCCGAACTGGCCTTCGCCGTGGCGCACGAGGCCGCTCACCTGATCCTGGGCCACACCGCGCCGGAGCAGGCCCGGGCGATCGTCACCCGTGCCGATCGCGTGGCGCTGGAACAGGAAGCCGATGCCCTGGCCATCGTGATGATGGCACAGGCGGGCTATCGCCCCGATGCGGCGGCCGGCGCCTGGCTGAAGGTCGCCGATGCCAGCCGGACGCCGCTGCTGCGGCTGATGGACATTAGCGGCCCCTACCCCGCCACGCAGGAACGCGCCGCGTTCCTCGCCGCCGCCGCCAGCCGCCTCATCCCGCCCGCCCGGCTTCCGGTCAGCCACGCCCGCTAGGGCCTGCCGCACCCTGGCGGCCCGATCAGGTGCCGAAGACCGGCCGCGCCCGAACATCGCGCTTTGCTCGCTCCCAGGCAGAGGACACATAGGGAGGCTGGCCATGCCGGCTTGCAATTCGCCCGCGCCGCCCACAGGTTGGTCCGACGCGGGGGCAAGAGGATCGACCATGGCGCAACGGACATTCCCACCCCTTCGCGCGGCGCTGGCGCTGCCGCTCCTGCTGGCGCCCGGCCTGTCCGGTTGCGTCGCGCCAACGGGTCCGGTCGAGGTCACGCGCTTCCATCTGCCGGACACCGCCATGCTGGCGCGCGGGACCGTGGCCGTGGTCGCGGCGCCGGGGCTCGATCCCTCCTCGCTCGAGCTGCGCGCCTTTTCCGCCGCGGTGGCGCGCGAGCTGCAGCGCCAGGGCTATCAGGAAGTGGCCGCCGCTGCCGGCGCGCAACTGGCCGAAGTGCGGATCGAGCGGCACACCAGCCAGCCCGAGCGGCGCCGTGGGCCGGTCAGCGTCGGGGTGGGCGGCAGCACCGGGTCCTATGGCTCGGGTCTGGGCGTGGGGATCGGCTTCGACCTGTCGGGCCGCCCCCCGGCGATGACCGAAACGCGGCTGGGCGTGGTCCTGCGCGACAAGGCCAGCGGCCGCGTGGTCTGGGAAGGCCGTGCCAGCTTCACCGTCCGCGCCGATTCGCCGCTCGCCACGACCGAACTGGGCGCCGCGCAGTTGGCCGCTGCGCTGTTCAAGGATTTCCCGGGCAAGTCGGGCGAGACGGTACTGGTCAAGCCGACGCCCTGACCGCATGAAGCGGCGCATGAACGACATCACGATCCATGCTCAGTTCGATTCGGGCAATATCGAGGTCCTGGCGATCACCGGGACCGAGGCCCGGCTGACCATCCGCCGCGACCACCAGTCCGAATTCTTCCAGTGGTTCCACTTCCGCGTCAGCGGCGCGGCCGGGCGCGAGGTGACGCTGCGGCTGACCGGCCTCAATGCCAGCGCCTATCCCGGCGGCTGGCCCGGCTATCGCGCCGCCGTATCCGAGGATCGCGAACACTGGGGCCGCGCCGCGACGGACTGGGACAAGCAGGCCGACGGCGGCACCCTGACGATCCGCCACCAGCCCGCGGGCGACCTGGCCTGGTTCGCCTATTTCGCGCCCTATTCGCTGGAGCGCCACGACGATCTGATCGCCGCCACCGCCCAGGCCGAGGGCGTGACCTATCGCTGCCTGGGCACCACGCTCGACGGCCGCGCGATCGACTGCCTGGAACTCGGCGAAGGCGACACCCAGGTCTGGCTCTATGCCCGCCAGCACCCGGGTGAATCGATGGCCGAATGGTGGATGGAGGGCGCGCTCGACCGCCTGACCGACCCCGCCGATCCCTGGGCAAGGCTGCTGCGCCAGCGGTGCCGCTTCCACATCGTGCCGAACATGAACCCGGATGGTTCATTCCGTGGGCATCTGCGAACCAATGCGGTCGGCGTGAACCTCAACCGCGAATGGCACGCCCCTTCCCCGGACCGTTCACCCGAAGTCCTGGCCGTGCTGCGCGCGATGGACGAAAGCGGGGTCCATTTCGCCATGGATGTCCACGGTGACGAGGCGATTCCCGCGGCCTTCATCGCCGGCTTCCACGGCATCCCCGCCTGGACCGAGGGCCAGGGCGCCGGCTATGACCGCTATCGCGCGATCCTGGAGCGCCGCTCACCCGACTTCCAGACCCGCCTCGGCTATCCCACCGCCCGCCCCGGCAGCGCCAATCTGACGATGAGCACCAACCAGCTCGCCCAGCGCTTCGGCCCCAGCCACGGCTGCGTCGCCTTCACGCTGGAAATGCCGTTCAAGGACAACGACGACCTGCCCGACCCCGCCCAGGGCTGGAGCCCGGAACGCTCGATCCAACTGGGCCGCGACTGCATCGCGGCGCTGGGGGAATGGCTGACGGGGCGGGAGTGACGGGGCGGGAGTGACGGGCTGGGGCCCCAACCCCCTTCGACACCCCGCCGGACGAACGGACCGCGATCACGGCTTCACCGGACCACCCTTCGGTTGCGGGCCGTCCTTCAGGTAATGCGCCAGCCAGGCGTGGACCTCGCGGTAGAACTGGCGGCTGTCCTCGGGCTTGGTGATCCAGTGCCACGCGTCGGGGAACACCAGCAGGCGGCTGGGCACCTTCATCCGTTGCAGCGCGGTCCACATGATCAGCGTGTTGCCCAGCGGCACGCGGTAATCGCGTTCGCCGATGGTCATCAGCATCGGCGTGGACCACTTGGCCGCATGGAGCACCGGGCTCTGATCGCGCCAGACCGGGCTATCGCCCCAGGGCACGCCGCCGCTGCTCAGTTCGCGGCCATAGTTGAAGTCGCTTTCGCCCCACTGGGTCAGGAGGTCGGCCTCACCCGCGTGGCTGACCAGGCACTTGTAGCGCTTGGTCGCCCCCTCCATCCAGTTGGCCAGGTGCCCGCCATAGCTGGCGCCGCCGGCGCAGGCGTTGCTGGCATCGATGTACGGGAAACGGCGCACCGCCTCGTCGACGGCCTGGTTGATCTCGTTGGCCGGGGTTCGCAGCGGATCGCCCTTGATCGCGCGGGCAAAGGCTTCGCCATAGCCGGTCGACCCGGTGTAGTCGGACATCAGCACGACATAGCCTGCCGCCGCCAGCAGGTGATAGTTCCAGCGCAGCCCGATCTGGTCGGGGTTGGACGAGGCCGGACCGCCGTGCATCATCACGAACAGCGGATACTTCTTGGCGGGATCGAACGCGGGCGGCTTGACGATCAGGTTGTGGATCGGCCGCCCGCCCGCGCTGGTGAAGACAAAGCGTTCGGGCGGCCCCCAGTCGATCGTCGCGGCCTGCGCCACGTTGACCTGGGTGAGCAGCCGGTGCGACCGCTTCACCGGGTCGATCCGCACCACCTCAACCGGATTGACCGCACTGCCGTAGAGACCGACGAGCACCGTTCCGTTGGCCTTGGCCGCCAGGTCCAGGGCGGTATATCCCCCCACGTCCGGGGCGATCACCTTCTGCGGCAGGCCGCCCGCCAGGGGAACGCGATAGAGGTTCTCGCCAGCGCCCTCGGGCACCAGCATGAAGATCGACTTGCTGTCGGGCGTCACGGCGAACTGCGCCGGTTCCCGATCGAACCCGGGGGTGACGTCCTCGGCGGCGGTGCCACCGTTCCAGACCAGCCGCTTCAGCCGTGGCAGGGAATAGACTTCCTCGACCCGGTCGGTCTTGTTGAACAGGAGGTGGCGGCCATCGGGAGTGAAGGCCAGATCGGAAAAGCCGCCCGCGCCGGCCGGCAATTCGCGCGCCTCGCCCCCTGCGACCGGCAGGGCCCACAACCGGTAGCCGACATTGGCAAAGGCCGCGTTCCACCGTTCGGTGGTGGCGACGAAGACCACGTCCTTGCCATCGGGGCTCCAGCGGGGCGACAGCGACACGCCGCCATCGCCATTGGCCACGCCGAAGAAGCCATCCTCCTTCGCCAGCGCGGTGCCGCTCAGGATATCGCGCGCGGGCTGGCCATCGTCGAGCGACTGGAGCCACAGGCTGGGGCGCCGGTCATCGTACCATTCATTCCAGTAGCGCACCGGCGAATGGTCATAGGTCCGCATGTTGAACTTGCGGTCCTTGCGCTCGGCCCTGGCCTTGCGCTGGCTGTCGATATCGCTCGCCCCGGGCCAGACGCTGGCTTCGAACAGGATGGCGCGACCATCGGGGCGCCACTGCGGCTTGCGCGCCGCGAAGGGGACGGTGGTGACGCGCTGGGCCTCGCCGCCGGCCACATCCAGCACATAGATCTGGGCGTCCTCGTCGCCTTCGCGCTTGGCCGAAAACGCCAGCCGATGGCTGTCGGGCGCCCAGGCCACGTCGTCCTCGCCGCCTCTGGTGTTGGTGATCCGGCGCGGCGGGGCCGAGCCATCGGCCGGAACCAGCCACAGATCGGAGACCGCCTTGTCGGCCTCATAGGCCGGCTCGTTCATGGCATAGACCACCCAGCGCCCGTCCGGGCTGATCGAGGGCGCGCCGACGCGCTTCATCATCCACAGCGTCTCGTGAGTCAGCACCTGGCGCCCCTGCGCCATGAGCGGCGCGGGCGTCACGGCCGGGACCAGGCCCATGGCCCCAATGACCGCCACCCCGATTGCCAGACCCCGCGCCACCGCCCGCGTTTTCGCCATCATGTCCTGCCGATGCTCCCCTTCCGGCGCGCGCCGGGGCGCCGATCCCGCTGCGTGGGCTATCACCTCGCGCCGCGATCGCCAACGGGGTGCGGGCTGGGCCCCGGTCAGCCCGCGACCACGATCGAGTGCTGCAACCGCACCTCGTCGAGCAGCGTCTCGATCGCGGCGTGCTGGGCATCCGTTCCGGCGGGTCGGACGTCCCAGTTGCAATGGGCATGCGTCCTCGGGTCCCGCACGATGATCCGGCCGAGCGCACGCCGCCAGGTCTGCGACGTGCCGCCCTGGTCGCGGACAAGCCGGGCGATGATCAACTGCTCAAGGTCCGCGGCGGTCATGCCTTTGCTTAGCCGCTGGCGGGGATGAGGCAAGACGGGCTTAGCCCAGGTTCGCCGGACCGAAGGCGTGGGGCAGCAGCTCGGACAGGCGCAGTTCCAGCACGCTTTCGGCCCCGACGCACCAGATCACCGGATCGGTGCCGCCCAGCTGGGCCAGTTCGTTCAGCACCTGGCGGCAGCGGCCGCAGGGCGTGACGGGCGCGGCACCGGGGCGGGCCGCGCCGTGTTCGTCGGGGGCACCGCCGATCACCGCCACGGCCACCAGCCCGCCGCGCACCCCGGCATTCATCACCTGGGCGACCGCGCTGGTCTCCGCGCAGAGCGCCAGACCGTAGCTGGCATTCTCGACATTGGCGCCGACCGCCACCGAACCATCGGCGAAGGCCAGCGCCGCGCCGACGTGGAAACCCGAATAGGGGGCATAGGCCCGGGTCGACGCCTCACGGGCGGCGGCGATCAGGGCGGACTGGTCGATGGCCATCAGGTCCTCACTTCGGCATCACCACCCAGCGCAGCGGCTCTTCCCCCGCGTCGGTGACAAGATGGGTGTTGGCGGTCCACATCGCCCAGGGGCGGGCGGTATATTCAGGCTCGAACCGTTCACCCGTCACCCACAGGCTGCGGTCGATCGCCATCGCGACGTGATAGCGGGCCTCGAACCGGCGCGACAGCTTGAGGATCACCGCCTTGCCAGTGTGAGTCTCGATCTGGTTGAGGAAGGTCATCAGCTCGCTTTCCACCTTGGCGTCGCTGACCTTGACCGGGCAATCGTCGGCCAGCCGGTCAAGGTCGACCGCGGGGGGAAGCATCTTGGCGTCGCGCGGGATCACGGTGACGAAGTTCGCCGCCTGGCGCTCGGCCGGCTGGCAGGGGTCGTAGAGATGGACCGCCCCCACCTTGAGCCCGGCGGCGCGCGCGTCCTCCAGGTTCTTCACGAAGGCGGGATCGCGCGCGAAGGCGCTGGCGCTGGCATCGACATAGGCGAAATCGGCCCCCACGGCCTTGACCGCGGCCCAGTCGATCGCGCCCTCGGTCGTCCCGACCTCGATCCCCTGGACCGGATAGAGAACGCGCTCCGGGGTCCAGTGGCGCAGGTGCCACCATCCCCAGACCCCGCCGATCAGCGCGACCAGCAGCAGCAGCGCCGCCAGGCGCAAGCGCCAGCGGCCCGTGGCGGCGGCGTACCCTCTCCTCCTCGCCATGGTGCGGTGTCGATCCTGTGTCGTGTCCGGACGGGAATGGCGCCGCTCAGGCCGCCTGCCCCTCAGCCCCTGATATGCAGCACGCTGATCAGGGTAAAGAGGCGGCGTGCCGTGGCAAAGTCAGTTTCGATCTTACCTTCGAGCCGCTCCAGCAGCAGTTCGGCCGCCTCGTTGTGGATGCCGCGGCGGGCCATGTCGATCGTCTCGATCTCGGCCGCGGTCGCCTTGCGCACCGCCTGGTAATAGGAATCGCAGATCGCGAAGTAATCGCGGATGGACCGGCGGAAGCGGCCCATGCCCAGGATCAGGGTTTCCAGGAGCTGGCCGGAATCGTCCGCCACCTCCATCTGCAGGCGGCCGTCATGCACCGCCAACCGCACCCGATAAGGCCCCTCGTGCCCGGCGGCGAAGGCGCGGGCCGGCTTGAAGGTGTTGTCCTCGATCAGGTCGAACATGGCGACCCGCCGCTCCTGCTCGATATCGGCATTGCGGCTGAGGATCGTGGCCTCGTCGAGTTCAATGTGCGAGATGCGTGCGTCCGCCATGGGGGCAGCAGCCATTGCAAATGCTGCGCCGCACCGCAAGGCGGTTTGAAATCCACATGCTGTGGAATAATTCCCCCGCACCGCCACCTTGCGAGGCCGCGCGGGACGGCGCATCAGTCTGCGCTTCATGGCCGAGAATCTGCTTATCACCCCGCTTGACGCGCCCCATCCCGCCGGGGACCAGCCCGCATCGGCCCCAGCCGGCCGCACCCTGCCCGCCAATATCGAAGCCGAGGCCGCCTTCCTTGGCGCGGTGCTGATCGACAACCGGGTGATCGAGGAGCTCAACACCCCGCTCAAGCCGGCGCACTTCTTCGAGCCGGTCCACGCCCGCATCTACGAGCGGATCGTGCAACTGCTCGATCGCAAGGCGGTGGTCACCCCGGTCACGCTGAAGCCCTATTTCGAGGCGGACGAATCGCTGCGCGCGCTGGGCGGGGTGACCTACCTCGCCCGCCTCACCGCCGATGGCCAGGGCCTGCTCGCCCCGCGCGAGCTGGCCGAGCAGATCTATGACCTGGCCCTGCTGCGCGAGCTGGTCAGCGTGGGGCGCAACCTGGTGGAAGCCGCGCTCGACACGTCGGAAAGCGTCGAGCCGCTGCAGCAGATCGAGCTGGCCGAGGCCGCGCTCTACAAGGTGGCCGAGGGCGCCTCGACCGGCAGCGAGGCCAAGGAATTCGCCACGGCGACCAAGACCGCGCTGGGCATGATCGAGCAGGCGCTGCTGTCGGGCGGGCATGTCTCGGGCAAGACCACGGGCCTCACCTCGATCAACGAGAAGGTCGGCGGCCTGCACGATTCGGACCTGATCATCCTCGCCGGGCGCCCGGGCATGGGCAAGACCTCGCTGGCCACCAACATCGCCTTCAATGCCGCCGACCGCCTGCGCCGCGACCGGCTGGACGGCATTCCGGACGAGAAGTCGGTCGGCGCGGCGACCGCCTTCTTCAGCCTGGAAATGAGCGCCGACCAGTTGGCCACCCGCATCCTGGCCGAACAATCGGGCATCAGTTCCGAAGCGCTGCGCATGGGCAAGATCAGCCGCGACGATTTCCAGGCCCTGTCCTTCGCCAGCCAGCGCCTGGCCGAGCTGCCGCTCTACATCGACGACACCCCGGCCCTCACGATCGCCGCCCTGCGCGCCCGCGCGCGCCGGCTCAAGCGGCGCCACGGGCTGGGGCTGATCGTGGTCGACTACCTGCAGCTGCTGCAGGGCACCGGCCGCGCCAACGACAACCGCGTGAACGAGATTTCGGAAATTTCGCGCGGGCTGAAGACCCTGGCCAAGGAGCTTTCGGTTCCCGTGATCGCGCTGTCGCAGCTCAGCCGCGCGGTCGAACAGCGCGAGGACAAGCGCCCGCAGCTGTCGGACCTGCGCGAATCGGGCTCGATCGAGCAGGACGCCGACATGGTCTGGTTCGTCTATCGCGAGGACTATTACGTCGCCGCCAAGGAGCCCAAGCGCCCGGTCGAGGGCGACGACGGCAAGATCCACGATGCCCACGCGGCCTGGGCTGCCGAGATGGAGCGGGTCTATGGCCTGGCCGAACTGATCGTTGCCAAGCAGCGCCATGGCGCCACCGGCAAGGTCCGCATGCGCTTCGAACCGCGCATCACGCGGTTCAGCGACCTCGCCGAGGATGCGCTGGGCGGACACAGCTACGACGATTGAGGGCGGCGCTTTCGCCAGAGGTCGGTGCCGTTCACCACAGACGATTGACGGCAAAGTCATCGAACAAGGCCTCGTTCGAAACCAGCACCAGATTTTCCGCCTGGGCCTGTGCAATCAGCAGCCGGTCGAAAGGATCCTTGTGCGGGATCGCCATGGCCCCCGCCAGTCGGGCGTGGCGCGGCGTAATTGCCAGCTCGTCAAAGCCCTGGCTCGCCAGAACGCTCTCGAAATCACGCGCCAGCAAGGCCGCGCCCGGCAGCTTGCCGATACGGAACTTGGTCGCCACCTCCATTGCTGAGGCCGCGCTGACCAGCACCAGGTTGGCTTCATCGGCGATGGCTTCACGGGCCCTTTGGCTGAGCGCCATATCGCCAGCCAACCACCAGATCAGCGCGTGAGTGTCGAGCAAAAGCCTCAATCGAGACTCCAGCCCGCCAGCTCCTCATCGGGCAAGGGTTCGCCGAACCGCTCGTCGGCAGAGATCTGGCCACGCAGGGCACCAAAGCTCCGCTTGCCTGAAGGCTCCACGGGAACCAGCTTGACCACGGGAACCTTGCCCCGCGCGATCACGACCTCGACGCCGGCCAGGGCATCAGCGATCAGCTTGGACAGGTTCGTCTTGGCATCGTGAACTGAGAACTGCGCCACAACCATCTCCTTAGCTAAGACTTTAGCTAACTTTATCGTCGTCCGCAACAGCCATGACCGCCCGATTTCCTTGACTTTCCGCCCACCCCGGCCTAGGCGCCGGGGTTTCCAGCAGTGTCTGCCTTATCGGAGTGCCCCATGGCGCGCGTTACCGTTGAAGATTGCGTCGACAAGGTCCCCAACCGCTTCGACCTCGTCCTGCTTGCCGCGCAGCGCGCGCGCGAGATTTCGGGCGGCGCCGAGCTGACGATCGAGCGCGATCGCGACAAGAACCCCGTGGTTGCCCTGCGCGAGATCGCGGAAGAGACCGTGCGTCCGACCGTGCTGAAGGAAAGCGTGATCTCTTCGCTGCAGCGCGTCCTGCCCGAAGACGACGATGAGGTCGATGAGATCGGCTCGCTCAGCCAGCAGGCCGAAGCCCTGCGCATCACGGCCGCCGCGCCGGTGCGCAACACCTCGCTGGGTGGCGACTACGACGGCTGAGCCACTCCGGCCCCTGGCCAATTGCAGAAAAGGCCCCGGTGCTCGCTGCACCGGGGCCTTTTGCTTTCCGGCCGCTCCCCCTAGAATACACCGGCAAGCGGGGGACATCATGACCGAGTGGCAACAAGCGGTGGGAGATCTGGCGCAGACATCGCTGACAGCGGCGGCGATCGAACGCGAACGGGGAGCGAGCGGCGGCCAGCCCGGCCATGACGGCCATACCCACGAGGGCGCCTGCCTCAATTGCGGCACCACGCTGATCGGCACCCATTGCCACCAGTGCGGGCAGCACGCCCATGTCCACCGCACCCTCGGCGCGTTCTTCCACGATCTGCTGCACGGGGTGTTCCATTTCGAGGGCAAGATCTGGCGCACGCTGCCGCTGCTGGTGTTCCGCCCCGGGCAATTGACCCGCCGCTATATCGACGGGCAGCGGGCCCGCTTCATTTCGCCGCTGGCGCTGTTCCTGTTCTGCGTCTTCGTGATGTTCACCAGCTTCCACATGGTCGGGGGCGAGATGGCGGTGGATCCGCGCCAGCTGGTCCAGAACAGCTCGCCCGCCGACCGCGCGAAGGCCCTGCGCGAGGCGGAGACGAAGCTGGCCCAGCTTGAGGCCCGCCGCGCCGTGCTCGTGGCCCAGGGCAAGCCGACCGACCCGGTCGACGGCGAACTGAACGGGGCGCGGCTGGCCGTGGAGATCATCCGGGGCATACCAGACGACAAGCCGAAGGCCGCCGGACAGACCGGCGTCACCGCGACCCGATCCCCGACGAAAACGGCCCCTGCGGACGAAGGCCCGACCGGCCTGGTCTTCGGCGACAACGGCAAGGGCTTGCACAGCGATGTGCCCCAGATCCAGCACGCGATCGAGGCATTCAAGACCAACCCGACGCTGGTGCTCTACAAGATGCAGAGCAACGCCTACAAATACAGTTGGGCCCTGATCCCGCTTTCGGTGCCGTTCCTGTGGCTGCTGTTTCCGTTCAGCCGGCGCTTCCACCTTTATGACCACACGGTGTTCGTCACCTATTCGCTGTGCATGATGACGCTGCTGTCGGTGGTGATCCTGCTGGTCAGCCAGGTGCAGTCCGAACCCTGGGTGCCGCTGCTGCTGCTGGTTCCGCCGGTGCACATGTTCGCCCAGCTCAAGGGCACCTACGGCGGGTCCTGGCTGATGACCGGGGTGCGCACCTTTGCCCTGTCGATCTTTGCGATTTTCAGCCTGACCCTGTTCGCCATGCTGATCCTGGCCCAGACCGGCGCGGGCTGATCGTCCGACGGACGGGCCCGGTGGATGGCGCCGGTCGGAAATCCTGGGACCCCCGATTCAGCGGCCCATACTCAGCGGCAGGGCCACTTGCGCGCGAACAGGTCGCCGATCGCAGTGGTCAGGGTGGTCCGATCGCGTGCCGCGGCGGGATAGGTCTCCAGATGCGCGAGGAACTGGTCGTTCCCGATCTCGACCTTGGGTGGCGGACAGGAGCTGGGCCGCCCTGCGGCCCGTTCCTGCGCCAGCCGGGCGCGATACTCGGCCCCTGCCGCCTGGCCGATGCCGCGCAGGGTCTTCAGCTCGGATGAGAACAGCGCCGCGATACCCTTGGCCTTCAGGGCATTGGCCCGGGCAAGGAAGCTGCCGACGGTGATCTGCCCCTCGGCGGCCGAAGCCGGGACCGCGCCCACCAGGGTGAGCGAGACCACGGCAGCGATCGCGATCCTTCCGATCTTTCGCTGCATTCTTGTCAGGCTCCCTGCGCCGCAGCGCCGTTGAAGCGACGACCGGCCTTGGGGATGGCCGAGCCCTGCACCGCCACCGGACGAGCCGGACCGCTCGGACGGTCGGGACGATCGATCTTGCCGTCCTTCATGAGCTGCTCGATCTCCTCACCGGTCAGGGTCTCGTACTCGAGCAGGGCCTGGGCCAGCAGGTGGAGCTTGTCCTCGTTGGTCTTGAGAATCTCGGTCGCGCGGGCATGGGCGCCGTCGACCAGCATGCGGATTTCGCTATCGATCAGCTTGTTGGTCTCGTCAGAGGCGAACAGCCGGGCCGAGCCGCCCATGCCGAGGTAGCCTTCCTGCTGATCCTCGTACTGCAGCGGCCCGAGCTTGTCGGACATGCCCCACTTGGTCACCATGTTGCGGGCAAGGCCGGTGGCGTACTGGATATCGGACGACGCGCCCGAGCTGACCTTGTCGTAACCGAAGATCAGCTCCTCGGCGACGCGGCCGCCCATCGCGACCGACAGGTTCGCGTGCATCTTGTCGCGGTGATAGGAATAGCTGTCGCGTTCCGGCAGCCGCATCACCATGCCCAGCGCGCGGCCGCGCGGGATGATTGTGGCCTTGTGGATCGGATCGGATGCCGACTCGTTCACCGAGACGATGGCGTGACCGGCCTCGTGATAGGCGGTCATCTTCTTCTCGTCGTCGGTCATCACCATGGACCGCCGTTCGGCGCCCATCATGACCTTGTCCTTGGCGTCCTCGAACTCCTGCATGGCAACCAGGCGCTTGTTGCGCCGGGCGGCGAGCAGCGCGGCCTCGTTCACCAGGTTGGCCAGGTCCGCGCCGGAGAAGCCCGGGGTGCCGCGCGCGATCGTGCGCGGATTCACGTCCGGCGCGAGCGGGACCTTCTTCATGTGGACCGACAGGATCTTCTCGCGGCCTTCGATGTCGGGGATCGGCACGACCACCTGACGGTCAAAGCGGCCCGGGCGCAGCAGCGCCGGATCGAGCACATCGGGGCGGTTGGTCGCCGCGATGATGATGATGCCCTCGTTCGCCTCGAACCCGTCCATCTCGACCAGCAACTGGTTGAGCGTCTGTTCGCGTTCGTCGTTCGAATTGCCCAGGCCGTGGCCACGGTGGCGGCCGACCGCGTCGATCTCGTCGATGAAGACGATGCACGGCGCGTTCTTCTTGGCCTGTTCGAACATGTCGCGCACGCGGCTGGCGCCGACGCCGACGAACATCTCGACGAAGTCCGAGCCGGAAATGGTGAAGAACGGCACGCCCGCCTCGCCCGCGATCGCGCGGGCCAGCAGGGTCTTGCCGGTACCGGGCGAGCCGACCAGAAGCGCGCCCTTGGGGATCTGCCCGCCGAGCTTGGCGAAGCGGCTGGGATCGCGCAGGAACTCGACGATCTCCTCCAGCTCCTCGCGCGCTTCATCAATGCCGGCGACATCGTCGAAGGTGACGCGGCCCTGCCGTTCGGTCAGCAGCTTGGCCTTGGACTTGCCAAAGCCCATCGCGCCGGACCCGCCGCCCTTCTGGACCTGGCGCAGCGCGAAGAAGGCCACGCCCAGGATCAGGATGAACGGCAGCGAATTGATCAGGACATAGAGCAGCAGGTTGGGCTCGTCCGCCACCTTGCCGGCATAGCGCACGCCCTTCTGCTGCAGCAGTTCGGGCAGGCTGGTGTCGTTGGGGATCGGCACGGTGCTGAACGCGTCGCCGTTGCGGTAGCGCCCGGTGATCCGTTCGGCCCCGACGGCCACCTCGGCCACGCTGCCGTCGGCCACCTTGGCCCGGAAATCGCTGTAGGCGATGGGGGTGCCGCTGCTTTCCGTGCGGGTCCCGAACATCGAGACGACCAGGATCAGGGCAACGAAGATGCCCCCCCAGACCAGCAGGCTCTTGAGCCAGGGATTCCCGTTGGGCTGTTCTTCATTCATCGCGGGCGAAGTCCTTTCCCCGTGCAATGTAGGAGAGAAGGTCTGAATGGCAAGCTAACCAACGGTGCAGCCGGTCGATTTAGCCGCCATCGCCGGTGCCTTGGCCCGGCCCGCAGCCCCGCCGGAGAGCATGCCCTGTCACAAGGTGCTCAGCCAGGGCTCAACCACGGCGAAATGGGAGGGCCAGTCCGGCCCGCGATAGCCGCGCAGTTGGCGGATCTGGCGCATGCGGTCGGGGCAGTCCTCGAGAAAGGAGAGGATCGCCGATTCCCAACCAAGCCCGTCGAGCGGATCGAGATAGTGCGGAATGTCCCCGGCAATTTCGCGGAAGGCCGGCAGATCGGTGCAGATCACCGGCGTGCCCAATTGCATCGCCTCGACCACGGGCAGGCCGAAGCCTTCGGCGAATGACGGCATCAGCAGGGCCCGCGCCCCGGCCATCAGACGAGCGGCTTCGAGGTCGCTGGCGCTGCCCAGTTCCCGGATATGCCCGCGCAGCAGCGGATTGCGATCCAGCACCGCCAGGGCATGCTCCGCCTCCCAGCCGCGCTGGCCGATCACCACCAGCCGGGGCGCGCGATGACCGAGCCGTTCCACCAGCTTCCGCCAGATCTGGAACAGCAGGATGTGGTTCTTGCGGCCCTCGATCGTGCCCACCACGATGAAGTGCGGGCGATCCATCGCCGCCGGCGGCGCGCTGTCCGGGATTTCGTGACCGGAAATCCAGGCCGGGACGAAGGGCGGTACGGCCAGTTGCTCCAGCTCGGCAAAGGCCTGCAGTTCGTCGAGCGTGCTTTGCGAATTGCCGATGATCCCGGCCGCGCAGGTCAAGACGTTGCGCATCCGGGCGCGGTGCTTCTCGGCCTCGCCGCTGCGGCAGAACTCGGGATGGGTGATCGGAATCAGATCGTGGACGAGAAACACGGCCCGCAGGCCGTTGCGCCGGACCCAGCCCGGCAGCGAAGGCTCGTCCAGTCCGGTGTGGCCGATGTTCAGATAGATCGGCCCGCGGCCTGCCCGGCCCTTGGCCACCCCCCCGCCCGAGCTGAG
Source organism: Novosphingobium aerophilum (assembly GCF_014230305.1). GTDB lineage: Bacteria > Pseudomonadota > Alphaproteobacteria > Sphingomonadales > Sphingomonadaceae > Novosphingobium > Novosphingobium aerophilum. The sequence goes on from NZ_JACLAU010000007.1 coordinate 120,724, forward strand.
CGCGAAGGGCAGCAATCGCAGCAGCCGGGTGCGGAACCCCGGCCCGCCCGCGCGGATCGCGGCAAAGAGCCGATCCGACGCCGCGGGCGAGAACACGCGCTGCATGCCGCCACGCTGGACGACCGCCTGGGCGCGATCACCGAAATGATCCAGATAGGCCAGACACACCCGATCGATCCCGGTCGGCAGGCGCCCCGACCATGCCCGCCAGACCAGCCTGGTCACATCGATCAGATAGTCGCGTTCGATCAACGATCGGTGCCTTCCCGGCTGACCACAAGCGTATTGGCGAGGTTGGATTGCCCTTGCAGGAGCCCCGGAAACAGCCGTTTTGGCAGATAACGGGCATGAGTATTTGTCATCACCCCTCCGTGCCTATACGGAAGGGCTGGAGGGCGACAAGCCAATTCCGCAAGTCTTTGACTCGCCAGAACAAGATGGCGTTCGAGGGAAAGAACTGTTGAATCGTTCGCATGGGATTCTCTTGGCCTTCGCGCTGTCTCTACTGGCCAATCTGGGCTTCGGGGTGATGGCGCGGCTGGACTGGCTGGTGCTGCCGGCACTGTTGGTCGGCTGGTATCTGGCCGATTTTCTGTCCGGTCTGGTGCACATGTACATGGACTACCGCCCCTGCCCGCCGGGCAAGCGGCTGAACGACCTGTTCTTCTATGCCGGCTCCCGCGAGTCTGCCGAGTACCAGGCCATGCTGCGCGAGCGGATGGCCGCGATCACCCCGCTCGAGCGGCTCGTCTACGATTTCAAGAACCATCACCCCCGCCCGCTGGCGCTGGGCCGACGGTCGTTGTGGCGGCTGATCGGATCGAGCGTGATCATCGCGGCCCTGCCCATCTCGTTGGCCCTGAACGCAGCGCTGCTGGTGTGGCCGGTGCCGGGCTGGTTCGCCGCCGGGGTCTTCGCATTCCTGGTCGGCGGGGCCTTCGCCCAACTGTTCCATGCTTCGCTGCACCGGGACCACAATCCATGGTTCATCAATGCCGGGCGCCGCATGGGCCTGCTGATGACGCCGGCGGCCCATCAGGTCCATCATGACACGCTGCAGCGCGATTTCGCGACCAATTGCGGATGGTCCAACCCGGTGGTCAACCGCCTGTTCAACGCGCTGCGCCGTCGGGGTTATCTGGAGGATGCCGGCCTGGTCCCCAGTTCCTGACGGCCTGCCTGCAGGGCGAGCCGCGGGCCCAGGTCATCGGCCAGCAGCCGTTCCACACTGTTGGCGATCAGCGTGTGGATCGCCGATTCGCTGGCAAGCCCGCCGCGCACCAGGCAGCGCGCGTGGAGGACCTTCTTGAAAGCCTTGTACAATGCCGGATCCGGCAATTCGGGTGCCTGCCAGAAACTGTCGAGCGAAGCCTGGTGAGTCACACCCGGAACATCATAGACCGCATCCCCCAGCACGATGACCGGCGAGCCCACCTCCAGCCCGAGCGTGCCCGAGGTGCTGTTGACGCAGACCATGCCCGATGACTGCGCGCTGAGTTCGCCCAGGTTACCGCCATCGATATGGAGCACGCGGTCCGCCACGCCCAACTGGCGCGCCCGCCGGGCAATATGGCGGCGCCAGTTGAGGAAGCCGCTGTCGAGCGGGTGCTCCTTGATCAGCAGGACGACATCGGCCGGAGCATGGCGCGCGAAGCTGCGCATCACATAGTCGACCGCCATCGGCATCGAGGCGAACGGCGAATGAGCCCGGATCTGGTAATCGCCGCTGAGCTGCAGCGGGAACAGGAAGTACCGCTGCCCTTTCAGCGCGGCCATGGTCTCTTCGGCCTGCCGCGCCCTCCGCCCGGTGCGGGCGAAACGGAGCAGCCAGCCCAGCGCCTCGGCCACCAGCCGGTCCTGACGATGGGTGCGATAGAAGGGAAAGCGCCACTTCCCGATAAACACGTTGAAATAGTGCCAGAAGCTGTCCCGGGCCCGGCGCCGGAAGGTGGCCGTGATCGCAGGCAACTGGGGTACGTCGGGCAACCACCGCGCCGCGGCGAACAGCACCTCGGGATCGCGCTCGAAACTGGAGTGGCCGTTCACGCCATCGCGCTCCAGCGTCATCCAGTCAGGCCGGATGTAACCCTCTTCGAACACGTGGATATGCACGCCGCGCAGTTGGGCCAAGCGCAGCGCGCTGCGGTGCATCGGCCGACAATCCCCGAACAGGACCACGTCGGTGATCGCATGGTCCTGGACATAGGCATCGAAAAACAGCGGCCAGTCCTTGGCGCGCCCGCGATAATCGATGACGGCCTCACCCGAGTCCGGGCTCCAGTCATAGCGATCGCCGCCGCTCAGGTTGATCCGGTGGACGCCGCAGCGGCGATAGGCCAGTTCCGCCCCGAGCAGCCGGAAGAAGGGGCCAGGCGGCCCTTGCAGGAACAGGAAGTTTCGTTTTGGCCTACGTCCGGTGTTCACGCTTGCCCCCCGAAGCGCCGCCAGAGTCTGGTGGCGCGTCCTTGTAACTCGCGCAACATAACAAGCGATGAACCGACCCTGGCGCGGTCTGATTCGAGTCGGTCGACCAGAATTTCCGGGGAACAGGGCAGCCGCGTGACGGGATCAAGGTAACGCGGATAGAGAATCAGCGTGGCCGCGACCAGCTCGTCCAGGCTCCGCTGCCGTCCGCGACGATCCGGGATCGCTCCCAGATCGCGGGTCAGTCCCCAGCCGGCATAGAACGGCACGCCATGAGTGGTGACCGCCTTGCCCCGCATCAGAGCCTCGAATCCGGCCAGCGAGGTCAGCGTGTGCAGCGCGTCGACGCTGTCGATCAACGGCGCGATCGGGCTGTCGCGATCGATCTCGTCGGCCCACTGGCGGATCACCGGCTCGGCGATGTGCCCCGCCCGGTGCCCCGCTTCGACATCGGGATGCGGCCGATAGATGATCCAGGCATCGGGCTCGAGCGAGCGCGCGCGCTGCAGCAGTTCAAGATTGCCGCCCCCGGCCCCGCCGCTCAGCACCGAGCGGTCGTCGGCCACCTGGCCAGGCACCAGCACCCGGCGGCGGCCCGGTGCGGCGATCGCCACGGGCGCGCTGGCCCGGCCATACTTGCCGATCCCGGCGGCCACCAGACGCTGGCGCAGGGCGGCCGCGCGTCGCTGCAGGTCTGCGCCGATGTCTGCCTCGGCCAGCAGGTGCTCCAGATCGCTGGGCCCGGCGGGATCGAAGTAGACCCCCGCGTGATCGACGATGATCGACAGCGGAGGCACGCAATTGGCGCCGAGCCCGATCGAGCGGATGAACCCGTCCTCGATCTCTCCCACGGCGATCCCGCGGGCAGCAAGACCGGCAGGCAGATCGGGCGCGGTCCGGGATTTCCACGCGATCACGCGGCTGCCCGAGATCAGGGACCGGGTGCGACGGTCCGATGGCCGGGCGTGGCGGGGGCCGTCGCGCCCGTCCCACAGCAAGGCATCGACCGTGACGCGCTTCCAGGCGGCCACGCCATAGACCGCTGCGATCCGGCGGTTGGCATCGATCAGTCGGCGCCATTCGGCCAGGAGCGCGATGGCACCGGCCGGATCGATCGGCTCGCCGGTGAAGGGATCGCGCAGGTCCCACCCCGCGACCGCCCGCGTCGCCACCTCGGCTGCGCTCGTGGCACCCGCCCAGGGACCCTCGCCCAGCAGCTCGACCGGACGCCCCAGCAGCAGGCCGACCGCTGCCAGATCGTGGTCGGCCGCAGCGACGATCCGGTCCGCCTGCTCGGCCAGACGCCAGGGATCGCAGAGTGCGCTGATCGCCGGAATGCCATGGCGTCCGGCATAGGGACCGATCAGGCAGGCGCGATCCGCCTCGCCCGCCGCCACGGCGTTGTCCTGCATCAGCCGGGCCTGCACAGCGCTGCCCGGCGCCAGCAGGGTCCGGCGCCCGTCGGGCAACCGCGCCGCCGCCGCCCAGAACGATCCGCCGACCCGCGCCGCGCGCAAGGCCGCGGCGATCCCGGCGGGATCGATCCAGTGATCCGCACCCGAACCGCTTGGGGAAACCTGGCCGGAGCCCGGAGCAGCCGGACTCGCCAGAGGCCCCGCCCGATGCCCGGGAAACGGTGGAATACGCAGGAAGGGCGGGTGCGGCCGGCTCGCCATGGCGGGATCAGGCCGCGACCACCGGACCGGTCTTCACCACGCGATCGATCGCCAGCAAGGGCCGCAGGAACGATTCCAGATCGGCCAGCGGCAGGGCCGAGGGACCGTCGCACCGGGCCTTGGCGGGATCGGGATGGGCCTCCAGGAACAGCCCGGCGATGCCCAGCGCCACGCCCGAGCGGGGCAGGGCCGCCGCCTGCTCGCCGCGCCCGTCGGCGCTGTCGGCACGGCCGCCGGGCCGCTGCAGGCTGTGGGTGACGTCGAAGATCACCGGGGCCATGGGCTTCATGAGGTCCATGCCGAGCATGTCGACCACCAGGTTGTTGTAACCGAAGCTGGTCCCCCGTTCGCACAGGAGGACGCGGTCATTCCCGGCTTCGGCGCACTTGGCGAGGATGTGGCGCATCTCCAGCGGGGCCAGGAACTGCGGCTTCTTGACGTTGATCACCGCCCCGGTGCGCGCCATGGCCACGACCAGATCGGTCTGCCGGGCGAGGAAGGCGGGCAACTGGATGATATCGGCCACTTCGGCCGCCGCCGCGGCCTGGTGCGGCTCGTGCACGTCGGTGATGACCGGCACGCCGAACCGGGCCTTGACTTCGGCCAGCAGGGCCAGCCCGGCCTCCAGCCCCGGCCCCCGGAACGAGGCGATCGAGGACCGGTTGGCCTTGTCGAAGCTGGCCTTGAACACATAGGGCAGGCCCAGCCGCGCGGTCACCGCGACCATGTGCGCGGCGACCTCGAACAGGGTGTCGCGATCCTCGATCACGTTCATCCCGGCGATCAGCACCAGCGGGGCCTCGTTCGCGAAGACGATGCCGGAGGGGAGCGTGACGGTGGCGGGGGGATCAGAGGCTGCGGTCATGCGCGCGCCTTAATCGGCTTGGTGCCCCGGTGCCAGCAGCCGATCACGCGCTTTCCAGCATCCAGCGCAGTGTCTCGGCGATCGGTGGCGGCGCGAGAGGCCCGATCACCCCGGCCAGCCGGCCATGATCGCCCCACAGCCGGGGAATCTCGTTGGCCCGGGCGAACTGGGGATTGAAGCGGATCTCCATGGTCCGTCCGGCCGCGGCGCAGGCCTGGGCGATCACCTCGCGCAGGCTGACGGCCACGCCAGAGCAGATGTTGAACGTGCCTCCGACGGCCGCCGGGCAATCGACCAGGCGGGCATAGCAGTCACTGACGAAGCGGACATCCGACCAATCGCGGTAGACGTCGATATTGCCGAGCTCGACCGAATCCGCCCCGGCCCGCAAGGCCGCGATGATCTTGGGGATGACGAACCGGGTCGATTGCCCGACTCCGGTGTAGTTGAATGGGCGCGTCACCACGATCGGCAGGCGGGCGGCAAAGACTCCACGGAGGCTCTCCATCGCCAGCTTGGACACGCCATAATCGTTGACCGGCGCGACCGGGGCATCCTCGGCGATCAGCCCGCTGAGCCCGGCGTCGTAGACATTGGCGCTGCTGGCCAGGATGGTGCGGGGCGCCGATCCGAGTTCGGCCAGGGCGGCCAGGAGGTGGCGGGTGCCGATCAGGTTGGTCGCGTAGATCTCCTCGACGCTGCCGTGCACGGGCGAGGAGATGCCCGCGAGGTGGATCACCGCATCGGGGCGGATCGACGCCACGGCCTCCGCCGTCGCCGCGCTGTCGCGCAGGTCGACGGGGACGCATGCCATGTCCCCCCCGACACGGGCAAGGTCGGTCCCCGGCCGGACGAAGCCGTGCGCTTGCCAGCCCCGTTCGGCCAGACTCTGCGCAAGGTAGCGCCCGGTGAAGCCCTCGGCCCCGGTCAGCAGGATGCGGCGCTCAGTCAACGGCCCCAGTCCCTCGGGCAGGTCAGCAAGACCGGCCAGCGGCATTGCGGCGCAGGTCGGCCTCGACCATCATGCGGCACAGCTCCTCGAGAGTGGTCTGCGGCTGCCACCCGAGCGTGGTCCGGGCCTTCTCGGCGCTGCCGATCAGCAGGTCGACCTCGGCCGGGCGATGGAACCGCGGATTGATCCGCATCAGCACCTTGCCGGTGGCGACATCGACCGCGTGTTCGTCGACATCGGAGCCATGGAAGGCGATCTCATAGCCGGCGGCGCGGAACGCGAGCTCGACAAAGCTGCGCACGGTCTCGGTGCGGCCCGTGGCGAGCACGAAGGTATCGGATTCGTCCGCCTGAAGCATGGCGTACATGCCCTGGACGTATTCCTTGGCAAAGCCCCAGTCCCGCTTGGCGTCGATGTTGCCCAGCTCCAGGCAGTCAAGCTGGCCCAGCTTGATCTTGGCAACCGCGTCGGTGATCTTGCGGGTCACGAATTCGAGACCGCGCAGCGGGCTTTCGTGGTTGAACAGGATGCCGCTGCTGGCAAACATGCCATAGCTTTCGCGGTAGTTCACCGTTGCCCAGTGACCGAACAGCTTGGCCACGCCATAGGGGCTGCGCGGCCAGAACGGCGTGTCCTCGGTCTGCGGCACGGCCTGAACCTTGCCGAACATCTCCGATGTGCTGGCCTGGTAGAAGCGGATGGTCGGATCGACCACGCGGATGGCCTCCAGCACGTTGAGCACTCCGACCCCGGTGATCTGCGCAGTGGCCAGCGGCTGGTCGAACGAGACACCGACGAAGCTCTGCGCCGCGAGGTTGTAGAATTCGCGGGGACGGGCCTTTTCGAGCAGCCGGATCGTGGCCGACAGGTCGGTCAGATCGTACTCGACCAGATTCAGCCGCGGGTGATTGCGGATGCCCAGTTCCTCGATTCGCCAGAAGTTCTCCGAACTGGCACGGCGGAACGTGCCATGGACCTCATAGCCCTGGTCCAGCAGGAATTCGGCAAGATAGGCTCCGTCCTGTCCGGTGATCCCGGATATCACTGCAATCTTCGTCACAGAATCACCTTGGTTTGGTCACGTGAGATACCGCACTTGTCGTTCTGACCCTGGACTATTTGGCAGCCTCATCCAACCCGGCCAAGCCTTTTCCGATTGGGACATTCATCGATGCCGCAGGGGGATCTTGGTTACTCCGGATTGCGCAGTGCCCCCGAGGTCAATTCATCGCCAATCTGCGCAGTTGACAGATACATAACTATCCACGTCTTCCCATTAACACGTTTGCCCAATGAATGATCCTCGAGCAGGCAGGACCAATTGTCAGATGGCGGCCGCCACGCTCTTCGCCACGGATTCCCATAGTGCTGGTTGCGTAGCTACCAGCAGACCCGGGCGAGGTCGGTCGACTCGATATGCAGTGCCATCTGGATGCGCTGCACGACCGCCACATTCGTTCAAGAAGACTACGCCGGCAGCGTGATCCCAGCTGATCGTTCGGTCGAAGTAAGTGAGGTCATGAATGCCAAGCGCAACACGTGGATACTGATCTGCTGCACATCGCGGGCTGTCAGTAACCTCGCAGTGCGCCAGAGCGGCTTGAACCCTCTCTCGCCGGAGCGGGTCCTCAAATAGTCGGGACACTGCTGCCACGGGACGGTCCCGCCCACTGCCAGACGCAAGGAACGGCGTCCCGTCAATCCGGGCCCCGTGTCCCAATTCTGCTCCGCACATTCGCTGCGTGACTGGGTCCAACATCCATCCACCCAGAATTTCGCCCGCGCTCGCAAGTCCAATCATGATGCCGAACGGGACTTTACCGGCGGCATAATTTGCGGTCCCATCAAGCGGATCTACGATCCAGCATAGCTTGGTTGCCAGATCATCCAAAAGACTGGGATCGACTGCAACTGCCTCCTCCCCAACAACGGTGGCTTCGGGATGGAGCGCACAAAGACGTTCAGCGATGAAAGCCTCGCTCTCTCGATCAACCCCCGTCACGACCTCACCGGGTGCTTTCAACGCGATCTCATCGTCCAGCAGCCTCCATCGGCCAGGGAGAATGATTTTCTCCGCCGCCTCCCGCAATACCAGCGAGACTCCCTCACGCAATCGAGCGGCCAGCGCTGACGTCATCATGGGTTTAGCGCACCTGGTTAGCGACGCCGACGATAGAGAAGGATGTCTGCGACAAGATGCCGATGAACTTCTGGATATCGGTGAGCGGAGCGTTGGATACGTAGACTACGTCCTTGTCACTCAGCGCGAATCCCTGGGCGACGAAGAAGGAGCCCGGGTCCGACATGTTCAGCCGGTAAATCACTGGCAACCGTCCGTCCGGGGTCAGCCGCGCATTCGTCGGAAGCAGTGGGCCGAGCGTTGCAGGATTCTCGAAGCGAAACACGAAGACGCCGCGGATGCTGGCACGGTTGTCGTCCAGGCCGCCGATCCGACCAAGCCCTTGCGCCAGCGACAGACCAGTGCCTTCGAACGGGACTTCGGCATTGTTGCGCACCGCGCCGAGGGCCGTGAAGCTGTAGGGCTGGTACAGGGCAGTAATGATGTCTCCGGCCTGCAGGGTGATGTTCTGGCGGGGGTCGAGCAGCACCCGGTCAAGCGGAAGAGACACCACTTTCGCGCCACGGGTGATCCGTAAGGTCATCTTGCCGACCGGCTGCTTCACCCCACCCGCGCTGGCCAAAGCATCAAGCAACCGTTCGCCTTTGGCGGTCAGGGGCAGACGCGTGCTCGCCGCCACATCACCCACCACGGTAACCATCGCGGTCACCGGCTGTGTCACCCGGACGATGACCTGCGGCTCATGCGCCTTGCCAACCAGCCGCGCCTCGACCTCGCGAGCCACCTGCTGGGGCGTCCGCCCCGCCACGTTGAGCGTCCCTGCGAACGGCAACGTTACCCGCCCATCCTCGGTGACCATCTGCTCGAGCAGACTGGTCGCCCGCGGTGCCAGCGCCGGCCCCTTGCTCAGCCCGGCCTCGCCGCCGAGCACCCCAAAAAGCGCTGCAGGGGGCGATTCCCAGATCGCGAAATCAAGCACATCGCCGCGTCCGATTCTGGTGCCGGCGGGCGGCACCTCACCCAGGGCGTCGGCGAAAGTTCGACCTTGCTCGGCAACGATCAGTTGCCGCGCCACTGTGTCGGTCAGTTCCACAACGTGAATGTCGGTCGAAACGCTCATACTGTTGCCGCTACGCACGGCCGATCCGCTAGGACCGCTCGAACCCAGCGAGGAACAAGCCGCCAGCCCGGCCGAAAGCAGTAGCGTGCTACAGGTCCGGATTGCTCTGCGCCAGTTGCGCGATAGTTTCTCGTCCGTGCAGGAGAAGTCGTCGGTGCATGCCATGCGGCGCCTTTAAATCGCTTTCATCGCGAACTCAACGCTGTCCTCCCGCCAGGATAGCTCGGCCCGTAGCGTGCAGTTAGGTCCCGGACTCAGGCTGCCGCCGCATCGGTAGTTGCCGAGGACAGGTACTGGTCGCGCTCGGCCAGCCACAGGCCCGCGAAGTCGACCTCCTGCCAGTTGTCGAACCACGGGCCGCCGTTGGTGTAATGGATGGCCGCCGGAACCTTGTCCGGCCGCGGGTATTCGCCCTCAAGGAAATTCCAGTGCAGCGGCAGGCTGCCGATTGCCGCCGGATCGGAAATCCATTCGAAACGGTGCAGAAACGCCGGGGTCGCCGAATTCACGACATCCGGCGTTAGGGCCTTCACATCAGGGTGAGCGCCGTTGAACAACATGAACGACGACCAGTTCTTCCGGGGATAGGCCGTCTGCTTCTTGCCATCCATCTTGACGTCGTTGACCGGAGTGTAATCATGCTGGACGCAATAGACTGCCTTGGTGCCATCGAGACCTTCGAACACCGCGTTCACGTCCTGGGTGAACAGGAAATCACAGTCGCAGAACAGGACCCAGTCATTCCTGGCAGCAAGGAACGGCGTCAGGAAGCGAGTCAGCGAAAACTCGGTCGACGAGAGGGGATCGTAGGGCCGGGTGTAGAGACCAAGCTCGCGCAGCACATCCTGGCGCAGCGGGACGATCTTGACCTCCCGGCCGGCGTGCCGCTTCATCGAAAAGCGCGCGACCTGCCACGCAATGTCCTCGCGGCTGTCATAGCCCACGAACACCTTTCGCGATTTATCCGAATTCATTTAGTATCTTCTCCGTAATCGACGCGCCGCAGCTGAACATGGGCCTGGCACAATCACCCCATCACAGCCATGCCCGCTGTAACCACAGCTTGCCGAAACCATCTTGGCGTCATAACGCCAACACGGTCCGGGCGCCAGCGCATCCGCTTGCATTCTACGCCAGATCAAGCCACATCAAAGACCTCGGCGGCAAAAGGGAAAATCGCGACGGATCCAGACCGATTCGTTTGATTGATTCGCCAGACCAATCTCTTGCGCTTGGAGGGAAAGCCATTCCTTGCTCCAGATCAAAGATATCCTGGCGGTGCACACGTAATTGCATTTGAGTCAGACCGGCACGCCCGCATGCCGAACTCTGTCGGGAAGGGAAAGGGCGGCTAACTGGCTGTCAGCGTCGAACCGACTATGCCGCCACGCATTGTCTGGATAAAGTTCGAACCGGATCGGCGTCGGACCGTCAGGATGGCCGGCAAGGATCCCCAAGGAGTTAAGAATGGCCAAGATTGAACGTCACCCGGACGTGGAAGACTACATCCATGAATTGACCCTCGCCCAGATCGAGGCGCGAGGCGGGGTGGCCGATATCTTCGAGGAAGGGCGGATGATCCTGCTCAAGGACTATCGTTTGGATTTCGATTTCGGCGCGCTCGAGGCTCTCCACAAGTCGATCGACGCGGTTGAGGATATTAGGGTTCGCAAGTCTTTGAAGAAGCTACAAGCGCCCTACTTCTTCGAAGGAGATCCCCCGACTGGCCAGGGCAATAAGTTGGTGTTTTGTGAGCCGATACGACAGGCAATATTCGACGTGTTGTGCAAGGGCGACCGTGAAATCTTCAATCGCGTGGGCCGCGCACTCAAGTCCACGCATGAAGAGATCGTGCGAATCTTCGGAACATGCTTCCCCAACTACGATCCGTTCCGCTTTATCCCAAGCGTCCGCCTGACCAGAACTCTGTTCGAGAACCTGCATTGGGACAACCACTCGATCGACGACGATTTCCACCAGGCGCGGATCTTCGCAAACCTCGATACGCGCCCACGCATTTGGCACACCAGCTTCCGATTCCCCGAGATGATGAAGCGGCTCTACCGAGAGCACAGGCTTGATCGGTTTGCCGGCAAGGACCCCAATTTGATGCTGGACTATATCAATGGCGACGTGTTGGGGGGAACCCGCAACACCTGGATGGAAAGCTTGCCCAAGCACCGCATCGCCTTCGATCCGGGCGAGGTGTGGTTAGGAGAGTCACGCCTGATCTCGCACCAAATCTTCTATGGCGAGAGCGCCATGGTCTACATGTGGTTCGTCAGGGCCGACACAATGGCCAACGGCGCAAACCGTTTCAATCACCGCATCGACGCCCTGCACCGGGCCATGGCCATTCAGCCTCAGGCCAGCTAATTGCCAAACTGCTGATGCTGATTACGCAATCCTATCGCGCGCTCAACAGAGCACTTCATGCCGGTGGCCAGTTTGGCCTCTATGGTGACAAGTGGGCGGACCAGATCAGCGGTCTGGTCGAACGGTATGGTGCCGTTTCGATCTTGGACTACGGGTGCGGCCAGGGTTCGCTGGGCCGGGCGCTGGGTCCGATCGTGCGTGAGTACGATCCCGCGATTTCGGGGAAGGACGGCGCGCCGGTGCCGGCCGATCTGGTCGTGTGCACCGACGTGCTCGAACACATTGAGCCGGAATGCCTGCCCGACGTTCTGGCCCACTTGTATGCCTTGTCCCGTACTGCGTGCTTCGTGGTCATTGCCACCCGGCCGGCGCAGAAACTGCTGGCGGACGGGCGCAATGCCCACCTGATCGTGGAAGACGATGATTTCTGGCGCGAACGCCTGCTCGAGCATTTCACCGTGCGAGAGTGGGTCCCGCTGGACCGTGAGTTTGCCGCGGTGCTTGAACCGCTGCGGGGCGTCGCAGCGCTGCGTGGGCTTGCCCGCAAGCTGCGGCGGGAATGGTTCGAACGCCGGACTTGACGTCGGCATGCGGGGTTCGTTGCGTGATTGCACGCGCCGTTTCCGCCTCCATCAACCGGCAACGGGGCGGTAGCCATCAGTTGGTCGCGCGGGCAGCCCGAGTGCCCGCACGGTGGATTGCCAGAGCGGTCAAACCCTGGAAGACAGTGCCTGGGTCATACTATTGCTGGCGCGCATTCGGGAGGCAGATTTTCATCCGGCCATTATGCCGACTGAAGGGTGGCGCTGGTGACTCGATCGCCTCATCCTGTCGCACCGTTCATTGCGCAGAACCGATACCGAAGCATCCCCTGCAAACCGACGAATTTCCTTGTCCCGCTCCGCACGAGTTGGCAAGGGTCTGTTGTAAGACACAGTTTTGGTAACGCTACATGCTTATCCGGGTAGATGCTGCTCAAAACAGGTTGATATGCTGAACAACACCCCTTTGACGGCTACCCGGCTTGGCGCATGACAGGCATCGGGTCATACTGAAGAATGTCACGAAGCATATCTCCCGGTCCGCGCAAGCGGGCAATCCCGGTCTCGCGTCAGGCGTCGGCCACAGCCTCGCGACGCACTGACACCCCCGCAAGGCTGGCGCGGCTCGAGCGCATGCTAGAAGACCTGGCGGACAGGCAGTCCGCCGAGTTCGCCAGGCTGGCCGCCGCGATCGAGCGGCGCGGGGACCCGGCTATGCCAGCAGGGCCCGCAGCGCCCGCACCAAAAGAACGCCCCGCCGCCCTATCGGATCCGGACGAAGTCAAGATCCTGAAGCGCAAGTATCGGCGCGCCCAAGCCGATGCCGTGCGTCTGAAGGAAGAGCTGGCCGAGGCGCAGCGGCAAGACGAAGTCAAGATCCTGAAGCGCAAGTATCGGCGCGCCCAAGCCGATGCCGTGCGTCTGAAGGAAGAGCTGGCCGAGGCGCAGCGGCAACTCGCACAGGCGATGGCCTCGACGGAACCCATGCGCACGCGCATCAGACACGCGGTCAAGCGCAGTCTGGAAAGTATGGCTCGGCAGATTCCGGGTGGCAAGCGCAGGCTGGACCGTAGCCGGCAACGCCGTGAGCTCGCGCTCATCACCTCGTCCGACCTGTTCGACGCGGCATGGTACCTCGATACCTATCCGGATATCGCCGAGGCCGGGCTGGATCCTGCAGCGCATTATCTGAAATCGGGTTGGCAGGAGACCCGCGATCCGGGGCCGGATTTCAGCACCAGCGGTTACCTGAAAGCCAATCGCGACGTGGCGCGAAGCGGGATCAACCCCCTGCTCCACTACATCGAACACGGCATGAGCGAGGGCCGCTCGGTCGGCGTCGGCGTGCGGCCTCAGGTCGCTCGCAGCACCGAAATCTTTGCGCCTCCTGCGCCGTGTGTCCAGTTCGCCTTTGCGCGCGCGGACACCATCCGGTGGCAGCGCAGCCACGCGCTCCTGCGGTCTTGCCCGGATCCGGTAACAGTGGACGGGTTGGCGGTGGGCCGGGCACTGTGCTCCCCCGACGTTTTGGACGCCCTCGCTCAGCGGTTGACGCAGCTGACCGGTTGCACACCGGTCATCGCCGGACCGGTGGCCGAAGCCGGGGCGCCGCCGATCGGGCACGCCACGCCAGAAATGGTCGACGCGTGGTTCTTGCGCCAGACCATGCTCCGCATGAACTGGAGCGGGGTTGGCGGCGAGGCGCGTATCGTTCGAGCGATGCAGTGGACTGCGGCTGGCGGGGTCAGTCTGGTCGGCGAAGGACTGGTGAGCGGGTCGCTGAGCTTCATCGATCTCGAGCTTCGCACGGCTCTGCACCCCCTCCTGCTGATTTTCGCAACGCCTGATGGGATCGTCGTCGGGGCCGACCTGTTGAGCTTCCCGTCGCTCTGCCGCGGCGGTCTGCACCACGCAGAACTGGGACCGCCCTGCGGCACCGAGGCAGGCGGCCATCGGTCGCTGGTCGTCCGCTCACGGGCCCTCGAAGACGCATGGGCGGCGACTGCAGGCGATGACCGTTCGCCCTTGCTGCGCAACCTCCGCATCAACCTTGCGGCGAGCGACGGTGCGGAACCTGTCCTTCAGAACGACCTGCAGTCGTGGCTGGCCGACGTCATGCAGATTGGCCTGGCGGAGCCGATAGGTCCCAGCGATGGCAACCCCAAGGTCGTCGCCTTCCTGGCTGACAAGGCTTGCGCCAGCCCCGTCCATGCCACCGGGCGACGGAGCGCTGCCACTGGCACGCTCGAACTGTCGGCAGATTGCTTTCCTACGATCGGCATCCTGGTTGCCAGCGCCACCGAACATGCTTCGGCCCCATCGGATCAAGTTGCCGTTTCGCTGATCTGCACGACCGAAGATCCGGCGCTTGGCGCTCTTGCGGCGATCCTTCCCCCATGCTGCCCCAACCTCGAGGTTGAAAAGCCCCTTGCGGCAGATCGACTGTGGCCACTCCTGCTGGGCGCCTGCCCGCCGCGCGGAGTGCCGGGAGCAATCCGATGCGACGGGATCGTGCGAGCGGATGCCCGCCTGCTCGAGCCGACAGCACAGAGCGTTGCGCTGCTTGGCGAATCGCCGCGATCAGCGGCTGTGACCCTGGTACTCGCACCAGCCCAGTGGGCAGAGGATGGCCTGGCTGCTGCGATGCTGGCTCTCGCCAGGCAATCTGGCGCAGAGATCGCGGAAGTATGCTGTCTCGGCCAGGCTGAGGCGGGGTCGATGCGACTGATCGAGCTTGCGCTCAACGTGCCGGTACGGTCCGTCTTCGACACGCCCGGAGTCCTGCGCGAACTGCGCACGGAACTGGTTCTCTACCTTGGCACCGGCGTTGTGCTCCACGATCATCGAACGCTTGCGGTCCTGTCGGATCTCGTTCTGCGCAATGGCATCGTCGGAGCCGCTTGTCCGCTGCTAGCCCACTCTCGACAAGGCCGAGACTGGTCGCTAGCGGTAGCAGACGCGGGCACCGCCATCTGCGGGTCTGCCTCGATCGAACTGGCCTCGGAGATTACGCGTCTCTGGGACTCGATCATGCCGGTGGCAACGCTTCCGGACGACCTCTGGCTGGCTCGACGGCAGGCCCTCTCAGGATCGGATCCAGTGCACGGCATGCAGATTCTGACCACGCAATTGACGGCAAGCTACCACGGTTCACGCAATCCGGCCGAGGCGAAGATCGACATCATGCTGCCACCAGCCAGTCAGGCACTCGAGCTGGCGAGGTGGCTGGCGTGAAGCTGGTCGTCCTGATCCCGTCGTCGGACTATCTCGGCAATGCCGGTGCCCGCATTCGCTACGCCCGGATCCGGGAGGAGTGTACCGCGCTGGGAAGCAGTGTGACGCTCATGCCGATCGACGAGTTCGAGGCCGGCGTGACCCCGTGCACCGCCATCCTGATCAGCAAGTGCCATGATGCCCGGGCGGTGGTCAGTGCGATTCGGGCGCGGGAGCACGGCATCCTGGTGGGCGTGGACCTGTTTGACGACTACTTCAGCCAGACGCGCGACAGCCGGATGGCGCGGTACCGCAACTGGCTGGCCCAGCTGGCCCCGCACCTGTCCTTCGCACTCGCCTCCACGGAAACCATGGCTAACGTGGTCCGCTCCTATCGGGCGGACTTACCCGTCCACGTCATGAACGACCCCTCGCCGCCGGTCGACCCCGCCCGAATGGCAGAGATCCTTCACGACAAGCAGCAAGCCTTCCGCGATCGCCAGACCCTGGAGATCTGCTGGTTCGGCATGGGCACCAATCCACACTTCCCGGTGGGAATCCATGATCTGGCGGCGTTTGGCGGCGCGCTGGAAGGCATCGTGCGGCATGGCATTTCTCCACGGGTCACGATCCTGACCAATGCCCATGGCCTGCGCGCCAACGATCTGGCGGCACTGCAGCAATTGCCTGCGCCGGTTAAGGTGGAACCTTGGTCCGAGGCGCGCGAGGCCGAGGTGCTCGAGCGCGCCCACGTAGCCTTCATCCCGGTGAACGCGCAAAGTTTCAGCGTCGCCAAATCGCTGAACCGCGCCTGGACTGCGCTTGTGGCCGGCTGTCAGGTGCTGTCGGCCGGCTTTCCGCTCTACGAAGCGCTCATGCCGATGATCTATCGCAACGTCGATGCCTTGCTGACCGACCTTGCGGAGGACCAGGCCAAGCTGCGGCCGCAGACCATTGCGCAGTTGGCGGCCCTCAACGATGCGGTCGGTTCGGCTGCGCAAGAGGCGGCAAGGCTGCGTGACTTTCTTGTGAGCCTCGCTGCAGACCGGAGCCTGACTTCGGGCGGATTGCTGGCGCTGGTGCACGGCGCCTCAACCAGCGGAGCGGTTCACAAGTTCGCTCAGCGCCACGCCGCGCTGACGATCCGCAGTCCGTTCTGTCCCGCTGAGCTGGGTTACGACATCGTGTTCTGGGGCCGGCATCCTGGGGCCCCGCTGCACATCCTGGTCGGGGAGCGTGCCCGCACCCTGGCAGAACAGCGCGGCTGTTACGTGCTTGTCCCGGCGGGCCGTATTGCGGGCCGCCCGGTCTGGTCGCTCCCGGATTGCCCTCCCGTCGAGGAACTGCCCGGAAACTGGTCCGGAGTCCCGGTAGCCGCCCAGATCGTTGCCTATCCGTCGGTGCTCCGGGCTATCCAGCAGACACTGGCAGCGCTGTTCGGATCGATCGAACTGGTAACGGCCGAGAACTCGGCCTGGCCCTTTGCCCTTCACGCCAGAGCCCAGACATGAACCTGCGCGCCGTTTTTCTGCTTAATCTGGTTCAGGATGTGAACATTCTGCGCCCGCTCGTCCACATGGCACGGGAGTCGCATGGCTACACGCCGGTCCTGCTGATTTCGGCCCAGTTCTTCGGCCGGGATCGGCTGGGCATCTGGCGTAACGAAATCGACGAGATCTGCGCCGCCACGGGGGCGAGCCAGCACGTCTACAACAATGAGTTCGAGGCTTTCGAACACCTTGGCGGGAGCGGGATTATCTTTGCGGGGAGCGAATCCCATCTCCCTGCACACATCACCACGCATAATGTTTTCCGTTACGCGCCAGCGACGTATCTGAGGGTGACGCTGCAGCATGGCTACGAGTGCGTAGGCTTCCGCCATAGTGCAGACCACACGCTTGCGCATGGCCCCACAGCAACCTTTGGCGCCGATCTGATATGCGCATGGTTTGACCGCGAACACCTGACCGCACTGGATCTGAGCCAGGCGGGAAAGGTGGTGGTGACCGGTCCTTCGGCGCTCTTGCAAATGCCGACAGACAGTGTAACGCGCGCGCCTCAGGCGCCTGGGATTGTCTGCGAGAACCTGCATTCCGTGCGCTTACGCATGGCTGGCAACTTCAAGCTGGAGTTCGTCGATGCCTTCGCCACGTTCTGCAATCAGTTGGCCCAGCGCGACCAGCGGGTGGTGCTCCGGCCGCATCCCGGTGGGCAGTATGTGCTGAAGAACAAGGTGCCGCTGCCGCGCAACGCGCTGATCAACAATGCGCCGATGTACAGGCTGGACATGCGGCAGTTCGCCTACGGGATTTCGGCGCCATCGTCGGTGCTGGTCGACATGGTCCTTGCGGGGATCCCGACTGCCGTCTGGACCGACCGCGATGGCGCCATGGATGCCTCCTCTTATGCCGGGCTCCACACGGTCTCAGGGCCTGGCGACTGGCTAGACTTTGCGACTTCGGCACAAGCGGATCCCGCCCCCTACCTCGAGCGGCAGCAACTGTTCCTGAAGCGGAGCGGCATGCCGCTTGATCCGGCGGACGTCTTCGCGCGCTACTCGGAGATCTTCACGGCCGCCAACCGGCTGCGACTTGCCAATCCGGGGGCTGCGCGGGAGCGAGAACGGATCCTGTTTGTTGCCAACGGCAATGTACCGACCCTGCAACTCAGTTTCGAAAAGCCGCTCGCCGCAGCCGTTGCACGCGGCGAACTCGTAACGTGCCTGATTACCGAGCCCGAACTCCGCGCCAACATGGAAACCGGGACACTCGACGCCTGGCTGTCGACCACACTGGCCAGCTTCGATCCCACGCAAATCGTTTTCTGCCGCTACAGTGGCCCAGGCGGCGCGCAGATCATCGACTGGGCGCGGGCTGAACAGGTCCCGGTTCTGTACCATATCGACGACGACCTGCTGGCCATCCCCAAAGATATCGGCGAGCGCAAACACGCCCTGCATAATGCGCCGGAGAGACTTGAGGCGGTCCGCCTTTTGCTCGGTGCAGCCGACCTGGTCTATGTTTCGACCGAAGCGCTGAAAATGCGCCTTGCCGAACAGGTCCCCGACGCTCAGTTGCAGGCTGGAGCGATCTACTGTTCGGGGAACGTGATTCGTCGACCGGTACCGGGGCCGGCGCGAAAGGTCGGGTACATGGCGAGTGCGGATCACGCACACAACCTGACCATGATCATGCCGGCCATCGTATCCCTGCTTGATCGCAACCCGGAAGTGGTCTTCGAGTTGTTTGGCTCGATACCCTGCCCGCCCGAGCTCGAGCGGTTCGGGAAGCGCATCTCCACTGCACCGCCGATCGCCAACTACGAACACTTTCTCCAGGAGTTCGCCCGGCTGGAGTGGGATATCGGAATCTGCCCGCTGACGCCGATCCCGTTCAACCTGATGAAGGCCAACACCAAATGGGTGGAATACACCTCCGCCGGAGCTGCCGTTGTCGCCAGCCGGGGCGGAGTGTACGATGAATGCTGCGCTGACGGCGCAGGGCGACTGGCGGGTACGACGGAAGAATGGCTTGAAGCCCTTGAACTGCTCGTTCGCGACGAAGGCGCCCGCCTGGCGCAGGTCAAGCACGCGCAGCAGAAACTCGAGGAGAGCTACAGCCTGTCGCAATTGCGCGAACAGGTCCTAGCAATCCTTGGCGATTGTCGAAATCGGGCTGCGTTGAGGGCCCCAAGCGCACACCAGCAGGGGATGGTAACCACTGATGCATGAAGTAGCTGTCACCGACCGAATCGTCTTTGCGAACCAGCGGCCGTTCGTCCTGATTGGCGGCATGAACGTGATCGAGGACGACGAGATCGTGATGGAAGTCGCCTCGACCTTTGTCGAGGTCACAACCCACCTACGCATTCCCTATGTTTTCAAGGCGTCGTTCGACAAGGCCAATCGGTCGTCAATAGACTCGTTTCGCGGACCCGGGCTTGAACGGGGTCTGCGCACGCTGGCAGATGTGAAGTCCCGCTTCGGCGTTCCTGTGCTGACTGACGTCCACGAACCACATCAGGCCGCCCCCGCTGCCGAAGTGGCCGACATCATTCAGTTGCCGGCGTTTCTCGCCCGCCAGACCGATCTGGTCGTGGCAATGGGCCGGACGAAGGCCGCGATCAATGTTAAGAAGCCACAGTTCCTCGCGCCGCAGGAAATGGGTCATATCATTCGCAAACTGGCTGAGGCCGGGAACGAGAAGGTGATCCTGTGCGAGCGGGGCAGTTGCTTCGGCTATAACAATCTGGTGGTCGACATGCTCGGCATGGATCAGATGCGCACCATGGCCCCGGTTGTCTTCGATGCCACGCATGCATTGCAGAAGCCGGGCGGCAGGGCCGACGGCGCAGACGGGCGGCGCGGGCAAGCGAGCGCGCTTGCCCGATCAGGTATCGCGCTTGGGATTGCCGGCCTGTTCCTCGAAGCGCACCCGGATCCGGCCAAGGCTTTGTGTGATGGTCCTTGCGCCCTGCCCCTAGCGGCGCTCAACGATTATCTGGTCCAGATTCAGGCAATTGACCGGCTCGTAAAATCCTTCGCCCCTCTGGCAACGGATTGACTGTGAATGCAAACGTGCTGAAGTCATTTTTTCGACACCTCGCCCAACGGAATCCCGACGTGCCCAAGCCTCGCATTCTCCTGTTCGGCGACAGCCACACCTATGCCATTCAGCGCGCCATCGAGCGCCGTAACGCCAAAGGAATTGTCAGTCCGCTTGAAGCGCACCGCTTGCTCAAGACCAAGAACAACCTGGTCATGGGCGATACCTCGTTCGAGGACTTCCTCACCCTGACCGGTGCGCTGCGCGAGAGCGACGTCGTGGTTTCAATGATCGGCGGTAACCAGCACGCGGTGTTCAGCACGATCCAGCACCCCCAGCGGTTCACCTTCATGCTACCAGGCGACGTCTCTGCCGAGCCGGGAGCCGAGCTCATTCCGTATCGGGCCCTGGCCCAGCACTTCAATTCGGGCATCAGGGGCCGCGACGGCCAGTCTCTCGCAGCCTTGCGCGAGGCGACGCGGGCGAGGGTCGTGCATCTTCAGCCGCCGCCGCCGAAGCGCGACAACGACCACATCCTAAAGCACCATGAAAGCAAGTTTGCCCAGGACAACATTGCCGACCTGGGGGTTTCAGCCCCGGAGCTGCGCATGGCATTCTGGCGCTTGCAATCCCGGCTGCTGGAGGAGCTTTGCGTCGAGCTAAACATCGAGGTCCTTCCGCCGCCGCCTGCGGCCTTGGATAGGCACGGATACCTGGCCCCGGAATTCTATGCGAGCGACGCCACCCACGCGAACCCATCCTATGGCGAACTGGTGCTCCAGCAGATCGAGACTAGCTTCGGCCCGGCGGAGGCTACGCGATGAGCCAGCATCCCTACAAATCGCTCCCGGACGAGGCATTCTGGCGCCGTTCAGTAGCCGCACCCGCGCCGGCCGACGTTGATCCAGTCGGCGAGTTCGAACTTCGGATCACGCCGGACACCCGCGTTGCCACCGCAGGGAGCTGCTTCGCGCAACATATCGCGCGTTATCTGAGCAGATCCGGCTACAACTACTACGTGACCGAACTGGGCCACCCGGTGCTGCCGGAAGCGGTCCGCAAGGCCCACAACTATGGGCTTTTCTCGGCGCGCTACGGCAACATCTACACGGCCCGGCAGTTGCTTCAGCTGTGGCAACGCGCGTTCGGGCTTATGTCGCCGACCGAGGACTGCTGGCAGGAAGGCGAAGAATGCTTTCTTGATCCATTCCGCCCCACCACACAGCCGGGCGGCTACGTCTCGCGCGCGGAGCTTGAAGCCGACCGGTCGCAGCACCTCGCTGCGGTGCGCCGGATGTTTGAAACACTCGACGTTTTCGTGTTCACTCTCGGGCTGACCGAAGCGTGGCGATCGATCCAGGACGGTGCGGTCTTTCCCCTGTGCCCCGGCACCGAAGGCGGGACGTTCGATCCGGCACGCCATGAGTTCTATAACCAGACCGTTGATGACGTGATCGCCGACATGGACCAATTCATTACAGCGCTGTTGGCCGTGAACCCGACGGCGCAAGTGATCCTGACAGTGTCCCCGGTGCCGCTGATGGCGACCGCCGAGCCCGGCGCACATGTCCTTGCTTCGACAACCTATTCCAAGTCGGTCCTGCGCGTCGCAGCCGAAACGCTGCGCAAGCGTTTCGCAGCCGTTCATTACTTCCCCTCATATGAGATCATCACCGGAGCATTCAATCGGGGCGCCTACTATGCGGATGATCTGCGCAATGTGCTCGAATCCGGGGTCAACCACGTTATGCGACTGTTCATGACCCATGCGACGGGCGGTGTCGTTGCCCCTGTCCGGCAGTCGGGCGAGGATGTGATTGCCCGCCAACAGCGATTGAGCCAGGAGCTGGTGGACGTCGAATGTGACGAGATCGCGCTCGACCCCGATTGATCCACGCCGCCACCCATCACCGACCGCGCACAATCGAAGGACGCTGGTTTGAATCTGTTCGACATGCTCCGCCGCAAGGACCGCAACCTGGAAGTGTCCGGGCCGGTGGCGATGGCCAAGCACACCTGCGCTGGACAACTTTGGCGCGGTCTAAGCCTAGCGCCCAGCGCAGCCCTCCGAATCCCCGACGTGCGGCGCTTTGCCAGTCTGCGGACCTGGCCAGCCGACTGCGGCTGGATGATCCAGGCTCCGGTCGAAACCGTGGTTGAAGTGTCGTTCCGCGCGCCCGAGCACGACGACCGGGTTGTTGAGCTCACCACTTTCCACGGAGGCTTCCAGCCGCTGGTGCTGCCCTGGCCGAAAGCTCGCGCGGGCAAGCTCGACCTGCATATCAAGGTCATCGGGCAGAGCCCGGAGGCCGCTTTCCTGGCAGTGCATCGGGCGCTGTCTCGCCAGTGGCTGTTCGACAGTTCAACCGGACGTGGAGTCGAGATCGGGCCGGGCGCGCAACCGCAGATCCTGCCCCGAGAAGGGGTCGAGGTCTCCTATCTCGAACAGATGCCGCCCGACGTCTGGAACGCGCTCTACAATGGCGGGGGCAAGTATGTCAGTCGCCCCGAGCTCTGGGACAATTACATCGTCGGCAATGCTCAGGATCTGCCGGTGCCGGATGGTTCGCTTGATTTTCTGTTCGGCAGCCACGTGTTCGAACACCTGGCAAACCCCATCGGACACCTGCGCAACTGGAAGGCCAAAATGCGCCCGGGGGGCAAGGTGATCTGCGTGGTGCCCGACCTTAACGGCACCAAGGATGCGATCCAGCAGCGCAGCTCACTGGCCGAATGGCTGGAGGAGGACGCCGCCTGCACCTGGGCCCCGGTGCTACACCACTATATGCGGCACTTGCGCCGGCCGGCCGACGATGAAGAACTGATCGCGGCGATGAGCCGCAACGAATCGATCCACGTGCACTACTACGACAACATCAATTGCCAGGTCCTGCTGGATTATGCAGTCACAGCGCTTGGCTATTCTGACTATCTGATTGAGCATACGCCTAATCACAAAGACTTCCATTTCATGCTGTTCAATTGAATTCCGGGGTCGGAAATACCATGCAAAGAACTGTGCTGATCACCGGGGGGGCGGGCTTTATCGGCACCCATCTAGCCCGACTTGCGCTTGCGGCGGGCCATCGGGTGCGCATCCTCGACAACCTGTCACCCCAGATCCATGGTGCCGACCCGGATTACCGCCCGCCGGCAGGTGCCGAATTCATGCGGGGTGACGTGGTGTCGAGGGCGGACCTGACGGCGGCCCTGGACGGCGTGGAGGCCGTGGTCCACCTGGCGGCCGAGACTGGGACCGGTCAGTCGATGTATGAAATCGAGCGCTACTACCGAGTCAATGTCCAGGGCACCGCGGTCCTGTTCGACATTCTCGCCAACGGGCCGCACCAGGTCGGGGCGGTCGTGCTGGGCTCGAGCCGCTCGGTCTATGGTGAAGGCGCCTACATCTGTAACGTCTGTTCGCCGGAAGGGCGTCGCTGTTATCCCGAGCCGCGGACGCCGGAGCAGCTTGCCCAGAACCGCTGGTCGCCGAGCTGCCCGGTCTGCGGTGAGCCTGTTGATGCGGTGGCGACCTGCGAGGGTGACCGGCTGTCACCCGCGTCGGTCTATGCGGCCAGCAAGCTGGCGCAGGAAGACCTGGTTCGGGTTAACTGCCGCGCCCTGGGAGTTCAGCCCGTGGTGCTGCGTTTCCAGAACGTGTTTGGCGAAGGCCAGTCGCTCAAGAACCCGTACACCGGGATCCTCTCGATCTTCTCGACCCGGATCAGGCTTGGCCTGTCGCTGCCTATCTTCGAAGACGGCGAGGAGACGCGCGATTTCATCCATGTCGAAGACGTCGCGCAGGCAATCCTCGCTGGTCTGAACCCGCGGCCCGATATCAAGGACACGATCAACGTGGGCAGCGGCGAGGCCACAACCATCATGGCTGTGGCTCGACTGCTCAGCGCCACGCTCGGCGGTACGGTAGAGCCGCATGTCACGGCCCAGTACCGCGTGGGTGACATCCGGCACAACTGGGCCGATGTTGCCCGACTGCGGCAACTGACCGGTGGCGCGCGGATCTCTCTCGAGGAAGGCATTCGGCGCTTTGCCGCCTGGGTGGCGACACAACCGATCCCGCCCGATCTTCTCGAGCAGGCGAATGCGGAATTGAAAGCACGCGGGCTGATGGGCTAGGTGATCGGTGGCAAGGCAAAGCGGGACAGACGCAGGATGACGTTCGCGCACTTGCTGCGGCGCCTGCCGCAGCTTCTGTCGCGCAGGCGGCTTAAGCGGCTGCAAAGCGCATCGAGAGATAAAGGCACGGTCCGCTCCGGGCTGGCAGAGAACGTGAAAGGACATTCAGTGGACGTCACCTCGGGCAATCTCAAGACCAAGTGGCTTGACCTCGACTATGCCGAGGTCGCCTATCGGGGTGAGGTAATGCGGTATGCGACAACGGGCTCGTCGAGCGCGAAGCGGGTCCGCAGCCTGTTCACCAAGGAACCCATCACGCTGGCCTGGATCGACAGCTTCCGCGAGAACGAGGTCCTGTTCGACATTGGCGCGAATGTAGGGATGTACACTGTATATGCTGCCATGATGCGCAAGGCGCGGGTCTATTCCTTCGAGCCTGAGGCACTCAATTATGCCGAGCTCAACAAGAACATCTACCTGAACAATCTACACCACACGTGCCTTGCCTATGGCCTTGCGCTCAGCGATGTCGACAAGACCGACCGGCTGCTGCTGAGCGATTTCGGCTTGGGAATTTCCTATCACGATTTCGAGGAGAACAGCTGGACCGAGGACAAGCAGTTCGCCGAGGATTGGCACGTCAGCAAGGATCATCGGCGTCCGCAGGGGTGCATCGGCCGCCGGGTCGACACGCTGATTGCCGATGGCCTTCCCGTGCCCAACCACATCAAGATCGATGTCGACGGGCTTGAGCACCGGGTCATCGCGGGAATGCTGGAAACGCTGCGCCAGCCTGATCTGCGCACCGTACTCATCGAGATCAACTTCGACAATCCGACGAATCTTGCCATTATCGACCAGCTCGAGGCGATGGGCTGGCGCTATTCGTGGGAACAGCTGCGGATCAATCGGAAGGTCAAGTTCACGATCGACCAGATCAAGGAGTACCAGCGGCGCGGCGTTGGTGGCCTGAACTACATCTTCTTCAAGGAAGATTCGTATGCCGATCTCTTCCAGCGAGTGTTCAACACCTATACCCCCGGCGAAATCATCGACATCAGCGTCTGACCCGATGCCGGCTACCTGCGTCGCCTTCCTGCGGCGCAGATGGCCGGCCGGAAACTGATCTGATCCCGGAAAACTGGATCGCTTTGAGTTAGAGTTTTTCGCCGTAATCTCCCGGGCTGGGAGGAGCGAAGGACGATGAAGGCATCGAGTCACGCTGATGAATCCCGGTGGCGCACCCAGCCCGTCACCGTGACCCTGGCCGGGAAACTCTAACCCGGGGTGGTCCAGAGAATGGTGTCGGATCAACCGTGGCAGGTCACAAACCGGCGGACTCTCGTTATGACCGCGGGACCAGCGAGGGGCAGGTCAGCCAGAAGCCGCTCTAAATCCGAAATTCCGGCTACGCTTCAGCCTAAGTGAAAACGAGTCTAGGGGAAGGTCAGAAGGTCTGCGGCTCGGCCAGCAGCGCCTTGTACTGATCGTAGACCTCATCGAAATCGTCGTATTCCTCGATGGTGCCGTTGCGGAACAACAGGAATCGGTTGCACGTCCCCTTGAGATAACGGTGGCTGTGCGACACGATCAGCATGGCCTTGTCGGCGCGCTTTTCGAACAGCTCGACCTTGCATCGCTCGCGAAATGAGTCGTCCCCGACCGCCATAACCTCGTCGATCAGGTAGCAATCGAAGTCGATCGTCATCGAAATGGCGAAGGCAAGCCGCGCCCGCATACCCGATGAATAGACCCCCACCGGTTCGTAGAGGTATGCCCCCAGCTCAGAGAAGTCCTTCACGAAGGCCAGCCGGTCTTGGAAGTCCACCCCATAGATCCGGCAAATGAACCGCAGGTTGTCGATCCCGGTCAGCTTGGCATGGAATCCGCCGGTGAATGCCAGCGGCCACGACACGCTCATTTCACGCTCGACCGTTCCCGTGGTCGCCTGCTCGGCCCCGCCAATCACTCGCACCAAGGTGGACTTCCCAGCCCCGTTCCGGCCGAGAATGCCAACGTGCTCACCCCGGCGGATAGTTAGGTTGATCCCCTTGAGGATCGTGCGCATCCCGCTGTTGGTGGGATACTGTTTGGTCACATCGGTCAGACGGATCATTCGTAGTCCGCTTCGACGGTCTGCAACCGCACCATTGCAAGGGCAACGAGGCTGAGCACGAGATTGAATACGACAACGTATTCCATGTCGTAGTAGGCCCGCATCTTGGTCCCGAAGTAGCCTTCCCGAATGAACTCGACGCAGTTGAGCATTGGCAGGTAGAGCAGGATCTCGCGTGCCTTCTCGGGCAGGGACTCGACGATGAAGGCCGCCCCGGAAAACGGGAAGAGGAGATAGGAGAACGGGGGCCACAGCTTGTCGACCAGTTCGGACTTCTCCGACAAAGCGCCCAGCACCATGGCCAGACCGGCCCCAAACCAGCCAAGAGTTAGCCAACCACCAAGGAGTTGCAGCGCATCTTCCGGCAGTGCCACCGCATCGAACGCCCAGAAGGCCACCACCAGCAGCACGAAACTAGCGGAGCTGCCGCCGAACTCCAGCAGGATGCGCGATAGGTAGACATCAAGCGGGCGGACTTGCCGATGGAACATCAACGACTTGTTGCCCTTGATCGCATTGATGCAGCGAGCGGGCATATTCCGCCACATCAACATCGATGCGTAGCCGGTGATCGCGAAGGCGGTAATCGGCAGATCGGAACCGTGGATGGTCCGGGTCGCCGTCCACAACGCGGTAACCGCGAGTGTGAACAGCATGGGTTCCAGAAAGAGCCAGAGAAATCCGAGATTGTTCCGCCCATAGCGCGTGAGCATTTCCCGGATGAGGAGCGCGTGCAGCACACGGCCCTGCACCAGAAGCCCGTTAGACGAAGGCGTCGCCTGCGCCGGTTCGACGAGCTTACTGGGCATGCTCTTTGACGCCTGCCAGCAGCATCGACGCGATACCCCAGGCAACGAGGCCTAGTGCGAGGGTCGCCAGGATACCTCGCGCCCGCCGGGGCTCAAGTGGCGCATCGGGGAGGTTGGGCTGCGCGATGCGCTCGACATAGACCTGCTGCCGCCGCGCCTCGTTTCGAGCCTCTTGTAGCGAGGCCAGCGCACTGGTCAGCTGCTTGTTGGCGAACTCTTGCTCGATAAACAGCTTCTGGTACTGGACCGCGCTGGCGGCCAGGGAACGATCGCCCCCGGCGAGCGCGCCCATCTCCTTGCGGATTGCCGACTTCATCGTGGCAAGACGGTTCTCAAGCGAAGGGATCTGGGGGTTCTGCGGGGTGAATGCGCGGAACTGGTTGAGCATGGTCTGGGTCGAGATCACATCATCCTGCAGTTTCGAGATCATCGCCATCTGGGCCGTCGCCTGGATCTGGGGATCGACAACGCCCTCGCGGTTGCGGTAGGCGGCAAGCGCTACAGCCGCGTTCCGCGCCCGCGCCTGGGCATCGTTCACTTCGATCTGGGCAAACTTGATCATGTCCTGCCGGCCACGCTGGTTCATCCGGTTGATCGTCTGTTCGGAAATCTCCAGCAGGCGGACGTTGAAACGATAGGCATCCTGCGGCGAGTAGGCCCGCACCGTGAGCGTGGAGATCGAGGTCGTGGGATCGCTCTCGACCCGCACGCGATTGAGATAATACTTGTAGAGGTCCTCGAACGAGCCCGCGATGCCCAGCGGATCGAAGCGATCGAAGATCGAGATCCGCGACGCGGTAAAGGCGTTGGTAAACTCTCCGCGGCGATTGATGTCCTGCAGCGCGCCGCGAGACTCCACGAACGATTTCGCCGCGAATGCTTCCTCGTTGGCGTTGGAGAAGCCGGCCGAAGCCAAAACAAGCCCTAGTCCGGTGGCGGCTGGCTTCTCCGGACTACGAACAACGTAACGCGACTCCGAAATGTACACGTCCGAAGCGACAAGACCGAAATAAACAATTGCAGCCAGCGTGGGGAAAACGACGAGGAACAAAAACAGTCCGTCAAAGCGCCGAAATCGTGTAGAGAGCCGGAATACCATGTCGCTCTTGGTCTTTACCAATTGATCCAGAGGGCCACCGCAGCAGCGGGTGCCCTCATTGGCCGCTAGCCGTCCGTTTGGCAATGCCAAACGGACCGCAACGCCTCCGCAACCAAGCCGAAACGAAAGAACTCGGGTTCCATGCCACCTCGCTCCCGCTCAGCCGAGACGCAGCCGGTACGCAATGTAGTCCGCTGCAAATCGCGCTGCCCGGGCCAGCCCGCCCGGCTGCCGTGTCAGCTGGCCCAGCAAGGGCCAGAAATCATGGAACGCCGGTCCCTTGTGATCCAGCGTCGTGTACACGTCCCAGAACGCGTCGACGCCGATCGCGGCGGGCATGTTGAACACACCGTGGAAACCGAAGCTTGGCTGGACGTCATGCTCCCGCTCGTATGAGAACCGGGCAGCCGTAGTCGGATCGGCGAAGCGGATGTCATGGAGTTGCTCGAGCTGGTCCCGATTGTCCCGGCAGATTGCCAGGTCCTCGGGATGGACCTCGTCGATGGCAAGATTAGCCAAGACTAACAGAAGCCGGCGGCTACGCAAAGAGAACCCGCCATTGCCCACGCGATGGTCGTGGAACTGGGGCCAGACCGCGCCGATGTAATCATGCTCAAGAAAACGCGGGGTCCATGCCTCGGGGTCAAGGATGAAGCCATCCCACTGCACGACCAGACAGTGACTGGTGTGGATCTCCCGCCCGAGGCCCTTGAGCATGAACCGCGAATAGTCAGCAGCATCGCGCATTGGAGCAACCTGGACGTGCCGCAAGCGGGAATCGAGCTCGCGCGGCTCGCTGTCGGAGAACAGGATCGCATCGCCAAACGTTGCCAGGTCGAGGCAGCGGACAAGCGCCCGGAGGGTTGCCTCGCGATTTATCGACGTGGCTGCGCACAGGGTGATCTCAGGCAAGGCCAAGCGCGGCACGGCTTATACCGCTAGCACGAACTGATCGGAAAATCGGCTGAGCCGAGGGTGATGGAACCGATCGATTATCGTATCGGTATGCCACTTCCGTTTCAAGGCCGCCAACTCTCCCGCGAACCTAGCGCGGCTCACCGGATCACGATCCAGTCCGCGCGATTTCGATTCGTGATGGATCAGTCGGGCGCGCGGTTCGTAGTAACTGGCCCAGCCCTTGGCATTCAGCTTAAGGCACAGGTCAACGTCGTTGAAGGCAACCGGGAAGTCCCGTTCATCCAGCCCGCCGACCGCCAGGAACTTCGATCGTTCCACGACCAGGCAGGCACCCGTGACGGCACTCACGAACTGCGGATAGCAGTGACGGCCGAAATAGCCGGAGGCGGCAGACGGCAGCCCACGGTGCGCATGCGCCGCTCCGCCGCCGACCCCCAAGACTACGCCGGCATGCTGGATTGTGCCATCGGCGTAAAGCAACTGTGCGCCCGCAGCGCCAACGTCAGCGCGCTGCGCCGCCGCAACCAGCCACGCCAGCCAGTCAGCATCCGGCATCTCGACATCGTTGTTGAGCAGGCACAGCAGATCCCCGCTCGCATGCTCGACAGCGCGATTGTTGAGACGGGAGAAGTTGAAGGGCCCGGTATCACGCAACACGATAGCGCCATCCGCCGCAGCGCGATCCAGCCGGTCCAGGGCCGTGCGTTCGCTGGACCCATTGTCGACGATGATAAGTTCGACATCGGGCCAGGCGACACGCTCCACCCCGGCCAAACACCCCGACAGCAGCGCCGCCTGGTCGCGGGTCGGGATAATGATCGACACTCGGACGGGGTCCATCCGCGGCAGTTGCGTCGACAAGGGCTGCGGCTCCGGTCGGGCGCGCCGGTGATGCAGCACCACCGGAACATGCACGGGCTCGGCTGTCCCGCGCTGGATGGCACCGCGCAGGGCGCAGTTCAGCCCCTGCGGCAACAGATCAGCAACCGGCTCCCAGCGCCACGCCGCGGCGCCCGAGACATAATCGACATAGCGGAAGAGTTCGCTGTTCCATTGCGGCTTGAAATGAGGGGCAACGCATTCGCCCGTCGGATCGACAAGATCATCGTCGGCATAGACCACCGCGGCACCCGACTGCGCCGCGACGGCCCCATAGTGCAGGGCCGCACCCGGAGCAAAGCGATCGCCGCAAGCGATCGGACAGATCCAGCCGATCCCCCGCGACGCCAGGGCACCGGATAGCTGCGCAAGGCTGGGGATGTTGCCCATCCCGTGACCAGCTGCCGATGGTGGCGCCTGACCCACGACGATGGCATCGGCAAAGCCCGCCGCCCCCAGGGACTCCACTGTGGCAAACCAGCCGTCACGTCCGGCAGAGCAATCGATCACCGCGCATATGGGAATTGCGGGGCCCTGCGGCATTGCAGCTGAGGGACCGAACGCCGTTGCCAACCGGTACGCATGCAGAGAGGAACCGATCAGGGGCTCGATCCGGCTGCGAGCCCGGACATGTCGTCCAGTCAGATGCCACCACATGCCGGCGAGCCACTGACGAGGGTTTGACGCCAGTGCGTGGCGATGCACGCGCAGGGTCAGCCCAGCACGAACGAGCTTCGGCCAACCACCACACTGCGGCGCTGGCTCAGGCAATGCCGCGTTCGGCAAGAATGCGCTCGATATGAGGCACATCCGAAGGATTGTTGAGCTCGATCGCGTCCCATGCCAGAGGATCAAGCCGCACCACCGACACGGCTAGGCCCATGTCGAGGAAGCGCAGCTGTTCAAGTCCTTCGAGCAGCTCGAGCTTGGCTGCGGGGGCAGCGCGATACCGGGCCAGAGCACTTGGGCGATAGGCGTACATCCCCAGGTGGAGATGCACCTCAGCATACGCTTCCTCCGCTGCCGCTGCAGGAATGTAAGGTAGAACCCGTTTCGAAAAGTAGAGTGCGCGGTCGCGGCTGTCGATCACGGCTGTGGTCCCACCCACCCGACCAGCCAACTGATCGGTGATAAGGTGCTGATAGACCGACCGCGAGGCCCGGACGGCAGGGGTAGCCATAGCCGCCTCGGGATCTTCGGCCAGCCGGGAAACCAGCTCAGCCACGATTCCCGCAGGCGAGAGCGGCGCATCGCCCTGTAAATTGACAATCACGTCCGCGGGGGCTCCGATCCGCTCGATCACATCGGCACAGCGCTCGGTTCCATTGGCACAATCCGGCGCGGTCATGACGACTTCGCCTCCGAACCGCCGGACTTCCTCGGCAATTCGCTCGTCGTCGGTCGCAACGAGCACGGCGGTTGCCCCAGCAGTCGACGTTGCGCACTCCCAACTGCGCTGGATCAAAGACTTGGTCTCGCCGGTCGCCCCCCGCAACGGAACCAGAGGCTTGCCCGGGTAGCGGGCCGACGCATAACGGGCCGGGATGACGACGGCGAACGAAAGATCCACGCTGGTCTCCGCCAATAACTAGCCGAGGCCAAGCCGGAGAAAGTCGTGCAAGTGCACGATTCCAACCGGTTTACGATGATCGCTTTGCGCGGCCTCGTCGAGAACAAACGCACAGGTGATCTTCATTTCGTTGAAGAAATGCAGTGCATCCTCCGCGATGTGCCCCGCATCGATGGTTTTGGGATGCGCCGTCATGACCTCTGCCGCCGCGGCATTGGCCAGCCCATGGAAATGCCGGCGCAGGTCGCCATCGGTGATCACTCCGATCAACACGCCGTCACCATCCACCACGCCGGCAATGCCGAAGCCCATCGACGTCATGATAGTAAGAACTTCGCTCATCGGAGTGGCTTCAGTCACCAGCGGCAGCCGTTCCGGCGGATGCATGATCTCGCGCACCTCGGCTAGCCGCAGTCCGATCGAGCCGCCGGGATGCAAGACCTTCATGCCGTCCCTGGTAAAGCCACGCAGATCCATCACGGCCATGGCAATGGCATCACAAAAGGCCAGCTGCATTGTCGTTGAGGTGGTGGGGGCGATATTGGCCGGGCAGGCCTCGCGCACGCTGGGCAGGCATAGCCGTACGTCGGCCTGGTCGAGCAGATAGGACGTCGAGTTCGAGGCGATGCCGATCACCGGGATGCCAAGCTTGCGCGAATAAGTCAGGATTGCGCGCAGTTCCGCCGTGTTGCCAGAATTCGAGATCACTACGGCCACATCACCCGGCACAAGCATGCCCAGATCGCCATGTGCCGCCTCTGCCGGGTGGATGTAGGTGGCTGGTGTTCCTGTTGCAGCGAGCGTCGCAGCGAACTTGCGTCCTATCTGGCCCGACTTGCCCATGCCGCTGACCACAGTGCGCCCCTTGGCACGATATACCAGCTGGCACGCTGCCTCGAACGACCCATCCAGGCAATCTGCGAGGGTGGCGAGCGCCTCGGCCTCCATGCGGATAACTTCGCTACCACGGCCCACGAGGTCGATCGCGGGCCCGACAGGGGACATATAACTTAGAACCATCGAAAAACACTGCCTCGGGCGAAAACCAGCTGCCCCGTAGCGATGTTAGTACAGCAAGACCATATCCGCAATGATCGCTTTCGACAGCTGGATATGGTCCGCTTGCGAACAATTGCGGGCTGCCAAAACCGCAGGCGCGAGCACGCAGCGATGTTCGAGGGACGCTACAGAGCCCTTGCGGATGTGCAAGCGCAAAAATATAGGCATGTGAGCAAAGGCGAACGTCAGCCCGAAATCGAGGTCTTCTTTCATGCTTTTCAAGACGTTCGACATCCCGAACCTGATCGAGATAACTTGCCGGAGGCACGGCGACGAACGCGGCTACTTCGCCGAGGTTTTCCGTCAGCGCGATTTCGAGACACATGCCGGCCCTATCGTGTTCGTCCAAGAAAACGAATCGCTCAGCGCCAAGGTCGGCACGGTCCGTGGACTGCACTTCCAGACCGATCCGCATGCCCAAGGAAAACTGGTGCGCTGCACGGCCGGGGCGATCTTCGATGCCGCGGTCGATCTGCGGCGCGGCTCGCCGACCTACGGCCAGTGGGCCGCGGTCGAGCTCAGCCCGGCCAAAGGCAACCTGTTCTGGATTCCCGCCGGTTTCGCCCACGGTTTTTGCACGCTCGAACCCGACACGGTGGTGAACTACAAGGTAACCTCCTACTATGCCCCGGAATGCGACAAGGGAGTCCGATGGGACGATCCGGCCATCGCGATCGACTGGCCATCCGTGGCAGACCCGGATACGCTCTCGGCCAAGGACCGGATCCAGCCGCTGCTGGCCGAGCTGCCGGTCTGCTTTTCGATGACGGATTCCTGAACTAGGGTTCAATTCATGCGTGTGATTGTTACCGGCGGTGCCGGCTTCATCGGCTCGGCGCTTGTCCGCCACCTCGTGCTCGACAAGGGCTACGAGGTCCTCAACATCGACAAGCTGACCTACGCGGGCAACCTCGCCTCGCTGTCAGCCGTCGAGGGGCGCAACGGATACTCCTTCCTCCAGGCGGACATCTGCGACCGCGCCGCGATGGAGCAGGCCGTTGCCCAGTTCCGGCCGGACCGCATCATGCACCTGGCGGCCGAGAGCCATGTCGACCGTTCGATCACGGGGGCAGCCGAATTCATCCAGACCAACGTGATCGGTACCTTCACCCTGCTCGAGGTGGCGCGCGGGTACTGGTCGGGGCTCGAGGGTGCGGCGAAGGAAGCGTTCCGCTTCCTCCATGTCTCGACCGACGAGGTCTATGGCTCGCTCGGCGAGGACGGCCTGTTCACCGAGACCACCCCCTACGACCCTTCCTCGCCCTATTCCGCCTCCAAGGCCTCGTCCGACCACCTGGCCAAGGCGTGGCACCGCACCTACGGCCTGCCGGTGGTCGTCTCGAACTGCTCGAACAATTACGGCCCGTTCCACTTCCCCGAGAAGCTCATCCCGCTGACCATCCTGAATGCCCTCGCGGGACGGCCGCTGCCGGTCTATGGCAAAGGTGAGAACGTGCGCGACTGGCTCTATGTCGAAGACCACGCCCGCGCCCTGGACTTGATCGTGGCGACGGGCCAGCCCGGCGAGACCTACAACGTGGGCGGACGCAACGAACGGCGCAATATCGATGTGGTCCGGCGGATCTGCACGGTGCTGGACCAGCTGGTCCCGGCGGAGCGGCCGCGCGAAGAGCTGATCGCCTTCGTCACCGATCGCCCCGGGCACGATGCCCGCTACGCGATCGACGCGACGCGGCTCGAGACCGAGCTGGGCTGGCGCGCTCAGGAGGACTTCGACAGCGGCATCGAAAAGACTGTGCGCTGGTATCTGGACAATGAATGGTGGTGGCGTCCGCTGCGTGAGCGCTACGACGGCGAGCGGCTCGGTCTGGCCGAGCCGGCCAAGGGCTGACATCCGGCATGCGGATCGCGGTAACGGGAAACGTCGGCCAGGTGGTGCAGAGCCTGGTCGAGCGCGGCATGGCCGCGGGCCATGTGGTGCTGCCGGTTGGACGGCCACAGCTCGATCTCGCGCAGGGTGATCCAGAGGCCGTGCTGCGCGCACTGGACCTGGCCCAGCCCGACGCGATCGTATCGGCGGCCGCTTACACCGCGGTCGATAAGGCGGAGTCCGAGCCCGACCTGGCCCATGCGATCAACGCCACCGGTGCGGGCCATGTCGCCCGGGCTGCAGCCCGGCTGGGCGTGCCGCTGGTGCACCTGTCGACCGACTATGTCTTTGCCGGCGACGGCGCGCGCGCCTATCGGGAAGACGATCCGACCGGCCCGACCGGAGTCTACGGTGCCTCCAAACTCGCCGGCGAGCAGGCCGTGCTGGCCGCCTGCCCCAACAGTGCTGTCCTGCGCACCGCCTGGGTCTACAGCCCGTTCGGGGCCAATTTCGTCAAGACCATGCTCCGGCTGGCAGACAGCCGTGAGGAGCTGGGCGTGGTGGCCGACCAGTGGGGCAATCCGACCTGCGCGCTGGACATCGCCGATGGCGTGCTGACCGTGCTCGCCAACCTCGCCAGTTCATCCACGCCGGAGCAGCGAGGCGTGTTCCACATGACCGGGGCCGGTGAAACCAACTGGGCCCACTTCGCCGCAGCCATCTTCGCCGCATCGGCTGAACGCGGAGGACCCACCGCCCGGGTCAACCCGATCACCACCGCCGATTACCCAACGCCCGCTCGCCGCCCGGCCAATTCCCGGCTTGACGGCACCAAGCTGGCCCAGATCCACGGGGTGCGCCTGCCAGACTGGCAGGTCTCCACAGCACAGGTCGTCGCCCGGCTGCTGACGCCCCCCTCTTGAAGCAGGAAGACCATCCGATGAAGGGCATCATTCTCGCCGGCGGCAGCGGCACCCGGCTCTACCCCATGACCATGGCGGCGTCGAAGCAGCTAATGCCGGTCTATGACAAGCCGATGATCTACTACCCGCTGTCCACCCTGATGCTGGCAGGCATTCGCGAGGTGCTGATCATCACCACACCGCATGATGCCCCGGCCTTCCACAACCTGCTGGGCGATGGCAGGCAATGGGGCATGCAGTTGCACTATGCCGTGCAGCCCGAACCCAAGGGCCTGGCCCAGGCCTACACCATAGGTGCGGACTTCGTTGCCGGTGGCCCGAGCTGCCTGGTGCTGGGCGATAACATATTCTTCGGCCACGGCATGCCCGAAGTGCTCGCCTCCGCTGCGGCGCGGCCCAGCGGCGCCAGCGTTTTCGCCTATCGCGTCGCCGATCCGGAACGCTACGGCGTGGTGGAATTCGACAGGGAAATGCGGGCACTCTCGATCGAGGAAAAGCCGGTCCAGCCACGCTCGCACTGGGCCGTGACCGGACTGTACTTCTACGATGCGCAGGTCGTCGACATCGCCGCCAATCTCCAGCCCTCAGCCCGCGGCGAGCTGGAGATCACCGACGTCAATCGCGTCTACCTGGAACGTGGCCAACTCAATGTCGAGGTGATGGGCCGCGGCTATGCCTGGCTCGACACCGGCACGCCCGACAGCCTGCTCGAGGCCGCCGAGTTCGTCTCCACCCTGGAACGGCGCCAGGGCATGAAGATCGCCTGTCCGGAAGAGATCGCCTTCAAGCGGGGGTTCATCGACAACGCGGGGCTGGAACGCTGCATCGCGCGACATGGCAAGAGCGACTATGCCGGCTACCTGAGGCAACTGATGAACGAAGGCAGCTAGGCGGCGAGGACAGGCTCAGAGGTGCGATGAACGACCTGGAGGGATGGGAGGCCGACGTTAGTCTCAAACGCGCAAAGGCCGCCCACAACTCTTTCGCACACCCGCAAAATGGCACATCGTTAGAGCTATCGTCGTCCCGGGCTTGTGTGGACGAGATGTGCTTTATTGGTTGCATCGGCCGGGATGCGCATCCCGGCCGATGCGGGCAGGAGGCCGATGTATCGGACTGGTTGCACAGCCGAGGTCAAGCAAGGCCCTGTCC
>NZ_JACLAU010000080.1 GCF_014230305.1 Novosphingobium aerophilum
GCTCATCGCCAGCACCGTCATAGCCATGTCCTCCCGACCGACGGGAGAACCATGCCACCGTTGCTCCGCCAACCACGCCAGAGAGTGTCATCTCTATCTAGCGGAGGGGTGTCATTTCTATCTGGCGTTTACAAAATACAAGATTGATAATATAGCTTATGTTAAATGAAATCAAAGACTTGGATGAAATCAGCGGTTCAGCTGGCGTCAGTTGAACCAAAGGCAACACCGAGCTTCTTGCGCCTTGCCGGGATCGCAGCGGCTTTGGGTGCAGCTTCCGGCGCTGCATTGGCCTTAGCCTTCGGGCTCTGGCTGGGCTTGCGGCCAAGACCGATCCGAACCGCAAGTTCCTTGCGCTTGGCGGCATATTTGGGCGCGACCATCGGGTAATCGGCGGGAAGGCTCCAGCGCGTCCGGTACTCGGCGGGCGTCAGGCCATGCTCGGTGCCAAGATGGCGCTTGAGCATTTTCATCTTCCCGCCGCATTCGAGGCAGGTGACGGCGTCGGGCTTGACCGAGGCGCGCACCGAGACGGCAGGCTTCAGCTCTGCCACTGCCGGTTCCGGCGCCTGTCCAAGCGCGGCAAGCGAAGCGTAGACCGCCTGGATCAGGCCCGGCAGGTCAGCGGCCGCGACCGCATTGTTGCTGACATGGGCAGAAACGATATCGGCGACATGATCCAGCAGTGCTTCGTTTTCCATGCGGGCAAGACCCTTTTTAATCCTCGGTCGCGGGTGTCCTAGGCGATCGGTCGCCCCCACGCCAGAGGAGCAACGCCGTAAACCGCCCTGCCTCACAACGCTCGACGTTCAGAGGTTCAGGCCGCGAAGAGTTCGCCCTGGGGATTGGCAGCGCCCGGGCCCTGACGCCGCAGCGGCGCAGGTTTGCGCAGCAGCGCAAGGACGCCCGGCTTGACCACATAGACCGCATGGCGTCCACCACCGCGGTTCTTGTGGTTGGTGGCGTAGCCCGCATAGTGCCGGCTCATCAGCCCGGCGCGGACCAGATCGGAAATCGCGCGGCTGACATTGGCGCGGCCAACCGCCTGGACCTGCTCCTCGACCGCGGCCTCGATGCGTGCCGCATCGCGAACAGCGTCACCCGTCAGTTCGTCCTTCAGCGCAGCGGCCACACGCGCGCGCAGCGCCGCCCGCCGGGCGGTCTGTTCGCTCATCGGCAAGAGCTGGGAACAGAGCCATTCGCGCAGGAGCATCGGCGCCACGCCTTGCGCCACGAACGGCCCGGCCTGCCCTCGCCCATCGGCAATCTCGGCGACCAGTTGGAGAACGAGGAAGGCATAGCGCGGCCGGTTCGAGGCTTCGACCAGGACCGCGTAGATCCCACCGACACCAGTGATTTCTTGGGCTCGTTCCATCGATCAGTATTGAGCACAAAAGGTGAATCCTGTGAATCCCCTTTGTGCCTTGCGCTGTCGTTTGTCGCCCGTGACACTTCGCCGAGCGCCGCTGCCGGACTTGCGCGGCCTATCGCGTCAAACCCTGTCCCTCGACGAATCCGGTCCTCAAGTTGGCAGGATCGACGGGCGGCCTGCGGCGCCGGTCAGGCAGGCGGCGCAACATGACACTCAGCCCGAAGGCAAAGTGTCACAGATGCCATGCCTGGAGGGGCGCCAGCCCCGACCCGGCAGGCAAAAAAATGGGGCCAGCGTGAACCGGCCCCTTGGAAAGTTTGGGAGAGGATGCCTGAAAGGCATGTCCTATATGGGTTCGCCCCCTTTATGCTGCAAGTGCGAAAAGAACGCGGAGCGTTGTCTTTTTCGCAATTGGTATCTCGCGATCCGCACCGACTGCATGAGCAATTGGGGGCCAGTCCAGATGGTCCCTGTGGGAGGCGGCGCTGCCGCCTCCCGGGCTCGGGTCTAGAGGAAGAGGACTTCCTCGGCGACGATCTCGACCGCGTAGCGTTCGACGCCCTCCCGGTCGGTCCACTTCGAGTAGTGGAGGCGGCCCTGCACCTCGACCAGGTCGCCCTTCTTCTTGTGCTTGGCGACCGAGGTGCCGAGGCCGTTGAAGGCAGTGACGCGGTGGAATTCGGCGAGGGTCTCGGTGTAGCCGGCCTCGTTCTTGACCGTCTTGCCATCGACCAGCTTGGGGCGATCGGTAACGAGGGTGAACGAAGTGATCGCGGTCTCGCCAGCGTGGCGGGTTTCGGGAGCGGCAGCGATGCGGCCGATCAGGATGACGAGGTTCTTCATGGGGTATCTCCGTGGCTTGAACTCGGCGGAACCGCCCGCCGATGAACTCAAGCAGCGGCGCCGATAGGCCCGGGCCCGCACCGAACGGCATGTGAGGGAAACCCAAAAAGCGAGGAGTGGTGCGGCAAGCCCGCAAGGGCTTCACGGTCCGCTGCTTTTGGGTTGCGGCCAGGGACTGGCGCCGCATCGGTTCATCGGCAAACGAAGGGCGGTTTCGTCAGGTCAAGCCTGCGGATCCCCGCAAAACTCAGACCCGTCAGCCTCGGTCCTTTCGCCAGGATCTGCTCCTACCCGCCAGCGCCCGCGGCAGCGGGCATTGCCTTCCTCGCCTCCGCTCCATACGGGTCAGAGACGCGTGGGGTCACACGAGGCCGCGCCCAGGCCCTCCCGGTCCAACGCAATGCGCTACGGGCAGGTCCTCGGTCAGATGCGCAAGCTGGCGGCCGCAGGCGAGCAAGGGTCGCCTGCCCTCGATAGGGACGCTCAGCGCCAGGGCCGCGCGAGGCCTTGCGCGACCAGATAGTCGCCGGCGTCCACCCCGTTCACCGAGACCGTGGCGAGCGTCCGCTCATAAGGGTCGGTGCCGAGCCGCGTGATCGTCACGCGTCCACGCGACAACAGCCGCGTCAGGGCAGCGCGCGAGGCTTCGCCCGCGGCGAAGTCACACCAGGCGTAGGACCGCCGCCGGTCCTGACATTTGGGGCTATCAGGCAATTCAGGTGCGTCGATATTGGCGATGCGGACCCGCTCGCGGCCGCAGCGGATCGTGTCCCCGTCGTGGACGGAAGGAGCGAGGCAAAGGGCGGCGGCAGCAAGAACGAGCGGCATGGTCCGGAGCCTAGCGCCCTCGTCTCCCTGCGCCAACCAGCCTTGCCGCCTTCCTCCACTGGCCCCGATCGTCACCCGAAGGGCCGGCATCCTTGCCGGCGAGCTTGGGTGGGCGGCGGTGCGAGAGCGCCGACGCTCCGCCCTAGCGAGTAGAGCGGGTCGCCGCGGGGCGCGGGCGTCGGGGTGCCCCCTTCGCTCTCCACCTCGCCAGACCCCTGCAAAACCGGTATGAACGCACTCCAACCCGGCCGCTCTGGCCCCGCTGCCGCAGGCAGAGCCCCCGAAGGGAAAGGATCCCGGCCCATGGCTGATCCCGAGATGATGCCAAGCGCCCTGCAGGTGGCGCGCGCGATGACTGAGGTGCTGCGCGCGAAGCTGAGTGTCTTAGCAGCTGAAGAGATCACGCTCACCCGCGAGGAAGCCGCGCTGTGCCTCGGGCTTGCCGAAGGCGTGAGCGAGAGCTTGGAACGGGACGCACAGCAGGACCAGTGAGGTTCCCTGGGCTGCGACCTACCGGACGTTAAGCCCCAGTTCGCCCAGCAATTGTCCGGCCTGCTCGCGCGAGATCGTCGCCCCGCGAAACAGCCCGGCATCGACGAGACGCAGTCCGCCAAGGTCGGCGCCGCGCAAGTCAGAGCCCTCGAAGCGCGATCCGGCCACCATTGCCTCGCGCAGCGAGCAGTGCTCGAAAACGGTCATGCGGAAATCGCCTTTGCGCACATCGGCACCGGACAGATCGACCCGGCGAAGGGTTTCCTTGCGGAACGAGAAGCCGGGCAGCTTGGCTGAGACCAGCAGCACTTCCTCGAAGTGGATGTGCATGGCGCGCGCCTCGGTGAAATCGGCACCGGTGAGCTTGGAACCGGTGAAGCGGGTCGAGGTCAGGGTGGCTCGGCGCATCGAACAATTGTTCCAGTCGCCGCCGACGAACTCGGCTTCGCTGAGGTTCGCGCCCGAGAAATTGGCGAACGGTCCCCGGCAGGAGTGCCAGACCGTACCTTCGAGCTTTGCCCCCGCAAGATCGCTGCGCCGCAGGTTGCAGCGTTCGAAGCGCCAGCGGGTGAGGTCGAGCCCGGAGAGGTCCGCCTCCTCAAGGTCACAGTCGATGAGTGTGCGTGGCACCTTGCCGATCAGGCGCTCGATGTCGCTGCGCGCCAGGGTTGTGCGTGCGATGGGCTGCGAAGCGAAGAGGTCATCCATCACGCGCCCTGCCGCCAGGCGCCAGCTCGGGCGGGTTGGCACAATGTTCCCGTTGTCAATTGGCCGGGAGTGCGCATATAGGGAACACAAGTGGACTGGGGGTTCCCGGTCGGCGTCATAGCCTCGGTGAGTTTCATCGGGGCTTTTCGCTTATTTGGGGCGGGAAAACCTTGAGCCCCCAGTTTTCATAGCCGCTGCCGACATTCTCGCGCCCGCCGTCGCAATAGAACTTGCGGGTCAGGACCTCGAACGCGCGGTTGTCCTGGCTCGGCCGCAACACACTCATGCCGATGGGCCTCGCCACCAGGTCTGCGAGCTGGAGCCCGGACGAGTTCGCCTTCTTGTCGGCAAAGACAATCTCGAATGGCAGGGGCGCCCCCAGCTTGTTCTCGCCGTCGCAGATCCTGCGGAACTCCAGTTCGAGGTCCTTGTCCTCCTTCTTGCCGCGGCACTCGAAGACCACGTGGGTCTTCTTGGCGTCCTGGTTCTTCTCGATAAGGAACTCGTAGAGCGTCTCAAGGCAGAACCCGAGGGCGAGATGATAGGGGTTGTCGCGTTCGACATCGCGTGCGCCGAGCCGGTGCTTGTCGATCACGCAGCTGATCAGGATGAAGTTCGACTTGTCGATGATGCCGCTGAGAGTCGGTTTCGAAACTCACGCTGAGCGTGCCAGTCGGCGGATCATGAGCATGGCAGCGGCGGCGTAGAGGAATGCTGCTGCGGATTTGAGGGTTGCCTCGACATCCTTGGCCAGGCGACGATTTC
>NZ_JACLAU010000081.1 GCF_014230305.1 Novosphingobium aerophilum
GCTGCGGCCGGGGAACAGCCAGCCATGCGGCAGCATCACCCCCCGCCGCTTGCCTTCGCGCCACCACTGCCGGAGCAGGTCCAGCAGATGCGGTGAGAGCATGGCATTGCGATCCTTGCGACCCTTGCCCTGCTCGACACGGATGATCATGCGCTCGCTGTCGATGTCTCCAACCTTGAGGTGGGCAACCTCCGAGACCCGCAGGCCCGCGCCATAGGCCACGCTGAGCGCTGCCTTGTACTTGATCCCTGGCGCCGCCTCGAGCAGCCGCGCGGTCTCCTCGACGCTCAAGACCACCCGCAACTTGGGCGCGACGTGAATGACGACAAGCCCCAGCGCCATCTCCGGCCGCCTCAGGGTGATGCCGAAGAGGAACCGCAGCGCCGACACGGCCCCATTGATAGTTCCCGGACCAACGGCGCGTTCATGCTGATCGAGCTGAAAGCGCCGGAGATCTTCAACGGTGGCCGTGTCGGGAGGCTGGCCAAGAAAGGCAGCGAAGCGCCGAACGTGGCGGATGTAATCCTTCTGCGTGTGCTCCCCAAGCCCACGCATCTGCATATCCTGCAACATCCGCTGGCGCAGCGACGTGTTCGGGGCGGCGGTCGTGACAGCATCCATCGTGAGTTCCTTTGCGTTGAAGGAACTCCACGGTCGGCAGGCGACGCCGCCCTGCCTAAAGCCTGATCAATACTACGCTACGCCACCCCAAGCGACCCTCCCGCGCAGCGGGTTCGTGCATTGCTCGACTGCTGCCTCCAGCGTAACGCTTGCGCCATCAGACTTGGCTGCAATTGAGCCGGGTTATCACCCTGCCACCCTAGCTCTCCGCCGGCGCAGCCTGAAAGACCTCGCGCACGGGAGACGGCATCGCCGGGTAGGTCTCATTGTGGCTCAGCCCGTCCCAGCCACGGCTGTCATCGCCATGGCTAGAATGCCTGCACACCACTTGCCGCGGGTACAATAGTCGCAATTGTAATGACTTGATCTTGCGAATATAGCGCAGCGGGGTTTTGCACAAAAAGGAGAACACCGTGGCCGACGGCGCAGACAACACCGAAACGTTGACCACCCTCACTTCAGATATCGTGGCTGCCCATGTCAGCAACAACTCGGTCTCGGTCGGCGAGCTCGGGACAC
Source organism: Novosphingobium aerophilum (assembly GCF_014230305.1). Taxonomy (GTDB): domain Bacteria; phylum Pseudomonadota; class Alphaproteobacteria; order Sphingomonadales; family Sphingomonadaceae; genus Novosphingobium; species Novosphingobium aerophilum. The sequence goes on from NZ_JACLAU010000081.1 coordinate 1,141, forward strand.
TGATCAGCAATGTCTACAACGCCCTGTCTGGCCTGGGCCAGCCTGCCGTCGTCGAAGTCGCTCCGCCGGAACCCGCCGTCTCGATCCGCTCCTCGGTCAAGCCCGACCACATCGTGTGCCTCGAGGACGGCAAGAAGCTGAAGATGCTGAAGCGTCACCTGATGACGCACTACAACATGACCCCGGAACAGTACCGCGCGCGCTGGAACCTGCCCGCCGACTATCCGATGGTCGCGCCGGACTATGCCGAAAAGCGCCGCGAGCTGGCCAAGAAGATCGGCCTCGGCCGCAAGCCTGCGGCAAAGGCCACGCGCCGCCGCACCAAGGCCTGACCTCCCCTTCCCTGACCTGCCGGCCACTGGCGCGCCTCGCGCGCCGGTGGCCGGAGCCTCAAACCAGGCGGGCCGGCCCGCCCTTCAAGCGGCAAAGAGCTCCCCTTGCCGTCCCGGCCGCGTGCCTGGACTGGCCGCTGTGGGCGGTGTCCCCCGCAGCAGCTGTAGAACCTTGGGCTGCACCACATAGACCGCATGCCGTCCGCCACCGCGATTGTCATGGTTGGTGGCATAGCCGGCATAGTGCCGCGTCACGAAGCCGGCCCGGACCAGGTCCGAGATCGCGCGGCTGATGTTGGCCCGGCCGACTGTCTGGGCCTGCTCCTCGACGGCAGCCTGGATCCGCGCAGCATCGCGTGCCGGGTCGCCGGTCAGCCTATCCTTGAGCCCGGCGATCACGCGCTGGCGCAGCGCCTCACGCCGCCGGCCCTTCTCGCTGATCGGCATCAGCTGACTGCACAGCCAGTCACGCAGCAGCATGGGCTCCCCTGCCTGGATCACGAAGGGCCCCGCCTCCCCTCGCCCGTCGGCGATTTCGGAGACCAGCTGGAGCACCAGGCAGGCATAACGCGGCCGCTGCGACAGGCGAGCAAGGCTGGCGAAGATCTCGCCGATCCCGGCGACAGAGGCGTCTCGTTCCATCCGCCAGTATTGAGCACAAAAGGTGAATCCTGTGAATCCCCCTTCCCGCTCCGCCATGCCGATTGTCGCCGATGACACTTCGCCTGCGAGGGCAGAGTGTCACCGGTGGCAACATGAGGCGGGCGCTTTACGTCCCCAGCCCACGTGATAGGTTGAGACCCGAACCTTTCACCTGCCGACCGCATCGCTCCGGCTCCGCGATCGTCAGGACAGCTGTGTCTGGATGAAAGGTTCAATCCCATGAGACCCAATGCCTGCTTTCGTGTGTCGGTCGACGATGTCGCAGCCGATTTCCGGCGCTATATCGAACTCGCCAGAACCAGGGCCTTCGAAATCTTCGCTGACGGCAAGGTGGAGGTCCTGCTGGTTCCGATCAGCGCCGTTCCCGAGTGGCATGAACAGTTGCAGATTGCCGTACCGACCGCACTCATGACCGATGATGAGCGGGCAGCGATGTCGTCCCCGATCGGCGCTTGGCCGGGAACGATCCCCGAAGGCGATGAGTGGCCTGAGGGTAGCTGAGATCCAGGCCGTAGCCGGTGCAGCACCTGGCTGCGCCGGCCCAAACCACGCTTCAGCTCGCCATGGCCGTGCAGTACCCGAGGCCAGCAAGCCGCTATCCAGAACATGATGCCTGGGGGTTGTGAACAGCCGCGACATAAAGTCCGTCCAAACGTCAATGAACCACCGTCCAATCGTCAGTTTGGCCCCGGCGCATTGCCAGTCGAACCAACCTGCGTGCTGCTGGCAGAGCATGAGCAGACCAGCTCAAGCCCGAAGCTCTGATCTTCCCACCCATCCCGAATCAGCGTGGTGCGAATTTGTGTGGCCGTGAGCTCGGCATTCCCCGGGGCAGTGCCGTCAGGCTGATAGGCAGGCATGGCGCAGCGGACGGCTTGCCCTCGCCGATTTCCCGATCGGGACAATGAGCTCTTCACAGCGACCCAATGGCTCCTAATTTCCCTCTCGGGAAAATTGTGCTTGTCTCCCCGGGTGCGTTAGCCTATTTTCCCGTTCGGGAAATCTTCATGCATGATACCATCACCCTAGGCCGCCTCATTCGCGACGAACGCAAGCAACTAGGGTTGCGGCAGGATGAACTTGCCGCCGCCAGCGGAGTTGGCCTGAGGTTCATCGTAGAGCTCGAGCGCGGCAAGCCCACCGTCCAGCTGGGCAAGGCCATGGCTGTTCTTGCGGCGCTGGGGTGCTCGCTGCAGGTCGTCGGCCCGAATGGGGAGGCGCTGGGCACCGCTGGTTTGCCGAAGAGCTCGGCGTGACCACTCAGGCCGATATCATCGATCGGCTGTCCGTATGGTGGGGCGAGCGGATCGCGGGAGAGCTCACGCTTGACCGCGGCGGTGCCATGCACTTCTGCTATGCGGGCGATTGGCTGGATGACCCGCAGGCGGTTCCGCTTTCGCAGGCGATGCCCAAGCGACCTGAACCTTACGATGATCGGATCTGCAAGGCGGTCTTCGGCGGGCTGCTGCCCGAGGAAGCCCAGCGCACCGCGATCGCCCGCGCGCTTGGGGTATCTGCCGACAATCCGTTCCGGCTGCTGCAGGCCCTGGGCGGTGACGTTGCGGGTGCCCTGGCGTTCCTGCCGGTCGAGGACCAGCCCGAGCGGTCCGATTCCAACCCGGCCGCCGAAGCGCTGAGTGACGGCGCACTCGCCGCCCTGCTTGAACGCTTGCCCCTCACCCCCATGCTTGCCGGCGAAGGCGGAGCCAGGTTGAGCCTGGCTGGGGCCCAGTCCAAGCTCCCCGTGGTCATGGTCGATGGACAGGTGGCGATCCCCCGTCCGGGGGAGCCCTCCACTCACCTGATCAAGCCCGAGCCGGACCGGTTTGCTGGCCTCGCTGAAAACGAAGCATTCTGCCTGGCCCTTGCCCACGCCGTTGGGCTCGATGCCGCCTCGGCGTCCTGGCGGCAGGCTGGCGGGCACCCCTTCCTGCTGGTCGAACGCTATGACCGCGTGATTGAACAGGGTGTCGCCCACCGGCTGCATCAGGAGGATTTTGCCCAGGCGCTCGGCGTGCCATCGAACCGCAAGTATGCGGCCGATGGCGGGCCGACCTTCCGCGAGGTGTTCGCCATGCTGCGGCAGGCGGCCACCCGGCCCGCGATCGAAGTGCTGAAACTGGCCGATGCCGCGATCTTCAACCTCATCATCGGCAACGCCGATGCCCATGCCAAGAACTTCAGCCTATTGCGCAAGGCTGGCGGCGAGGTCGTCCTCGCCCCACTCTACGACCTCGTGTCCACCCTGGCCTGGCCGCAGCTCTCCCCTCGCCTCGCCATGAAGTTCGGCAAGGCTGCGACCCTCGAGGACGTCGACGGCGAGGCCTTCACCCAGTTCGCCAGGGACGCCGGGCTGGCAGCCCCCTTCATCAGGCGCCGCGCCGCAGCGCTTTCTCGGCAGGTGCTTGTGGCAATTGGACGGCCGGAGCTTTCCGCGGGCCTGCCTGCCGGAGAACGTCTGGATACCTTGCGGACCCTTTTAACGGACCGCGCCGCTCGGCTTGAGTTGAAGGCCTCGGGTTCGCCGTAAGCAATCGCCTTACTGGGTAGGACCGGCTCTGGTCACACCCTACCTTGAATATCCTTGCCTGGGGGCTTCGCTATGGCTGATTGCCCCACACCCTGGCGCACCGTTCCTCCGCCGAACGCCACGAGCCTTGCATCATTAACGACCGGCCCTGGGACTTGTACGAACCCGCTGGCGCGGGAGTGGTGCTTGCCTTGAGGTCAGCCCGCTGATCTGCAGCCTGGTCGAAGTTGAGGTCTGCGGCGAGTAGGCAGACGATCGCGGCTCCTTTCAACCAAG
>NZ_JACLAU010000082.1 GCF_014230305.1 Novosphingobium aerophilum
GGCGGCGGCGGAGCCGGGCGCGCGGGGGCGGCCACCGGCGGTGGCGGCGGAGCGGCCGGGGTCGGCTCGGGCGCAGCCGCGGCCTCGCCGGGCTTGCCGATCAGCTTGCGGCGCTTCACCTCGACCACCACCTTGTTGGTGCGGCCATGGCTGAAGGTCTGCTTGACCTCGCCCGCTTCCACCGAGCGCTTCAGCCCCAGCGGCTTGCGGCCCAGCGTCGGTTTGTTGTCGGTCTCGCTCATCGGTTCAAACAGTCCTTCGGTCTCAATTCAATGTCGAATCAGCAGCTTCGTCGGCAGCCACAAGCGTTGTGGCGGGCCGGTCGGCAGCGGCTTGTCCGGTCGTGTCCGGCCGGCCGAGATAGGCCAGCAGGCGATTCAGCACGGTGGCGAGGCGATCGGCCGCAGCCGGGTCCGTCAGCGCCAGGTGGACGACATTGTCGCGGCCCAATGCCACAGACAACGCCGCCCGGTCCAGTGGCAAGCGCACGCCCATCAGGCCAGAGCCCTCGGCCTCCTGCCCGACCCGCCACGCCTGGTCGAGCTTGCGCGATCCGTCCTCACCCGCGTCGGCGGCATGGGCCAGCCAGGCGACCCGCCCCATCCGGGCATTCTCGGCGATCCGGTCCGACCCCACGAGCAGTTTGCCCGCGCGCAGTTCCAAACCCAGGCGATCACCGAAAGCACGGACCAGCGCGGCTTCGATCCGCGCGGGCAGGTCATCGGGAATGGTCAGCGACGCCCCCTTGAAGGCCCGCGCCAGCGCCCCTTTCAATTTGCCCTTTGTCAGAGCAATTTCAAGGTCTTGCCGCGAAACACCGATCCACGCCCCACGGCCCGGTGCCCGGGCGAGGACATCGGGCAGCACATCGCCGTCGGGCGAGATCGCCAGCCGGATCAGCGCATCGCGCGAGGCGTGCTCACCGGAAAGGATGCATTTCCTTTCCGGTTCGCCAGCCGACCTGTCGGAGCTTACGCGCTCATTGCGAGGAATCCGCATCGGCGGCCTCCTCATTTGCCGGTTCATCCTCGAACCAGTGTGCGCGCGCGGCCATGATGATCTCGTTGCCCTGTTCCTCGCTCAGGCCATATTCGCCCAGCACGCCGCCCTTGTCCTCGGCGCGCTCGCGGCGCTGACCGTCGCGGCGGCGCTGCTCGGTGCGCTTCTTGGCGATCAGCTCGTCGGTGGCGAGGTCGGCCAGATCGTCCAGGGTCTTGATCCCGGCCTTGCCCAGGGTGACCAGCATGGCCTCGGTCAGGTGCGGCAGCTCGGCCAGGGCATCCTCGACGCCCAGGGCGCGACGGGCCTCGCGGCTCGCCTCCTCGCGGCGTTCGAGCGCTTCCTGCGCCCGGCTCTGCAGCTCTTCGGCCAGTTCCTCGTCGAAGCCCTCGATCCCGGCCAGTTCGGCCATGTCGATGTAGGCCACTTCCTCGAGCTCGCTGAAGCCTTCGGCCACCAGCAACTGCGACAGCGTCTCGTCGACGTCGAGCTCTTCCTCGAACATCTTCGAACGCTCGGCGAATTCCTTCTGGCGCTTCTCCGAAGCCTCGGCCTCGGTCATGATGTCGATCGCCGAATTGGTGAGCTGCGAGGCCAGCCGCACGTTCTGGCCGCGGCGGCCGATCGCCAGGCTCAGCTGGTCATCGGGAACGACCACCTCGATCCGGCTCTCTTCCTCGTCGATCACCACACGGCTGACCGTGGCGGGCTGCAACGCGTTGACCACGAAGGTCGCGGTGTCCTCGCTCCACGGGATGATATCGATCTTTTCGCCCTGCAGCTCCTGGACCACCGCCTGGACGCGGCTGCCCTTCATGCCGACGCAGGCGCCGACCGGATCGATGCTGGAATCGCGGCTGATCACGCCGATCTTGGCGCGGCTGCCCGGATCGCGGGCGGCGGCCTTGATCTCGATGATGCCGTCGTAGATTTCGGGCACTTCCTGGGCGAACAGCTTCTTCATGAATTCGGGGTGGGCCCGGCTCAGGAAGATCTGCGGCCCGCGGTTCTGGCGCTCCACCTTCAGGATCAGCGCGCGGACGCGCTCGCCCACGCGGGCGGCCTCGCGCGGGATCTGCTGATCGCGGCGGATCACGCCTTCGGCGCGGCCGAGGTTGACGATCACGTGGCCGAACTCGACCGACTTGATCACCCCGGTGATCACCTCGCCGGCGCGGTCCTTGAACTCGGCATACTGGCGGTCACGCTCGGCATCGCGGACCTTCTGGAAGATCACCTGCTTGGCCGACTGGGCATCGATGCGGCCCAGGTCGACGGGAGGCAGCGGATCGACGATGAAGTCCCCCACCTTGGCGCCCGGCTGCAGCTTTTCGGCCTGCTTGAGGTCCACCTGCTTGAAGTAGTCCTCGACCACCTCGACCACCTCGACCACGCGCCACAGGCGCAGGTCGCCGGTGCGCGGATCGAGCTTGGCGCGAATGTCGTTCTCGGCGCCATAGCGGTTGCGCGCGGACTTCTGGATCGCCTCTTCCATCGCCTCGATGACGATCGACTTGTCGATCATCTTCTCGGTGGCCACCGCATTGGCAATCGCCAGCAGCTCGGCGCGGTTCGCGGAAATCGCACTGCCCATCGTCAGTCTTCCTGTTCTTCGAGGCTCTCGGCCCCGGCTTCGATCATTTCCTCGTCGGCACCGGTGGTGTCGATCGGCTTGGTTGCGGCGATCAGCCGGTCGGTCAGGACCAGCTTGGCGCTGTGAACATCGGCAAAGGGAAACTGCACGCGCCCCGACTTGCGATCGTCGAGCAGGATCACCTCACCCTCGACCCCGGCCAGGTTGCCCTGCAGCGCCTTGCGGTTGCCTTCGACCGGCGCGGTCAGGTTGACCTTGGCCTCATGCCCGGACCAGGCAACGAAGTCCTTGAGCCGGGTCAAGGGCCGATCGATCCCGGGCGAGCTGACCTCGAGCCGGTAGGCATCGTCGATCAGCACTTCGCCGGCCTCTTCCAGCGCATCGATCCGGTCGGAGATGCGGTGCGACAGCGCGGCGCAGTCATTCAGCACCAACTGCCCGGTCTCGGGCCGCTCGGCCATGATCTGCAGGGTCGGCTCGTCGTAGTCGCCGCTCAGCGAACCGATCTCGCCACCCTTGTAGAGCACCACGCGCACGAGCTCGAAGCCGAGGGCCTTCACCTCCGGTTCGATCACCTCGATAAGACGCGCGATATCCGCCATTCCTGCTCCAGTTCGTCCGACGATCGGCAAAGCGATTTTGCGCCGGCCCCGTTCGGCGCCAGCCCAGACCTTGCTTCACAATGTCGGGATGAGTGCGCCGATAGGGGAAAGACGAGCGGAATGCAAGCGAGGATCGGAGGGTGGTGGGCCGGGACGACCGGATGGCGGGGACGCTGTCGGAACAAGGGACCTGCATGGGTGGGGAACGGCCTCAACCCTCTCCCCTTGAGGGAAGAGGGTTGGGCGAGGGGCCGGCGCGCATCACCTGCCCAAAACCCATTCGCACTCCTGCAAAATGGCACATCGTTAAAGCTATCGTCGTCCCGGGCTTGTGTGGACGAGATGTGCTTTATTGGTTGCATCGGCCGGGATGCGCATCCCGGCCGATGCGGGCAGGAGGCCGATGTATCGGACTGGTTGCACAGCCGAGGTCA
>NZ_JACLAU010000083.1 GCF_014230305.1 Novosphingobium aerophilum
GTATCGCTTCGAGACCCGCGTATGCTGCGCGCGGGTGGCTGGGGTCCACATGCCTGTCTCCGAGAAGTCTGCAAACTCCCGGAATCACATGTGTCTCAGCCGCTCAACCCCTTTCGAAACGGCCTCTGAGGCCATCGATGAAACCCAGCTTCTCGGCTTCGTTGGCGAACTTGAAGGGGCCGGTTTCCTTGCGAATTTCTCGCTCGTGCAGGATCACGATGTCGTGGCCGAAATGGTTGAACTTGAACTTCTCTAGCGCCGGGACGACCTTCTCGCTGTAGTGCTTCTTGTAGAAGACGCAGAATGCGAGGACGAACAGCGGGTAATTGGGATCGACGGTGTGCATGCCGTGATCCCCGCTCTCATCGACGTAGACGATGAAGTTGCTGAAGCGCCCCGTGGGCGTGGTCGCGCTCTTGCGGTCCTCGACCACCGGGTCGAGATCCAGATCGAACAAGGAAAATTGCTGGTCGGATGCCGTCATCGCGCCGTGATGCCAGCGCGGAACTCGCAAGCCAAGCCGAAGCGGGGTTTTCCACACACCACCCACCGGCACAGCAAACCTTGCCGCACTCGCAAGGCCGGCATAGACTGGCCCAGCGTGCCCATCCGGGGCCGCGTCAAACGAAGGAGATGCGCGAGAGGTCGAACGGGCAGCGTCGATCGCGAGAAATTGGAGATACCCCAATGATCCAGCGATACCGTGTGCTCGGCCGCAGCGTGGCCGAAGGCGATGAACTTCAGCCCGTCTTGCGCGAAGCCTACGAGCGCAAAAGCCCGGTCCATTGCGAATGCCGCAAGGGAACCGAACTCCCCCTTTACATTTCGCACCGCCAGAACCGCTACGTGCTCGCGCGCTGGCCGGGCTCGGGCGCGCGTCATGCGACCGCCTGCGATCATTACGAGGCACCCGATTACCTCACCGGCATGGGCCAGGTCCGCGGGAGCGCCGTGCTCGACGATGAGGCGAGCGGCGAGACCAGCCTGAAGCTCGGCTTCCCGCTCTCGCGCGGAGCGGCCCGGCTCGCGCCCGCAGCGCTCACCAACGACAAGCCGACGGTGAAGTCCTCGGGTCAGAAGCTGTCGATGCGCGGGCTGCTGCATGTCCTGTGGGACCGGGCGGAGCTGACGCATTGGCATCCGAAGATGGCGGGCAAGCGGACGTGGTTCGTGGTGCGCCGCGCGCTGCTCGAGGCGGCGGCCAGCTGCCGGGCCAAGCAGGAAGCCCTGCCCCACGTGCTGTTCGTGCCCGAGAGCTTCAAGGTCGAAGAAAAGGAAGAGATCCGGGCGCGTCGCCGCGCGGCCCTCGCCCGGGTCTATGCTTCGCGGGACGAGATGATGGTGGTCGTGGGCGAGATCAAGGAGATCGTTCCCGCGCACGGCGCGGAAAAGATCGTGCTGCGTCATGTCGGCGACATGCCCTTCGTGATGGACCAGGACATGGCACGGCGCTTCCACAAGCGGTTCGCCGGCGAACTCGCGCTGTGGCAGGCGCAGGATGGTCCGAACGGCAAAAACGGGCACCTGGTTCTCGCCGGCTCGTTCGCACGGCGGCGCGAGGGCACCTTCGACCTTATCGAGGTGGCGCTGATGCCCGTCACGCCCGAGTGGCTGCCCTACGAGACCAGCGACGAGCGCTACCTTGTCGGCAAGGCGGTCGCGGAGAAGCGGCGGTTCGTGAAGGGTCTGCGCGTCAATCTCGACACCGACACGCCGATCGCCAGCCTGGTGCTCAAGGACACCGGCGAGGAAGCCAGCGCCATCCACATCCATGACCGCGACAACGAGGTGGCGGAGCCGCTGGAAGCGCTGCTCGCCGGGCAATGCGTCGCTCACCTGCTGTGGAAGGAAGGCGAGCCGCTCCCGGCCCGCGTCAGCCGGCCGCCGCGGCGCAGCTGGGACGCGCAGCAGGCCGCCTGAGCAGGCTCAGTCGTCCGACCGGGGCAGCGGTTTGGTCGGTAGCAGGTCGAGACGCCGGGGCGTGTCCCCAATTGCCCGCAAGGCTTCGAGCCGCGTCGCGGCCTCCCCCTCGTGCTGGGTGATTTCGATGCGGTTGAGGCCGACGATGGTCCAGACCGCGAGTTCGGACCGCTCTGTCACGTGGACCGAGTAGGCGATGGGCAGCTTGTCGGGATAGAGCCAGAGCAACAGCACCGGCAGTGCGGCGAGATTGGGTTGGCCATCGATCGCGGCGAGCGTCATCATGCCAGCCTCGCGGTCATACCGGCAGGTGATCCCGAGCGGCCGCGGGTGCCCGGCAAGGCCGAGGATCGTCTCGCGTGGCCGAACACCGAAGACCGCGTCGAGTTCGGCCGGGGGTTCGGCTTCTGCGTTCTCAGACATTTCGGCGAGGAACATTTCGACCGCAGCGAAGCGCGCGGCTTCCTCGCGCGTGCAGGCAAGTTCGAGCGTGAGCGTGATCGAGGACATGGCTGAGACTTTCGTGTTGCCGCACGCGCCCCGCGTCCCGTTGCCAAGGCAAGGGATAGAACGGCGGACAGGCGCGGATTTGAACGGGTCAGAGGACGAGGTGGCGCTCGACGTGGGCGCGTGTCCGCGGCCTCTGGAGATTGAAGACGGGGACGCCGTGACTGGCGGCAATCCGCAACGCCTGGCCGGTGCCGCCCGAGGCCTCACCGTCGGCGGTCCAGCACAGCACGAATTCCGCTGGGCTATCGAGCGAGCAGCCCAAGACCTGGAACACGTTGCGGGTGTGGAGCGCCTGGACGAAGGCCGAGACCCCGGCAAAGGCCGGATGGTGCGCGGCGGCGATAGTGCGCGCCCTGCCCCAGAGCTCGTCTCCGAACGTATCGGGATGGAACGCGCTTGCCGAACCGCGCCAACCCGCCGCCGGCAGGAAGATCTGCGCATCACGGCCGGCCCCACGCTCGAACGCGCTGTCGGCGCCGATCGCGTGGCCCGAGCGCAGGACATAGCCGCGCTTGGTGAGCGCGAAGGCGGCACGCGTCATCAGGCTGAGGACGTCGGGCGGCGTCGCGCGCGCACCGATCCCGGCATAGAAGCGAGGCATGGGCTTGGACTCCCTTTAGGAACGCCCAGTTCCAGCCCCCTCCCCTTACCCAGTGTCGGCGGCAGCGACCGTGGCAGGACCGTAGGCGGCGAGCAGGTTGCGGTGGAGCACCGCGTTCGCAGCCGGGAAAAAGCTGCCGTCGGCGTTCGCCCGGGTGATCTGGAGCGCGGCGGCAACCACATCGCGGAATGGGCGCGTGACGGCGCGCGAGCCCTCGTAGGTCACCGGCTGCGGAAACCCCGCCGCGATCCAGGTGGCGGGTTCGACAAGGTCGTCGAGCCAGCCTTGCGCGTCTTCGGGCAAGGGCAGTTCCGCCGAGACCAGCCACAATGTCCGGTATGTCCGGTGGGTTCAACCGATCGATGCAACGCTCTGGGCGAACTTCTCAGCTGGCGTTTGGTACATCAAGGTTTTTCTCGGCCGCTCGTTGAGCTGTCTGGCGATGGCGCTGAGTTGGGCCTGGCTGAACGTCGATAGGTCGACGCCGTGGGGCAGGTATTGGCGCAGCAGGCGGTTGG
>NZ_JACLAU010000084.1 GCF_014230305.1 Novosphingobium aerophilum
CCGCCAAGGCGGCGCGGCAGGCCGCCAAAGGAGCGACACCACGATCACTGGAACGGCTGATCACCAAAAACCCAAACTGGGGAACTTTAACTCGGCACTTCTGGGGAATCTTCGGTCAGCATTGACAACACGGTGCCAGGCCGGCTCGACGATGAATTCTGAGCCAACAGCAAAGGGGGAAGTCCATCAGGGCTTCCTCCTTTTCTTTTGCTCGGCGCCCCGGGGAGGACGGCCCCGCTCCGACCCTCGTTGACGCGCCAGTTCGGCCCAGCGAAGCGGTCTCGCCTCGGGTGCTCGGCGAGGCGCTGAAGCCCGGAGCAAGGGACGGCAAGACGCTCCGACCGTGACAGGTTGCGATACAGGTTCCTGGCTGCGCAGGAGGGGACAGGGGGGCACACCCTACGCAGTGTACTGCTGTGTTTATGGGAAAAAACGCCGTAAAATCAGTGCGCGAGATGCTGGGCTTGCTTGGCAGCGGGCATGCCGTTGAAGGCCATCTGGTCCCCGCAAATGACCGGAATTCCGCGACTTTCGCCCCCAGTTTTGATATTGCCGATGCCCATATGGTCCCCAAGCGGCGAAAGCCCGGGCGCCGGGCACTGCTCGATGGCAACTTTGCGCGGCGCAAGCTGCCGCTGCGCGAGACGGAATACTGCATCTGGGATACCGAACTTGCGGGCTTTGGCCTGCGCGTCAGGCCCACTGGCAACACCTACTGGTTCGTTCGTCTGCGCCATCGCGGCAAGCATCGCCGGATCACATTGGGCCGGTCTGATGAACTCGCGGCAGAGCTTGCCCGGGCACAAGCGCATCCGCTCCGCCCCCCGGTTTGACGACTTCCTGGAGGAGTATTGGTCCCGCTGGTCGCCACAGTGGAAGGCATCGACGCTCGCTACCCACAACGGCTATCGCCGACAGTATCTGGACGGCGCCTTCAAGGGCGTATTCATCGACGAGATCAACGAAGAGCATGTCACCAAATGGTTCGCGGACCTCAACAACCGCACTGGCCCCGGTGCTGCCAACCGGACGCTCGAAATCCTCAAGAACATGCTCAACAAGGCCGAGGTCTGGGGATACCGGCTCGGAAACACCAACCCTTGCCGGTCGGTGAGGCCGAACAAGCGCAGGCAATGCGAGCGGTTTCTTTCCACCGAGGAACTGGCCCGATTTGGGGAAGTTCTCGCCGAATTGCGCGCCAGCGACAATCTGACGACCCGCTCTGGGTGTGCGGTCATCACGCTGCTGTTGCTGACCGGCTGCAGATATCGCGAAATCCTCACCCTTCAGTGGCAGGATGTGAAGGGCAATCGCCTGCTACTGCGCGACAGCAAGACCGGCCCGCGCACCGTCTGGCTCGGATCGGCGGCTCGCGAGGTCATCGACAGGCTGCCGCGCCATCCGAAAATTCCATGGCTTTTCTGGAACTACCAGTACCGCAGGCCGATCGGCTGCATCCAGCACCTCTGGCGGACGATCCTTGTACGGGCCGATCTTGGCAAACTGCGCATCCATGACCTGCGCCATACCTTCGCCAGCCATGCCGCAATGAGCAAGGAAACTTTGCCCATGATCGGGCGGCTACTCGGGCACGCCAATCATCAATCGACCGCGCGATACGCGCATCTCGATGACGAGCACTTGCTCGACGCCGCGCAGCAGATTGGGGTTGCGGTGGAGCGTCTGATGGGCGCTCCATTGAAATTTCAAATAGAAAGTGATATCTCATAGGATATGCCAAGAGTCGTTCTCGACACCGACGTCATCGTGACAGCGCTGAGGAGCGCGACTGGCGGCAGCAACGCAGTTTTGCGCGAGGCTGCACATGGGCGGCTGACGCCTCTGGTGACGCCCGCGCTCTTTCTTGAATACGAAGCAGTGCTGAAACGCCCCGAGCAGCGCCTCGCACATGGACTGGGATTGCGTGATATCGACAGTTTCCTTGCCGCTCTCGCAAGCGCCTGTGAAGCGGTGGAAGTAAGTTTTCAGTGGCGGCCGCAACTTTCGGACCCGAACGACGAGATGGTCTTGGAGACGGCGGTCAATGGCCGGGCCGATGCTCTCGTTACACATAATGTGCGCGACTTCGCCAAGGGCGCGGCCCGGTTCGGTTTGCGAGTGTTGAGACCCGGAGAATTGTTGAAGGAGTTACGATCATGAGCAAGGCATCTTACCCGCTCAAGCTCCCAGCATCGGTCAAGGAAGCCGCTGCCAGGCTTGCTAAGGAAGATGGCGTTTCGCTGAACCAGTGGATTGCGGTCGCCATCGCCCAGAAGATCGGCGTGGTCGAAACCGCGTCCGATTTTCTGAAACGGCGAGCTGGCAAGGCCCGGCCAAGCGATATGCTGCCGTTTCTCGACAGGGCGAAGCGGGAAGCGCCGCCAGTCGGGGACGAGCTGTAGAACAAGCGACGTCGCTTTCCTGATAGCGGGAGGCGTGCTGGGCCGTTGGCCGGAGCGCGGACTCAAAATACCGGCATGTAGATCTACCCATACCAAAAACGATCTGGAGGCCCACGGCATGCAGCACAAATCCGCGCGGCGATGATCCGCCGCTATTCTCACACGCTATGGGCGTTCATGAGGGCCAGGTATCTTGCCGTCGCTCTGCGCAACCCAGCCGCAATCGCTCGTTACCATGATTGTCGGATCAAGCGTCTCATCGTGGATAGCCTGCCGCGGTTTCCCTTCTACCAGGGACATCTGGAGGGCGGCTTTGCCGCGCTACCGATCATGGACAAGGCAAAGCTCATGGCGAACTTCGCCGGGTGCAACCTCGGCCGCTATTCAGCAGCTTTCGTGCGACAGTCGCTCGCCGAAGGATGCAGCGAGGCAGACGGTTTCCACTTCGGGCAAAGCACAGGGACCAGTGGCAACCGCGGAGTGTACGTCATCAGCGAAAGGGAGCGGTTCATCTGGTTGGGCACCATCCTGGCCAAAACGTTGCCTGATGCGCTTTGGCGCCAGCACCGGGTTGCAATTGCGCTGCCGGGTATGTCCAGTCTCTACGGCTCGGCCAGCGCGGGAAGCCGGATCCGCCTAGCCTTCTACGACACCGCTGACGGTATCGAGGCTTGGGAGGACGCGCTGGTCGCGTTTGATCCCGATACGATTGTTGCCTCGCCCAAGGTGCTGCGACACCTGGCCGAGCGTAGGAAGCTCCCGGCACGTGGCATTTTCAGCGGCGCGGAGGTTCTTGACCCGCTCGACCGTGCGGTGATCGAAGGCACCACCGGCAGGACGGTGCGTGAGATCTATATGGCGACCGAGGGGCTGTTCGGGGTTTCGTGCCGGCACGGCGTGCGGATTCCGAGGTCATCGCGCGCACCATTCCGATTTGATCGCGCGCGGGAATCCGAGGTGATGGCGCGCAGCGTTCCGAGAATTGTCCGCGCAGCATTCCGAAATGATCGCGCGCAGTTTGAGG
>NZ_JACLAU010000085.1 GCF_014230305.1 Novosphingobium aerophilum
GATCGAACTCATCGACTCTCCGCGCTGCCACCTGTCCCAGATCTCTGCCCGCTGGGCGGCCGAGTAATATATCCGACGACGCTGCTTCATCGCACCACTCCTCCTCATCTCGAGAATGATGCGTTGCATCGACCCATTGAACCCACCCCCAAAATCATGGGCATTGGCGACAAGAGCAAAGCCGAGCGGCAGCGGCGGCTCGCCGTTGAGGGCAATGATCGCGGCCTTATAGGCGAGCAGTTCGAGGGTGTTGGCCTCGGCGAAGTCCGTGCATTGCCCGAGTTGCGCGCAGGGCTCATCGGCGGGACCGGCGCCGAGTTCGAGGATCCGGTGCCGGCTCATGACGCGGCCTCCTCGCAGGCGTCGGGATACCAGGCGAGTTCCACCGCGTCCGGATGCGCTGCCTCGAACACGGCGATGCGCGCATAAGTAATCAGGCCTGCGCGATCCTTGAGCCCGACGTAGCCGCCGTAGAAGCGTCCGCCCGCAGCAACGAACTGGGCGTGGACGTCGTCGCTCACCGCCTCGCTGACGAAGAAGCCCGGCAGGCCGGCGATGTGCGCCGGCGGCAGGACGCCGAGCATGTCGTCGAAGAAGGCCTCGCTTACCCGCGATAGCGGAAAGGAGGCGAGCACTTCCTCGCGCGAAGGCGTCCGGAGGGTAGTATCAGCCGCGGACATCGCTCGCACCTCCGGTGACAACGAAGGCCGGGATCGTCAGTTCGGCGCGGGCGATTTCGCGCTTGAGATCGCGCAGCCGCGCGAAGCTGTTGATCCACGACGGGGGGAAAAGGACATATTCGTCCTCGCTTGCCGTGTAGTCGCGCATCGGGCCTTGCCCGTCAAACAGGATGATTTCGGGGAGATATGCGCCGAGGCAGCCGCCCGACCAGCGGCGAAACGGCAGGCCGTGCTCGGCGCAGAAGGCGTCGATCTCCGGGACCTGCCCGCCATTGAGCTCGGTTCCGTAAAGCTCGAGCGGCTCGCCCTCTGTCAGCGCCGCGGGATCGAAGGGTTCGCCGTCCCACTCGGTGCGCAGGTCATAGTCGGCCGCGTGCGCGGCAAAGGCTTCGAGATGTTCGCGCGGCAGTGCGCCGCCGATGGTGATGTGGACGGGGGCTCGGTCGCCCATGGCAGGGTCCTTTCGCTTGGGTCTGATCCGACCGGCGAAGCCCCCCTCCCCTCAGCCTGACGTCGCCGCGGGCCTTCCAGCACCCCAGCGCTCTGTGGTGCGATCGACGGCAAGTTCGCTGGAACAGGTCTGACACAGCGCGAAGGCTTCGGCGGGCGTGCCCGCGAGCCATTGCTCCCAGCTTTCTCGGGCGAGGACGACGGGCATGCGGTCGTGTACGTCCGCCATTTGCGGGCAGCCATCGACCATCACCATCGAATAGGCCGCGCCCCATTCCTCGGTCGGGCGCCACAGCCCGGCGACGGCAAAGACCTCTTCGCCCGCCAGCGAGTACCAGGTCCGGGTCATCTGGCCCTTGAGGCCCTCGGCCTCGGCCCAGGCGGTGACGGGGATCAGGCAGCGCCGGCGTTCGAAGCTTGGGCGCCAGAATGCAGTGCCGAGCTTGTCCTCGCGCGCGTTGTTGACGGGCTTGGGCTTCAGCGGCTGACCGTTCTTGCCCTTCAGGATCAGCGGGAAACCCCAGGTCATCACCCGCGTTTCGCCCTCGGCAACGACGAGGCCGGGATAGCCGGGGTAGACCTCGGCGGCGAAGTTCGCGCCCGCGCCACCGCGCGCGCCGAACAACCGGGCGATTTCCGCTGGGGCCTTGGTCATGCGGTACAAATTGCACATGCCCGGATGCTCTGCGGACCGCCCTGCCCTGTCAATCGGGACAAGCAGATACACCAGCCACCTTGCAAAGGTGTTCCCTCTATGTTCTTTTGGCGGCATGGAACGAATCGATACGTCTGCTGTCGCTCACGCAATCCTGGATGCCCCGGGCTGGGCGCGGGTCGGGATCACGGCCCCAAACTCGTGCCTGCGCGAGGATGCCGCGCTCGAACTCGCGCGCGTGATCGCCGATGCGGTCGGCGCGCCGGACCGTGCGCCGTCACCGGAACAGTCCACCCTGCCACTCTGACACGCGCCTGCTCAGCCCGCCGGGCGGGCCAGCAACGCCTCGATCTGCGGATCGAGCGGAAATCCGAAACGCCGGGCGATCTCGGCGGCGTGTGCGAAGTCGGCCGCGCTGACGTGGAGCGAGCGGGCGAGATCCGCGAGCGTCTCACCTTCGCGCGGCGCGGACAGGGCATGGAGATGCCCGTGCGCCTTTGTCACCGCGAACGGCCAGGTCATGGCGACGCCCACGACCTCCTCGGTGAGGACGACCAGCGTATCTCCGGTACTGATGGCCTCGTCGCACTGGACCGCGTCATAGGCATTGCCGGTGCTGGCAAAGGCGTGGTGGCGCCGGGTGGTGAAGGCGAAGCGTTCGCTGTCGGTCAGCATTGTGGTTCTCCGGACACCCCCATGCAAATGAAGAGGCGGAACGCCGGGCGGGGGGCAGTGCCGGCGTTCCGCCTCAGGCCGCGCGGGGGCTCATCCGCGGCCTTGCACGGGGACGGGGACCCGCTTGGGGTCCCCGTCGGTTGGAGTTGGGACAAGCCGATCAGGCGTCGACGAGCGGCGGCAGCGCGCCATCGTGTTCGGCGCCGTCCTTGGCACCCGCCCGGCCGCGCTTGGCGGGCGGGGTCGCGGTGCTGTCGCCCAGACCGTCGTCGTTGCGCCCGTCGCCGGCCTGTTCCTCGCGGCGATCGCCGCCGGCATCGTCAGCCGGGAACATGTCGCTCTCGCCGTATTCGGCGGTGCCGAGGCGGTTGTCACGACGGCGCGGACGCTGCCAGGCCACCGCCATCGTGCCATCCTCGCGCGGGAAAGCGGCGATGTAGAGCGGCTGCGCCATCGACGGATCGTCGATCTTGCCCTGGTAGAAGCTCTCGCCGGTCGAGTTCGAGGAGAGCTCGAAGAGCGCGCCGACGATCACCCAGCGGCGCTGGTCGTTGAGCGCGACGATCTCGTAGCGAGGGGCGCGGGGGTTGCTGGAGGTCACCGGCCGCAGGCCGATGGTGCGGGTGATGGTGAGCGTTTCGACGGAGCCGATCAGCTGGCCGTTGGCGTTCTTGCGGATTTCACCGATGTTCATGGACGTTCTCCTGGTAGGATCGATTGCGACCGAACCCCTTGTTCGATCACTCTCTTCCCACCCCCCTTCCCTCCCGGCCGTCAGGCCGAAGCTGCGGGAAGAGCCCGCAGACCTGCTCGGAAAGTTCTCCGCAGGCTAAGAGTCGGTTTCGAAACTCACGCTGAGCGTGCCAGTCGGCGGATCATGAGCATGGCAGCGGCGGCGTAGAGGAATGCTGCTGCGGATTTGAGGGTTGCCTCGACATCCTTGGCCAGGCGACGATTTC
>NZ_JACLAU010000086.1 GCF_014230305.1 Novosphingobium aerophilum
AGCAAGGCCCAGGCCGCAGCCGACTGGATGCATGCCCAGCAGCCTCAGGCCGAGGAGATTGCGGCGTGAAACAGGTTCGCAAAAATGGCGCTGGAATTCACATTAGCGCTGGACTGTCAGGATATGTCGCGGAACTTTCGAGCGCCATGCTTGGCGCTGAACTCGGTCTGCCAGTCACCCACCTCGATAGCCATGCGAGCTATATCGAGCACTGGCTCAAGCTCCTGAGACAAGATGACCGTGCCATTCTCACTGCTGCCGCAAAGGCGGAGGAAGCATCAAGGCTTCTGCTCAAACTCGGAGGACGGATCTCTGCCGATGATACCGACGAAGCGTCTGCCGACGCTGCGTTGGCCGCCTGAAGGAGGGTGTCATGGGCCGATCGGTCAGCTATCCCAGCGGGGCCATTATCGCCTTCACGGTGCTCGAAGTCGAAAACGACGGCGACTGGGAATTCGAATATGAATGGCTCCGCGAAGATCTGCGCGAACGCGCAGGGCGGGCGTTTCCTTCCCTGATCGCGCACGACGGTTGGCGAGGCCGCGAGGACCGTATCCTCATGCGCAATGCCTATGCGGATTTCGGCGTGTCGGTTTACGCCGGCCTGGTTGCGGTGTGGATCGTCGAGCGTGACGATGGCGCCTATTGGGATGCCGATTGGCGCACGGCCAGATCGCCCAGAGCACAACGCTGGCTGTCCCAGATCGCCTCGCGCTTTGAAGCGTTGTTCGGCAACTACGTCTGCCTCGGTCACATGTCGAACGGTGAGGGCGTCTACGCAAAACGGGTGGCCTGAATGCGCCGCTCACTGGTGAGCGTACACATGTGCCTGTCCTGACTGACGAAGCCGGCATGTGCACTCATGGTCTGCAGCCATGCGAGAGAGGCCCTGGGCCAGCCGCCAGTCTTCCGCAACCCGGCTTGCGCAGGCCCGAGTTGGCCCGGCCCTGTGGGCCGTTGGCCTGCCCGCGCCAGCCTGCCCAAGCGGGTTTCCCCTGTCGGGTGCGGAGACTGCCTCAAGCTGGCCCTGACGGACTCTCGCTGGCGCAGCCATAAGCGGGTGCGTCAGCCTCACGCCAGTCAGGAGGACAATACCCGTGCACTCATCATTTTCTGACCAACTTGCCGGCCTCGATCTTTCCGGTTTTTCGATTGGTCCTGCCCCGGTTTCCACCAATGATTTTCCGGTCCACGATGCGGTCGTCCAGACGCTCGAAGCTGTCTGGTCCGATCTATTTGCGATGGTCTCTGGGACTGCGCTGGAGGCCGATGCCGAGGACATCGGCTGGGCGTTCGTCAACATCTTCCACCGTTCCGCGACCCGCAAATCGACCGCAGTCGACCGCGCAACCGACGAAGTTCGAGCGCTCCTCGCCACTGCCGATGGATCCGAAATTCACACCCATGAACTCGAGACCCAGGTTGAGCGTGCGCAGTGTGCCGAAGGGGCCATGATCGCTCTCGAAGAGATGCGCGAAGTGGCCGCTGCCCTCTATCTCAACGAATTCGGCTCGTCGTGGAAGCCCGTGTCGAGTTCGCGCTTCAATCACAGCGCCATGCTGACTTCCGCGCTTGTGGAGGGCCGCGAGTTCGTCCGAGCCCGGTCCGAAGCCAAGCGCCGCGCCGCCATGCCAGAAGGTACGCCGGTGATATTTGCCGGTGGCCGCACACGCCATCCAAACGAGCAGGACGCTCTCACTTTCGCCAACAACGTCTGGGCTACTCTGGACAAGGTTCACGACCGGGTTCCTGACATGGTTCTTGTCCACGGCGGTGATACCAAGGGCGTTGACCGTCTGGCATCTTCATGGGCGGAACGACGCAACATCCCGCAAATCAGCTTCTCCCTCGACATGCGCCTGGGGGCACGCGCAGGCTTCAAGCGCAACGAGCGTATGCTCTCGCTTGACCCCCGTTATGTCGTCGCCTTTCCCGGAAACGGGGTCCTGGAGCGCCTCGTCATCGAAGCGAAATCCCGTCGGATTACCGTCGTTGATCGCCGCGGTCCGCTTGGAACCTCTCCCAAGCGCGCGGCTCAGGATACCGACTGATGCGTCCGGCATCGCGCCAGCGCCATCGGCGCTGGCGCAGGCCGTCAGAGGAAAGAGATCGCCTGTTATCGTGGGCAAGACGATCGGTCCTTGCCCCCACATTGCAGGAGAAATCTGATGACTGATTTTCAGGCGATCATGGCGGATTTTGCTGTCCGCCAGGCCGAGCGCGCGGCGCAGGCACAAAGTGAAATTCAACGGCTCAAGGCAGCTATCATTGCCCCGCTGCGCAATGCCGAAATTGCCAGTGTAGAAATCCGTTTCGATGGGTGCGGCGACAGCGGTGCGGTCGAAGAATGCGTCTTCTCTGACGCCGTCGGGGCGAGTGTTCCGTGTCCCGAAGTTACGATCGACTGTGCTGGAGAAGGCGACGACCAGAGCCTCAATTCCGCCCTCGAACAACTGACTTACCTTGCTCTCGAACGCCATCATCCCGGATG
Organism: Novosphingobium aerophilum; assembly: GCF_014230305.1. Lineage (GTDB taxonomy): Bacteria > Pseudomonadota > Alphaproteobacteria > Sphingomonadales > Sphingomonadaceae > Novosphingobium > Novosphingobium aerophilum. The sequence continues at coordinate 2,492 of NZ_JACLAU010000086.1, forward strand.
GGAAATCAATGATGGTGCTTGCGGCGAACTAATCATCGACGTGGCTACGCCGAGCTTCGTTCTGGACTGCCAGCTGCGTTACACGGCGACCGACGACCATTCGACTGATCTCTAGGAGAAGTGCGATGGCTCATTGCTATTATCACGCCCTATCGTCGGTTCGGAAATGGGGAGGGGTGGTGGACGATTACCTCCCGCTCCACCAATGGTTTGACCAGTCGAAGGCGATCTTTGCTGATCCGCGGCACCGGGCCCTTCGGCACCATGCCGAAGGCATATTCATGCTCGAAACGCTGTTCGGGCCTACTATCGTCAACGCCGACAGCCGTGTTGTGCCCGTTCGCCTTGTGGGCGAACAGCACGTCCGCGAGGACTTGGGTACGATTCCTTGGTGTGATCGCCCAGGAATTGGCCGCGGTTGTACCTGAGGCTGTGCAGGCCAACGATGATGGACTCTTGTCTGTCGCCTACGGCAATCTCGTCGGAATACTGATCGAGGCGGTGAAGGAGCTCTCTGGTAAGGTTGATCGGCTTGAGGCTCACGCATGACCCTGCAGTCCACGGGAGCCATTTCACTTGGTAATGTCGCAACGGAACTCGGCCGCGCCGCGGGCACAACGACTTCTCTTGGCGAAGCTGCCGTCCGCAATCTCGCAGGCGTCGCCTCAGGCCCCATTTCGATGTCCAGCCTTTACGGCAAATGTTGATGGCGGAGTAAAATGCCCCAGAAGTGACATTTGAAAATTCCCCACTTCTTCTCGTTGACCCTGTCCGGGGCGCGCCCCGGACAGGGTCAAATTCCAAAAATCCGGCATAGCTTTCCCGGTG
>NZ_JACLAU010000087.1 GCF_014230305.1 Novosphingobium aerophilum
CCTCAAACTGCGCGCGATCATTTCGGAATGCTGCGCGGACAATTCTCGGAACGCTGCGCGCCATCACCTCGGATTCCCGCGCGCGATCAAATCGGAATGGTGCGCGCGATGACCTCGGAATCCGCAGTCGTAGGTGAAGGCCATTATGCCGTCCTCGTGCTCTGGGCTGTAAACCCAGATGAGGCCGTCTTCCGGATCCATGCCGAGCGCCAGGTCGGCTATCTCGTCTTCGGTTTTGTCGAGCTCCCGAGCGACGAGGCCAATGGTTCGGACGGAATGGACCTTGTTGACGTGGGCCATCAGGCGGCCAGAGCGAGCCGAGAGACCCGCCTGTTCCACGGCAGCAGTTCGTCGAGCCGGCTGACGGGATGATCGGCAATGCGGGCAAGGACATCGGCGAGCCAGGCCTGGGGATCAACATCGTTCAGCCGGCAGGTCTGGATCAGCGAGTAGGCGACGGCCGCGCGCTGCCCGCCGCGATCGGAGCCGCAAAACAGCCACGACTTTCGTCCGAGAGGCACGCATCGCAGGGCCCGCTCCGCAGCGTTGTTCGACAGGCAGACCCGGCCGTCGGCGAGGAACCGGGTGAAGGCGTCCCAGCGCCGCAACATGTAGTTGATCGCCTTGGCCAGGTCATGGTTGCGGGAGATCCGGCCGAGCTGGGTGTTCAGCCAGTCATGAAGCTCGGCCATCAGCGGGGCGCTGAGTTCCTGGCGGACGCCAAGGCGCTCGTCCGGGCTACGGCCATTGATCTCGCGCTCGATCGCGAACAGGGCGTCGAGCTTCTGCACGGCCTCGAGCGCGATCGGATAGACCATGCCGGGCTTCTCGCCGCGGCTCTTCCTGCGCGCGGCACCCTCGATATCGGCAAGCTCGAAGAACTTCCTCCTCGCATGGGCAAAGCAGCCCGCCTCGAGGATCGGCCCCGGCTCACGGTTAGGCGTATAGAGTTCGTTGTAGCCGGCATAGGCGTCGGCCTGCAGGATGCCGGACCATTCCGCCAGATGGCGCTTGGGATGATCGCCGCGCCGGTCGCGCGAGTAGTGGAAGATCACAGACGGGGGATCAGCGGTGCCGAAGGGCCGGTCATCGCGAACGTAGTTCCACAGTCGACCGGTGATGGTCTTGCCCTTAGACCTGACCGGCACGGTCGTATCATCGCCGTGGAGCCGCTCGGCGGCAAAGGTGTGTCCCTCGATCAGGCGGAAGATCGGCATCAGCGCCTCACAGGTGGCGCCAATCTGATCGGCCAGGGTCGAGACGCTGATCGCCACGCCTTCGCGGGCGAAGCGTTCGGCCTGGCGGTGCAGCGGCTGATGCTGGCCGTACTTGTCGAACAGCAGCATGGCCAGAAAGCTGGGGCCGAACATCCCGCGCGGGGTGACGTGGTACGGTGCCGGTGGCTGGGTAATTTTCTCGCAGTCCCGGCAGGCGAACTTCTCGCGCACCGTCTGGATGACCTTCCACTGGCGCGGGATCACCTCGAGCGTCTCGGTTACGTCCTCACCGAGCTTCGACAGCCGGTCGCTGCCGCAGGCCGGGCAGGCGCACGGCGCGGGAATGACGACGCGCTCCCGCGGGAGATGGTCCGGCAGCGGCTTCCTGGCCGGCTTGCGCCGCTCGAAGGCCGCAATGGTTGCAGTCTTCGCCGCCGCTGCTTCGGTGGCACGCTCGTCGTCGGCAGCATCGGCTTCGAGGTCTTCGAGCTCCAGTTCGCCCTGGGCGAGCAGCCGCTCGGTGCGTTCGGCGCTGGCGCCATATTGCTCGCGCCGCAGCTTGGCGTTCTGCAGCTTGAGATGGGCGATCATCGCCGCGGTGGCGTTCTCCCTGGCCCGGGCGTTGGCCTCGATCTGATCGATCTTCTGCAGTGCTGAAGCCAGCAGCACCTTGAGGACGTCAACATCGTCCGGAAAGGGTGGAACGGCCGCTTGCATGGGAGGAGTGAATCACTGCCAGCCCTGCAGATCAAGCCGCAAATGCGGGACTTTGCAGGCTATCCGGCGCTCTGCGGCCGCCAGCTGTACTGCGGGTTGCGCCAGTCGATCCCTTCGAGCAGGCAGGCCAGCTGTGCAGTGGTCAGCGAGACCATGCCGTCCTTCGCCGAGGGCCACACGAACCGCCCCTTCTCAAGCCGCTTGGCGTAGAGCGACATACCAATCCCATCGTGCCAGATGATCTTCACCAGTGATCCGGAACGACCGCGGAAGACCCACAGATCGCCGGCGAACGGATCCTTGAAGAAGTGCTGTTGCACCTGGGCGGCCAGGCTCTGCATGCCGCGCCGCATATCGGTATGGCCCATCGCAATCCACACCCGCGCGCCCGATGGGATCATCGCACCGCCCTCAACGCGGCGGCCGCAAGCGCTGGCGGGGCCGATGCTGAAATCCGCAGCCGCCGACCATCCGCCAGTTCCAGCACGATCGCCGCTTCCGGTTCCGCAACCGATCCGCAGGGCGGCTCCGATGGCGCGGCATCCTCGATCACCGCCGGCACGAATGCAGACTGGACTCGCCTCAGCGCCTCACGACGCCAGATGTAGATCAGGCCCCGAGACACGTCATACCGGCGCGCAACCCTGGAAACGACGGCGCCCGGCGCGAAAGCCTCCCGCAGGATCTCAAGCCGCTCTTCATCCGACCACTCACGCCGGCGGCGAGCGTCCGAAAACACCGTCACCTGCGCCATGCTGCCCTGCGTATGTCCATATGTGCGTCCATAAGGACGTCCTGAGCACACCCGCCTTCCTCAGCAAGCGGCTCTCACCGGACAGATACGGGAGATCAACATGAAGCGAACCCACAGGATTTACAACGAGTTGGGGCTGCAGCTCCGCAACAAGACGCCCAAGCGCAGGGTGAAGGCGAAGTTGAGGGAAGACCGCTGCGCGGCCTCCCGCGTGAATGACGTTTGGGCCATGGACTTCGTCCATGACCAGTTGGCAACGGGTAGGAAGATCCGCGTCCTGACCGTCGTCGACACGTTCTCCCGGTTCTCCCCGGTGCTCGATCCGCGGTTCAGCTACCGGGGTGAGGACGTTGTCCAGACCCTCGAGGCGACCTGCGCCGTAGTCGGCTATCCGAGGACGATCCGGGTCGATCAGGGCTCCGAGTTCATCAGCAGGGACCTCGACCTGTGGGCCTACACCAACGGTGTGACGTTGGACTTCTCCCGGCCCGGCAAGCCTACGGATAACGCCTACATCGAAGCCTTCAACGGGCGCTTCCGGGCCGAGTGCCTGAACACCCACTGGTTCCTGACGCTTGCAGATGCCCGCGAAAAGTTGGA
>NZ_JACLAU010000088.1 GCF_014230305.1 Novosphingobium aerophilum
CAAAGGTCGCTCTCGTCGCCATCATGCGAAAACTCATCACAGCCCTCAACGCCATGATCCGCAACAAGCAGAAATGGGCTCTCGCCTAGACGGTTGCTCCCCGTACCGGGGAGGAAGCAAAGGTCCGTTGTGCGCAATCGGTCGTTGAAACCTGTCCACGCAGCACACCCCTCGTCGTCCCGGGCTTGACCCGGGACAGGGCTGTTCTTCCCCCACCGTCGCCACGCAAGCCCTGCCCCGGCTCAAGGCCGGGGCGACGATGGAGGAGGTATGCGTGATGGCCGTGTGGGGTGGGGAGCTGCCGTTCTTCGATCCTCCCCTGTTTCATCCGCAGGATGCAACGGGGGAGGTGTCAGACGGCGCATGCCGGCTGACGGAGGGGGCCGGTTGCTGTCCCCCTCCACCCCGCTGCCTGCGGCAGCGCGGTCCCCCTCCCCCGTTGTGCTGCGCAAAACGGAGGAGGATCGGAATGACCAACACCAGGCGAACCCGGTCCCTGACCTTAGCCCAGAATCCCTAAAACCGCAGCATCACCTTGCGGGCGAGCGCCGGGGACAGGCTGTAGACCGTGCGCAGCAGGCGGGTCAGCCCGACATTGGCCTCGGGCGCGTTGCGCTGCATGGCGACGATGATCTGCCGCGCGCACTCGGCCGCGGGCATCTTGCGCTGGTTGCGGCCCGCCGTCATCTTGGTCTCCACCACTGGCGGCAGGGCCTCGAGCACATGGATCCCGGTGCCGGCGAGCTGTGCGCGCAGGGCCTGGGTGTAGCTGCGCAGGGCCGCCTTGGTCGCGCAATAGACCGGAGCGCCCGAGCGCGGCGCGATGGCGAGGCCCGAAGTGACGTTGACGATCATCGCCTCGCCCCGGGCCCGCAGCACCGGCATCAGGTGGGTGATCAGGTGGATCGGGGCGTTGAGGTTGAGGAAGATGCAGCGGTCATTGTCGGCAAGGTCGGGCGCGGCCAGGCGGAAGTCATGCCCCGTGCCGGCCCCGGCATTGTTGACCAGCACGTCGATCGGCCGGTCGCCCAGCCCGGCCAGCACTGCCGCGACCCCGTCCGGTCCGGACAGCTCCGCCGCGATCGTCTCGAACCCCTGCGCCGCCATGTCCGCGAGCCGCTCGGGCGTGCGACCAGTGACGATCACCGTCGCCCCCAACGCACGCAACTGCAGCGCCAGCGCGCGGCCGATCCCGTCGGTGCCGCCGGTCAGCAGAATGGTCTTGCCTGTCAGGTTCATGCTTGTCCTCTCGTGCCGGAGGCCCGCTCAGATATCCTCGCGGTGCAGCTCCAGATAGTCGCGCGGGATGCGCAGGGCCGCGGCAGCGACGCGGGTTTCGTGCAGGAACAGCAGCAGCGCCCACATCAGCAGCGCAAGGGCGATCAGGAAAAACACCGCGGCCACCCATTCGAGCGGATAGCCCGCCATCTCCTCGACGAACAGGATGCCCACCGTCGTGCCGATTGCCAGGCCCGAGACCACCAGGTTGCGGATCGCCTTGGTGATCAGGACGATCCGTTCGTCGCACAGACGGATTTCGCTCACCACCATGTCGTGCTCGCTGCCGAAGGTCTCGCTGTGGCGCTGCTGCAAGTGGCGGGACCGGTCGACGATGCGGCCAAGCCGGGTCGACAGGATGTTCATGATGTTGCCGATCGCCACCAGCACGAAGACCGGGGCGAGCGCGAGCTGGATGGTGTGGGCGATCATGCTGCGGTCATCCTAAAGCGATTTGGGGTCCGGTGGAAACACCCGAGGGCGCGGAAAGCAGGGTTTGCCACGGTTCGCGCGCAGCCCCGGGCCGCGCCTTCCGGACTCACGGCACTGTCCTACCGGCCCGGTCTATGGCCTTATGGCGGTCATGCCTGGCCCGCCACCTCCCTTCGCGCCCTTGCGCACTGCCGCTTCGCACAATGGCAGGCTGACACTGCTGCGGGCGGAAAGTCACACCCGGATCGACCCAGCATCGTCGCAAACCGCAGTCCTGCCGGATCATTTCGGGAAAGATCGGGGACCCGAAAAGGTCCCGCAAGTGTCAACCCGACCCGGCCTGTCAGAGCCCCTTGGCGAGCAGCGCCAGGGCCCCGCCGCTGACCGCCACGGCATCGATCGCGGGGGCCAGCGCACATTCGCCCACGGCCAGCTCGATCCCGTTGACGGACACCCCGGGGCTGCGGGGAATGACCAGCAGGGGCCCCTCGGCGTAGTGCGGACGAACCGTCTCGCCGGCCGGGCCATCGATCCTGTCGAGCCGGAACAGCGGGCCGTCGACCAGGGTGACCTCGCCGCGTTCGGGGACAGAGCGATGCCAGTGCGCGGCATAGGGCTCGGCCCGGGAGACAGCGATGCCTTCGTCCAGGTGCAGCTCACGCGGACGGCCATAGTCATAGAGGCGATAGGTGATGTCGCTGTTCTGCTGGACCTCGATCAGGCTCACCCCGGCGCCGATCGCGTGGACGGTGTTTGCCGGAATGTAGAAGAAGTCCCCCGCCTGCACCGGATGCCAGACCATCGCCTGCTCGATCGAACCATCGATCGCGGCAGCGCGCAGCGCTTCGGATTCGATCGGGTCATGGAACCCGATGCCCAGCACGGCACCCGGCTCGGCATCGATCACCAGCCAGCATTCCTCCTTGCCCTGTTTGCCCAGTCCCTTGGCCAGGGTCTGGGCATCGGACGGGTGGACCTGCACCGACAGCGCCTCGCTGGTGAAGATGTACTTGACCAGCAGGCTGTCGAGCGCGGCGGGCGGTTCGAACCAGATCTCGCCCACGCGCTCGCCCGCGGGGGCGCGGAACGGGGGAGGCAGGACGTCGCGCCCCCAGGGCTTGGCCACGTTGCGGACCGGGAGAAGCGGGGACTGATCCATGGGAAGGGCCTGCGGATAGATGGATTACTGGTTGCTGGCGCCGTGGAGCTTGCCGACCTTCTGCGCGCCGGCGGCGCTGGTGACCAGGATCTCGCCCTGATCGACCACGATCATCACGTTCTCCAGCCCGATCACGTTCACTCGCGGGCCATCGCTATCGACCAGGACATTGCGGCAGTCGATCAGTTCGGCCGGGCCGGTCACGTGGTTGCCGGCCGCATCGCGGGCGCGCGCCTCGTGCAGGGCTTCCCAGTTGCCGATGTCGGACCAGCCCATCGCGGCCGGCACCATGGCCGCGCGATCGGTGTTTTCCATCACCGCATAGTCCACGCTTTCCGAATGGATCTGCG
>NZ_JACLAU010000089.1 GCF_014230305.1 Novosphingobium aerophilum
CAACAGACCATCGAACATCGGCGCTTGCAGCACCGCAAGCTCGCCGCCTAATATCAACCCCCAGACGAGGCCCGCACTCCGCTAATCTACGCCGCGAGTTGTGCCGAATGTTCTGACGACGGACAGCCTGTTCGCCACGCATTTGCGCGAGGGCGAATTTGCCGGAGTGCGGATCGACCACGCCGACCCAGCCCGTGCTTCCGGCCCCAAGCCCGACCTGCGCCTGACAAAGCGCGCTTTAGGCCCGGTTGCGGTGTTCGGTGCCTCGAACTTCCCACTCGCATTTTCGGTGGCGGGTGGTGACACCGCTTCGGCCCTGGCGGCAGGCTGCCCTGTGGTGGTCAAGGGCCATCCGGCGCATCCCGGCACCGGTGAACTGGTGGCCGGGGCGCTCAGCGCAGCGGTGGCAGCTTCGGAATTACCTGCCGGCACCTTTTCATTCCTGCAGGATGGCGGAATTGGCGTCGGTCAGGCACTGGTCAGTGATGCCCGGATCAAGGCTGTCGGCTTCACCGGCTCGCGGGGCGCTGGTGAAGCCTTGGTCAGGCTTGCTGCCGCGCGTAGCGAGCCCATCCCGGTCTATGCCGAGATGAGCGCGACCAACCCCGTCGTGCTTCTCCCCGCGCGGCTGGCCGAAGCAGCCGAGCAGATTGGCACAGCCTTTGTCGGCTCGTTGACGCTGGGCACCGGCCAGTTCTGCACCAATCCCGGCCTCGTTTTTGCCATCGAAGGCGACGGACTGGAGCGTTTTCTCGCTGCGGCAGCGGATGCCGTGGCTACATGGGCGCCCGGCGTCATGCTCACTCCCGGCATCTGTTCGGCCTTCGCAGCGTCATCATCGCAGGTGTCGAACCACAGCGGTGTGTCTCTACTTGCAGAAAGTGGCACGGCAGATCTTCGCGCGAGCGCGAAGCTGCTGGCGACCGATGCAGCAACCTTCCTCGCCAATCCGGACTTGCATCACGAGATGTTCGGCCCCGCCGCACTCGTCGTGCGTTGTTCAGACCTCGATCAGCTTGCCGATGTCCTCGCCGCGGTTGAAGGCCAGCTCACTGTGGCTATCCACTTCAACGATGCGGACCACATCGCCGCCCGCCGTCTGCTGCCGATCGCGATGGACAGAGCGGGGCGCGTTCTTGCCAATGGCTTCGGCACGGGCGTCGAGGTCTCCCCGGCGATGGTTCACGGCGGGCCATACCCTTCAACTTCCGATTGCCGCACGACGTCGGTCGGCACCATGGCAATCGAGCGCTTTCTGCGCCCGGTCTGTCTGCAGGACTTCCCCGAAGATCTGCTGCCCGAAACGGTCCGCGAGTCAAACCCATGGGGAATGCCGCGCCGGGTCTGGTCATAAGAGTATGGAGGCATGCTTTGCCTTGTCAGGTCGAACCACCGGGCGATCTGCTGTAGCCGAAGGCTTGCAAACATACTCTAAGGTATGGAATGACGGGTTGCAGGTTTGGTGAACAGGTCGATGCCTGTGCGAATGATAGACCTCGCAAGACAACAATAGCTGCGCACTTGAGGATGGCAGCATGGCTTTGCTCAGCAGTGGAACGGGGAGGCAAGTAGATGCGGGCGTATTGGCGTTCTTTCCTGATTGGACTGGCACTTGTTGCTGCCCCGGCTGGCGCCAGGGAGCGAGGCCAGTGGGTGGAGGCGTGGCAATCCAGCCCTGCGGCAAATCTGCTCGCTGATCCCGAGACCATATCGATGTTGGCAAAAATGGTCGGGATACCTCCAGAGGCAGCAGCCAAGCTTCAGCCAAAGGCCATGACGGGGACCTTGCGCTACCGATTGCGTCTTTATGCCAGCGGCTCAGAAGTTCGGATCCGGCTTTCGAACGAAGAAGGCAAAACCCCACTGCGCATTGCCGCAGCCAGCATCGGTTTGGCCGGTGACGGATTCAATGCTGCTACTGGCTCAATCCGCACTGTCACATTCGGCGGAAAATCAGGAATTACACTGCCTGCAGGCGCACCGGCGCTCAGTGACCCCATCCAGTTGTCGGTAAAGCGCGGTGCTGAAATCATCGTCAGCCTGCATCCGCAAGACCCCTTCCTGCCTGAAATCGGGGGAGCAGGAGTTGCAGTATCACCTGGAGACCAGACCGCGGCCGAAAGCCTCGGTGAGCTGAAGCGCATCCAGCAGCGGCCAATCGTGACAGGGATCTCAGTGCTCAGTCCGGCCAGAACGAATGTGATTGTCGCCTTTGGTGACTCCATTACCGATGGCAACCGGCCCACAACCAGCGAATTGCAGAGCTGGCCAGAACGCCTGTCACAACGTCTGGCCGAAAAATCAGGGGATCGCTGGTCGGTCGTCAACGCGGGGATCTCGGGAAATTGCCTGTTAGACACCTTCATGGGCGATGCCGCTCTCTCGCGACTTGATCGCGATGTCTTGCGCGTGGAGGGCGTGACCCACATCGTCCTGCTCGAGGGCATCAATGACATCCGCAAGGTCGGCAGTGAAACTCCGGTCACATCCGAAGACCTCATCGGTGCCTATCGGCAGATCATTGCGCGTGCGCATGGCAAGGGCATCAAGGTTTTCATTGGAACCCTTTTGCCAGCTTCCGGGTCACCAAGCCACGGAACGCCAGAGAAAGACGCTGTTCGTCGGGCCGTGAACGACTGGATCCGCAGCTCAAGCGGGGCTGATGCCGTAATCGACTTCGACAAGGCAATTCGCGATCCGGCCGATCCTTCGAAGATGTCGAAGCAATTCGATTCAGGCGATCACCTGCATCCCAATCCCGAAGGTTCAAAGGCTATGGCCGATGCGATCGACCTTCGGCTGTTCAAATGACTTTTCGCAAGGGAGCGTTCAGTGATTAATCGTCGCAAGGTCCTCGCCAGTGGTGTGGCAACCGGCATCGCCGCCAGTTTCGGGGGGGCTTCAGCTCGCGCAGTCCCCGGCATGAGGTCTAGGGAATTCAAGCCCGGCGATGTCTGGCTCGATACGTCTGGCAAGCCCATCCAGGTACGGGGCAGTTCGATTATCCAGGTAGGCGACACCTTCTTTTGGTACGGTGAGAACAAGGAGCGCACCACAGGCCGCGACCGCATCTGGCATTGGGGAATGCGGCATTGTCAAAGGAACTGCACCGGCTAGCGAAAGGGCCGTGTCGGGGGTAGGGCAGGGGCATGCCGCGTCCTCGAAAACCAGCCAATCCGTTCCGTTACTTCCACTCCTCGCCGGAGGTGATTCGG
>NZ_JACLAU010000008.1 GCF_014230305.1 Novosphingobium aerophilum
GGCTCCCCCCTATCGAGCAGGCTCGGCGCGAGCTGGTCGAGGCCGTTTGAGGGAGCCCACTGCTGGCGCAGTGGGTCCGGGCACCATCACCGCGAGATCAGCGCACCAGCAGGGGCTGTGCTGCACAAGCTCGAAGGGTTCCGCACAGCCCCTGCTGCATCCAGCGGTGACATCTCTATCTGGCGGAAATAGTGTCTTCTCTAACCAGCCAGAACAGCGATCCGATCCGGGGAGGGCAGGCTTGCGCCATCGCCTCGTCAGAACGGCAGCTCTCCCTGCCTGCCTTGCTGCGGCGCACGTGGCGGCGCCCCTTTCCCCAGCAGCACCAGGGCTGGACCGTCGAGCGTGTAGACCACGTGCCGCTGCCCACCCCGGTTGACATGATCGACGGCGTAACCCTGGTAGTGCCGACGCAACAGACCCCCCTTGACGAGCTCTGACACCGAGCGACTGATGTTGGTCCGGGCCGATGCCCGAGCCCGGCTCGCCACTTCCAGCGCGATCGCCCGATCGGCGGCCTGGTGCTCGGGCGGCAGAAGCCCGTCCCGCACAAGTTCGGCTCTCACCCGCTCGATCAGGTCCTGGCGCTGGCTGTCCCGGCCCGCCATCTGCGCCAGGGCATCGCCGAGCCAGTCCCGCAGCAGCACGGGCCTACCGCCGGAATCGACCCACGGTCCGGCACGACCTCGCTCATCCGCGGCTTCGGCGATGAGAGTCAGCAACATGAAGGCATAGCGCGGACGGCTGCTGACGCGGGCCAGCGTTCCCAGAAGACCCGCCACTTCGGCCCGTGGCGCCCGTACGACATGGCAAGGTGCATGGAACATGAGGAGACGGAATCAAGCACATTGAGGGAATCGTGTGAATCCCTTTTCCATCAACGCTGTCAGTGAGTCGCCTATGACACTTTACCGGCGATGAAGTGTCGTCCGCGCCACCTGGCCATCGAGGGCCCGGCCCGGACGTCCCCTGCCCCGCACCCGTGCGATCGCCACTGGACCGGACAAAGACCGGGCCAGACGGGGATCAGCCCTGCAAGCTGGCCTGGGTGACCCGGCAAAGTGTCATCACGGGCATTTCCCGTGCTGCCGGCCAGACCACTCCGGTTGACAGCCCCACGGATTTTCATATCATGTTATATAACGTGCTATGGAGATTGCGATGCAGGACGTTCTGGTCGACATGGGGCCGGCCTTTCTCGGCAGCAGGCTCAAGCGTCTGGCCGAACGGCTCCAGGCCGGAGCGATGCGGGTGATCGAGGAGGCAGGCCTTCCGCTGCAGCCCGGACATATGGCGGTTCTTGCCGCGCTGCGCGGCCGGGCCCTGACCATCGGGCAGCTGGCCGAGGCGATCGGGATCAGCCAGCCCGGGGTGACCCGTGCGGTGGGGCAGCTGGAGAAGCTGGGGATCGTCGCCGGGGTTCCGGCCGCCGACCAGCGCACCCGGATGATCGGCCTCACGCCGGCTGGCCAGGCGGCAGCGTACAGGGCGGCCACGGACCTCTGGCCGCGGATCGGGCTGGCCGCCGAAGAGGTTCTGGGCGGTGGCGGGCATGGGTTCCTTGCCCAGCTGACGGCCATCGAACGGGCGCTGGATCAAGCCTCGATTGCGGAACGGGCCGCTCACGCGAGCGCCGGGGGGCTGCGCATTCGCGAGTTCGAGGACAGTCTGGCCGGTGACTTCCATGACATCAACGCGCAGTGGATCACCGCCATGTTCGCGCTCGAGCCGACCGATCGCGACGTGCTGGAACATCCGCAGCAGCGGATCATCGCGCCCGGCGGGACGATCCTGTTCGTCGAGGCGCCCGGTCTGGGGGTGGTGGGCACCTGCGCGCTGCAACGGACCGGACCGGGGCGTTTCGAACTGACCAAGATGGGCGTTCGCGACAGTGCCCGCGGGCTCAAGGCCGGGGAGTTCCTGCTTCAGGCCATGATCGAGCGGGCCGGGGCGATGGGGGCCGAATTGCTTTATCTGCTGACCAACGCCCGCTGCGAGGCCGCGATCCATCTTTACCGAAAGCTCGGCTTCGTGGACGATGCGCAGATCATGGCCGAGTACGGTGCCCGGTATGAACGGTGCAATGTTGCCATGCGCTTTGCCGGTCTGCCCGCCCCGCCCCTCGCCCGGTAGGGCCGCGGCATCGTCAGCGCGTCAGGAAATCGGCGGCCCGGCCGCGCGGCAAGGATAGGAGAACGGTCATGCGCACTCTCGGAGTGATCGGCGGGCTCAGCTGGGAGAGTACGGCCGAATACTATCGCCTGATCAACCAGGGCGTACGGGACCGCCTGAGCCCCAGCGCCTCGGCCCGGTTGTTGCTATGGTCCTGCAACTTCGCCGAGATCGAGGCGCTGCAAATGCGCGGCGACTGGGACGGCCTCGCGGCGGCGATGATCGAGGCAGCGCAGCGGCTCGAGACCGCCGGAGCCGAGGGCCTGCTCATCGCCAGCAACACGATGCACCGCACCGCGGACCGGGTCGAGGCGGCGATCGGCGTGCCCTTGCTGCACATTGTCGATCCGGGAGCGCTGGCCATCCGCAACCAAGGGCTGGGCACCGTCGGCCTGCTCGGCACCCGGTTCACGATGGAGCAGGACTTCTATCGCGGCCGCCTGGCGGAGCGTCACGGGCTGGAGGTGATCGTCCCCGACGACACCGACCGCGCGACCGTGCACCGGGTGATCTACGAAGAGCTGATCGCCGGCGTGCTGCGCGAGGAATCGCGCGAAGCCTATCGCCAGGCGATGCGCCGGCTGGTCGATCGCGGGGCCGAGGCGGTGATCCTCGGATGTACCGAGATCGCCCTCCTGGTCGGACCCGGTGATTGCCCCGTGCCGTTGATCGACACGACCGCGCTCCACGCCGCGGCCGCGATTGACTTCGCCCTGGGCGGCTGAACCCCAGCCCATTTGCCTCCTAGGGCCGATGACCTCAACCGTGGATGCGTGCGAGCAGTTCGATCAGCTTGCGCACCTCGGCGCGGGTGAAGCGGGCCTTGAGCCAATCCTCGTGCGCGCCGATCGCGGTGCGGGCCTCCGCGAGAGCCGCTTGGCCCGCCGGGGTGAGGTGGAGCGTCTGCTTGCGGCCGTCGACCGCGGACTTGCCACGCACCACGAAGCCACGGTCCTGCAGGCGGTTGACGATCGCCATCACCGTGGCGCGGTCCATCTGCAAACGGGCGGAGAGCGCGGTCTGGGCCAGGCCCGGTTCGGCGGCGACCAGCCACAGCACCGACACCTGCTTCTGCGTGAGATTCAGCGCGGCGAAGGTCTCGGTGAAATGGCGATAGACGGCCCCGTGGGCGAGGCGCAGGTGGAAGCCGACGATCCCGTCCAGATCGGCTGGGAGATTGGACGCAGGGGGCGGTGCATCGCCCGCGCCAGGGCCATCCCATTCGCTCACGATCGTTCCCCGCCCTGACCCGCACAACCGCTGTCCATGGCCGATACCCTACCCTGCGGGCCTCCGGCGTCAACTTGTCCCTTGCCAAAAGCCGTATGTGTTGCATACAAATATCGGGAGAGCCGTGACGGCGCGACGAGTCGCCGCTCGGTGAGTCTTGGCCGCAAGTGGCGATGGGAGAGCAAGTCATGGCAAACCTGCAGCAGGTGCTCGACAATTCGGGCGATATCGTTGGCATGCTGCGCAATTCGCAGCTCGGCGCCTATGTCTACCCGGTGGTCGCCCCGGAGTTTTCCAACTGGCGCAGCGAACAGTGGGCCTGGCAGCACTCGGCTGTCCTGTTCGACCAGTCGCACCACATGGTGAACCTCTATATCCGCGGCAAGGACGCACTGAAGCTGCTGTCCGATACCATGGTCAACAGCACCAAGGGCTGGAGCGTCAACAAGGCCAAGCAGTACGTGCCGACCACGCCCTATGGCCATGTCATCGGCGATGGCATCATCTTCTGGACCGAGGAAGAAAGCTTCACCTACGTCGGTCGCGCCCCCGCCTCCAACTGGCTGCGCTACCATGGCGCGACCGGCGGCTACGACGTCGAGATCGAGCTGGACGATAGGTCCCCGATGCGCCCGATGGGCAAGCCGGTCACCCGCAAGGAATGGCGCTTCCAGATCCAGGGGCCGCAGGCCTGGAACGTGATCGAAAAGCTCAACGGCGGTCCGCTGGAACAGCTCAAGTTCTTCAACATGAGTACGATGACCATCGCCGGGAAGACCGTGCGCACCCTGCGCCACGGCATGTCGGGCGCGCCGGGTCTGGAAATCTGGGGTCCCTATGCCGAACAGGAGGAGATCCGCGCCGCGATCCTCGAGGCCGGCAAGGAATTCGGCCTGATCGCCTGCGGCAGCCGCGCCTATCCGTCGAACACGCTGGAATCGGGCTGGATCCCCTCGCCCCTCCCCGCGATCTACACCGGCGAGAAGCTGCGCGGCTATCGCGAATGGCTGGGCGCCGACAGCTACGAGGCGACCGGTTCGATCGGCGGCTCGTTCGTCTCCGACCGGATCGAGGACTACTACCTCAACCCGTGGGAGCTGGGCTACGGCGGGTTCGTGAAGTTCGACCATGATTTTCATGGCCGCGAGGCGCTGGAGGCGATCGATCCGGCGCAGCAGCGCAAGAAGGTGACCCTGGCCTGGCACCCCGAGGACATGGCCAGGATCATGGCCTCGCTGTTCAACCCCGATGGCGAGACCTACAAGTTCTTCGACGTACCGCTCGCCAACTATGCCTCGTCCAATTACGACCGGGTGGTCGATGCGGGGGGCAGGACGGTCGGCCTGTCGATGTTCACCGGCTACTCCTTCAATGAAAAGCAGGCGCTGAGCCTGGCGACCATCGATCCCGAGATTCCCGTCGGCACCGAACTGCGCGTCGTGTGGGGCGAGGAAAACGGCGGGACCCGCAAGACCACGGTCGAACCGCACAAGCAGATCGAGGTCCGCGCCGTGGTCAGCCCGGTGCCCTACAGCCGCGTTGCCCGCGAAACCTATCAGGAAGGCTGGCGCACCGCGCGCTGAGGCGCTCCGGCCCAAGCCGGCTCGTTCGGCCTGGGCCCGCCTGTCGCACCCTGTCGCGCCGGAGACAAGCATGGTCGCTCCCGTGATCCATCCCGCTTGGGAACGCCCGCCACTAGGCATTACCGAAGGCTACTCGATCGAGATCACAGCCCGCGATGTCCCGGCCCTGCAGGAGGCCGCGCCCGCGATGCCGGTCGATACCCCGGTGGCCGTGACCTTCCTGCCCGGCGAGGCCCAGCCCGACCGGATCGCCGCCGCAGTGGCCGTGCGCGAGCTAGGGTTCGAGCCGATGCCGCACTTCTCGGCGCGGCGGCTGGTCTCGGCGGAGGAGTTCGAGGAGTACCTTGGCGCTGTTGTCGAGCGCGCCGGAGTGCGGCGCTGCTTCGTCGTCGCCGGAGACCCGCCGGAGCCGCAGGGCCCCTTCGCCGACAGCATGGCGCTGATCGCGACCGGCACCTTCGAACGCAACGGCATCCGCGCGATCGGCGTGGGCGGGCATCCGGAAGGACATCCGGTGATGTCCCGGGAGGAATGCTGGCAGGTGCTGGACACCAAGGTCGCCGAGATCACCGCGCGGGGCATGGCGCCGCTGGTGGTCACCCAGTTCGGCTTTGATCCGGACGCTGTCCTGGGCTGGCTGGCCGAGGCGCGGGCGCGAGGGATCGAGGCTCCGGTCCGGATCGGGGTGCCCGGTCCGGCCGGGATCAAGCGGCTGATCGCCTTCGCCGCGCGCTGCGGGGTGGGCGCTTCGACGAGCGTGCTGAAGAAGTACGGGATCAGCCTGGGCAACCTGCTCGGCAGCGCCGGGCCCGACCGGCTGATCGAAGCCTTCGCCGCCGGTCTCGCGGTCGAGCACGGCCGGGTGCGGCTGCATTTCTATCCGTTCGGGGGCGTCGGCCGGACGGTCGAATGGATCCGGGCCTACGATCACGGGCACGGCCTGATCCGGCCCCGCTGAGCCCGCTCAACCAGGGAGAACTCCGTCGATGACCCAGACCATCACCCTGCGCCTGCAATGCGACGACCGCCCCGGACTGGTCGCGCGGGTGGCGAACGTGCTCGCCCGGGTCGGCTGCAACATCGAGGATGCCCAGCAATACAATGACCGGCTGTCGGAGCGGTTCTTCATGCGGGCAACCTTCGTCACGCCCGCAGGCATGGACCTGGCGGCGGTGCAGCGGGCCTTTGCGCCCGAGGCGCAGGCGGCGGGCATGGACTGGACCATGACCGACCAGGCCATCCCGCGGAAGGTGCTGCTGATGGTCAGCCGGTTCGACCATTGCCTGGGCGATCTGCTATACCGCCACCGGCTGGGCGAATTGCCGATGGCGGTGGTCGGGATCGCCAGCAACCACCCGCGCGAGGTGCTGCACACCTCGCTGATCGGCGAGATCCCTTATCACCACCTGCCGGTCACGCGCGACACCAAGCCGCAGCAGGAGGCGCAGATCAAGGCGCTGGTCGAGGCCACCGGGGCCGAGCTGGTCGTGCTCGCCCGCTACATGCAGATCCTGTCGGACGATCTTGCCGCCTTCCTGTCGGGCCGGTGCATCAACATCCATCATTCCTTCCTGCCCGGATTCAAGGGCGCCAAACCCTATCACCAGGCGCACGAGCGGGGGGTCAAGATGATCGGCGCCACCGCGCACTACGTGACCACCGATCTCGACGAAGGCCCGATCATCCACCAGGACGTCGAGGCGATCAGCCATGCCGACACCCCGGACGATCTGGTCCGCAAGGGCCGCGACATCGAACGCCGCGTCCTGGCCGAAGCGGTGCGGCTCCACCTGCATGACCGGGTGTTCCTCAACGGCAGCCGGACGGTGGTTTTCCCGGGATAGAGTCTTTTCCACTTGCGGGGAATCGGCCGCGGGCCGGGGCCGGGCGGGTTCAGTGCAACGGAAACAGCGCCTGGCGGCTGCACCCCCCCGGGGGGGGCGGTCAATCGAGGCGGTAGCCGATGCCCGGCTCGTTCCGGATCAGGCGTGGCTGGGCTGGATCATCCTCCAGCTTCAACCGCAGCGCCCGCACCACGACGCGCAGGTACTCGACGTCCTGCTGGTGCGCCTTGCCCCAGACGCTCTCGAGCAGGGCGCCATGGGTCAGGATGCGCCCGCCTGCGGCGACAAGCTCGGCCAGCACGGCGAACTCGCGGGGGGTCAGGGCCACCGGGCGATCGTGGACGGACACTTCGTGGCGGGACCGGTCGAGACGGATCGGTCCATGAGTCAGGACTCCATCGCGGCCCGCCTGGGTGCCTGCCCCGCGCAGCGCGACCCGAAGCCGGGCGAGCAGCTCGTCGCCATCGAACGGTTTGGTGACATAGTCGGCGGCCCCCAGATCGAGCGCGGCGACCTTTTCCTGGACATCCGCCCGCGCCGAGATGACGATCACCGGCACCGCGGCCAGCGCGCGCAGGGCGGGCAGCAGTTCGAGACCATCGCGGTCGGGCAGGCCGAGATCGAGCAAGACGGCATCGATCCCCCCTGCCCCAAGCGCAGCCATCGCGGCGCGGGCATCGGGCGCCGGCACGGGCGCGTGCCCGTCGCGCTGGAGGATGACGCTCAACAGCCTGAGAATCGCGGCCTCGTCGTCCACACACAGAATCCGGCTCATCCGCTTGCTCCCGAGGAACGGGGCAGGCTCAGCGCAAACCGGGCGCCACCCAACGGGCTCTCGCCCACCGACACCTTGGCCCCCATGGCTTCGGCAAAGCCCTTCACGATCGCCAGCCCCAGCCCGCTGCCCTGGCTGTGATCCGTGCCGGCGAGACGCTGGAACCGGGCGAAGATGCGCTCGCGTTCTGCCACCGGCACACCGGGACCATCGTCGTCGACGGTCAGCACGATCCGGTCATCCTCCGGTTCCGCGGCAATGGTCAGCGCACGCCGCGCGTGACGCAGGCCGTTGTCGATCAGATTGGCCAGAACGTGCTGCAGCAGCACGGGATCGGCGTGGACAAAGGGCAGATCGGCCGGGACCCTCCGGGTGACGGCCAGTCCGGGGGGGATCACCAGCGCAGCGCAGGCCGAAGCCGTTGCGTCGACCAGATCGCAGCTTTCGTTCGCCGCCCGCAGCGAGCCGTCTTCCAGACGGGCCGCCCCCAGCAGATCGGCCATGGTCCGGTCGAGTCGGTGCGCCGCGGCGAGGGCATCGTCGACCGCGGGGTCCCGCCCCCCGGATCCGCGCTGGGCGATCAGTTCGAGGCGACCGGTGATGATGGTCAGCGGGGTGCGGAAGTCATGCGCCAGCGAGGCCAGGAAAGTACGGCGCAGCCGCTCGCTCTGTTCCAGCACCGCCCGTTCGCCACGTTCCCGGTCCAGACTGGCGCGGTCACGGCACTGGCCCAGCAGCCAGGCCAGCTGCTGCACCTGTTCCAGCTCGGACATGGTGCGCGCGCCGCCCTCCGGCCGGCGGGCCAGGGCCAGCACGGCCAGGTCCGGCCGGCTCTTCGCCACGACCGGGACGAAGCTCCAGTCGGCCGCCCCCATGATCTCAGTGCCGTGACCGGTCATGTCGCCATTGTGCAGCGCCCAGGCCGCCGCCGCCAGATCGAGCGAGGTGAAGACCGCATCGCGATTGGCGGTGGTCAAGGCTTCGATCAGCCGGGCCGGGCCGTAACGCCCGCCGACGAAGGCCATCCCTTTGGCCAGGGCGTCGTTCGCATCCCCCGCCGCCAGGACGGCGGAGAGCTGCGCCAGCTCCGCACTGGCCTGGGCGCGGGCGTTGGCTTCGGCCTCGCGCGCGAGGAGCCGGGTCGCCAGGCGGCTCGTCACGACCGCGACGGCGCCCAGCACGCAGACGCTGACCAGACCGTCCAGCCGATCGATCCGAAAGGTGTAGCGCGGCTCGACCAGCAGGTAATTGTAGGCGGCCGTCCCCGCCAGCGCGGCCAGCAGACCAGGCCACAGCCCTCCACGCGCCGCGGCAAGCAGCACCGGCAACAGGAAGAGCAGCGCGGCCGATGCCAGCCCGAGCACCGGCAGCAGCGCGGTGGTCACGGCCGCCACCGCGGCAACGGCCGCCAGCGCGAGCAGGAATGAGCCGGGCAGTCGAGTCACGGCCTCGGGCTATAGCTCGATCTGGCTGCCAAGTTCGACCACACGATTGGGGGGGATGTTGAAATAGGCGGTGGGATCGGCCGCGTTGCGGTGCAGGAACATGTAGATAACCGTCATCCAGCGGGGCAGCAGCGGGCGCGCGGCAAAGCGGATCGCGCTGCGTCCGACGAAGAACGAGGTGCCGCCGGGCCCGTCGAGCAGCCCAGGACTGCGCGCCAGATCGCTCGGCACATCGACCCTGTCCATATAGCCATAGCGCAGCCGGGCGCGGACGAAGGTTGCATCGAAGGGGTCCAGGGACAGCCGCTCGTCCGGCGCGACCCAGGGTTGCGGCAGGGTTTCGACCCGCAGCAGGATCGAACAGCGGTGCAGGGCCTTGTTGTGCTTCAGGTTGTGCAGCAGCGCGGCGGGGACCTGCGTCAGGTCCTGGGTCAGGAACACCGCGGTCCCTTCGATCCGGACCGGCGGCCGGACCGACAGGGCGTGGACGAACTCGTCGAGGGCGATCCCCATCCGGCTGCTCCGCTCGGTCACGGCACGCCGCCCGCGCAGCCAGGTGACCATGACCAGCCCGACCATCCCCGCCACGACGAGCGGAACCCAGCCCCCTTCGGTCACGCGCAGGATGTTGGCGCCGAAGAAGAACACGTCGAGCGCCAGGAACGGCGCGATCAGCAGGGCTGCCCAGCCCAGATCCCAATGCCAGTGTCGCCAGGCGATGATGAAGGCCAGGCAGGTCGTGACCACCATGGTGCCGGTCACGGCGATGCCATAGGCGGCGGCCATCGCCGAGCTGCTGCGGAAGGCGAAGACCAGCACCGCCACGCCGCCCAGCAGAATCCAGTTGACCGCGGGGAGATAGATCTGGCCGATCTGCTGGGCCGAGGTCTGGCGGATCGTCAGGCGCGGCAGCAGGCCCAGCGCGGTCGCCTGGTGCGTGAGCGAGAAGGCCCCGGTGATGACCGCCTGGCTGGCGATCACCGTCGCGGCCGTGGCGAGCACGACCAGCGGCGCGCGCAGCGCATCGGGGGCGAGCAGAAAGAACCAGTCGGCATTGGCCAGAACCTGGCCCCGGGCCTCGGCCTGGGCCAAGGCCTGCAGCGCCAGCGCTCCCTGCCCCAGGTAGTTGAGCGTGAGGGCCGGCCAGACCAGACCGAGCCAGCCCAGCTGGATCGGCAGCCGGCCGAAATGGCCCATGTCGGCAATCAGCGCCTCGGCGCCGGTCACGGTCAGGAAGACCGCGCCGAGCACGAAGAGCCCGGTCACCCCATGCCCGTGCAGGAACTCTATGGCCTGCATGGGGTTCAAGGCGGCCAGAACCCCGGGAGCCTTGGCGATCTGCCACAGCCCCAGAGCGGCGAGGGCCACGAACCAGATCAGGCAGATCGGCCCGAACAGCGCCGCCACCCCGGCCGTGCCGCGCGCCTGGAAGGCGAACAGACCGCACAGGATGCCCACCGTCACGCCCAGGATGACCGGTTCGGACATGCTTTCCAGACCGGGGATCGTCCGCAGCCCCTCAACCGCGGAAAGCACCGAAAGCGCTGGGGTGATGATCGCGTCGCCATAGAACAGGGCGGCGCCGGTGGCGCCGAGCAGCAGCACGATCCGCCAGCCCCCACCGGTCGCGCGCCGGGCCAGCGCCATCAGCGACAGGACCCCGCCCTCGCCGTTGTTGTCCATGCGGGTCAGGAAGGCGACGTATTTGAGCGTGACCACTATGATCAACGCCCACAGGGCGAGGGACAGGACCCCCAGGATTTCCCCGAAGGAAATGCCGTCGGCCCCCGACTGGGCCAGCGCCTCGCGGAAGGCATAGAGCGGGCTCGTCCCGATATCGCCATAGACCACCCCGATCGCGCCGAGGGTCAGGATGCCAAGCGATTGGTTGGGCAGATCGGGCGAGTTTGACACGGACGGAGCCTCCTGATGGTCAGGCTGCCTTGGTCCGGATCGACGTTAGCGCGCCATGCGGATCGCCCACGCGGCGCGTAAACAACGCATAAAAATGGGGCTTGGGTTGCTGGCAAACACTGGCCTGGAACCCCCACCCCCATCCCCTCCCCGACGGGGAGGGGAGCGAGACTGGCCCTGCCCCTCCCCAACGGGGAGGGGAGCGAGACTGGCCCTGCCGCAGGCTGGGCTAGTCGCAGCGGGGAGGAGGCTCGACCGTCGAGTTGGCATTCGACCCGATCACCACAGAAATGCCCGGTGGACCGGCGTTGGGCATGTCCATAAAATAGAACCTTTGTTTTAAATAAGGCCTTGCTATAGTCCCCGGCAGCTGCCGGCTGCGGAACAGTCGGATGAAGCCGGGGCCGGGCGCGATGGGGCGAACCGGCCGGCAGGGGAGAGTGGAGCGATGGCGGTGCAGGTGATTCCGGTGCGGCAGGGGGCGCGCTGAACCCATGTTCCTCGGGATCGATATCGGCACCAGCGGGGTCAAGGCGGTCATCACCGGGGCGGATGGTGCCGTGCTGGCCCAGGCCAGCGCGCCGCTCACCGTCTCGCGCCCGCAGCCGTTGTGGTCCGAACAGGACCCGGACAGCTGGGTGGCGGCGACCCATGCTGCGGTCCTGGCCCTGTCGGCCGACCTGCGCGCGGGGGTGCAGGGCATCGGCCTGGCCGGGCAGATGCACGGCGCCACTCTGCTCGGCGCCGACGATCGCCCGCTGCGCCCCGCGATCCTGTGGAACGATGGCCGCAGCCAGGCCGAATGCGCCGCGCTCGAGGCAGCAGTGCCAGACCTGCGCGCGATCACCGGCAACCTCGCCATGCCGGGCTTCACCGCCCCCAAGCTGGCCTGGGTCCGCGCCCATCAGCCAGACCTGTTCGCTGCAACCCGCAGCGTGCTGCTGCCCAAGGACTATGTCCGCCTCGCCCTGACCGGCGACAAGGCCAGCGACCTGTCCGATTCCGCCGGGACGCTGTGGCTCGATGTCGGGGCGCGGCGCTGGTCCCCGGCGCTCCTCGCGGCGACCGGCCTCGACGAAAGCCATATGCCCCGGCTCCACGAAGGACCCGAGGTGACGGGGACACTACGCCCCGAGATCGCCCGCGAATGGGGCATGACCCCTGTCCCGGTGGTAGCCGGAGCCGGCGACAATGCCGCCGGGGCGCTCGGCGTCGGCGTGCTGGCGGAGGGCCAGGGCATGCTCTCGCTCGGCACCTCGGGGGTGATCTTCGTCGCCACGGCCGCGTTCCGGCCCAATCCGGCCGAGGCGGTCCATGCCTTCTGCCATGCCCTGCCCGGGCTGTGGCACCAGATGAGCGTGCACCTGTCCGCCGCGTCGTGCCTCGACTGGGCGGCCCAGGCCTGCAACCTGCCCGGCCCGGCCGAGCTGCTCGCGCTCGCCGAGCAGGGGGCGGAGCGCGCCGGGGACGAGCTGTTCCTGCCCTATCTCTCGGGCGAGCGCACCCCGCACAACGATCCGAAGATCCGCGCCGCATTCCTCGGCCTGGGCAACCAGACCACCACCGCCGACCTGGCCGCCGCCGTGCTGGAGGGCGTCGCCTTCGCCCATGCCGACGGGATCGATGCCCTGCGCCGCGCCGGCACCCCGATCGCCGAGCTGGCGGTGATCGGCGGCGGCTCGCGCTCGGCGCACTGGGGCCGCATCCTCGCCAGCGCGCTCGACGTCCGGCTGGTCTACCTTGACGGGGGTGAGGTCGGCCCCGCGCTGGGCGCCGCGCATCTGGCCCGCATGGGGGTGACCGGCGCGGGCGCCAGCGAGGCCTGCCCGCGCCCGCCGGTGCGCGCCGTGATCGAGCCCGACCCCGCCTTTGCCGCCCGCCTTGCCCCACGCCGCGCGCGCTTCCGCGCCGCCTATCCCGCCCTTTCGGCCATCACGGAGTAGTCCCATGTCCGCCGCCTATTTCGCCGAATTCGCCCCGGTCCGCTACGAAGGCCCGGACAGCGCCAATGACCTGGCCTATCGCTGGTACGACAAGGACCGCGTGGTCTTCGGCAAGCGCATGGAGGATTACCTGCGCTTCGCCGTGTGCATGTGGCACACCTTCTGCTGGCCGGGCAGCGACGTGTTCGGTGCCGGGACCTTCAGCCGCCCCTGGCTGCAGGGCCCGCAGGACGAGGCCGCCGCCCGGGCCAAGCGCGAGGCGGCACTGACCTTTGTCGACAAGCTCGACCTGCCGTTCTACTGCTTCCACGATGTCGACGTGATGGCCCCGGCCGAGGACATTGCCGCGTTCCGCGCCAGCTTCGCCCGCGCGGTCGATCATTTGGAAGAGCTGCAGGACCGGCACGGGCGCAGGCTGCTGTGGGGCACGGCCAACCTGTTCAGCCACCCGCGCTATCTGGCGGGTGCCGCCACCTCGCCGCGGCCTGAGGTCTATGCCTGGGCGGCGAGTCAGGTGCGCGACGCATTGGAAGCGACGCACCGCCTGGGCGGGGCCAACTATGTGCTGTGGGGCGGGCGCGAGGGCTATGACACGATCCTCAACACCGACCTCAAGACCGAGCAGGCCAACTTCGGCCGGTTCCTCAGCCTGGTGGTCGAGCACAAGCACAGGATCGGGTTCACCGGCACGATCCTGATCGAGCCCAAGCCGCACGAGCCGACCAAGCACCAGTACGATTTCGACACCCAGACGGTCTACGGCTTCCTCAAGCGCTTCGGGCTGGAGGACGAGGTCAAGGTCAACATCGAGGCCAACCACGCCACCCTGTCGGGCCACACCTTCGAGCACGAGATCGCCATGGCCGGCGCCCTCGGCGTGTTCGGATCGATCGACGCCAACCGCGGCGATCCGCAGAACGGCTGGGACACCGACCAGTTTCCCAACTCGGTCGAGGAGCTGACCCTGGCCTGTCTCGAGATCGAGCGCGCGGGCGGGTTCACCACCGGCGGGTTCAACTTCGATGCCAAGGTCCGGCGCCAGTCGGTCGATGCGGTGGACCTGCTGCACGGGCACATCGGCGGGGTCGACGTGATCGCCCGCGCCCTGCTCCGCGCCGAGGCGATCGTCGCCGACGGCCGGATCGACGCCTTCCGCGCCGAGCGCTACGCCGGCTGGCGGGGCGATCTGGGCCGGACGATCGGTTCGGCCAGCCTGGCCGAGATCGCCGATCTGGCCGTGGCACGTGATCTTGCGCCGGGGCCGGTCTCGGGGCGGCAGGAGTGGCTGGAAAACCTGCTCAACCGCTTCTGAGGCGAGCGGGCGCGATGGGGCGCCGCGCCGTCATCGCCGGATCAGCGGCAAGGTGACGGACGAGGGACGCGCGCGGTCGCTGAGGATAGTGATCGCCCGGGGCTGGGCCTGGGGATCACGCGCACGCTCGCGCCAGTCGGAGCCGGTCAGGGTGACCTGCAGGCGATGGCCCGGCTGGAAGGTCCAGCTGGTCGGCATGATGTCGAACTGCAGCCGCGCGGGCTCCCCGGGGGTCAGGGCCTCGGCATCCTCGGCGAAGGCGCGGTGCCAGGGATAGCCGCCGGGCAGGGTCCAGGGCGCCGTGCCGGTCTTGCGCAGACTGGCCTTGAGCCGCCCTTCGGTGATCACCTTCACTGTTCCATCGGGGGCGACATCCTCGACGTAGAGGAACAGGTTGGCGTCGGGCGTGTCGGCCGCGATCCACAGGTCGGCCACGCCATGCCCGGTGTACTCCGCGGCGGCCGCGAAAGGCCGGCCCGCGATCGACCAGCCGTGGCCGGGATTGTGGCAAGGCTGCATGGTTGGGCCGAACCCGCTCTTCTCGCAGGTCACCGCATAGTCGACCGCGAATTCCCGCCTTACCGCAGCGCCCGCGAACGCGCCTTCGACCAGCCCCTTCGTGGTGAGGGCGAAGCTGGCCGGCTTTGCCTCGGGCAGGGGCCAGACCGCGCTCGACCGCCAGACGTTCGGACCCACCACGAAGTAGTGGACCGGATCGTCGCGATCGATCCCGGTGTCGATGCCCTTGAGATGGCGATCGAAGAAGCGCAGCGCTTCCTCGGCCAGGGCAAAGCCGTCGTTCTCGCAATGCAACCAGTCGCCAATCAGGATGCGCGCGCCGGGAATGTTGGCCTGGGCGATCAGGCCCTGATCCCGCAGCTCGTCGCGCCACCCGCCGACCACGTAGAGCGGCACGCCGCCCTGGATCATCTGCGGCCTATAGCTCGACGCGCTGCCCTCGGCCCAGAAGGGGCTCTGCAACTGGGGGGAGAAGCTGTCGCGGTAAGGCAAGGCCTTCCACACCTCGAACAGCGGCACCGCCCGCTGGTGCTGCTCGGCGGCCTGGCGGAGCAGCACCTTGTCGGGATCGGTGTCGACGGGCTTGACCGCCATGTCCTGCGCGATCGTGCGGGTGGGCCCGGTGCCCCACTGCGCGAAGATTCCGCCGCGGCGCATGGCATCGTACTTGTTCCAGGAAAAGCACCCGGCGAACACGGCCTTGAGGTGCGGGGCGTTGACGGTCATCGCCTGCGCAGCGGCATCGCCGGTGTTGGAGCAGCCATACTGCCCGACCATGCCGTTCGACCAGGGCTGGCGGGCGAGCCATTCGATCAGCTCATAGGCATCATGCGCCTCGTTGCGATCGTGATAGCCGCGCATGGTCCCGAACGACTGGCCATTGCCGCGCCGCGCGACCTGGACCACGACATAGCCATAGTCGGTCAGCCGGGGCATGGTAACAAAGCCCGCCGCGCGCGATCCCACCCCGTCGGCGGGCTGCTGGGTGGCGCTGAGCGAATGATGCCAGATCACCGGGAACCGGCTGTCGACCGGCTTGCCGCCCTGCGCCGGGCGGGCGACCAGCACGGCCACCTTCGTCCCGTCGCGCAAGGGCAGGTAGAACGAGCTGGTGACCTGCTCGGAATAGGTCCGGGGGGGCTGGTAATGCCCGAAGGACGACGGGACCGACGCGGGAGAGAGCGCCGGCCCCGCCGCGGGGGAAGATGTGGCGGTCTGCGCCCCTGCCCCGGTCGTCGCCGTCGCCAGCATCACGGCCAGGGCAGCGAGCGCCGCCCGCATCAGAAGGCCTTCCGCACCGAGACCGCGAAGAGCCGGCCGGTCGGGTCGGCGGCGGTGGCATCATACCCGCCGCTGCCATTGCCGCTCGGCGCGATGTTCACGTAGGGCGGCCGTTCGTTGAACAGGTTGCGGACCTCGAAGGTGAGCGTCATGCCCTTCTCGAAGAAGCCCGAGGCGGTGCGGTCACCGATCCGCCAGTTGAGCGAGAAGTCCACCGGATTGAACGCGCGCACGTTCTGCACTGGATTGGCGGCGATGTTGCGATAGCCGTTGACGTGGATCCACTGCACCCGCGCCCCGATCGGCCCGTGCTCATACGTCAGGATCGACCGGACCTTGAGCCTGAGCGGGTTGAAGATCGTGTTGAGCCGATCGACCGTCGGCGCACTCGGCGCGACCGAGATCCGGTAGCTCGTCAGGTAGGTGCCGCCGACCATCAGGCCCAGCTTGTCGCCATTGCCGAGGGTGGCCGAATAGTCCGCGGTGAAGTCGATCCCCCGGGTGCGCGAGGCGCCCAGGTTCTGGCCGCGGCCATCGACGAACAGCGTGACGTTGGCCGCACTGCCCCCGGGCAGCGCGCCGACCACGCCGACGCCCGAGTTGATGTAGTTCTGCACCTGGGTCGCCGCGGCCGCACCCTGGAAGATCACGTTGGTGCCGGCGTAGAACGCCTGGTCGCCCAGGATCGCCAGGTTGGACAGGTTGGCGATCACCTGGTTCTTGTAGTTCACGTCCCAGTAGGTCAGCCCGAAGTGGAGCCCGCGCACCGGATCGAGATCGGCGCCGATCGACCAGGTCTTGGCGGTTTCAGGCTTGAGCCCAAGGTTCTGCCCCGACAGCGCCACGCCCACCAGGGTGCCACCCGCCGGGTTCGAATAGTTCTGGACGAACAGGTTGTTCGAGTTGCCGTAGATTTCCGGGATGGTCGGCGCGCGGAACGAGGTGCCATAGCTGCCGCGCAGCTTCAGCCCGTCGACCGGGGTCCAGTTGACGCCGAACTTGGGGTTGGTGGTCCCGCCCACGTCGCTGTACTTGTCGTGGCGGACGGCGGCGTTCAGCTCGAGCTTCTGGAATCCGGGCACCGCGTTGTCGGCGCCGAACACCGGCACGTAGAGCTCGCCATAGACCGAGTCGACCACGCGGCTGAAGTTGCGGAAGACCAGCGGAGTGGTCGGCGCGCCGCGGGCCGAGCCCAGCGACACAGCGAAGTCCTGCCGCTGGTAACCGGCCGCCAGCTTCACCGATCCGCCGGGCAGATCGACCAGCGAACCGTTCAGCCGCGCCTCGTAGGTCCGCAGGCGGCCGTTGGTCGGGGCCAGGAATATCTGGTTGGCCAGGGTCGGATAGAGCGCCGGATTGGTCCGGCGCAGGCCGTAGGGATCGAAGGCGGCGTTGGGATCGCTGCTGGCCAGGGCCGCGTTGAGCGCCGCGTTGTTGATCGCGGCGACCGAGGTCGAATTGTCGTTGGTCTTGCCGAAGCCGGCCAGCGCCTCGAACTGGAAGTCGTGGGGCAGCTTGATCGACAGCTTGGGCGTTATCTGCCAGCTCTGGGCATAGCCCCAGGAGTCGGGCGACGGCAGCTCGCGGAACATGTAGTCGATCGTGTAGCTGGTCCCGGTGAAGCCGGCGGGACGGACGAAGAAGGCATTGGTCTGCGGTACCGTGATGGTCGCAGCCGTCCAGGCCGACTTGCGGTAGAATTCGCGCCGCGAATAGAACCCGTCGAGCGACAGCTTGATCGAATCGTTCACCTCGAAGGTGGCCGTGCCGTTGACCGAATTGTACTGCTGGCGGGGCATCAGGTCCTGGTTGGCGAGCAGCTCGCACTTGTTGCTGGTGCCCGCCACCAGCGTGCCCGCGGTCGCCTGGGTCACCCCTGCGGCGGGAATGGCATAGGTCTGTCCGGCGGCGCGGATCGTGCCGGGGCTGCAGCGCGTGGTGCGGCCGTCCGGCCCGCCGAAGGGCGTCTGATCGGACACGAAGAAGTTGCGGTTGTCGCCCGACAGGTTCGATCGCTCGACATGCTCGTAGGCAATCATGATCTGCCCGCGCGAGAAGACCTTGCCCAGGGCCGCGCCCAGGGTGATCTCGTGCAGGTCACCCTGCTGGGCGATACCAGTGCGGGCGAAGACCTCGGCGCCGTTCAGGCTGCGCCGCGGGATCAGGTTGACCACGCCGGCCACCGCGTCCGACCCGTAGATCGCCGAGGCGCCGTCCGCCACGACCTCAACCCGCTCGACACCCAGCGAAGGCATGACCGAGGGATCGATCGACCGGCTGTTGTACGTCACGCGGTGCCCATCGATCAGCACCAGGGTGGCATAGGGCCCGATCCCGCGCAGGTTGACCGAGTTGCCGAAGGTGATGTTGCCCGAACCGCCCGACTGGCCACGCGAGTTCTCGGACACGCCGAGATCGAAGTTCTGCGGGATTTCCTTGATCATGCGATCGACGGTGACCGCCGTCGAGCTTTCGATCTGGGCGCGGCCCAGCGAGATGATCGCCGATCCGACCGGGGCCTGGCCACGGATCGAGGTGCCGGTCACGACGATTTCCGTTTCGGGCGCGGCCTCGGCGCTGGCCGTCGGCTTGTCGGCCGGAGCGGTCGACCGACTCTGGGCCGCCGCGACGCCGGGCGCCACCAGCGCGAGAGCCAGCGCGAGACTGGACCCGTGCGAAACGAGCTTGCCGGAAATTGCCATCAGTTCCTCCCTCATGCCCGCAACGGACCAGGCGAAGGACAATCGGCGCGCCGTCACGCGGCGTTATGACCATCCTCTCCCCGGCCGGTCCGTTTGCCGGACTCGCGCCAACCGGCGCCCATTCCGCCGGTTCTGCCCATTAATCGAACAATGGTGGAAAATGTCAACTATCGTTTTCCCGCACGGTTGAACCGGACGGACGGACCGGTTCACAATTCGCGGACAACCGCGTCGTACATCCGGTCCAGCACGTCGTTGAGCATCTGGTGCTCGGCCTCGGTCAGCGAGTGGAGCACGGCGCCCTCCACCTCTTCCATCCGGGCGAACAGGCGGTCGAGCTGGCGGTCCCCCTCCGGGGTGACGTAAAGCGCATGGCGACGCCGATCATCGGGCGAACGGCGGCGCTCGGCCCAGCCGTATTTCTCCAGCTCGTCGATGATGGTCACCGTAACCGACTTGTCGAGCCCGACCTCGCTGGACAGCTCGCTTTGCGAAATGCCCGGGTTCGCCGCGACGATCGCCAGCGACGAGAACAGCCCGGAGCGCAGTCCCATGTCGGCATTGGCGGCGGCGAACTTGCGCGACAGTTGGTTCTGGACGCGGCGCAGGCGAAAGCCGACGAAGTCTCCCAGCCGGCCAAGCGCCAGGTTGGACCGTTCGGTCTCGCCGCCGCGCGCCGTAAGGTTGGAATTGGTTGCCATGCCGGATGCCTGCCGCTGGATTCACGGAGATGATTGACAGCAAAAATAGTTGAAATAATCTACTGTCACGAATGTCGCCCTATTAGAGGCGTCGACCATGGCGCTGTCAACCGGGGCGGCTGCGGAGAAGGAGCAGGATGGACCACAGCCAGCCTGAAGCGCCGGAAGCCTCCGGCCCGGACGGGCCAACCGGGGCGTCTCCCGGAGGGATTCCCCCAGCCGGATGGCTGCGCCTGGTCTATGGGCTGGGTGGCTGCGGCCTGCTCGGCGCGACGGCAGCCGACGCGATCGCGGTGGCCGGGCGCCACGCCGGCTTCCACCTGCTCGGATCGATCGAGCTGGTCCAGGCCGCCGCCGTGCTGCTGGCAGGATCGGCCATGCTGATCGCCACGGTCCAGGGCGAACATGCATCGGTCCACATGGTCACCGAACGTCTCGCAAGGCCCACCGCCGCGCGGTTGGCGCGACTGGCGGCGCTGATCAGCGGGCTCGTGTTCCTGGCGGTCGCGGCCGGCTCCGCCTGGGTGGCGGGCGACCTGTGGTCCGGTTTCGAGCGGACCGAGCTGCTGCACATCCCGATCCGCTGGCTACGGGCCGCCTGGATCGGCTTTGCCCTGCTGATCGCGCTCACCTTCCTGCGCCGGGCCATCCGGGCCGGGGGGCTGGACGGGCATCGCGGGGATCACCGGCGATGACCCCCGAGCTGATAGGCGCGATCGGCATCGCCATCCTCCTGCTGCTGCTCGCCGGCGGGGTGCCGATCGGGATCGGCCTGATGCTGGTCGGGATCGGCGGGCTGGCGGTGATGATCTCGCCCGAGGCGGCGCTGGTGAAGGCCGGGGTGGTCTCGTTCGAGGTGATCTCCAAGTACGAGCTGGGGGTCCTGCCGCTGTTCCTGCTGATGGCCCACATCTGCTTCGCGGCGGGGGCGAGCCGGGACTTCTTCGATGTCGCGGCCAAGTTCCTCGGCCACCGCCGCGGCGGGCTCGCGCTCGCCTCGATCGGAGGCTGCGCCGGGTTCGGCGCGATCAGCGGGTCGAGCCTCGCCACCGTCTCGACGATCAGTTCGGTCGCCCTGCCCGAGATGCGCCGCGCCGGCTATCATCCCGGCTTCGCTTCGGGCGCGCTCGCCGCCGGGGGGACGCTCGGCTCGCTCACCCCGCCCTCGGGCGCGCTGATCGTCTTCGGGATCATCGCCGAACAGTCGATCGGCAAGCTGTTCGCCGCCGCGATCGTCCCCGGCGCCACCCAGGCCCTGTCCTACATGCTGACCATCACCCTGCTCTGCCTGTGGCGGCCCGAGCTGGGCCCGGCCACGGCGCGCGTGCCGTGGCGCGAGCGGCTGCCCGCGCTGCGCCAGGTGGCCGATATCCTCGCCCTGATGATCTTCGTCATCGGCGGGCTGATGATCGGCTGGTTCACCCCCACCGAGGCGGCCTCGGTGGGGGTGGTCGGCGCCCTGACCCTGCTCGCGGTGCGCGGCGGCTTCACCCGCGCCGCGGTCGGCGGAGCCCTGCGCTCCACGCTGCGCACTGCCGGGATGATCTATGTGGTGATCATCGGCGCGCTGCTGTTCGCCACGTTCATTTCGGCGAGCGAGATCACCGAGGCCCTGTCCGGCGCGGTGACCCAGTTGCACGCCAGCCCGGTGGTGGCGATCATCGCGATGACCCTGATCCTGCTGCTGCTGGGATCGTTCCTGGACGGCGTGGCGCTGATGCTGCTGACCACGCCGATCTTCCTGCCGATTGCCGAACAGCTGGGCTACAGCCCGATCTGGTTCGGGATCTTCCTGGTCCGGACGATGGAGATCGGCTTCGTCCATCCGCCGCTGGGCCTGAACATCTATGTGATCCAGGGTCTGGCCAAGGACCTGTCGCTGGGGACGATCTTCCGCGGGGTGATCCCCTTCCTGGTCGCCGATTTCTGCCACCTGGCCCTGATCATCGCCGTGCCGGCGCTGACCCTCTGGCTGCCCGGAGTGGTCGCCGGATGAGCCCGCTGCGCACCCTGCTCGTCCTCGCCCTTGGCGCGGCTCTCGCCGCCTGCGGCCGTCCCGCCGATCCCGGCGTCACCACCCTGACCACAACCCTGACCTACGCCAGTCCCTATCCGCCGACCCACCCCTTCTCCAAGGCCGACATCACCTGGATGAAGCACGTCGAGCAGGCGAGCGGGGGACGCATCCGGATCAAGCCCTACTGGTCGGGGGCGCTGCTCTCGTCCGACATGTCGATGATCGAGATCCGCCATGGCCTGGCGGACATCGGCCTGATCACTCCGATCTATGCGCGGGGCGGGGCGCACATGCTGCGCGCGCAGTCGGGGTTCTATGGCGGCATTCGCAGCCTGCAGGACCAGGTGGCGGTCTACGATTGCCTCGATCGCCGCTTCCCGGCCTTCGGCAACGAGCTCAAGGGGCTGCATGTCCTCGCCGCGCAGGGCGGCAACTTCCCCGGCGTGCTGACCCGCAACCGCCCGGTCCACAGCCTGGCCGATCTCAAGGGCCTGCGCCTGCGCGCCCAGAGCGACGCGATCGATGTGCTGCGCGCGCTCGGGGCCGATCCGGTCAACATGCCGATGGGCGAGGTCTACTCCGCGCTCGCCAAGGGGGTGATCGACGGGGTCGTCGCCCCGGCCGACACGATCAAGAGCCTGCACTTCGCCGAGGTGGCCCATCACTTCACCAGCCTGCGCTTCAGCCGCGGCGCCTATCCGGCGAGGGCCATGTCGGACCGCGCCTGGCAACGCCTCTCCCCCGCCCAGCAGCGCCTCCTGGCCGAATCGCGCCGGGTCTGGGAAGCGGCGCTCGCCAAGGAGGTGCTCAAGGCCGAAGCGGCCGGGGTGGCCTACGCCTCGGGCCACGGGGTGGAGATGATCCCCTTCCCCGCCGGCGAGCAGGCCCGGCTCGATACGCTCTACAACCGCTTCGCGCTCGACCAGGCGCAGCGCCTGTCCGCTGTCGGCATCGACGGCGTCCCCGTGTTCCGCGAGGCCCAGCGCCTCATCGCCGCCGGCCCGATCGCCTGCGCGCCCAGCCCTTCCGGAGTAACCCCATGAGCAACGGCAGCGACCTCACCCACAGGCCGCTCGAGGGCCTGACCGTCATCGACCTGACCCGCGCCCTGGCCGGCCCCTATGCGACGATGCTGCTGGCCGGCCTCGGCGCCAAGGTGATCAAGGTGGAGGAACCCAAGGGCGGCGATCTCGCCCGCGAGAACAGCCCCTATGTCGGCCGCGACGGGGTGATCGTGGAACGGCGGCACGAGGACGACATCTCCATCTCGCACCTCACTCGCGCGCGGGGCAAGTATGGCGTGTCGCTCGACCTGAAGAGCGAGGCGGGCAAGGCGGTCTATTTCGATCTGGTGCGCAAGGCCGATGTCGTGGTCGAGAACTTCACCGCCGGCACCGCTGACCGGCTGGGCATCGGTTACCAGGCGTGCAAGGCGGTCAACCCGCGGGTGGTCTTCGCCTCGCTGTCGGGCTTCGGCGCGACCGACCGCGACGGCAAGGCCATGGACGTGATCATCCAGGCGCTGTCGGGCGCGATGTTCACCAGCGGCGAGCCTGGGCACCCCCCGGTCCGCATCGGCATCCCGATCGCCGACATGCTCGCCCCGGTGTTCACCGTGATCGGCATCCTCGCCGCGATCGAGCAGCGCCACACCTCCGGGGTCGGCCAGCATGTCGACGTCTCGATGCTCGGCGCCCTTACCTCGTTCGTGGCGATCGAGAACTGGTCGGCCATGGCCGCCGCCGGGCTCCCCGCGCGCACCGGGCTGACGGTCCAGCGGCTCTCCCCCTTCGGCGTGTTCGAATGCGCCGACGGCTATGTCGCGGTGGTGGCGGTGCACGAACCGCTCGCCCGCGGCCTGTTCGCGGCGATGGGCCAGCCCGAGCTGTCGGACGATCCCCGCTTCTGCAGCCGCGATGCCCGCGTCGCCAATGCCACCGAGCTGGAAGCGCGGATCAACGCCTGGTCGCGGACCCTGCCGATGGTCGAGGTGCTGCGCGCGCTGGAAGCGCAGGGCGTGCCGGTCGCCCCGGTGCGCCATCCCGAGGACGCGCTGGTCGATCCTCGGGTGGTGGCGCGGCAGGAGACCATGGCGGTCAAGCACCCGAGCTACCGGTCCAGCATCGATCTGCGCACGGCCGGCGTGCCGATCCAGTTCTCCGGCGCCACCACCGGCTTCGACGATGCCCTGCCGGTGCGCATCGGCGAGCACAACCAGGCGATCCTGCGCGATTTCCTGGGCTATGACGAGGGCCGGATCGCCGCCCTGGCCGAGGCCGGGGCGATCTGATGCTCGACCGCTTCCGGCGGGCCTTTGCCGATCCGGACGGCGAAGTGGCACGCGCCCTGGCGGAGGGACGGCGGCCGATCCGCGTGCTGGGCACCGACGCCCCGCGGGCCCGGCTGATCGCCGCGGGCTTCCAGCCGGTCCGTCTGGTCGCCCCGCCCCTGCAGGTCACCCCCCGCGCCGACGCGGTGATGGGCGCGGCCGAGATGGGGCCGCGCGGGCGGCGGCTGCTCGAAGCCCTGCTCACCCTGCCTCACCCCGACGTTCCGGTGCTGATCACCCAGGCCGACAGCGTGCAGCCGCAATTGTTCGCCGCCCTTCGTGAACTCGGCCGGCTGGGAGAGGCTGTGCCGCAACACATCCACTTCCTCGACCTGCTCCACCTCGATCGCCCGGCCTCGACGGCTTACAATCGGGCCCGGCTGGCGCAGCTTGACACCTGGCTTGCCGGGTTCGGGGCTTCGCCCGGCGCCACCGATCCCGATCTGACCGCGCTTCTGGCCCAGGCGGCAGAGTTGCAGGGTGCGGGGCGGCTATCGGGCAGCGATGCGCTCGCCGTGGCTGGCGGATGTGCGGTGCTCCCGGTCGACGAGGCGCGCGCCGCCCTGTCCGACCTGCTTGCTGCCGACCTGCTTGCGGCCGACCTGCCGGTGCGTGCTTCCGTCCCCCGGATCCTGGTCTGCGGCACCGCGCACGAGGACGCCCGGCTTTGCGGCGCGATCGAGGCGGGCGGCGGCGCGATCGTCGGTGCGGTCCATGCCTGGTCGCTGACGCCCTTGGCACTCCCCGCCCGCGTCGCCGATCCGACCGCCACGGCCGCCCGGGTCGCCGCCGACGCTGCCCGGCTGCGCCCCGATCTGGTGCTGCACCTGACGATCGACGGGGACGAGGCGGCGCCGTGGGATGTCCCTGCCCTGCGCCGCATGCTGCCGGCGGATCAGGGTTTCGCCGCGCTGCGCTGTTCGAGCGCGCCGGACGACCGCTTCACGCGTGATCTCGCCGTCGCGCTGGGCCGGGCCGAGCCCGCCGCGGCGCCGTCCCGCCCGGCCCGGCCGACCGCCTCGCGCCCGGCCCCCCAACGCAGCCGCAAGGCGCTGAGCTCGACCGGCGACGTCAACGCCTGGCAGCGCGACTGGTTCGCTTCGGTGCGCGCAGCCGTGGCGGCCGGATCGCCCTTCGCCGTGGTCAATGCCAATGCTCCGCAGGAAATCCTGCGCGCGATGGACGTGCCCTTCGTGGTCAACCAGTGGTGGGCCTCGATCGTCGCGGCCAAGCAGCAGTCGCGGCGCTATCAGGGTCTGCTCCGCGCGCACGACTATCCTGCCGATGTCGAGGCCTATTCGGCGCAGGGCCTGGCCGCCCTGTTCGACGACGATCCGGACCACGCCCCGTGGGGCGGCCTGCCCCGGCCCGATTTCGTCCACGCGGTGGCCTCGTCGGACCCGACGCTGAAGCTGTTCACCCAGTGGGGCGCGGCCAGCGGGGCGGACTGCTACGTCTACGAACGCACGATCGATCCGCGCCCCGATCTCTATGCCGACTGGTGGGACCAGTTGCCGGACCATTGGGAGACCGCGGTCGAACCCGAACGGGTCGACCTGATGGTGGCCGAGATGCGCGAGGTCATCGCCCGGGTCGAGGCCCGCACCGGGCGGCGGTTCGATCCGGCCCGGTTCGCCGAAGTCATGGCCCTGGTGAACGAGCAGGAGGACTATTACCGCAAGACCCGCGATCTGGTCGCCCGCACGGTGCCCGCGCCGATCGGGGTGGTCGATTCGATGCCGGCGACCATGGTGCCGCAATGGCATCGCGGCACGGTCTGGGCGCGCGACGCCGCCCGGGCGCTTTACGAAGAGGTGCGCGAGCGGGCGGAAGCCGGACTGGGCGCCTGTCCGGATGAGCGCATCCGCCTGATGTGGGTCGGGCGCGGGCTGTGGAGCGAGATGGCGTTCTACCAGAAGTGGGAGGACAGCCACGGCGCCGTGTTCGTCTGGTCGATGTACCTCGCCCTGGCCGCGGACGGCTATCTGCGCGACCTGTCACAGGGACAGGATCCGCTGCGCGCGCTGGCCAGCCGGATCGTCTGCATGGGGGACGAACTGCGCATGCCGACCTGGGCCGGCCCCTGGCACGTGCATGAGGCGCGGACCCACCAGATCGACGCCGCCGTGGCGCTGCAGGACGCCGATCCCTTCGTGGTCCGCGCCCTGCGGGCAGCCGGAATCCCCGTCCTTGAGCTGACGGCCGACAACTTCAACCGCGAGGGCGAGGATGCCGCAGCGATCGAGGCGGCGATCACCGCCTTCGTCGAGGGCCCCGCCACCGATCGGGCGGCGCAGCGCCATGCCGGCGGCTGAACCCTCCGCTCTGGCTGGCCTGCGGGTGATCGACTTCTCGCGCTTCCTGCCCACAGCCTATGCGGGCTGGGTCGCGGCCGAGATGGGCGCCGAGGTGATCCGCGTCGAACACCCGCGCGAGCTGGCCAAGGCCGAGGCGATGTTCGGCCGCGATGCCGATCCGCAGGCCGCCGCCCGGCGTCGGGCCCGGCCGACCTATCACCGCGGCAAGCGCAGCCTGCGGATCAACCCGGGCAGCGCGGCCGGGCGCGAGGTGCTCCATCGGCTGATCGCCTCGGCCGACGTGGTAATCGAAGACTATCGCCCGGGCGTGATGGCGGCGATGGGCTATGGCCACGAGGCCATGGCCGCGCTCAACCCGCGCCTCATCACCCTGTCGGTCAGCTTCGCCGGCCAGACCGGGCCGCTTGCCGATCGGGCCGGGCATGACCCGCTGGCACTGGCGCTGGCGGGAGCTCTCGCCCGCCTCAATGGTCTGCCCGAACCCTCGCTGCCCGGCTTGCAGGTGGCCGATACCCTGACCGGGATGAGCGCGACCATTGCCCTGCTGCTGGCCCTGCAGGCGCGCGAGCGCCGGGGCACGGGCGAACAGGTTGACGTGGCCATGTCCGACGCGGCGCTGCAGTTGTTGCTGGTCTCGCTGGGGCGCCATGACGATCTGGACGAGCTGCCCCGTCCCGGCACCTGGCACCCCAAGGGCGGGGTGTGGCGCTGTGCCGATGGGCTCTACCTGTGCACCACCGACATGGAACCCGCCTATTGGGCGCGGTTCTGTGCCGCGATCGACCGGCCGGACCTGGCTGCGCGCCAGCACGAGGCGGCGGCCCATCCCGCGATGGAGCAGGAGATCGCCGCGATCATGGCGACGCGGACCCGGGACGAATGGTCCGCCCGTCTCGCCGCTGCCGGAACCCAGGCCATGCCGGTCTATTCCCCGGCCGAAGCGGTGGCCCATCCGCATCACCTGGCCCGGGGCATGGTGCGCGAGGTGCAAATGCCGGGGCCAGGCGTAGGGCCGGAACAGGCGTCGGTCCGGCAATTGTCCCTGCCCTTCGTGTTCGGCACGACCCGCGCGGTCGCGCCGAGCCCGGCGGGCGCACCGGGAGCGGACAATGCCGCGATCCTGGACGCGCTGGGCTTCGATCCGGCGGACCTGGCGGCGCGCGGCGCCTTCTCGACGGAGCGCGAGGCATGAGGCCGCTGGACGGGATCCGCGTGGTCGATTTCACCCACGCGATCGCGGGGTCGACCTGCACCCAGATGCTGCTGCAACTGGGTGCCACGGTGATCAAGATCGAGCCCCCCGGCACCGGCGATGCCTTCCGCCACTACACCGAGCATGCCGGCCCCCCGGGCATGAGCGTGCCCTTCGCCGCGCTCAACGCCGGCAAGCGCTCGGTCGCGCTCAACCTCAAGACCGGGCGCGGGCAGGCTCTTGCTCGGCAGCTCGCGGAGGGCGCCGACATTGTCGCGGAGAACTTCCGGCCGGGCGTGATCGCGCGGCTCGGGCTCGGCTGGGACGTGCTGCATGCCGCCAACCCGCGCCTTGTCATGATCTCGCTGAGCGGCTTCGGCCAGGACGGGCCGCTGCGCGACTGGGGCGCTTACGACCACATCGCCCAGGCGGTCTCGGGCATGGCGCTGATGAACGGCTTCGACGAACGCCCGTTCAAGATCGGCCTTCCGGTGGTCGACAGCTTCACCGGCTACCTCGGCGTGATCGCGGTGCTCGCCGCCCTGCGGGAGCGTGACGTGACCGGTCAGGGCAAGCGGATCGACGTCGCCATGCTCGACGCGGCGATCAAGATCATGGGCACGGCGGCCGCGATGTGGTCGTACACCGGGGTCGCGCCGCAGGGCACCGGGAACCGCGGCTTCCGGCTGGTCGCCACGGCCGAGTACTATGCCACGGCCGAGGGCTGGATCGCCCTCGGCGCGAACATGCAGCACCAGATCGAGGCGCTGTTCCGCGTGCTGGGCCATGCCGAACTGATGAGCGACCCGCGCTTCGCCACCCACGCCGCACGGGTCGAGCACTATGCCGCGCTCAAGGGCTGGCTGACCGAGCATCTGCTGAGCCGCCGCGCCGCCGATCTCGAGGCGGAACTGACCGCGGCCGGGGTTCCGGCGGCCCGGATCCGCGACATCGGCGAGGCCCTGACCCATCCGCACGTCATGGCGCGCGGGTTGGCCGAGGCGGCCGAGATGCCGGGCCACGATCGTCCGCTGACCGTGCTGGGGCCGGGTTTCGGGGTGGAACCCGATCCCGTGCCCCGCCACGTCCCGAGCCTTGGCGAGCACACCGGGTCGGTGCTCGCCGAGCTCGGCCTCACCGCCGCGGAGATCGCCGCGCTGGCCGATGAGGGCGTGCTGTGAGCGACCTGCTGCTGCTGGGAGACCTGATCCTTGACGTGCCGGAGCCGGATCACTGGCTGTCGGGCCTGGCCCCGCTGACCCGTGCGGCCGGGCTGGTGATCGGCCACCTGGAGGTGCCGCACACCACCTGCCAGGAGGAGATGCCCGGCGACGTGCCCGCCCCCGGCGCCGACCCCGCCCATCTCGACGCCCTGGCACGCGCGGGGATCGGTGCGGTCTCGCTGGCCGGCAACCACATGATGGACTGCGGCCCGGTCGGGCTGGCGGACACGATCGCCGGGCTCGCCCGCAACGGGATCGCCCACGCCGGGGCCGGACCCGGCCTGGCTGCGGCGCGGGCGCCCGCCTGGCTCGACTGGGCAGGACGTCAGGTCGCCCTGCTGAGCTACAACTGCGTCGGGCCCGAGCTGTGCTGGGCCACGGCGGACCGGCCCGGGGTCGCCCCCATCATCGTCCGGGCCGAGGATGGCGGGCCGAGCCGCCCACAGGCCAGCCTGCGCGAGATCGATCCAGCCTCGCTGGGCGCGATGCAGGCCGACATTGCCGCGGCACGAGCCCGGGCGGATGTGGTCGTGGTCGCGCTGCACAAGGGCATCACCCACCGGGTTGCCGAACTGGCACCCTACGAACGCCCGGTGGCCCAGGCCGCGATCGACGCCGGAGCCGATGTGGTCGCCGGGCATCACGCCCACATCACCCGGGGGATCGAACTCT
Organism: Novosphingobium aerophilum; assembly: GCF_014230305.1. Taxonomy (GTDB): domain Bacteria; phylum Pseudomonadota; class Alphaproteobacteria; order Sphingomonadales; family Sphingomonadaceae; genus Novosphingobium; species Novosphingobium aerophilum. The sequence continues at coordinate 29,173 of NZ_JACLAU010000008.1, forward strand.
ATCGCGGCAAACCGATCTTTCACGGCCTCGGCAACGGCTGCGTCGTCACCCATGCCCTGGCCCCGGCGCAGGACCATCCCGCCCGCGCCGAATGGGCCGAGCGGCGCAAGGTGCTGTTCGGGTTCGAACCCTTGCCCGACTATCCGCTGGCCCCGTTCCACCCCGATGCCCGGCACGGGATGATCGGACGGCTGCGGATCGCGCCGGACGGGACGATCACGCCGGGCTTCATTCCGCTGTGGTTCGAACCCCCCGGCCGTCCGGTCCCGGCCGAGTGCCGGGCGGCAGAGGTGGCCGCCTACATCGCCTGGATCGGTTCGGAAGCCGGATTGCCGGGTCTGACGCTGCGCTCGGACCGCGCCGGCGGCTACGATCTCGCCTGACCCGCCGCGCTCAGCGCAGCAGGGGACGCGGCACCGACCAGTCGGGGACCTTGCAGAGCCCGCAGTCGGCGCCCACGAAATACCGTCGCGCGGCCCGATCACCCTTGAGCATGGCGTCGAGCCAGCGGGTCGCGATCACGCCATAGGCCCCGCCGTTGGGCGCGGTGCGGAAAGTCCCGCCGTGGCCGGTCGGAGCATGGGCGAAGAACACCGGCACATGGACGATCCGCGCCACGTCATCGATCGCCTGGGGCCAGGCGATGTCGCCTGGTCCGCCAAGGATGTAAGCGATCGGGGCGTGCAGCCTGGCCAGTTCGGACTTGGCCACGTTCAGTCCGGTGCGGCCGTCGGCGCTGTTGTTGAACACGCCGGAGTTGAACAGCGCGGTCGCCTTGATCCGGGGATCGGCCGAGATGCGGATCGCCTGCAGGCCGCCGCACGAATGCCCCATCACCGCCACGCGCGCCGGATCGACATGGCGATAGAACGGACTGGCCGGATCGGCGTTCTGCCGCTCCAGCCAGTCGAGCCCGGCGAGGATCTGCTCGGGACTGGTCGCGTCCGGCCCGCGCCGGGCCAGTTGGGCCGGGCGATTGGGATCGGGCGGCGGCATTTCGGTGATGCGTACCGGCGGGACCAGCGCAGGCTCTTCGCGCGGAGGGCCGGGGACCACGATGACATAGCCGTGGCTCGCCACCTCGCGGAGGAACCCGGCATGGGCCAGACCATCGTCGCGGCAGGCGCCGTTGCCCCACAGCACGATCGGCAGGGGCCGGTCGGGGAGGCGCGCCGGGCGGTAGACCGTGTGGTCCGGCAAGGCCGGGAGGTACTCCGCCACCGCCGGCGCGGGGCCGGTTCCGCCCGGTTGTCCGACCACCCCGAACGGCTTCGGTGGCACCTTGGCCTCCTGCGCGCCCAGGCTGGTGGCGGTGAGCGCCAGCATGGCGAGGCCGATCCATTGCCTGCGCTCCATGCCATCTCTCCGCTGATCGCAGCCATGACAGTGATTGCGATTCGATATAGCATAATGCGGGAGCAATCGTGGCGGGGCAAGCGGGCTGCGTGCCTTGACGGACAGGGGCGCCGAAAGCGGGTTCACCTGGGCCCGCCAGCCCATTATCCTCACGCCCGAAGCATCGAAGCCGCAGCCCCGCGGCCGCTGGAAGGAACGCATGAAAACGGCACTCAAGGTCAACGGCCGGACCCGTATCGTCGATGCGCCGGGCGATAAGCCCCTGCTCTGGGTCCTGCGCGAGGAGCTGGAGCTGAGCGGGCCCAAGTTCGGCTGCGGCCAGGGCCTGTGCGGCGCCTGCACCGTGCTGCTCGACGGGCAGGCGGTGCGGTCATGCTCGACCCCGCTGAGCGCGGTGGGCAAGGCCGCGATCACCACGATCGAGGGGGTGGGCGCCAGCGAGGTCGGCCAGAAGGTCGCGGCGGCCTGGGTCGATCAGGACGTGCCGCAATGCGGCTATTGCCAGGCCGGCCAGATCATGAGCGCGGTCGCCCTGCTCAGCGCCAACCCGCGCCCCGGGGAGGCCGAGATCGACGCCGCGATGAGCGGCAACCTGTGCCGCTGCGGCACTTATCACCGCATTCGCGCGGCGATCCGCCAGGCCGTGACCGGTCAGGTGGCCGGTTCGCTCAACCCGGGAGGCGACCATGCCGGCTGAAACCGATCGTCGCTTCGTCCTCAAGGCCCTGCTCGGCGCGGGCGGCGCGCTGGTGTTCGACATTGAGCTGGCGCTGGGCGCCGCCCCGGCCGCCCCGGCCGCCGCGGGCGAGCCGGCCGCCAGGCTCAATGCCTTCGTCCGGCTGCATCCCGACAACAGCGTGACGATCACGGCCAAGAACCCCGAGATCGGCCAGGGCATCAAGACCATGCTGCCCATGCTGATCGCCGAAGAGCTCGACGTCGCGTGGGAAGCGGTGAAGATCGAGCAGGCCGTGGCCGACCAGGCACTGTTCGCGCCGCAGTTCGCCGGGGGCAGCATGGCGACCCCGCTCAACTGGCTGCCGATGCGCCAGGCCGGAGCGGCGGCGCGGGCGATGATCCTGGCCGCCGCGGCGCAGGAATGGTCGCTGCCCGTGGCCGAGCTGTCGACCCTGGCGGGTGACGTGCTGCACGTCGGCTCGGCCCGGCGCGCGCCCTATGCCGCTTTCGCGGCAGGGGCGGTGCGCCAGGCGGTCCCCGCCGCGACCGCGCTGAAGCTGAAGGACCCGGCGGACTTCACGATCATCGGCAAGCCGACCAAGGGCGTGGACACCCCGGCGATCGTTGCGGGCAAGCCGCTGTTCGGCATCGACACCCGCCTGCCCGGCATGCTCCACGCCGCGCTGCTCACGCCGCCGGTGCGCGGAGCCGTGCTGAAATCGCATGATGCCGCCGCGGCCCTTGCCCGGCCGGGCGTCCGCAAGGTGGTGGCCCTGACCCGCCTGGGCGAGGCCGATGCGCCGGTCGACGCGCTGGCCGTGGTCGCCGACAGTTGGTGGACCGCCAGCGAAGCCCGCAAGGCGCTGCAGGTCGAGTGGGACGCCGAGGGGCGCGATCGCCATTCCGACGCCAGCTTCGCCGCCGCCGCCCGAACCGCGCACGAGGGCCGCCCGCAGGCCGTGGTGCTGGCCAAGGGCGATGCCGCGACAGCCCTGGCCGGGGCAGCCCGTCGGCTTGCCGCGACTTACACCTATCCCTTCGTCTCGCACGCCACGCTCGAGCCGCAGAACTGCACCGCGCTGTTCCATGCCGGCAAGCTGGAGCTCTGGGCACCGACCCAGATGCCGGGCGGCGGGCAGGATCTGCTGGCCAAGACCTTCGGTCTCGCCCCGGCCGACATCACGGTACATATCACCCGCTCCGGCGGGGGCTTTGGTCGCCGCCTGCAGAACGACTACATGGTGCTCGCGGCGGCGATCGCCCGCGAGGTCCCGGGTCGTCCGGTCAAGCTGCTGCTCGATCGGCAGGAGGACTTCAAGCTCGACTTCTTCCGCGCCGCCGGGTTCCACCGCTTCGAGGCCGGGCTGGATGCCGATGGCAGGCTGGTGGCCCTGCGCGACCACCTCGTCACCTTCGGGGCCAAGGGCAAGCCGGGACGCGGCGCCGATCTGCCGGCCAATCTGGTTCCGGCCGATCTGGTCGATCACGTCGATCTGGGCCAGACCGTGCTGGAGACGAACATCCCGCTCGGCTGGCTGCGGGCGCCCGGCTCGAACGCGCTGGCCTTCGCCTCGCAGGGGTTCCTCGACGAAGTAGCCGAGGCCGCGGGGCTGACCCTGCCCGACCTGATGCTGCAACTGCTGGGCACCGGGCGCCTGATCCCGCCGCCTGCGGGCGGACGCGGCCCGGGCTTCCACACCGGCCGCGCCGCCGGGGTGATCCGCGAGGTGCTGCGGCTGTCGGGCTGGAGCGGCGCCCGCAAGGGCCGCGGTTTCGGCTTCTACTTCAGTCACAACGGCTATTTCGCGGCCGTGGCCGACGTGGCGAAAGGCGAAGCCGGGATCCGGGTGGAGCGGGTCTGGATCGGGGGGGATATCGGCAACACGATCATCAACCCGCTGAACGCCGAACAGCAGATCCGCGGATCGGTGATCGAGGGCATGGGCCATGTGCTGTCGGGCCTGAAGGTGCCGGTCGACGGCGGCGCGATCGGCGTGGCCAATTTCGACAGCTACCCGCTGCCGCGGATCGATGCCGTGCCGCCGATCGAGATCGGGATGGTCCGCAGCGACTTTCCCCCCACGGGCCTCGGCGAACCGGCCATGCCGCCCGCCATCGCCGCGATCGCCAACGCGATCAGCAGCCTGACCGGCCAGCGCCTGCGCTCCCTGCCCTATGCCGAGAGCTGAGGCGGGGTTTGCCGCAGGGGCTCAGTCGACGCGATAGACCGACAGGCTGACCGTCGCCCCCACCTTGCCTCCGCTGGCCAGGAACAGGGCACGGTTGACCCAGTCGTAAGCCGGGGCACCGGTCTCGAGGCGGATCAGGGTGCGCATGTAGTAGGCGGTGGGCGGGACGGCTTCCCCGGCCGCGATCCTGGCGCCGACTTCGGGCGGAGCGTGGCGCAGGCCCTGGCTGAGCACCTCGATCACGACCCCGTCCGGCGTCTCGATCGCATAACGGGCATCAAGATCGGCCAGCCCGCCGGTGAGCACGGTCTGCCAGTCGGCCCCGATCGGCAGGACCCGGCCCTGCAGCAGCGGTCCCTGCGCCTGCCCTCCCACGATCGGGATGATCCGCCGGGTGCCGGCCGGGCTCTGGCCCATTTCCACGGGTGCGGCCAGCTCGACCACCAGATCGAAGGCGTGAACCAGCGTCGGCACCGGGTTGGCGATCATGCCGGAACCGCGGCGACCCTGGCCCCGGCCGGGATGATCGGCGGTGCGGCGTTGAGCTGCTCCTTGGCGAAGCCGGCGGCGCGCTGGTATGCGAGCATGAAGTCCGCCCGTTCCTGGGGCGGCACCACATCATCGATATGGGTGAAGTCCCCGCCGCAACGCTCATCCACCAGATTGAGCAGGCCGAACGGGCCGGCCCCGCGGTTGCGCAGCGCGACCTGGCCGATTGGCCCGCACAGCTCGGCGTCATAGGCCGCGAGCGCCGCCGCGGTGACCCCGTGGTCGAGCATGATCCGGCCGAGCACGCGCCCGTCGACGATCGCCTGCGAGGCGCCGTTCGATCCGGTGGGATACATCGGATGGGCCGCGTCCCCCAGCAGCGCGACCGGCCCATCGACCCAGGTGGGCAAGGGATCGCGATCGATCATCGGGTTCTCGTAAGCCACCTCAGACCCGGCCAGCAGGGCGGGCAGGTCCAGCCAGTCATAGACAAACCCGTCGAACAGGTGCGCGAATTCGGCCAGTTCGACTGGGCGGAACCAACCCGCCTTTTCCCAGTCATGGTCCGCGTCATAGGTCTGCTCGGCGATCCAGTTGATGTCGGCCAGACCGTCGGCATCGGGCTGCGAGATGGGATAGAGCACCACCCGGTGGCGGCTCGAGCCGAGCCCGACGAACGAGGATCCGGTACGGATCGGCCGACCCCGGGCGGTACCCCGCCACATGATCGTGCCGCCCCAGTTGATCGGCGGCTGGTCCGGGTGCATCCGGGCGCGCACCGCCGAATGGATCCCGTCGGCACCGATCAGCAGCCGTGCGGGCAGCTCGCCCGGTCCGGTGGGGCCATCCACCAGCGCGGTCACCGTGCCGTTGGCCTCGTGGCGATAACCGGTCACCTTGTGTCCCAACCGCACCGCCTCCGGCCCCAGCCGCTCCAGCACCTTGCGATAGAGCAACAGGTGGAACCGCCCGCGATGGACCGCATACTGGTGCCAGCGATAGCCGGCGAGCTTGCCGCGCGGTTCGGAATAGATCTCGCGACCGTTGCGCCCGACCAAGGCCCATTCCCGCGCGGCGATGCCGACCTCGTCCAGCTCGTCCTCGCCGATGCCCAGATCGTGCAGCTCGCGCACGGCGTTGGGCTGCAGGTTGATCCCGACGCCGAGCGGCTTCAGGTCGTGGACGCTTTCCAGCACCACGCAGTCGACCCCGATCTGATGCAGGGTCAGCGCCAGCGCGAGCCCGCCGATGCCGCCGCCCGCGATGACAACCTTGCCCGTGGTCATGGCCTGCCTGCTGTCATGGCTCTGGGTCCGCCCGTCTTGCGTCGGGCTCCCGAGTCCCGCCCGGTGGCCCTATCGCCTCGGGGGACGGGGGGCAACGCTGCTGTGGTCGGGCGCCGGCGCATCGCCCCGAACGATCAGGCCAGCCCCAGCACCCGGGCGGCATTGTCCTTCATGATCGCGGGCAGCACCTCGTCGCGGAATCCTGCCTCCCGGGCAGCGGCGATCCATTTCCGCGGGTGGATCAGGGGAAAGTCCGATCCGAACAGCATCTTGCCGCGCAGTTGGGTGTTGGCATAGCGGATCACCTGCTCGGGGAAATAGCGCGGGCTCCATCCGCTCAGGTCGATGTAGACGTTGGGCTTGTGCAGCGCCATCGACAGGCTCTCGTCCACCCAGGGCCAGCTCGGATGGGCCAGGATGATGCGGATATCCGGAAAGTCCACCGCCACGTCGTCGACCAGGATCGGCTGCCCGTACTTCAGCCGCAGTCCGCCGCCCCCCGCCATGCCGGTGCCCATGCCGGAATGGCCGGTGTGGAAGATCGCCGGCAGCCGGTAGTGGTTGATCACCTCATAGATGGGATAGGCGACGCGGTCGTTCGGGCTGATGTCCTGCATGATGCTGTGGAACTTGAACCCCTGCACCCCGTGGTTCTCGATCAGGTCGCGCGCCTCGCGGGCGCCCAGCTTGCCCTTGTGGGGATCGATCGAGGCGAAGGGGATGCAGATGTCGGCATGCTGCGCGGCGAAGTCGGCGATCTCGTAATTGGACAGACGCTTTGCCCCGAGACCGCATTCGGCGTCGACCGTGAACAGGCAGAAAGCGATCTGCTGGGCGCGGTAGAGCTCGACGATCTCGGGCAGCCTGGGCCGCTCGCGCGGGGCCTTGAAATAGGCGCTGGCGGCATCGAAGAACTGGCCCATCACCGGGTCTTCGGGATCGTGGCAGCTGACTTCGGCGTGGACGTGCACGTCGATCGCCGTGATCGTATCGAGGTCGATCGCCATCGGAGGGGATGCCCTTTCAGGTGCGGCATGGCCAAGGCCTCTGCTGCACCCGTTCCCACCCCGGCTGTCAATCCCCGGCGGTCTTGCCGGGCCGATCCGGTCGCGGCTTGCGCCGAACCCGAAAATCGTTTTCACTCGGAGTTCGGTTCACTGTCTCGGGGGCGAGGATGGCGGAAGACGACGGATACACGGCGTTCGAGTTCGAGGGACGCTGGCAGGACTATGCGCCGATCGCGTTCACCAACCTGCTGCTGACGATCGTCACGCTGGGCATCTACCGCTTCTGGGGCAAGGCCCGCACGCGCCGCTACCTGTGGTCGCGCACCCGCTTCATCGATGACCGGCTGGAGTGGATGGGCAGCGGGCTGGAGCTGTTCAAGGGCGCGATCATGGCGCTGCTCCTCGTGGTGCTGCCGCTGCTGCTGCTCAACACGCTGGCCCAGTCGCTGATCCTGCGGCAGCAATTCCTGCTGGGCGGGCTGGTGGCGTTCATCCAGATCACCGTGGTGCTGCTGCTGGTTGGCGTGGCCATGTTCCGCAGCCTGCGCTACCGCCTGTCGCGCACCTATTGGCGCGGCATTCGCGGCGGCAGCGACGATCCCGGCCTGCGCTATGGCTGGTCCTATCTGTGGAAGAACACCGTCGGCTATCTGGCGCTGGGGCTGCTGCTGCCCTGGGCCATGGTCAGCCTGTGGAACGAGCGCTGGAATGGCATGAGCTTCGGCCAGTACCGCTTCTCGGCCGGGGGGCAGGTGGATGGGCTGATGAAGCGCTATCTGCTGTGCTACCTTGCTCCGTTCATCGGCTTCGTCGGTATCTTCATCGCGATCGCCGTCATGGCCGCCACCCAAGCCATGAGCGGGAATGGCAACCCGGCCTCGCCCGGCGCCGCCGGAATTTTCGTCGGCTTCGTCGGCATTCTCAGCTTCTACCTGATCTTCGGGCTGGTGGTCATGGCCTATTACGCCAAGTTCTTCCGCCAGATGGTCGATGCGATGGACCTGGGCCCGCTCAGCTTCCAGTTCGATGCCAGCACCAAGGACTGGCTCAAGCTGCTGCTGGGCGATGTCGGACTGGTGCTGGTGACTCTGGGGATCGGCCTGATCTTCCTGGATTATCGCCACTGGAAGTTCCTGATCGATCACCTCGAGGCCTTCGGCGAGATCGACATGGACGCGATCAGCCAGTCGACCACGGCCGAGGTGCGCCAGGGCGAGGGCCTGCTCGACGCCTTCGACATGGGCGCGCTGTGAGCGCGGGTGGGGACGGCGGAGACGAGCAGGCCGTCCCCGCCATCCTGTTCGACGGCCGCTCGGCCCGACGACACGAGATCGCGATAGGCCGTGACGCAGGCGACCTGCTGATCGTCCACGAGACCGGCGCGATCGAACGGATTGCCCTCGCCGCGCTCGAACGGCAGGGCTCAGGCCCTTGGGGGGACCGGCTGGTCCGACCGGACCAACCCGGCTGGCGGCTCGACATCCCGGGCGGACTGCCCACCGCGCTGGCGGCCGCCCTGCCCGCCCCCCATCGCTATGGCCGGTGGATCGATCGGATGGGCCTGGGCCGCGCAGCCGTGGCCTTCGCCGCGATCAGCGCGGCGCTGGTCGGCGTGGTGCTCACCGCGCCGCAATGGCTGGGCCCGCTGGTGCCGCTGCCGGTCGAGCGGCGGATCGGCGAGGCGCTGGTGGGAGACCTGGCCTCGGCCACCTGCCACACCCCCGCCGGCGATGCCGCGCTGGCCAAGCTGATGGCCAGCGTCGACCTGCCGGGCCAGGCCCCGGTCCGGGCCCAGGTGCTCAAGGTCGGCATGATCAACGCCGCCGCCCTGCCCGGCAACCGGGTGGTCCTGTTCTCCGGCCTGTTCGACGAGATGAAGGACCCGGATGCGGTGGCCGGCGTGGTGGCGCACGAGCTGGGCCATGCCCGCAAGCGCCACGTCATGCAGGCGCTGCTGCGCGAACTGGGCCTGTCGGTGGTGCTCGCCGGAACCAGTGGGGCGGTTCCCGTCCAACTCGCCAAGGTGACCGGCCTGCGCTACTCCCGCGAAGCCGAGGGCGAGGCCGATGCCTTCGCCCGCGATCGCCTGTCGGCCGCCGCCATCTCCCCCGCCGCGACTGGCGCCTTCTTCGCCAAGGCGGCCAAGGAGGAGCCTGCCGGGCCATGGATGGTCATGCTCGCCTCCCACCCCGCCTCGGCCGACCGCGCAAAAGCCTTCGGGGGCGCCGTCGACCGGTCGCGCCGGTATCGCCCGGCCCTGTCCCCGGCCGAATGGCAGGCCCTGTCCCGGATGTGCGACGAGGACAAGCGGGTGCGTCCGCTGCTGGACTTCTGAACCGCCTCCCCTCGGGCTGCGCGCATCACACCGGCAGCGCTGTCGTGTACTTGGTCTGCGACAGCGCGAAGTGCGAGGCGGCGCCGCCCACCGCGGGATGGTCGAGCAGGACCCGCATCAGGAAGTGTTCGTAGTCGGCCACGTCGGCCACGACCACCCGCAGCAGGTAGTCCCACTCGCCCGACATCGAATGGCATTCGACGATCTCGCGCCGGCTGCGCACGAAGTCCTCGAAGGGCCCCCGCACCTCGCGCGCGTGGCTGCTGACCCGGACGTTGCAGAACACGTTGACGCTGCGCCCCACCGCCTCGGGATCGACCAGCCGGACCGTCGGCCCCAGCACCCCGGCCGCCTCCAGGCTGCGGACCCGCCGCCAGACCGAGGCGGGCGAGCTGCCGACCCGCTCGGCCAGGTCGGCATTGCTCAGCGCGGCATCGGCCTGGAGTTGCTCGACAATCCGGCGATCGATCGGATCGAGAGAAATTTGCTTCGACATTCCGCCTTATCCCGAAAATCTGTTTCATCTTTCTGCCATGGGACGCCAAGAATTGAAACGCATTTGCAGTGCCTCTGCGCTAGTCTTGGAACCATGGGAGAACCGCTGCAGGCACGCCCCGCGGGCGCGGCGCCGGACTGGACGATCGATCAGGGGTGGGAGCACTACACTCCCGCCGAGCACGCGCTGTGGGATCACCTCTTCGCGCGGCAGGCCGCCATGCTCAGGGGTCGGGCCGCGCCCGAGTTTCTGGCCGGGCTTGACGTGCTGCGGATGGACCGCCCCGGCATCCCGAACTTCGCCGACCTGTCCGACCGGCTGATGGGCCTGACCGGCTGGCAGGTGGTGGCCGTGCCCGGGCTGGTCCCGGACGAGGTGTTCTTCGCCCATCTCGCCGAACGCCGCTTCGTGGCGGGCAACTTCATCCGCACGCCGGACCAGATCGACTACCTGCAGGAACCCGACGTGTTCCACGACGTGTTCGGCCATGTCCCGCTGCTCGCCAACCCGGTCTTCGCCGATTACATGCAGGCCTATGGCGCGGGCGGCCTGCGTGCCGGGGGGCTGGGGGTGACGGCGATGCTCGCCCGGCTCTACTGGTACACGGTCGAGTTCGGCCTGATCGCGCGGGACGGCGCGTTGCAGATCTATGGCGCGGGGATCGTCTCGTCCTATGGCGAAAGCCGCTATGCGCTGGAGGACCCGGCCCCCAACCGGATCGGCTTCGACCTGCGGCGGCTGATGCGCACCCATTACAAGATCGACGCCTATCAGCAGACCTATTTCGTGATCGACAGCTTCGAGGATCTGCTGCGCCAGACGCTCGAGACCGATTTCGGCCCGCTCTATGCCGAGCTGGCCGACACCCCCGAATACGCCCCCGATGCCGTCCTCCCGTCCGACCGGGTGTACAACCGCGGCCAGGCCGCGCATCCTTCGCCTTCGTCCCCAGGAGCCTGTGCATGACCGACCACCACGACCATCCGGCCGACAATCCGCTGGGCCTCGACGGGTTCGAGTTCGTCGAATTCGCCGCGCCCGAGCGCGGGCTGCTCGAACCGGTCTTCGCCGCCATGGGCTTTGTCCAGGTCGCCCGGCACCGGTCGAAGGACGTCCAGTTGTGGCGCCAGGGCGGGATCAACCTGATCGCCAATTACGAACCGCGCAGCCCGGCCGCCTACTTCGCCGCCGAGCATGGGCCCTCGGCCTGCGGCATGGGCTGGCGCGTGAAGGACGCCGCCCGGGCCTATGCCGAGGCGGTGGCGCGCGGGGCCGAGCCGGTCGAGGTGGCCACCGGGCCGATGGAGCTGCGCCTGCCCGCGATCCGCGGGATCGGGGGATCGCTGATCTACCTGATCGACCGTTATGGCGAAGACCTGTCGATCTACGATATCGACTTCGTGTTCGAACCGGGCGGCGATCGCCATCCGGCGGGCGCGGGGCTGCGGTTGATCGATCACCTGACGCACAACGTCTATGGCGGGCGCATGGCGCACTGGGCCGCCTTCTACGAGCGGATCGCGAACTTCCGCGAGATCCGCTATTTCGACATCAAGGGCGAATACACCGGTCTCACCTCCAAGGCGATGACCGCCCCGGACGGCAAGATCCGCATTCCGCTGAACGAGGAGGGCGCCGGCGGCAACGGCCAGATCGCCGAATACCTGCGGGCCTACAACGGCGAGGGCATCCAGCACATCGCCTTCGCCTGCGACGATCTCTACGCGGTGTGGGACCGGCTCAACGCGCTCGGCACCCCGTTCGTCCCGGCCCCGCCCGAAACCTATTACGAGCTGCTGGCCGAACGCTTGCCCGGCCATGGCGAGCCGGTCGAGGAACTGCGGTCGCGCGGACTGCTGCTTGATGGATCGACCGAGGCCGGCGATCCGCGCCTGCTGCTGCAGATCTTCAGCCAACCCCGCATCGGGCCGGTGTTCTTCGAATTCATCCAGCGCAAGAAGGACGAGGGCTTCGGCGAGGGCAACTTCACCGCTCTGTTCAAGTCGATGGAGCTCGACCAGATCCGGCGGGGCACGCTCACCGTCGAGGGAGCCGAGGCATGACCCACCCGATCCAGCTCGGCGGCATCCACCACGCCGCCTACCGCTGCCGCGACGCGCGCGAGACGGTCGAATGGTACGAGCGGATGCTCGGCATGACCTACACCACCGCCTTCGCCGAGGATCACGTGCCCTCGACCGGCGAGTACGATCCCTACATGCACGTCTTCCTCGATGCCGGGAACGGCAATGTGCTGGCCTTCTTCGAGCTGCCGCAGCAGCCCGAGATGGGGCGTGATCCGAACACCCCGGCCTGGGTCCAGCACCTGGCCTTCCGCGTGGCGGACGAGGCGGCGCTGCTGGCGGCCAAGGCCCATCTCGAGGCGAACGGCGTCGACGTGCTGGGTCCAACCTGGCACGGCGTGTTCCGGTCGATCTATTTCTTCGATCCCAACGGCCACCGGGTCGAGCTCGCCACCGACATCGGCACCGAGGCCCAGTATGCCGAGCTGCGCCGCGTCGCGCCGCTGATGCTGGCCGAATGGAGCGAGACCAAGCAGGCCCCCCGCCATGCCGACTGGCTGCACCGGCAGCCGGGGGACGAAGGCTGATCCCATGCCGCTTGACCACACCCACGAAGCCGCCGCGACCAGCTGGGTCGAATCCGCCCGGGATCATCCGGTCTTTCCAGTCCAGAACCTGCCGCTGGGGATCTTCGCCCCGGCGGACGGCAGGCCGCGGATCGGCACCGCGATCGGCGCGTGCATCCTGGACCTGGCCGCCCTGGCCGAACGCCTGCCCGAGGCGGTGCGCCCGGCCCTGGCCGCGCCGACGCTGAACGCCCTGATGGACCGGCCCCCGGCCGAACGCGTGGCCCTGCGCCATGCAGTCTTCGCGCTGCTGACCGATCCGGCTCGGCGTGCCGCGGCCGAGCCCTGTCTCCACGCCGCGGCCGACTGCACGCTGCACCTGCCCTTCGCGATCGGGGACTACACCGATTTCTACGTGGGCATCCACCACGCCACCAACATCGGCCGGCAGTTCCGCCCGGACAATCCGCTGCTGCCCAATTACAAGCACGTGCCGATCGGTTACCACGGGCGCGCCTCGTCGGTCCGGCCCTCGGGCGTGCCGGTGGTGCGTCCCAAGGGCCAGCGCAAGCCGCCCGAGGCCGAACAGCCGGTCTATGGCCCCTGCGCCCGGCTGGACTATGAGCTGGAGCTGGGCGTGTGGATCGCCCAGGGCAATGAACCGGGCGATCCGATCGCGATCGCCACGGCGGGCGATCATGTCGCGGGCTTCTGCCTGCTCAACGACTGGTCGGCGCGCGATCTCCAGGCCTGGGAGTATCAGCCGCTCGGGCCGTTCCTGGCCAAGAACTTCCACACCACGGTTTCCCCCTGGGTGATCACGGCCGAGGCCCTGGCCCCGTTCCGCGCGGCGCAGCCGCCCCGCCCGGCCGGCGATCCGGCCCCGCTGCCCTATCTGTGGGATGCCGGCGATCAGGCGCGCGGTGCGCTCGCCGTCGATCTCGAAGTGCTGATCTCCACGGCGGCGATGCGCGCCGCGGGTCTGCCGCCGCACCGGCTGAGCCATGGCCCAGCCACCAACATGTACTGGACCGTCGCGCAGATCGTCGCGCACCACGCCTCGAACGGCTGCGATCTGCGTCCCGGCGACCTGCTGGGCACCGGCACGATCTCGGCCCCCACGCCCGATGGCTATGGCAGCCTGATGGAGCTGTCGACCGGCGGCAAGACCCCGGTCACCCTGCCTTCGGGCGAGACCCGCAGCTTCCTGGAGGACGGGGACGAGGTGATCCTGGCCGCCACCGCGCGCGCCGCGGGCTTCGCCCCGATCGGCTTCGGGGAATGCCGCGCCACGGTGCTGCCGGCCCGATGAGCGGGCTGGTCCTGCACGGCTACTGGCGGTCGAGCGCCAGTTACCGCGTGCGCCTGGCCCTGGAGCTGAAGGGCATCGCGTACCGGCAGGTGACCCACGACCTGCGCCTGGGCGAACAGTCCGCGCCGGACTATCTCGCCCTCGCCCCGCATGGGCTGGTCCCGGCCCTTGAGCATGACGGCCGCGTCCTGATCGAAAGCCCGGCGATCCTGGAATGGATCGAGGCGCGTTGGCCGAGCCCGCCGCTGCTCCCGGCCGATCCCGACGCCGCCGCCGTGGTCCGCGCCATGGCCGCGCTGGTCGCCTGCGACATCCATCCGCTGAACAACCTGCGCGTGCTGCAGGCCTTGCGGGACGATCTGGGCGCCGGAGAGGATCAGGTCCAGGCCTGGATCGCGCGGTGGATCCATGCCGGCTTCGCCGCACTGGAGGCGCTGATCGCGCGGCACGGGGGCACCTTCGCCTATGGCGACAGCCCGAGCCTGGCCGACTGCATGATCGTCCCCCAGGTCTACAACGCCCGCCGCTTCCAGGTTCCGCTCGACGCCTATCCCCGCCTGGTGGCCTGCGACGCTGCGCTCTGCGCCCTCCCCGCCGCGGCCGCCGCCCATCCCGACCGCCAGCCTGACGCCCAACCCTAACGCGGCGCGGTCACACTGGCGGCAAAGGCCGCGACATCGTCCACCACCGGCGCGCGATCGCGCCACGGCTTGGCGATCGCGGTGAGGATGCCGACATGACCCACCCGGGGATAGCGGCGCAGGCTGGCCGGCGTGCCGACCTGGGTCAGCCGGGCGGCCAGACTCTCCGAGTTGGCCGGGCGCACCGTGGTGTCCTTGTCCCCCGTGGCGAGCAGGGCCGGCGGCGCGCCAGGGGCGACATGAGTGACGGGCTGGGTGTCGCGCGCCTCCGCCGCGCCCTGGAAGGCGGCGGCGGCGATCGGACCGTCGAACGGATCGAAGTCATAGGGCCCGGCCAGCCCGGCAAAGCCGCGGATGGCCGACCGATCGGGCCCCAGCCAACGCGGATCGTAAGCCAGCATGGCGGCATTGTAGGCCCCGGCGCTGTGCCCGACGAGCACGATCCGTGACGGATCGCCGCCCCATTCCCCGGCATGGGCGCGAACCCAGCGCACCGCCGCCGCCCCGTCCTCGACGAAGGCGGGATAACGCACCTCGGGGACGAGCCGGTAATCCGGGATCGCGACGACAAAGCCGCGCGCCGCAAAGGCACGGCCGACAAAGCCATAGCCGTCCTTGGTCCCCGACCGCCACGATCCCCCATAGAGGAAGACGATGATCGGCCGCGCCGGCCCGCCCGAGGCGCCGCGCGGCGCATAGACATCGATCATCCCACGGCGCCCGGGGGCATAGGCCGCATCGTGAACCACGCGTACCACACCCTCGTCACGGGGCACGACGGTGTTGAACATGATCAGCCGCGAACAGCCCGAGGTGAGCAGCAGCAGCATCAGCGCCGCCGCCTGGCGCGCCGGCGATCGGGGTGCGGGCCGGGTCAAGGCTGGCGCAAGAGGTCTGTGCGCCAACTGCCCATAGCGAGCAGCGCCGGAAACAGCGACAGTGCGGCCCGGCTGGCGGAGGACCCGGTGGCGCCATGCCAGAACGCCAGCGCCGCGATGATCGCCGCCACCATCAGCAAGGGAACCACTTTGGCCATCGGCGGCATCTCCAGCCCGTGCGCCCCCCGACGCTAGCCGAGCCGCCGGCCCGCGGCAACATCCCGGGGCGGCCGGACAAGCGGGCGGCGTGACCCCATGGGGCCGCAGGCGCAACGGAGGGAAGGGTTGGGGGTGGGGGTTCGAGGCTTGCGTTTGCAAACGACCCGATCACCATTGCAATCTGTCTTCGCACCCCGCGTCGTCCCGGGCTGGCCTGCCCTGACACAGATCGAGGACCCGGGACCCGGCTTCTCTGTTCGCGCCGCTGCCGCAGAGGGCAGCCGGGCCCCGGATCAGGTCCGGGGCGACGATCAAGGAGAGAGGGGCCAAAGCCCGATTCTGCTCGCTTTTGCCCCGTCCATACCCGGGGCCGCCCAGGCCGTCTCGATCCGTCCCCCGGCCCTAACCGATCATCATCAGGCTGGCGTTCCCGCCCGCTGCCGTGGTGTTGACCGACAGCGTCACCTCTTCCAGCAGCCAGTCGCACGCATAGGCCAGCCCGCGCGCGGGGTCGGCGGCGTGGACCGGGACGACCGGGCCCGGCAGCGCGGCCACCTCGCGGGTGATGGCCCGCACCCGGTCGGCATCGCCCTCGACCAGGCAGGCCGCGAAGGGGCCCTCACCCGCGATCGCGAACTGCGCCGCCACCATGGGCGGCAGGCCCGGCGGCAGCGCCGCGCCCCGCACCACGCCCCGGTTTCCGGTGGCGAGCACTGCGGCCATCTGCTCGATCAGGCCGGCCGGGCTCGCCGGGTACAGCAGCACCTCGCCGCGCGGATGGAGGCTGTAGACATTGCGTTCGCCGACCGGACCCGGCAGCACCTGTTCGGCCCCGAGCGCCGAGGCGGCGGCATAGCGCCGTGCTTGCTCCGCCCCGGCGCGATCGCCGGTGGCGTCCAGCCAGTCGGCCAGGGCGTGGATCGGGGTCGCCAGGTGCGATGTGCGAAGCGGGCTGACCGGCGGCCGCGCCACCAGCCGGCCCAGGATCAGCGGCCCGCCCGCCTTGGGCCCGGTGCCCGAAAGGCCGCGCCCGCCGAACGGCTGCACACCGACCACGGCGCCGATCATGTTGCGGTTGACGTAAAGGTTGCCCGCCCTGATCCGCGCGGTGACCGCCGCTACCGTCTCGTCCAGCCGGGTGTGGAGCCCGAAGGTCAGGCCATAGCCGGTGGCGTTGAGATCGTCGATCAGCCGGCCGAGCTGCTCGCGGCGGAAGCGGACGACATGCAGCACCGGGCCGAACACCTCGCCGCCAATCTCGCCGACCGCCCCCACCTCGATGATGGTCGGGGCGACGAAGGTGCCATGCCGTGTCCCGTCGGGCAGAGGCAGGCGCTCCACCGCGCAGCCCCGGGCCTGCATCGCGGCCACGTGACGCTCAATGGTGTCGCGCGCGGCGGCGGTGATCACCGGACCGATGTCGACCTTAAGGGCATCGGTGCGGCCGATCCGCAGTTCGTGCAGGGCGCCGCGCAACATGGCCAGGGTGCGATCGGCGACCTCCTCCTGCAGGCAGAGCACGCGCAGGGCGGAGCAGCGCTGCCCGGCGCTGTCGAAGGCCGAGGCGATCACATCCGCCACCACCTGCTCCGCCAGGGCCGAGCTGTCGACCACCATGGCGTTCTGCCCGCCGGTTTCGGCGATCAGCGGGATCGGCTGCCCCGCCGGAGACAACCGCCCGGCCAACTGGCGCTGGATCAGGCGGGCCACTTCGGTCGATCCGGTGAACATCACCGCCGCGGTCTCGGGAGCAGCGACCAGCGCCGCGCCGATCTCGCCATCTCCGGTGACCAGGTGCAGCGCGTCGGCCGGCACCCCGGCGGCGTGGAGCAGGCGCACCGCCTCGGCGGCGATCAGCGGGGTTTCCTCGGCGGGCTTGGCCAGCACCGGATTGCCCGCGGCCAGGGCCGCAGCGACCTGCCCGACGAAGATCGCCAGCGGAAAGTTCCACGGACTGATGCAGACCACCGGCCCCAACGGAACCTGCGCCGCGCCAAAGGTGGTGCGCACCTGCGCCGCGTAGTACCGGAGGAAATCGATCGCCTCGCGCACTTCGGCCACGGCGTTGGGCAGGCTCTTGCCGGCCTCGCGCACGATCAGGCCGAGCAAGACGGGCATCCGGGCCTGCAGGGCATCGGCCGCGCTGTCGAGAATGCGGGCGCGGCTGAAGACCGGTTCGGCCGGCCACCGCGAACCGGCGGCGCGGGTGACTGCGGCTCGGGCGAAGGCGGGGTCGGCATCGACCACATGCCCCACCACGTCGCGGTGATCGGCGGGATTGTGGACCGGCCGCGCGGGGGCCGTACAGCCCGGCGGCACGGCATCCCAGGCCGTGGCGGCGCTTTCAGCCAGGGCCAGCGACAGGGCCGCGAGCGCATCCTCGTTGCTCAGGTCGATCCCCGGCGAGTTCGGCCAATCGGGATAGAGCCGGGCCGGCAGGGCGATCCCGTCATGCGGCGCGCCCGGTACGGGCATGGCGCGGACCAGGTCCGCCGGATCGGTGACCAGTTCGTCGATGCCAACCGCCGGATCACCAATCCGGTTCACGAAACTGGAATTTGCGCCATTTTCGAGCAAACGACGAACCAGATAGGCAAGAAGCGTCTCGTGCGTGCCCACCGGGGCATAGATCCGGCACGGCCGGTCGAGCCCCTCGGCACCGACCACCTGCTCGTACAGCGGCTCACCCATGCCGTGGAGGCACTGGAACTCATAGCGGTCGATGGCAAAGTCGGGACCGGCCAGGTGATAGATCGTTGCCAGGGTCTGGGCATTGTGCGTGGCGAACTGCGGGAACACCGCATCCGGTGCGGCGAGCAACTGCCGCGCGCAGGCGATATAGCTGACATCGGTGTGGACCTTCCGGGTGTAGACCGGGAAGCCGGGGAGGCCATCGACCTGGGCCCGCTTGATCTCGGCATCCCAGTAGGCGCCCTTGACCAGCCGGACCATGATCCGCCGCCCGGCGCGACGCGCCAGATCGATGATCCAGTCGATCACGAAGGGGCAGCGCTTGCCATAGGCCTGGATGACGAAGCCCAGCCCGTCCCAACCGGCCAGACCCGGGTCTAGCGCGAGGCTTTCCAGGAGGTCGAGCGACAGCTCCAGCCGATCGGCCTCCTCGGCATCGATGTTGAGCCCGATGCCATAGGTCTGGCACAGCCCGGCCAGCGTCCGCACCCGCGGCAGCAGCTCGGCCATGACGCGGTCGGCCTGGGCCCGGGCATAGCGCGGATGCAGCGCCGACAGCTTGATCGAAATGCCCGGCCCCTCATGGATCCCGCGCCGTTCGGCCGCTGCGCCGATCACGTGGATGGCGTTTTCGTAATCGCGGTAATAGCGCTCGGCATCGGCGGCGGTGGTGGCCGCCTCGCCCAGCATGTCGTAGCTGTAGCGAAAGCCCTTCGCCTCCAGCGTGCGTGCCCGGGCGACCGCCTGCTCGATCGTCTCGCCGGTGACGAACTGTTCTCCCATCATCCGCATGGCCAGATCGACCCCGCGGCGGATCACCGGTTCCCCGGCGCGCGCCACCAACCGGGCCAGCGCCGCGCCCAGCCCGCGCTCGTCGACCGAGCCGACCAGCTTGCCCGTCACCGCAAGACCCCAGCTCGCCGCGTTGACAAACAGCGAACGGCCTCCGCCGAGGTGCGCGGTCCAGTCGCCATCGGCGATCTTGTCGCGGATCAGGGCGTCACGGGTGGCATCGTCGGGAATGCGCAGCAGCGCCTCGGCCAGGCACATCAGGGCGACGCCCTCCTCGCTCGACAGCGAGTATTCCTGGACCAGCGCCTCGACCCCGCTGCCCCGGCGGTTCTGGCGCAAGCCGGTGACCAGTCGGCTGGCCGTGGCGCGGATCTGCGCGCAGAGCGGCTCGGGCAGGGTCGCCGCCTCGAGCAACGGCCGCACGGCCTCCGCCTCGTCCAGGCGATAGGCTGCGGTGATCGCCCGCCGAAGCGGGGTGGGCTGGCGCAATGAAGGAGCGAACTGCGCGAAGGGCGGGGCGAAGGTTGGTTCTGTCATGCCCTCGATCATAGCACGATTGGTATGTGCGATTTTCCTAAATTATGAGGATGGAGATAATCTATGGACCATTTTTGCCGTCTGAATCTGTCATTTCGACCATTAAGTTGGCCTATCTTAGTCAATATGTCCTTCAGCTGAACAGACTTTCCGGGTTCACGGCGGAAATCCCTTGCGATCCAAGGGACGGCCCATAGCCAGGCGCGAGGGCGCGGCAGCCATCAGCGGCATGGCTCAGGCCCCGCAGGGCGCGGCCTAGTCGAAGGACGCCGCCTCGAAGGCGAAGAAGCTGGCCCGCATGCGATCCTGGTCGGCCTTGCTGCCGGTGAAGATCGCGAAGGCGTCGATCGCCTGATGGACGGCCATTCCGCTGCCGTCGAGCGTCCGGCACCCCCTGGCCCGGGCTTCGGCGAGGAAGGCGGTTTCGAGCGGGAAGTAGATGATGTCGGCCACCCAGTGCCGGGCCTCGATGGCGGCGGCGGGGATCGGCATCCCGGGCAGCTTGCTCATGCCCACCGGGCTGGCGTTGAGCAACCCGTCGGCCTGGCGGGCGCTCTCTTCCGGACTGTCGGTCACGCGGACCCGATCGGCGCCATAGCGGGCAGCCAGTTGTCCGTGCAACGCGGCGGACCGGGTCGGGTCGGGATCGTAGAGCATCACTTGCGCGGCATCGAGCAGACCCAGCAGCGCATGGGCGGTAGCCGACCCGGCACCGCCGCAACCCAGTTGCAGAACCGTCCCGGGCCGGGTGTCCGGCAAGCCCAACTGGAACCCGGCCGCGAAACCGGTGACATCGGTGTTGTGGCCGATCCGCCGGCCATCGACGAAGGCGATGGTGTTGACCGCGCCGATCCCGGCCGCGGCATCCGACAGGCCATCGAGCAGGGGGATCACCGCCTGCTTGAACGGGAAGGTGACGTTGAGTCCGGCGAAGCCCAGCCGCTGCGCCGCCGTCACGACCTCGCCCAGATCGGCATCGGCCCACCCGCGATCGGAAAAGTCGAACAGCGAATAGACCATCCGCAGCCCGTGAGCCTCGGCTTCCTGCTCCTGAAGCCAGGGGGTGCGCGATTCGAGAATCCCGCGCCCCAGCAATCCCGCCAGAATACGGCCGTCGCGAATGGGTTGGGAACGGAGGGGCGCGGTCACGGGCAGGTCCATGGGCAAAGTGGCCTGCCCCGGCGCCAGGGCCGGGGCAGTCAGGGGCAAAGCGTCAGAACCGGGTCCGGAAGCCGACCGACACGATCCGCAGCAGCGGGCTGCCGGCGAAGGTGTCGTACCCCTGGGTCGAGGAGTAGAACGGCGGCTTGGTGTTGAACAGGTTCTGCACGTCGACATAGACCTGCGAGTCGGCCAGCGCCTTGGGCAGGTCCCACGCCAGGTGGAAATCGACCGTGGTATAGGCCTTGACCGGATCGCCGCCCGCGCCGGTGGGCACGCCGTTGACCGAGACCACCGGGTTGACCGCGGTTGCCGACCAGTTCTTGTACCCGCCCGTGTGGTTGACGAACAGGGTGCCCGAGACCGGGCCATAGGTCACCCCGACATCGCCGCGCAGGTCGAGCCGGATCGACGGGAAGGTGCCGTTGAAGCCGGTCGTGTTGAGCACGGAGAAGGTCGGCCCGCCCCCGAAGTTCTGATCGAACCGGGTCTTCAGCGACATCGCCGCGCCGAGGGTGAAGCTGCCCCAGTCGGTGTTGTGGCTGTAGCGGGCATCGGCATCGAGCCCTTCGACCTTCAGGTTCAGGACGTTCCGCTGGCGGAAGTCGTAGACGTAGTAGGTCGTCGCCGGGATCGAGGTGGTGAGCGGACGGGTGCCGACGATGTTGGCGATCTGCGCCGGGGTCGCCCCGGTGGGATAGACCGTCAGCAGGTTCTGGAGGCCCGCAATGTTGACCGCCGAGCCGGCCAGCGGCGCGGTCACGCCACCGGTGAACTCATTGTGCCAGAACGTAGCCGACAGGCGCAGCCCGGGCACGGCCTTGGGCGCGAAGTCGACCCCGATCGACCAGCTCGTGCCCTTCTGCGGGACCAGTTCGTTGTTGCCGCCGTTGATCTGCAACCCCTGGATGGTCGGCGTGCCGATGGTGCAGGTGGTGGTGTTGCACGACACGCCGGGGATGCTGGTCACCCCCGGATAGGCGGCGATCGGCACGGCCAGGTTGGTCGGCCCGCCGGCCACGCTGGTTTCCGCCGTGGTGCCGCGACCGTCGGCGCCGAAGCTGGTCAGCGCCGGAGCCACGAACGAGCGCGACCAGTTGCCGCGGATCTTCAGCCCTTCGATCACTTCCCAGTTGACGGCGATCTTCGGGTTGGTGGTCGAACCGAAGTCCGAATAGTCATCGACGCGGCCGGCGAAGTTGATGTCGAACGCATGCACCATCGGCACGCCCATGTCGGGCGAGACCAGCGGCAGCAGCACTTCGACGAAACCCGCCTTGACGTTGCGGCTGTAGTCGAGGTTGATCGTCGACGAACCGGTGCTGGCCGGCCCGATGCCGAGCGGCTGCGAGACGTTCTGGCGGATCGTGTAGCCGATGTACTCGCCGCCGAGCGCCAGCTTGGCCGCCCCGCCGGGCAGGGCGAACATGTCACCGCCGAGCTGCAGGCGATAGTTCTGCAGCCCCTGGCGGGTGAAGCGGTAGGTGGTCGTGTCGGTCAGCCGGGCACGCGTCGCGGCCGAGGTGCGGTTGGCCGCCCCGGCGTTCCACACGTCCAGCGCGTTGGCCGCGGTCAGCGGCAACTGGGTGACGATCAGCCCGGTCGCCGGCACCGAGATGGTGGTCAGGCTGCCGCCCTGGTTGGTCGTGCCGTTGAGGGCCAGCAGCGCGGCCGAGACGTTCAGGCGCCCGCTGTCGCGCACGAAGCTGTTCGAGAAGCCGACCGTCGCGCCGGCGGTGACGCTCCACGCATCCGACAGCTTGTACTCGGCCTTGGTGTTGACGAAGTAGTGTTCCTCACCGGATTCGATCTTCGCACCGGGGCCGAACAGGTCATCTCCCGAGAAGCGGACCTGTTGCGTGGTCGAGGTCTGCCCCGGCATGGCGACGTAGAACGGGTTGATCTGCCCAGCCCCGACCGTGGTGTTGCCCGGCCCGAACACCGTGGCGAGGATAGCCCCGCCGCCGGTCCCGGCCGTGCCGCGCGAGACGCGCTGCAGGTTCTTGCGGTTCGAATAGAGCACGTCGGCATTCAGGGTCAGGCGATCGCCCACTTCCTGCTGCGCCTTGACCATCAGGTTGTGGCGGCGTTCGCGCGGGATCTGGTCGACGTTCTGGTTGATATCGCAGAAGGCGTTGGCCTGGGCGTTGGACACCGGGTTGCCATAGGTCCGCGTCACCGGATCATAGCGGAAGATGTTGGTGGTGCCGCCTGGCTGGATCGAGGCCGGATCGCAGTTGAACGAGGCCAGGTTGGCGCGGTTCTGTGCGGTCGCGGTCGACAGGTCGAGCCCGGCCGCCGCCGCATCGGCGCGGTGGTCCGAGGCCAGGAAGCTGCGGTCGGCGACGCGCAGCGGATCGCGGTGCGAATAGTTGTAGCCTGCGGTCAGCCAGCCGGTGCTCCAGCTATGGCCGGCGACGACGCCGGTCTGGAAGGTGCGGTACTTGTCGCCGAAGCCGGCCTGGCCGGTGACCTGCACGCCATCGAACTTGCGGCGGGTGATGAAGTTGATCACGCCGGCGACCGCGTCCGAGCCATAGACCGACGAGGCGCCTTCGGGCAGGACCTCGACCCGTTCGATCATGTTGGCGGGCACCATGTTGGGATCGCCCAGCGCGTGGTTCACGCCCGACAGGGGCATGCGGTGCCCGTCGATGATGTTGAGCGTGGAGTTCGAGGCCGAAGCGCCCAGCCCGTGGATGGTCGGGGCATTGGTGCCCGACTGGCTGGCCGAGCCGAACGAGCCCTGGCCGACCGCCCCGAGGCCGACCACTGCGGGAACCGAGCGGAGGATCTGCTGCACGGTCTGGGCGTTGGTCTTCTCGATCAGGTCACGGCTGACGCTGATCAGGTTGGAGCCGACCGGGGCCACACCCTTGATGCTCGAACCGGTGACGACGATCTCTTCAGCGGCGGCGGCGTCATCGGACTTGGCATTCGGAGCCGACTGCGCCTGGGCAGCGGTAGCGGCACAGAGTGACAGCGCGAGCACGGAACTGCAGGCCGCAAGGCGGTACTTGATCATGGTAACCCCTCCCATTTTCTGTTTGCTGGGTCATCGCCCGGACAGAGGCGACTCCCTTGGTGACGATTGTTATGTGAACCAGTTAGTACATGTCAACGTGCAAACGCACCCGCGCGGCCTGGCACGGGTGCGTCGCGGCGTCAGTCGATGGAGACCCGCTCGACCGGGCCGAGCAGGAACAGGTAGGCCAGGGCGCCGACCACGCCGAGCGCCCCGATATAGGCCAGCGCGCCATAGAAGCTGCCGGTGGCGCCGACCACGAAGCCGACCACCAGCGGGGTGATGATCCCGGCCAGGTTGGTGAAGAAGTTGAACAGGCCGCCGGTGAGCCCCATCATCTCACGCGGGGCGACATCGGACAGCAGCGTCCAGCCGAGCCCGGCCAGGCCCTGCCCGAAGAAGGCCAGCGACATGATCGCGATCACTGCGGCGTTGCTCTCCAGCACGTTCGCCAGCATCATCGAGGCGCACAGCAACAGGCCGGCGATGATCGGGGCCTTGCGCCCGATCGAGGGCGAGCCGGTCCGCTGGATCAGCCAGTCCGAGGCGACTCCGCCCAGCATGACCCCCAGCGAGGCGGCCAGGTAAGGCAGGGAGACCATGAAGCCCGACTTGATGAAGTCCATCCCGCGCTCTTCGGCAAGATAGCTCGGGAACCAGGTCAGGAAGAACACGAGCGTCGAGTTGCTGCAGAACTGGCCGATCGAGGCCCCGGCGATCTGGCGGGTGGTGACAAGACGGCGCACCCGCGCCCACGAGAAGGCCAGGCTGGGCGCGCCGGCCGAAAAGCCCCCGCCCGCGGCGATCAGGTCGCGCTCGGCCTGGTTGGCCCTGGGGCTCTCGTTCGGCTCGCGATAGATCGCGTGGAACACGAAGGCAAAGGCGATGCCCAGGCCGCCGACGACCCAGAACAGCGAACGCCAGCCGAAGTGCCCCATGACCCAGGCGAGCACAGGGATCAGAAAGCCCAGGCCGATGTATTCGCCCACGGTATAGACCCCGGTGGCCTTGGCGCGTTCCTGCTGCGGGAACCAGGTCGACAAGACCCGGCTGTTGGCGGGAAAGCACGGCGCTTCGGCGATGCCGAGCGCGAGCCGGGCGGAGACGAGCCCGGCGACGCTGGTCATGAAGCCGTGGATCGCCGTCGCCAGCGACCACAGCCCGAGCGACAGGGCATAGGTCAGGCGGGTGCCCAGCCGATCGATCACATAGCCCCCCGGGATCTGCGCCAGTGCGTAGGTCCACGAAAAGGCGGAGAAGATCAGGCCCATGACTTCCGGCGAGATCTTCAGTTCGGCGACCAGTGCGGGCTTGGCGACGCCCATCACCGACCGGTCGAGGTAATTGATCAGCGTGGCCATGCTGATCAGCATAAGGATGCCAAGGCGGGCGCGGGTCGGCTTCATGCGCCGCGCCCGCTGCGCCAGATCAGGTGCTGCACCGCCAGCGGATAGCCGTGGACGCCCAGCCCCGAGACGATCCCGGTGACCACCTGGGTCATGATCGAGCGCGAGCGCCACTCGGCCTCGCGCCGGTGGATGTTCGAGATGTGCACCTCGACCACCGGGCAGTCGACCAGCTTGAGGGCGTCGAGCACCGGATAGGCGGCATAAGTGAAGGCCGCGGGGTTGATGACGATCCCGGCCAGGCCCTTGCGGCCCTGCTGGATCCAGTCGACCATCTCGTGCTCGGCATTGGTCTGGCGGAAGTCGATCGCGAAGCCGGCGGGCTCGGCCGCGGCGCGGCACATCGCCTCCACATCGGCGAGCGTCTCATGGCCGTAGATCTCGGGCTCGCGTTCGCCCAACAGGTTGAGGTTCGGTCCGCTGAGGACCAGAATCGTCTTTGCCATCGCTCCCCCGTAAGCCTCGTTCCCTGACGCTCGCTGATGGCGTTCTAGCGAAACCGTCTTGCCAAGCAAACCGTTATGTACGAACTAGTCCATAAAATTGGCAAGACCACCATATTGCTTGGGAGAAGCGCAATGTCACCGCGTCGCCTCGTGCTGGCCTCGGCGTTGCTGTCGGGAGCCCTATGGGCCGGGGCCGGGCTGGCGGCGCCGGCCGGGGAATGGCAGACCTATGGGCACGACAAGGGCGGACAGCGCCACTCGCCCCTGCGCCAGATCACCCCCGCCAATGTCGCCTCGCTCAAGCCGGCTTGGACCTATCACATGCGGCCGGAGAGCACGGCCACGGCCGGGACGCCCGACGCCAATGCCGAGGCCCAGCGCAGCGCCGAGGGTGGCGCCCCGGTGCCGGGCCGCGCCGGCCGCAGCCGTTTTGCCGGATCGCAGGTCACCCCGCTGGTGGTGGGCGGGCGCATGTTCATCACCACGCCCTACGGCCGGGTGGTGGCGCTCGACCCGGCGACCGGCAAGGAGCTGTGGGTCACCCCGATCCCCGGTCCGGGCCAGCCCAGCCTGCGCGGGGTGGAATACTGGCCGGGTGACGGCAAGCTCGCCCCGCGGATCGTGTTCGGCACGCGGGACGGCCGCCTGATCGCGCTCGATGCCGCGACCGGCCATTTCGCCCAGGGCTTCGGGACCAGCGGCGTGGTCGACATGAAAACGCCCGAGGTGCTGCAGGGCGCCGCGGCCCGCTTCTATGGCATGACCAGCCCGCCGATCGTGTTCGGCAACCTGGTCATCACCGGCTCGGCGGTGCAGGAGTTCCCGCCCCGCGGCGCCGCGGGCGACGTGCGCGCCTGGGACGTGCGCACCGGCCGGCTGCTGTGGACCTTCCATTCGGTGCCGCGCCCGGGCGAACCCGGCCATGACACCTGGGAACCCGGCAGCGCCGACAAGCGATCGGGCGTCAACGCCTGGGGCTTCCTCACCGTCGATCAGGCGCGCGGCATCGTCTACATGCCGTTCGGCGCCCCGGCCTTCGATCGCTATGGCGGCGACCGCAAGGGTGACAACCTCTACGGCACCTCGCTGGTCGCCGCCGATGCGCGGACCGGCAAGTACCTGTGGCACTTCCAGGTGGTCCATCACGACATCTGGGACAACGATCTGCAGGCCCCCCCGCTCCTGTTCGACTGGACCGGCAAGGACGGGCGCAAGCGTCCGGCCGTGGCGGTGGTGTCGAAGAACGGGCTGCTGTTCGTGCTCGACCGGGTGACCGGCAAGCCGCTGCTGCCCGTGGCCGAGCGGCCGGTTCCGGCCAGCCAGGTCCCGGGCGAGCAGACGGCGCCCACCCAGCCGATGCCGCTCGCCACCCCGCCGCTGGCGCGGACCGGCTTCAGCCTGGCCGAGATCGCCGACCTCACCCCCGAGCTCAAGCAGGGCTGCACCGACTGGATCACGAAGAACGCGATGAAGCCCGGCGCGCTTTACGTGCCGGTGGGTTTCAATGAGGTGACGATCTCGTTCCCCGGGCTGCAGGGCGGCGCCAACTGGGGCGGGGCGACCTTCGATCCCGCGCGGGGCCTGCTGCTGGTCAACACCAGCGACCTGGGCCAGGTCACCGCGCTGGTCCCCTCGACCGGGCCCCTGCCCTATGAGCGGGGCCCGGTCAGCGGCCGGTTCAAGCTGGAGGGCACGCGGCTGCTGTGCCAGGCCCCGCCGTGGGGGCGGCTCAGCGCGGTCGACGTCCGCACCGGGGCGATCCGCTGGCAAGTGCCGCTGGGGGTGACCGACGAACTGCCCGAGGCCGTGCGCCTGACCGGCCGCCCCAACATCGGCGGCGCGATTACCACCGCCAGCGGCCTGACCTTCATCGGCGCCTCGGACGATTCGCGCTTCCGGGCCTATGAGACGGCCACGGGCAAGCTGCTGTGGGAGACCCGCCTTGGCGCCGCCGCCCATGCCACGCCGATCACCTACACCGACGTCGGTGGGCGGCAGCTGGTGGCGATCACCGCCACCGGCGGATCGTTCCTCGACAGTCCGCTGGCCTCGGACACGATCACCGCCTTTGCCCTCCCGGAGGACCGCAAATGATCCGTCGCACGCTCTGCGCCCTAGCCCTCGCTGCCGCGCTGATGGGGCAAACCCCACCCCCGGCCGCGCCCCAGCCCGAGCGCCGGCCCCCGCCGGGCTATCAGGATCCCTATGCCGGCAAGAAGCGCCTGCTGATCGTCGCCGACCTGTCGACCGGCAACCAGTCCGCCCACATGGCGGTGAGCCACGCGGTCGCGGTGATCGAACAGTTGGGCCGCGAATCCGGCGCCTATGTTGCCTTCATCCGCACCGACACCGATTGGGTGACCAAGGGCGAGACCTGGGGCAAGGGCAACTATGCCAAGGGCGGCAGGAGCCAGGCGCGGGGCAAGAACCTCGACTACTTCGACGCGGTGCTGTTCTACACCAACGGCGAAACGAACATGACCCCCGAGCAGAAGCAGGACCTGCTCGACTATGTCGCCAAGGACGGCAAGGGCTTCATCGGCGTCCATACCGCCACCGCCACGGCCTATGCCTGGCCCGAATATGGCGAGATGCTGGGCGGGGTGTTCGACAACCATCCCTGGATGATCGCCGAGGCCAAGGTGATCGTCGAGCGCCCGGACTTTCCGGCGATGAAGGGCTGGAAAACCGGGATGGTGTTCCGCGACGAGCACTACCAGATGCGCCCCGCACCCTATTCGCGCGACAAGGTCGACGTGCTGGCTCGGCTCGATCCGGCCAGCGTCGACCTCAAGGCGCCGATGGTCCACCGCACCGATGCGGACTTCCCGGTGGCCTGGATCAAGTCCTACGGCGCGGGCCGGGTGTTCTACACCGGGCTGGGCCACACCGACGCGTCATGGGACGATCCCCGGGTGCGGACCATGACGCTCGAGGCGATCAAATGGGCCATCAACGGCGGCCAGACGCCGCGGCCGCATCCGCTGCCGATGGGAAAGTAGGCTACGTGGTCAGGGTCCTGGCGGATGAGTGGCAAGGTGGGGTGGGAGCGGTCGTTGAGCGAGAGCTGCGGATGGATGTGCCATGAAGCCTGTCCCATATCCCCAACCCCGCTCAGGCTGAGCCTGTCGAAGCCCACGCGCCGACGCCGGCCCCAAGCTCCCGCGACCATGCCTCCAGATGGAATCGCTGCGAACACCCACCTGAGCCGTCGCGCGTGGCCTTCGACAAGCTCAGGCTGAGCGGGCTTTGTTTATTTCGAGTTTCCATTTCTCACGTCCGCAACAGGGCGCCAGCGGTGGTTCGACGATGTCGACGCGGCCCATGGCAGCGCAACGGCCCGGCGCTCAGCCTTTCGCCGGGCCGTAGTTGCGCGTCAGGTAATCGACGATGGTATCGTAGTCCTTGTCCTCGACCGGGGCGCCGCGGCTGATCATCTGGTCGACGAGCTGGGCCCAGGCCTCGCTGTCGAGGTGCTTGCCGGTGATCAGGCTGGGGGCATGGCACTGCCCGCAAGCCGCTGCCGTCACCTCGCGCCCCGGCCCCGGCGCAAAGGCGGCGAGGACCTGGGCGGGATCCAGTGGCGGCGGCGGTGCGGCCTGCGCCGGAACCGGCTCCGCCCGCAGCAGCAGCACTCCGGCCAGCAGCGAGGCACCAAGGAGCAGGAGCGACCGGCTCATCGCGTCCCCGGGGCAGCCGGCATGTCGAGCTGCCGGTGCAGGAAATCGAAGCTGGCATTGACGGCACGCAGGGTGGCGGCGCGGGTCTCGGCCGGGGTCTTGCCCATGAAGCTGTGGTCCACCCCGGGAATGTAGATCGCGCTGACCGGAACCCCCGCGGCCTTCATCCGCTCTTCCAGCAGGTGCGACTGCTCCACCGGGACCGTCTTGTCCTCGGTCCCGTGGATCAGCAGCGTCGGCGGATCGCTGCGATCAAGGTAGGTGACCGGGCTAACCAGCGCCAGCTTGTCCGCCGGACAGCCGCCGGTGCAGCCCAGCAGCCCCTCGATCCCGCCGTCCCGTCCGCTCGGGCGCTGGGCGGCCAGGGCAGTGGCATCATAGACCCCGTACCAGCCGACGAAGGCCTGGACGCACTCACTGCCCGCCGGCGCCTTGGTGCCATCGGGATCGAGCCGCGCGTCGCCGCAGGACAGGGCGAGCAGACCGGCGAGATGCGCCCCGGCCGAGCCGCCGATCACCCCGGTGCGGGCCGGATCGATGCCGAAGCGGTCGGCATTGGCCTTGAGGAAACGCAAGGCCGCGCGCACGTCATGACCCTGGGCCGGGAAGGCGGCCTCGCGCGCATGGCGATACTCGATCGCGGCGACCACGAAGCCCTCGCCCGCCAGCCGCGCCAACAGGGCGGGCAGATCGGCGATCGCGCCGAAGTGGCGGCTGTCGCTGTTCATCCAGCCCCCGCCATGGACATAGAGGATCAGGGGTTTGGGCCCGGCCTTGCGCGGCGGCATGTAGAGATCGAGCGTCAGGCGCCGCCAGCCGGAGATCGCGGCATAGCGCAGGTCGGCGTGCGAGGTCACCCCGCCGGGCCAGGTCTTGACCGCGCCGGGGTTGAGATCGTCCGACAGGGGACGGTCCGCCACGACAAAGGTCCGTTCCGGCGCCGCCGAGGCCGGCAGGGCGGCACACGCCATGGCAGCCGCAGCGGCAACGATTGTCAGGGCTCTGGCCATCTCCCGCACCTCTCCCGTCATATTATGCGCACCAGTTCGTACATAATTTGGCAGGCACGGACAAGGGCTGTGGAGGGGCTGTGGAGGGACCGCCGGCCCCATCGCGCGTGCAACCCGCCGCAGGGGGGGATCAGGCCCGGGTCACCCAGCTCAGCACGCAGCCGATGATCAGCTCCCGCCGTTTGGCGCGGACCGTGGGTTCGGCGAAATCGACCCCGAAATTGTGCAGGAAGGTGTGGCGGTTCGATACGCTGTAGAAGCTCAGCGCGCTGATCATCGCGTGAAGATCGACCGGATCGATCCCGGCCCGGAACACCCCGGCCTCGACCCCCTTGTCCAGGATCGCGCCCAGCGACGCGATGATCGTGCTGTTGCGCTGCTTCATGCTGGCGATCTGGGCGA
Organism: Novosphingobium aerophilum; assembly: GCF_014230305.1. GTDB lineage: Bacteria > Pseudomonadota > Alphaproteobacteria > Sphingomonadales > Sphingomonadaceae > Novosphingobium > Novosphingobium aerophilum. The sequence goes on from NZ_JACLAU010000008.1 coordinate 59,739, forward strand.
TATGCTCGCCGTAATGAACGTTCTCGTTCATCACCAGGCGCACGAAATCGGGATTTTCGAAGTGATAGTCGACATTGTGCCCGATGATCGCCCGCAGGGCCTCGGCCGGCGGCAGGTTCTCGAACCGCGCGTCCTGTTCCTGGGCGCGGATCCGTTCGTAGGCCCGTTCCAGCACGGCCCGGTAAAGCTCGTCCTTGCCGCCGAAATAGTAATAGATCATCCGCTTGGACGAAGCGGTCTTGTCGGCAATCTCGTCGATCCGCGCGCCGGCCAGCCCCTTGTCGGCGAATTCACGCGTGGCGACCTGCAGGATATTGTCCCGCGTCTCGGCCGCTTCCCGGCTGCGCTTGCTGTCTTTCCTGCCCTCGGCCAAGGCGGCACCCCTTGCGATCACCGGCCCTCTATGGCCGATTGGCCCCATTGCGCAATAGGCTGGCCACACCCGGCGGTCAGGGCAGCGGCTCCACCCGGTAGCGGGATTGCGCGGCGAGGCGGATCGGGGCGTTGGGGGCGCCATAGCCCTCGTAGCCCGATCGCTCGACGAATTCGAAGAAGAAGCTCTTGTTGAAGGCCCGGCTGTAGAACTGGCGATAGCGGTTGCCGCGGGCATCCTCGTCAACCAGGATGTCGAGCTCACGCAGGGTGGCACTTTCCGCGGGGGACAGGCCGAACCGGGCGCGGGCATCGTCCTGATAGTTGGCCGGGATGGGCAGGCAGCCCAGCCCCCGCGCCCGGACCGCGCGGGCCAGGGCGGGCAGGTCGCCGGCATGGAACGCCAGATGCTGGAACCCCGCCCCGAAGGTCTGGCTGAGGAAGCGCGAGGACAGGGCGTCGCGGGCATCCGTGGCGTTCATCGTCAGGCGGAAGGTGCCGGATGCATTCTGGATCGCCTGGCTCACGACCAGCCCGTTGGGATCGATCACGTCCTGGGCCTCCTGCACCTGCACGTCGAACAGGGCGCGCCAGTACAACTGCCACGACAGGAACTCGTCGTTGTGGACCGCCACGGCGAGGTGGTCGAACCCCTCGATCGCGCCCTCGCCCGCTGGCTCGACCGGGACAAGGTCGAACTCGCTGGCCCAGATCGCCTCGGCCGAACCATGATCGAGGACATAGACAAGACTGCCCCCAACCCCGCGGATCGCCGGCATCGAGGGGATGTCGGTCACCTCGGTCTTGCCGCCAAGGGCCTCGGCCCGGCGGATCGCGGCGGCGCTGTTGCGCACCACCAGGCCAATCGCGCAGATCGCCGTACCATGAGTCAGCCGGTAGGCGCGGGCGAAGCCGTCATCCGCGAAGTTCAGGACCAGATTGGTCGTCCCGCACCGCCACAGGGTGACCTGCTTGCTGCGGTGACGGCCGGCGCAGGCGAAGCCCATCGCCGCGATGGTCTGCTCCAGCGCGGTGCGATCCTCGGGCGCGACGGCGAATTCGACGAATTCCACGCCCAGGATTTCGGCCTTGCCCGGCATGCGGGTGGGCTGACCCAGGTTGCGGGCGGCGGCATCGCGCAGGGCATTGAGCGAGCGCACCCCGTCGCGTGCCACCAGGGCAGCCGAGGTGGACCGGAACCGGTCGTTGAAGATCTCGAGGCTGAGCGGACCGGTGTAGCCGATCCGCGTCAGCTCGGTGACATAGCCTTCCACGTCGAACCCGCCCTGCCCCGGCAGGTTGCGGAAATGACGGCTCCAGTAGAGCCGGTTCATGTCGAGGACGGGCGCGTCGGCCAGTTGGACGTAGACGATTTTCGCCGGATCGATCTCGCGGATCGATTCGTTCGGGACCGCCCGGGCCAGCGAATGGAAGCTGTCGAGCAGCAGGCCGAAATGGGGATGATCGACCTCGCGGACGATGTCCCAGGCCACCCGGTGGTCCCACACGTGCGTCGCCCAGGCCAGCGCCTCGTAGCCGACCAGCAGGCCACGGTCGGCGGCGATCTCGCCCACCTCGCGCAGGTCGGCGACGATCCGGGGACGATCGTCCGAGGCCAGGGGCGAGCAATTCGAACAGAGCAGCAGACGATCGCAGCCAAGCTCGGCCATCACGTCGAACTTCTGCCGCAGCCGGTCGAAGGCCCGGGCCCGGAGCGGGTCGGGCATGCCTTCCAGATCCCGGAACGGCTGATAGAGCGAGCAGGTCAGCCCGAGATCGCCGATCAGCGTCCGGGTCTCCCGGGCGGACAGGGGCGAGGCGAGGAAATCGACATCGAAGATCTCGATCTCGTCGAACCCCGCCGCCGCCGCCGCACGGATCTTGTCCTCGAGCGTGCCGCTCAGCGAAACGGAGGCAATGGCGTTGGTCACGTCGGTCTCCAGCAGGCGGTCGGCGGCACGCCGCCAGGGATCAGTCGCGCGGGGTGGTCGGTCGCGGCGCGGGGCCGCCAGCCGGCTTGTGTGCGGCCAGCCAGGCCTGTCCCGTCACGTTGAGCGGCTTCACCGAAACGCTGTCGCCCAGCCACAACAGCGTATCGTTCTTTGCGGTCCAGGGCTTCCACGGCATGGCCGCCGTGTCCGGGCTGCCGGTCTCGGCCATGGCGATCAGGGCGGTCATCATCCGGCTCGACAGGGTGCGGTCCCACTCGGTCCACTGACGGGTCTGGCGGAACATGTTGTACTTGTCCTGGGTGCCGAGCCAGTAGGGAATGTCCGCGGTGTGGTAAGCGCCGACCGTCGCCGTGTCCTGATCGGCCAGCCGCACGCCCGGGACATAGGGGTGGCGGCGGGTGTACTCGTTGATCCACACCGGGACGCCGTGCCCCGCGACCTCGACCGCACAGGCACGGGCGTTCGCCGCCAGTCCGGCATCCTGCGCAGCGCGGCGCGCGGTAGCCCGCACGTCGGCATCGGTCTTGACCGGGTAGAGCTTGAGGAAGGCCGGGGCATCGGCCCCGAACAGTTGCCCGGCCGCGGCATTGTAGTCGGCCACGGTGCTGGCCCCGGTCAGTGCTCCGAAGCCGAACGACAGGTCATCCTCGTTGAAGCCGGCGATCATCGGCACCTTGGCGAAGTTTCCCGCGGCGACCGCCTCTGCGGCCTGCTGGGGCAGGACCCGTCCGTCGATGATCGGTCCGGAGATGCGCACGCCGCTGACCGACAGGCCAAGCTGGGTTTCGGACTGCACAGCGAGGATGCGGTCGGCCGGCACATTGCGCAGCGCCGCCAGGTTCTTCGCGCCGAGCCGTTCCTGCAGTGCCAACCCGACCTTCTCGGCATCGGCCAGCGTGGCCTTGGGCGCGCGCAGGTTGCACCCGCTCGACATCACCGCAGCGCGGAACAGCCCGCGTGCCGCCGGGGACAGGATCTGCGCGGCGACCGATCCGGCCCCGGCCGATTGCCCCATGATCAGCACCTTGTCGGGATCGCCGCCGAAGGCCGCAATGTTGTCGCGAATCCAGCGCAGCGCCAGGGTCTGGTCCATCAGCCCATAGTTGCCCGAGGCCCCGCCCTGCTCGGCGGTCAGTTCGGGGTGGGCAAGGAAACCCATCGCCCCGACACGGTAGTTGAAGTTGACGAAGACCGCGCCGGCCTTGGCCATGGCCTCGCCATCGTAGTTGGCCATGCCGGACGAACCGATGGTGAAACCGCCGCCATAGATGAACACCACCACCGGCCGCTTGGCCCCGGCCTTGACCCCGGGCGGCGCCCAGATGTTCATGGTCAGGCAGTCCTCGCCGGTCGCCTCTTCCCCGAAATAGTGGTTGATGTCGTGCGGGCGGAGCACCTGGATGCAGGCCGGCCCCTTGCGATCGGCGTTGAACACCCCCGACCAGGCCGACGGCTGCGGCGGCGCCCAGCGCAGATCGCCGACCGGCGGCTTGGCGAAGGGGATGCCCAGCCAGGCGCTGACCCCGGATGGCAGAGCCGTTCCGGCAACCTGGCCGCTGCTGGTCTGAACCGGCCCGGACATCAACGCGTGCATCGACTTGTCGCTCTGCGCCGCGGCCATCGAACCGACCAGCGCCACCCCGACCGCCACTCCCAGGATCTTCGGATTCATGGCTATTTCTCCCGAACACGGGCTCCATCCGCTGCGGCGGAACGGTCCCTTTTGCCGCAAGGCATACGCCGTTTGATCGCAAAGGCAATATCATGAACTAAATGGTTCATACACATTTTGGCAAGGCCGGTGGTCGGTCCCGGCCCAGGGGCAGGCGGCCACTGGAGCCATCGTGCCGGACGGGACCGGGTCTGGCCTTGACCACAATTCGATGCCATCCCCGGCCGACGGACCGCCGTGCCGGTTCCGGCCTGGTGCCCCGAGGAGAATGCGTCTTGCCCCATCGCAGCTCAGCCACGGTCGATCTCGACGATTTCGATCGCAAGATCATTGCCGCGCTGAGGCGGGACGGCCGCATGCCGGTCACCGCCCTGGCCGAGCAGGTCGGCCTCTCCAAGACCCCCTGCCAGGTGCGGCTCAAGCGTCTGGTCGACAGCGGCGTGATCCGCGGCTTCACCGCCCTGATCGACGGGGCCAAGATCGGGCTGGACCATATCGCCTTCACCGAGGTCAAACTGTCCGACACCCGCGACCAGGCGCTGCAGGAATTCAATGCGGCGGTTCACCGGATCCCCGAAATCGAGGAGTGCCACATGATCGCGAGCAGCTTCGACTATCTGCTCAAGGTGCGGACCTCCGACATCAGGAAGTACCGGTCGGTGCTGGGCGAGAAGATCAGCGCCCTTCCCCATGTCGCCCAGACATCGACCTTCGTCGCGATGGAAACGGTCAAGGACTGAACGGTTCGGAGCAAGGCGAGCTCCGGCCAATCAGGCCGCGACCACCGACGATCCCCGCACCACCAGCTCATGGGGCAGCACCACCTGCCGTTCGGACAGACCACGCTGGTGCAGCTCGGCATCCATCATCCGCATGGCGGTTTCCCCGATGCCCGCGGTGGGCTGGCGGATCGTGGTCAGCGGCGGCGTGGCGAAGGCTCCGAAGCGCAGATCGTCGAAGCCGACCACGGCCAGCTCGCCCGGCACCGACAGCCCGGCGGTGACCGCGGCGCGGATGGCCCCGATCGCCATCTCGTCATTGGCGCAGAACACCGCGTCGGGCCGCCGGGGTCCGCTCAGCAGGCGTTGCATGCCTTCATGCCCCGATTCGACCGAGAAGTTGCCCTCGACGACCGCCTCTTCGTCGGCGGTCATGCCCGCCCGCTGCAGGGCCGCGCGAAATCCGGCCAGGCGATCCATCGCCAGCGGGTTGGCCAACGGGCCGGTGATCGTCGCGATCCGCTGCCGGCCGGTCCGGATCAGATGGTCGGCAGCAGCCTCGGCGGCGGCGGCATTGTCGATCGTCACGCTGGGACAGTCGAGCCCGTCATACCGTTCGCAGGCCAGCACCAGCGGGATGGGTACCGGGCGACCGGCTTCGAAGGCGGACCGGACCGGCGTGGGAAGCAGCGAGCCGAGCAGGATCAACCCATCGGCGAGCCGCGCCGTGACCATGTCGGCATAGTGGTCGAGCCGCTCCTGCCTGCCCTGGGTTTCGCCGATGAGCACACGGTAGCCCAGCTCATGCGCGACGTTCTCGATGCTCTGGATGATCCCCGAGAAGAACGGGTTGTCGATCGCGGGCACGATCACGATGATCGCCTCGGCCCGCGGCCGGCGCAGTTGCTGCGCGATCGCGTTGGGCACATAGCTCAGTTCGGCGATTGCGGCATGGACCCGGTCACGCTTGTCCCGCCGGACCGCCTCGGGTTCGCGCAGGGTGCGCGACACGGTGGTCACCGAGACCCCGGCGTGGCGAGCGATATCCCGGATGGTCGTCACGACGGCCTGCTTACCCTTGGTCAGATGGCGCCGGCCTTCAGGAATTCGACGGCGTGGTGAGCCGCGCGGGCCGACATGGCCATATAGGTCAGCGACGGATTCTGGCAACCGCTCGAGGCCATCGCGGCGCCGTCGGTGATGAACAGGTTGGGCACCTCGTGCGCCTGGTTGAACCGGTTGAGCACGCTGGTCCGGGGATCATGGCCCATGCGGGCCGTGCCCATCTCGTGAATGCCGAGCCCCGGCGGGTTGAGCCGCCCGATCTCGCGGACGATGCGCCCGCCCGCCGCCAGCACCATGGCCTTGGCGTCCTCCAGCATGCGGCGGCCCAGTTCGCGATCGTTGTCGCCGTGGTGGCAGTCGATCACCAGTTGCGGCAGGCCCCATTGGTCGGTCTTGGTGGGGTGCAGGGTCACCCGGTTGTCCGGGTTGGGCAGCATTTCGCCGAAGCCCGCGAGCCCGACCACCCAGGGGCCAGGGTGGCGCACCTGGTCCTTCAGCTCGGCCCCGACCGCCGGCTTGGCAGCGGCCACCCCGCGCCAGCCCTGGCGCATGACCCGGCCCTGGAACCCGTAGCCGCGCAGGTAGGGCTCGGTCTGGCCATCGAGGTTGCGATAGCGCGGGATGTAGATGCCGTTCGGGCGGCGGCCCCGATGGTAGGTCTCCGGGCCATCCATGATCGCCTGGACGGCCGGGCCATAGACATGGTCCATCAGGTTGCGGCCGACCTGGTCCGATCCGTTCGCCAGCCCGCGCGGGTGCGCGGCCGAGGCGGAATGGAGCAGGATCTGGGCGGTGCCGATGGTCGAGGCGCAGAGGAAGACCACCTTCGCCTGGTAGGTTGTCGCCGCCCGGGTGTGCTGGTCGATCACCCGCACCCCGGTGGCCTTGCCGGTCGCCGGGTCGGTGACGATCGAATGGGCGATGGCATCGGTGACGATCGTCAGGTTGCCGGTGCGCTCGGCGGCCGGGAGCGAGGACGACAGGCTGGAGTGATAGGCCCCGTAGGAGCAGCCGCGCTCGCACAGCGAACGGTACTGGCAGGGCGCCCGGCCCAGCTCGGTGTGCTGGGGCTGCGCCTGGGTGAGATGGGCGCAGCGCCCCATGATCACCCTGCGCCCGGCAAACTGCCGCTCGACCGCGGCCTTGAACAGCTTTTCGCCGTCGGTCATCGGCATGGCGGGGAGGAACTGCCCGTCGGGCAATTGCGGCAAGCCCTCGTTTTCGCCCGAAACCCCGATGAAGCTTTCCACCTTGTCGTACCACGGAGCCAGGTCGGCATAGCGGATCGGCCAGTCGATGCCATGCCCGTCCCGGGCGTTCGCGGTCAGATCCATCTCGGACAGACGATAGGTCTGGCGGCCCCACATGATCGACCGCCCGCCCAGATGATAGCCGCGGATCCAGCTGAACGGCTTGTCCGCCGGCGTGTCATAGGGATGCTGGCTGTCCTTCACCCAGTATTGCTGGGTGGCGCTGTTCACCGCATAGCACTGACGCTGGATCGGATAGTCGCGGGCCAGCTCCTCCTCCGGAATGCTGCCGGCGTTGGGCAGTTCCCAGGGCTGGAGCCCATCGGTGTAGGAGGCGCCGTGCTCGAGCTTGCGGCCCCGTTCGATCACCAGTGTTTTCAGGCCGCGCTCGCACAGTTCCTTGGCGGCCATCCCGCCGCTCATCCCCGAGCCGATGACGATCGCATCGAACATGGCAGTCTCCTTGATCGACCTGGCCCGGCCGAATGGTGCTGGCGTCCCGGTCAGGCTCCGGCCCAGGCGCGGGTCTGGGCGGTGAGCGGGATCGATGGCTCCCACGCCCCCGGCGCATGCTCGTAGCGCAGCTCCTGCGTGGCCCCCGGCTCGCTCAGGTAGTAGAGCGCGACCAGCAGGTCCCTGGTCATCGTGTAGTCGGCATCGCGGCCTAGGCGCTCGGCGTCATAGGCCGCCAGCACCGTCTTGCGCCGAGCCGGTGTGAGCCCGACAAAGGCTGCCCCGGTCTCGCTGGTCGCCTGCGCGTCGATCGCTCGCAGCACACCGAGGCAACCGGCCCGGCGCGCCGGACCGGCCCAGTCGCGCAGCAGGGCCTCGAAGGTTTGCGGAACGCCCGCGTCCACCGCGCCCGGGGTATCGGTCCGGGGGAGCAGCGTGTCGGCCACGGCCGTGACCAGGTCCCGCGTGGTCCGATCGAACAGGGAGGGCCCGGCGGCGGCCGCTGCGCCGAGCGCAGGGCCGGGTAAGGCCGCCGCCCCGATCAGCACCGCGACGGCATCCAGCAGGCTACGGCGATCCAGCGGCATCATCGGCCCTTCTCCTCTGCCGGCCTGACCTGTGCCAGCCTGACCCAGCCGATAGCACTCCGGCATTTGCGGCCGGCCTTTGCGGCCGGCTTTTGCGGCTTGACCGGTCGGGACCGGTTCTGGCAACGTTTTCAAAAATACTGGGCAGAGGAGCCACCCTTGTCAACATCGCAGGCGCGCCGGCCGCGCACGATCGCCCTGTTCGTCATGATGGCGCTGCAGTTGGCGATCTGGGGAGCCTGGGCGCCCAAGCTGTTTCCCTACATGGGCATGCTGGGCTTCACCCCGGGCCAGCAGGCGCTGGTCGGATCGTGCTGGGGCATCGCGTCGGTGGTCGGGATTTTCTTCTCCAACCAGTTCGCCGACCGCAACTTCGCTGCGGAACGGTTCCTGGCGGTGAGCCATCTGGTTGGCGGGCTGTGCCTGTTCGGCGCCGCCTGGGCGACGACCTTTCCCGCCTTCTTCGGCTGCTACCTGGTCTACAGCCTGGTCTATGTACCGACCCTGTCGGTTACCAACACGATCGCCTTCGCCAACCTCAGCGACGGCAAGGACTTCGGCCGGGTGCGCGCCGGGGGCACGGTCGGCTGGGTCATGGCGAGCTGGCCCTTCGTTTTCATCCTTGGCGCCCATTCCGGACCGGAGGACGTGCGCGCGATCTTCCTCGTCGCCGGGGCGATTGCGCTCGCGCTGGCGGCCTTTTCGCTCACCCTGCCGCACACCCCGCCAAACCCGGCGGGGGACGGGATCGATGCCCTGGCCTGGCGACGGGCGTTGGGTCTGTTGCGCCAGCCCTTCGTCGCGGTGCTGTTCCTGGTGACCTTCATCGATTCGGTGGTCCACAACGGCTACTTCGTGATGGCCGACGCCTTTCTGACCAACCGGGTCGGGATCGCGGGCAACCTGTCGATGGTGGTGCTCTCGCTCGGTCAGATCGCCGAGGTGGTGACCATGCTGGTGCTCGGCTGGGTGCTCGGCCGGCTGGGCTGGCGCGTGACGATGATCGTCGGCATCCTCGGCCACGCCGCCCGGTTCCTGGCCTTCGCCTTCCTCGCCGACAGCGTCCCCGCGATCGTCGCGGTCCAGCTCCTGCACGGCATCTGCTACGCCTTCTTCTTCGCGACCGTGTACATCTTCGTCGACGAGGCCTTCCCCAAGGACGTCCGCTCGAGCGCCCAGGGCCTGTTCAACCTGCTGATCCTGGGGATCGGCAACATGGTGGCGAGTGCGCTGTTCCCGGCCCTGACCGCCGGCCTGACCGGGCCGGATGGCCAGGTCGATTACCACCGGCTGTTCCTGGTCCCGGCCGGGCTCGCCGCAGCCGGGGCGATCATCCTGGCCCTTGCTTTCCGCCCCCCCAACGCCGTTCCGGCGACACCGGAGAACGCCTGATGAGCCCTGCATTCGATCGTCGCGGCCTGCTCGCAGGCCTGACCCTGGCCGGAGCCGCCGCTGCCGTTCCGGCCCTGGCGGCGCGGGGGACCCCGTTGCTGCGCCGGATCGGCAAGCCGCTGGGCGTGCAGCTCTATGCCCTGGGCGACGCGCCGCGCACCAACCTGCCCGGCACACTGCGCCGGCTGGCCGGCATGGGCTATCGCGATTTCGAGCTGCCCGGGTTCTACGGCCGCCCGGCGAAGGATCTGCGGGCCGACGCCGATGCGGCGGGGGTGCGGTTCGGCTCGATCCATCTCGCCTTGCCCGCACGGACGCCGCCGGGCAGCCCCTCGCTGATGAGCAGCCCCCAGGAACTGGCCGACACGCTGGGGGCGCTCGGCGTGACCCAGGCGGTCCTGCCGATGCCGCTGCTGCCCGACCGCTTGTCCTTTGCCCCGGGCGGCGATCCCCGCGCGGCCTTCGTCGCGGCGGTCGAAGCTGGCGGGCTCGACATGTGGAAGCGGCTGGCCGCGCTGCTCAACGAACGTGCCGCCGCGCTCAAGCCCTTCGGGATCGGCCTGGGTTACCACAACCACAACATGGAATTCCGCCCGCAGGGCGGGACCACCGGTTGGGACGTCCTGCTGGGCGAGCTTGACCCGCGCCTGGTCTTCATCGAGCTGGACCTGGGCTGGGCCGCCGCGGGCGGACGGGACGTCGTTGCCGAGCTGCGCCGGCTCAAGGGGCGCGTGCGGATGGTCCACGTCAAGGACATCAAGGCCAGCACCCCGACCAACTACGCGCTGCAGCAGGACCCCGCCGAAGTCGGCCAGGGCCGGCTCAACTGGCGGGCCATCCTGCCCGCCTGCGTCGCCGCCGGGGTGGAGCACTACTATGTCGAGCAGGAGCCCCCGTTCACCCGGGACCGCTTCGCCTCGATGCAGCTCAGTGCCGATTTCCTCACCCGCTTCGTCGGCTGACCGCCCTTGGCGGAATGATGGCACGGCGCCTGTGCGTGCGCATGGGGGCGGGCGCTAACCCGCGAACAGATCCGCGTAGGTCTCGCGCAGCAGCTTCTTCTGCACCTTGCCCATGGTGTTGCGGGGCAGTTCGGGGACGAAGATCACCCGCCGCGGCTGCTTGAACCGGGCGAGCTGGCCGGACAGGGCGGCCAGGACCGCCGCCTCGTCCAGCGCGGGATCGCGCGCCTGGACCACCGCCACCACCCCTTCGCCCATGTCGGGGTGCGGCACGCCGATCACCGCGCTCTCGGCAATCCCGGGCACCGCGTCGATCACGGTTTCGACTTCGGCGGGATAGACGTTGAAGCCGCCGCAGATGATCAGGTCCTTGGCCCGGCCGACGATCGTCACATAGCCCCGCGGATCGACCTGGCCGAGGTCGCCGGTGATGAAGAAGCCGTCCGGCCGCAGGTCTTCGGCGGTCTTGTCGGGCAATTGCCAATAGCCCTGGAATACGTTGGGGCCGCGCACCTCGATGATCCCGACCGCGCCGTCCGGCACGGCCGCGCCGGTCTCCGGATCGGTGATGCGCAGCTCGACCCCCGGCAACGGAAAGCCGACGCTGCCCGGCACCCGGTCCCCGTCGTAGGGGTTCGAGGTGTTCATGTTGGTCTCGGTCATGCCGTACCGCTCCAGAATGGCATGGCCGGTCCGCCGGGCGAAGGCCTTGTGCGTCTCGGCCGAGAGCGGAGCCGAACCCGAGACGAACAACCGCATCGCCGCCGCGGTCTCACGCGTGAACGCCGGCTCGGCCAGCAGGCGGGTGTAGAAGGTCGGCACGCCCATCAGCACGCTGGCCTGGGGCATCAGACGGATCAGCTCGGCCGCGTCGAAGCGCGGCAGGAAGATCATCGCGCTGCCCGCGGCGATCGTGACGTTGGTGGCCACGAACAGGCCATGGGTGTGGAAGATCGGCAGGGCGTGCAGCAGCACGTCGGCCGAAGTGAAGCGCCAGCAATCGACCAGGGTCACCGCATTGGAGGCCAGATTGTCGCGGCTGAGCATGGCGCCCTTGGACCGCCCGGTCGTGCCCGAGGTGTAAAGGATCGCGGCGAGCGCATCGCCCGGCAGGGCGGCGACCGGCGCCTCGACCGGCTGCGCATCGGCCCGTTGCGCCAGGCTGCCCTGCCCCGCCGCGTCGAGCGTCAGCCGCGCCGCGATGCCGAGTTCGTCGCACAGCGCGATCATGGCCGGCTCGTCCTCCGGGCGATGGACGAACAGGGCCGGCCGGGCGTCGCCGAGGAAGAAGCGGATCTCGGCCGGGGTATAGGCGGTGTTGAGCGGCAGGAACACGGCGCCGAGGCGCAGCGCGGCGAGATAGGCGAGGAGCGCATCGGGGCTCTTCTCCGCCTGGATCGCCACCCGGTCGCCCGGCTTCACGCCGCGGGCCGCGAACAGGTTGGCGAGCTGCGCGGTGCGGCCCAGGGCCGCGCCATAGCTCAGCACGGACAGGTCCGGCCCGATGAGGAAGGGAGCATCCGGAGCCGCTGCGGCGCGCTGCTGGAACAGGCTGAACATGTCAGGGTACACCGGCATTCCTTCGACTCGCATCCGTGCCATGTTGGCGGCAAACCGCAGCGGGCGCAGGGCTGGTCCTGCCGGATTGATCCGTTCAGCGCGGTATGCCAGATCACCCCTCCGCTATAACCTTGCGGGCAAGGCGTCCAGTGACGGCCAGGCCCCGGATGGTGGCCAACAGGCTACGCGGAGACGGCAAGGAAGCGGGCATGCGGGCCCCCATGGGCGCGGCTCCGCATGCGCCCGGGCGGAACACCGCGGCAGGAGAGGGGAACATGGCGATCTACGGAACGGCGCTGCTGGCGCTCTGCACGATCATCGGCGTGGCGTTGGGTGAGGCCCTGGGCCTGGCCCTGCACGTCAAGGCGAATGTCGGGGGCGTGGGTCTGGCCATGATGCTGCTGATGGCCGCGCGTAGCTGGCTGGCCCGGACGGGCCGGCTGACCCCGCAACTGCGGCTGGGGGTGGAGTTCTGGGCCGCGCTCTACATCCCGATCGTGGTGGCGATGGCCGCCCAGCAGAACGTCCTGGCCGCGCTCGATGGCGGTCCGATGGTGGCGATCGCGGCCGTGCTCACGGTCGGCCTGTGCTTCTCGCTGGTCGGTATGCTCGGGCGGCTGGGCGGCGCAGCGAGTGACTGAGGCCCTCGCGTCCGTGGCCGCCAAGCTGCTGGCCGAGCAGTCGCTGCTGATTGCCTTCGCCCTGGTCGGGGCGCTGATGGGGGCAAGCGCCCTGGTCTCGCGCATGCTGTTCCGGGGCCGGATCCACGCCAGCGCGATCGCGATCCTGGCCGCGCTGGCCCTCGCCTGGTGGGGCGGAGTGGTCACCGGCGGCAAGAAGGGGCTGGCCGACCTGCCCGCCTTCGCCGGCCTTGCCCTGCTGGGCGGATCGATGCTGCGCGACTTCGCGATCGTGTCGACCGCATTCGAGGTTGACGTGGGCGAGGCGCGCAAGGCCGGCCTGCTTGGCGCCGTCGCCCTGCTGCTGGGCACGGTGCTGCCCTTCGCTGTCGGCGTGGCCGTGGCCTGGAGCTTCGGCTACCGCGACGCCGTGTCGCTCGCCACGCTCGGCGCGGGTGCGGTCACCTACATCGTCGGGCCGGTGACAGGAGCGGCGCTGGGCGCCAGCTCGCCCGTGATGGCGCTGTCCATCGCCACGGGGGTGCTCAAGGCCGTGCTCGTCATGGTGATGACCCCGGTCTGCGCGCGGGCCATGGGGCTTGACAATCCCCGCAGCGCGATGATCTTCGGCGGGCTGGCCGGCACGGTCAGCGGGGTCGCCGGGGGACTGGCCGCGACCGACCAGCGCCTGGTTCCCTACGGCGCGCTGACCGCCACCTTCCACACCGGGCTGGGCTGCCTGCTCTGCCCCTCCATCCTGTTCCTGGCGCTGAGCCGGCTGGTCTAGCCGGCCGGTTCACTGGCCCGCCTTCTCCGCCGCGCGCGCAATCACCACGACTGGCTGTTGACTCGCCATGCGTTTGGCCACGAAGGCTTGGACCTCGGTCGCCGCGATCGTCGCGAAACGGTCGGGCTTGCTGACCAGCGCCGCCTTGGCGCGGCTCTCACGCCAGATCGTGGCCAGGTTCTCCACCCACCATTCGTTGCTCTCGCGCAGCTTGATCTCGCGCTGGATCAGCGGCTGGACCGCGCGGGCGAGCTCGTCGGGGCCGATCGGCTTGGCGGCCAGGTCCTGCAACTGCTGGTCGAGCAGCGTGCGGAAGGTGTCGAACTTGGCGGGCGGCGTCTCGAGCGACACGCCGATGTAGCCCTGCCCGGGGAGCTGGACCGAGGCCCGCGCGCGCGCCCGGGGGGAATAGGTGATGCCCAGCTTCTCGCGCACGGTATCGACCATCCGCGCCTCGAGGATCGCCGCCGCAACATCGGCGACATCGCTTTGCCGGGGATCAGCGAAGTAATCGGTCAGCGACCAGAAGGCGCCATAGATCGCCTGGTCGGCGCGCCCGGCGTGAGTCACCGTGTAGGGCTCTGTCCGTCCCGTCGGCATGGTCAGGCGGACCTGCGGCGCGGCGGGACGGGGCCGTGCGGCTCCAGCCCCGAAGGTGGCCTGCACAGCGGCCACCGCGGTCGGCACGTCGATATCCCCGACGATGGTGAGATCGGCGGCTCCGGCCAGGGCTGGCCCCAGCAGCGCGGGGAGATCGGCCGGGCGGGTAGCCGACAGGTCGGCCGCGCTGACCACCTCGCCGAAGCGGCCATCGCCGCCGCCGAACAGGCGATCGCGCTCCCGCTGGAACACCGCACCGGGATTGGCCTCGACCTGGCCCGCGATCATCGGGGCGATCGCCCCCAGCTTCTCGCCCAGTTCGGGCCGGAAGCCCGGATCGCGGGCGAAGGCGGCCAGCAGTTGCATCTCGCTCGACAGGTCGGCGGGACGGGTCACGCCATTCAGGTGGAAGGCCAGGCTGTCGCTCTCCAGCGTGGCGCCGACGAACTTGCCGCCGGACTGGCCCCACCGCTGGATGTCCGGCAGCCCGAGCTTGCCGGTCCCGCCCAGCGGCGCAAGCTCGGCCGCCCACAGCGCATGGACCAGCGGTGCCGGGACTCCGGCGCGGCCCTGGCCGAGCGAGACCTTGATGCGGATGCGATCCTTCTCGAAGGGCGTCTGCTTGACCGTGAGCCGGGTGCCGTTGGCAAAGGTGACGAGGGTCGTGCCCAGATCGGCGTCGCGGGTCTGGGCGGTCACGGTCCCGGCCGCGCCGAAGCTGTCATAGAGCCAGACCACGGCGACCTCGGCCGCGCGCAGGGCCAGGGGGCGGGCATAGGCCGCGGCCAGTTGCGCCTGCAGCGCGGGAACGCCGGCGCCGCCCGCCTGGGCCGAGCGGAACAGCACAGGGCCCTGGCCGGCAAAGGCCGCCTTGACCGCCTGCGACACCTCGGCCGGGGTCAGTCCGGCCAGGACCGTCTCGGCCAGGGCCAGGTCCTGCTGCGGGTGCGTGAACAGCTCGTCCTGGTCGACCGCCTTGACCAGGGCATTGGCCAGGTCCTCATGCTTGCGGGTCGAGGCGCCCTCGGCCTTGGCCTTGAGCCCGGTCATGACTTGGGCCACAGCACGCTGCAGCTCTTCCGGCGCGATCGGTCCCGATACGATCTGGCGCTGCTCCTCGATCACCGCGGCCAGCGCCTCGCTCCACTTGTCGGGCGCGGCCGCGATGCCGACCTGGGTCAGCGCAGCCGTATCGATCAGGTCCGGAACGGTCGCGGCGCCGCCTCCGACGAACGGGCTGCCCGGCTTGGCGGCGCGATCGGCGATGCGGTTGTTGAGCACCACCAGGCCGACCTGCTGCAGCGCCTGTTCCCGCACCACCGCGACCGTATCGGCCCGGCGATCGACCGGCCGCACCCAGCTCAGGGTCAGCACATCGGGCGCGCCCGCCGCCACGAACTCGATGGCCGGCTGCGCCGGCGACGGCGTGCCGGGTTCGACCGGGGTGGCCGGTCCGCTGGCCTTCCAGTCGGCGAAGCCGGCCTTGATCCGGGCCTCGACCCTGGCCGGATCGATGTTGCCGACCACGATCAGGGTCGCGTTGTCGGGGCGGTAATAGCGCCTGTAGTAGTCCCGCATGCGCTCCGGCGTGGCCGCCTTGATCGTCTCGACCGTGCCGATCGGCCAGCGCCGCGCGGCGCGCGTCCCGGCCAGGACATTGCCGAGGTTGGCCTTGGTCATGCGGTAGACCGGCACGTCGCGGGCCCGCTCCTCCGACAGGATCACGCCCTTTTCCGCCTCGAGCGCGGCGGCATCCAGGGTTAGCCGCTCGCCGATCTCGCGGAACAGCGACAGGCCGGTGTCGAGCGCGGCATCGTCCGCCTTGGGGAAGTTGAACATGTAGACCGTCTGGTCCTGCGCGGTGAAGGCGTTGGTGTCCGGACCGAAGCGCAGGCCCTGCCGCTCCAGCATCTTCACCACCTCGCCATCGGCGACATTGCGGCTGCCGCGGAAGGCCATGTGTTCGAGGAAATGGGCCAGGCCCTGCTGCTCGTCGGTCTCCTCAATCGATCCCGACCCGATCCGCAGCCGCATCGCCACCCCATCGCTGGGCGTGGTGTTGCGCAGGATGGCATAGCGCAGGCCGTTGGGCAGGGTGCCGAAGGTCACCGCCGGATCGGGCTTGCGGCCGTTGTACTCCTGCGCCCAGCGCCCCTTCTGCTTGAGCGGCGCGTCCTGGGCAAAGGCGGGGGGCGCCACCAGCGAGGCAGAGAGCAGGGTGAGCGCGATCAGGCTGACGGTGTGGCGCAGTTTCATTGGGTTTTCTCTCCTGTCTGTCCTGCTCGCCAGGCAAGCACAACCATCGCGATCGTCATCGAGCGCGTCCTCCCGAACATCCGACCAAGACAGAGGCGATGGTTAACCGCACCTGTCATGTTCGGCCGCTGATGGACCCGAGACAATGCTCTGATGTCCGCTGTCAACACTTCAGGCGTGCGGCATCATTCCGCTGGGGCAAGCGGCACGGTTGTATCCGCGCACAGGTGGAGGTGGGGCCTGAGAGACGTCGGTGATCAAGCTCTGATACGCGGGTTGGCTACCGCATTCCCGATTATGCGTCCGGGGCTGATCCGATCTTACAGCGGGCGTCGGCAATGCCGGCCACAAAGCGTCTGACGGATGTTCCCCTGCCGTGGCCCCACCCCCGCCTGTGAGCGGGAGTGAGCGTTAGCCTCAGGCGGGCTGCACCTCCCGAGCAACTGCCCACATGAAGCCGGTAAGTTCTCGAGCGATGGCGGCGCACACGACGGTGGTCTTCTTCCCGTTCGCGCTCAGGGTTCTGTAGCGGGCCGTAAGCCTGCTCTGCGCCTTCCATGCGATCTCGCGAACCTTTGGAGTGGTTTGCTCAAGCCGATAGAGCTTCTTTGCGCCCACGCGAGGTGGGTGGCGGTAGGTCCAGGCGCTTTCCACCAGCATGTGACGCACGCGGCTATTGCCGGCCTTCGTAATGCCGCCGCGCCGGACGGAGTCACCGGTCGAACGCTCACTTGGCACCAGACCAAGATAGCCCATCAGCTGACGGGGACTATCGAAGCGACGCACATCCCCGATCTCAGTTGCGAATGTAACGGCGACGATGAGATCCACCCCACGCAATGCCTGTAGAGCTCGGACGACCGGAGCCAGTGACCAGGTTGGCAGGAACTGCTCGATTGCCGCCTCGATCCGATCGACCCGTTCCTTGGATATCCGCACCGCATCGACAAGCTCCTGCAGCGCAATCTGATGGGCAGGATGCTCAAAGCGCTGTTCTTGCAGCCACCGCAAGTAGCGCATCGACCAGCTCTTCTTGCGCGGGAAAATGCGCCCATGTTTCAGCATGAAGGCACTCACTTGTTGCCGATGGACCCTCTGGGCCTCGACAGCCGCGGCTCTCGCACGAACCAGATCGCGCATGGCTTCGTGACCTTCGTCAGGAACCCATACAGGCGTCAATTCGCCCGCACGGAGAAGCTTGGCCAGGCCGACCGCGTCACGACGGTTGGTCTTCACTCGGTCGCCAGGCTTCCTTGGGATCAACGAGGGCGCGACGACATCGCACGGATGACCCATGGACGTGATCAGGCGGTGGAGGCCGTAACCTGTCGGCCCTGCTTCATAACAGAAATGGGCGCGTCCGTGCTTGTCGGCAATCCGCTGCACCACCCGTCGCATTGTGTCGGGGGATGCATCGACCTCCCCAAAATACCGGACCTCTCCACCACGCTCGTGATCAGCAATCGCGATCGCATTGCGCGACTTCGCAACGTCGATTCCGACGAATACATCTGTATGATGGCCCACGGCTCGTCCTCCTACGATGAGGATCGGCTCGGCCAGTTCCGAGCAACCCTCGGATCACGCAGTGTAGGGCGAGCCACCTCACATGCCGAGGCGGACATACGGTCTTAGATAATCTGGAGGCGGCCAGCAACAATCGCGCCGGAGGCCGCGCACCGGCATCGGCCAGCGCCCGGATTCGGCGGCCCGCGCCCGCCGCCGCGCCCCACGGCTGGCCCGGCACATGATCCCGCCCTTTGAACTCAACGGCTTGTTCGGAACGGCGAAATGCCGCTTCACGCCAGCGCGCAAGCAACTATGCTGCCCCTGGATCACGATGCTGCGGAAAGGGAACTTGATGCTGGAGGTGAAGGGCGTCAGCCATGTCTATGCCAACGGCACCCGGGCGCTGGACGATGTGAACCTGACCATCCCGCGGGGCATGTTCGGGCTGCTTGGTCCCAATGGCGCCGGGAAGTCGACCCTGATGCGCACGATCGCCACGCTGCAGGCCCCGACGACAGGCCGCATCCGCTTCGGCGAAATCGATGTCCTGGCCGAACCGGACCGGCTGCGGCGCACCCTGGGCTACCTGCCCCAGGACTTCGGGGTCTATCCCCGCGTCTCGGCTTACCAGATGCTCGATCACATGGCCGTGCTGAAGGGTATCCACCATGCCGGGGAGCGGCGGGATGCGGTCGAGCACCTGCTGAACCAGACCAACCTGTGGGCGGTGCGCGGCAAGGCGATCGCCGGATTTTCCGGCGGCATGCGCCAGCGCTTCGGCATTGCCCAGGCGCTGATCGGGGATCCCGAACTGATCATCGTCGACGAACCGACCGCGGGGCTCGATCCCGAGGAGCGCAACCGCTTCCTCAACCTCCTCGCGGGGATCAGCGAGTCCGTGGTGGTGATCCTGTCGACTCACCTGGTCGACGACGTGGCCGACCTGTGCCCGCGCATGGCGGTCCTTGCCGGCGGCCGCGTCCAGCTCGAAGGCGCACCGCACGATCTGATCGGGTCGATCGCGGGACGGGTCTGGCGCCGCACCGTGCCGCATCAGCAACTGGCCGAGATGCAGGCCAGCCACGAGGTCATCTCTTACCGCTTCTTCGCCGGGGAGATCGTGGTGCACGTGCTGTCCGACAGCCAGCCGGAGGGGTTCACACCGGTGTCCGGCGGGCTCGAGGACGTGTACTTCACCACCCTGGCCGAAGCGCGCCGGGCCCCCGCCGAAGCCGCCGCTTAAGTGGGAGAGGCAGGCCATGCTGTCCGCGTCGATCGCCGCCTTCGAGATCCGCTACCAGCTCCGCAACCCGGTGTTCTGGGTGTCGGTCGCGATCTTCTTCCTGCTCGGCTTCGGCCTTTCGGCGAGCAGCAATGTCAGTGTTGGCGTGCCGCCGTCGGTGCATGAGAATTCGCCGTTCGCCGTCACCATCGCCCTGGGCATCCTTTCGCTGTTCTACCTGTTCGTAATCACGTCCTTCGTGGCGAACGCGGTGGTGCGCGATGATGTCACCGGGTTCGGGCCGATGATCCGGGCCACCCCGGTCGGCCGCTCGAGCTTCCTCGCCGGACGCTTCGTGGGCGGCTTGGGCATAGCCGTGCTCGGCTATGCCGCCGTGCCGCTGGGCATCGCCGTCGGGGCGGCCATGCCCTGGGTCGATCCGGAGACGGTCGGCCCGGGCGGCCTGGCGACTTACCTCTGGCCCTTCCTGGTCATCGCCATCCCCAACCTGATCCTGTCATCGGCGCTGCTGTTCAGCCTGGCCACGCTGACCCGATCGATGCTGGCCAGCTACATCGGCGTGCTCATCCTCGTGATGGGCTACCTCACCGTGGCCTCGGTCGTGGGGAGCGAGCCGCAGTACCAAACCGCCGGTGCCCGGTTCGAACCCATGGCCATGGGGGCGATCAGCGAGGCGACACGGTACTGGACCGCCGCCGACATGAACACGCGGCTCATCCCGCTGGAAGGCAACCTGCTGATCAACCGCCTGATCAGCCTGGCCTGGAGCGCGCTGTTCCTGGGGATCGCCTGGGCGCGCTTCAGCATGACCGAACGGGCCCCGTCGCGCTGGCGGCAACGGCGTCTGGCCCGTCAGGCCCGCCGCGGCGCCGCGGCCGCACGGGTGCCGCCGCGATCGCTCACCCGGCCGGCCCGCCGCAGCTTCGGCCCGGCTCACGCGATGGGGACGTTCCGGGCCAGGCTCAAGACCGAGACGCTGCAGGTGCTGCGCAGTCCGGGCCTGATCGTCCTGCTGCTGATCGCGGTGGTCTTTACCGCGTTCAACCTGATCTTCGCCGAGACGCTATACGGCACTCCGTCGTACCCGCTCACCGCCAGTGTGGTGACCACGGTGATCCAAAGCTCCGGCCTGTTCACGCTGATCGTGGCCGTGTTCTATGGCGGCGAGCTGGTCTGGCGCGAGCGCGACGTGAAGATCAACGAGATCGTCGATGCCGCACCGGTGGCCGGCTGGGCGATGCTGATCCCCAAGATCCTGGCCATCACGACGGTGCTGGTGCTGATGGCGCTGGCCGGCATGCTGACGGGCGTGCTGTTCCAGCTCGCCCACGGAGCCCGGAGCATCGATCTGGGCATGTACCTGGCGGCCTATGTGCTGCCGCAGAGCGCCCACCTGCTGCTGATCGCGGTGCTGGCGGTGTTCCTGCAGGTGCTCAGCCCCAACAAGTATGTCGGCTGGGCGCTGATGCTGGTGTGGTTCGTGACCCGGGTGTTCCTGTCGAACCTGGGCTATCGCGACCTGCTCTACACCTATGGCGCCAGTCCGCCCGATCCGCTGAGCGACATGAACGGGATGGGCAGCTTCTGGATCGGCGGTTGGATCACCCTGGCCTACTGGCTGTGCGCAGCCGTGGTGCTGCTGGTCCTGGCCCACTGGGCCTGGCCGCGCGGAACCGTGGTGGCGGTCCGGCCGCGGCTGAAGGGCATGAGCGGACGGGCCACGGCCGTGTCGGGGGCAACGGCGCTGGCCGCGATCGCCGGGATGATCGGCACCGGGCTGGTGATCCATCACAACACCCACGGGCTCAACCGCTACGAGACCTCCGACGCGCGCGAGGCGCGCACCGCGGCCTATGAGCGAAAGTACCTGAAATACGAGCGGCTGCCGCGCCCCGTGGTGACCGACGTGGACTTCACCATCGCGATCTATCCCGATGAGCGGCGGATGGACGCCTCGGGCCACTACCTGCTGCGCAACGACAGCGGCGTGCCGATCACGGAACTGCACGTCCGGCAGGGCGACGAGGCCGCGCGCTTCACCCGGCTGGACGTCAGCGGGGCAACCCTGGCCAGCGACGACCGGGACAACGGCTACCGCATTTACCGCTTCACCATTCCGCTGGCGCCGGGAGCCATGACCCGGCTCGATTTCGCGTCGCGCATCTGGCACCGCGGGTTTGCCAACGATCAGGCGGCTACCGACCTTGTCGCCAACGGCACCTTCGTCAACAACCTGGCCTTCGCGCCGATCATTGGCATGGACCGGAACGGCCTGCTGCAGGACCGCACCAAGCGGCGGCGGCAGGGCCTGCCCGACGAACTGCACCCGGCCCGGCTGGAGGACACGAGCGCCCAAGGCGAGAATTACATCCATGCCGACTGGGTCAATTCCCGCATCACCATCAGCACCTCCGCCGATCAGGTGCCGATCGCCCCGGGCGACAAGGTGTCCGACGTGGTCCGCGATGGCCGCCGCACCGCGGTGTTCACCAGCCCGGCCCCGATCCTGAACTTCTTCTCGGTCCAGTCGGCCCGCTATGCCCTGGCCGAGGACCGCTTCGGCCCCGTGCGGCTCTCGGTCTATCATGATCCGCGGCACGCCTGGAACGTCCCGGGCATGCTCAAGGCGATGAAGGCCTCGTTGGCCTACTACACCGCGAATTTCGGGCCCTATCAGTTCGGCTATGCCCGGATCATCGAGTTCCCCGGCTACGCCAGCTTCGCCCAGGCCTTTGCCGGGACGATCCCCTATTCCGAAGACATCGGCTTCGCCGCCGACGTGCGCGATCCCGAGAAGATCGACTACGTGACCTATGTCACCGCCCACGAAATCGCCCACCAGTACTGGGCCCACCAGGTGGTGGGCGCCGACATGCAGGGGGCGACGCTGCTGTCGGAAACGCTCGCCCAGTACAGCGCGCTGATGGTCATGCAGCGGCTGGAGGGGCGCGACAAGATCCGCCGGTTCCTGAAGTACGAGCTGGACCGTTACCTGGCGGCCCGCAAGACCGATGTCCTGGCCGAACAGCCGCTCGATCGGGTCGAGAACCAGCAGCACATCCATTACCGCAAGGGTGCGCTGGCGATGTACCTGCTCCAGCAGCGTCTGGGCGAGGACGCGGTCAATCGCGCGCTGGCGCGACTGGTCGGAACCTACCGCTTCAAGGGCGCGCCCTATCCCCGCTCGCTCGATCTCGTCGCCGAACTGCGCAAGGAGGCGCGGACCCCCGAGCAGCAGGCGCTGATCACCGATCTGTTCCAGCGGATCACGATCTACGATCTCAAGGCCCGTTCGGCCACGACCCGCCCCGCCGCGAACGGACAGTGGGTGACCCGCATCACGATCGATGCCGCCAAGTTCACGGCCGATGGCAAGGGCCGGGAAACACCGGTCAACCTGGCCGAGACCATCGAGGTCGGCCTGTTCACCGCCCGCCCCGGCAGCGGAGCCTTCGACAAGGCCAAGGTGCTGGCGATGGCCCGCCAACCGATCCGCAACGGGGTGCAGACCATCGAACTGCGGACCGCCGGGAAGCCGTTGTTCGCCGGGGTCGACCCCTACAATTTCTACATCGATCGCGATGCGGACGACAATCTGGTGGCGGTGAACTGACCGGGCGGCGGCCGCCGTTGGCAGTGGACAAGCCGGCGCCCGGAGGAGTACCCCTTCTCCATCCCATCAAGTCCCAACCAGCCGGATGATCCCTTGACCCTGCGCACCCGCACCGCCCTCGCCGCCGTTCTGGTCCTTGCCCTGCCAGTCTCGGCCCAGGCCGAGCCCGTGGTCATTCGGGCCGCGCACATGGTCGACGTCCTGGCCGGGCGGGTGATCGACAATGTGCAGGTGGTGGTCGACGGTGAGCGGATCGTCAGCGTCGGCCGGCGCGGCGATGCCGTGCCCGCGGATGCCCGGACCATCGATCTGGGCGAGCGCACCCTGCTTCCCGGGCTGATCGACATGCACGTCCACCTGACCTCCGATCCCACGTTCAGCGGCTATCGCGGGCTGGAGTTCACCGACAACTTCTGGACCGTGGTCGGCGTGGCCAACGCCGCGAAGACCCTGGCGGCGGGCTTCACGACCGTGCGCAATGTCGGCACCGACAACTACAACGACGTCGCGTTGAAGCAGGGCATCGAGCGGGGCTATGTCCCCGGCCCGCGCATCGTCCCCGCCACCTATGCCCTCGGCGCGACCGGCGGCCATTGCGACAGCACCGAGTTTCCGCCCAGCATCCCGGTGCCAAGCCCGCAGATCGCCAATTCGCCCGACGAATTCCGCGCGCTGGTGCGGCGCAATCGCAAGTACGGGGCGGAGGTGATCAAGATCTGCATGACCGGCGGGGTCTTCTCGAAGACAGACTCGGTCGGCGGGCAGCAACTGACCGATGACGAGGTCAAGGCCATCACGGACGAGGCGCACATGCTCGGCATGAAGGTTGCCGCCCATGCCCACGGGACGGCCGGGATCAACGCCGCGCTGCGCGCCGGGGTCGATACGATCGAGCACGCCAGCCTGGCCGACGCCACCAGCTTCAGCCTGGCCAAGGAACGCGGGGCCTGGTTCTCGATGGACATCTACAACGATGATTACATCCTGGCCGAAGGGGCCAAGAACGGCGTCTTCGCCGAGAGCCTCGAGAAGGAACGGATGATCGGGCGCAAGCAGCGCGAAACCTTCCGCGCCGCCCATGCCGCGGGCGTCAAGATGGTGTTCGGCAGCGATGGCGGGGTCTATCCCAATGGCGACAACGCCCGGCAGTTTGTCACCATGACCCAGTGGGGGATGACCCCGCTGGAAGCGATCCAGGCCGCCACCCGCAACGCCGCCGAGGCGCTGGGCCGCACCGCGGATGTGGGCGCGATCGCGCCGGGCCGTTATGCCGATCTGATCGCGGTCGACGGCGATCCGCTCAAGGATGTCACGACCTTGCAGCAGGTGCGCTTCGTGATGAAGGGCGGGAAGGTGGCCAAGGGCTCCTGAGGGTCGGCCCGCCCCGGCACCCGCCCGGCGCACAAGGCCATTGCGCGCCTGGCCGTTTCCGGCGATCCCGTGATTATGGACCTGCCCGCCACCTCGCGACGAACCCTGCTGGGCGCCAGCGGCCTCCTGGCGGCGGGTGCGCTCTTGCCCGGCCGGCTGGCCGCGCAGTCCGAAGCCGATGATCTGACCCGGATCACCGGTGACGTCGTGCCGATCTCGCCACGGGAACGGGCCGAGCGGATCGCCCGGGCGCGCACCCTGATGGGCGAGGCGGGAATCGACGCGATCCTGATCGAGCCGGGCGCGAGCCTCGCCTATTTCACCGGCATCAAGTGGCGGCGCAGCGAACGCCTGACCGCGGCGGTCCTGTTCCGCGATGGCGAGGTGCTGGTCGTCACCCCCTTCTTCGAAGAGCCTTCGGTGCGCGAGACGCTGATGGTTCCGGCCGATGTGCGGGTCTGGCAGGAGGACGAGGACCCGATCGCCCTGGTCGCCGACGCGATGCGGCAGCGCGGGGTCCAGCGCGGCCGGCTGGGGGTCGAGGAGACCGTCCGGTTCTTCGTCAGCCAGGGGCTCGCGGCCCGCCTGCCTGCACTGAGCGTGGTATCGGCCGATCCGGTCGTGCGCCGCTGCCGGATGATCAAGTCTCCGGCCGAGATCGCCCTGATGCAGAAGGCGGCCGACGTGACGATGGCGGCCTATCGCTGGCTCTGGCCGCGACTTCGCCCGGGCATGACACCGGGCACGATCGGGGCCCTGATGAATGCCGCAACGCTCAGGCTGGGCGGCGTTCCCCAGTTCTCCATGGCCCTGCTGGGCGAGGCTTCGGCCTATCCCCATGGCTCGGGCCAGCCGCAGGTGGTGCGCGACGGCGAGGCGATCCTGATGGACTGCGGCTGCACGGTCGAGGACTATCAGTCGGACATCTCGCGCACCTTCGTGCTCGGCAAGGCCCCTGCAGAGGTCACCGCGGTCTGGAACACGGTGCGCGAGGGCCAGCGCATCGCCTTTGCCGCAGCCCGCCCCGGGGCGGAGGCGGGCAGCGTCGACCGCGCGGTGCGCCGCTTCTACGAAAGCGCGGGCTTCGGTCCGCGTTACCGGCTCCCCGGCCTGTCGCACCGCACCGGCCACGGGATCGGGCTGGACGGCCACGAACCGGTCAACCTGGTCGGCAACGAAACCACCCGCCTGGCCCCGGGCATGTGCTTCTCGAACGAGCCCGGGCTCTATCTGCCGGGGAAGTTCGGGGTCCGCCTGGAGGATTGCTTCCACATGACGGCCGAGGGACCGCGCTGGCTGTCGCAACCCGCAGCCTCGCTCGACCAACCGGTCTGAGACCTCGCAGGGGCCCGGGCGAGCGGGTCGGTACCAGGCCGTTTCGGTTTTGCGGAAACGGTGTCTAGAGCGCCCGGTAGCGGAAGTCGCGGAACAGGACCTTCCCCGATCCCGCGGCGAACAGGGCCGGCCGCAGGCTCAGCAGATCGTCGATCGTGTTCGCATTGTAGCCGGCCACGTAAGCGCGGACCGCGTGGCGCGTCCAGGCTTGCCCGTCGGTGCTGTAATGGAAGGTCACGATCTGCCGATCGTTGGTAATCCGCAGGAACAGGCGGCGCGTGGCCGGCGCGGGCTCTTGCCAGTAGGCCGCTTTGCCGCCGCGATAGGTGATCATCCGCTGCCCGTCGATGCCCATGCCGAGGAACAGCCGGTCGTCGAAGAACAGCAGGAGCCCGCCCTGCGTCGCGCCGACCAGTTCCACTTCGACCTGCACCTCGTATGCCCGATCGCCCACCAGTTGGGTCAAGGGCGAACAATTGGCCGGGCTGTCTCCCTTGGCCGTCAGACTGAGGATGCCATCCGCCACCGTCACCCGCGAGGCGTCTTGGGGGGCGCTGGCGTAAAGCGTCCACAGCCGACCGAGCGCCTCCTGCCGGAAGGGATCGGAATGGGGCATGCCGTGGGGAACGGGTGTTCCGGGCGGCTTCGCCAGGGGTTGCGAGAGGTCGCCGCCGGTGGCGCGGAACCAGCCGTCGTCGTCCCACTCGATGGGTTCGAGCAGCGTCTGCCGACCGAGCGAGTGATAGCCGCGCTCATAGCCATGATAGACCATGAACCAGCGGCCGTCGGCCCCTTCGACGCAGGTGGCGTGGCCGCGCGACCACCACAGGTCCTGATCGGACCGGGCCCGCACGATGGGATTGTGCGGGCAGGTCTGCCACGGGCCATGAATGGAGCGCGATCGCGCCGCCACGACCATGTGCCCGGTCGCCGGGCCGGAGGTACCCCCGACGGCGTTGACCAGGTAGAAGTAATCGCCGCGCCGGAACAGCTTGGGGCCCTCGGGTGACCAGGCCTCGGTGATCCAGTCATCGGGATAGCGCCAGGCCTCGTAGACGGTCTCGACCGGTCCGGCGGTGGCCAGTCCGTCGGGCGTCAACCGGACCCGCTTGCCGTCGTTGAAGAACAGGTAGCGGTGCCCGTCCTCGCCAACCACGTGGCCCGGATCGATCAGCCCGCCGATCTTCAGGTCGATCGGCGCGCTCCACGGCCCGGCCATCGACGGGGCATGGATCACATAGATGTTGGCGAAGCTGGCCAGTGGTGGCGACCACGGCGCCCGCATGAAGGGAATGTAGATGAAGTAGCGATCCCCGTGCTTGGCGATATCCACCGCGAACACGGTTCCCAGCGGCCTGGGCAGGGCCGATCCGATCGGGCGCCAGTTCACCAGATCACGAGAATGCCAGATCAGCAGGCCGGGCGCCGAATCGAACGACGAATGGGTCATGTAGTAATCGTCGCCGTCCTTGAGGACGCTCGGATCGGCATAGTCCCCGGCCAGCACCGGATTGAGATAGCGGCCATCGCCAAGGTCCGCCTTGCGCTGGCCCTCGATCCCGCGAGGCCAGGCCGGCTCGGCTGGCGCCGGGGTCGCGGCTGGGGCCTGGACGCCGGGCACCCCAGGGCCTGACGCCGCCCGCCCGATCGACGCGGAGACTGCCAGAGGCGCGGTCAGGCCCAGCTTGATCGCGTTGCGACGGGATTCCATGCAGACTCTCGGATTATTAGAATAGCAATTCTACTATAGGGCGGAAACAGGGGAATCAAGCGCGAATCCGGGTCGCCGGATCGTCCCACGCGCCCGCGCGGCTGCAAGGCGGTACAGCAGCTCAGCCCGACTGATGCCCGGCAGCCTCGCCGTCGGCGTCCTATTGCCGGCCGACTTGGCCGGGGCGGGGCCTCTACTTCTGCCGCCGGATGAAGTCGCGCAGATCGGCGGAGAGCTTCTTCCGGTCGGCGTCGTGGACGTACATCATGTGTCCGGCGTCGTAATAGTGGAACTCCACCCGGTCCTTGGGCCAGCCCGGGCGGTTCATCGCATATTCGGCGAAGGTGAAGGGGGTGGCGAAATCGTACCAGCCCTGCCCGACCCAGACCTTGGTCCGGCTGTTCTCGCGCAGGCTGCGTGCCAGCCCGGGGGCCACGTTGACATAGGCGTCGCGCCCATTGCCGAGCCGCCAGTCCCACGGCCCGACCGGGCCGATCGAGACATAGCTGCGGTCGGTCTTGTAGCCCAGGTCTCCTCGCAGGTAGGCGTTGACCGCAGCCGGATAGCTGGCGTCGATGCCGTAGAAGCTGGGATCGTTGTCGGGCTCCTCACCCGCGTTGTCATAGTCGGTGCCGGTGTAGCGGGCATCGAGCCGACCGATGGTCAGGCCGCGGTCGCGCAGCAGTTCCTTGTAGAACCGGCCGGGCGTGACGCGCAGGTTGGCGCGGTCGAGGAAGGCCTCCGACAGGCCGGTCAACTGCGCCATGCGGGCACGGACCGCCGCGCGCTCGTCGGCGGACAGGCTGTTGCCCTTGAGCAGGGCGGCCACATAGGGCCCGGTGGCGAAGACCCGGGCTTCGGCGACGGCCGCCTCGACGGTCGCCGGGCGCGGGTTGAGCTTGTTGTGATACCAGGCCGCGGCGGCATAGCTGGGCAACGTGCCCATGTGCTGCAATTCGTTGCCCTCGTCCTCGGCCTCGAGCCCGAAATCGAGGATGGTGGAGATCAGCACCACGCCGTTGAGGGCGACGTCGTTGTAATCGCGGGTGAGCTCTGCCGCGACGGCGGCCGAGCGGGTCGTCCCGTAGGATTCGCCGCCAAGGAACTTGGGGGCGTTCCAGCGGTTGTGCTCGTTCAGCCAGAGACGAATGAACTGGGCAATGGATTCCGCGTCGGACTTCACGCCCCAGAAGGTCTTGGGGTCGGTATCGCCGAGGGCATAGCTCCAGCCCGTGCCGACCGGATCGATGAACACCAGGTCGGCCACGTCGAGCAGCGATTCCGGGTTGTCGGTGATGTCGTAGGGCGGTGCGCCATCGTCCTTGGCGTCGGGGAGGTTGACCCGCTTGGGCCCGAAGGCGCCCATGTGCAGCCACAGGCTGCCCGATCCGGGACCTCCGTTGAACAGGAAGAACACCGGCCGGTTCGGCTCGGGACTGTCCTTCAGATAGGTGGTGGAGAAGATTGCCGCGGTGGGCTTGCCGGCCTTGTCCTTAAGGAACGTCTCGCCGACGATCGCGGTGTAGTTCATGCGCACGCCGCCGAACACGCCGCTGCGCTTGGCGACGACGCGGTTGGGCGCGGGCGCTTCCCCGGCGGGAACCTTGTCGCCCTTGCCGTTGTCCCCCTTGCCATCGCCCGCCTTTTGCTCGGCCTTCGCCGGGGTCTGCGACCAGGCCGGCAGGGGGGCGGCAAGGGCGAGCAGCGTGGCAATGGAGGCAAGCGATGCGAAGCGCATGAGGAAGCTCTCTGCTGGGGGGATGCGTAGGGCGGATCGATACCCGGGCCGCCCACCGCGTGCAATCGGCGGCGGACAGGCCCTGGCCGGTTCAGGGCGCGGTCTTGGCGGGGCTGCCGTAGGCTATGCCGAGCTGCTGCAGGTAGGACCGGTGCTTGCGGGGATCGAAGATGAAGGGTTCCATCGCCGGGCGCATCCTGGTCATGAGGTCGGCGTTGAGGTGGATGGCCGGCGTGTCATCGGGGCCGAGCAGCGGCTGGTAGCGCTCGGTCTTGAACTGGACCTCCTGCTGCCAGGCCTTGGCCCGGGCGACCAGATCGGGGGTGGTCATCAGATCGAGCACGGTCAGCGCGGCCACCTTCGCCCCGGCCAGCGCACCCTTGTGGGCAATGGGCGTGGCCATGGCCGCGGCCGCCATCACATTGTGCGCGGACAGTCCCGGAATGTTCGAGGGATAGCGGATCGTGATGGTCGGAACCGTCCACATGATGTCGCCGATATCATCCGATCCGCTCGTCGCGTCGGGGTCCGGGCGGTCCGGTGACCAGAGGTGCGGGCCATCGGTCCGCATCGGCTTTGCATCGCGCCCGAAACCGTCCTGCACCGCCCGGGCAAAGGCCCGATCGGTCTCGGTCCACTGCGGCAGGCCCACTGCCTGCATGTTGGCAAAGGCCGCCTCGGCGATCGGGCGGTTGCCATAGTTGGAAGCGGCGTGACCGAGCACCCGACGGGTGACGCTGGTGTCGGTCATCAGGGCGGCCCCCTCGGCGATGCGATTGGCGCTGTCGTACATGGCCTTGACCGCCGGCAGGCCGGTGTCGCGGAAGTAGTACCAGACGCTGGCCTGCCCGGGGACGATGTTGGGCTGGTTGCCGCCGTTGGTGATCACATAGTGGCTGCGCTGGGTGACCGGCAGATGCTCGCGCTTGAAGTTCCAGCCGGCGTCCATCAGCTCGACCGCGTCGAGCGCGCTCTTGCCGTCCCAGGGGTTCGCGGCGGCATGGGCGGTGCGCCCGGTGAAGGTGTACTCCACGCTGAGCGCCGCGGTGTTCTTGAGCGGGCCCCAGGCGGTGTCGAGATCCGATCCGACATGGGCGAACAGGCTGGCATCGACGCCATCGAACAGGCCGGCCCGCACGTAGTAGGCCTTGGTCCCGATCAGCTCCTCGGCCACGCCGGGCCAGACCATGATGCGGCCCTTGATGCCGTTCTTCTGCATGACCTCCTTGGCGCTGATCGCAGCGACGATCATCATCGGCAGGCCGCTGTTGTGGCCCTCGCCATGACCGGGCGCTCCGGCCACCATCGGTTTCGCCTGGGCCACGCCGGGGGTCTGCGACAGGCCGAGGAGCGCGTCGATATCGCTGCCGAGGGCGATCAGCGGCCCGCCCTCGCCCCAGGTCGCGGTGAAGGCGGTCGGCACCCCGGCCACCCCGCGCACGACCTTGAAGCCGTTCTTCTCAAGCATGCCGGCCAGGTAGGCGCTGGTCCTCACCTCCTGGAATCCCGGCTCGGCGTAGCTGAAGACCTGATCGATCATCGTGGCGAGCTCACCGGCGCGCGCCTCGACCGCAGTGGTGGCATCGGCCTTGACGGCCGGCGGCGCCTCGGCATGTCCGGCGGCGGCGGCGGACAGGGCCAGGATGGTGGCGGCAACCGGAATGCGCATGACGAAATCTCCCTCGCGGGGGAGAATATCGGCTGCATGGCGCCAGGCAATCGCCGAATGGCCATCCCCCCGGACCGCCGGTCTTTCTGCAAGACCACGCACGGCTTGATCTTGATTATGTTATATAGCATAACGTCAGTCAGCCCCGCAGAGGACACGAGGAGAGAGGGATATGTCGAATCGCAGCCACCGGACCCGCGCGCAGATTGCCGCGCTGCTGCTCACCACGGTGCTGGGGGCCGCCCCGGCCCGCGCCGTTGAAGCCGCCGAAGCCGACGCCGCCGAAGCTGCGGCGGCCGAGCCGAGCAAGGACGGGTCGGACATCGTCGTGACCGCCCAGCGCCGGCGCGAGAACGTCCAGAACGTCAACATCGCGGTCACCGCCCTGTCGGGTGACACGCTGATCGATCGCCGGGTCATGCGCGCCATCGATCTGCAGACCGCGACGCCCGGGCTTACGATCTCGCGGTCCGGCATCACCGATTCGTTCAACATCCGCGGCATCGGCCTGGCTTCCGGATCGCCCCAGGTGACCAATGGCGTTGCCACCTACATCGACGGCGTGTTCCAGCCGCCGATCGTGTCCAACGGGCAGTTCTACGACATGGCCGGCGCCGAGGTGCTGCGCGGGCCGCAGGGCACGCTGTCGGGCGCGAACTCGACCGGCGGCGCGGTCTATCTCACCACGCAGCGCCCCCAGCTCGGCAAGGTGGGCGGCTATGCCATGGCGAACTATGGCAACTTCAACAATGTCGGCCTGAACGCCGCGCTCAACGTGCCGCTGGGCGAAAGCTTCGCGATCCGCGTGGCCGGGCTGTTCAACGATCACGATCCCTGGTTCACCGACACCGGCCCGGCCAGGAACCGGCCCGAGCGGCTGCGCGAACGCGATGGCCGCATCCAGGCGCTGTTCCAGTCGGGCGGGTTCCAGGCCAACCTCAAGATCGAGGTGGTCGATCGCCAGACCGGCGGCTTCGCCCTCCAGCCGATCGCGACGACCACGACCAACAACCCCTACGTCGCCGGGCGGACGAACACGCCGTGGACCGTCAATTACGATTCGCCGGTGGCCAACCACGAACGCGCCTTCGCCAGCGTGCTCGAGGCCAAGTACGAATTCGCCGGCGGCCTTACCCTGCGCTCGGTCTCGGCCTGGCAGAACAAGCGCCTGTCGACGCTGAACGAATCCGACGCGACCGCGCTGAACCGCAGCAACTCGACGCTCAACCAGACGGCCGGCGCCAACAACGTGCGCGAACGCGTGCTGAGCCAGGAGATCAACATCATTTCGCCCGATGCCGGGCGCTTCAAGTACGTGCTGGGCGGCTATTACCAGCACAACAAGATCGACCTGCACAACTGGAGCTCGACCAACGGGGCCTTTACCACCCTGCCCCAGCCGGTCACCGACAAGACCCTGCTCGGCGTGTTCGGCCAGGCGACCTACCAGCTCGACAGCCGCTTCTCGATCGACTTCGGCCTGCGCTACTCGCACTTCCATGTCGAGGGCTCGGGCGCGGTCTATCGCGCCGCCGCCGGATCGACCCTGGAGCAGATCCTCGCCACGCCGCCGGTGGGCGCCACCGTGCTGGTGCCCCAGACCGGGACCGAGCGCGACGGCCGGATGACCGGCAAGCTGGCGCTCAACTACAAGCCGGACGAGAACAACCTGTTCTATGTCTTCGCCGCGCGCGGCTACAAGAACGGCGGGATCAACCCGCCCGGCGGGACCTTCGCGCCCGAAACCGTGTGGGATTACGAGGCCGGCTGGAAGGGCACGCTGCTGGACCGCCACCTGCGCACCCAGGTGGGCGTGTTCTACATGACCTACAACAATTTCCAGATGGACGTGGTCAATCCGCTGTCCGGGCAGAGCGGCGTCACCAACCTCGCCAACTCGAACATCAAGGGCTTCGAAGCAAGCGTCCAGGCGCGGGCCGGCGGGTTCTCGCTCGACGGCGGCCTGTCCTTCGTGGATTCCAGCGTCAGCGCCCTGCGGCTGATCAACAAGTGGGCCATTCCCGCCGGCGTCAGCCTGCCGCAGTGTGCGACCGGCGTGGCCAACGGGCCGACCTGCTTCAACTACACCTATGCCACCAGCTCGGGCGGCCCGAACCTCTACAGCCCGAAGTGGACCTGGAACGTGGCGGCGGCCTATCGCCACGAGCTTGGCAACGGCATCGCGCTGACCCCGCGCGTGGCCTATGCCTACATCGGGGCGCAGTGGGCCTATCCGACCTACCAGGCCTCGACCGACCTGATCCGGGCGCGCGGCCTGCTCCAGGCCAGCGTGACGTTCGAGAAGGACAACTGGAAGGTCGAGGGCTATGCCACCAACCTGGCCAACAAGTTCTACGTGGCCGGGCAGAACGGCAAGAACGAGCTGTACGGTGCCCCGCGCGAATACGGGGTGCGGGTCATCACCCGGTTCTGAT
The DNA here is from genome assembly GCF_014230305.1 of Novosphingobium aerophilum. GTDB lineage: Bacteria > Pseudomonadota > Alphaproteobacteria > Sphingomonadales > Sphingomonadaceae > Novosphingobium > Novosphingobium aerophilum. Next base: position 92,610 of record NZ_JACLAU010000008.1, read on the forward strand.
GCGGCAGGCCGGGTCGGGAACGCCACCCGATCCGGCCCCCATGGGGCGGCAGTGCCGTCAGGGGCCCGGTTCCGGCGCCCAGAGCGCGATCAGCAGCGGGACCAGCTCGTCGCGCAGATGGGCCGGGACGGCGTCGAAAATCCGCTGCTCGTGCGCCTCGAACTCGGCGATGGCGCGCAGGGTCAGGTCCCTGCCCTCCGGGCTCAGCGCAAGGTGCTGGACCCGCCCCGGACCCGGGCTCGGCACGACCAGCCCGCGTTCGACCAGCCGGCGCATGATCGGATTGAGGTTGGGCCGCTGGATCGACAGCAGCCGGCCACACTCGGCCTGCGAGATCCCGGGGTTGTGTTCGACCAGGGCCAGGATCGAGGCTTCGGTGACCGACAGGCCAAGCGGCTCGATCCGTTTCTCGAGCTCGGCGAGACGGCTGATCGCGGCCCGGCGCAACAGATAGCCGGGATAGGACTGGAGCGGGTTCTTCATCGGCGACCTTCGCTGGGTCCGGCGGTTGCGGTGCCAGCAGCGATGGCGCGAGCGGGCTGGGTTGTCCAGTCGTTATAGAGTATAACACAAACGTAAGTCGTTCAGACACAAAGGCGAAAGGATCAATCGATGCAGCATCTTGAACGGTTCGGGCTGGCTGGCGCGGCATGGATCCTGACCACCGTTGCCGCCCCGATCGTCGCCACCCCGGCGGTCGCCGCCACGGCTACCACGCCGTCCAACCCGATTGCCTGCCCCGATCTGGCCCGGGCCGCCCTGCCCGACCCATCGACCGTGATCACGGCCGCGGCCCTGCGCGAGGCGACGCCGGCCGCGCCGGCCCCGGCCGCCAGCGACGGACGCCCGCCCATGCCGGTCGCCGCGATGCCCGCCCATTGCGAGATCCTGGGCCAGCTGCAGCAGCGCACGGGCGCCAATGGCCAGCCCTATGCGATCCGCTTTCACCTGCGGCTACCGCGCGAGTGGAACGGCCGCTTCGTGTTCCAGGGCGGCGGGGGCACCAACGGCATGGTGGGAGACGCCCAGGGTGCCCTGTTCGGCCAGCCCGGGGTGACCGCGCTGAATGGCGGCTATGCCGTGATCTCGTCCGATTCCGGGCACGACAATGCCGTCAACAACGATCCCCGGCGGCAGGGCATCGCCACGTTCGGTCACGATGCCATCGCCCGCCACAATTATGGCGGCGGGTTCATCGGGCCTGTGGTGCGGACGGGCAAGGCCCTGATCCGGGCCTTCTACGGTCGCGCGACCACGTACACCTACTTCGTCGGGGGGTCGAAAGGGGGGCAGGAGGCGATGATGGCCGTGCAGCGCTTCCCGCGCGACTTCGATGCGGCGCTGATCGGCTATCCCGGCTTCCACCTGGCCCATGCCTCGATCGCGCAGTTGTGGGACGGCCAGGCCTTCGCCGCCGTGGCCAAGGCCCGGGGCGAAGTGGGCAACGACGGTCTGCCGCTGATCAACCGCGCGATGAGCGATGCCGACATCGTCCTGGCCCAGCAGGCCATCCTCAGCGCCTGCGATGGCCTCGACGGCACCCGCGACGGCATGATCGAGGCCTTTCCCGCCTGCACCACCGCCCGCGTCGTGCCGGCCCTGGCCCATGTGACCTGCCCGGGCGGCCGGCCGGCCGACAAGACCGCGCAATGCCTGCTGCCGATGCAGGTGGCGGCGCTGCGCAAGGTGTTCGGCGGGGCCCGGACCCGCGATGGCCGGGCCATCTATTCCGACTGGGCCTGGGATGCCGGGATCGGCGCCGCGACCGCGGCGGGCGTCTCGCAGGGCTGGCGCATGTGGAAGATGGGCGACTATGCCGCAACCGCCAACAACGGCGCCCTGATCCGCCTGGGCGCGCCGAGCAATTCCGCGGTGTTCCGTTCGCCACCGCTGGAGGTGGCGGCCGACGTGACATCGCTGAGCCGCTATGCCCTGACCGCCGACATCGACCAGGCCTTCGCCGATGCTCATCAAAAGTGGGGCGAACTCGGGGAATCCGCGGCCGACTTCATGCACGCCGATGCGACCGACCTGTCGGCCTTCACCCGGCGCGGCGGCAAGATCATCCTGTTCCACGGGGTCAGCGATCCGGTCTTCTCGATCCTCGACTCGCTGCGCTGGCTCAAGGCGGTGGATCGCCGCGAACGGGGCCGGGCCGGGCGGTTCATCCGGTTCTATGCCGTACCCGGGATGAATCATGGCGGGGGCGGTCCGGCCACGACGCGCTTCGACATCTTTGCGCAACTGGTCGCCTGGCGCGAACGGGGCCGGGCGCCGGGGGCGATCACCGCGACCGCCGGTCCCGACACCCCCTGGCCCGGTCGCTCGCGCCTGCTGTGCCCCTATCCGCAGCAGCCGCGCCGCATCGGACCGGACCGCGAAGAGGCCGGATCGTTCCGCTGCAAGGTGCCCTGAATACGGCCCCCGGGCGTCGGCGGGCACGTCGGGACCATCGGAGCCCTGTTCAGGGCGATGCGGACTTGGTAGCCGTGACCGACCGTGGGACGCGGCCCGGGCCGGGCACCGGGCGTCCGTCTTTGTGCCGGGAGGACCTGTTGCCGATCCAGACCCTGTTGCCGATCCAGACAATGCCGCGCCGCGGCGCGCTGGCCGCGCTCGCCCTGTTCGCGGCCTGCGCCGGGGCAGGGCCCGCCCGGGCGCAACCCGAGAAGGGGCCCGAGAAGGGGCCCGAGAAGCCGGCCGAGCAGCAGCCCGGGACTGGCGCACTGGCCCGGCTGGTCGGCAGCGCTCCGTTCAAGGCCGCTCGGCAGGCCCTGGCGGATGACCACGAACGGTTCGTCGCCGAGATCATCACGCTGACCGAGATTCCCGCCCCGCCCTTCAAGGAGGAGGCCCGGGCCCGGGCCTTTGCCGCCATGCTGAAGGCCAGCGGCCTGGCCGATGTGGCCATGGACAGTCTGGGCAATGTCGTGGCCCGCCGTCCCGGACGGGACCCGTCGCTGCCGCCGCTGATCGTCGCCGCCCACCTCGACACGGTCTTTCCGGAGGGGACCGACGTCAGGGTCAGGCGGGAGGGCACCCGCCTGATGGCGCCGGGGATCGGCGACGACACGCGCGGCCTGGCCCAGTTGCTGGCCCTGGTCCGCGCCATGGACCGGGCGCGGATCAGGACCCGGCGGGACGTGGTCTTCGTCGGCAATGTCGGGGAAGAAGGGGCCGGGGACCTGCGCGGCATGCGCCATCTGTTCGCCAGCCATCCGGCTGCCAGGAACGCGGCGGGGTTCATCACCATCGATGGCAGCGGCGCGGCCCGCATCACCACCACCGGGGTGGGCTCGCGCCGGTTTCGCCTGACCTTCGCGGGCCCGGGCGGGCACAGCTTCGAGAAGTTCGGGATCGTCAATCCGGTCGCCGCCCTCGCCCGCACGGTGAGCGGCCTCTATGCCGTTCCGGTTCCCGCCGAGCCCAGGACAACCTTCTCGGCCAGCGTCATCGGCGGCGGCACCTCGGTCAATGCCATCCCGGCCAAGGCCTATGTCGAGATCGATATCCGGTCGGCCGCGCCCGCGGAGATCGCGCGGATCGACCGCGCGCTGCATGACATCGCGCAAGCCGCGGTGGACGAGGAGAACGCCGCGCGATCCACGGCCATGGGCCGGATCACCGTCAGCTTCGAGACGATCGGCGACCGTCCGGCCGGAACCACTCCGCCATCGAGCCCCCTGGCGCGGAATGCCCATGACATGGCCGTGCTGATGGGGCTCCAGCCGGCCTTCATCGCCCAGTCCACCGACGCCAATGTGCCGATGAGCCTGGGGATCCCGGCCATTGCCATCGGCACGGGCGGAAGGGGCGGCGGCGAGCACACGCTGGGCGAGTGGATCGACGTGAGCCGGGACGAGGCCGTGCAAGGCATGGCCGTGGCGCTGGGGACCATCCTGGCCTCGGCCGACTGACCGTCGCTGGCGGTGTCGCTGCGACCGATCCGGCCGCAGCGACAACCCACCATGCATGGTTGGCCGCAGTTAGTTCCGATAGCTCAAAGTCACCCAGAAGCGGCGGGGTTCGTTGAAGTATCCTTCAAGGAAGCCGAACGAACTGCGCGCATCATAACCGGCAACGATGATCCGTCGGTTGGTCAGGTTGTCCACGGCGAGACGCAGGGCGAGTCCTTGGCCCGGCAGGCGGATCGTCGTGCTCAGGTTAACGATCGCATGATCGGGAGCCGACAGCTCGGCCGTGTTCTCGACGTCGGTGAAGTTCTTCGACCGATAGGAGGCATCGGCCCGGAAGATCGCCTCCAGATCACGGCCCAGCGGCAAGGTATAGGACAGGCCGAGGGCGCCGGTGAGGTCAGGCGACTGCTTGGGCGTGCGGCTGCTGACGTCGGTCGGCACCCCGGCGATGACCGAGACATAGTTCTGGTACTTCGCATCGAGCAGGCCGAGCGCGGCATCGATACGAAAGCGCGGCGATACCCTCACGACAGCCTCGACCTCAAGGCCCTGGATCCGGGACCGTCCGACGTTCTCGGTCCTGACCACGATCAGCCCGGTGGACTTGCTGACGGTGCTGATCAGCAGCTGTTGGTCACGGTACTGGTTGCGGAAAGCCGCCAGATTGAGAGTGACGGCGCTGCCGAGCTGGCTCTTCAGGCCGACCTCGAAAGCGTCGAGGCGTTCCGGATTGTACGATCCGATTTCCTCGAGCGAGGTCGGGCGACCATTGAACCCACCGCTTCGGAACCCTTGGGACCAGGAAGCATAGGCCAGGATGTCGGGACGCAAGCGATAGCTCAGCGACACCCGCGGCGTGAAGGCGTCCCAGCTTCGCGCCAGGGTATAGGACGGGGTCCCGAACAGCAGCGGAGTGTTGCTGTCGACCCGATTGGCAGCCTGGAAGAACGACTTCTTCTCGTGCGTGTAGCGCCCACCAAGCTCAAGCGTGACGGCGGAGCCCAGCGGGACCGAGGCATTGCCGAACACCGCAAGGTTGGTGTTGGTCTGCCGGTTGTCGAAATCGAGGTTGAAATCGAGGAAGGCCGGGGGAATGCCCAGTACCCCGCTGGAGAAGGCCGCGAACCCGGGCGCCTTGAACAGGCCGTCGGCAACCGTCAGGTGTGTGAGATCGATGCTGCTCTCGCGAAAATAGTAGGCCCCCAGCAGAAGGTTGCCCCGCCCAAGCAGCGGGGTGCTGAGCTGCAGTTCCTGGCTGAACTGCCTGGCCCGCTCGTTATGGAAATCGCCAGCATAGTTCACCTTCGACGAGGCGTCGCCATCGCGGCCGAACTGGGCGTGGACCCAGCGGTAGGCGCTGATCGATTTCAGCCTGGCACCGCCCAGGTCATAGCTCAGCGTCAGCGACGAATTGACGGCATCGGCATGGTCGCGGTTGAACTGGGGCGACGTGTCGGTGCGGTCGATTCTGTCCGGGACGGTGCAGCATGGCGCGATGAAGGTGGACTGCAGGAACGAGAAGAACGTCGGGCTGAACGCCAGCAACGAATGGGCCGCCGAGTTCTGGCGACGCCGCAATCCGTCGACCTCCGCGACGGCCTCGAAGGGTCCCGAGACGTAGCGCAGCACCCCGCGTCCGGTCACCACGTTCCGGTTCCCCAGGTTCCTGCCGGAGGGCACCTTCTGCCAGCCGTCACCCCACTGCCCCAGACCTGACAGCCCCAGCGACAGCCCCTCGCCCAGCGGAACCGCCAACCGGGCGCGCAGGCGCACATCGTTGTACGATCCGTAACGCAGGTCACCCTCAACCTCGCGCGCGGCGCCCGGCAACCTTGTCACCACGCTGATCGCGCCACCCACGGTGTTCTTGCCGAACAACGATCCCTGCGGTCCGCGCAGCACCTCCACGCGCTCGACGTCGAGCAACTCCGCGGGAGCGCCGAATGTCCGGGCGACATAGACCCCATCAAAGTAGGTGCCCACGGCGGGATCGGCGGTGATGATGAAGTCGTTCTCACCGACACCGCGAATGAACGGGGCGATCGCCCCGCTGTTGCCGCCGGTTCCTGGAGTGAACTGAAGATTGGGCGCGACCTGCTGCAGTTCGGTGACCGAACCGATGCCCCTCGCCTCGAGCGCCCGCCCGGAGAGGGCCGTCACCGCGATCGGCACGTCCTGCAGACGCTCAGCGGTCCTGCGGGCGGTAACGACGATCTCGTCGGCGCGGTCCGCCCCCGCGGAGGCATAGCTACCCCTGTCCTGAGCGCTGGCCGGCAGGGCTGCCAGCACAGCCATGGCCGAAATCCCCCAACGCGGCACAACCAACCGCTGACCAGCTCCACGCCGCTGATGCCTCCCGCCGGAATTGCCGCCGTTGCCCATACCACCCCCCATTTAGCGCATGATTTGCGGGATTCTTTCACGCATATTTTTCACATATCTGGACATGAGTCCATGTTTGCGTATCTCAAAACGGAATTTTTCGCGCTATCGTGAAAACGGGTGGCATCGCCCGGAATCAGCCACCCCGCCACTGTGCCACACCGGGGCATCGAGCAGGGCGGGCTTGCCGCGCCGGCCCGGCCAAGGCAGCATCCGGGCATGACGCGCTTTGGTCCCGATCGATGAAGGTCGTCGCCTGCTACAGTTGCAAGGGCGGGGTGGGGAAGAGCACCCTCGCCGCCAATCTGGCCTGGGCCTCGGCCTGCGTGTCGGCCCGGCGCACCCTGTTGTGGGACCTCGACCCGCAGGGCGGCGGGGGGTTCCTGCTGGGGGTCGAGCGTCGGCGCGACGCCCGGGCCGCGGCCCTGTTCGAGGAGAGCACGCTCGATCGCCACGGGATCGTGCCAACCGCCTGGCCCAGCCTTGACGTCCTGCCCGCCGACCCGAGCCTGCGCGGGATCGACCGCTTGCTTGACCGGCTCGGCAAGCGCAAGCGGCTCGCCCGGCTGACCGGCTCGCTGGCCGAATGGTACGATCGCGTGATCCTGGACTGTCCTCCGGTCGTCAACGCCTTGAGCGACCAGATCATCCGGGCCGCGGATGTGGTGATCGTGCCGCTGACTGCATCCCCGCTGGCGCGCCGCGCGCTGGACGACGTGCTGGATGACCTGCGCCGCCATCACGGCCGGCATGCGCCGGTCCTGCCGGTCTTCGCGATGTACGATGCCCGCCGCAAGCTCCACCTGCAGGCCCATGCCGCCGAACCCGACTGGCCGGTGGTGCCGATGGCCAGCGTGGTCGAGCAGATGGGCGTGCAGGGCAAGCCGGTCGGCGCCTTCGCCCCGCGCTCCCCGGCGGCCGATGCGGTGCGGGCCTTGTGGGCCGGGATCGAGCGCAAGCTGCAGGGCTGAGCCGCCGTCAAGACACGCGCGGCGCGGGCGCGGGGGCCAGTCAGTCCATTCACGGAACTGTCTTCAAGTCGTCATCGCGCCGACATTCCCCTCTGGCAGGAGACCACCAGGCACAGCATCTGGGACTCGGCCAATGATCACCGACCTCGACAGAAACACCCTGCCCGCCCGGCGCGATCCCGCGGCCCGGGTGCCCGAATGGCTCAACCTGCCCGAGCCCCGCAGCTTCCGGCCCAAGCGGCGGTACCGGGCGGTGTGGATCTCGGACGTCCACCTCGGCACACGCGGCTGCCAGGCCGACATGCTGGTCGACTTCCTCCGCGCGATCGAGACCGAGCACCTCTATCTGGTCGGCGACATCATCGACGGCTGGAGCCTGCGCAAGGCCTGGTTCTGGCCCGATGCCCACAACGAGGTGGTGCGCCGGATCCTCAAGATGGCCCATCGCGGCACCCAGGTGACCCTGATCATCGGCAATCACGATGAGGTGCTGCGCGATTTCGCCGGGTTCAGCTTCGGCGGCGTCGAGCTGGCGACGGAGGCGGTCCACCGCACCGCCGACGGTCGCCGGCTGCTGGTCACCCATGGCGACGCCTTCGACGGCGTGGTGCTCTATGCCCGCTGGCTCGCCTTCCTGGGCGACAAGGCCTACGCCCTGCTGCTGCGCGCCAACATCGTGGTCAATGCCGTCCGCAAGCGGATGGGCATGCCGTACTGGTCGCTCTCGGCCTACATGAAGAAGAAGGTCAAGAACGCCGTCCAGTTCGTCTGCAATTACGAGCAGGCTCTGGCCAACGAAGGCCGGACGCGCGGCTTCGACGGGATCGTCTGCGGGCACATCCATTGCGCCGAGATCCGCCAGATCGGCGACATCACCTATTTCAACGACGGCGATTGGGTGGAAAGCTGCACCGCCCTGGTGGAGGACTTCGCCGGCGCCATCTCGATCGTGGAATGGAAGGATGATCCATCGGCCTCCGTGGCCTTTGCCGAAGCCGTGGAGCAGGTGGCATGAGGATCGCGATCGCCACCGATGCCTGGCTGCCGCAGGTCAACGGTGTGGTGCGCACGCTGGCCGCGACCGTGGCCGAGCTGGACCTGCGCGGTCACGAGGTCGAACTGATCACGCCCGCCCGGTTCCTGACCGTGCCGATGCCCGGCTATGCGTCGATCGACCTGGCGGTCGCGCCGCGCTTCACCGCCCGGAAGCTGCTGCACGCCTTCGCCCCGGACATTGTCCATATCCCCACCGAGGGGCCGATCGGCTGGGCGGCGCGAAGCTGGTGCCTGGCCCAGGGCGTGCCCTTCACCACGGCGTTCCATACCCGCTTCCCCGAATATGCGGCGGTCCGCACCGGGCTGTCGGTGGAACGGTTCTGGCCACTGCTGCGGCGGTTCCATCGTGACAGCCGCGCCGTGCTGGTCGCCACCCCCAGCCTCGAGGCCGAGCTCAACGCGCGGGGGATTGCGCGGACCCATCGCTGGACGCGCGGCATCGACCACTGGCTGTTCCGGCCCGACGGGTCCCGCCATCCTGCTCTGGCCGACCTGCCCCGGCCCATCCTGCTCAACGTCGGACGCGTGGCCCCGGAGAAGAACCTCGACGCCTTCCTCGCGCTCGACCTGCCCGGCAGCAAGGTGGTCGTGGGTGACGGGCCCGACCTGGCCATGATGAGGGCGCGCTATCCCGGGGTCCATTTCCTCGGCACCCTGGAGGGGGAGGACCTGGCCAGTGCCTATCGCGCGGCCGACCTGTTCGTCTTTCCCAGCCTGACCGACACCTTCGGCCTGGTGATGATCGAGGCCCTGGCTTGCGGTCTGCCCGTGGCGGCCTTCCCGGTCACCGGGCCAAGCGACATCATCGGGCTCAAGGGCTATGGCCCGGATGGCGACTTTCCCGCCCGGATCGGCTGCCTGGACCCGGATCTGTCGACCGCGATCGGCCGCGCCCTGGGTTGCGACCGGAAAGCCGCCGCCGTCTTCGCGCGGCGGTACACCTGGCAAGCGGCGACCGACCAGTTCCTGTCCGCTTTGTCCGGGGCGACGGGGAGCAAGGTTCCGTCCGACTCCGCGATCAGCGCGCTCGAGCCGGCCTGACCGCGATCATGCGGGCCGGGTGCGACGGGCTCACCAGTGCCGCAGCAGCGCCTGGGCCTGGGCCCGCAGCCGGTCGGTATAGCGGACCGCAGGCACGGCGATGCTGACCGCGCAGATCGGCTGGCCCGGCAGCGCGATGGGGCGTGCCAGACTGCAGATCCCGGACTGGCTCTCCTCGCGCGCCTCGGCAAAGCCGCTGGTCCGCACCCGGTCGATCTCGGCGCGCAGGTCGGCTTCGTCGACCAGGGTGTGTGTGGTGAACCTGTCCCGCGCGCTTTCGCGGAAGTAGCGCGCCAGGGCGTCGTCCGGCAGCAGCGAGAGCAGGGCCTTGCCCCCGGCGAGGGCATGGAGCGGCCGACGGGCACCGGGCTCGATCGCATAGCGCAGCGACTGGCCGCTCGCCTCGGTGACGAGCACCCGCGCCTCCCAGCCGTCCAGGCCGAACAGGGACACGGTCTCGTCCAGCTCGGTCCGCACGGCGCGGATCATGGGGGCAAGGCGGGCTTCCAGCGACAGGGCGGTTTCCGGCGTGCGCAGGCGGAGCAGCCCCGGGCCGGGGCTGTAGCGGCGTCCGTCCCGCACCAGGTAGTCCCGGTCGCACAAGGTGCTCAGAAGGTAGGACATGCTGCTCATCGGAATGCCGAGCGCGGTCGCCACCTCCTGCGCCTGGACCGGTTCCGTCCGGCCGACCACGAATTCGATGATGTCGAGCGTGCGCATCGCGGATTTGACCTGCGGCGACCGGGCGGAAACACTCGTCATGGCGCCAGCCTAGAGCGTTTTCGAACCGGATGGAATCATCCGGTGATTCGGAAAGCGCGCCAAAACAAGAAGCTGGAGCGATCCGTCCGACCCCGTCGGGACGGCTATCGCTCCAGCAAAGCCGGGCGTGGCATTGCAGCGCGATGATCCGAACATGCGGGGCGGGGCTCGACGAAGGGCTGACCGATTGATCCTAGCAAGACCGGTTTGTTTCGTATAGGTGAATGTTTCATGGATGCGATGTCATCACACCCCATGCCTCCCGTGGCGATCCTGCCCGGCCTGCTGTGCGATTCCCGCATGTTCGGGGACGCGATCGCGCGCCTGCCGCAGGCCGGGGTGATCGATGGCTTCTACGGCGGGGCGAGCACGATCGCGGCGATGGCGGACTATGCCCTGTCGCGCCTGCCCGGGCGGGTCAGCCTGCTCGGCCATTCGATGGGGGCGCGGGTTGCCCTGGAGATCGTGCGCCGGGCGCCGGAGCGGGTCGAACGCCTGGCCCTGGTCGATACCGGAGTCCATCCGGTGGCCCCCGGCGAGGTGGACAATCGCCATGCGCTGGGCGCGCTGGGCCGGGAGCACGGCATGGCAGCGCTGGTCGACAGTTGGCTGCCGCCGATGCTGGCGGACCGCTCGCGGGAGCGGCCCGAGCTCGTCGCGGCCTTGCGCGCGATGTGCATCGCCGCGGGCCTCGACATCTACGCGGCGCAGGTCACGGCCCTGCTGTCCCGCCCCGATGCGCTGGCGGTCCTGCCCGGAATCGGTTGCCCGACCTTCGTGATCGTCGGCGCGGAGGACCGCTGGTCGCCGCCCGCCCAGCACGAGGCGATCGCAGCGGCCATTCCCGGCGCGGTCCTGCGCGTGATCGCGGGGGCCGGCCACATGCTGCCCGCCGAGGCGCCCGAAGCCTTTGTTGCCGTCCTCGCCGAATGGCTGGCCCACCCCGCCACCGGCTCCCCATGTCCTGCCCCAGGAGATCACCGTGACCGCCTCGCTTGAGCTTAAGCTGAATGCCCAGACCAGCATCGTCGATTTCCTGCGCAACCAGCAGGTCGGGCCGAACGTCTATCCGGGCGTGCCGGCCGAATACACCAACTGGCGTGACGAACAGCGCGCCTGGGCAGAGACCGCGATCCTGTTCAACCAGAGCTTCCACATGGTCGATCTGCTGGTCACCGGGCCCGGTGCCTTCGACATGCTGGCCTGGCTTGCCCCGAACAGCTTCAAGGGCTTCGTCCCCGACCGCGCCAAGCAGTTCGCCCCGGTCACCCCGGAAGGCTATGTGATCGGCGACGTGATCCTGTTCTACCTGGCCGAGAACACCTTCGAGCTGGTCGGCCGCGCGCCGACCATCGAATGGGTCGAGTACTGGGCCTCGACCGGGCGGTGGGACGTGCGGGTGGAGCGCGACGAGCGCACCGCCGCCCGCCCGCTCGACCAGCAGGGCCATCGTCGCAATTACCGTTTCCAGTTGCAGGGCCCCAACGCCATGGCCGTGCTCGAGCGGGCGATGGGCCAGACCCCGCCCGACCTCAAGTTCTTCCACATGACCACGGTGGCCATCGCCGGTGCGCAGGTGCGCGCGCTGCGGCACGGCATGGCGGGGCAGCCGGGCTATGAGCTGTTCGGTCCCTGGGCCGACTACCACATGGTGCGCGACGCGCTGATCGCAGCGGGGCAGGACTTCGGCCTCAGGCTCAGCGGCGGGCGAACCTACAGCTCGAACACGCTCGAATCCGGGTGGATCCCCTCGCCCCTCCCGGCGGTCTACACCGGTGACGGCACCAGAGCCTTCCGCGAGTGGTTGCCCGCCAATGCCTATGCCGGGATGTGCTCGATCGGCGGGAGTTTCGTGTCGGACCGGATCGAGGACTATTACCTGACGCCGTGGGACCTCGGCTATGGCCACATGGTCAAGTTCGATCACGACTTCGTCGGGCGCGAGGCGCTCGAGGCGATGAAGGACCGGCCGCACCGCCGCAAGGTCACCCTGGCGCTCGACAATGCGGACATTGTCCGGGTGATGAGCTCGATGCTGCAGACCGGCGACAAGGCCAAGTTCCTGGAGTTTCCCAGCGCGGTCTATGCCATGCACCCCTATGACGCGGTGCTGCAGGACGGGCGGACGGTCGGCCTCTCCACCTGGATCGGCTACACCGTCAATGCCGGACGGTTCCTCGCCCTCGCCATGGTCGACGAGAGCGTGGCCGAACCGGGGACCGAGGTCAGCCTGCTGTGGGGCGAACCCGACGGCGGCACCTCCAAGCCGACGGTCGAGCGCCACGTGCAGACCGAGATCAAGGCAGTCGTCTCGCCCGTGCCCTATTCCGAGGTGGCGCGCGACAGCTATGCCGACGGCTGGCGGACGAAGCGCGGCTGAGGGATCGGACCCAGACCAGCACAGGAGAGCGGACTTGACGCCCATCGCCACCACCCACGTCGGCAGCATGCCGCGCGGCCCCGAATTGACCGCGCTGCTGCTCGCCCGCGACGGCGGCAAACCGTTCGATGCGGAGGAGTTCGATCGCGTGGTGACCGCCGCGGTCAACCGCTCCGTCGCCTTCCAGGCCGGCTGCGGGGTCGACATTGTCAGCGACGGCGAGATGGGCAAGGTCGGTTATTCGACCTACATGATCGAGCGCCTTTCCGGGTTCGGCGGTCATGTCGACCGCAAGCCTGCGGCCGATCTCGCCGAAGTGCCGGAGCTCAGCCGCAAGCTGGCGACGATCATGGGCAGCCAGGAGTTCGTCCGCGCCTCCTGCGTCGGGCCGGTGCGGCTGGTCACGCTGGCCCCGCTGCACGATGACATCCGCCGGTTCCGCGCCGCGCTCGATACCCATGGCGGCGGCGCACGGGGGTTCATGAATGCCGCTTCGCCGGGCTTGATCACCGCCTTCCAGGTGAACCGGTACTATCCCAGCCACGAGGCCTATCTCGCCGATCTCGCCGATGCCATGCGCGAGGAGTACGAGACGATCGTCGCAGCCGGGTTCGATCTCCAGCTCGACTGTCCCGACCTCGCCATGTCGCGGCACACCGGCTACCAGGATCTCAGCGAGGCCGAGTTCCTGAAGGTCGCCGCCGCGAACGTCGAGGCGCTCAACGCCGCCACCGCGAACATTCCGCCCGAGCGGATGCGGATGCACGTGTGCTGGGGCAATTACGAAGGTCCCCACGATCATGATATCCCGCTCGAACGGGTGATCGACATCGTGCTCAAGGCGCGACCCGGCACGGTCCTGTTCGAGGCCGCGAACCCGCGCCACGAACACGAATGGACCGTCTGGCGCGATGCCGAGGTGCCCGACACCAAGGTGCTCGCCCCCGGGGTGATCGACACCTGTTCGAACTATGTCGAACATCCCGAGCTGATCGCCCAGCGGATCGAGCGGTTCGCCGGGATCGTCGGGGCCGACCGTGTCATCGGCAGCACCGACTGCGGCTTCGGCACTTTCGCCGGTTACGGCAAGATCGATCCGCTGGTCACCGAGAAGAAGCTCAAGGCCCTGCGCGCGGGTGCCGACATCGCCGGGGCCCGGCTGTGAGCCCCGACGAACGCCGGGCGATCGAGTGGGACTGCGCGCGTCTCGTCGCGCTCTATGCCAACCTCAACGACGCTGCGCACTGGGCGGATCTGGCTGCGCTTTACGCCGAGGACGGGATCATGACCCGCCCGTCAGCCCCGGATATCGAGATCCGTGGGCACACGGCCATCCTCGCCGCCTTCCGCGCCCGTCCCCCGCGCCTTACGCGGCATGTCTGCAGCAACGTGGTGATCGATGTCGAAGATGCCGATCACGCCCGCGGCACGAGCGCGATGGTGCTCTACACCGGGACTACTCCGCCCGCGGTCGGCTGGTTTCACGATCGCTTCATCCGCACGACGGCGGGCTGGCGGTTCAGCGAGCGGCGCGGAACGATGACCTTCAGTCCCTGAACGCCGGGGTCGACGCCGGAAATGTGCGGCTGCGGGGGCTTTACGTGGACATCGTCGACCGGGTGCCGCCGCGGCTGGTCGATGGCAACACGATCCGGGTCGGCATCGCCGCGCAGCGCTTTCCGTTCCCGGCCCCGACCGGGCTGGTCGATTTCGACATCAACCAGGTCGGCTCGGAAACCGGCCTGAGCCTGCAGCTCGACACCGCGTCTCCGGTCAGTCCGGGCCCCGGGGGGAACCTGGAACTCTCCCTGCCCTTTGCCAGCAAAAGCGGCGGTCTGTTTCTCGGCTTCGGCTTCCGCGAGGCGCGCCGTCCCGAAGGTGGCAGCCACCGCGGCCGCGGGATTGCGGGCACCCTGCTGCTGCGGCCGGCTCCCGGTGCCGAGCTGCTGCTGTTCGGCGGCGCCAACTTCACCCGCAGCGAGGAGGCGCGGGCGACCCTGTTTCCGGCCGGCACCGCACTGCCCCCGCGTGTCCGCAGGGGCCTGTTCCTCGGACAGCCCTGGACCGGGCGCGAGACCGACGGCAATCTCGTGGGGTTCGCCGGCAAGTGGCAGATCGGGTCGCTGCGGATCGAAGCCGGCCTGTTCAACTCGGCGCGCATCCTGCTCTGGAACTTCTCGGATAACCTGACCGGGGTGACGGCCAGCGGCAGCACCGCCAACCGCATCATCGTGGCCGCGCGCGACAACCGCGACAAGGCCTTGTCCGGCGAACTCCGCCTGGTTCGCGACTGGGCAACCGGCCGGATCAACCACTCGTTCGTGCTCAGCCTGCGCGGGCGCAACAAGGAGCGCTGGTTTGGCGGAGGCCAGCGCATCGCGCTGGGCCCCAGCTCGGCGATCAATCCCGACCCGCGCCCCGCCCCGGCGATCGTGACCACCGCGCTCGACCATGACGTGGTGCGCCAGCGCACCTATGGTTTCGCGTACAGCGGCACCCTGCGTGGCAAGGCCGGGCTGGATTTTGCGCTGTCCCGCACCGACTACTCCAAGACCATCGATTTCTCGGCCCCGACGAGTCCCGACATCCGTGTGCGCGACCGCCCGCTGATCGGCAACATCTCGGCCTGGGCGGTCCCGGTGCGCGGCCTGACGCTGTTCGGCGGCTATACGCGCGGGCAGGAGGAGGCCTTGATCGCGCCCGACGTGGCGACCAATCGCGCGGAGGCTCCGCCAGCCATCCGCACCAGCCAGATCGAAGCCGGGGCCCGTTTCACGCTGAGCAAGCAACTGGGCCTCGTCGCCACGGCCTTCCGCATCAGCAAGCCCTACTACAATCTGGATCCGGCGTTCCGCTATCGCGAGATCGGCAGCCTCAGCAACCGGGGGATCGAGCTTTCCCTGACGGGCCAGCTAACCCCGGGGCTGGTGGCGGTCGCCGGCACGCTCCTGATGGATTCGCGCATCGGCGGCGACCCGGCCTCGCTCAGTCAGATCGGCCCGCGACCGGTTGGCCAGGCCCGCCGCCGATCGGTGCTCAACATCGACTGGCGGATGCAGCAGGGCAAGGGACCGCTCTCGCTCGACCTGGCGGCGGAGAGCCTGTCGGCGCGGACCGCCAACATCCCCAACACCCTGTTCGCACCGGGACGCACCACGCTGAACCTGGGCGCACGCTACCGCTTCGCGGTGCACGACAAGCCGATCATGCTGCGCCTCCAGCTGCAGAACGCCTTGAACGCCTACGCCTGGAATGTGTCAGCCAGCGGAGGCTTCACCTACATCAATCCCAGGCTGTTGCTGGTCCAGTTGGTCGCCGACATCTGACCCGACGCTCGCGCCGTGCTTCAGCGGTCGGGGCAGGACGGCCCGAGGCGGGTTCCTTTAGAGCCCGTCCTGCAGGGGCGAGAGCCATGGTCCGATCTGGTCCGGGCCACCTATTCGGAGGAGGCCGCTGTCGAGCGGCGGGCCGTCTCGGTCGCGGCCGGGGCAAAGTCCTCCAACGTGGCGATCGGCCCGATCGCGGCGTTGTACTTGACCGTCTGCAGCACGATCTCGCTTTCGGCCTCGCGGATGCCGTCGAGAGCGAGGATCTGGTTGGTCACCTCGGCCGCTTCGGCCACGGTGGCCAGCAGGCAGACCGCGACCAGCCGGTGCGCGGCGTTCGCATCGTACAGCGCGCGGACCAGCGGCAGGTCGAGCAGGCGGTCGCGCACCTCGTCGAGCCGGCCACTGGCGCAGGTCACGGTGACGAAGACCATGATCTGCCCGCCGCCATCGGCCAGCCCGGCGCGGAACATGTCGACGATCGGGGTCAGCTTGAGCAGCCCGCCGGCTTGCAGCCGCTTGACCCGCCCGCGCACGGTCCCTTCGGTCACGCCCAGGTCGGCGGCGATCTTGCGAAAGCTGAGCCGGGCGTCCTGGGCCAGCATCGCCGCGATCTGGCGGTCGAGCAGGTCGGGCGCGACAACGGGTGGCAGATCGTCAGGCATCAGGCCTCCAGCGGCCCGACCGACGGGCTGTAGCGATAGACGGTGTTGACCAGTTCGACATCCACATCCTGCACCCCGCGGATCCCGGCCGAGACGTCGCGGGCGGCCTCGATCATGTCGCGGGCCGTGGTGAAGGCGTGCAGGCAACTGACCGCGAACCGGCCGGAGGTGAGGTGGACCGACAGCACGTCGGCCCGCGCCGCCAGCTCCTCGGCCACCTCGCGCGGCGAGCGGCCCGACACGGTCAGGCGGATCCGGGCCAGCAGGCGATAGCCATGGACGCGGTAGTCGGCCACCGCGACGACCCGCATCAGCCCGGCGGCATCCATGGCGCGGATGCGGTTGGCCACCAGATTGCCCGACAGCCCCAGCTCCTCGCCGATCGCGGTGCTCTGGGCCCGGCCATCGCGCTGCAGCGCAGCGATGATCCGCCGGTCGATCGCGTCCAGCGCCTGCCCGCGGGTCCGCCGCGGCGGACGATCCCCGCCGGTCGCCGCCACCAGCGCCTTGTCGAGCATGTCCAGCCCGTGCTCCATCCCTGTCCCGCTAGGCCAAGCCGATCGGGCAGGCAAGCACCACGGCCCGGCTCAGCCGCGCGGCTCGCGGGGCAGGCCCAGCCCGCGTTCGGCGATCAGGTTGCGCTGGATCTGGTTGGTGCCGCCATAAATCGTGTCCGAACGGCTGAACAGGAACAGGTTCGGCAGGGTGTCCCACTCGTAATGGTCCCCGGCCGCCACCTCGCCGGCCTGGCCCAGCACGTCCATCGCCAGCTCGCCCAGGTTGCGCCGCCAGCTGGCCCACTGGATCTTGTAAGTCAGCGCCGCCCCGTCGATCTTCGAATGGTCGCTGTTCGACAGCATGCGCAGCGCGCCATAGCGCATCAGCCTGAGGCCGATCTCGGCCTTGGCGAGACGCTGGCGGATCAGCGGATCGCGCGCGGCGCCGTTGGCCTTGGCCGCGGCGATGATCTCGTCCAGCTCGTTGCGGAAGCCCATCTGCTGGCCCAGCGTCGAGACGCCGCGCTCGAAGGCGAGCAGGCCCATGGCGATCTTCCACCCTTCCCCCGGCGCACCGATCAGGCTGTCGACCGGGCAGCGCGCGTCGGTGAAGAAGGTCTCGTTGAATTCGGCATCGCCGTTGATCTGGCGGATCGGGCGGATCTCGATCCCGGGCTGGTCGATCGGCATCATCAGGAAGGACAGGCCCTTGGGACCCTGTGATCCCTCCTCGGTGCGGGTCACCACGAAGATCCAGTCCGAGATGTGGGCCAGGCTGGTCCAGATCTTCTGGCCGTTGACCACCCATTCGTCGCCTTCGACCCGGCCCTTGGTCCGGACGCTGGCGAGATCGCTCCCCGCGCCGGGTTCGGAGAAGCCCTGGCAGAAAATGGTCTTGCCCGCGGCGATATCGGGCAGGAAGCGGCGCTTCTGCGCGTCGGTGCCGAAGGTCAGGATGGTCGGCCCGGCCAGCTCGATGCCGATGTGGTTGATGCGTCCCGGCACCCCGGCGCGGGCATATTCCTCGGCAAAGATCACCTGCTGCGCCAGGGTGGCATTGCGGCCGCCCCACTCCTCGGGCCAGCCGATGCACGACCAGCGATGCGCCGCGAGCTGCTGTTCCCACTCCTTGCGCCGTTCGGGCATGGCGGTGAGCTGGGTGATGCCCTTGATGTCCTTGAACTCGCCGGCCATCTGGCCGTTCAGCCAGTCGGCGCATTCGGCGCGGAACTGTTCTTCGGCGGGCGAAAAGCCGAGCTTCATGCGGCATCTCCAAGAATGAGGGTGGCGACCTGCTCTCGATGCCACGAGCCCTGGCCCAGGGCGGTCTGGATCGCGCGGGCGCGCTTGAAGAACAGGTGGGCGTCATGCTCCCAGGTGAAGCCGATCCCGCCGTGAAGCTGGATCATGTTGCCGGCGCACAGGAAATAGGTGTCGGCGGCGAAGGACTTGGCGGCGTGCAGCGCCAGCGCGGCATCCTCGGCGCCCTCGTCGACGGCGCAGGCCGCCCACCACACCGCGGACCGTGCCTGCTCGATCTCGATCACCAGGTCTGCCAGGCGGTGCTTGTACGCCTGGAAGCTGCCGATCGGCCGGCCGAACTGGACCCGCTCCCTGGCATAGGCGACGGTCCGGTCGAGCGCGGCCTGCGCCCCGCCAAGCGCTTCGGCGGCCAGCGTGATCCAGCCGCAGGCCTGCGCCCGGGCCATGGCGGCGGCGGCATCGGCCAGCGGCTCGCCCACGACCCCGTCGAGCGTGACGCGGGCCATCGGACGGGTCTGGTCCATGGTGGTCTGCGGGATGACCGTCAGCCCCGGCGCATCGGCCCGGACCAGCCAGGCACCCTGGTTGGACGTCACCACGAACAGGCCGGCCGCGGCGCCATGGGCCACGAAGGCGTCACGACCGGTCAGCCGGTTGTCCTCGGCCTTCAGGCCCGCATCGTGCACGTAACCGGCGATGATCTCGCCCGAAAGCAGGCCCGGCAGCACGTCGGCGCGCTGGGCCGCGGTGCCTCCGGCGGCGATCGCCTGGGCGGCCAGGGCCAGGCTGCCCAGCATCGGCAGGGCCGCGACCTGCGCTCCGGCCGCCTCGGCCACCAGCGCCAGCTCGACGAAGCCCAGCCCGGCGCCCCCGGCCTCCTCGGCAATCCCGATCCCCGACAGGCCAAGCTCGGTGCAGAAGGCCTGCCACAGCGCGCGGTCGATCCCGGCGTCGGGTCCGCTGGCGGCCATGGCGGCGCGGGTCCGCGCGCTGGTCGCGTTCTCGGCAAAGAACGCCCGTGCGGTTTCCGCGATCATCTGCTGTTCGTCTGAAAGGGCGAATTCCATGGGATGGTCGATCCTCGGTGCGAGGGGGATGGGGAGTGGGGGCGGGGTTAGGGCGACAAGCGGAAGGGCCGCGATCAGCCCGGAATGTAAAGCTGCACGCTCTTTCCGCCATCGACTGGCAGGGCGATCCCGGTGATGTAGCTGGCGCGGTCCGACAGCAGGAACACGATCGCCTCGGCCAGTTCCTCCGGCTGGCCACCTCGGCCCATCGGGATGGCATCGGCGGTTTGCGCCGCGATCTCGGGCGCCTTGGCGGCGAAGTCGAGCGTGGCAGCGGTGTCGACCTGGCCGGGCACGACCACGTTGACGCGGATGCCCTTGCGCGAACCCTCCATCGCGGCGACCGCGGAGAACTGGATCAACGCCGCCTTCGACGCGGAATAGCTGGCATAATTGGCCATCGCCCGGATCCCGGTGGTCGAGGCGATGTTGACGATCGACCCGCCGCCCTGTTCGGCCATGACCGTCATCGCCGCCTTGGTGCCGACGAACACGGCCTCGGCATTGACGGCGAAATCCTTGCGCCAGTGCTCCAGCTTGAGCCGCCCGATCGGGGCATAGTGGACCGACATGGCATTGTTCACCAGCATGTCGAGCCGACCATGCCGCGCGGCGACATCGGCCACGACCGCGGCATAGGCATCGAGATCGGACACGTCGAGCCGGATCGCCTCGACCCGGCCGCCTTCGGCCTCGATCCGCGCCTTGGCCTGGTCGAGCATCTCCTGCCGCCGGCCACAGATCACCACGCTGGCCCCGCCGCGGGCAAGCAACTGCGCGGTGGCAAGGCCGATGCCGTCGCTGCCACCGGTGATGAGCGCCACCTTGCCGGCGAATTCCTGGGACATGTCGAACCTCTTCCAAGCTGTGCGTTGCCACGCACCTGCGATCAGAATCGGCTCTCTGTCAACCGTATGCGTAAATCAACACGTCATTTTATACGTACAACGCATGATTTGGCGCTAATCGGAAGGGGGACTCGCAGCGCCGGCCGGGTCGAGCCGGGCCACGGCCGCACGGGCGATCGCGCTGAGCTGCGCCGGATCGACCTCGCGCAGGGCGGCGCGCATCCGCGGATCCCAGTAGCGGGCGATGTGCTCGGCGGTCTCGGCCGCGGCCGCGTCGGCGCCATGGGCAGCCAGGTTGGCGGCTATCTGGTTCGCCATGCGGACCAGGTTCGCGGTCGTCCCGCCGCTCATTCCGCCGCCTCGATCCGGCGGGACCGGCGCGCCTGCGCGGCATAGTCGCGCTGCCAGTCCGACGGGCCGTTGCTGGCCGAGACCTGGACCGCGGTCACCTTGTACTCGGGGCAGTTGGTTGCCCAGTCGCTGTTCTCGGTGGTGACCACATTGGCCTGGGTGTCGGGGTGGTGGAACGTCGTGTAGACCACCCCCGGCGCGACCCGGTCGGTGACCAGGGCCCGCAAGGTCGTCTCCCCCGCGCGCGAGGCGAGGCGCACCCAGTCGCCGCTCTTGAGCCCGCGGTTCTCGGCATCGAGCGGATGGATCTCGAGCAGGTCCTCCTCGTGCCACACCGCATTGGCCGTGCGCCGGGTCTGCGCGCCGACGTTGTACTGGCTGAGGATCCGCCCGGTGGTCAGCAGCAGCGGATAGCGCGGCCCGGTCCGCTCGTCGGTCGGGATGTATTCGGTGACGACGAACTTGCCCTTGCCCCGCACGAAACCGTCGACATGCATGACCGGGCTGCCCTGCGGCGCGGCATCGTTGACCGGCCACTGCAGCCCGCCCTCGGCCTCGAGCCGGGCATGGCTGATCCCGGCGAAGCTGGGGGTCAGCCGGGCGATCTCGTCCATGATCTGGCTGGCATGGGTGTAGGACCAGCCAAGACCCATGGCCTTCGCCAGAAGCTGGGTGACTTCCCAGTCTTCATAACCATTCGCCGGGTCCATCACCCGCCGCACCATCTGCACCCGCCGCTCGGCATTGGTGAAGGTCCCGGTCTTTTCCAGGAAGGTGGAGCCCGGCAGGAAGACGTGGGCGTAGTTGGCGGTCTCGTTCAGGAACAGGTCGTGGACGATCACGCAGTCCATCGCGGCGAGCCCGGCCGCGACGTGGTGGGTGTTCGGATCCGATTGCAGGATGTCTTCACCCTGGATGTAAAGCGCCTTGAACGTCCCTTCGACCGCCGCGTCGAGCATGTTCGGGATGCGCAGTCCCGGCTCGGGATCGATCGGCGTGCCCCACTCGGCCTCGAACAACGAACGGGTGCCGGCGTCCGAGATATGGCGATAGCCCGCCAGCTCGTGCGGGAACGAGCCCATGTCGCAGGCGCCCTGGACATTGTTCTGCCCGCGCAGGGGGTTCACCCCGACCCCGGGCCGGCCGATGTTCCCGGTCGCCATGGCGAGGTTGGCGATGGCGAGCACGGTCGACGAGCCCTGGCTGTGCTCGGTGACGCCGAGGCCGTAGTAGATCGCCGAGTTGGGCCCCTGCGCGAACAGCCGCGCCGCCCCGCGCAGATCGGCGGCGGGAACGCGGGTGACGGCTTCCAGTATCTCGGGAGAATGCCGCGGATCGCTGACGAAGCGGGCCCAGTCCTGATACTCGTCCCAGTCGCAGCGTTCGCGCACGAAAGCCTCGTCCGCGAGCCCCTCGGTCACGATCACGTGGGCCATCGCGGTCAGGATCGCCACGTTGGTCCCGGGCTGGAGCGGCAGGTGGTAATCCGCCTGTACATGCGGCGATCGCACCATGTCGATCCGGCGCGGATCGATCACGATCAGCCTGGCGCCTTGCCTCAAGCGCTTCTTCAGCCGGCTGGCAAAGACCGGGTGCCCGTCGGTCGGGTTGGCGCCGATGATCAGCACCACATCGGTATGCTCGACCGAATCGAAGTCCTGCGTGCCCGCGCTGGTCCCGAAGGTCTTGGCCAGACCATAGCCGGTGGGCGAATGGCAGACCCGCGCGCAGGTATCGACATTGTTCGATCCAAACCCGCCGCGCACCAGCTTCTGGACCAGGAAGGTCTCCTCGTTGGTGCAGCGGCTCGAGGTGATCCCGCCCAGGGCCCGCGCGCCGTGCCGGTCCTTGATCGCTGTCAGCCGCGCGGCGGTGAAGCGGATCGCCTCGTCCCAGCTCACCTCGCGCCACGGATCGGTGATCGCCTCGCGGATCATCGGCCGGGTGATGCGGTCGGCGTGGTGGGCATAGCCCCAGGCGAAGCGGCCCTTGACGCAGGAGTGGCCGCGGTTGGCCTTGCCGTCCTTCCAGGGCACCATCCGCACCAATTGCTGCCCCCGCATTTCCGCGCGGAAGGTGCAGCCCACTCCGCAATAGGCACAGGTGGTGATCACCGCGCGCTCGGGCTTGCCGATCTCTTTCACCGCCTTTTCGTTCAGGGTCGCGGTCGGACAGGCGGCGACGCAGGCCCCGCACGACACGCATTCCGAACCGAGGAAGTTGTCCGAGGCGAGCCCGGCCGAGACCTTGGCGTCGAAGCCGCGCCCTTCGATGGTCAGGGCGAAGGTGCCCTGCACCTCCTCGCAGGCGCGCACGCAGCGCGAACAGACGATGCACTTGGCCGGATCGAAATCGAAGTAGGGGTTCGACGTGTCGAGCGACGCATCGAGGTGGTTCGCCCCGGCATAGCCATAGCGCACATCGCGCAGGCCGACCTGCGCCGCCGTGTCCTGCAGCTCGCAGTCGTTGTTCGCCGAGCAGGTCAGGCAGTCGAGCGGGTGGTCGGAGATGTAGAGCTCCATCACCCCGCGGCGCAGCTTTTCGAGGCGCGGCGTCTGGGTCTGCACCACCATCCCGTCGCGCACCGGCGTGGTGCACGAGGCGGGGGTGCCGCGCTGCCCTTCGATCTCGACCAGGCACATCCGGCACGAGCCATAGGCCGCGACATTGTCCGTGGCGCAGAGCCTGGGGATCGCCCCGCCCACTTCGGCGGCGGCGCGCATCACGCTGGTGCCTTCGGGCACGGTGACTTGGCGGCCGTCGATCGTCAGGGTGACCGGCGGGGCATCCTTGACGGCCGGGGTGCCGAAATCGGGCTGCGGTTCATAGCCCATCCACGGTCTCCATCATCGGCCCGGCGGCCCAGGTCATCGTATCGTCGCGCGCCACCACGGCGAGGGCGAGCCCGGCGGCATCGGCGCGGCGCACCGCCAGATCGGTCGGCGCCGAGATCGCCACCAGCAGCGGGCAACCAGCGCGCACCGTCTTCTCCACCAGCTCGTACGAACAGCGCGCGGTAACCAGCAGGAAGCCGCCCGCCGGATCGATCCCGGCCCGGGCCAGCGCGCCGATCACCTTGTCGAGCGCGTTGTGCCGCCCGACGTCCTCGCGCAACACCGCGATCGTGCCATCGGCGCGGGCGAAGGCGGCGGCGTGGGTGGCGGCGGTTTCAAGGCCCAGCACCTGCCCGCCGCGCATGGCGTGCAATGCTGCACGAATTGCTGCAGGGGCGATCGTGCAGCATGAGGCCAACCGGGGCAGCGGACGCAGCGCCGCCTCGACGCTGTCGATCCCGCAGATGCCGCAGGAACTGTCCCCGGTGCGCAGCCGGGCGCGCGCCATGACCGGGCCGAGCCGCTCGGCGGGCAGGGTGATCCGCGCGACCGTGCCCGCGCCCTCGGCCACCGGATGAAGCTGGACCGGACCCAGCTCGCCCGCTTCGGCCAGCCCTTCCGACAGGACGAAGCCGGTGACGAAGTCCTCCAGGTCGCAGGGCGTCGCCATCATCACCGCATAGGCCAGGCCGTTGATCTCGATCCCCACCGGCGCCTCGACCGGGACCGCGCGCGCGCCGGGCGTGGCGGCCGCGGCGTAGGCCGTGATCCGCACCGGGATGGTCACGGCGGCCGGGCTCATGCGCCGAACTCCTCGGGCCAGTGCTTCAACGCGCTCAGCACCGGATAGGGGGTGAAGCCGCCCAGCGCGCAGAGCGAGCCGAACTTCATCGTCTCGCACAGGTCTTCCAGCAGGGCGATCTCGGCGGCGGACCCTCGCGGCGCCTTGGCCGCATTGCGCATCTGCGGCAGGGCCTCGACCGCATCGGGCGCGCGGGGTTGACGGTCCGCCGCGCCCAGCCGGTCGAGCAGCTCGACCCCGCGGGTCGAGCCGATCCGGCAGGGGGTGCACTTGCCGCAGCTTTCCGCCGCGCAGAAGGCCATGGCAAAGCGGGCCTGGGCGCGCATGTCGGCGCTGTCGTCGAACACCACCAGCCCGGCATGGCCGATCAGGCCATCGGCCGCGGCGAAGCTTTCGTAGTCGAACGGCAGGTGGAAATCCGCCGGCGGATGATAGGCCCCCAGTGGCCCGCCGACCTGCACCGCCTTGACCGGGCGTCCGCTCGCCGTGCCGCCGCCGATGTCGTGCACGAGCTCCCCCAGCGTGATCCCGAAGCCCACCTCGAACAGCCCGCCGTGGCGGATGTTGCCGGCAAGCTGGATCGGCATGGTCCCGCGCGAACGGCCAAAACCGATCGCCTGATAGGCCTCGGCCCCGTGCGCGAGGATCCACGGCACCGAGGCCAGGGTGAGCACGTTGTTGACCACGGTCGGCCGCCCGAACAGGCCCGCCAGCGCGGGCAGCGGCGGCTTGGCGCGGACCTCGCCGCGCTTGCCTTCCAGCGAGTTGAGCAGCGAGGTTTCCTCGCCGCAGACATAGGCCCCGGCGCCGACCCGCACCTCGACCGCAAACGGTGCGAGTCGCGGCGCGGCGAGCTCCACCGCCGCCCGCAGCTTGCGGATCGCATGGGGATACTCGCTGCGCACGTAAATGTAGCCCTGCCCGGCCCCCACCGCCTGCGCCGCGATCGCCATGCCCTCCAGCAGGAGGAAGGGATCGCCCTCCATCACCATGCGGTCGGCGAAGGTGCCGCTGTCGCCCTCGTCGGCGTTGCAGACGATATACTTCGTTGCGCCCGGCGCATCGGCCACGGTCTGCCACTTGATCCCGGCGGGGAAGCCTGCCCCGCCCCGCCCGCGCAGACCCGAGGCGGTGACCGCCGCCAGCGTCGCGGCGGGCCCCAGCGCCCGGGCCTGCTCCAGCCCGGCCCAGCCCCCGGTCGCGGCATAGTCATCCAGGTCCAGCGGCCGGGTGATCCCGGCGCGGGCGAAGATCAGCCGCTGCTGACGGGCCAGGAAGGGATGCGCCGCGACCGGGCCGACCGCCTTGGGGCTGGTCCCTGCCAGCACGGCGCTGACATCGTCCGGCCCCAGCGGCCCAAAGCCCTGCCCGTCGATCTCCGCCAGCGGTTCGAGCCAGTGCATCCCGCGGCTCGACACCCGGTGGACCGTGCAGCCCTGCGCGGCGAAGGCCGCCGCCACGGCATCGGCCCCGCAGGCCAGGGCCAGGGCATCGTCGCTGATGCGGACGATCGGTGCCGCGGCGGTCATGCCAGCGTCTCGACCAGCGCGGCCAGCCTGCCCGCGTCGAGCCGCGCGTGGACCACCTCGCCGATCATGGCGTTCGGCCCCACGCTGCAAAGTCCGAGGCAATAGACCGTCTCCACCCTGACACCGGCCGGATCGCCCAGCCCTGCGGCGAGCGCCTCGCTGCCGCGCGCCTGGCACGCCTCGGCCCGGCAGAGCTTCAGGACCGGGCGCGGATCGGGGTCGGTCCGGAAATCGTGGTAGAAGCTGACCACGCCGTGCACTTCGGCGCGGCTCAGGTTCAGCGCCTGGGCAATGGCCCGGATCGCCGCCTCGGGCACGTGCCCCAGGGCGGCCTGCACATCATGCAGGATCGGCAACAGCGCGCCCTCGCGCCCCGCATGCCGCGCCAGGATCTCTGCCATTGCTGCCTCGCCCATGCCGCCAGACTCGGGCAAGGGGCGGGCGGGGTCAAATCGAATCCGCGTCGGGGCGGATAGGAAAATGTTATTGTTCAATCGGCGAACGCAGGATCGAGCCGCTCGACCTTGCGCAGCATCGCCGGCCAGAGCAGTTCGGTGGCATAGCGCCGGGCGAATTCCCCGCCGGTCTGCTGCGGGACCTTGGCGATCGCCTCGTCCGCCACCGGATAGAGCTCGGCCCCCATCGCCAGGGTGCGGACCTGCACGTCGCAGGACCATTCGAGGAAGTAGATCCGGGAAAAGGCCTCGGCCACGGTCGCGCCGATCGCCAGCGTGCCATGGTTGCGCAGGATCATGTAGTGCTTGACGCCCAGGTCCCGCACGAAGCGCGGCTGTTCGTCCATGTCGAAGGCCACCCCCTCGAAATCGTGGTAGGCCACATCGTCCCCCACGATCAGCGCGCTCTGGTTGAGCGGCAGCAGGCCCTGGCGGGTCGCCGAAACCGCCACCCCGTTGCGGGTGTGCAGGTGGACCACGCAGCCGGCGTCGGGGCGGGCGTGGTGGACCGCGCTGTGGATCACGAAGCCGGCCCGATTGATCCGGTAGGGGGTGGGCTCGAGAATCTCGCCGGCGCCGTTGATCTTGACCAGGCTCGAAGCGGTGACCTCCTCGAAGAGCAGGCCATAGGGGTTGATCAGGAACACCTCGCTCCCGTCGGGCGCATCGGGCAGGCGGGCCGAGATGTGGGTGGAGAGCAGATCGTCCCAGCCGAAGTGGGCCGCCAGGCGATAGAACGCCGCGAGATCGCGGCGGATGCGCCGTTCGGTGGCCAGATCGTCTGCCGCGGGGTCCATGGGCGCTCTCCTCTATGTCCGCGGTCGGATCGCCGCGGATAGCGGCAGCATAGCCGAACGCGGCCAGCCCTGTCAGGGCCGAATCCGGCGGCCCTCTCTGGCCCCGACCCCGGTCGCCTAACCCAGCGGGGCCAGCCCGGTCAGCAGCAGGCGCACGAGATCGGCCTGGCCGCGGGTGCCGGTCTTGGCATAGACCCGCTTGGAATAGTTGCGCGCGGTTTCCGGCGTGAGGCGAAGGCGGGCGCCGGCCTCAAGGATCGATTCGCCCAGGGCCAGGCCCTGGGCCAGCGCCGCCTCACGATCGGACAGGCCATAGACCCGGGCGATCAGGCGCACCGCAGCCCGCGAATCCGCGCGCGTGGCCCGACGCAGCGTGCCCAGCGCCACCGGCTGCGCCGCCGGCTCCGCCAGCGGCAGCGGGGCGCGGCGCAGCAGCAGCCACAAGGCCGTGGCCGGATCGAGCAGCACCGGCTCGGTGGCCATGTCCGGCGCCCGCGCCAGCGCGGCACAGGCGGCTTCCAGCGCCCGGCGGGGTTCGGGAGCAAGCTGCAGCCGACGGCCCGGGGTCGGCTCGGGCTCGGACGCGAAGCTCAGCGCGGCCTCGGCGGTGGGATCGGCCGCCATCACCCGTCCGGTCGCATCGAAGGCAAGCTGGCCAATGCCGAGCCGCCCCAGCGCGGCCTGGGCCATCGCGGTCTGCAGCCGTTGCTCGATCAGGGCGACCAGTGTCCGCAAGGCGACGGCGAGCTGGGGCGCAATGGCATTGAGCGTGGCCCCGGCGCTCGCCGAGAAATCCTCCCGCTCGCGCGCCAGGACCAGCCAGGCGTCGGCCGCTCCCCGCGCCGAGACGCGCAGCCACCGGCCATAGCGAATGCCCATCGCATCCAGTGCCGCGCGCTGCTCCGCCGCCCGTCCGGGCTGGCTGAAATCGAGCAGTTCGTCGAGCGCATAGACCCGCTCCGGCCGCAGCTGGCCATAGGGATGGAGACCGAGCGCGGCGATCTGGCGGAAGTCCAGCGGCGGCTCCTGCATGGCGCGCGGGGCGGCGACATGCAGCACGGTCGGCTCCTGGGCGGGGCTGGCATTGGCCAGGGTGATGATCAGGAAGGCCCGCCGCGCATAGGTTCGCGCCACCAGATTGCGCAGGAACACCCCCCAGGGCGGGCTCTCGTGGATCCCCTCGATCAGGGGCAGGAACAGCTCGCGCTGGTCGGCAGGGAGGACGGTCATACGTTTTTCTCCCATTTGGGAGCATCGGGGTCAAGCGGGCGGCGCGATGCACGCGGCGACCGCAACGGCGGAGAGAGCGATGTCCAAGCCTACCGATCGAGCCACCCTGACTCACATCCAGCGCCTCGAGGCCGAGGCGATCCACATCATGCGCGAGGTTGTCGCCGAGGCGGAGCGTCCGGTGATGCTCTATTCGGTCGGCAAGGACAGCGCGGTCATGCTGCACCTGGCGCGCAAGGCCTTCTTCCCCTCGCCGCCGCCCTTCCCGCTGCTCCACGTCGACACCACCTGGAAGTTCCAGGCGATGTACGAGATGCGCCAGCGCATGGCGACCGAGAGCGGGATGGAGCTGCTGATCCACCAGAACCCCGAGGCCGCCGAAAAGGGGATCAACCCGTTCGACCACGGCCCGCTCCACACCGACATGTGGAAGACGGAAGGGCTGAAGCAGGCGCTCGACAAGTGGGGCTTCGATGCGGCCTTCGGCGGCGCGCGCCGTGACGAGGAGAAGAGCCGCGCCAAGGAGCGGATCTTCTCGTTCCGCACCGCCAGCCACGGCTGGGATCCGAAGAACCAGCGGCCCGAGCTGTGGAACCTCTACAACGCCCGCAAGAACAAGGGCGAATCGATCCGCGTCTTCCCGATCTCGAACTGGACCGAGCTCGACATCTGGCAGTACATCCACCTCAACGACGTGCCGATCGTGCCGCTCTACTTCGCCGAGGAGCGCCCGACCTACGAGTGGGAAGGCCAGCTGTTCATGGCCGACGACATCCCCCGGCTCGAGAAGGTGCTGGGCTATCGGCCCGAGATCACGATGCGCTCGGTCCGCTTCCGCACGCTCGGCTGCTTCCCGCTGACCGGCGCGGTCGAGAGCACGGCCAAGACCCTGCCCGAGGTGATCCAGGAGACCCTGCTGACCACCACCAGCGAGCGCCAGGGCCGCGTGATCGACAAGGATGCCGGCGGTGCCGGCATGGAAGTGAAAAAGCAGCAGGGGTATTTTTGACGCGCCACGGAATGGCCGCAGGCCGTTCCGAAGCGTCAACCCCGGCGCAGGCCGGGGTCTCCCTCCTCTAGGTACGACCGAGCCGGGCAGCGATCCCGGCCTTCGCCGGGATGACGAACATGACTGATACCACCGACCCCGTCTACGTCACCGAGGCCCTCATCGCCGAGGACATCGAGGCCTATCTCGAGCAGCACCAGCACAAGACCATGCTGCGCTTCATCACCTGCGGCAGCGTGGATGATGGCAAGTCGACCCTGATCGGACGCCTGCTCTACGATTCGAAGATGATCTTCGAGGATCAGCTCGCCGCACTCGAAACCGACTCCAAGAAGGTCGGCACCCAGGGCCAGGAGATCGACTTCGCGCTGCTGGTCGACGGGCTCGCCGCCGAGCGCGAGCAGGGCATCACGATCGACGTGGCCTACCGCTTCTTCAACACCGAGAAGCGCAAGTTCATCGTCGCCGACTGCCCCGGGCACGAGCAGTACACCCGCAACATGGTGACCGGCGCCTCCACCGCCGATCTCGCGGTGATCCTGATCGACGCGCGCAAGGGCGTGCTGGTCCAGACCCGGCGCCACTCGTACCTGTGCCACCTGATCGGCATCCGCAACATCGTGCTGGCGGTGAACAAGATGGACCTGGTCGACTACGATCAGGGCGTGTTCGACGCGATCGTGAAGGACTATGCCGAGTTCGCCCGTTCGATCGGGATCGAGAGCTTCACCGCACTGCCGATCTCGGGCTTCAAGGGTGACAACATCACCACCCGCTCGGCCCAGACGCCGTGGTATCAGGGCCCGACCCTGATCGAGCATCTCGAGCGCGTCGAGGTGATCACCTCGCGCGATGCCGACAAGCCGTTCCGCCTGCCGGTGCAGTGGGTCAACCGCCCCAACCTCGATTTCCGCGGCTTCTCGGGCCTGATCGCCAGCGGCACGGTCAAGCCGGGCGAGACCGTCCGCGTCCTGCCCTCGGGCAAGACCTCGACCGTCACCCGCGTGGTCACGCTCGACGGCGATCTCGACGAGGGCGTCGCCGGCCAGTCGGTGACGCTGTGCTTCGCCGACGAGATCGACTGCTCGCGCGGCGACGTGATCGCCGTGGCGGACAATCCGCCGCAGGCCGCCGACCAGTTCGAAACCACGTTGGTCTGGCTGAACGACGATCCGCTGATCCCCGGGCGCGCCTATTGGCTCAAGCTCGGCACGCAGACCGTCTCGGCCACGGTGCAGCAGCCGAAGTACGCGGTGAACGTCAACACGATGGAGCACGTCGCGGTCAAGACGCTGGAACTCAACGCGATCGGCGTCGCCCAGATCATCGCCGACAAGCCGATCGTGTTCGAACCCTATGCGGACAACCGCACGCTCGGTGGCTTCGTGCTGATCGACAAGATCACCAATGCCACGGTCGCCGCGGGCATGATCCAGTTCTCGCTGCGCCGCGCCCAGAACGTCCACTGGCAGCCCACCGACGTGACCCGCGCGGACCACGCCAAGCTCAAGAACCAGGCGCCCAAGGTGCTGTGGTTCACCGGCCTGTCGGGCGCGGGCAAGTCGACCATCGCCAACGAGGTGGAAAAGCGCCTCAACGTGATGAACCGGCACACCTTCCTGCTGGATGGCGACAACGTCCGCCACGGGCTCAACAAGGACCTGGGCTTCACCGAAGCCGACCGGATCGAGAACATCCGCCGCGTGGGCGAATTGGCCAAGCTGATGGCCGACGCCGGGCTGATCGTGCTGACCGCCTTTATCTCGCCGTTCCGCGCCGAGCGCGAGATGGTGCGGGCGATGCTGCCCGAGGGCGAGTTCGTCGAGGTTTTCGTCGACACCCCGCTCGAGGTGGCCGAGGCGCGCGACGTCAAGGGCCTGTACAAGAAGGCCCGCGACGGGCAGTTGAAGAACTTCACCGGCATCGACAGCCCCTACGAGCCGCCCCTCAACCCCGAGATCCGCGTCAATACTGCGGAGATGACGGCGGAACAGGCGGCCGAGCACATCATCCGCGCCCTGATGCCGTGGAAGTGACGATCCCGGTGACCCGACCGGGAGCGTCATCCCGAACCTGTTTCGTCATCCTGAACGCGTTTCAGGATCCATCCCGCCCCGGGCGGGGAGCTTGGAAGGGTGGCGAGACCGCACCGTTCCGAACGTGAAGCCAACCTCGGTGCCGAAGGCTCGATGGATCCTGAAACGAGTTCAGGATGACGCGGGCCGGGTGCCGGGACAGGGAAAGGACCACGCATGACCGACGCCGATCTCGCCGCCCATCTCGCCGCCGTCGCCGGGCGCCTGCTGATCGAGGTGCGCGCCTCGGGGATGCTCAGCCTCAAGGCCCTGGGCAAGGCGGGCGACGCCACGGCCAACCAGTTCCTGGTCCACGCCCTGCGCGAACAGCGGCCCGAGGACGGGCTGCTCTCCGAGGAGGAGAAGGACAACGCCGATCGCCTGGCCCGGTCGCGGGTGTGGATCGTCGACCCGGTCGACGGCACCCGCGAATATGGCGAGGCCCGGACCGACTGGGCGGTCCACGTCGCGCTGGCGGTGGACGGGGTTCCGGTGATCGGCGCGGTGGCGCTGCCCGGGCTCGGCGTGGTGCTGCGCTCGGACCAGCCCGCCGCGGTGCCGCCCGCGCCCGAGCGGCTGCGCATGGTGGTCAGCCGCACCCGTCCCGCCGCCGAGGCGGTGGCCGTGGCCGAGCGGCTCGGCGCGGAACTGCTGCCGATGGGATCGGCCGGGGCCAAGGCCATGGCCGTGGTCCGCGGCGAGGCCGACATCTACCTCCACACCGGCGGCCAGTACGAATGGGATTCCTGCGCCCCGGTCGCCGTGGCCCTGGCGCACGGCCTGCACTGCTCGCGCGTCGATGGCAGCCCGCTGGTCTACAACCAGGCCGACACCTACATGCCCGACCTGCTGATCTGCCGGAAGGAGCACGCCCCGCGAGTGCTGCAGCTGGTCTCGGAACAAGCCGCCGGCTGACCGCCGTTTTTGTCAGACGGTTGTCACTATAGTGTCATCGTTCTGTCTTAGTCGCCGCCTCGGCAATGCGGGCGACGGGGCGGAACTTCATGCGGGAATGGCGACAGGTCTGGCTGGCCGGGTGTGCGATGGCACTGACAAGCCTGTCCTCTCCGGCGCTCGCGGCCGAGGACCCGGCGACGATTGCCTCGCTGCAGCGCCAGATCGATGAACTGAGGGCTCAGGTCCAGGCCCTGCTGGCCGCCCAGCAAAACGCCCAGACGCCAGCGCTGCCCCCGACCGCGCCGGCGCCCGTCGCCCCGGCTCCCGCCGCCGCCCCGGTTCTGGCTGTGGTTACCCCGCCCGCGCCGACCGCAAGCAAGCCCGGCAAGCCCAAGCCATGGTACGATCGGCTGCAGCTGCGTGGCTACACCCAGATGCGCGTCAGCGAGGTGATCGATGGCGACACCGATGCGCCGGCCGGGGTCTCGCGCCTGCGTTCGGTCCACGATGCCGGTGTGGGGGAGAAGGGCAACTTCAACTTCCGGCGGATCCGCCTGGCGCTGCAGGGCGACGTCTCCGACCGGATGGGACTGTACCTGCAGGGTGAATTCGCCTCCGCCGTCACCGGGCAGGCCAATGGCGAGCGGCGCGAAAACTTCTTCCAGCTGCGCGACGCCTATGCCGACGTCTACTTCGCGGACCGCACGATCAAGCTGCGCGTCGGCCAGTCGAAGGTGCCATTCGGCTGGGAGAACCTCCAATCCTCGTCCAACCGGATTGCGATCGACCGCGCCGATGGCCCGAACAGCGCAGTGCCGGGCGAACGCGACATCGGCATCGTCGGCTTTTACACCCCGCCTGCGATCCAGAAGATCTGGGACGATCTGGCCAAGGACGGGCAGAAGCTTTTCGGCAACTACGGCGCCTTCGCGCTGGGCGTCTACAACGGCCAGGGCACGAACCGCACCGAGAAGAACGACGGGCTGATGAAGGTCGCCATGGCCACGGTGCCGTTCAGGCTCGACGGATTGGGCGGGCCGTTCGTGGGGAAGGTGCTCGAGCTCGGTGCCGAGGGTATGCTCAACACCTTCCAGCCGGAAGTGCGCACCGGCGGGGTCAGCGCGCGGGCCTACATCGACAACCGTGTGAACCTCCACGCGATCCTCTATCCCGCACCGTTCGGCATCCAGGCCGAATGGAGCTGGGGCAAGGGTCCCGAGTGGGATCGCCTGACCCAATCGCTGGCCAGCAAGCCGCTCAGCGGGGGCTATGTCCAGGCCATGTACCGGGTGAAGCACTCGCCGATCGGCGCGTTCATCCCCTATGCCCGCTGGCAGAGCTATCGCGGCGGCTGGAAGACCGCGACCAATGCGCCGCGGATCAGCACCGACGAGATCGAGCTGGGGGTCGAATGGCTGCCGCTCAAGGAGTTCGAGGTGACCATGGCCTATGCCCGGATGCGCCGCAGCGAGGCCGATGAGCGGCGCAGCGGGGTGGCCCGGGGCGATCTGCTGCGCGCCCAGATCCAGTGGAACTACTGAGCGGCGTCCAGCGATTGAGGGGCTGGCGTGTGCGCCCCGGGCGGCCTAACGATGCCCGCCTGATCCGATGGAGGAACGCCGATGTTACGCTATGACCAGGACGGACCGATCGTCACCCTGACGCTCGACCTGCCGGAACGGCGCAATCCGATCAGCGAGGCGCCGATGATCGAGGCGATCGTCGCCGCCCTCGCCCGTCTCAATGCCGATCTCTCGGTCCGCGCCGCGATCCTGACCGGAGCCGGGTCGGCCTTTTCCAGCGGCGGGGACCTGCGCAAGATGGCCGAGCCGGGCGGACCGACCCAGGCGCCGCCGGTGCAGTCGCGCACCTGGTACGTCGATGGCATCCAGCGGATCCCGCTGGCTTTCCAGCAATTGGAGGTCCCGATCATCGCGGCGGTCAACGGCCCGGCGATCGGCGCGGGCAACGATCTGGCCTGCATGTGCGACATCCGCGTGGCGGCGCGCTCGGCCCGCTTCGCCGAAAGCTTCGTCAAGGTCGGGCTGATCCCCGGCGATGGCGGAGCCTGGCTGCTGCCGCGCGTGGTCGGGGAATCGAAGGCGCGCGAAATGGCCTTCACCGGCGATCTGCTGGACGCCGACCAGGCCCTGGCCTGCGGTCTGGTCTCGCAGGTTGTCGACGATGACGAGCTGCTGCCCGCCGCCCGCCGGATCGCCGAACGGATCGCCGCCAATCCGCCTCACGCCGTGCGGATGACCAAGCGCCTGATGAACGAGGCCCAGGGACAGAGCCTGGCCACGGTGCTGCAGATGTCGGCGGCGTTCCAGGCCGTGGCCCACACCACCCGCGATCACGCGGAGGCGATCACGGCCTTCACCGAAAAGCGGGCGCCGGTGTTTACGGGCGACTAGGCCGCGAAGGCCTGTTCGGCGCCGAATGGAACGACCGACTTGGGTGGAGAACGGCCGTTCCTGATCCTCCCCCACCGGGGGAGGAAGCAAAGGTCCGATCCCGGGCGAAACCCGACCTGAACCCTGTCCATCCGGCGCCGGCCAGTCGTCGGCCCGTTATCCGCCCCGTGCCAGCAGGCGTTGCGCCGCTTTCAGGTGCGGTGCGTCGATCATCCGGCCGTCGAGCTGGAGCGCCCCGGCCCCGGGGTCGGCGGCAAAGGCCGCGACCACGCGGCGGGCATGGTCCAGTTCCTCCGGCGAAGGGGTGAAGGCGGCATTGATCACCGGCACCTGGGCCGGGTGGATCGCCATCATCCCGGTGAAGCCGTCGCGCCGGGCCCGGGCGGCATAGGCGGCCAGCGCGTCGAGATCGCGGAAGTCGGGCACCACCGTCTCGATCGCGGGCACGCCCGCGGCGTGGCCGGACAGCAGGGCCAGGGTTCGCACCATCTGGTAGACCGGGGTATAGCTGCCATCGGCCTCGCGGGCGCTGGTCGCGCCGATGGCAGCGGGAAGGTCCTCGGCTCCCCAGGTCACGCCGGCCAGATGATCGGCCACCTCGCCGTATGTGCCGAGCTGGAACACGGCCGCGGCCGTTTCGGTGGCGACCGGCAGGATCGGTGCGGTCACTCCGATCGCGCCGAGCCGTTGGGCCAGGGCGCGGATCGAGCCCGCTCCTTCGGCCTTGGGCAGGACCACGCCGTCCGGCGTGGTGCCCGCCAACGCGGCAAGGTCGGCCGCCAGCTCCACGCTGTCCAAGGGATTGACCCGCACGAACAGGGCCACGGACCGCGGCCCGGGATGGGCGCGGAGGAATTCGCCCACCGCCAGGCGCGCGGCCGGCTTGGCAGGCGGGGCCACGGCATCTTCCAGATCGAGGATCAGCGCATCGGCGCCCACCCCCATCGCCTTGGCCATCCGTTCGGGCCGATCGCCGGGAACGAACAGCAGGCTGCGCAAGATCATCGTCAGACTCCTTCCTGGGACCGTTAAGCGGCGCCGTCGAGCAACGCCTCGTAATCGCGGACGATCTCGGCCAGGACCGACAGCGCCAGCGTGTGCGGATCGCGGGTCTGCGGGATCAGCCCCAGCGGGGACCGCAGGCGGGCCACCTCACCTGCACCCACCCCGGCCTCGTCCAGCATGGCGAGCCGCTGGCGCCGGGTCTGGCTTCCCCCGATCGCGCCGACCAGGAAGGCCGGGGTGCCGAGCGCCCAGGGAACGAAGCGGCGCTCCCATTCGTGCTCGTGGAACAGCAGGGCCACGGCGGTCCAGGGATCGACCGGCGGAAGCCCCGCCAGCAGGTCGCCGGACAGCCCGCCGGACGGGACGAGCGGGACCAGATCGGCACCGAAGGCTTCGGCTATCCTGGCAAGGGCCGCCACCTCGGGCGCGGCGCCCAGCGCGAGCACCCGCAGGCGGGGCAGGTATTCGATCGCCAGATCGGCCCCCGGAATGTCCAACCGGCCGGGGCTGCGCTGCTCCAGCGTCCCGCACAGGCGGCGCAGCACGGTCCGGTCCGGGACCGGATCGACCAGCACATCGACTCCCGCACCGCAGGGCAGGCGAAAATCGATGACCGGGGAGCCCGCACCATAGCGCAGCGTGCGGCAGGTGCGATCGGCCCGGGCCGCCTCGGCCTGGCGGGCGAGCTCGGCCTCGAGGCACCCGTCGGAGAGGCTGCCGGTGAGCGTGCTATCGGCGCCGACCACAAGCTGGGCACCGAGCCGACGCGAGAAACCGCCCTCGATCCCCACCAGCGTGCAGAGCACTGCCCCCGGCTCCAGCGCGGCGGCGAGGACGGCCTGATCGGCCGACCGGACCAGGCGCGCGGGGGTCATGCCTGGTGCCTCGCGGCCAGCACGGCGGTGACCGTGGGCAAATCGTCGGGACGGTCGACGTCCAGCAGCTCGTCGGGGTCGGGGCGCACCAGCGCGGCGGGTGGGCAAGCGCGCAGCAGGCCGCGCGCGCCGCTGTCGCCCGTCAGGTCGGCCAGTGCCGCGAAGTGAGGCGGGGCAAATGCCGCCGGCACACCATGCCGGCCATCGGGATGCAGCGTTGCGGCCATGCCGTGCTGTGCCGCCAGCACGACCAGCCGGTCAAGGGTGGCCGGGCTGACCAGCGGCATGTCGGCCAGCAGGACCAGCAGCATCCGGGCGTCAGCGGCCAGGGCCTGGCGCGCGGCCAGGGCCACCGAACCGCCCAGCCCCGCCGCCGGTGCCGCGTTGGTCACGCGGCGCAGATCGGCGGGGAGCCAGTCGGGCGCCTGCGGGCCGACGATCGCAAGCACCGGGGCCCCGAATTGCTGCGCCGTGTTAAGGGCCCAGGCGCCGAGCGGCCGCCCCATGCATGGCGCATCGAGCTTGCCCCCGCCGAACCGCGTGCCCAGCCCGGCCATCAGCACCGCGACCAGCAGGTCCTCGCGCGCCGGCACCGGCGATCAGTCGGCGCTGCGGCGCGTCAGCAGGGCCATGCGCAGGCAGCGGCAGACCACCTCGTCACGCTGGTTGAGCGCCTCGTGCCGGAAGGTGACGATCCCCGCATTCGGGCGCGATCGGGACTCCTTGAGCGCCACCACCTCGGTTGTGGCGCGCAGCGTGTCACCCAGGAACACCGGCTTGGGCATGACCAGCTGGTCATAACCAAGGTTGGCGACCAGCGTGCCGAGCGTGGTTTCCCCCACGGTCAGGCCGACCATCAGCGCGAAGGTGAAGGTGCCGTTGACCAGGATCTGGCCGAACTCGCTGGCCCGGGCCGCCTCGGCATCGATGTGCAGCGGCTGCGGGTTGTGCGTCATCGTCGAGAACAACAGGTTGTCGGTCTCGGTCACGGTGCGGCGGATCGGATGGTCGATCCGGTCCCCCACCTGCCACTGGTCGAAATACTTGCCACTCATACCCGGTTCCGTTCGTCTCGAGGTTCCTAATCCGGATTGGCCTCATCGATCCGCACCAGCAGCGCCTCGACCTGGACCTGCGCCCCGGCGGTCACCGTCAGTTCGGCCACCACGCCGTCGAAGGGCGCGGTCAGCGTGTGTTCCATCTTCATCGCCTCGAGCGTCAGCAGCTTCTGGCCCTTGCTCACCGCCTGGCCTGCGGTGACCTCGACCGCGATGACCTTGCCCGGCATCGGGGCGAGGATCGCGCCGTCGCCCGCGCTCGCCCCATGCGCGCCATCGCGGCGCCAGGCGGCCAGCTGCCAGGTCTGGCCGTTCTCGCTCACCAGCGTCGCCGCCACCGGAGCCTCGCTCCCTTCACCGGTCAGCGGCAGCTCGACCGTTTCGCCATCCAGGCGGAAGGGGGCGGTCCGGCGCGGCGCGGCGTTGAGCCGGAAGCCGGGAACCAAGCCGCGCTGGACCAGCTTCATCGCCGCGCCGGCCAGTGCCCGTTCGGACGGCGGCGCCGGTGCGGCCAGATCGGCGCCGTCGCGGCCGATCAGCCCGGTGTCCACCGTCCCGGCGACGAAATCGGGATGCTCCAGCGCTTTCACCAGGAAGGCGGCATTGGTCTTGACCGGCCAGATCGCCGTCTCGCGCAGCATGGTGCCAAGCCGCTGGCGGGCCATGTCGCGGGTGGTGCCCAGCGCGATCACCTTGGCGATCATGGGATCGTAGAACGGCGAAACCTCGGCGCCTTCGTAGACCCCGGTGTCGATCCGTCCGCCGTCGGTCATCCCGAAGCGCAGCACCTCGAGCTGGCCGATCGAGGGCAGGAAACCCTTGGTCGGGTCCTCGGCGTAAAGCCGCGCCTCCATCGCCCAGCCCTGGATCGCCAGCTCGTCCTGACGCATGGGCAGCGCCTCGCCGCTCGCCACGCGCAGCTGCCATTCGACCAGATCCTGCCCGGTGATCGCCTCGGTCACCGGATGTTCGACCTGAAGGCGGGTGTTCATCTCCATGAACCAGATGCGGTCGGCCCGCAGGCCCTCGGACCCGTCGGCGATGAATTCGATCGTCCCGGCGCCCTCGTAGTCGACCGCCCTGGCCGCGCGCACCGCGGCGGCGCAGACCGCCTCGCGGGTTGCCGCGTCCATGCCCGGGGCGGGGGCCTCCTCGATCACCTTCTGGTGGCGGCGCTGCAGCGAACAGTCGCGCTCGAACAGGTGGACCACGTTGCCGTGGCTGTCGCCGAACACCTGCACCTCGATGTGGCGGGGCGACAGGATGTACTTCTCGATCAGGACATGATCGTTGCCGAAGCTGGCCGCGGCCTCGCGCCGGCACGAGGCGAGCGCATCGGCGAAGTCCTCGGCCCGCTCGACCAGCCGCATGCCCTTGCCCCCGCCGCCCGCCACGGCCTTGATCAGCACCGGATAGCCGATCTTTCCGGCCTCGGCGGCCAGATGATCGGCGTCCTGGATTTCGCCGAGGTAGCCTGGCGTGGTCGGCACCCCGGCCGCCTGCATCAGCTTCTTGGCCGCGTCCTTCAGCCCCATCGCGGTGATCGAGGCGGGCTTCGGCCCGACCCAGACCAGCCCGGCGTCGATCACGGCCTGAGCAAATTCGGCGTTTTCCGACAGGAAGCCATAGCCGGGATGGATCGCCTCGGCCCCGGTCTGCCGGGCAGCCGCGAGGATGCGTTCGCCGACCAGATAGCTTTCGCGGGCGGGAGCGGGGCCGATGTGGACCGCCTCGTCGGCCAGGCGGACGTGCAGCGCGCGGGCATCGGCGTCCGAGTAGACCGCCACGGTGCGGATGCCGAGCCGGTGCGCGGTGCGGATGATCCGGCAGGCGATCTCGCCGCGGTTGGCGATCAGGAGCGAGCGGATCATAGGGAGTTCCTCATGCGGCCCATTCAGGCGGCCCAATCAAGCGGGTTGC
The DNA here is from genome assembly GCF_014230305.1 of Novosphingobium aerophilum. Taxonomy (GTDB): domain Bacteria; phylum Pseudomonadota; class Alphaproteobacteria; order Sphingomonadales; family Sphingomonadaceae; genus Novosphingobium; species Novosphingobium aerophilum. Next base: position 132,036 of record NZ_JACLAU010000008.1, read on the forward strand.
GGCGAGGCGGTCACCGCCTGGCCCAGACCATGGTACTGGCCGCCGTAGAACAGCAGCGGTTCACGGGCGGCCTGGCCGTCAAGCGCGACGACCCGCCCGACCACCAGATAGTGATCGCCCACCTCGTGCGTGGCCTCGAGGGTGCAGTCGAACCAGGCCAGGGCATCGTCGATCAGCGGGTGGCCCGCGGCGGTGGCGCCGTGGGCCAGGTCGCCGAACTTGTCCATCCCGCGCGCGGCGAACTGCTGGCACTGGGCCAACTGGTCGGCCCCCAGCACGCTGATCGCAAAGCTGCCGATCGGCGCCATCGCCGCCCACGACGACGACGTCCTGGCCGGATAGAACCCGACCAGCGGCGGGTCGAGCGAGATCGAGGTGAACGAGCCGACCACCATCGCATGCTTGCGCCCCGCCCCGTCCTGCGCCGCGATCACGCAGACCCCGGTGGGATAGGCGGACAGGACCTTGCGGAAGTGGCCGGGGTCGATCGGGAGGGCGTCGGGCATGGTCATCACATCCTGAATACGCCGAATGTCGGCCCATCCGGGATGGGTACTTCAAGGCAGGCCTCCAGCGCCAGCCCGAGGACGTCGCGGGTCTGGACCGGATCGATCACGCCATCGTCCCACAGCCGGGCCGTGGCGTACCACGGGTTGCCCTCGTCCTCGTACTTCTGGCGGATCGGCGCCTTGAAGGCCTCGGCCTCCTCGGGAGTCCACTTGGCGGCGTCGCGGTGGACCGTGGCGAGGACCGAGGCGGCCTGCTCGCCCCCCATCACGCTGATCCGCGCGTTGGGCCAGGTGAACAGGAAGCGCGGCTGGTAAGCCCGCCCGCACATCCCGTAATTGCCCGCGCCGAACGATCCGCCGATCAGCACGGTCAGCTTGGGCACCGAAGCGGTGGCGACGGCGGTGACCAGCTTGGCGCCGTGCTTGGCGATCCCTTCGGCCTCGTACTTGCCGCCGACCATGAAGCCCGACACGTTCTGCAGGAACAGCAGCGGCACGCGGCGCTGGCAGGCGAGCTCGATGAAATGTGCGCCCTTCTGCGCGCTTTCGGAGAAGATCACCCCGTTGTTGGCGAGGATCGCCACCGGCAGCCCGTGGATATGGGCGAAGCCGCAGACCAGCGTGGTGCCGTAGAGCGGCTTGAACGCGTGGAACTCGCTGCCGTCGACGATCCGGGCGATCACCTCGTGGACATCATAGGGCGCGCGCACGTCCTCGGGGATGATGCCGTAGAGGTCCTCGGCCGGGTAGAGCGGCGGACGCGGTTCGCGCCGGGCGATCCCCGCGTCCTGCGGCGCACCCAGCGTCGACACGATGTCGCGCAGGATCGACAGGGCGTGGTCGTCGCTCTCGGCCAGATGATCGGCCACGCCCGACTTGCGCGCGTGGAGATCGCCGCCGCCCAGATCCTCGGCCGAGATCACCTCGCCGGTCGCGGCCTGGACCAGCGGCGGGCCGGCCAGGAAGATCGTCCCCTGCTCCTTCACGATCACGCTTTCGTCCGACATGGCCGGAACATAGGCCCCGCCCGCCGTGCACGATCCCATCACGGCGGCGATCTGCGCGATCCCGCGCGCCGACATGTTGGCCTGGTTGTAGAAGAACCGGCCGAAATGGTCGCGGTCGGGGAAGACCTCGGCCTGGTTGGGCAGGTTCGCCCCGCCGCTGTCGACCAGGTAGACGCAGGGCAGCCGGTTCTCCCCGGCAATCTCCTGCGCGCGCAGGTGCTTCTTGACGGTCATCGGGAAGTAGGTCCCGCCCTTCACCGTCGCATCGTTGGCGAAGATCATGCACTGGCGGCCGGAGACGCGGCCGATCCCGGTGATGATCCCGGCCCCCGGCACCTCGTCGCCGTACATCCCGTTCGCGGCGAGCTGGCCGATCTCGAGGAACGGCGATCCCGGATCGAGCAGGCGCTCGACACGGTCTCGCGGGAGCAGCTTGCCGCGGGAGACATGCCGCTCGCGGCTGCGCGCATCGCCACCGAGCGCGGCCTGGGCCACGCGGGCGCGCAGCTCTTCGGCCAATGCGCGGTTGTGGGCCGCGCGGGCCTGGGCCTCGGGCGAGGACAGGTCGAGATTGGTGGAGAGAACGGGGCCGGTCATCGTGGCAGAACCTCAGTCATGGGGCAGCTCGCGGATTTCCACCGTGCCGCCGGCAATGTAGACCGGATTGCCCTCAAGAAATGTCGCCGCTTCGGCGTGATCGGCAGCGCGGATACGGATGAACCCAGTCAGCGGCGAGAGCGGTCCGGGGGCACCCGCTCGGCGATAGGCCTGCCCCGCTCCGATGCTGCTGCCGCCCGCGAATGCCCCCGAGGCATGGAGACGCTGGAAGTAAGCCTGCCAATGCAGGTCGCTCTCCGTCTCAACCGCATCACCGTGCATCAGCAGGATGAAGTCCTTCATCACAGCTTCCCGATCAGCTCGCGCCCGATCAGCATCCGGCGCACCTCGTTGGTGCCCGCGCCGATATCGAGCAGCTTGGCATCGCGCAGGAAGCGTTCGACCGGCCAGTCCTTGGTATAGCCCGCCCCGCCCAGCGCCTGCACCGCCTCGCCCGCGGCGCGGAAGGCGTTCTCGCTGGCCAGCAGGATCGCGCCGGCGGCGTCGAAGCGGGTGGTCTGCCCGGCGTCGCAGGCCTTGGCGACGGCGTAGACATAGGCCCGGGCCGACTGCATCGCCACGTACATGTCGGCAACCTTGGCCTGCATGAGCTGGAACGAGCCGATCGGCTGGCCGAACTGCTTGCGCTCGCGGACATAGGGGATGACCACGTCGAGGCAGGCCTGGATGATGCCGATCTGCATGCCCGCCAGCACCACGCGCTCGTAATCGAGCCCGCTCATCAGCACCTTCACGCCCTGGTTGAGCGGACCCATGACGTTCTCGTCCGGGACGAAGCAGTCATCGAACACCAGCTCGGCGGTGGGTGAGCCGCGCAGGCCCATCTTGTCGATCTTCTGCCCGATCGAAAAGCCGGCCATGCCCTTCTCGATCAGGAAGGCGGTGATCCCCTTGCTGCCGCCGTCGGGCACGGTCTTGGCATAGACCACCAGGGTATCGGCATAGGTGCCGTTGGTGATCCAGAACTTGGTCCCGTTGAGCCGCCAGCCCCCGTCGACCTTGTCGGCGCGCAGCTTCATCGCGACCACGTCCGATCCGGCGCCGGTCTCCGACATGGCCAGGCTGCCGACATGTTCGCCCGAGATCAGCTTGGGCAGATACTTCGCCTTCTGCTCGGCATTGCCCCAGCGGCGGATCTGGTTGACGCAGAGGTTGGAGTGCGCGCCGTAGGACAGGCCGACCGCGCCCGAGGCACGGCTGACCTCCTCGACCGCGATGACATGGTCCAGATAGCCCAGCCCCAGCCCGCCGTCGGCCTCATCCACGGTGATGCCGTGCAGGCCCAGGGCCCCCATCGGCTCCCACAGTTCGCGCGGGAAGCGATCGTTGCGGTCGATCTCGGCGGCGAGGGGCAGGATCTGCTCGTCGGCGAAGCGCGCGGTCGCCTCGCGGATCATGCGCGCGCTCTCGGTCAGGCCGAAGTCGAACTCGGGGGTGGCGCGCATCGGTTCGGGTCCTCTCCTCGCGGGCTTGGTCTGTCCTGCTAGCGCAAAGTCGCACAATGGGAAAACTGGATTTGATCGTTCATCATGATAGGTTCATCCTATGTTGAGCCGCACGCAGATCCGCCAGTTCCTCGCCGTGGTCGATACCGGCAGCTTCACCCGGGCGGCGAATGCGCTGCACGTGGCCCAACCCTCGCTGTCGGGCGGCATTGCCGAGCTCGAACGGCAGCTCGGCACCCGCCTGTTCGTTCGGGAGCGGCGCCGCATCCGTCTGACCGAGGCGGGCAACCTGCTGCTGCCCATGGCCCGGGCGATCGAGCGCGAGTTCCACCAGGCCGAAACCCGAGTCGGCAACCTGCCGGTGACGGTGCGGCCGATCCGGCTGGGCGTGCTCGAATCGCTGTCCTCCACCTGGCTGGCGGCGCTGGTGGAGCGCTACACCGCGACCGGAGCCGAGCCGCTCGAGCTGATCGAGGGCGGCGAACGCGAACTGCAGGCCGGGCTGGTGAGTGGTGCGGTGGATGCGGCGCTGACCCTCATTCCCCCGGACGGACTGCGGCAGCCGCACGCGGTGCTGTGGCGCGAGGACTATGCCCTCGCCCTGTCCTCGGGCCATCGGCTGGCCGGAGCCGGCACGGTCCACGCGGCGGAGGTCGCCGGAGAAACCATGATCGCGCGGCGATCGTGCGAAGTCCTCGGCGAAACCAGCCGCTGGTTCACCGAGCGCGGGGTACGCCCGCGCTTTGCGCTGCGCTCGGGCAATGACGATCGGGTCATGGCCATGGTTGCCGCCGGCCTGGGGGTGACCGTGGCCCCGCGTTCGCTGAGCCGCGAAGGCGTGGCCATGGTGGAGCTGGCCGGGTTCGACCGGAGCCGGACCATGGGCCTCGTCCGCGGGGCGCACTGGGATGCCCAGTTCGGGGCGGAGCATGGACTGATCGTGGTGGTTGGGGCGTCGACGGCCGTCCCTCCTCCTAGACCACCCGCCGCACCAGCGCCTCGCCCATGAACAGGCGCCGCACGTTGTCTGCTGCGCCGCCCATCATCCGGGCGAGCGATTCGCGGGTCGCACCGGCCACGTGGGGCGACAGGGTGACGTTGGGCACATCGGCCCAGGCGGTGCCGTCGTCGGGCTCGTTGCAGACCACGTCGAGCGCGGCGCCGCCCAGCTGGCCGGCACGGAGCAGGTCCTTGAGCGCCTCCTCATCGACCACGAAGCCGCGCGCGACATTGATCAGCACACCGGACGGACCGAGCGCCGCCAGCACCTCGCGGTTGACCAGGCCGCGTGTCTCCTCGGTCCCGGCCACCGCGATGACCAGGGTCGAGGCCCATTCGGCCAGGGCCTGAAGGTCGGGCTCGTAGGCCCAGGGCGCGTTAGGCTTGGCCCGTGGTCCCCACCAGCGGATCGCGCTGCCGAAGGGCGCGAGCCGTTCCGCAACGCCCCGGCCGATCTCGCCCAGCCCGACGATCCCCACCCGCTCGGCGCTGACCGAGCCGCTCGGCGGCATCCGCCCGGTCGGCCACTGCCCGGCGCGCACCCAGGCATCGGCGGCGGCGAGATCGCGCCGCCGGGCGAGCAGTTGGGCCACGGCGAATTCCGCCACGTCGGGCGAGTTGAGCCCGCCCCCGTTGGTCACCGCGATGCCCCGGGCCCGGGCCGTCGCCACGTCGATCAGGTCGAGCCCCGCGGCCACGCTGGAAATCAGTTCGAGGTTGGGCAGCAGCGCCAGCAGCGCCGCCGGAACAGGTTCGAGCCCCGAGGTGATCATGGCGCGGACGCCATCGCCATGGGCCGCCAGCCAGGCCTCCCGCTCGGCCGGGTCCTCCGGCAGGACGTCGATCGGGTGGAGCGCCGGATCGAGCGGCAGCATCATGCGCAGGAAGGGATGGGTCACGAGCACGCGATCGGCGGCCATCGGCAAGTCTCTCCACGGGATTGTCTGCGGCGGTGCTACGCGCCGGGCGGCGGCACTGTCCAGCCCGCGGCACGCACCACGGCCATTGTTGCCCGGGTGGGCAGGCGCTAGGGTCGGGCCATGGAACACCGCATCGAGATTGCCGCCTTCGGAGGCCCGGACACCATGCAATGGGTCGGGGTCGACCTGCCTCCCCCCGGTCCCGGCGAGGTGCGCGTGCGGCACACGGCGGTCGGGCTCAACTTCATCGATACCTACCATCGGCGCGGGGTCTATCCGGTCCCCCTGCCCGCGCCGCTGGGGGTCGAGGCGGCGGGCCTGGTCGAGGCCGTGGGCGCCGGGGTCGAGGGCTTCGGCCCGGGGGACCGGGTCTGCACCTTCGGGCCGATGACCGGGGCCTATGCCACGGCGCGCAACATCCTGGCGGCGGCGCTGTTCCGCACCCCCGATGCCATTTCCGACGAACTGGCCGCCGCCAGCCTGCTGAAGGGCTGCACGGTGGAGTTCCTGGTCGAGCGCTGCGCCCGGGTGCAGCCGGGCGAGGCCGTGCTGGTCCACGCCGCCGCCGGCGGGGTCGGGCTGCTGCTGGTGCAATGGCTGCGCCACATCGGCGCGCGGGTGATCGGCACGGTCAGCACAGCCGCCAAGGCCGAGCTGGCCCGCGCCGCCGGGGCCGACCGGGTGATCGTCACCAGCGATGAGGCGATCGCCCCCGCCGTTCGCGACTGGACCGGGGGCGAAGGCGTGCGGGTGAGCTTCGACGGCATCGGCATGGACACCTGGGAGGCCTCGCTCGACGCCACCGCGCGGCGCGGGCTGGTGGTGAGCTTCGGCAATGCCAGCGCCCCGGTGACCGGGGTGGCCCTGGGCCAGCTCTCCGCCAAGGGTTCGCTCTTCGTGACCCGGCCGACCCTCTACGACTATTACCGCGAACCCGCCGAGCGCGCCGCCGGGGCCGCACGGATGTTCGGGCTGCTGGCCGGGGGCGTGCTGTCGGTGACGGTCGGCCAGCGCTATCCCCTGGCCGAGGCGGCGCGGGCCCATGCCGATCTGGAAGGTCGGCGCACCGTCGGATCGACCGTGCTGGTGCCCTGACTCAGGCCGGGCCGAACTGCGGCCGGCGCTTGGCGAGGAAGGCCGCGGCCCCTTCGCGGAAGTCCGCACCGGAGAACGCCTCGGCGAAGATCCGCAGCGTCTCGGCATCGTCCTCGACCTGACCGTCGAGAACGCGGCGGGTGAAACCCTTGAGCGCGGTCACGCTCGACGGGGCATTGGCGGCGATTGCGTCGAGCAGAGGGTCCGGGCAGTCCGCCAGCGCCTCGACCAGCCCGATCCGCAGCGCCTCGGCCGCGTCGATCAGAGCTCCGGTGTAGAGCAGGCGCCGTGCCTGTCCCGGACCAACCAGATCGATCAGCAGCCGGACGTCGTGCAAGGGGTAGACGATCCCGAGCTTCGCCGGGGTGATGCCCAGTCGGGCGCGCGAAGTGGCGAGGCGGATGTCGCAGGCCAGCGCGATGCCGCAGCCGCCGCCGATGCAGTCACCATCGATGAAGGCCACCGTCGGCCGCTGCGTCCGGGCCAGGGTCCATTGCGCCCGGTTGATCGCCGCCTGGTTGGCCGCGAGCCAGGCCGGATCGTCGCGATGGGCCATCATCTCGGCAATGTCGGCCCCGGCGCAGAACAGGCCACCGGCCGCCGCCTCGATCACCAGCACCCGCACCGCCGGGTCCGCATCGGCCGCGGCGATCAGATCGGGCAGGGCCTGCCACATGGCCTGAGTGAAGGCGTTGCGCTTGTCGGCGCGATCGATCCGCAGCCGCGCGATCGGGCCGTTGCGTTCCAACCGCAGGTTCGCCCCGGCATCGTGCTGGCTTGCGATCATGGTCATGGTCCCCGTCCGCGGCGGGAAAGGCCCGCGTCGCGCCGCCCTTTAGGCGAGCGGGGGCGACCCCGGCAAGCAGCGGGAGCGCCGGCGGGACGCAGCCGCTGGTGGGGCCCAAAGGGCTGACGGGCACCACCCGGAGCCAAACCTCTGGGCAAGCGGGAGAGTCTGCGGCAGACAGGGGGCATGTCTCCTGCCGCCCGTGCCCCGCTGCTCCCCCGGTCCGCCTACGTCCACTGGCACAGCCTGCCGACCCTGTGGGCCGACAATGACGCCTATGGCCATGTCAACAATGCGGTGCACTACCGCTGGTTCGATACGGTGGTGAACAGCTGGCTGATCGCGCGCGGCCTGCTCGACATCGCGACCGGCGATCCGATCGGCCTGGTGGTCGAAACGGGCTGTCGCTACGCCGGGTCGATCACCTATCCCGACCCGGTCGAGATCGGCCTGCGGCTCGACCGGCTGGGCGGGTCGAGCGTGACTTACCGGCTGGGCGTGTTCCGCCAGGGGGACGAGGCGGCGGCGGCCGAGGGCCATTTTACCCATGTCTACGTCGATCGCGCCCACCGCCGGCCGGTCCCGGTTCCGGCCGCCTGGCGCGAGGCCCTGCAGGCCCTGGGACCCGCTGGCGAGTAAGTTTATCTCAGTTTACAAGTTTTTTGTAACATGGGATAAGCTTGCTATGGATCGCCGTCGCAACCCCTTTGCTCCCGGAGCCGGAACGCCCCCGCCGGAACTGGCCGGACGCGCCGGGCTGGTCGAGGACGCGGCGGTTGCGCTCGATCGCATCCGGCTGGGCCGGGCTGCGCGCAGCCTGATCTTCTACGGCCTTCGCGGGGTCGGCAAGACCGTGCTGCTGACCACGATCCGCAATCACGCCGAGGCCGAGGGGCTGGTGGTGGTGGCCATGGAAGCCCCGGAGAACCGCTCGCTGCCGGCCATGCTGGTGCCCGCGCTGCGGGCCGCGCTGCTCAAGCTCGACCGGATGAAGCAGGCCGGCCAGAAGATCCGCCGCGCCCTGTCCGCGCTGGCCGGCTTCGTCAAGCCGCGGGTCAAGCTCGACGGGTTCGAAGTGGCGCTCGACTTCGCGGTCGAACCCGGGCTGGCCGATAGCGGGGATCTCGAATCCGATCTGGCCGACCTGATCCGCGCCGCGGGGGAAGCGGCGCAGGAGCACCAGACGGCCTTCGTCCTGGCCATCGACGAGCTGCAGTACGTTCCCGAGGAGGAGCTGGCCGCGCTGATCAGCGCGCTGCACCGTGCCAACCAGTTGCAACTGCCGATCACCCTGGTCGGCGCCGGTCTCCCCCAGTTGCTGGGCCAGATGGGGCGGGCCAAGTCCTACGCCGAACGGCTCTTCGCCTTCGTCCCGCTCGGCCCGCTCGATCCCGCCGCGGCGGCCGATGCGATCCGCCTGCCGCTGCGGGAGGAAGAGGCCGAGATCACCGACGAGGCCCTGGCCGCCATCGTCGCGCAGACCCAGGGCTATCCCTATTTCCTGCAGGAATGGGGCAAGCACAGCTGGGACCTGGCCGAGGCCAGCCCGATCACCGCGGCCGATGTCGCCAATGCCGGCGTGGCCGCGCTGGCCGAGCTCGACGCCAGCTTCTTCCGCGTCCGCTTCGATCGCCTGAGCCCGGCGGAGAAGCGCTATATGCGGGCCATGGCCGAGCTGGGCGAAGGCCCGCACCGCTCGGGCGACATCGCCGAGGCGCTGGGCACGGCCGTCAACTCGGTCGCCCCGACCCGCAACAGCCTGATCCGCAAGGGCATGCTCTTCAGCCCGGCGCACGGCGACACGGCCTTCACCGTGCCCCTGTTCGCCGCCTTCATGCGCCGCGCGATTCCGCCGATCGAGCCGCGCTGACCAGGAGGAACGACGGGTTTCGCCTGGGAGTGGTCATTCCGATCCTCCCCGCACAGAACACACGCCCCCCTAATCGTCGCCCCGGGCTTGACCCGGGGCAGGGCTTGCCTGGCAACGGCCGGGGAAGAAGAGCCCTGTCCCGGGTCAAGCAACCGTGGATGGTGTTTGGAATGCCGGGTCATCGCGGGCGATGGCATTGAGGATGGAGATGAGCTTCCGCACGGTTGCGATCATGGCGAGTTTGAAGGGTTTTCCGCTGCTTCTGAGGC
>NZ_JACLAU010000090.1 GCF_014230305.1 Novosphingobium aerophilum
CCGGCCTCCCCACAAAGGGGCCCTCCGGTGTGTCGGGATCCGCTCCGGGCTACGCCCTACGCAAATCCCGACACACCGGATTCTCATCTTGATTGTCGCGCATTCTCACCGTGAATGTCGCGCTACACCCACTACTTCGCGGTGCAGGGTTACCGCGTGCTGGTGGTCGACTGCGATAGTCAGGCAACCACGACGACGCTGTTCGGGTTCAACCCGCACTTCAACATCGAACGCGAGCAGACGCTTTATCCCTACTTGTCGATCGACCCCACCCAGACCGATCTCCTCTACGCGGTTCAGAAGACGCCTTGGCCCAATGTCGATCTCATCCCCTCCAACCTCGAGCTTTTCGATGTCGAGTATGAGCTCGCCGCCGCCGGCTCGGACGGAGGCAGCGTGCTCGCCTCCCGCTTTCGGAAGCTCAAGCAGGGCCTTCAAGATCTTGCCCGCAATTACGACGTGGTCATTCTCGACCCGCCGCCGGCGCTTGGCACAATCTCGCTCGCAGTGATGCAGGCGGCGAATTCGCTGATCGTGCCACTCGCGGCCACAACCCCGGATTTCTGTTCGACAGTCCAGTTCCTCTCAATGATGGACCAGGTCACGCGCCAACTCGGCGAGGCCGGGATTGTAGTCGATTATGCCTTCGTGCGGCTGCTGTGCTCGAAGTTCGCCAGCAATGATCCGAGCCACGCGATGGTGCGCCAGATCATGGAGCAGACCTTCGGCCCTGCACTGCTGCCGGTACCCATCCTCGATAGTGCGGAGATCAGCCACGCGGCGCTGCGCATGATGACAGTCTACGAACTGGAGCGCCCGATCGGCACAGCGCGCACGCACAAGCGCTGCAGGAGCAACCTCGATGATGCGCTAGGGCAGGTCGAAGTCCTGGTGCGCAAGGGCTGGGGCATCGCTGCCCCCGCCAGTGAACGCGAGGTGATCAATGCATGATATTCCAAAGGGTTATCGCCCTTTTGTTCGCTATATGTTCCCTTGTGGCGACTGTGTGGGGGTGAGCGCTGATGGCCCGTAAGCAGAGCGATTATCTTGCGAGCCTGCTCGCTGAGGAAGTTTCAGCCGACGCACCGGCAAAGCCCGCACCGGTCGAGAAGGCGGTTCCCCTGCCCCCTCAGGATGAGCCGGCAAGAGCGAGTTCGCGCGCCGGCCTTTCGCTGCTTGGGCGTGAGAATGCACTTGCCCGTGTGGCGAGCGGCGAAGTTCGGCAAGTCACACAGTTGCTGGTCGATCCCTCGCGCGTGCGGGTCTGGGGCGGCAATGCCCGGCTCCAATCAAAACTCAGCGAAGAGAATTGCCGGGACCTCATCGATTCCATCATTGCCGAAGGCGGGCAGAAAGTACCGGCGGTCGTTCGGCACGTCAGCGGTGATCCCGATCATGACTACGAGCTCATTGCGGGCACGCGTCGGCACTTCGCGATCTCCTGGCTCCGGGCGCACTCGTACCCTGATATGCGCCTGCTTGCACAAGTCGCCGAACTCGATGACGAAGCCGCCTTCCGGCTTGCCGATATCGAGAACCGCGCGCGCAAGGACATCTCCGACATCGAACGAGCGCGAAATTATGCAGCAGCGCTCGACCTGCACTACGGCGGCAAGGCTGTTCGCATGGCGGAGCGCCTGAAGGTGTCGAAGGGCTGGCTGTCCAAGATGCTGAAGGCCGCCGCTCTCCCCGACGACGTACTTGAGGCCTTTGCAAATCTGCAGGAGCTAACGCTCAACCCTGCCTACAAGCTCGCCACCGTGATGGATGACCCAAGGCGCGCGAAGGCAGTAAGCAAGGAAGCGCGTACAATTACCGCAGAGAACCGGATGCTGGTCGATGCCGGCTCCCCCGCCCTGCTCGGTAGCCTGGTACTGAAGCGGCTCCTCGCGGCGACAGCCAGCCCCGCGCCGGAAGCCCCGAGGCTCAGTCTAGAAGTTCAAGGCCCGCTTGGGCGGCCAATCGTTGCCGTAAAAGGCGTTAGCCGGCAGGGCATCACGCTGCATGTGCCGATGGCAAGCGGCGCAAGCGATGAGGCGGTCGTCGAGGGCGTGCGCAGCTTGCTCGCGAGCCTTCGCGAGAGCGGGATCACGGTCCGGTAGTGGCAGGCAAACCTGACTTTGATGGGGTGGGGCCCAAAAAGTTTCCTCGAGGAAACTTTTCGTGAGCAAGGCCCGTACGCAGGCGGTTGGAGAGCAGTTCGATCTGTTCCTGCCCTATATCGCCGATCTTAATTTTCGCGACCAGCGCGAAATGATGGAGCGCCCTTTCTTCAGTCTCGCGAAGTCGAAGCGGGTGAAGGCCATCGACTACAGCAGCCCCGACGGGAAGCTGTGGGTTCACGTTAGCGCCAATCCCGATTACGGCATGGCGACGATCTGGGATGCGGACATCCTGATCTACTGCGCTAGCATGCTCGCAGACATGGCGCGGCGCGGCCAGAACGACATTCCGCGCAAACTCCACATCATGCCCTACGATCTGCTGAGGGCGATCGGGCGCCCGACGACCGGCCGCGCTTATGAGCTACTTGGACAGGCGCTCGACCGGCTCGTCTCAACGACGATCAAGACCAACATCCGTGCGGAAAACCGCCGCGAAGCGACCTTCAGCTGGCTCGATGGTTGGACGCAGCTCGTCGATGAGCGTACCGAGCGCTCGAAAGGCATGACGCTCGAGCTCTCCAATTGGTTCTATGAGGGCGTCCTCATGAAGGGCGGCGTGCTGGCCATCGATCGGGCATACTTTGCCATCAGCGGCGGGCGCGAGCGCTGGCTCTACAAAGTCGCGCGCAAGCATGCTGGCGGGGCAGGGGAGGGGGGCTTTGCCATCTCCATGCCGGTGCTGTTCGAGAAGAGCGGGGCGGAAGGTGAGTATCGCCGTTTCAAATTTGAGATCCTCAAGCTCGCTGAGAAGGACGCCTTGCCTGGTTACGATTTGACGATTGAACCGTCGGTGCGGGGTGAGCCGCTGCTCCGGATGCGACGGAACGACGCCAAGGCAGAAGGGGCGGTTATCAGGGACGAAGACTGTAAGCGCCAGATAGAAATGACACCCCTCCGCTAGATAGAGATGACACTCTCTGGCGTGGTTGGCGGAGCAACGGTGGCATGGTTCTCCCGTCGGTCGGGAGGACATGGCTATGACGGTGCTGGCG
>NZ_JACLAU010000091.1 GCF_014230305.1 Novosphingobium aerophilum
CTGCGCAAGCTCGCCAAGATCAGCCTCGCAAGGCAGCCGGCGATGGCATGAGCTCCGGCATCCGCGCGCGCCCGCTTCAATCAAGACCCTCCGCTTCAACCAAGAAGCGACTTTTTCAACAGCATCGGTGGGGAGCGGATATTCGCCGGGTGGGTGGATAGGGTCACCAACGCGACAATCGTACATCTCCACACTCCGCTCAGCCTGAGCTTGTCGAAGCCTTTCCTGAGCTGCGCCGCAGGGGCCACGCGCCGCCATCCGCCCCACACGCCTGCTACCGTGTCTCGCGGCGGAAACGCCGCGAACACCCAGCTCAGCCGCCGCGCGTGGGCTTCGACAGGCTCAGCCTGAGCGGGGTTGAGTGCGGGACCAGCGCGGGATTTCGCGATCTAACCGAGGCCCAAACGGTCATCGAAATCTGTCCACACACCTCTACCATCGTCGTCCCGGGCTTGACCCGGGACAGGGCTGCTCCTCCCCTGACGTTGCCACGCAAGCCCTGCCCCGGCTCAAGGGCGGGGCGGCGATGAGGGGTGGCCGATTGTTCTGTGCTGAGCGGATATGAACGGCCATATCTGGGCGCAAACTGCCCGTCGAATGTGTCCACGCCGCCTAACCCGCCAGATGCGGCATCGCGACCGGCGAGGCGACGAAGGTGGTGCCGTTGTTCTCCTGCTTCCAGGCGAACCCGTATTCGAACTGGCCTTCGCCGGGGACGAAGAAGACCCGCGGGGTGGCGTCGGAGCGGTAATCGCCTTCCCAGCCGTGCTGGCGTGCGATGGTCTTGGCGCGTTCGAGGCGCTTCAGCAGCTCTGGCAGCATCGGTCCTTCGAACTGGTAGCCGTGGACGGCCAGGGTCGCGTCGTGGCGGGCGAACTGCACGGCGACGTCCTCGACCGTGGGCAGAAACTCCCAGGTCCAGTCGATCGGGGTGATGGCGTAGACGAAAAAGGTCATGGGGCCTGTCCTTGTCCGGGTCGATCGGTGCGATAGCCGAAAGATAAGAACAAGTACTTACCTGACCCGAGCAACCGGCCGATGCTGGCCCGGCTTTGGGGCCTGGCCCGCCTTTGCGGCACGACGGTTGCTCTTGACCGGGAATGCGGACACAGTCGGCGCCATGCGTGCCCCTATTGCCCTGCTCTCCGCCGCTTTGCTGGCTGGCGCAACGCCCGCCCTGGCGCAGTCGACCGGCCCCGCCGCTGCCGACGACGCCTTGTCCGAGGCGACCATCGCCTCGTTGCGCGCGGACCTTGCCGCCGGGCGGACGACCAGCGAGCAGGTTGTTCGCACCTATCTGGCGCGCATGGCCCGGCTCGATCGCACCGGCCCCAGGCTCAACAGCGTGGTGGCGGTCAATCCCGCGGCGCTGGCCGAAGCCCGCGAGCGCGATGCCGAGCGGCGGGCGGGGCGGCTGCGCGGCCCGCTGCACGGGGTGCCGATCCTGCTGAAGGACAATATCGAGGCGGCCGGCATGCCCACCACGGCCGGGTCGCTGGCGCTCAAGGACAATGCGCCGGGGCGGGATTCGCCCGTCGCCGCCAGCCTGCGCGCCCAGGGGGCGATCATCCTGGGCAAGACCAACCTTTCCGAATGGGCCAACTTCCGGTCCGAACGCTCGCTCAGCGGGTGGAGTGCGGTGGGCGGGCTGACGCGCAATCCCTATGCGCTGGACCGGACCACCTGCGGTTCGTCGAGCGGATCCGGCGCTGCCGTGGCCGCCCGCCTGGCGCCCGGCGCCATCGGCAGCGAGACCAACGGCTCGATCATCTGCCCCTCATCCATGACCGGGCTGGTCGGCCTCAAGCCCACGCTCGGCCTGATCCCGCGCACCCGCATCGTTCCGATCAGCCACAGCCAGGACACCGCCGGGCCGATGACCCGCACCGTGCGCGATGCCGCGATCCTGCTCAGCGCGCTGATCGCCAGCGATCCGGCCGATCCGGCCACGGCCAGGGCGCTCGACCATGCCGGCGACTATGCCGCGGCGCTCGATCCCGCGGCGATCCGCGGCATGCGCATCGGTGTGATCCGGGGCGGGCAGCAGCCGGAACTGCTCGCGGTCTTTGCCAAGGCGCTCGACACCTTGCGCGGCGCCGGGGCGACCCTGGTGGAGATCAAGCCGCCGTCCGCCGAGGGTATGGGGGCGGCCAGCTACCAGGTGCTGCTCAGCGAGTTTTATTCCGATCTCGACGCTTATCTGGCGACCACCCGGCCCGATCAGGTGCCGACCCGCAGCCTGGCCGATCTGATCGCGTTCAACGCGGCCAATGCCCCGCGCGAGCTGCCGCTGTTCGGGCAGGACATCTTCGCCGCGGCCCAGGCCAAGCCCGGGCTGGACGATCCGGCCTATCGCGCCGCGCGGGAAAAGTCGCTGCGCCTGGCCGGGGCCGATGGGATCGACGCCATGCTGCAGGGCAATGCCGTCGATCTGGTGGTGATGATCAGCTATGGACCGGCCTGGCCATCGGACACGGTCTGGGGCGACCAGTACGAGGGACCCTCCGGATCGACCAGCGCGGCGGCGATTGCCGGTTACCCGCATCTGACCGTGCCGATGGGGTTGGTCCGCGGCTTGCCCGTCGGCCTCAGCTTCATCGGCACGGCCTACACCGAGCAGCGGCTGCTGAATGCGGGTTATGCGTTCGAGCAGGCTGCCGGGTTGACGCTGCGGCCCGATTTCCGTCCGACCGCCGACACCGGACCGGAGCTGGAACCCCGGCGCTAGGGTGGGCTGACAGGTTGGGGGGCGGTTTGCGCCCGATTCCGTCATGCCAGTGCAGGCTGGCATCTCTGGCGGCGAGCCCCGGGTCCCGCGGCATGGACGCTTGCGGACGCCGCGCTATCCGGTGAGAGATCCCAGACTGCGCTGGGATGACGGGGAAGCAGGACATGGAGGGCAACAGGCCATGACGGCTATCGCCCGAAGTCGGACCTTTGTTTCCTCCCCGGTACGGGGAGCAACCGTCTAGGCGAGAGCCCATTTCTGCTTGTTGCGGATCATGGCGTTGAGGGCTGTGATGAGTTTTCGCATGATGGCGA
>NZ_JACLAU010000092.1 GCF_014230305.1 Novosphingobium aerophilum
CCGCACGGTGCCATCGGCAACAAGCCCCCGATCACGCTGATGAATCACGGTGACGCACCCAGCCCGTCACCGTGACCCTGGTCGGGAAACTCTAACCCGGGGTGGTCCAGAGAATGGTGTCGGATCAAGCACTTCCTCATTCGTCTGCTCCTTCGTGTGCGGCAGACTCTACATCAAATCGAGGGAGCCAGCGGGGGGGGCAGGTCAAGAGCACGAAAATCGCAAATGAGCTTGACAGCTCAGCGTATTATAAATCATCTGGAAAAATATTAGGAGAACAGCTGTGTTCGTTTCGGCAGTGAAAAAAAGAATCTCAGCCTCACTTGAGAGCGTATATCGGGCTTTCGAGAAGAGTAGTTTATCGCGTGGATCGATTTTGCCTCTAATCCCCCCCGCGTCAAAGCGTGGAGGCGGCTTGGGTACTACAACCTATGGCGAATGGTGCTATACTATCGGGATATTTCAATCGCTCATTTTTCAGCACCTGCCTTCGCGCCCGGTGCGTATGCTTGATGTTGGTTGCGGGGTGGGGCGCTTATATCTGGCAGCCAAGTCCTATCTCCAGCCAGAGGACAGTTATTTGGGAATAGATATCAATAAAGACTTTATAAATATTTGCAACGATTCATATTATGAAAGAAATGTCAATTTTCTCTACACAGAGGCCTCCAACGGATACTATTCGAAAGCCGTGGACCAAGGCCCACGCGCTTGGAATATAGAAGACAATTCACACAATCTTGTTACAGCATTGTCAGTCTGGACCCATCTTCGCGAGGAAGATTGGCGGTTTTATCTCAATGAAGTCGGTCGGGTTTTGCAACCAGGTGGCCGTGCGATCATCAGCTTCTTCATTTTGGACGATTTGTACCGCCCCGATCAAAAGACCTCTGCCATCAGTCGCTACTATCCACAGCCGGAAAATAAGTGGATTTTTGACACAAGTGCTTACGATTCAAATTACTGGAAATATCCTGGCTGGGCGTCTGTGCCTGAAGTTGCAACGGGCGTTCCATACGATGTTTTCCTTGAAGCGGTACGCGATTCTGGATTGATCATTCGGGATTATTTGCCAGGCCAATGGAAAGATCAACCAGGCTTTTTCTTCCAGGACGTTGTTGTTTTTGAGGCACAGTGACCTATCACAAAACTTTCATCCAGCTCTGATTAGAGCCGCGGCGATTGTGGTTATGCCTTTCAGCGCCTTGTTTGCAATGAGGCCAGGCATGCCTGGCCCAATTGCGAAAATCATTTCCGGGTAACTGGCCGGGGTCTGGTATCCGATCGAGGAGTGCGGGCGGCAGGTGTTGTAGTCCTCCGCCCACTCCCGGATCAGGGCACGGGCATGGTCGAGGCCGTGGAACAGGGTCTCGTTTGATCTGATCCCGGAAAACTGGATCGCTTTGAGTTAGAGTTTTTCGCCGTAATCTCCCTGGCTGGGAGGAGCGAAGGACGATGAAGGCATCGAGGTTTTCTGACGCCCAGAAGGCGTTCATTCTTAAGCAGGGAGCGGATGGCGTTCCGGTCGCGGACATATGCCGCAAGGCAGGCATCAGCCAGGCGACCTACTTCATCTATGGACGGCTCTCCCGGTGCAAGCGATTTGATCAGCGTTCCGGCGAACTTGGGTGCCAACATCTATCCGGCGTCACCAGGGATGCTGGCGCGCCCAAATGGGAATTCCGCGCGGCGTGAGCCTCAACAACTGGGCGGCTTCGATGAGCCATTAAAGTACTCAGGTTCCTCACGCGCCGGTCACGTCGGCCGGTACACTTCTCTGATCGTTCACACCTCCCCGGGAAGCTTTAGGCGACCCGGAATTCCGTACCCTTCTGCAGCATGGCGAATATGACGCGGGCATTTTTGTTGGCCACGGCCACGATGGTCTTTGCTGCTCCTCGGCGCGCCTGAAGGTCGCGGATCCAATTTGATTGCGCATCGTCCCGTCGAGCCGATGTTCGCACAACGGCCCGGGCTCCGTGAATCAGCAGGGTCCGCAAATGTCGATCTCCACGCTTGGAGATGCCAAAAAGTCTATTGCGATTCCCGCTGGAATGTTGCCGCGGGACGAGGCCCATCCAAGCGGCTAGATGGCGGCCGTTGCTGAATTCGGCGCCATCACCGACAGCGGCGATGACTGCGGTGGCGGTTTTGGGGCCAACGCCCCTGATCTTGGCCAGGCGTTGACAGGTCTCATTCGCCTGAAATACCTTCTCAATCTCTCGGTCGAACCAAGTGATCTGGTGATCCAAGGCGAGTAGGGCGGCGTAAAGCTGTGCCAGCATCGATCGGAACAGCTCACTTAGTTCGGGTGCCCCCTCATCCAATAACGCGCCGATCTCCCGGCGCGCCCGCCTAATCGACTGAGCGAAGGCTATACCTCGGTCGAGCAACAGACCCCGCATTTGGGACACCAGTGCCGTGCGGTGATTCACCAGACCCTGACGACCGCGATGAAGCGCCTGGATGTCCTGCTGCTCGAGAGACTTTCCTGGAACGAACTTCATATCTGGTTGCTTGAGAGCTCTGCAGATCGCAGCCGCATCGTTGCGATCGTTTTTCTGGCGCTTCACAAAAGGCTTCACGTACTGTGGGGCGATGATCCGGACCTGATGCCCTGCTCCCTCGAACTGCCGCTGCCAATAGAAGGCACCCGCGCACGCTTCGATCGCAATGATGCATGGCGCAAGCGCACTAACCTCAGTCAGCAAGCGGTCACGACGAACGCGTCGTTGCAAAACAACAGTTCCATCGGGATCCTCGCCGTGCAGCTGGAAAACGTTCTTCGCCAGATCGATGCCAAGAAATGCCACTGTCATGTTCCCACTCCTTCCTGCTGAGGCTCACAGCCTCGGTCGAAGAGGGAGAGCCGTCCATCCCATTAACTGGAAGAAGAAATACGACGGCATGCTGCCGCCAGACATGCGCCGGTTGAAGCAGCTCGAGGACGAGAATTCAAAGCTGCGCAAGCTCGTGGCCGACCTGTCCCTGGACAAGGAGATGCTGCAGG
>NZ_JACLAU010000093.1 GCF_014230305.1 Novosphingobium aerophilum
TGTAGCGCGACGATCTGGGTGAGAAGAGCGCGACGATCAGGATGAGAAGTTGATTGTCGCGGCGCGACAGTTTGTGGCCATTCTGATTGTCGCTGGCAAGGTTTATCGGTCGTCCTGATTGTCGCGGACAGCATCGAGGACCTTTGGCGTGGTGAACGCTGCCGGCCGCCCCGGTCCTGAGCGCCGGGCTTCGGCGGTTCTTCGCCGATAGCTTTCGACGTTCATCTCGAAGATCGTCGCGTGATGAACGAGCCTGTCGACAGCGGCGAGCGTCATGGCGGGGTCGGGGAAGACCCGGTTCCATTCGCCAAAGGGCTGGTTGGCGGTGATGAGCAGCGAGCGGCGTTCGTAGCGCGCGCTGATCAGTTCGAACAGGGCCGAGGTTTCGGCCTGATCGCGGCTGACGTAGGCGAAGTCGTCGAGGACGAGCAGGTGGTACTTGTCGAGCTTGGCGAGCGCAGATTCCAGCGCCAGTTCGCGCCGGGCGACCTGGAGACGCTGGACGAGGTCGGAAGTTCGGGTGAACAGGACCCGCCAACCATTCTCGACGAGAGCAAGGCCGATAGCGGAAGCTAGGTGGGTCTTGCCGCCGCCCGGCGGACCGAACAGGATCAGGTTGGCGCCCTTTTCGAGCCATCCGTCGCCTGCGCACATGGCTATGACCTGCGCCTTGGAGATCATCGGCACGGCATCGAACGCGAAGTTGTCGAGGGTCTTGCCGGCGGGCAGATGGGCATCCTTGAGGTGGCGCTCCATTCGCCGCTGGTCGCGTTCGGCCATTTCGTGCTCGGCAAGTGCGGCAAGGAACCGGGCCGCGGGCCAGCCTTCCTTGTCGGCCCGCGCAGCGAAGTCGCCCCAGATATGCTTGATCGCGGGTAGGCGCAGTTCGTTCAGCATCAGGCTGAGCCGCTGGGTGTCGATCATCGAGGTCGTGCTCATGCCGCTTCTCCCCAACCGATCAGGCTGTCGTAGGAAGCGAGCTCGCCGAGCTCGACCACCACCTCTGGCAGCCCTGCCGGATCGGGCGAGAACCGGGCGCGCAGGCTCGCGATGTCCGGACTTCGCCGCGCGGCAAGGTCGGCTTTGAGTAGTCCGGCCAGTTCCGCCTCGCAGGCCCGCTCGTGCGCCATGGCGAGCAGGTCGACGATGATCCGGCAGGCGGTACGTTCTCCTTCGTGTTCCAGCAGGTGCTCGAACATCGCCCGATAGGCATCGCGCGGGAACAGGCTGTCGCGGTAAACGAGGCCCATGAGCGCCATCGGCTTACGTCGCAGCGAGTGGATGACGTGCCGGTAATCGACGACGTGGCCATGCTTGCCATTGTTGCCGGCGCGGCCGCGCACCAGCGTCATCAGCCGGGTACCGCCCAGGAACAGATCGATCCGGTCATCGTAGAGCCGAGCCCGCAGGCGGTGGCCGATCAGGCGCGAAGGTACGGTGTAGAACACCTTGCGCAGCGTGAAGCCGCCAGACGAGGTGACGGTGACCAGCACTTCCTCGTAATCGGTCGTGCGCATGTCGGGCAATGGCCGCAATGCCCGGCGCTCGACATCGATCGAGGGGGTATGGCGCCGGTTGCGCGCCGTGACGACCTCGTCGATGAAGCGGCGGTAAGCGGCAAGATCGGCGAAGTCGCTGCTGCCCCTGAGCAGCAAGGCGTCCCTGACAGCGGCCTTGATGTGGCCGTGGGAGCTCTCGATCGAGCCATTCTCGTGCGCGATGCCGGTGTTGTTGCGGGTCGGCTCCATCCCGTAGTGTTCGCACAGGGCATCATATCGCCGGGTCAGGTCTGCACGGGCTTGCGTCTCGAGATTGCGGAATGCCGCCGACAGGCTGTCGGTGCGGTGAAGTAGGGGCACGCCGCCTGCCGACCACAATGCGTTCTGCAGCCCTTCGGCGAGCGCGACGAAGCTCTCCCCACCCAGGATCACATGGGCATGTTCGAAGCCGCCATAGATCAGCCGGAAGTGATAGAGCATGTGTTCCAGCGCCTCGCCAGCAACGGTGACGCCCAGATCGGCCATCGCAGTAAAGTCCGACAGTCCGAGCCGACCAGGTTCATGCACCTGCCGGAACATGACCTCGCGCTCGGGCCCATGGAGCGCACGCCAACTGCGGATCCGCCGTTCCAGGGTGCGACGCGAACCGAACGACAGGTCGCCGTGCCGGCGCCGCAGCTCCTCGAAGATGGCGATCGGCCGCAGCCCGGGTGCCGACTCCAGCAGCGGCACCACTTCCGCCTCGAAGATCCCCGACAGCGGATCGGGCCGTCGCCGCTCTCGCGGCGCCTTCGCCTGAGAAGGGAGCTTTACCTGCCCCAATAGCCGGTAACCCGTCGCCGTGCTGAACCCCGCCTTCGCCGCCGCAACGGCGATGGGATCGTTCTTTCTGTTGTTCATGAACAGCCTCATCTGATGATCGGTTATGTGACGGCCAGGCACACGTCAGATCCTCCTCCCAGGAAAACCCGACCATACCTGACACCGCGATCATCTCCGGCCTCCCCACAAAGGGGCCCTCCGGTGTGTCGGGATCCGCTCCGGGCTACGCCCTACGCAAATCCCGACACACCGGATTCTCATCTTGATTGTCGCGCATTCTCACCGTGAATGTCGCGCTACA
>NZ_JACLAU010000094.1 GCF_014230305.1 Novosphingobium aerophilum
TGCGGATTCCGACGATGCCGCCCACCTATTCCGATCTGATCGCGCCCACCATTCCGATTTGATGCCGCCCAGGTGAGAGCCAGATCGCGGAGCGTATTTCACTGGGATTTCGTTGGTGGTCAAGCGGCGGCGTTGGTGACCGGCCTGCGCATGGATTCGCCGTCGAGTTCGAGCCTGTGGGCGTTGTGGACGAGGCGGTCGAGTATGGCGTCGGCGTAAGTGGGATCGTTGATCACCTGATACCAGCGGGCCACGGGAAGTTGACTGGTGACCAGCGTGGAGCGTCGGCCGTAGCGGTCCTCGAGGATTTCGAGCAGGTGGTGCCGCGCATTGCCATCCAGTGGTTCGAGCCCCCAGTCGTCGAGGATCAGGAGGTCGACGCGGGCGAGGCTTTTCATGCGCGCGGCGATCCGGCCATCGCCCTTGGCCAGCGCCAGCTCGTCGATCAGCCGCGGCAGGCGAGTGTAGAGCACCGAGCGATTGTCGCGGCAGGCCTTGTACCCGATGGCGCAGGCGAGCCAGCTCTTGCCGATCCCGGTCGGGCCGATGATCGCCAGATTCTCGCAGGCAGCGATCCAGTCGCCCTTGAGGATCATGTCGAACAACCGGCGATCGAGCCCGCGCGCCGTGCGGTAATCGATATCCTCGGGAACGGCATGATGGCGTAGCCGGGCATGGCGCAGACGAAGCGCCAGACGCCGGTCGTTGCGGTAGGTCGCTTCATGGTCGAGCAGCAGCGCGAGCCATTCGGGGTGACCGAGGCTGGCGGCCTCGTCGTTGGCGGCAAGTTCGGCAAAGGCCTTGGCCATGCCGACGAGGCCGAGCTGACCGAGCAGGTCGAGCGTGGGGTGTTTGAGCATTCTTGCTTCCTTTCAGTGATAATATCCCGAGCCCCGGATGTTGGTGTGGAGGATCGGCTCGTGCTCCGGGGATTTCGGCACGGGCACCTTGTCGAGCCCCTTTTCGAGGATCGACTTGACCGACGGGTAATTGCGGGCCTGGATCTCCAGCGCACGCAGCGCGGCGGCCTCGAGCCGCTCGGGCCCAAAGCGCTTGGCGAGGCCGATGATCCCCAGGCACGAGCGGTAGCCCTGCTCAGGATGCGGCCGGTTCGCGATGATCTTCTCGACCAGCAGCGAGCACATCGGCCCGATACGCCCGGCTTCCTCGCGGATCTTCGCCGGCGTCCATTCGCCGTAGCGGCGATGGCTCGACGGCATATGCTCGGGGATCGTCGTGTGGCGCCCGTTGCCGCTGCCGCGCATGTGGACGGCGATCCGCTCGGAGCCCAGGAAGATCTCGACGGTGCGGGCCGTCACCCGCGCTTCGACCTCGCGGCGGGCGAAGCGGTGGGGCACCGAGTAATGGTGGCGTTCGATGGCAATGTGATAGTCGAGCCCGACCCGACACCGCCGCCACTCGGCATGGACCCAGGGCTGTGCCGGCAGCGGCTTCAGGTTCGGCGCGTCGATCTCTTCGAACAGTTGGCGGCGGGTCTTGCCGAACTGGCGCAGCACCCGTTTGTCGTTGAGATCGGCCATGCATTCGGCGATCGCCGCATTCACCTCGGCCAGGCTGTAGAAGATCCGGTTGCGCAAGCGCCCCAGCAGCCAGCGCTCGACGATGCCGACGCAGGCCTCGACCTTGGCCTTGTCCCTGGGCCTCCTCGGCCGCGCCGGCAGCACTGCCGTGCCGTAGTGGCGCGCCATGTCGGAGTAGCTGCGGTTGACCATGGGGTCGAAGTGGCAGGCCTTGATCACTGCCACCTTGGCGTTGTCGGGAACCAGCAGCTGCGGCGCCCCGCCGAAGAAGGCGAAGGCGGCGTTGTGCGCATCGATCCAGTCGGGCATCTGCTCGGTCCAGGTCGCCAGTGCGAACGACAGGCTCGAGCCGCCCATCACCGCCACGAAGAGATGGGCATCGCGGATTTCGCCGGTCCGGCGATCGACCACCACCGGCACCGTGTCGCCGGCATAGTCGACGAACAGCTTTTCGCCGCCGCCGTGGCTTTGCCGCATCACCAGCGGCAGCCGGCCTTCCCACCGCCGGAACAGCTCGCACCAGCGGCTGTAGCGATAGCCGTCCGGGTGCTCGGCGATGTACTCCTCCCAGAGCACCTGCAACGTCACATGCTTGCGCTTCAGCTCGCGCGCCACCACCGACCAGTCCGGCTCCGGCTGTTTGCGCCGGCCGGGCTTCACGCCGGCGTTTCCGTACATTCGCCCTTCGAGCTCCGCGTCGCTGATCTCGGGCGGCACCGGCCAGGGAAGCCCGGACCGCTCGAAGCGGCTGATCATGTCCCGCGCCGTCGAACGCGCCACGCCCGTAAAGCGCGCAATCTCCCGAACCGGAAGGCCTCCCTCCCGGTACATCCGCATCACCTCGCGCAATCCGCGCATCTTCGCCCTCCTCGTCGGCATCCATTCCTCCGGCTGCTTGTCAGCCGAAAGAATGGCTCCAACGATCAGGCCCATCACCCCATCCAGGGTGGGCGGGAATTAATCGGAACGGTGGGCGGGATCAGTTCGGAATCCCGGGCGGGAATTCCTCGGAATGGGGGGCGGCTTCACCCCGGAATTCGCAC
>NZ_JACLAU010000095.1 GCF_014230305.1 Novosphingobium aerophilum
AACCAAAAATGGTCGTTCGCATCGCTCTGGCTCACAAACTTCTCGTCTGGCTCAATGCCAAAGCACGGGAAACCCGTCAGGCCTTCGCCATGCGGACTTGACCAATCAGATAGTCGCTCCGTCAGCCACCTGCGGCGGCTGACACCTCCCCCGTTGCATCCTGCGGATGAAACAGGGGAGGATCGAAGAACGGCAACTCCCCACCCGACCAAGACATCACCCCACCCGTTTCCATCGTCGCCCCGGCCTTGAGCCGGGGCAGGGCTTGCGTGGCAACGGCCGGGACAGGGTTGCGCGGTGTTCGGCCCAACAAGTCCTTGTCGTCACCCGTTGGCGACCCTAAACCGGCGTCCCGCGTTTCGGCCGCCAACCCCAGGCCCAGCAGACGAGCCCCGCTTGATCCTCTCCCCCTTCGAATGGACCATCGCCAAGCGCTACATGCTTCCCGGCCGCGGCGAGGCGTTCATCGCGCTGGTAGCCGGCATCAGCCTGGTCGCGGTCAGCCTGGGCGTCGCCGCCCTGGTGATCGTGATGAGCGTGATGAACGGCTTCCGGGCCGAGCTGTTCGACAAGATCGTCGGGCTCAACGGCCATGCCGTGATCCAGGCCTATGGCGGGCGGCTGGAAAACTGGCAGGTGGTGCTGAAGGAGGTCCAGGCGACCCCGGGCGTGGTCCGTGCCTCGCCCCTGATCGAGCAGCCGCTGCTGGTGACCTTCAATGGCCGGGTCGAGGGGATCCTGGCCCGCGGCAACACCCAGGCGGACATCGATCGGCTCAAGCCCAGCGTCAAGGCCGGGAACGTCGGCCTGCTGCGGCCCGGCGCCGGGCAGGTGGCGATCGGATCGCGGCTGGCGGAAAACCTGGGCGCGCGGGTGGGGGATACCATCACCATCATCAATCCCCAGGGCCGCGCGACGCCTTTCGGCACGGTCCCGCGCCAGATCGGCTACACCGTGGCCGCTGTCTTCGAGATCGGCGTCTACGATTACGATAACGCCTTCGTGGTCATGCCCATCCCCGATGCCCAGACCCTGCTGCTCAGCGGCGATTCGATCGGGATGATCGAGGTCAAGACCACCGATCCCGACCGGGTGGGTGAAATCCTCGCCCCGCTCAGCCGCAAGCTGGCCGGGCAGGCCGTGGTCACTGACTGGAAGACGATCAACGCGGCCCTGTTCGAGGCGCTGTCGGTCGAACGGGTGGCCATGTTCACCGTGCTGTCGATCATCGTCCTGGTCGCGGTGTTCAACATCCTGTCCTCGCTGATCATGCTGGTGCGCGCCAAGACCCGCGACATCGCGATCCTGCGGACCATGGGGGCGACCCGGCGCAGCCTGCTGAAGATCTTTGTGACCGCCGGCTTCCTGATCGGCGCGCTCGGCACCGTCGTGGGACTGGCGCTGGGCTTGGTGTTCCTGTTCTTCCGGCAGAGCGTGGTCAACGCGGTGCAGTACCTGACGGGGCAGAACCTGTGGGACCCGTCGATCCGGTTCCTGTCCGAACTGCCCAGCCGCAGCGATCCGATGGAGGTCGTCGCGATCTCCGTGATGGCGCTCGTCCTGTCGTTCCTCGCCACACTTTACCCGGCGTGGAAGGCGGCCAGCACCGATCCGGTCCAGGTGCTGCGCTATGAGTGATGCGCTCCCCGTTGTGCGCCTGACCGGCGTGACCCGCAGCTTCGAGCAGGGCGGGGTCCGGATCGACGTGCTCAAGGGGATCGATCTGGAGATCGGTCCCGGGCAGATCGTCGCGCTGCTGGGGCCCTCCGGCTCGGGCAAGTCGACCCTGCTGCAGGCGGTCGGGCTGCTCGAGGGGGGCTTTGGTGGCACGATCGAGATCGGCGGGATCGACGCCGCGGCCGAGGACGCTGCCGGTCGCGCCGCCCTGCGCCGGGACCACCTGGGCTTCGTCTACCAGTTTCACCACCTGCTGCCGGACTTTTCCGCGCTGGAGAATGTCATTCTCCCGCAGCTCATCGCCGGCAAGGCGCGGGCCAGGGCCGAACGCCGGGCGCGGGAATTGCTGACCGCGCTGGGGCTGGGCGAACGCCTGTCCCACCGGCCAAGCCAGCTTTCCGGCGGCGAACAGCAACGCGTTGCCGTGGCCCGGGCGCTGGCGAACCGGCCCGGGCTGGTGCTGGCCGACGAGCCGACCGGCAACCTCGACGAGGCCACGGCCGACATCGTGCTGCAGCAGTTCCTCGAACTGGTCCGCGGGGAGGGCAGCGCGGCGCTGATCGTCACTCACAACGAGCGGCTGGCCTTCGCGATGGACCGCGTCTACCGCCTGCACGACGGGCGTCTCGCCTGAGGGGCAGCGGCAGCGGGAGGCCATGGGCTGTGCCTCTGCCGGCTGTTTCTCGAGCGTGTGCGGGAATGTTCGAACGGCGCGTTTCGCCTGGTTGCAGTCATTCCGATCCTCCCCCGTTTTGCGAAGCACAACGGGGGAGCAACCGTCTAGGCGAGAGCCCATTTCTGCTTGTTGCGGATCATGGCGTTGAGGGCTGTGATGAGTTTTCGCATGATGGCGACGAGAGCGACC
>NZ_JACLAU010000096.1 GCF_014230305.1 Novosphingobium aerophilum
TGGACTTCTCCCGGCCCGGCAAGCCTACGGATAACGCCTACATCGAAGCCTTCAACGGGCGCTTCCGGGCCGAGTGCCTGAACACCCACTGGTTCCTGACGCTTGCAGATGCCCGCGAAAAGTTGGAGGAGTGGCGCAGATACTTGTATGTTGGGTCCCCGCGTCAAGCGGTGTGTTCATGGTCATCTCCTTGCTGTTTTCAGCATCGGCTTGAGCATCGCCTGTCGGGCACCATGCACCCACCTGGGCACATCTACTTGTATCCGGTTGGGGACTGGACCCCTGACCATAATCTCATTCACGACCTTAGGGATGCTGCGAGGGGCGACCTAACTACAACTCGGCGCTCTTGGCGCCATACCTACGCACGGTCGATACCCACGCCTTCGACGGCTGCCATGCCGCCAAAGCTCTTAGACCTCAGCGGGCGTTCACGACTGCCCCTGCCGGAATCACTCCGTGTTCAACAAAATGCCACAAGGCGATGGCGAGCTTCCTGGCCATCGCCACGATGCCAACCTTGCGGCTTCGCATCCCATTCCCGGCGAAGCGGGCACGGTACCATGAGGCGAGCTCACTTGTGGGCTGATGACGCATCCAGGCCCATGCGATCTCGACAAGTAGCGTCCGCGCTGGCTTGTTGCCCGCTTTGCTGATGCCTTGGTCACGCTGAACTTCGCCGCTAGCGTAAGGGGTGGGCGCCAGGCCTAGGTACGAAGCGAGATGCCGTCGGCTGTGATATTGTCGCTGGAATACCTCGGCGACCAGCAGGGTGGCGCTAAGTTCGCCGATGCCGGCCAGCTTTGTCAGGGTGGCAACTTTCGATTTATGCGGAAACGGCGACGCCGGGTCGAGAAGGGTTTGATGGCGCTCTGCCTCGAGCGCCTTTACCTGCTCCAGGACAAGGTGAAGACGTTCAAACTCACGAGTGATCTCTCCCTTGATGTAGCGCCCAAGAGGTCGCCCATCGCCGGTTTCGAGACGATCGAGCTGCGCGCGCCAGTTCCCGCCCCACAAACCCTTGATGCTTCTGATCCCATGTAGAGCGAGCAGCGCCCGTATACGGTTCACGTGCCGGGTCCGTTCAGATGCCAAGCGCGTTCGCTCGCGGCTGATCCGCTTTGCGTCTTCGGCTTCTGGTGTTGGTACCGGTACAACCCGACAAACGCTGAGATCGCCGGCCAGGTAGGCGCGAAGGGTGAAAGTCATAGCCTCCACATCGATCCGGTCGGTCTTGGTCCGACGGCCGCGACGTGACACAAGGAAGCTGGCAGCATCCAGTACAAAGACATCGAGGCCGCGATCACGAAGGAAGCGTGCAAGCCAGAATCCGTCGTATCCAGCTTCGAAGCAAATTTTCAGTTCAATCGCCTGTCCGAACTCACGGGCAAGCCGGGTCTGGATCTTGTTGAGGTGTTGCATGAGACGATCGGTGTCACCGCCAGGTACCGCGCCGACGGAAACCTTGTTTCCCGTTGGCGGCAGAGCGCCGACTACCCAGCGCGCGCGGCTAAGCTCAATTGCGACAGTGCAAATCAAGGATGCATCGGTCATGGTAGGTCTCCGGCTTTGCGCCGGACCGTCCGGCGCGCGTCCGAGTCGGACACCCATAGGATCTACAACGAGGATCGGCCGCACGGTGCCATCGGCAACAAGCCCCCGATCACGCTGATGAATCACGGTGACGCACCCAGCCCGTCACCGTGACCCTGGTCGGGAAACTCTAACCCGGGGTGGTCCAGAGAATGGTGTCGGATCA
>NZ_JACLAU010000097.1 GCF_014230305.1 Novosphingobium aerophilum
TAGTCGCCCGTGAAAAGCGCTCAAAGCCGCAGAAATGCGTCGGTTTTGGCGGATTTGAAGTAATCGTATTTGCAAGGTTTCGGGCAGGATCGCGCCAAAAGCTTGCGATTTTGCGCGCCCGTGCACGTAGGGGCTTCCTCAGCAAACCGGGCTGTGATTCATTGTGGTGGTCGACACGATGAGGTTTGCCGATGCCGCCGAAGAAGCCCGCCCCGCGCAGTGACGAGTTGTTCCGCAGCCAGCTCGACAACATGATCGACATGGGGCACGCGCTGGTGAAGCTGGCTCGGTTGATCGACTGGTCGCGCTTCGATGAAGCGTTTGGCCGGTTCTATCACGAGAAGGGGCGCCCTGGCCTGTCGACGCGGCTGATGGCAGGCTTGCATCTGCTCAAGCACATGGAAGGTCTGTCCGACGAGGCCGTGTGTGCCCGCTGGGTAGAGAACCCGTATTTCCAGTACTTCTGCGGCGAACAGTACTTCCGCCACAAGCTGCCGCTCGATCGCTCGTCGATGACCCGCTGGCGCGGGCGGATCGGCGCGGACAAGCTTGAGCTCTTGCTTGCCGAGACGCTGCGGATTGCAATGGAAACACAGGCGATGCCACCGCAGGCCTGCGAGCGGGTAACGGTGGATACGACGGTCCAGACCAAGGCGGTTGCCCATCCCACTGACAGTCATCTGCTGATGCGCGGCATCGAGTGGCTGAACCGTTTGGCCAGGAAACACGGGCTCAAGCTGCGGCAGTCATTCCTGCGCGTCGGACGTCAGGCTCGGCGTGATGTCTCGCGGCTGATCCACGGTCGTGGACACAAACAGGCGATGCGCTGGGTTCGACGCTTGCGCACCTGGCTGGGTCGGCTTGATCGCGACATCGGCCGCAAGATTGCCGGCAATGAAGAACTCGAGGCGGCGTTTGCTCTCGCGCGTGAGCGGGTGGCAAAGATCCTGACCCAGAAGCCGGACAGCACCGATAAACTCTACGCACTGCATGCGCCCGAGGTGGAATGCATCGCCAAGGGCAAGGCGAGAACGCGCTACGAGTTCGGGGTAAAGACCTCCATTGCGGTCACCAACGCGCGCACCGCAGGCGGCCAGTTCATCGTCGGTATGCAAGCTCTGCCCGGTAATCCCTACGACGGCCATACCCTGTCCGGGCAAATCGAGCAGGTCGAGCGCCTGACCGGCATCACCGTCGCGCGGGCCTATGTGGACCGGGGCTACAAGGGGCACAAGCATGGCGGAAAGGCCAAGGTCTACATCGCCCACACCCGCGGCATCGCCTCACCAACGATCAAGCGCGAACTCAGACGCCGGAATGCCATCGAGCCGATCATCGGCCACGCCAAATCCGACGGCCTGATGGAGCGTAATCACCTCGCCGGCACCGCTGGCGACGCCATCAACGCCATCCTGGTCGCCGCCGGACATAACCTGAGGCTGCTCGTCGCTTGGCTGACCTTGCTTTTGCGCGTCCTGCTCACGGCCTGCCTTCCTGCTGCGCCCCGGAAAATGGTCCCTGCCTGACGAACCAAGGGCAGATCACCGGGCCAACCTATCCCCACCCAAAGTCAAAAGCGCGTTCTTCACGGCCGACTA
>NZ_JACLAU010000098.1 GCF_014230305.1 Novosphingobium aerophilum
CTGTTCGTGGCGGTTCTGGGCGGATCGAGCCTGTCGTTCGCCTGTGCGACCTGGACCGAGCAGTTCGCCGACTGGATCGAGGCTCACCATGCCGCCTTCGCCTTCTTCGGCGGCGTGACGCAGCTGCTGGTGCCCGACAATGCCAAGGTGGCGGTGATCAAGGCCTGCCACTTCGACCCGATGGTCAACCGCAGCTACACCGACATGGCGCGGCATTACGGCACGGCGGTACTCCCGGCGCGACCGAGGAAGCCGAAGGACAAGGCCAAGGTCGAGGCCTGTGTCGGCATTGTCGAGCGTTGGGTGCTGGGCCGGCTGCGCAACCGGATCTTCTACAGCCTGGCCCAGCTCAACGCCGCCATCGCCGAGTGCCTTGCCGACCTCAACGACAAGCGAGTCATGCGCCAGTTCGGCAAGACCCGGCGCGAGCTGTTCGAGGAAGTGGACGCGCCCAACCTGAAGCCCTTGCCGCCGGAGCCGTGGGTCCATGCGCAATGGAAGCGGTGCCGGGTCGGGCTTGATTACCACATCGCGATCGAGCGTCATCACTACTCGGTGCCCTGGCGCTTCGCGCGCCGCGAGGTCGAGGCCCGGTTCACCGCGCGCACGGTCGAGGTGTTCCTCGCCGGCGAGCGGATCGCGGTGCACATGCGCGGTTCGGGCAACGGGCGGCACACGACGGTGCCCGAGCACATGCCGTCCAGCCATCGGCGGTACTTGGAATGGACGCCGGCGAAGATCCGCGAGGAAGCGGCCCGGATCGGGCCGATGCTGTCACTGCTGACCCAGAAGATCATCGAGGACCGGCCGCATCCCGAGCAGGGCTACCGTTCGTGCCTGGGGATCATCGGTCTGGCCCGCCGGTTCGGCGCTGAGCGCCTCGAAGCGGCCGCGCTGCGCGCGCTGGAGATCGGCGCACGCAACTACCCAAGCGTCAAATCGATCCTCGAAAAGGGGCTCGACAAGGTTCCCGTGCGCCAGGCCCCGGAGCGCGTGGCGATCGTTCACACCAACATCCGGGGCTCCGGCTACTACCATTGAAAGGAACACGAATGCTCAAACACCCGACACTCGATCAGCTTAACCAGCTCGGCCTGACCGGCATGGCCCATGCGTTCGCCGATCTGGAAACCAATGGCGCTGCTGCCAGCCTCAGCCATGGTGAATGGCTGGCGCTGCTGCTCGACCACGAGGCGACCTGGCGCAGTGACCGGCGTCTGGCGCTGCGGCTGCGCCATGCGAAACTGCGGCACCATGCCGTGCCCGAGGACGTCGATTATCGTGCCGCCCGCGGCCTAGATCGGCGGCTGTTCGATATGCTGCTCAAGGGCGACTGGATCGCGGCCCACGAAAACTGCGCGATCATCGGCCCGACCGGGATCGGCAAGAGCTGGCTCGCCTGTGCGATCGGGTGTCAACGGCACTGTAAAAATCCCCGGAAGTGGCAAAGTAAAATTCCCCACCTCAGGTTTTGGGCAGTCAGGTGGTTGGTGGCGGGCCTCCATTTTTGGGTGGGCGCCCGCGGCGGCGTGGTTCGAT
>NZ_JACLAU010000099.1 GCF_014230305.1 Novosphingobium aerophilum
GATAGTGTTGAAAAAGTCGGCCTTGCACTGGGTGTGAGCGTCTGATTCAGCATCAGAATGCTGAAGGACGCCAAGCGATGATGGGCGAGCGCCGGATGGCGCAGGAGGCCCTGTTCTACGAGTTCAGCCTGGATCGGCACGTTCCGGCTGATCATCTACTGCGGGCGATCGACCGGTTCGTGGACCTGTCGTGCATGCGCGAGCACCTGCGAGGGTTCTACAGCGCGATCGGCCGTCCTTCGATCGACCCTGAGCTGATGCTGCGGATGCTGATCGTAGGCTACTGCTTCGGCATCAGGTCGGAACGCCGCCTGTGCGAGGAGGTGCACCTCAACCTGGCTTACCGCTGGTTCTGCCGCCTCGGTCTCGATGGCGACGTGCCGGATCACTCGACCTTCTCGAAGAACCGCCATGGCCGCTTCCGTGAGAGCGACCTGTTTCGCCAGCTGTTCGAAGCCACCGTGCGGCGTTGCATCGAGGAGGGCTTGGTCGGCGGAGACGGCTTCGCGGTCGATGCCAGCCTGATCCGGGCCGAAGCCAACCGGCAGAAGTATGTCGAGGGGCCGCAGGGCCTTGGCGCTGGTCAGGCCGGGCGTGCCGTCGAGGAGTACTTCGCCGTACTCGACGATGCCGCTTTCGGCGGCGCAACTCCGGTCGAGCCCAAGCGGGTCTCGCCGGTTGATCCCGCAGCCCGCTTTACCCAGGCGCACGGCGGCCGTGCTGACTTCTGCTACGCCACCAACTATCTGATCGACGTCGACAATGCGGTCATCGTGGAGGTCGAGGCGAGCACGGCGGTGCGCCAGGCCGAGGTGACCGCGGCCAAGCGGATGATCGAGCGGGCAGCCGACCGCCATGGCCTATGGCCCCGTAAGCTGATCGGCGACACCGGCTACGGCTCGGCTGGCATGCTCGCCTGGCTCGTGCACGAGCGTGGCATCGAGCCGCACGTGCCCGTATTCGACAAGTCCGCCAGGAATGATGGCGCATTCGAGCGCAGCGACTTCACCTTCGATCACGAGGATGACAGCTATATCTGCCCGGCCGGCAAGCGCCTGCGGCCGCGTAACCGCAACTTCACCTCGCCGCGACCAGAGGCGGACCAGGACGGCTTCATTCGCTACCGAGCCCGCCAGCAAGACTGCAGCAGCTGCGCCCTCAAGCCTCGATGCACACCCACCCTGCCAGCTCGCAAGGTGACCCGTTCAATCCACGAAGGCGCACGCGATCTGGCTCGGGCCCTGTCACAGGAAGAGGAATGGATCGCCTCCCGCCGCGAGCGCAAAAAAGTCGAGATGCTGTTTGCTCACCTGAAGCGGATCATGCGGCTCGACCGGCTGCGATTACGCGGACCCAATGGTGCCCGGGACGAATTCCATCTCGCCGCAGCCGCCCAGAACCTGCGCAAGCTCGCCAAGATCAGCCTCGCAAGGCAGCCGGCGATGGCATGAGCTCCGGCATCCGCGCGCGCCCGCTTCAATCAAGACCCTCCGCTTCAACCAAGAAGCGACTTTTTCAACAGCATC
>NZ_JACLAU010000009.1 GCF_014230305.1 Novosphingobium aerophilum
CAGAAGCAGCGGAAAACCCTTCAAACTCGCCATGATCGCAACCGTGCGGAAGCTCATCTCCATCCTCAATGCCATCGCCCGCGATGACCCGGCATTCCAAACACCATCCACGGTTGCTTGACCCGGGGCGGGGCTTGCGTGGCAACGGTCGGGGAAGAACAGCCCTGTCCCGGGCGCCTGACCTCCGCCGGGACAGGCAAGCCGGGTCCCGGGTCAAGCCCGGGACGACGATGGCTTTAAGGAGGTACCGTTTTGCGGGTGTGCGAACGAGTTTTGGGCGGCCTCTGGGCGTTTGGGCCCAACGGCCCCTGCCCACCCGGTCCGGTCGGTCCCATCTGGACCGGGTGCCACCCGACCTAGCCCGCGGCGAAAGCCAGGAACTCCGTTGCGGACATCGGATAGGCCCGGATGAACCCCTGGACCGCGGCGCACCCTTCGCGCGCCACCAGGGCGAGCTGCGGCTCATCCTCCACCCCCTCGGCGATCACCTCGAGCCCGAGCGCCCGCGCCATGGCCACGATCGCGCGCAGGACCGCAAGATCGCGCGCATCCCCGACGATCCCGTCGACCATCGAACGGTCGAGCTTGAGGTAGTACAACGGCAGGAGCTTCAGATAGCGGAAGTTGCAGAAGCCGGCCCCGAAATCGTCAAGTGCGACCCGCACGCCCGCCCGGGCCAGAGCCTCCAGTTGGACCGATACGGCCATGATGTCACCGATCAGGGCCTGTTCGGTCACTTCCAGCGTCAGGCGATCGACCGGGAAGCCGCTTTTGGCCACGGTCTCCAGCAACCATGCGGCATAGTCGGGCAAGGCCAGGTCGGCCGAGGTCACGTTGAGCGAGAGCCGCCAGGGCTGCTCCCACTGCGCTGCCTGGGCCAGGGCCTGTCGCGCGATCTGCTGCGAAAGCTGGACGATGTAGTCGGTCCGCTCGGCGATCGCGAACAGGGCCCCGCCCCCGATGCGGCCGAGCTTGGGATGGTTCCACCGGGCCAGCGCCTCGGCTCCGGTCAGGGCCCCGGTGGCGCCCGACCGGGGATCCAGCGCGAACTGCGGCTGGAACAGGACCTCGATCTCGCTGCGATCGATCGCCTTGAGCAGCTCGGCTTCGAGCCGGGCGGCACTGTGCCCCGGTTTGACCACCTCGCCATCGGCCCAGAGCAAGCGGCGGCCGCCGCGTCGTTCCAGCGTGGCCATGGTCTGGCCCAGCCGATCCAGCAGGGATTCGGCACTCTCGCCGGGCAGGGCACGCAGCAGGGCCAGCCGGGGCGAGAGCCGCAGCGTGCTCCCCGCTCCGCTGATCAGCCCGGTGATCGGCCGGGCGATGGCGTCGGCCAGGCCGCTGGCGATCAGTTCCCAGCGTTCGCGGCTGAGCGGCTCGCGGGCCAGCAGCAGGAACGAGGCCCCGCCCAGCCGCGCGGCGAACCACGGCCCGTCGAACTCTCCCGTGGCGAAGTGCAGCAGGCGCGAAGCGGCCTCGGCGATCGCGGCATCGCCCGTGCTGTCGCCATAGGCCAGGTTGATGGCCGACAGCCGCGACAGGCTGAGCAGGAGGCCATGGACCGGCAGTTCCCCGGCCCAGCGATCGAGCCGCTCGCGTGCGGCCTCCAGCCCGGGAAGTCCGGTCAGCGGATCGCGCTCGGCCGCGGGGGCCAGGGTAGCGGCAGAAGTCATCCTCCCTGCCCTAGCGCGGATCGGTTGCGAAACTCTCAACCACCGGGCCACCGGCAGGTCGATTGCCAAACGGGTCCCGGTTCCATATCCCGGCTCCCGGCTGGGCCAGGATGCATCGGCCCGGACCCGCTGCCATGGCGGAATGCGAGGAGTGACGGGGCGTGAAGAAGGATCGCACGAAGCTGGCGCTGCTGGTTTCGGACAGCCTGAAGGCCCAGGCCGGGGCTGCGGCGCTCAGCGAGGCTCACGAATGGGTGGCGCCCGAGGATGCCGACGTGCTGGTGGTGGTCGGTGGGGACGGCTTTCTGCTCCACGTCCTGCACGAAATGCTCGAGCGCAATCTGTTCAAGCCCTGTTACGGGGTGAACCTGGGCACGGTGGGGTTCCTGATGAACCGCAATTCGCGCCGGACGATCGCCGAACGGGTAGCCCGCGCGCGCGAGGTGGAGGTGGTTCCGCTCGAGATGGACGCGGTCACCCGCGATGGCCGGCACCATCGCTTCTATGCGATCAACGAGGTGTCGCTGCTGCGCGAAACCCGCCAGACGGCGAAGCTGGAAGTGGCGGTCAACGGCAAGGTGCAGATGGAGGAGCTGGCCGGCGACGGCATCCTCGTCGCCACTCCGGCCGGATCGACCGCCTACAACCTGTCGGCCAATGGTCCGATCCTGCCGCTGGGCTCGCGCATGCTCGCGCTCACTCCGATCAGCCCCTTCCGCCCCCGCCGCTGGCGCGGCGCGATCCTGCCGGACAGCGCCCGGGTCAGCTTCCGGGTCCGCGAGCCGGACAAGCGCCCGGTGGCCGCCGTGGCTGACCAGAAGGAAGTGCGCGACGTGGCCGAAGTCCACATCACCACGGCCCGCGACCACCGTCTGACCCTGCTGTTCGATCCGGGCAAGACCCTGGAAGAGCGGATTTTCGCAGAGCAGTTCCAGGTCTGATCCGGCTTGGTGTCGGCCGCGGGAAAACTTGCGATGGAACGCTTGCATTGCCCGAAGGCGCTGCTATAGGCGCACCCCTGCCCCGGAAACGGGGCTGCTCCCCGATAGCTCAGCGGTAGAGCACTCGACTGTTAATCGAGCGGCCGTTGGTTCGAATCCAACTCGGGGAGCCATTTTCATCCAGCACCGATGGCCGGGCTGCGGCGCCAAGAGGCGGCCGCGTCAGGCTCGTGTGCCGGCTCTCCTCCCTCCGCCGTCATGACCAGCCGTCAGCCCGGGCCGGGATCGGGAACATTGTGTCCTGCAGGTTTGCGCGGCAGTTCAGCCTTGCCGCCCGGCCTCATGGCCCGAAGCGGGTGCCGCGCTCCCCTGCCCGGCTGTCCCGGCGGACCTTGCATTCGTCGCGCACGGGGCTAAGGTCCGGCCTCGTCCTCGCGCATGGCCGGTGCGGCCTGTCGCATTTCATTCCCAGCTCTTCGGTTATGGTCTTGCCGGTGCCTGTCACCGCCGCGCCATTTCGCGAATGCGCGACCATCTGGAAGACCGGCCGTTGGCTCAATCCGTTTCCCCCGCCGGCCCGTCGGCCCGGATGTCCGCCCCTCTGCCCGGCGACGCCGGTGATGTGCCCTACGGTCACGCCGACGATGGCGAACCGATCCACGTCGTCTCCTCGGCGGTCCTGCCGGAAGGGGGCAGGCTGCTGCTGCTGCGCTGTGGCGGCGACTTCTCGATCCAGCTCGACGACGAAGAGCTGATGGGCAGCACGGACCACATTTCGGAAGAGGCCCTGGCCACGGCGGTCGCCTCGCGCCTGCCGCACCTGGATGGCGAAGTGCTGATCGGTGGCCTTGGCATGGGCTTCACCCTGGGGGCCGCGCTGGCCGCCTGGGGCCCCGAAGCCCGGGTCGAGGTGGCCGAGCTGCTGCCCGAAGTGGTCGAATGGGCCCAGGGGCCCCTCGCCCACGTGTTCGGCGACAAGCTGGCCGATCCTCGCGCCTGTGTCACCCTGGGCGATGTGCATGACGTGATTGCCGACGCGACCGAGCGCTACGACGCGATCCTGCTTGATGTCGACAACGGTCCGGACGGCTTTATCCGCGATGCCAATGACCGGCTCTATTGCAACTGGGGCATCCGTTCGGCCCGCAAGGCGCTGCGGCCCGGAGGCATGCTGGCCGTCTGGTCGGCCTATCCCGACGGCGACTTCGTCACGCGGCTGCGCGATGGCGGCTTCGCCGTGGAGGAACTGAGCGTACCCGCCTATGCTGGCAGCCAGACCGACATGCACTGCATCTGGCTGGCCTCCAAGCCGGCGGTCGGGAGCGCCTGAACCGGGGGCCTCACCTGAGCCAAGGCCTCACGAGAACGGGCGCGGCCCCTTGGGGCCACGCTTGCCCATAGGCCCGCGCGGTTTGCCGCCATGCCCCTGCGACCCGTGACCCTGCGTCCCATGGCCCTGCGACCCGTAGCCTTTTGCGCCCGGTCCCCGCTGCCCGCCACTGCGCGGCCCCTGACCCGCGCCTTGACCCGCGCCTTGACCCGCGCCTTGACCCGCTCCCTGCCCCGCACCCGCTCCGGGTCCACGCGGGGCATGGGCGCGGGCGCCCTGGCCGCGATGCGATGCGCGCGGGGCGGGACCGTCCGGTGAACCGGCATTGTCGCGCCGGTTGTGCCGCGCCGCCTCGCGCGGCGAGCCCTCGACCGGAGCGATCTCGATCCCGTCATCCCCTTCGGCGGTCCGCCGCACCGCCTCGAGAAAGCGCCGGGCGATCGCGCTCGGCACTTCGAACAGGGTTTCGCGCGCGGCAATCCGGATGGCGCCGATGTCGCCCCGGGCGACATGGCCGCGGCGGCAGAGCAGCGGCAGGATCCAGCGGGGATCGGCATTCTGGCTGCGGCCGACGTTCAGCCGGAACCACTGGGTGTCCTCGAACCCGGGGCGCGGCCCACGCGGCGCCTGGAGCGCTTCATCCCCGATCAGGTCTTCGGGCACCGGCAGGCGGGCGCGATGGGCCTGGACCAGGGCCGCGGCGATGTCTTCCGGCGACTTTTCGGCCAGGAGCCGCTCGGCCAGGACGCGGTCCTCGTCGGCCAGCTCGACCGGGGCCAGCAGGGTGGTCAGCAACCGCTCCTGATCGGCCTGACGCACGTCCGCAGCCGATGGCGCGGCGATCCATTCGGCCTGGACCCGCGCGGTGCGCAGGATCGCCTCGACCCGACGACGGCGCGGAAACGGCACGACCAGCACGGCGGTGCCCTTGCTGCCGGCCCGGCCCGTGCGGCCCGAACGGTGCTGCAGCGTCTCGGCGTCGCGCGGCAGCTCGACGTGAACCACCAGGCTGAGGCCGGGCAGATCGATCCCGCGCGCGGCGACGTCCGTGGCGACGCAGACCCGGGCCCGGCGATCGCGCAGGGCCTGCAGCGCGTGATTGCGCTCGCTCTGGCTGTGTTCGCCGGACAGGGCGACGGCGGCAAAGCCGCGTTCGGTCAGGCTGGCATGCAGGCGCCGCACGCTGTCGCGCGTGGCGCAGAACAGGATCGCGGTCTCGGCCTCGTGCAACCGCAGCAGGTTGACCACGGCATGCTCGATGTCGGCGGGGGCCACGGCCACGCATTGGTAAGCGATGTCACCATGGCCGCGCTCGGCCGAAACGGTCGAGATGCGCAGCGCATCACGCTGGTAGCGTCGCGCCAGGGCGGCGATCGGCGCGGGCATGGTCGCCGAGAACAACAGGGTGCGCCGCTCGCCGGGAGTGCCGTCGAGGATTTCCTCGAGGTCCTCGCGGAAGCCCATGTCGAGCATCTCGTCGGCCTCGTCCAGCACGACGGCACGCAGGGCGGACAGATCGAGCGCGCCGCGTTCCAGATGGTCGCGCAGGCGCCCCGGCGTGCCCACCACGATATGCGCGCCATAGCCCAGCACGCGGCGCTCGCGGCTGGGGTCCATGCCGCCGACACAGGTTGCGATCCGGCCATTGGCGGGGGCGTAGAGCCACTCCAACTCGCGGCTCACCTGCAGGGCCAGTTCGCGCGTCGGGGCGATGACCAGGGCCAGGGGGCTGGCGGCGGGCGGCAGGGTGCCCTCGCTGAGCAGTTCGGAGGCGAAGGCCAGGCCGAAGGCGATGGTCTTGCCCGAGCCGGTCTGGGCCGAGACGATCAGATCGCGCCCGATGGCCTCGGACTCGAGCACGGCGGCCTGGACCGGGGTCGGCTCGGCATAGCCGCGCGCGGCCAGGGCATCGCCCAGCGGCGCGGGAACGTGGGTAAATGTCATGAAAACGGGGTATCCAGTGGGCCGCCACCCGGCGGCATGAGCAGGCAGGCGCGATGCGCCCTCGGCCGGCCCCTTAGCCCGAACCGGGACAAAGGGCCAGCTAGCAATTGCGGGCCACCATCAGCGCGGGGCTGGAGACCCGGCGCGGACCCCAGAGGCACCCCCGCCGGATCGGTCAGCGGATCAGGCCGCGGCGCCGTGGCAGTGCTTGTACTTGGCGCCTGATCCGCACGGGCACGGCGCATTGCGCGACAGACCCTGGTCGGCATAGGGGTCGGCCCCGCCCGCCGGAGCGGCCATCGCCGGAGCGGCCAGCCCGAAACTGCCGGTGCCGATCCCCGCGCCGAACCCGACCGGCTCGATCGCCCCGCCGCCCAGCGGATCCATCTGGCCGGTCAGGAACGAGGGCAGTTCCGGCAGGGCATAGTCCTGCGGCTGCTGGAACCGGAACTCGCTGGTGCAGAGCATCTGCGTCACGTCCTCGCGGATCGTCTCCAGCATCTTCTCGAACAGGCCGAAGGCTTCCTGCTTGTATTCGTTGATCGGCGTCTTCTGCGCATAGGCGCGCAGGAACACGACCTGGCGCAGCGCATCCAGCGTGGCGAGATGCTCCTTCCAGTAGTGATCGAGCCGCTCGAGCAGGATCGACTTCTCGATCGTGCGCCACACCTCGGGCTGGTCGGCGGTGCGCTCGGTCATGCGGGCGTCGGCCAGGTCCGAGAGGCGTTCCTCGATCACTTCCGGATCGATCCCGTCCTCGGCCATCCACTCCTCGATCGGCACCGCGACCCCCAGGATCGCTGCCGCACGCTCCTTCAGGCCCTCGATGTTCCACTGCTCCGGGTATGACCCCGGCGGGCAGGCGTCGGCGACAATCGCGTTGACCGTGTCGTGGCGCATGTCGAGCACCACCTCGTCGACGGCCTCGGCGTCCATGATGTCGGCGCGCTGCTCGTAGATCACCTTGCGCTGGTCGTTCATCACGTCGTCGTATTCGACGACCTGCTTGCGGATATCGTAGTTGCGCGCCTCGACCTTCTTCTGCGCGGTCTCGATCGCCTTCGACAGCCACTTGCTGCCGATCGCCTCGCCATCGGCCAGGTTGCTGTTCATCATGCGCGAGAACAGCGTGTCGGGCCCGAAGATGCGCAGCAGGTCGTCCTCGAGGCAGAGGTAGAACTTGCTCATCCCCGGATCGCCCTGGCGGCCCGACCGGCCGCGCAGCTGGTTGTCGATGCGGCGGCTCTCGTGCCGCTCGGTGCCGATCACGCAGAGCCCGCCGGCGGCCAGCACCTGGGCCTTCTCCGCGGCCACCTCGTCCCTGATCCGCTGGATAGCGGCATCACGCTCGGGCCCTTCGGGCACGTCCTTGAGCTCATCCTCGATGCGGAACTCGACATTGCCGCCCAACTGGATGTCCGTGCCGCGCCCGGCCATGTTGGTTGCCACCGTCACCGCGCCCAGCCGGCCGGCCTGGGCGACGATGTGCGCCTCCATCTCGTGGAAGCGGGCATTCAGCACCGCGTGCTTCACGCCTTCGCGCTTGAGGAATTCGGACAGCAGCTCGGACTTTTCGATCGACACCGTGCCGACCAGCACCGGCTGGCCGCCGTCGCTCTTCTCGCGGATCAGCTTGGCGATGGCGCCGAACTTGTCCTGGGTGTTCTTGTAGAACTCGTCCTCCTCGTCGCGGCGCTGGACCGGGACGTTGGTCGGGATGGTGACGACGTTCATCTTGTAGATGTCGAAGAACTCGGGCGCCTCGGTGGCGGCCGTCCCGGTCATGCCCGACAGCTTCGGGTACATGCGGAAATAGTTCTGGAAGGTGATCGAGGCCATGGTCTGGTTCTCGGGCTCGATCTGGACGCCCTCCTTGGCCTCCACCGCCTGGTGCAGGCCGTTCGACCAGCGCCGGCCATCCATCATGCGGCCGGTGAACTCGTCGATGATGATGATCTTGTCGTCCTTCACGACATAATCGATGTCGCGCTTGAACATGACATTGGCCTTGAGCGCCTGGTCCAGATGGTGGACCACCTGGGTGTTCTCGACGTCGTAGAGGTTGCTGCCGACCAGCAGCCCGGCCTCCTCCAGCGCGCGCTCGGCCCATTCCACCCCGTCCTCGGTCAGAGTGATGTTCTTGGTCTTCTCGTCGGCCTCGTAGAGCTCCGCCGGCAGGCGCTTCACCACCGCGTCGACCGAGATGTAGAGATCGCTCTTGTCGTCGGTCGGGCCCGAGATGATCAGCGGGGTGCGCGCCTCGTCGATCAGGATCGAGTCCACCTCGTCGACGATCGCGTAATTGAACGGGCGCTGCACCATCTGGCTGCGCTCGTGCTTCATGTTGTCGCGCAGGTAATCGAAGCCCAGCTCGTTGTTGGTGGCATAGGTGATGTCGGCGTTATAGGCCTCGCGCCGTTCCTGCTCGTTGAGGTTCGGCACGATCACGCCCACGGTCAGCCCCAGGAACTGGTGCAGTTGCCCCATCCATTCGGCGTCGCGGCGGGCCAGGTAATCGTTCACCGTGACGACGTGGACGCCCTTGCCTTCCAGCGCGTTGAGATAGGTCGCGGTGGTGGCGACCAGGGTCTTGCCCTCGCCGGTGCGCATCTCGGCGATCTCGCCGCGATGGAGCACGATGCCGCCGATCATCTGCACGTCGAAGTGGCGCATGCCGAACACGCGCTTCGAAGCCTCGCGCACCGTGGCGAAGGCTTCGGGCAGGATATCGTCGAGCGTGGCGCCGCCGGCGAGCAGATCGCGGAACTTGGCCGTCTGGGCCTTGAGCTGTTCGTCGGACAGGGCCTCGAGCTCGGGCTCGAAGGCATTGATCCGGACGACGATCTTTTCGAGCTTCTTGACGTAACGATCGTTGGAAGAGCCGAACACGGCCTTGGCAAGGGCGCCGAACATAGAGGGTATCCTGTGAATGGAAGGGCCGCGGCAAGGCGCGCGGCGGAAAGGGCAGGCAGGCGTCAGGCGCGGCGCACCGCGCGGCGCGGCCTATTCGCGGGCGCGGTCGATCCCGGTGAGAACGGGGACGCGCGCCATCAGCGCGGCAACGGGACGGCCGGCTGCCGGGATGGCAAGGGGGCGGACGGCGCGCGGCGCAGCGGGCAGCAGCAGCCCGGCCACCGCCGCCTGACGCGCCTGCGCGGCGACGCGCTGGGCCGCGTAGAGACCCACTTCCGGGCGCGTCTCGACCAGGCGCGGACAAGCGGGCGCTTGCGCGGCGAGGCCTAGCAGGGCCAGGAAAGCGATCAGGAAACGGGTCATCGGTGCGGCAGCGATATAGGGACAACCGCCAAGGTCGTCCAGCCTGTGCGGTCGGCCCGCGCGGATCGGCGCCGCCACAGGCCCTGCTCAGGGCACGGGCAGCACCTCGACCTTGACCGTGCTGCGAACCCTGCGCGCGACGGGCTTGCCCGCCTGGTCCACAAAGCCGCGCGAAAACCCGGCCGTGTTCTTGCAGGGATCAGCCTTGGCAACCATGGTCAGCGCGGCTCCCACCGCCGTTTCGACCCGGCACTCCGAACGCGATCCATCCGGCGAGACAAGATAGGAGACGGTCATTTCGCCAGCTTCGGGCGGCGGCGGCCGGGGGATCGTCCAGCGCACCCGGTTGAAATAGGTCCCGGATACCGCCGCGCCGGACGGATCACGCGCAGGGGTAAACCTCGCTCTGCGGCGGATGAGATCGCAGGTGGTGACATCCAGGCTAGGTGAACCGCTTGACGCCTTGATCTGGCAACTCGTCACCATGCCGTCGGGCCCCACCGTCAGCAGGAACTCGGTCACGCCCTCCAGATTGGCGCGCAGCGCGTCCGGGGGATAGTCCGCCGTGGTCACCCAGGCGCCCGGGTTGCCCAACGGAGTGGCCGACCGTGGCAAGGCGCCAGGGATCTGTCGCGAATAATCCGCTATGACAGGGGCTGCGGACAGGGCCAGCACAAGAGCCGAGATCATGACATCACCCCGATCGCTTCAACCACACACTCATGACATGGGCTGCACTCTCGTCAAGACTGCAGATCAGTGATGGCCAGGGGGCCGGCTGCTCGCTTCCACACCGCAGGCGTGACGCCGCGCGGTCCCGCGGTTGGCCACCCGCTCCCACTCCGTTATGGAGCCGGCAGAGCGACACACGTCGGAGGGGACTGACCAGATGAGCACCGCAGCCACACCGACCCCGGCAAGCCCTCCGGGTGGCCCCCAAGGTGCCCCCCACGCGCGCCTGTCCCAGCTCGACGGCCTGCGCGGGTTCGCCGCGGTGGTGATCATGCTCTATCACGCCGACATGGTGTTCCGCACGCACACCCCCTTCGTGCGCGGCTACCTGCTGGTCGACCTGTTCTTCCTGCTCAGCGGCTTCGTCCTGGCGGTCTCGACCGAAAAGAAGCTCAACGCGGGGATCGGCGCGATCGCCTTCACCCGGGCCCGGTTCGTCCGGCTCTGGCCGCTCGTGGCGGTGGGCGCGGGGGTCGCGGCGGTGCGCTCGCTGGTGCTTGGCGCGCATCCGCTGGAACTGGCGCTGACCCTAGCGCTCGATCTGGCGATGATCCCCAGCCTGGCCGGGCGCGGACCGTTCTACCGGCTCAACGGGCCGCAATGGACCCTGTTCTACGAACTGCTCGCCAACTTCCTCCACGCCCTGCTGCTGCGCCGGGTGCCGACCCGCTGGCTGCCGCTGATCGCCGCGCTGTTCGGCGCCGCGCTGGTCTACACCGTGCGCCGCCATGGCGCCGACACGATGGGGGTCAATGCCCCGACCTGGAAGACCTGGTGGATGGCCCTGCCCCGGGTCGGCTGGTCCTACGTCCTCGGGGTGTGGCTCGGCCGGCTCTACAAGGCGGGCGTCCGCACCCCCGCCCTGCCCTGGCCGATCGCCCTCGCCCTGCCGATGGCCGGGATCATGCTGGTGCCCGGCCTGCCCTTCCGCATGGCGACGGGCGACCTCCTGTTCGTGATCCCCTTCCTGCCGGTCGCGATGTGGGGCGTCGCCATGTGCCGCCCGCCCCAGGCGCTGATGCCCGCGCTGGAATGGCTCGGCACCTTTTCGCTGCCGCTCTACTGTGTCCACCTGACCGTGCTGGTTTCGATGTCGGAGCTGTTCGGCCGGGGCATCGGCGTGAAGTACGGCGCCATCGCGGCGGCGCTGGTCCTGTCCTACCTGTTCTTCCGCCTGGTCTCGTTCCAGGCCAAGCCGACCGAGGTGAAGACCAAGGCGGCCTAGGCGGAATGGGCACGTTCGAAAGGCTGGTAGCGCTCGGAATCAGACATTGGTTTCCTCCCCCGACGGGTGAGGGGGACCATGCGAAGCATGGTGGAGGGGCACACTGTCTGGACGAGAGGCCTTGCCCCAAGGAGGGTGCCCCTCCACCACCTGCGGTGGTCCCCCACCCCGTGCCGGGGAGGAAATTATGGCCGCTCTCCACCCACCCTCGCCATTCCGATCGCGGCCTTGCCGAACCCCAAACCCGCCTTGACCTCAATCCCGCCTGGATCGATAGGCGCAGCCATGTCCGACGCCGTCTCCCCGCTCGCCTCGCCCTTCCCCGCGCTGCCCGCCATCGCCGGGGTGACCCCGCGGATCGCCCGCGCCGGATACAAGGCCTGGGGC
Organism: Novosphingobium aerophilum; assembly: GCF_014230305.1. GTDB lineage: Bacteria > Pseudomonadota > Alphaproteobacteria > Sphingomonadales > Sphingomonadaceae > Novosphingobium > Novosphingobium aerophilum. Next base: position 11,509 of record NZ_JACLAU010000009.1, read on the forward strand.
CGCTGCGACCTGACCTATGTTGAGCTGGCCGAAGGCACGGCCGTCGCCGGGGTCTTCACCCGCAACCTGTGCTGTTCGTCCGAGGTCGAGCTGGGGCGGCGCAACGTGGCGCAGGGCCGCGCCCGGGCGCTGGTGGTCAATGCTGGGAACTCGAACGCCTTCACCGGCTATCGCGGGCGCGAGGCGGTCGAGCAGATCATGGCGCAGGTCGCCGATGCACTCGGCTGCCCGGCGGACGAGGTCTTCGTTTCCTCGACCGGGGTGATCGGGGTGCCGCTGCCCAAGGACAAGGCCCGCGACGGGGTGGCTGCCGCCCTGGCCGCCGCGCCCTGCACGTGGGAGGATGCCGCGCGCACGATCGGCACGACCGACACCTTCCCAAAGGGCGCCATGGCCACGGCCCTGGTCGATGGCCGCAAGGTCACGCTGGCCGCGATCATCAAGGGCAGCGGGATGATTGCCCCCGACATGGCGACCATGCTGGGCTATGTCTTCACCGACTGCGCCATCGCGCCCGCCTATCTGCAGGATCTGCTGGGCGAGGCCAACCGGCGCACCTTCTCGTGCATCACCGTCGACAGCGACACCTCGACCAGCGACACGGTGCTGGCCTTCGCCACCGGCGCGGCAGGCAATGCCGAGCTCAGCGGGCCCGACAGCCCGGGGGCCGATGCCTTTGCCGCGGCGCTAGAAGACATCTGCCGGCAGCTCGCGCACCTCGTGGTCAAGGATGGCGAAGGCGCGCAGAAGTTCATCGCCGTCAGCGTCAGCGGCGCCGTCTCGGATGACAGCGCCCGCAAGGTGGGCCTGGCCATCGCCAATTCACCGCTGGTCAAGACCGCGATCGCCGGCGAGGACGCCAACTGGGGGCGCGTGGTGATGGCCGTGGGCAAGGCCGGCGAGCCCGCAGACCGCGACCGGCTGTCGATCGGCTTCGGCGGCATCTGGGCCGCGCGCGAGGGTCAGCCCCTGCCCGACTACGACGAGGCCCCGGTCGCCGCCCATCTCAAGGGCCGCGAGGTGTCGATCGAGGTCGATCTGGGGCTCGGCACCGGCCGCGCCACGGTGTGGACCTGCGATCTCACGCACGGATACATCTCGATCAACGCCGATTACCGCTCGTGAGCGGGGCGCTCACCCTGGGGGTCGAGGCGGTGATGCGCCGCGCCCTCGGCACCGCGATCCTGCCGCGCTACCAGACCCTCGCCGCCGACGAGGTGATCGCCAAGGCGGCGGACGACATGGTCACCGTGGCCGACCGCGAGGCCGAGCTGATGCTGGCCGAGGGCCTCGCCGCGCTGCTGCCCGAAGCGGTGATCGTCGGCGAGGAGGCGGCCCATGCCGATCCCGCCGTGCTTAACCGGCTGGGCGACGCGCTGTGCTGGATCATCGACCCGCTGGACGGCACCAACAACTTCGCCGCGGGCAAGCCGCCGTTCGGCGTGCTGGTCGCCCTTGCCGAGCGCGGGGTAACCGTGGGCGGGTGGATCCTCGACGGGCTGTCGGGCCGCTTCTGCCATGCCCTCCAGGGCCAGGGGGCCTGGGTGGATGGCGAAGCGGTGCGGGCGCGTCCGACCGGCGAGACCCCGCCGGTCGCGGCGATCTCGCTGCTCTTCGCCGATCCGGAGCGCCGCGCCGGGCTGAAGACCCACATCGCCCCGCATTACACCCTGGTCGACATCCCGCGCTGCGCCGCCGAGCAGTATCCCCGCATCGTGCTGGGGCAGAACGACATGTCGATCTTCGAACGCACCCTCGCCTGGGACCATGCCGCCGGGGTGCTGTTCGTCAACGAGGCCGGCGGCAGGGCGGCGCGGCCGGACGGTTCGGACTATCGGGTCGACCGCCACCTCGAGCCGGGGCTGATCGCGGCGGCCAGCCCGGCGCTGTGGGACGAGCTGGCCGGGCGGATGGCGGCGCTGGGCTGACACGCGATACCGCAAGGCGGGCGGCGGTCCGCCTATCGTCACCCCGGGCTTGACCCGGGGCCCAGCTCTTCTGTCGGGGTTCCTGCAGCGCAAGAGAACTGGATCCCGGGTCAAGCCCGGGATGACAATCACTCTTGGGGCGTCGCGAATTTGGGGGGCGAAAGCCCCTATCAATCAACTCGCGAGGTCAAGGCTCAGAGAACGCTTTCCAGCCACTGCTTCAACTGGCCCTTCGGCGCGGCGCCGAGCTTCTGGGCCACGGGCTGGCCATCCTTGAACAGGATCAGCAGCGGGATCGACTGGACGCCGAACTGGCCGGGGGTGTCGGTGTTTTCCATGATGTCCATCTTGGCGATGGTCACCTGGTCGGCCAGTTCGTCCGAGATTTCCTCAAGGGCGGGCGCGATCATCTTGCATGGGCCGCACCAGTCCGCCCAGAAATCGACCAGCACCGGCTTGTCCGACTGGAGGACATCGGCGGCGAAGCTGGCATCGGTGACGGCTTTGGTGGACATGCGACAGACTCCTGAAGGCGTTTGCCCGTCTATCTAGGGCTTCGGCGGTAGGGTGCAACCGGGCAATCCCGATAGGATTAATCGCCTGCGACGAAGAGCGGCTTGTGCGCCGCCAGCACCTCGGGCGGAATGGCCAGCAGCGTCGGGCCATGCGTGAACAGCAGGGCCGCTTCGACTGTCCGTCCCGGGAAGGTCACCTCCAGCGCCGCCGCATAGGCGCCCATCTGGCGCAGGATCGCGGGCTGGACCTCGGCCAGGTCAGACGGCGGTCGGCGGGTGGTCTTGAAATCGACCAGCCGGACCCGCTCGGACGTGACCACCAGCCGGTCGATCGTGCCGGCAATCACCCGCTCGCCCACCGTGGCGGCGATCGGCACTTCGGCCAGGGCGCCGGGCGCGAACAGATCGGACCAGCGCGGATCAGCCAGGACCCGCAGCGCATCCCGGGCCAGATCGGCGCGCGCCGCCTCGCCCAGATCGGTCGCGTGCCGCGCCAGCCAGCGGGCCGCCCGCTCGTCGCGATGTTCCGCAGGGACGTCGGGCAGGCGCTCGAGCAACTGGTGGATCAACGTGCCGCGCCGCGCGGCATCGCCGCCCGAACCGGGCGGATAGGGCGGATCGGCCCCCTCGTCCTCGCCCAGCGAGGACGGGGCGAGCGGGCGCGGCGGGCGCGGTTCTTCGCCGACCGGGCGCCCCATCCATGGCGGCAGCGAGGGGGGAAGATCCAGCTCCAGCGTCTCCGCCGCGGCGGGCGGGGCGGGCGGCGGCGGAACGCCCAGGGCGATCCGGCAATCCCACAGCGGGTCAGGCTCGGGCGCCACATCATCCAGCGCGGCGGCCAGCCGGGCGTACCACGAATCGGCCGCCGGTTCGGTTTCGCGGGCGGAGAGCGATCCGGTGACGAACAGCGCCTCCTCCGCGCGGGTCATGGCGACGTAGAGCAGCCGCCAGTGCTCCTCGCGCTCCTCGGCCCGGGCGCGCGCCTCGGCTTCGGCGATCCGGCCCAGCTTCTCGTCCTTGCGCAGGCCTGGCAGCGGAATCGTCCGCGCGGCATGGTAGGCGTGCTCCCATCCGGCCGGACGCGGCTCGGCCAAGGCCAGCGGTGTGCCCAGACCGCGATCGGGATCGTCCGCGGCGTCGGCCAGGATCACGATCGGCGCCTGCAGGCCTTTCGACCCGTGGACCGTCATCACCCGCACCAGCCCGCCGCCGCCCTCGGCCTCGCGCTTCAGCTCGCCGTCGCCCGCATCGAACCAGTGGAGGAACCCGGTCAGGCTGGCGGTCTCGCTGGTGCCATAGCCGTGGGCGGCGTTGAGCAGTTCGTCGAGCGGATCGTTCGCCTCGCGCCCCAGCCGCGCCACCAGCTTGCGCCGCGCCTGCCAGGGCCCGACCAGCAGCCAGTGCAACAGGGTCTGGGGCATGTCGTAATCGGCCCGGGCGAGCAGCCCGACCAACTGGCCCACGGTCGCGGTCACCAGCGGCTCGCGCGAACGGCGCAGGTGCTCCCACAAGGGCACGCCGGCGGGCCGGTAGCCATGGGCCAGCAGGTCCTCCTGCGACCAGCCGACCAGGGGTGAGACCAGCAGCCCCGCCAGATTGAGATCGTCGAGCGGCTGAGCGGCAAAGCGCAGCGCGGCCATCACGTCCTTCACCGCCAGCGGCGCGCCCAGGCGCAGGCGATCGACGCCGGCAACCGGAACCCCGCGCGCATGGAGCCGAGCGACGATCAGCCCGGCCAGCTCCTTGCGCTTGCGGACCAGGATCATGATGTCACCGGCCTCGGCACGGCGGTGCCGGCCCTTGTGGAGCGGATAGCCGGGTTTGCGCCGGTCGAGCCATTCGGCGATCTGGCGCGCCAGACGGTCAGCCAGTTGCCGGTCGGGGCGCGGGAGCCAGGTCTCCTCCCCCTCCTCGCCCGGATCGCCATCCTCCCCCCCGGTCGGCACCGCGGGCGGCCACAGCACGACCATGCCGGGGCGTTCTTCCCCCACATGCGGATCGGGGGCCTGCTTCAGCCCGAAGCGTTCCGGCCCGATCGCGGCGATGGCCCGGTCCACGAAGTCCAGGATCGGCCGCGCAGTGCGATAGCTGCGCCCCAGCCCCAGCTCGCGCAGCTCGCGGGCCTCCTCGGCGGCGCGCAGCCGAACGACATTTTCGGCCAGTCCCGACATCTGCGCGCGGACCTGGCGGCGGGCCCGCTCGAAGTTTTCCGGGCTGGTCCCCTGGAAGCGGAAGATCGCCTGCTTGTAGTCGCCCACCACGAAGAGGGTGCGTAGCACCTCGGGATCGCGCTGTCCGACCCCGGCGAAAAAGTCCCCGGTCAGCGCGCCGATGATCTCCCACTGGGCGGCATTGGTATCCTGCGCCTCGTCGATCAGGATGTGATCGAAGCGGCGGTCGAGCTTGTAGCGGATCCATTCGGCCAGCTCCGAGCGGCCCAGCAGGTCGGCGGCCTGGCGGATCTGGTCGTCGAAATCGATCAGCCCCTCGCGCCGCTTGGCCTCGTCCCAGGCGAGCGCGAAGGTCCGGCCGAGTTCGAGCGCGGGGGCCAGCCATTCGGCCAGGGCCAGCATGGCGGCGCGCTCCTGCACCTGGCGGATGCTGTCGATCACCCGCGCGGCGTGATCGACATAGGCGGGATCGACCTTGTCGAGGTTCTTGGTCGACTTGGGCTCGCCCGCCTTGGTGAGGAAATGCTCGGCCAGCCCAGTGATGCGCGCAGCCCGCTCCTCCGGGGCCAAAGCCAGCCAGTCACCGATCGCATTGGCGGCATTCTGTCCGGTCGCCGCTTTCCACGCCGCGTTGATTGCCATGCAACGGCGCAGGCTCCGCACATCGAAAGCCGCGTCGGTGCAGAGCTCGCGCAGGGTCGCGCCCGGCGGCAGCCCGAGCAAGGCCTCGACCCGATCGCGCAGCGGCGGCATCCAGGCGCCCGGGCCGAACCAGGCCTCGCGGCAGGTGGCGCAGCGCATCAGGAAGCGTTCGACATCCTCGGGCGCCATGCGCAGCGACAGCCGGCCCAGGGCATCGAGCAGGCCCTCGTCCCCGCGGGCCTCGGCGGCCACGAGCAGCTCGGCCAGGACCTCGCGGCTCAGCAACAGCCGGTCGCGATCCTCCATCGCCCGGGTGCCCGGGGTCAGCCCGGCCTCTTCGGGAAAGCCGGCAAGCAGCCACTGCGCGAAGGCGTGGATCGTGTTGATGCGCAGCCCGCCGCCCGGGCAGTCGAGCACGGCGGCGAACAGGGTGCGGGCGCGGGCGCGGGTGGTGGGATCGATCGGGGCCCCGATCGCCGCGAGCTGCTCGGCCAGGTCGGTGTCCGGCATGCGCACCCAGTTGGCCAGGACCTCGTTCACCCGGGTCGCCATTTCGGCCGCGCCGGCCTTGGTGAAGGTCAGGCACAGGATCTGCCCCGGGCCCACCCCTTCCTGCAGCAGCAGCCGCAAGACCCGGGCCGAGAGGACCTGGGTCTTGCCCGTCCCGGCCGAGGCCGAAAGCCAGACCGTCTCGGCCGGATCGACCGCACGGCGCTGGTTGTCCTGCAGCGGATAGACCCGGCTCATGGCATGCCCTCCGCGGCGCTCCGGCCCTGCCATTCGTCCAGCCGCATCAACTGGTCATAATCGGTGTAGGTTGGAAGATCCGGGTTGAGCCGCGCGGTGAACGGTTCGCTGCCCCTGATCCAGCGGTCGATCGCGTCGGCCAGGAAGTGCGCGGTGGTCGCCACGAATTCCTCGCGGGGAATGCCCGAGCTCTTCTTGCCTTCGAGCACCGGCTCCGAACAGTCGCCGAACCCGGTCGGGCTGCGCGAGGATTTGCGCAGCGACCAGTATTCGAACCGGGTGGGCTCCCCGCTGACCCCGGCAAAGGCCCCGTCCCGCGCCATCAGGGCGATCAGCCCCAGTTGCAGCGCGAAGCCCTCTTCCACCCGGCGCGCGCTGGGCGGGCTGCCGGTCTTGTAGTCGACCACGGCGAGCGTGCCGTCGGGCAGGCGATCGATGCGGTCGGCCCGGCCCTTCAGCTTGACGCCGCGCCAGGTCATGTGCCCCTTGGCCTCGCTGGCGATCACCGTCCGCCCGATCGCCTCCTGATCGGCGATTGCCTGTTCGATCCACTGCAGTCCGGCCTCGAGCCGCGGCCACCACAGCCCGCGCACCAGCGGGTGGGCGCTCATCTTCGCCACCTCGGCGCGGGCGATCGGCAGCAGATCCCCGCCCTGCTTGTGCCAGGCTTCGAGGATCGCGTGGACTGCGGTGCCCTTCCACGCGGCCGAGGGATCGGCATCGAGCGGGTCCCAGGCGCGCAGCCGCAGGATTTCGCTCGCATAGAACTGGTAGGGATCGCCGCGCAGCCGGTCGAGCGCGGTCACGGCCAGGGGCACGTCGCGCTGCGCTGCGCTGGGGCTCGGCCGGGGCTGGACCGCTGGCGGTTCGGCGGGCGCGTCATCGATCCCGCGGGCCCGCGCCACCGCCTCCTGCTCCGCATGATCCTGCAGCAGGGTTTCGCCCAGCATGGCGCGGACGCGCAGGACGAAGCGCGAGGGGATCGCCGGCCCCGAGACATCGCGGCGGGCATGGCTCAGCACCACCTCGGGCGCCCCGAGCGCGGCAGCCAGATCGTGGGCGGCGAGCCCGACCCGGAAGTCCGCCCCCGGCACGCCGAGCGCGCGCAACACGGCCGGCGCCAGCAGGGCATCGGGCGCTGCGGCGCCGGGCCAGGTGCCTTCGGTCAGGCCGCCACAGATGACCAGGTCGGCGCGGCTCATCCGCGCCTCGATCACGCCGTAGATCGCGACGCGCGGATGCCCACCCCAGAGCGGCCGCACGGCGATGCGCTCCATCGCGTCGCGCAGCACGGCCGCAAGATCGCCCGGGGCCACCACGGTGCCGACCGCATGGGCCGCGACGCGGGTCTGTTCGATGAACTGGGCCAGGCATCGACCATCGCCCCCGGCCCAGACCCGGCCACCCGACAAGGCCCCGGCCGCCTCGGCAAGACCATCGAGGGCCACTCCAAGCGTGCGGTCGGTTCCGTCGAGCAGGGGCGTCAGCCGCGCCGCGACCGCGGTCCACCAGGCGCTGAACGCCGCATCATCACGCGCCTCGACCAGCCGCCGGATATGGTCCAGGCCCGGCTCGGGGCGTGGTCCGCGCAGGGCCTTGTCCAGCCTCCGGGCATGATCGAGCCAGGTCGCGCGGTCGCCATCCCAGCCGGTCACGCCCTCGCCCCCCAGCGGATGGACCAGCAAGGCGATCAGCGGAACCGGGGCTGCGGCGGTGCGGATGACTTCGGCCAGCAGCAGCAGCAGGCGTCCGGCGGCGGTCATCGGCAGGGGCTGGCCGGCGGTGTCGTCGGCGACGATGTTCCAGCGCAGCAGATGGGCGACAACCCGGGCCGCCAGCCCGCGGTCGGGGGTGACCAGAGCGACCCGGCGCTCCGGAATCTCCAGGGCCTCGCGGATCAGCACCGCGATCGCCTGGGCCTCCTCTTCCGGGTGGGCGGTCTCCATCACCCGGACCCCGGACAGGCGGCGCTCGTCGGCTTTCAGCCGGACCCAGCGCGCGCTGGCGGCAGGCGGGAGGAACAGGTTGGAGATCGCCCGGCTGCGCGCCGGCTCGGCCGCGCTGAGGCCCGAGCGGTGCCAGGGCTCGACCTCGTCGCGGCGCACCCCCATGCGGTTGAGCAGCAGCTTGAGGTGATACTGCGGATGGGTGACGGCATCGTCCCGCCCCAGCGGCGGATCGTCTGGCCCGGCCGGAGCGCCGGCGGTGCCGAGCGCGTCCCACACCGCATCCTCCAGGGTCAGGTCGAGATCGGGCAGGATCACCGCCCCACCCGGCAGGTCGGCCACGACCCGCAGCAGCCGGGCCAATGCGGGCGAGGCGCTGGTGACCCCGGCCGCCACGATCGGGGTGACCGGCGGAGCGGCCCGCCAGCGCTGCGCCGCGCGCTCGAACAGGCGGTTGCGCCGGGCCGGCACGTCGATCTCGCCACGCGCTTCCAGCTCGGCCAGCCATCGGGCCTGGACCCGCGCGAAGGTGCGGATCGAGCCCTGCCAGTGCGCGGCCTGGTCACCCACCACGCCGATCACCCGGTCCTCAAGCAGCTCCTGCGGCCCGATCCCCTCGACCAGCAGGCGGTCCATGGTCCGCCCCAGTTCGAAGGCCTGGCGTAGCAGCGCCGCGCCCCGCGGGGCCGCATCCCCCAGTTCGTCGCGCAGCAGTTCCGCCAGTCGCAGCCATCGCCGCACCGGATCGGCCGCCGGGGGGATATCGTCCGCCCCCAGCGGATCGAGCAGCGGCCCCAGGGTCTCGTCCAGGTCCAGATCGCCCACCACCGCCATGCGCGGCAGCAGCAGGCCCCGGCCCGACAGGCGTACGAAGGCTTCGGTGACGGTGCGGACCGCGCGCTGGCTGGGGAGCAGCAGGGTCAGCCGCGCCAGGCCCAGGTCGGGATCGGCGTAACGCGGGATCAGCCCGGCGACGAGCGCATCGGCAAAGCCCCGGTGCGCGGCGATGGAATAGAGCTGCGGTCCGGGGCGGCCGCTGCCTTTCCCCTCAGCCATAGCACCGGGATCCGTTCGTGTCGGGCGAACGGGGAAGGCAGAGTTCGGGGGCGGCGTCAGCCACGCGAGAGCAGCGCCTCGGTCGGGGCGATCGCCTGGGGCGTGCCGACCTCGAACCACTGGCCGGTGTGGACCCAGCCGAACAGCCGCCCCTCCTCCATCGCGCGGGTCCACAGCAGGTTGGTGGAAAACGGCCCTTCCGGCGCATCGCGCAACAGGCGGTGCGCCACGATCTGGATGCCGGTGTAGATAAAAGGCGCGACCCGCCCGGGCCGGCGGCGGCTGATCCGGCCGAGGGGGTCGAGATGGAAATCGCCCTTGCCCTCATGCCCATGCGCCGCCGGATGACGCACCACCAGCAACAGGGCATCCATCCGCGCCGGGTCCCAGGCGCTGCTCAGTTCGGCGAAGACGGTGCGCGGCCCGTCGAGCCAGATGTTGTCGCTGTTCAGGCAGAAGAACGGGTCGGGCAGCAGGGCCTGGGCCTGGGCCCGGACCATGCCGCCGCCGGTCTCGAGCAGGAGGCTGCGCTCGTCCGACACGGTGATCGCCAGGTCGGGCTGCCGGCGGCCGTACTGCGCCAGATGGGCCTCGAGCGCATCGGCCAGGTAATGGACATTGACCACGGCCCGACCGATCCCGGCTTCGACCAGCCGGTCCAGGCTCCAGTCGATCAGCGCCTTGCCGCCCACCTTGACCAGCGGCTTGGGCCGGGTGGTGCTGAGCGGCCGCATCCGCTTGCCGAGCCCGGCCGCCATGACCATCGCGGTGTCGGAGGCCTGGGTCATGCGGCGCGCCTTGCGGGTTGACGCCAAGGCAAGGCGGCCTGGGGCGAACCGCAGTTCGCTCGGCCCTTCCGCGCCTCCGCCTTACCGGCCCTCATGCCTCGAACGCCCCGCCTCCGGCACGGCGCACGTCGGCCGGGATGTTGGCATCGAACCAGGCCGCCACCGGGGCCAGCGCGGGATGGGCCAGATCCCGCTCCAGCAGGGCCCAGACGCGGGGGATCAGATCCAGGTAGCGGGGCTTGCCATCGCGCTTCCACAGCCGGACGAAGATCCCGACGATCTTGGCGTTCCGCTGGGCGCCGAGCCGGGCATAGTCGGCCACGAAGGTCTCCGGATCGGCATGGCCGCGCAGATAGCGGGCGACCATCTCGCTTTCCAGCTCGGGGCTGACGTCGCGGCGGGCGTCCTGCAGCAGCGAAACCAGGTCATAGGCCGGATGCCCGACCAGCGCGTCCTGGAAATCGAGCAGGCCCTGCTTGTGGAGGGCGCCCAGCAGCATGATGTTCTCGGCGTGGTAATCGCGCAGCACGGTCACCCCGGGGCGCTGGCGGCCGAGCAGCGGGGTCAGCACCTCGTCCCAGGCCTCGGCCCAGCCCTTGCCGTCAACGTAGAGGTTCCGGGCCGGGCAGAACCAGTCGATGAACAGCTTGGCCTCGCGCTGGTACTCGGGCAGGCCATAGGCGGTGAAGGGCCCGGGGGTGACCTTGTGCAGCGTGGTCAGGGTATCGACCGCGGCGGCATAGATCTCGCGCTCGTCCTGGGGCCAGGCGTCGAGGTAGTCGCGCATCCGCACCTCCCCGAAGTCTTCCAGCAGGACGAAGCCCTTTGCCGAATCCTCGTGCAGCACGCGCGGCGGCCGCAGCCCGGCATCATCCAGCCACCGCGCCGCGCGCAGGAACGGCGCCGGGTCCTCGTGCGGCGGCGGGGCGTGCATCAGCATGGCCGTGCGATCCCCGCTGCGGCGCAGGCGGAAATAGCGCCGGAACGAGGCATCGCCCGGCAAGGGCTCGATCGCGGCGCCGGACCAGCCGGCACTGGCGATAAACGGCTCGATGCCTTCGGGAACGGCGGCGGGATCGGCACTGCTCATGGCAGCCGCCCTACCCAATCCGCCCCCGCCTCGACAATGGCGATCCGTCCTGTCCCGTCATTTTCCAACAGGATGCCAAGGCACCCCGGTTCATGCGCGAACCCGCCCGCGCACTCGGGCCATTCGGCGATCAGCACGCCGCCCTGGCGATAATCGTCCAGACCAAGCTCCTCCGCTTCCGCAGGGTCACGCAGCCGGTAGAAATCGGCGTGGACGGTCGGCAGGCGGGTCGCGGGCGGTTCGTACAGCTCGACGATCGAGAAGGTCGGCGACGGGACCTCGCCCGCATGGCCCAGGGCTGCCAGGATGGCCCGGGCCAGGGTGGTCTTGCCCGCGCCCAGGCCGCCCGACAGCGCGACCACGTCGCCGGGCCGCAGACGGGTGGCGATCCGCTGCCCGAAGCGGGTCATCGCGGCCAGGTCGGGCAAGGGTTCGGTGCAGGCCCCGGTCATCGGAACTGCACGATCGCCGCCGTGCCCTGCCCGGGCTCGGACAACAGCTCGAGCGTGCCGCCATGGGCCTCGATCAGTTGCCGCGCCAACGGCAGGCCCAGCCCGCGGCGACGCTCTCCGCTGGCCGCCTCGCTGTCGGGCGCCAGGCCCTCCAGCGCGCGGGCGAGCGTGGCGGCATCCATGCCGGGTCCATTGTCCGAGATGACCACGCGCGGGCCCAGCTTGGTCGGGCTGAGATCAACCAGGATACGCCCGCCCGGCGATGTCGCGGCCATGGCGTTGTCGATCAGGTGGCCGATCGCCCGGGCCAGCCGCCGCCGGTCGCCGGTGATCCAGCCCGCCGAACGATTACCGCGCAGGTCAAGGCTCAGCCCGCCCTCGCGCAACGGCCCGGCCCGCTCCTCGACGATGCGGGTCATGAAGGGCAGGAGCTCGATCTTCTCGCTGGCCAGCGGCAGCAGCCCGGCCTCGCTCTGCGACAGGTCGAGCACGGTCTCGATCTGCTCGCCGAGCCGCTTCACCGAGGTCAGGATCGCCCCGACATATTCGTGCCCCTGCGGGCTCAATTCGCCGCCCAGACCGGCTTCGAGCAGCTCGGCAAAGCCGCCGATCGAGGTCAGCGGGGTGCGGAACTCGTAACTCATGTTGGCCAGGAACCGGGTCTTGACCCCATCGGCCTCGACCAGCGCCGCATTGCGTTCCCGCAGCATGGCCTCGGCCTTCTGGCTGTCGGTGATGTCCAGCACGGTGAGCAGGCCATTGCCGTCGGGCAAGGGCACCCCGGCGAATTCCAGCGTCCGCCCATCGGCCAGCAGCGCCCGGCCGCTCGTCTGCTGGCGATCGAGCGTCGCGGCGCTGACCACGCCCCCGATCAGGCCCGCCTGATCGGGCTGCGACAGCCGCGTGGCGATCCGGTCCAGCAGCAGATCGATCTTGGGGTGGGTATCCAGAAACTCGCCCTCAAGCTCCCAGTCCTGCTCGAAGCGGCGATTCCACAGTTGCAGCTTGCCGTCCGGCGCAAACACGGCGAGCGATTCGAACAGGCTGTCGAAGGTCGCCGTGCGGGTGCGCAGCAGCGTGTCGCGCGTGGCCGAGAGCCGGATCTCCTCGGTCCGGTCCTCGACGATCAACAGCAGGCCGCCATCCGGCATCGGCTGGGCCACCACCCGCAGGTGCGTCCCGTCGGGCAGGGTCCAGGCCTCCTCATGGGGCTGGTTGTCGCGGAACCAGTCGAGCTTTTCGCGCCGCCAGGCCGGGAAATCCCGGACTTCGGGCACGCGGCCATGGTCGCGGATCAGGTCGAGCAGGCGCTCGAACAGGGGCTGGTCGATCAGGATCGCCGGGGTCAGCCCGAAAATGCGCTGGAACGGCTGGTTGGCGAAGGTCAGCCCCCGGCGGGCATCGAACTGCGCCACCCCGGCCGAGAGCTGGTCGAGCATCGATCGCTGCGCCTCGCGGAAGGCGCGGAAGGCCCGCCCCAGCTCCTCCATGTCCTCGATATCGATCGCATAGCCGGCCACGCCCTGGTCGCCGATGGGCAAGTCGCTGACCCGCAGGGTCCGCCGCTGGCCGCCGATCGTCGCACCAACCATGCGCTCGATCGGGGCCCCCTCGGTCACGGCGCGCAGGGCCATCTCCCGGGCGCTGATGCCGTCCACCGCCTCGACCAGCTCGATCCCGGCGGCGGCGACGCTGTCGGCACTGTCGCCCTGCACAGCGGTGACATAGGCCTTGTTGACCAGCCGCAGCCGACCGTCGCGATCGCGGAACCACATCGGCATCGGCGCGGCCTCGATCAGCCCGATCAGCGCGGCGAAATCGGCCCGCGCCCGTGCAGCCTCGCTGCGCAGGCGGACGATCTCGGTTTCGCTCTCGGAAAAGTCGAACACCCAGACCAGCGCCGAGCCGCCCGGGGAGATCTGCGGATCGGCAAGCTGGCCGCGCAGCGAGAGCGAGCGGTTCGACCCGGCCGGAGTGACGATCATCCGGAATGCCGCCCCGGTTTTCTGGCAACGCCGGACCGCATCGTTGAGCTCGCCCAACTGGAGCAGCGGGATCCCGCCCTCCGACCGTTCGCCCTGGCCCAGCTCGGAGAGGTACTGCGGCACCGCCTCCAGCCCCAGCCACAGCGCGAGGCGGGCCGAGGCCTCGATCCGGCCGTCGGCACGGACCAGCAGCGGGATGGCGGGCGATTCGTCGACCATGCGCGCCAGCCGCCGCGCCCCGCGCAGGGCGGCGTCGGCGCGGCGCGCGCGCCCTCGGGCCACGACGATGAACCACACCGCCACGGCCGTCCAGGCAGCCAGCAGCAGGCCGATCAACATCAGCACGGTGGGATCAAGGGGCATGGCCTTCTGGCTATGCGGCGGGGCGACGAATGACAATGGTCCTGCAACCGGTTTTACAGTCGTTGCACCGGCCACAAAGACGAAAGGGCGGAGCTTTCGCCCCGCCCTTATGCATTTGTCCTGAGCCCCGCAGGGAGCGACCGCTCAGTAGCGGTAGTGGTCCGGCTTGAACGGGCCCGCCTCGGGGACGCCGATGTAGTCGGCCTGGCGCTTGCTCAGCGTGGTCAGCTTGACGCCCAGCTTCTCCAGGTGCAGCGCCGCGACCTTCTCGTCGAGGTGCTTGGGCAGGACATAGACCTCGTTCTTGTACTGGCTGCTCTTGGTGAACAGCTCGATCTGGGCCAGCGTCTGGTTGGTGAAGCTGGCGCTCATCACGAAGCTGGGGTGGCCGGTGGCGCAGCCCAGGTTCACCAGGCGGCCCTTGGCGAGGATGATGATCTGCTTGCCGTCGGGGAACTCGACCAGATCGGTGCCCGGCTTGACCTCGGTCCACTTGTAGTTGTTCAGCGCGGCGATCTGGATCTCGCTGTCGAAGTGGCCGATGTTGCAGACGATGCTCATCGGCTTCATCGCCTTCATGTGCTCGGCAGTGATCACGTCCTCGTTGCCGGTGGCGGTGACGAAGATGTCGGCGCGGGTCACGGCCTCTTCCATCGTCACGACCTCATAGCCCTCCATCGCCGCCTGCAGTGCGCAGATCGGATCGATCTCGGTCACGATCACGCGGGCGCCGCCATTGCGCAGCGAGGCGGCCGAACCCTTGCCGACATCGCCGAAGCCGGCGACGCAGGCGACCTTGCCGGCCAGCATCACGTCGGTGGCGCGGCGGATCGCGTCGACCAGCGATTCCTTGCAGCCGTAGAGGTTGTCGAACTTCGACTTGGTGACGCTGTCGTTCACGTTGATCGCGGGGAACGGCAGCTTGCCGTCCTTGGCGATCTGGTACAGCCGGTGCACGCCGGTGGTGGTCTCTTCCGAGACGCCCTTGATGTGCGCGACCGACATGGTCAGGTAGCCGGGCTTGCGCTTGAGGAAGGCCTTCAGCGCGCGGCAGAACTCGATTTCCTCGGCGTTGCTCGGCTCGAACAGCGCTTCGCCGGCTTCAACGCGGGCGCCCCACAGCGCGAACATGGTGGCATCGCCGCCATCGTCCAGGATCATGTTGGCGGTGCGGCCGGTGCCGTCATCCCAGTCGAAGATCGAACCGACATAGTCCCAGTACTCGGCCAGGCTCTCACCCTTGACGGCGAAGACCGGGATCCCGGCGGCGGCGATCGCCGCGGCGGCGTGGTCCTGGGTGGAGAAGATGTTGCAGGTCGCCCAGCGGACCTCGGCGCCCAGGGCGACCAGGGTCTCGATCAGCACGGCGGTCTGGATCGTCATGTGCAGCGAGCCGGTGATCCGCGCGCCCTTGAGCGGCTGGCTCGGCCCGAATTCCTTGCGCAGCGCCATCAGGCCGGGCATCTCGGTTTCGGCAATGGCGATCTCGGCGCGGCCGAAATCGGCGAGACCGATATCGGCGATGACGTAATCCTTGGCGGCTTCGAGCGTGGCGGACACGGTGTTCTCCTGCATGACAGCGCGCCGCAGACAGCTTGGGGCAGCGCCGGATGGCACCGCCCTTAGCCGTATTCGCTCTCAATATAAAGAAGTCTTTATATGTCCTTCCGGACCGGCCGGCGGCGCCCCTGGCATGACCTCAGCGCGACAGGGCCAGAACCGGCCGCGCCGGAGCCGCCAGCAGCTCGTCCGCCGCACTCAGCAGGGCCTCGCGGCCCTTCAGTTCGGCCAGCAGCCGCGTCGCCTGCTTGAGCTCGGCGCAATCCAGGCGGGGATGGCCCTGGCCGTACTGGTTGGCCATGCCGGTGCTGATCCGGTCGAGCTCGCGGCTCGCCCCGACCACCCCGTTCGCCGCGACCAGGCTCTTGCGGAGCTGCAGCGCGGCGTCGTTCAGCTCGGCCAGGTGCGAGGCCTCGAACGCGGCAAAATCCGCCTGGAAATTGTCTTCGGTGGTGCGGCAGCGCAGCGCGGTGACCATCAGCATGATGTCCAGCCGCCGCAGCTTTTCCGCCTCCTGCGCATCCCCGGCCCGTGCCGGCGTGGCCAGCAGCGTGCCGATCGCGGCGAGTGCCGCCATTCCGGCCCTGATCCTGTGTCCGGTCCTGATCCTGTCCATCGTGCGCTCCCTCGCGTGGTCCCATCCACGTCCGAGGTGTGACGCAGCCAGGCTTACCCAGCGTTCAAGACACGCGCTTAAGCCGATGTTCACCCTGTTCGGTTCGTCGCAACCACCCTTCGCTCCGCCGTCATGGCGCAAGCCGTCCCGATGCCCTGTTGCGATTCATCGGGGCGTCCCTATGTCTGGCCACACAGTCACCCGGCACCTGCCGGACAGCCAGAAGGACCAGACGATGACCATTGCCCAGGGCGATACCCTTCCCGACGTCAAGCTGATCAAGGCCACTCAGGAGGGCAACGAGCCGGTGCAGACCGGTGAGTACTTCAAGGGCAAGAAGGTCGCCCTGTTCTCGGTTCCGGGGGCCTTCACCCCGACCTGCTCGGCCAAGCACCTGCCCGGCTTCGTGGAGAAGGCGGCCGAACTCAAGGCCAAGGGGATCGACGAGATCGTCTGCACCGCCGTCAACGATCCCTTCGTGATGAAGGCCTGGGGCGCGGCGAGCGGATCGGCCGATGTCACCATGCTGGCCGACGGCAACGGCGATTTCGTCAAGGCCCTGGGCCTGACCATGGACGGCAGCGGCTTCGGCCTGGGCCAGCGCGGCCAGCGCTTCTCGCTGATCATCAACGACGGCGTGGTCGAGACGGTCAACGTCGAGGCGCCGGGCGAGTTCAAGGTGAGCGCCGCCGACTACATGCTCGAGCAGTTGTAAGGACCGGCCGGGCCGAACGGCTCCGGTTCCAGGCATGACCTGCCCGCTTGCGGGGAGGAAACAGGAGAGGGCCCGTTACGGGCCCTCTTTTGTTTGGCGAGGATAAGGGGAGAGCCAGCCTTCCCCCGTGCCCTCCCGTTTGGATCAGGGTGCCTGGGCCCGCGGCCCGGCTGACCTCAGTAGCCCATCAGGCTCAGCACTTCCTTGCGCGAGCGCTCATCGTCGAGGAAGGTGCCCATCAGCCGGCTGGTCACCATGTTGACCCCCGGCGTGCGCACGCCGCGCGCGGTCATGCAGGCGTGGCTGGCCTCGATCACGACGGCGACGCCGATGGGCTTCAGGTTGTCCCAGATGCACTGCGCGACCTCGGCGGTCAGTCGCTCCTGGATCTGCAGGCGGCGGGCGAAGCCGTGCAGCACCCGGGCCAGCTTGGAGATGCCCACCACGTGGTTGCGCGGCAGATAGGCGATGGCCGCCTTGCCGATGATCGGCGCCATGTGGTGTTCGCAATGGGACTGGAACGGGATGTCCTTGAGCAGGACCACCTCGTTGTAGCCGCCCACTTCCTCGAAGATCCGCGACAGGTGGACCGCCGGGTCCTCGCCATAGCCCTGGCAATACTCGCGCCAGGCCCGCGCGACGCGGCGCGGGGTGTCGATCAGGCCTTCGCGCTGGGGATCGTCACCCGACCAGCGGATCAGCGTGCGGATCGCCTCCTGCACCTCGTCGGGCACGATGATCTTGCCGTCGGGGGCCAGCCCGGCAGGCATGCCCGCGGCGGCGTCATTGGTCTTGCTCATGGAATTCGCCTCTTGCTAGCGCGGCCGATGCAACAGCCCGCCCCTCCGGAATAGTCCCCTTACCCGCCCGCGGCTGATCGGCTCGAAGAGTTCCTCGGGCCGTTCCGGATCCAGCAGCGCGCTGTCGGCTATCGCTTTTTCAGCATCGGTCAGCGGGCGCAAGTCAAAAGCCTGCAGCCGCTTGGCCGACCGCGGCCGGGCATCGATCATCGCCGCCATCGATCCCGCCTCCGCCAACAGCGCGGGAAGCGCCGCCGGATCGAGACCGCAGTGTTCCGCCAGCAGGCGATGGCGCAAGCGGGTGATGGCCGATCGCACCTCGGCGCGATCATTGGCGGGACGCGTGGCGTCAATGAACATGTCTGCCTCGCTGTCCAGACCCATCGACCGGTTGTTCAGGTTGGCCGACCCGACCCGCAGGATCTCGTCGTCCACGATCATGAGCTTGGCGTGTACGTAGATCGGCTTGCGGCCGGAATACGGCACAAAGACCCTCAGCCGCCGCAGCGGATCGTGCTCGGCGATGGCGTGGAGCAGTCGCACCCTGGCGCCATCCATCGCGGCCTGCTCCAGCCAGCCGTGTGCGCTTTCGGGATTGATCAGCACCACTTCGGGCGGATCGGAGGCCGACAGCCGGGCGGCCAGCGCCTCCGCGACCCGGCGTGAGGCGAAGTACTGGCTTTCGGCATAGATGAAGTGCTGCGCGCGGGCGATATGTTCGACGAACAGGGCCTCGATCTCGCGCACTTCCGGGTAAGGTCCCCAGCGCGCCGAGGTGCGGGCAATGCCGATTTCGACGTCGGTGAACTCGGCGATCAGCCCGGGCGGCCAGGCGCTCTCGACCTGGCCCGGGCAGGGCCGCAGGTCTCCGCCCCCGGCCCGCCGCCAGCGCGCCCGGCCCAGGTCCCCCAGCGCCGCCGCCGCTTCGCCCTCGATCATCATCGTGACATCGTGCCACGGACCATAGATGTGGCGACCGGGGCCCTGCCGCCGCGGATCATGCTCGCGGTGTTCGGGCGTGTCCCAGCGATCACCGGTCATGTCGATGCCGCCGCAGACCGCGAACCGGTCATCGATCACCACGATCTTCTGATGGTGGCTGCACCCCAGCGGATGGGCGGAATCGAACTTGAAGTCGATCGCGGGGTGCCAGAACCAGCGCAGCAGATCCAGGATCATGCTGCCGCGGAACAGGAACTTCAGTGCCCCGAAGTTCCATTTGAGCACCCGCACCTCAAGCCCGGGCGTGCGGTTCGCCAGCCAGATCACGAAGGCGCCCAGCCGGGCCG
Organism: Novosphingobium aerophilum; assembly: GCF_014230305.1. Lineage (GTDB taxonomy): Bacteria > Pseudomonadota > Alphaproteobacteria > Sphingomonadales > Sphingomonadaceae > Novosphingobium > Novosphingobium aerophilum. The sequence continues at coordinate 30,172 of NZ_JACLAU010000009.1, forward strand.
GATAGCGCCGCCGGTTGGGCCGGTTCCACCAGCGCCGGCCGGGCCCCAGCCGCACCCGCGTATCGAAATCCCAGCCGATCAGCATGATCCGCCGGCGCGCCCGCAGCATGGCCTGCTGCATCAGCAGGAAGAAGTCGGCCGCGTCGACCACCACATGGGCCCGGCTGGCCCGGGCAAAGCGCCAATAGGCCGGGCCTTCGCCGGTTTCGGGCGGCAGGGCGGATTCGGTCAGGGCGTCGTTGGCACTGGACACAAGACGGCCTGTACCCCGACTGCGAGCCTGATGGCAAAACGCCCGCCACGGTCCCCCGTTCCAGGGCTTGACCGGGGGTGTCGTCCCGGCCGGGGGCCGGGCCGGGAGACCGTCAGAACTCGGACCAGTCGGCCGGCTCGGCCATGGCCAGCGCGGTCGCGCCGATCGTGGCCGGCACCGGCATGGCGCCAGCCGGAGCCCGCACGATCGGGATCGCCGCGACCGGCTGCGCCGCCGTCCGCACTTCGGCCCGGCTTGCCCCGGTCGCGCCGGCGTTGCCGCCCGCATCGAATTGCGAGACAAGCAGCGCCAGCCGTTTGGCCTCCTCGGCCAGCGAGCGTGCCGCGGCCGTGGTCTGCTCGACCATGGCGGCGTTCTGCTGGGTGACGCGGTCCATGTCGGACACGGCGCTGCTGACCTGCTCCAGATTGCGCGCCTGCGCCTCGGCCGATTCCGAGATATGGGCGGCGTTGTCGTTGATGCTGCCGATCCGCCGGGCGACGACCCCCAGCATGTCGCCCGTGGCGTTCACCAGGCTGACCCCCTCGCCGACCCGGATCGACGAGGTCTTGATCAACTGGTTGATCTCGCGCGCCGCATCGCTCGACCGCTGGGCCAGGGCGCGGACCTCGTTGGCGACCACGGCAAAGCCCTTGCCCGCCTCGCCGGCGCGCGCCGCCTCGACCCCGGCGTTCAGAGCCAGCAGGTTGGTCTGGAAGGCGATGCCTTCGATCACCGAGATGATCTCGTTGATCTCGCGCGAGGAGGCCTCGATCTCGGTCATGGCCGCCACCATTCGCGAGACCCCGCCGTTCCCGGCCTCGATCTCAGTGTTGGCCTCGGCGATGGTGTCGCGCATCTGCACCGTGTTCTGGGCCGACGCCGATACGCTGGTCGCGACTTGGCGCATGGCCGCAGCGGTCTCTTCGACGCTGCCCGCCTGACGCTCGTTGCGGTTGGCCAGATCGTCGGAGGCGCTGAGGATCTCCGATGCGCCCAGACTGACGTTGTGGGCGGATTCGGCCACATCGCGAATCAGGGTGCCCAGGGTCGCGACAGTCTCGTTGAAGCTGACGCGCAGCGCTTCGTACTCGCTGGCAAAGCGCGTCTCGATGCGGAAGTTGACCTTTCCGGCAGCCAGCTTGTCGAGCCCTTCGGTCAGGGCCGAAACCACCAGCCGCTGGGCCTCGGCGCTATCGACCTGCTGGCGCGACACCTGACGGAACACCTCGATCGCACGGGTCATCTCGCCGATCTCGTCGGGACGGTGATCGGTGGTCCGGCCGGCCTCGAGATCGCCCGCGGCCATGCGGCTCATCGTGCTGGCGGTTTCGGCCAGCGGGACCAGTGCCCGCCGGTTCAGGGTGCGCATGGTCCACAGCAACAGCGCCACCAACACCGCGCAGAGACCGCCAAGCGCCACCAGCGCCAAGTTGCTCACCGTCAGGCTGTTGTCATGCAGTTCCGCGTTGCGGGCCTGGGACACGCTGACCAGGTGATCGATCTGGGCCTTGTAGTCGGCATAGAAGCCTTCCAATCCGTCATGGGCCACATTGATACGCTCGGCATCACGGCTCCGCGCGGCCGGGATCAGTTCGGCGTGGACATGCTGCCAGAACTTGTCGCCCAGCGGCTGCAGCTTTTCCACCACCTCACGGCGAAACTCCGGATCGAGCTCGGTGCCCTGCCAGTACTTCAGGCGTTCGCGATAGGTCTTCTCCAGCCGGTCCAGCTCGGCCGCATGCTGCTCGGTCTGCTCGGGATCGGCGACCATCCAGGTCGCATGGAGCATCGGTTCCACCAGGAACAACGCCGGAGGCATGATGTCCGCAACGAAATCGGCGTTGAGCTGGTTCTCGCGATCCATCTGGCCGCCGACCCGAACGGTCTGCAGGGCCAGGGTCACCAGCCCCACAGCCACCACAAAGCTCACGATCACGACCCCGCCCAGTCTGCGCGCCGTTTCGCGGATGGTCTTGCCAGCACGCATGCTCTTGTCCTCTTGCTCCTGTCGCGTCGGCTGGCGCTCTGCCCGTATCCGCGCAAATCTGGCGTTGTCCCCGAGCCCTGGGGTATTACGTACAATCGATTTCGTAAGCGGTATCCGGTCGCCATGATCTCCGGACCCATGCGGATGCGACTGTAGTTTGTAGTTTTTACAACGACATATAGCTCAACCGGTGCACCCGGATGCCGCCATCATCGCCTGCGGCATCGCCTTTTTGGGATGGACTGGTGGCCGCGTTGCTTCCGTTACCGAATGCAACTGATTGCGGTTGTGCAGTGTCAGGCCGCCTGGACGGGCCAAGGCTTACAATTCTTTACATGGGTGCTGCTTCACCCAAAGGGCCCTGCCTTCGCCCGGAACGGGCATTGCCTTTACATGTTCCGCTTATGTTCTAAACTGTCCGGCATGCGAATCGATGCCGATCAGCTGACTCACGCCATCCTCGCGGCGCCGGACTGGGCCCATGCCGCGCTCGGCTCGCCCGATCCCCGGCAGCGCGCCGCCGCGGCGCGGGAATTGGCCCTGGCCGTCCTGGCCGATGTTCCGCCCTTCCCGCCCGAGGACCGACAACTGCCGCTGGCGCTCTAAGTTCTAGGGGGCAAGAAACCCGGCCGATGCCTCTTCGACCAGGACCCGGGCCTCGCGGATATCGGCGCGCAGCCACAGGTCGCAGGCGCGAGGGCCCAGCGCCACCGGCAGTCCGCCGGGCTGACCGTCGGCACCGCCGCTCGTCAGGATGGCGAAGCTGGGAATTTCGGTATCACGCCAAATCCCGGCGCAGGCGCTGATCGCATTGCCCGGCGGCACCCACCAGTCTCTCCCCCGGCGGATCCCGGTCATCGGCACGATGCAGCGAAAGCCCGTGTGGCGCAGCACCCCGACCCAGAACGGGCTGTCGAGATTGCGGGCAAAGGGCACCAGATAGTCGCCGCGCGGTGGCGGCACGCCCCACATCCGGGGAACCAGATGCCGGCCCTTTTCGCGGTCGGCGATCATCACCGGGGCATAGCCGCCCGGCACCACCTCGCCGCCCGGCCAGGGATCACCCGCCGCGGCGCAGCCCAGCACCTGCGCAACCTCGGTCGCCGGTGCATCAAGGCGGTAAGCGACGGCCAGCGGGGTTCAGCCCAGCCGCAGGCCCAGTTCGGCCATCAGCAGGGCCGCCTGGTCGCGAGAAATGGTCGCTCCGCGGAACAGGGCCGCATCGGACAGCCTGAGCCCGCCCAGATCGGCGCCACGCAGGTCCGCCTTGTCGAACCGCGCACCGGCGAGCAGCGCGTCGCGCAGGCTGCAGTCCTCGAACACGGCCTCCCGGAAATCGGCCTTGCGCAGATCGGCCTGGCCCCAGTCGATCCGCCGCAGCCGCTGCCGCCGCCAGACACTGCCGGCCAGACGCGCCCCCGCGAACAGGACCTCCTCGCAAGCCAGATCGAACAGACGCGCTTCGGTCAGGTCGGCGCCGGTCAGCTTGCACCCGGTCAGGCGCACCGACGTCATCCGGGCTCCGCGCAGGTCGGCATTGTTGAAGTCACAGGCGCGAAACTCCGCCTCGGTCAGGTCCGCCGCCCGGAATGAGGCCAGCGCCCCGCGGCATGAATGCCAGCGACTGTGATCCAGCCGCGCACCGGCCAGGTCCGCCTCGCGCAGGCTGCACCGCTCGAAGCGCCAGCCGGTGAGATCGAGGCCCGACAGATCGGCGCCGTCGAGCGTGCACCCCACCAGCTGCGCCGATGCGCTGCCCGCCGTCGCAGCCAGACGCACGACATCCACGCGCGTGAGAACCGCGTCCTCGGCCGTTGCGGAAGCAGGGTTTTCGCTGGTCATGCCCCGGGCCTACACGCTCGCCCGCCGGGCGGCCATGGCGGTTTGGCACCAGCCTATGGACAATTCTTGTTGCCGCCCCCCGGGCAGCAGAATGGCGGCAGCCGCGTTTGCTGATGGCTCTATCACCATAAGAAAACCCCGGAAACCAGTGGTTTCCGGGGTCTTGTCCCTGGCGCGCCCGGAACGATTCGAACGTCCGACCCTCAGATTCGTAGTCTGATGCTCTATCCAGCTGAGCTACGGGCGCCCTCGGGAGCGGCGCCATTAGGACAGAGTGCGGGGCTTGGCAATGGCTAAATCGCGCCGGTCGCCAGAAGATTCTGCAACTGGGCGGCCAGCGGGTAATCCAGCGGCGGCATGGCCAGTTGCGGCACCGCTGCAGGATCGAACCAGCCGAGCGATTCGCCCTCGAGGCAGGCCACTTCGCCGCGCCACCGGCGGCAGGCATAGAGCAGGATGACCAGTCCCGGGGAGGCGGCAAAGCCGCAGGGGCTGAGATCGTCCTGCGCCACCACGACGCCAAGCTCCTCGTCGATCTCGCGGCGCAGCGCGGCCTCGGGATGCTCGCCGGGCTCGACCTTGCCACCGGGAAACTCCCAGAGCCCGCCGTGTTGCTTGTCGTAAGGGCGCTGCTGCAGACAGACCCGGCCCCGATCATCCAGCAATGCCAACGCCACCACCAGGATCGCCGCGGGCGGCACCACGGGCGCCGCGGGATCGGCTGAGTCGGCGGACACGCCGGGCATGCGGCTGACGGGGGACGGCATTCTACCGAGCGACCTCAATAACCCGATGGTAACGAGAAGCGTGGCAGCCTTGGGCGGAGATTGCTTTCGGCGGGGGCTGAATGAACATGCTGCGTATCATGAAGCAACTGCTGCGTGACCGAAAGGGCGCGACGGTGGTCGAGTATGCGATGCTGTGCGCCTTGCTCAGCTTTGCCATCATGGCGGCGATCAGCGGCCTTGCCAGCGAGACCAACTCGATGTGGTCGCGCGTCACCACCACCATGCGCAATGCGACCAACGCCTGAACAAAACCGCCATTCCGCTTAACGTTTTGGCAAGACCTGCCTGATAGTTCGAAGACCGCTCGGCCCGGTGGGACGGGAAGAGACGGGTAACAAGACTGCTCAACCAGGAGACTAGACATGACCTTCTTCAGCAAGCTGATCCGCGACGAAGCTGGCGCCACCGCGATCGAGTATGGCCTGATCGCCGCCCTCATCGCCGTCGCCGTGATGACCACCGTTTCGGGTCTGGGCTCGCAGCTCAACACCACCTTCTCGCGCACCTCGTCGCAGCTGAACGCTGCCAACGCCTAATCGGCGGACGAAGGTCCAGAAACAGAGCGGGCGGCAGGGCAACCTGCCGCCCGCTTTCGTTTGGGCGATAGGATCGCTGGCAAACGCGGCGGGCCAAGTCCCCCCGCTGCGACCGGGCGTCCGGTTCGATAGCTAGGCAGGCAAGCGACGGGGCGGACGATGCCTCCCCTGCCGACGATCAGTCGCCGATGGCCAGGAACCGCTCTTCGCGCAGCCTGAGCAGGTCGGCCGGCTTGCGCCGGGCAAGCCCATCCAGCTCCTCGCCGATGGCCTGGCCCAGGGCCCGCGCCGTGCCCAGCGGATCGCGATGCGCGCCTCCGACCGGCTCGGGCACGATGCGGTCGATCACTTTCAGCCGCAGCAGGTCCTGCGCGGTCACCTTCATCGCCTCGGCGGCGTCAGGCGCCCGATCCGCCGTCCGCCACAGGATCGACGAGGCCCCTTCCGGCGAAATCACGGAATAGACCGCGTGCTCCAGCATCAGCACGCGCTCGGCGCTGGCGAGGGCCACGGCCCCGCCCGATCCGCCCTCGCCGACGATCGCGGCGACCATCGGCACCTCGAGCGACAGGCAGGCCTCGGTCGAGCGGGCGATGGCTTCCGCCTGGCCGCGCTCCTCGGCCTCGACCCCGGGGAACGCGCCCGAGGTGTCCACCAGAGTGACCACCGGCAGGCCGAACCGACCGGCCAGCTCCATCAGGCGAATCGCCTTGCGATAGCCCTCGGGCTTGCCCATGCCGAAGTTGTGGCGAATGCGGCTGTGCGTGTCGTGGCCCTTCTCGTGCCCGATCAGCATGACCCGCCGCTTGCCCAGCCGGGCGAAGCCGCCGATGATCGCCCGGTCGTCACCAAACCGCCGATCCCCGCCCAGCGGCATGAAATCGGAAAAGGCATGGGCGACGAAATCGGCGAAATGCGGCCGCGACGGGTGGCGGGCGACCTGCGTCTTCTGCCACGGCGTCAGGGCCGCGTAAGTGCTGGCCAGCAGCGCGGCGCTCTTCTTTTCCAGCCGCTCGATCTCGGCCGCGATGTCGATATCGCCGTCGGCGGCGGTGGCACGCAGCTCCGCGATGCGGGCTTCCAGCGCGGCCACGGGCTTTTCGAATTCGAGAAAGGAAATCATCCGCGGCGGCTTAGTCGGGCCGAGCGGTCTGGGCAAGCCATTCAGCCGTGGCCATCGTCCGATGCGCCGGGCCTTGGGCGCGTGGCCAGGGGGTGGCGCCGGTTGACCAGCTCGACCAGTCGGGCCGAGTCGACGTGCGTGTAGATCTGCGTCGTGGCGATATCGGCATGGCCCAGCAGGGCCTGCAGGACCCGGATGTCGGCCCCGCCTTCCAGCAGGTGGGTGGCGAAGGCATGTCGCAGCACGTGGGGCGAGACCTTCTCCGGCGCCAGCCCCGCGCGCAGGGCCAGGTCGCGCAGCATCTGGAACAGGCGGACCCGCGTGAGGTGGCCCTTCTCGCCGCGCGAAGGGAAGAGCTGGCGCGCCCCCGGACCGGTTGCGGGGGCGACCCGCACCGCCAGCCAGCGCGACAGCGCCTGCCGCGCCCGGGTGCTGACCGGCACCATCCGCTGCTGCCCGCCCTTGCCGGTCAGGGTCAGGAACGGCGCATCGCGCGGCACGGCGGCGAGAGGCAGCGTCACCAGCTCGCTGGCGCGCAGGCCCGAGCCATAGAGCAGCTCGAGCAGGGCCAGCAGGCGGACCGCCTCGGGCTGGTCGGCCACGGCCTCCTCCTCGGCCCGGGCGAACAGCGAGGCGATCTCGGCATGGCTGAGCAGCCGGGGCAAGGGGCGGCGGGCGCGGGGCCGGGGCAGCGCGGTGGACGGATCGTCCCGGCGCAGCCCCTCGTCGACCAGGAAACCGTAGAACTGCCGCAGGGCCGAGCACTTGCGCGCCAGGCTGGCCGGAGCGAGCTCGCTCCAGGCTGCGCCGAGGCGACCGAGGTCATCCTCGCTGGCCCCGGCCAGGTCGCCCAAGACCCCGGCCGCGCCATCGAGATCGCGCCGGTAGGCGGCCAGGGTGTTGAGCGCCGCGCCGCGTTCGGCCGCGAGCATCGCCAGAAAGGAATCGACCGGATTGCCGCTCCCGGTCAAGCGCGCGCGACCGCTTCCGCCGCGATCATCCGGGCCTCGGCCCCCAGCCCGACCCGGTTGAGCGCGCTCACGATGTGGAAGAGGTTGCGCGGCGTCATCCGCTTCCAGTCATCGCCCTGCATGCCCAGACCGACCAGCAGCGCCACCAGCGTGGCATTGCGGTATTCGGCGGCCAGGTCGATCGCCTTGGCCCAGCGGCTCGGCCGATCGAGCGCGAAGCCGTACTTGCCGGCCAGATCCTGCGCCGTGGCCAGAGGCAACCGCCCCAGGCCCGCCAGCCCGGCAACCAGGAACCGGCTCTTGCGCAGGTCGGCACTGTCATCGGCCGCGTGGAAATCGTCGATCGCCCCGGCGGTGACAGGGGTCGCGGCGGGATTGGCGAGGGCCAGCAAGGCCCAGGCCTCGCTGCCGCTGTCCACCACTCCGGACCAGCGGGCGGCGTTGCGGTCCAGCCCTGCACTGAGCATCGCGGCGATCAGGGGCGCCGCGTCGTCGGCCAGGGCCTTGGTCGGGGCCAGACGCGCGGCGGCATAGGCGGTCAGGACCTGGCGGCCATAGCGCAGCTCACGATCGCGCCCCTCGCCCCACAGCGAACGGATCGCCGCAGCGCGATCGTCGGCAGTGGCGGCGACATAGGCATCCCGCAGCTTTGCGGCGCGCTGGCCGCTCTCGCTGGTGGCGTCCGCCTCGTCATAGATCTGGGCATAAAGGTCGACCATCGCCGTGCTCGACAGGATGCCGCAGGCCGCGGCCCGATCGGCCGCCACCGCCCGCGCTTCCAGGCCCAGCGCCGGCGCCGTGGCCGCCATCAGGGCATAGCCTGGGCCGGCGCTCTTCATCAGGTCGGCCGGGGGCTGCAGGCCGATGGCCGTGGTCATGGCATAGCGCCACGGCGTCATGTCCTTGACCTGGTTCCATTCGATCGTCACCGCGCGGCGCCCCTTGCCGGCGGCCCCGGCGTATTTCTGGGCCAGCAGCATGTCGACCCGCGGCATGGCGCCGAAGTAGGTGAGGCGATCGAGCGAAGCCAGGCCGCGGCTGCCTTCCCCGGCGAAGGCATCGCAGATCGCCCCGAGCACCTGCCACGGCTTGTCCCTGCTGCCGGCGCCCTGCAGTTGCACCGCCGGGCAGATCCCGGTGAAATCCCCCGTGGCCACATAGGCATCGAGCGCGGCGGCGGTCAGCAGGGGGCCGAAGTTGGCCGTGTCGACATCCTGCACCAAGCCCCGCGCGACCTCGCCCTCACCCATGCGGACCAGCAGCCCGGCCCGCAGCGCGGCGAACTCGGCCGGGTCCATCCCCGCCGGCGCGTCGAGCCGCGAGGCGAGCGCCCGGCGCAGCACGATGTGCCCCCAGCGCGAGACCAGCCGGCCCCGATTTGCGGCCAGCGCCGTGCGCACCAGCAGCGGATCCTGCCGCGCCAGATGCCAGTGCGGCAGACCGCCCTCACCCTCGTCCAGCAGGCCCACCCGGCTCATCGCGCGCCGGGCCGCCGGGGGAATATCGTCGCTGGGCTTGAGGTTGAGCGCCGCCTCGAGCTCTTCCGGCGTCATCGCCGCCAGGGCCTCGATCGAGGGAAGATTGGTCGGCAGGGCGACCGGCCCCGCAGCAGTCGCGGGTGCCGCTCCCGGCAGCGGCTGGACCACCGGGGTGGCGGCGCGCGGAGCCTGAGGCGCAGTCGCAGCCGGAGCGGACGCGGGCGCAGGGGCGCGGGCCGGGCGCGGGGCCGGACGATCGAACCCTGGCGGCAGCAGGGATTCGGGCGCATCCTGGGCGATCGCCAGGGCCGAACTCAGGACGAGCGCCGTCCCGGCGAGCCACAGGGCGACCTTCATCGGACAGCCTCCGGCACGGCCACGGGCTCGGCGATCTCGCGCAGGGGTTCGCGTCCGCCGTCGATCCAGGCCCAGGCCACCAGGGCGATCAGGGCCAGGCCGGTCAACACCACCATCGCCCGCCTCGCCGTCCTGCCACGCCCGACACCCTGACCTGAGACACCCTGACCTGCCATCTGCCGTCCCGACCGCACCATCCCGCAACGGCGGGACGCTTGCGCCGGCGACTAGCCCAACTATAGGCGGCGCTGCAATGGAAGTCGACGAACCGCGCATGACCTCGCAGCAAATCGCGGCCCTGGCGGAACGCGTCAGGCAGCCGATCGCGCTGGTGGGCATGATGGGGGTGGGCAAGAGCTCGGTCGGACGCAAGCTCGCCCACGCCCTCCACCTGCCCTTCGTCGATGCCGACGATGCGATCGAAGAGGCGGCGAAGATGTCGATTTCCGAGATTTTCGCGACCTATGGCGAAGCCTATTTCCGCGACGGCGAGCGGCGGGTGATCGCCCGCCTGATCGATCAGGAACAGAACGGACGGCCCTATGTGATCGCCACCGGGGGCGGCGCCTTCGTCAATCCGGAGACGCGCCGGCTGATCCTCGAGCGGGCGATCGCGGTCTGGCTCGATTCGGATGTCGAGACCCTGGTCGAGCGGGTCGCGCGCAAGGACAGCCGCCCGCTGCTGCGCGGCGGCGACCCGCGCGAGATCCTCAGCCGCCTGCGCGCCGAGCGCGCACCCTGCTATGCCGAAGCGCCGATCAAGGTGATCAGCCAGAATGGCCCGCACAGCCGGACGCTGGACAAGGTACTGAAGGGGATCGCCGCATGCCTGTAGTTCCGGTTGATCTCGCCGGCCGCCCCTATGAGGTGCGGGTGGCGCCGGGCCTGCTCGCCGATGTGGGCAACCAGTGCGCGCCGCTGCTGCGCAAGGCGATTGTCCCGGTGGTGACCGACGCCAATGTCCAGGCCGCCTGGGGCGAGCGCATCGATGCCTCGCTGCGCGCGGCCGGGTTCCAGCCGCACTGGAAGGTCCTCCCGGCCGGCGAGGCGACCAAGTCATGGCCATATCTGGCCGACGTGGTCGACTGGCTGCTGGCCCTCGAGATCGAGCGCAAGGATCACGTGCTGGCGCTCGGCGGCGGGGTGATCGGCGATCTCGTCGGCTTCGCGGCATCGATGCTCAAGCGCGGCTGCCGCTTCATCCAGTTGCCCACCACCCTGCTGGCCCAGGTCGATTCGAGCGTCGGCGGCAAGACCGCGATCAACACCCGGGCAGGCAAGAACCTGGTCGGGGCCTTCCACCAGCCCGCGCTGGTCCTGGCCGATCCGCTCGCACTGGAAACGCTGCCCCGGCGCGAGCTGGGGGCGGGCTATGCCGAGGTGGTCAAGTACGGCCTGCTTGGCGACGGCGCCTTCTTCGCCTGGTGCGAGAATCACGGCCCGGCGCTGATGGACGGCGACCAGGCGCTGCGCGAACAGGCGATCGCGGCCTCGGTCGCGGCCAAGGCCCGGATCGTGGCGGAGGACGAATTCGAAACGACCGGCCTGCGGGCCCTGCTCAACCTGGGGCACACCTTCGGCCATGCGCTGGAGGCCGAGACCGGCTTTTCCGACCGGCTGCTCCATGGCGAGGGCGTGGCTCTCGGCATGGTCCTCGCCGCCCGCTACTCCGCCCGCCGCGGCCTGATCGACCCGGCTGAGGCGGAACGGGTGGCGGCCCATCTGCGCGCCGTTGGGCTGCGCACCGAGCTTCACGAGCTGGGTCTGACGGCGGACGGAGCCGGGCTGGTGGCCCACATGCTGCACGACAAGAAGATGGATTCGGGCACCCTGCCCTTCATCCTGCTGCGCGACATCGGCGAGGCCTATCTGGCCAGGGACGTGGCGCTGGAGGACGTCGCCGCTTTCCTCGACGAGCAGCTTTAGCGGTCCCGGCCGCTGCGGCCGTGACGCCCCCTGCCCGCGGCTGTGGGGCGCGAGCAGGGGGCGCCCGCGCGGCTCAGCCGAACACTGCGATCGCCTGCATGCCCGCCACCATCGGTTCGCCGGCGCTGTTCCACACCTGCATGTGCTGGCTGGCGCAGCCGTTGGCGGCGTAGTCCGCAGTCGAACGGAGCAGCCACCAGCCATCGCTGGTCCTCGGCGCGGCGGTGAGCAGATTGAACTGCCAGGTCATCGAGCTGACCGGGACGGTTGGCGCGATCAGCGGCATCACCGCCGGTGGCAGGGCATCGCCCAGTAGCACCAGCGCAAGCATGGGATCTGCCTCCGCACCCGCTTCGCCGGGCCAGGAGACCCCCTCGCGCGCCCGGGCCCACAGGCACAGCTCGGCGCGCGGGGCGGCCCCGCGCGGCAGGGCATGGCGCATTTCGAGGTGGTTACTGGCAAAGGCCGGGGCGAACCCGCCGGTCAGCGCGGGCACCGCCCGGTCCGGCGGGATCAGGTCCGCAGGCGGGGCCGTCAGGTCAAGCTGCAGGGTGCTGGCCACGGCCGCCATGAAGCAGAACGTCGCGGTGACCGTGGTCCCGGCCTCGCTCTCCACGCGGCTTTCAACCCAGGCCGCGTTGCGCCCGCGCCGCAGCAGGCGGGCGCGGACGCGCACCGTCCCCGCCGTGGGCCCGACGAACGAGACCACCCCGGTGCGCAGCGGCGGCAGGTCCGGCACGATCCGCCGCGCCGCCGCAAAGGCCAGCGCGGCCGAGAAGCCGCCATAGGCGGTGCGGCCCTGGAACCAGCTTTCCGGAACGGTGACGGCAAAGCCGTCGTCCTCGGGCCGGGCCGAGGCGAGGACCTCGGCGAAGCTCATTCCAGCTCCAGGATGATTGCGTCAACCGCCAGGCTTTCGCCTGCCCTGGCATTGACCTTCTTCACCGTGGCGGACTTCTCGGCGCGCAGGATGTTCTCCATCTTCATCGCCTCGACCACGGCCAGCGGCTGCCCCGCCTCGACCTTGTCGCCTTCCTGGACGTTGAGCGAGACCAGCAGCCCCGGCATCGGGCAGATCAGGAACTTGGAGAGGTCGGGCGGGATCTTTTCGATCATGTGCCCGGCCAGATGAGCGATCCGCGCCAGCAGGATCTCCACCTTGTGGATCGCGCCGCGGGTGGTCACCTTCAACCCGGTGCGGGTCGGCTCGATCTTCAGCGCGATGGCCTCGCCCTCGACCTCGGCGGCGACGATCCGGTCGCCCGGGGTGTACTCCATGGCCAGATCGATCGGCTGCCCGTCGACCGTGATCTCGTCGGCACTGACCTCGACCGCGAAGGTCGAACCGCCCAGCCGGATCGCCCATTCCGACGGCGGCGGCAGGTGGTGGGCCAACTGACCATCGACATTGCGCGCACGATCGGCGCGGGCCGTGGCGATGAACCCGGCGATCGCCGCGATCCGCGCCTTCAGCGCCTCGCTGGTGGCCGCCCCGGTGAAGCCTTCGGGATATTCCTCGGCGATGAACCCGGTGGTCAGCTCGCCCGAACGGAAGCGCGGGTGCTGCATGATCGCGCTCACGAAATCGATGTTGTGGCCCAGCCCCTCGATCTCGAAGGCGTCGAGCGCGGCGATCTGCTTGTCGGCCGCCTCGTCGCGCGTCGCGCCCCAGGTGACCAGCTTGGCGATCATCGGGTCGTAGAACATCGAAACCTCGCCGCCCTCGTAGACGCCATCGTCCACGCGCACGCCGTCCACGCCGCGACGCCCGTTCTCGGCGCCGTCATCGGTCCAGCCCGGCACCGGCGGGTTGTAGCGCACCAGCCGCCCGGTGCTGGGCAGGAAGCCGCGATAGGGGTCTTCGGCATAGACGCGGTTCTCGATTGCCCAGCCATCGATCTTGATGTCGTCCTGGGTGAAGGCCAGCTTCTCGCCGGCGGCAACGCGGATCATCTGCTCGACCAGGTCGATCCCGGTGATCGCCTCGGTGACGGGATGCTCCACCTGCAGGCGGGTGTTCATCTCGAGGAAGTAGAAGCTCTCCCCCGACGGGTCGGCGCCCGAGACAATCAGTTCCACCGTGCCGGCCGAATAGTAGCCCACCGCGCGCGCCAGGGCGACGCACTGTTCGCCCATGGCCTTGCGCATCTTGGGGGTGACGAAGGGCGACGGGGCCTCCTCGACCACCTTCTGATGGCGGCGCTGGATCGAGCATTCGCGCTCGTTCAGGTAGAGGATATTGCCGTGCTGATCGCCCAGGATCTGGATCTCGATGTGGCGCGGGTTGAGGATGAACTTCTCGATGAACACGCGGTCGTCGCCGAAGCTGTTGAGCCCCTCGCGCTTCACCGCCTCGAAGCCCTCGCGCACGTCCTGCTCGGTATAGGCCAGGCGCATGCCCTTGCCCCCGCCGCCGGCCGAGGCCTTCATCATCACCGGATAGCCGATCTCGGCCGAGATGCGCACCGCATGCTCGGTATCCTCGATCTCGCCGACGAAGCCCGGGACCACGTTGACCCCGGCCTCCTTGGCCAGCTTCTTGGACTCGATCTTGTCACCCATCGCCGCGATGGCGCCGACCGGCGGGCCGACGAAGGCGATCCCCTCGGCGGCGAGCGCCTCGGCGAAGGAGGTCCGCTCGGACAGGAAGCCATAGCCCGGGTGCACCGCCTCGGCGCCGGTCTGCTTGCAGGCGGCGATGATCTTGTCGGCGATCAGGTAGGACTGCGCCGCCGGGGCCGGACCGATGTGCACGGCCTCGTCCGCCATCTGCACGAAGGGCGCACGGGCATCGGCATCCGAATAGACCGCGACAGTCTGGATACCCATGCGGCGGGCGGTCTTGATGACGCGGCAGGCAATCTCGCCGCGGTTGGCGATGAGGATTTTCTTGAACATCAGTGCTTCTTCCTGCGCACAATGAGAAAAACAAACAGCGGCCAGATCATTAAGGCCAATCAGAATAACGGAGCGAAGAGCCAAGCTGCAGTCGTAGTGACATTCAGCATTGCAAAGCTGACCCACAAGACCGCGATCCATTGCCCGCCGGTCATCAGGCGATCCTCTCTGGATCGTCACCCTGAACTCGTTTCAGGGTCCAGCGCGCACCACGCACCGAAGCCGGCCGGGGAGACATGGATGCTGAAACGAGTTCAGCATGACGATCGATGCACGAGGTCATAACCTTCACGCCGCCTTCGGAGCCGGAGCCCCCCGCAGCAAGCCTTCGGTGCTGAGGTCCTCGTCGATCTCAGGCCAATGGATCCCGTAGCCCCCGGCGCATGGCTCCCACTTGGCCCGTGCATCGGCCGACGCATTCAGTAGGCGCGGATACCACGCCAGCGGCACGGCGATGGTCCGCCCGTCCATCAGGTCCACGATCAGCCGATGCTCGTCGCATCGCACATCCAGCACGCGCTCGTCGGTGACCCTAGCCGAAATGTTCATGCCACGCCTCCAGCAGCGTCGAGCGATGGTCCTCGACCATGGCAAGAATGCCACCGATCTCGTGCGCCCGGAAGCCGACGTTGCGCGCCACCGCGACCGGGTCCAGCCACGCTTTCAACGAAGCCGATCCGCGGTCGACGTGGATATGCGGTGGCTCGTTGGGTTCGTGACTGAAGAAATAGAACCGGAACGCGCCAATCCGCAGAACCGTAGGCATATCGCACCTCTCCGTCTGTGCGAATTCGTGTCACGCCGCCACCTCCACGCCCAGCCGCCGGGAAATGTACCCCGCCGCCGCCGCGGCATAGTGGGGAACGCCGCGGCGCTCGTCCTCGCCGGGCATGAAGCCGGTGAGCGACTTGGCCACGCGCGCCAGGTTCTCGTCCGACAGCGTGCCGAGCGGGGCGCGGTAGATGCCGATGCCGAAGACGATCGCCCCGCTGCGCGGCAGGCGGCGCAGGGTCTCGCGCTCGCAGCGGACGTAGAGCGTCTCGCCGGCGTTGTCGGCCGTCACATGGGCGAAACGCTCGACCATCGGGACGGTCGGCATGTAGCGGTGCGCGCTGCTGGCCAGCACGAACATGTTGGTGCGCCCGAACAGGTCGCGCGGGGCGAGCCCGTCCATGAAGCGGTCGACCGAGGTGGCGAGCCGCTCGGCATAGCCGTGAGTCGGCTGGTGGACGGCATGGACCGGCTTGCCCATCTTGTCGGCCACCTGCCAGTCGGTGGGATAGCCCACCGCCCCGGCGACCAGCACGAAGGACCCGCCCGGCTCGGCCTGGGTCAGCAGGCACCAGTCCTCGTGCGTGGCGCTGGCGATGGTGGCGAGATCGCCCGACACGCCGACCACTTCACCCAGCTCGGCGATTGCGTCCTCGCTTCCCGGCAGGACCTGCACCGCATCGGGATGGGCGGCGAACACCGCCGCGCGCGCCGCCACATCGGGGGCCGGATCGCGCCATTCGGCCTCGGTGATGCGCCCCAGCCCCATGCGCAACTGGCCGGAGACCCGCGCGGTGGGCAGCAATGCCTCGACGGAGAAGCCGAAGGCCACGGCTTACTCGGCCGCTTCCAGTTCGCTGCCCAGCGGCGGCATGTTGTGGCCCAGCAGGCGCAGCACGTCGGCGGCGCATTCGACCACGTTGGAGCCCGGGCCATAGATCCCCTGGACCCCGGCCTCGCGCAGGAAGTCATAGTCCTGCGGCGGGATCACGCCCCCGGCGATGACCTTGATGTCGGCCCGGCCGGCCTCGCGCAGGTGGCCGATCAGTTCGGGGATCAGCGTCTTGTGCCCGGCGGCGAGCGAGCTGGCGCCGACCGCGTCGACATCGTTCTCCAGCGCCAGCGCGGCGGCTTCGGCGGGGGTCTGGAACAGCGGGCCCGAGGTGACTTCGAAGCCCATGTCGCCGAAGGCCGAGGCGATGACATTGGCGCCGCGATCGTGCCCGTCCTGCCCCATCTTGGCGACCAGCAGGCGCGGCTTGCGGCCCAGCCGGCGGGTGACCGCCGCGACCCCGTCGAGGACCTGGCTGTAGCGGCTGTCGCCATCGTAAGCGGCGCCATAGACGCCCTTGACCGGGGTCGGGAAAGTGCCGTGGCGGCCGAACACGGCCTCCATCGCATCGGAGATCTCGCCCAGCGTGGCGCGATGCCGTGCAGCCTCGACCGCGAGGGCGAGCAGGTTGCCCCCGTCCCGCGCACCCTCGGTCAGCGCGGCCAGCGCGGCGCGGCACTTGGCCTCGTCGCGGGTTTCGCGCACGCGCTTGATCCGGGCGATCTGCCCTTCGCGCACGGCGTGGTTGTCTACCTCGAGCGTGTCGAGCTGGTCTTCCTCGGCCAGGCGGTACTTGTTGACGCCCACGATCACGTCCTCGCCCCGGTCGACCCGGGCCTGGCGCGCGGCGGCGGCTTCCTCGATCATCGCCTTGGGCCAGCCCGCAGCGACCGCCTTGGCCATGCCGCCCTCGGCCTCGACCCGCTCGATGATCGCCCAAGCCTGATCGACCAGCTGCTGGGTCAGGCTCTCGATGTAGTACGACCCGCCCAGCGGATCGACCACGTTGCACATGCCGGTCTCTTCCTGGATCACGATCTGGGTGTTGCGCGCGATCCGGGCGGAGAAGTCGGTGGGCAGCGCGATCGCCTCGTCGAGGGCATTGGTGTGGAGCGACTGGGTCCCACCCAGCATCGCCGCCATCGCCTCGATCGTGGTGCGGATCACGTTGTTGTAGGGGTCCTGCTCCTGCAGCGAGACACCCGAGGTCTGGCAGTGGGTCCGCAGCATCTTGCTGCGTTCGTCCTTGGCGCCCAGCTGGGTCATCACCCGGTGCCACAGCACGCGCGCGGCGCGCAGTTTGGCCACTTCCATGAAGAAGTTCATGCCGATGGCGAAGAAGAACGAGAGGCGCCCGGCGAACTTGTCGATGTCGAGGCCCGAGGCGACGCCGTACTTCACGTATTCCATGCCGTCGGCGATGGTGAAGGCCAGCTCCTGCACCTGGGTCGCCCCGGCTTCCTGCATGTGGTAGCCGGAGATGGAAATCGAGTTGAATTTCGGCATCTTGGCGCTGGTATAGGCGAAGATGTCCGAGATGATCCGCATGCTCGGCTCGGGCTGGTAAATGTAGGTGTTGCGGACCATGAACTCCTTGAGGATGTCGTTCTGGATGGTCCCGTCGAGCTGTTCGGTGGGAACGCCCTGCTCCTCGCCCGCGACGATGAAGAAGGCCAGGATCGGGATCACCGCGCCGTTCATCGTCATCGAAACCGACATCTGATCGAGCGGGATCCCGTCGAACAGGATCTTCATGTCCTCGACCGAGTCGATCGCCACGCCGGCCTTGCCGACATCGCCGACCACGCGGGGGTGATCCGAATCATAGCCCCTGTGCGTGGCAAGGTCGAAGGCCACCGACAGGCCCTTCTGCCCGGCGGCGAGGTTGCGGCGATAGAACGCGTTCGATTCCTCGGCGGTGGAAAAGCCCGCATACTGGCGGATCGTCCAGGGCCGGCCGGCATACATCGAGGCGCGCACGCCGCGGGTGAACGGGGCAAAACCCGGCAGGCCGGGATCGGCCGTCACGTCCGCGGCGGTGTAAAGCGGCTTGACCGCAATCCCCTCCGGCGTGTGCCAGGTGAGGTCCTTGCCTTTGACTTCCTTGGCCGCGGCGGCCTGCCAGTCTGCCAGTGTCTTGTCGGTCATCCCACGCTCTCACACATTACGTCATGCTGAACTCGTTTCAGCATCCATGTCGTCCCCATCGCCGTCGCGCCCCAAGGCACGATGGACCCTGAAACAAGTTCAGGGTGACGACCAACAGTGCGACTTCAGCACTAGGGCTGCCTGCCAGTCGGCCAGAGTCTTGTCGGTCATCCTACCATCTCGCACATCCGTCATGCTGAACCTGTTTCAGCATCCATGTTGCCCCACTCGTCGTCGCACCCGGAGGCGCGATGGACCCTGAAACAGGTTCAGGGTGACGACAGGAGAAGACCTCAGTGATGCCCGTCCCCGGGCGTCTCCATGATCTCGGTCAGCTGTCCGCCCATGTCCTTGGGGTGGACGAAGAAGATCAGCGTCCCGTGCGCGCCCATCCGCGGCTCGCCCAGCACGCGCTTGCCCAGCCCCTCGAACCAGGCCTTGGCGGCATGGATGTCGGGCACTTCGTAGCAGATGTGGTGCTGGCCCCCGAGCGGGTTCTTCTCCAGCCACTTGCCCACAGCGCTGTCCGCCACGGTCGGCTGGAGCAGCTCGATCTGGGTCCCGGCAGTCCCGTTCTCACCCGGCGTGTTGACGAAGCACACCCGCACCTGCTGGCTTTCCAGCACGAAGGGTTCGGTGATGTCGGTCGCCCCCATCACGTCGCGGTAGAACGCGATGCTGGCATCGAGATCCGGGGTGGCGACCCCGATGTGGTTGATGCGGCCCAGCTTCATCGTCACACCCGCTCGATCACCATGGCGATGCCCTGCCCGCCGCCGATGCACATGGTGATCAGGCCATAGCGCCCGCCGGTGCGGTGCAGTTCGTAGACCGCCTTGATCGTCAGGATCGCGCCGGTCGCGCCGATCGGGTGGCCCAGCGAGATGCCCGAGCCGTTGGGGTTGGTCCTGGCCGGATCGAAGCCCAGCTCCTTGGCGACGCCGCAGGCCTGGGCGGCGAAGGCCTCGTTGCTTTCGATCACGTCGATCTGGTCCAGCGTCAGCCCTGCCCGCTGCAGCGCCACCGGCACGGCCTTGACCGGGCCCAGCCCCATGACCTCCGGCGCGACCCCGGCATGGCCCCAAGCCAGCACCTTGGCCAGCGGCTTGAGGCCCTTGTCCGCGACGGCAGTGCCGCTGGCGAGGACCACCGCGGCGGCGCCGTCGTTGATCCCGCTGGCATTGCCCGCGGTGACCGTGCCGTCCTTCTTGAACACCGGCTTCAGGCCCGCCATCGATTCCACGCTGGCCTCGGCGCGGACATGCTCGTCGGTGTCGAACACGGTCACGCCCTTGCGGGTCTTGACCTCGACCGGGACGATCTGGTCCTTGAAATAGCCCGCGGCGATGGCGGCGGCGGCGCGGCGGTGGCTTTCGGCGGCGACCTGGTCCTGCTGCTCGCGGCTGATCCCGCAGCGCTCGGCCACGTTTTCGGCGGTCACGCCCATGTGGATCCCCGCGAAGGGATCGTGCAGCGCGCCCAGCATCATGTCCTCAAGCGTCAGGTCGCCCATCTTCTGGCCGTTGCGGGTACCCTGCATCACGCGCAGCGCGCCCGACATCACCTCGGCCCCGGCGCCGATCGCCAGCTTATGCTCGCCCAGCGCGATCGCCTGGCAGGCCGAGACGATCGCCTGCAGGCCCGATCCGCACAGGCGGTTGACGTTCATCGCCGGCGCCTCGATCGGGATGCCCGCGTTAACCGCAGCGACGCGGCTGACATAGGCGTCCTTGGGCTGGGTCGGGACCACGGTGCCGACCACCACGTTCTCGATGTCGGTCGGCGCCACCCCGGCGCGGGCGATCGCCTCCTTCATCACGATGGTGCCGAGCTCGGCCGGGCGGAACCCCGCCAGGCTGCCGCCGAAGGTGCCGATGGCGGTGCGGACGCCGCTGACGATGTAGATGTCTTCCATGGGATATCCTGCTTTCTGCGACCGCTGCGGGGGAGCGGCTAGTTAGAGCGGAATGTTGTCGTGCTTCTTCCACGGATTCTCGAGGGCCTTGGTGCGCAGCTTGCGCAGGCCCAGGGCGATCCGGCGACGGGTGGAATGGGGGTGGATCACCTCGTCGATGAAGCCCTTCGACGCCGCCACGAAGGGGTTGGCGAAGCGATCCTCGTATTCCTTGGTCTTCTCGGCAATGCCCTCGGGCGACAGGCCACGGAAGATGATCTCCACCGCGCCCTTGGCCCCCATCACCGCGATCTCGGCGGTCGGCCAAGCATAGTTCAGGTCGCCGCGCAGGTGCTTGGATGCCATCACGTCATAGGCCCCGCCATAGGCCTTTCGGGTGATCACGGTGATCTTGGGCACGGTCGCCTCGGCATAGGCGAACAGCAGCTTGGCGCCGTGCTTGATGATCCCGCCCAGTTCCTGCGCGGTGCCGGGGAGGAAGCCGGGCACGTCGACGAAGGTGACGATCGGGATGTTGAAGGCATCGCAGAACCGCACGAAGCGCGCGGCCTTCTTCGACGAGTTGATGTCGAGCACGCCGGCCAGGACCAGCGGCTGGTTGGCGACCACGCCCACGGTCTTGCCTTCCACCCGGCCGAAGCCGCACAGGATGTTGCCGGCATGGCCAGGCTGGATCTCGAAGAAGTCGCCCTCGTCCAGGACCTTCCGGATCACCTCGTGCATGTCATAGGGCTGCGTGGCCGAGGCCGGGACGATGGTGTCCAGGCTCGGCTCGCTGCGGTCCCACGGGTCGGCGCTGGGCCGTTCCGGCACCTCTTCCTTGTTCGACAGCGGCAGGAAATCGAAGAATTCGCGCGCGGTCAGCAGCGCCTCGATGTCGTTCTCCAGCGCGAGGTCGGCGACCGAGGTCTTGGTCGAGTGCGTCACCGCCCCGCCCAGCTCCTCCTGCGTCACGATCTCGTTGGTCACGGTCTTGACCACGTCGGGACCGGTCACGAACATGTACGAGCTGTCCTTCACCATGAAGATGAAGTCGGTCATCGCCGGGCTGTAGACCGCGCCGCCCGCGCAGGGGCCCATGATCAGCGAGAGCTGCGGCACCACGCCCGAGGCGAGCACATTGCGCTGGAAGATCTCGGCATAGCCGCCCAGCGAGGCGACGCCTTCCTGGATGCGCGCGCCGCCCGAATCGTTGAGCCCGATCACCGGGGCCCCCACCTTCATCGCGGTGTCCATGATTTTGCAGATCTTCATCGCATGGCGTTCGGACACGGCCCCGCCGAACACGGTGAAGTCCTGGCTGAAGACATAGACCAGCCGGCCATTGATCGTGCCCGACCCGGTGACCACGCCGTCCCCGGGGATCGTGTTCTCGGGCATGCCGAAGTCGACGCAGTTGTGCTCGACATACATGTCCACTTCCTCGAACGATCCCTCGTCGAGGAGGATTTCCAGCCGCTCGCGCGCGGTCAGCTTGCCCTTGGCATGCTGTGCGTCGATCCGCTTCTGCCCCCCGCCCAGCTTGGCGGCGGCGCGGCGCTTTTCCATTTCGGCGATATTGGCGGACATGCCGGGCTACCCTCTCCTGGTGCTGACCGAGTGCGTCGCAGTTTTCCGTTGCCGCTAAGCCACGGCCCGAAGGCCTCGTCAACAGAATTTAAGCGATCGATTAAAGGGGCTGGCGAGAATGGCTGGACCGGGCGGATTGCAGTTGTCCTCCAAAGCCACCGTCGCCCCTGCGGAGGCAGGGGCCCATCCCCACCTGTCCGCCAGCGACAGGGTCGGTTCGTCGGGCCAGGCTGGGTTGGGCCCCTGCCTCCGCAGGGGCGACAGCGGTGGAGCCGGGAACATGATGTCGGTGCCGGGGGAGTTGCCGTTGGGCGGGACCTGAGGATAGCCAAACCACGAACACAGTCCGATATCCCCAAAGCCCGCTCAGGCTGAGCCTGTCGAAGCCCACTCGCGACGGTTGAGCCGGGCGTCTGCAGCGGGTCCGTCTGGAGGCATGGTCTCAGGAGCACGGGGCCAATGACGGCGCGTGGCCTTCGACAGGCTCAGGCTGAGCGGGTCTAGTTTGGTTTGATCTTTTTCTTCTTTTGCCTGCACCCGGGCGCAAGCCGCCATGCGCAGCGGTGCACGCCCCAACGCCGCCGCCCTCAACGCATCAGCACCAGCTCTTCCGCCATGCTGGGATGAAGCGCCACGGTGGCGTCGAAATCGGCCTTGGTCAGCCCCGCCTTCACCGCGATCGCCGCGGCCTGGAGAATTTCCGGCGCCTCGGGACCGATCAGGTGGACGCCCAGCACGCGATCGGTGTTGGCGTCGACCACCAGCTTGTACAGCCCGCGCTCCATCCGCCCGGCGAAGACGTTCTTCATCGGGCGGAAGTCCGAGGTGTAGACCTTGACGTTGCCATAGGCATTGCGCGCCTGCCCCTCGGTCAGGCCCACCCCGGCGAGCGGCGGCTGCGAGAACACGGCGCTGGGGATGCAGGTGTAATCGACCGTGCGCGGGTTGTTGCCGAACACCGTATCGGCAAAGGCATGGCCCTCGCGGATCGCGACCGGGGTCAGTTGCACCCGGTCGGTCACGTCGCCCACGGCATAGATGCTGGGGCACGCGGTCCGGTTATAGGCATCGACCGGAATCTCACCCTTGGCGCCCAGCGTGATCCCGGCGTTCTCCAGCCCCAGCCCCTCGGTCTTGGGCTTGCGGCCTGTGGCGATCAGGACCGCATCGGCTTCGATCGGATCGGCCTTGCCGATGGACACCTTCAGGCTGCCATTCGCTTGCTTTTCAACGGACTGGATCGGGCAGTTGAAGCGATAGACGATCCCGCGCGCCATGGTGATCTGCAGCAAGCGATCCCGCAGCGATTCGTCATAGCCGCGCAGGATCTGGTCGCTGCGGTTGACCACGGTCACCTCGCAGCCCAGCGCGTTGAAGATCCCGGCGAATTCCAGCGCGATATAGCCCGCGCCCTGGATCACGATGCGTCGCGGCAGCTCGGGCAGGTGGAACACCTCGTTCGAGGTTATGCAATGCTCCATCCCCGGAAACTCGGGCTTGACCGGCCAGGCGCCAACCGCGACGAGAATGACCTTCGCGGTGATCTCGCGCCCTCCCGCCAGCCGCACCGAATTCGGCCCGGTGATCGTCGCGCGCTCGAGGAAATGCTCGACCCGGTTGCTCTCCAGCGTCTGGGTATAGGCCGCGTTGAGCCGGTCAACATCGCGCAGCACCGTGTCGCGCAGCGTGTTCCAGTCGAACCGCATCCCCTCGACAGTCCAGCCGTAGTGCGCGGCGTCCTGCAGTTCCTCGGCGAAGTGCGAACCATAGACCAGCAGCTTCTTGGGTACACAGCCGCGGATGACACAGGTCCCGCCGACGCGGTACTCCTCGGCGATGGCGACCTTCGCGCCATGCCCGGAGGCGATCCGGCTGGCCCGTACCCCGCCCGATCCGGCGCCGATGACGAAGAGGTCGTAATCGTAGGTGTCGGTCATCGGCTCGGTGCTCCAGGTGGGTGCCGGGATATGGCGGGGCTTGGCGCGGATTGCCAGAGCGGAGTCCGCCGCGTCGGGCTGCGCGGCATAGGGTTTGACTTGCCGCCGCTTTCGAGACAACCGACGGCGATCAACGGGAAATGGTGGTGGCCGTGTTTGAGATTGAAGGATGGCGGCCCGGCATCGGCGACCCCACGATCTGGGGCTGGCTGACGGTCGCCAACTATGCGCTGGCCGTGGTCATGGCGGTGAAGGCGGCCCGCGCCGATTGGCGCAATTCGCAGTTCTGGGCCTTCCTCGCCATGGTCATGCTGGCGCTGGGCATCAACAAGCAGCTCGACCTGCAATCGCTGCTGACCGCCGTGTTCCGCAGCAACGCGATCCGGCACGGCTGGTACGATCACCGCCGCGAAATGCAGAAGATGTTCATCGAAGGGACGATCCTGTTGGCGGCCGCCGCCATGGTCGTCGTCGCCTTCACCTTCCGCAAGGCAGGGCGATGGGTGCTTGGCGCCCTGTTCGGTCTGGCGCTGCTGTGCGCGTTCGTCGCGGCCCGGGCGGCTTCGTTCCATCACATGGGCGAGGTGCTCAACCTCCGCTTCCTGGCCCTGCGGATGAACCACATCCTCGAGAACACCGGGATCGCGATCATCGCGGGGAGCGCTGCGATGGCGCGGCGGCAGGCCCGCGGAAGCGCGCGCCGGAGGCCGCGACGCTGAGCGGGTCTGCGCCGCCGCGCAGCCGACGCGCCGACCGTTAGGCGATCCCGGCCAGCTTCAGCAGCGCCTCGGTGCTGGGATCGAAGGTCGTCCCGCCCGCCTCGATCTGGTTGGCGATCTGCTTGCCCAGCTCGACGCCGAACTGGTCGAACGGGTTGATCCCCAGCAGCACCGCATTGGCGAAGGTCCGGTGTTCGTGGAAGGCGATCAGCGCGCCCAGGGTGGCGGCATTGATGTCATCAACCAGGATCGTGGTCGAGGGCCGGTCGCCCGAGTAGGTGCGCGCCGGATCGTCGCTGGCCTTGCCCGCCATCAGCGCCGCGCCCTGGGCGAAGCAGTTGGACAGGAGGATGCGGTGATGAGCCGGGTCGAGGCCATGTCCCGGCTGGATCGAGGCGATGAAGTCGACCGGGATCAGCACCGTGCCCTGATGGAGGAGCTGGAACACCGCGTGCTGGGCATCGGTCCCCACCCCGCCCCAGGTCACCGGGGCGGTGGGCCCGTCGACCGGGGTGCCATCGGCCTTCACCGCCTTGCCGTTCGATTCCATCTCAAGCTGCTGGAGATAGTCGGGAAACAGCGCCAGGCGTTCGTCATAGGCAAAGACCGCGCGGGTCTGGCAGCCGCCGAGCCGGGTGTAGTACTGGTCGGCGAAGGCCGCGCGCAGCGGCAGGTTGGCCGCGCCCTCGGTCTCGGCGAAGTGGCGGTCGATCGCCGCGGCGCCATCGAGGAAGGCGGCGAATTCGTCCCAGCCCAGCGCGAGGGCGATCGGGAAGCCGATCGACGACCACAGCGAGTACCGCCCGCCGACGCTCTCCTGGAAGGGCAGAACGCGGGTCTCGTCGACGCCCCACTCGACCGCCTTCTCGGGCGCGGCGGTGAGCGCCACCACCCGGCCATAGGGGTCCTCGACCCCGTTGTCGCCCAGCCAGGCGAGGGCCGAGGCGGCGTTGGTCATGGTTTCGATGGTGGTGAAGGTCTTGGAGGCGACCGCGATCAGCGTGGTGGCCGGGTCGCAGGCGGCGAAGGCCTGTTCCAGTGCGCAGCCATCGATGTTGGAGACGACATGAACCGCCACATCGGCACCATCGCGGGTCAGCGCGTCGATCGCCAGCGCCGGGCCCAGCGCCGATCCGCCGATGCCGATGTGGATCAGGTGGCGCACCTCGCCCAGGGCGCCCTCGCGGATCGCCTCGACCAGGCCGCGCATGCGCTGGTGCAGCGCGCTGGCCTCTTCCACCGAGGTGTCCCGGCCGATCCCGCGCTGGGCGGTATGCTCGGCAGCCCGCCCCTCGGTGACGTTGACCTTCTCACCCGCCAGCAGCGCGGCCCGGCGCTCGGCGAAGCCGGCTGCCTGGGCGAGCCGCTCGAAACCGGCGATCAGGTTCTCATCCAGATGGGTCTTCGACCAGTCGAACCGGATCGGGCCGCCCGGCAGGTCCAGCGTGGTGGCCAGCCGTTCGACCCGCCGTGGATCGGCAAACAGGTCCGCCAGGGTGCGGCACGGCGAATCCGCCAGCGCCTGCCATGCCGTGTCCACCGCCTCGTTCATCGTTCGATCCTTCGCGTCTTGCCGTTCACCGGCGCCGGCCGCTCCCGGTCGAATCCGACAGCGCCACACACCTGCGTGTCGCTGGCCGAACTTGGCGCAAGCCGCAAGTATCCGCGGATCGCGACAATCGTATTCGCCGGACCGCCGCGGCAGAACCTCGTCCGGCCGCCCCTTTCCTCCGCCGTTTGCGTCGACTATGGCCAGGATCAGCCGGGGCGCTTCGCTGCTCGATCGATGGACCACAGGATGACCGATACCAGCCCCGCTTCCGCCGACGCGCCATCGAACGAGCCTGATACGACCGGCACCGGCGCCAGCGCGGACAGTGCCAAGGTGGGCAGTGCCATCACGGACAGCGCCACCGCGGACAGTGCGGCCAAGGAACCGAAGGAGGAAAGCTTCTTCGTATTCCTGCTCAAGCTGGTGCTGATCGTCGGCGCCTTCCGCAGCTTTGCCTTCGCGCCGTTCAATATCCCGAGCGAATCCATGCTGCCGGGTCTGCAGAACGGCGACTATCTGCTGGCCGCCAAGTGGCCTTACGGCTTTTCGCGCTATTCGCTGCCCTTCTCGGTGCCGCTGATCCCCAGCCGGGTGCTCGCCCACCAGCCGCAGCGCGGCGACGTGGTGATCTTCAAGGCGCCTCCGGTGAACGACACCGACTATATCAAGCGGGTGATCGGACTGCCCGGCGATCAGGTGCAGATGATTGGCGGGGTACTCCATCTCAACGGCCAGGCCGTGCCCAAGGTGCGGATCGCCGATTCCGTGCTGAAGGTTTCGCCCAACACGCGGTGCTATGCACCCGCCTTCGAAGCCACCGGACGCGACGGCAGCTATGAGTGCCACTACCCCCGCTTCCGCGAAACCCTGCCCGGCGGCCGCAGCTACAACGTGCTCGACCTGGGCTCGACCCCGCAGGACGATACCCCGCCGGTGGTCGTGCCAGAAGGCATGCTGTTCCTGATGGGCGACAACCGCGACAACTCGATGGACAGCCGGTTCCCGGCCATGGAGGGCGCGGGGATCGGGCTGGTTCCGCAGGACAACCTGGTGGGCCGCGCCACGATCATGATGTTCTCGACCGACGGTTCCGCGAGCTGGATCAAGCCCTGGACCTGGTTCACCGCCACCCGCTGGAGCCGGATCGGTGCCACGCTCTGAACCGATGGCCCTCAGGCCGGGACTGGGCGAGGACAGCCGCGCCTTCCTCGAACGGCTGATCGGCGAACCGCTCGTCGATCCGGCGCTGTGGTGCGAGGCCCTGACCCACGGCAGCACCGGCGAACCGCGCAATTACGAACGACTGGAGTTCCTGGGCGATCGCGTGCTGGGCCTGGTCATTGCCGAATGGCTGCACGAACGCGGCACCGGCAACGAGGGCAAGCTTTCGCAGCGGCTCAATGCCCTGGTCAGCCGCGACATGAACGCCGCCATCGCGCGGACCATCGGGCTGGGGCCGCACATGCGCCTGGGCAAGCAGGCGCGCGACGATGGCGGGGCCGACAGCGACAATATCCTGGGCGACGTGCTCGAGGCCCTGCTCGGTGCCAGCTTCGTCACCCGCGGGTTCGAGGCGACCCGGGCGCTGGTCCGCCGGCTGTGGTCGGATCCCGTCGAGGGCCGGGTCGGCCAGAGCAAGCACCCCAAGTCGGCCCTGCAGGAATGGGCCGCGGGCAACCGCCGGCGCATGCCGCATTACAAGCTGATCGAGCGCACCGGGCCCGACCATGCCGCCCACTTCCGCGTCGCGGTGGAGGTCCACGGGGTCGGCGAGGTCGAGGCCGAGGGCTCAAGCAAGCAGGAAGCCGAAACCGCCGCAGCTGCTGCCTTTCTGCAGCAGTTCGGCTAAGCACCCTGCCCAACCGTTGCGCCGGGCCTGCGACAGGCTCAGGCCGGGGCGGGCCATGTTCTGACAGGATTGCCGATTGCCCCACTCACCCACACCCGCCCAACTCGGCCTGCGACAGGCCCGGACCGAGCGGGCCATTTTCTGACGGGATTGCCGATTGCCCCACTCACCCACACCCGCTCAGCCTGAGCCTGTCGAAGGCCACGCGCCCCCCTCGCCCCAGTCCTGCGGCCTCGTCGCCGTGCTGGGCGCGCCGAATGCCGGCAAGTCGACCCTGGTCAACCAACTGGTCGGCCAGAAGGTGGCGATCGTCTCGGCCAAGGCGCAGACCACGCGCGCCCGGCTGATGGGGATCGCGTTGGAAGGGCCCGCGCAGATCATCCTGGCCGATACGCCGGGGATTTTCGAGCCGCGCCGCCGGCTGGACCGGGCCATGGTCAACGCCGCCTGGGACGGCGCGCAGGAGGCCGACGCCATCCTGCTGGTGGTGGATGCCCGCAAGAAGAAGATCGATCTGCTCGAACCGATTCTCAACGCCCTGAAGGACCGGCCCGAGCGCAAGCTGCTGGTGCTCAACAAGGTCGATCAGTGCGTGAAGGAGCCGCTGCTGGCTCTGGCCGAACAATTGACCGCGCTGGTCGGCTTCGACGAGGTGTTCTTCGTCTCGGCCCTGACCGGCGATGGCGTGCCCGAGCTCAAGACCCGGCTGGCGGCGCTGATGCCGGAGGGGCCCTGGCACTATCCCGAGGATCAGGTCTCCGACGCCAGCGAGCGGCTGCTCGCCACCGAGATCACCCGCGAGCAGCTCTACCGCCAGTTGCATGACGAGCTGCCCTATGACAGCGCGGTGCGGCCCGAGAGCTATAGCCACCGCAAGGACGGATCGATCGAGATCCACCAGCAGATCGTGATCGCCCGCGACAGCCAGAAGGCGATCGTGCTGGGCAAGAAGGGCAGCAAGCTCAAGGCGATCGGCGAGGCCGCTCGCAAGGAGCTGGCCGATCTGCTGGGCGTGAAGGTCCACCTGTTCCTCCACGTCCGCGTCGAGGAAGGCTGGGCCGACAGCCGCGAGATCTACGAGGAGATCGGGCTGGAGTGGACCAAGTGACCGGGCGCGCGCGCCTGCTGGCGATGGCCTTCGCCCTGGCGACAGCCGGCTCCCCCGCGATTGCCAGGGATCGGGCTCTCCCGGCGCTGGCGGCGGGCGACCGCTATGTCGCGATGGGCAGTTCCTACGCCGCGGGCCCCGGGGTGGGCACGGCGGCAGAAGGGCCGGCGCGCTGCGGCCGTGGGCAGCTCAGCTATCCGCACCTGGTGGCGGCGGCCCTGTCGCTGACGCTGGTCGATGCGACCTGCAGCGGATCGACCACCGAACACGTGCTGGGCCCGTGGGGCGAGCTGCCGCCGCAGATCGATGCGGTCGATGCCGAGACCCGGTTGGTCACGATCACCTCGGGCGGCAACGACATCGGCTTTGTCCGCAATCTCTTCGCTGCCGCCTGCGCGACGATGCCGGCCGACGGTCGCCCGGCGCAGTGTCCGACGGCCCAGCGGCCGACCGCGGCGGATTGGACCGCGCTCGAGGCGCGGATGCATCGCATCGCCGCGGAAGTCCGGCGTCGCGCGCCCCGGGCCCGACTGGTGTTCGTCGACTATGCCACGATTCTGCCGGCGCGGGGTGGGTGCGCTGCGTTGCAGGGAGCCCCGGCCGATCTGGATGCCAGCCGCAAGGATGCGCTGCGACTGGCCGCCCTGACCGCGCGGGTCGCCCGCCAGGAAGGCGCGCTGCTGCTGACGGCGTCCCGGCTGACCGCAGGCCATGGGCCCTGCGATGCCGATCCGTGGAGCTTCGGCAGCACGGCACCGCAGGGCAGCGTTCCCGTCCATCCGGGCCCCAAGGCCCATGCGGCCATCGCCGAAACCCTGGTCGCCAGGCTCGCGGCCGGCCGATGATCCAGCGCGAACTGCTCGGCACAGCCCAGGTCCCGGGCGGGACCGAGCTGCGCCTGTTCCGCCACGATCGCGATTTCATGATCGTGATGGGCCACAACGAGCTGATGAGCAGCCGGATGAGCGGTTCGGAGGTCGCCCTCGCCACCGAGACGATCAAGCGGCTGCGGGACCGCCCCGCCCCGCGCCTGCTGATCGGCGGCTATGGCATGGGTTTCACCCTGCGCGCCGCGCTGGCCGCGCTGGGCCCGAAGGCCGAACTGGTCGTCGCCGAACTGGTGCCCGAGATCATCGCCTGGGCCCGGGGCCCGATGGCCGACCTGGCCGCCGGCTGCCTCGACGATCCGCGCGTGCGGCTGCTGATGGGCGACGTGGGGATCACCATCGACGGAGCCCGCGACGAGTACGACGCGATCCTGCTGGATGTCGACAACGGCCCCGACGGGATCGTCCGCGACGGCAACGACGGGCTCTACACTGCGTCGGGGCTGAGAGCCGCGCGCAACGCGCTGCGCCCGGGCGGTGTGCTGGCGGTGTGGTCGGCCGGGCCCGATCCGGCCTTCACCCGGCGGCTCGAGAAGAACGGCTTCACGGTGGAGGAAATCCGCGTGGCGGCCCGCAGCAACGGCAAGGGGCCGAAGCACACGATCTGGTTCGGGGTGCCGCGCTGACAGTGTGCCGTCAGCCGTCGCGGTCGGCTGCTGCACGCAACAGCTTCAGCCATGCCGGACGACGGGCATAACGGGATCGCATCCGCGCCTCATCCCGTTCGAGCGAGCGGCACTTCAGCCTGGCCGCGGCATCGCGGATCTGGGCGGCGCGTTCGGCGTCGTAGGGCTCCTCGCCGCCCCAGTGATTGCAGCCCAGGCGCCGTTCGACCACGGCGCGCAGGTCGGGCGGAGCCTGGCGCAGCACCCGGGCAAAGGCATCGTCGGACATTCCCGCCGCCATCACCAAGGCCCAGAGCATCTTCCCCCTCCTTCCGCCTACCGCAGCTTGGCGATCGCGAACCCATGCTGCCGGGCCGCGTCCTTGGTCGATTCCTCGGTGCGGTTAAGCGCCTTGGCGATCTCCTTCAGCCCCTTGCCCTTGCCGGCGAGGACCTGCAGCTTCTGGAGCTCCTCCGGCTTCCAGGGCTGCTTGTGGCGGGCAAGCTTCTCGCTCATTCCGCAGCCTTCTTCTTCGCTGGCGCTTTCTTGGCCGGAGCCTTCTTCGCCCCCGCCTTCGCTGCCGCAGGCTTCTTCGCCGCAGCCTTCTTCGGCGCGGCCTTCTTCTTGCCCTTGGCCGGGCCCTTCGCGGCGCGTGCGTCGATCAGGGCGACGGCGGCTTCCTCGGTCAGGTCCTCGGGCTTCTGGTCGCGCGGTAGGGTGGCATTGGTGGTCCCGTCGGTGACATAGGGACCATAGCGCCCGGCCATCAGCTTGATCACCCCGCCCGACGTGGGATGCGCGCCGAAGGTCTTGAGCGGTTCGGCAGCAGCCCCGCGGCCCCGCGCCCCGGCGCCCGCAGCGGCTTCGGCCAGCTTCATCACCGCCGCGTTCATGCCGGTTTCGAACACCTCGGCAGTGGAACGCAGCCGGGCGTACTTGCCGTCATGCATCAGATAGGGACCGTAACGGCCGATGCTGGCGGTGATCGGCAGGCCGCTCTCCGGATGGTTCCCCACCTCGCGGGGGAGTGACAGCAGCTTCACCGCCCAGTCCAGGTCGATCTCGGGAATGTCCTTGGGGATCGAGGCGCGCTTGGCCTCCTTGCCTTCGCCCAACTGGATATAGGGCCCGAAGCGCCCGGCGCGGCGGGTGATCTCCAGCCCGGTCGCAGGATCGGTGCCGAGCGGGGCGTCGTCGCCACCCTCGGCGCCCTCGCCGCCCGGCTGGGCGAACTTGCGGGTGAACTTGCAGTCCGGATAGTTGGAACAGGCGACGAAGGCCCCGAACCGCCCGCCGCGCAGCGACAGTCGCCCGGCCCCGCACTTGGGGCACAGCCGCGGATCGCTGCCGTCCTCGCGGGGCGGGAACAGGTAGTCCGACAGGAACGCGTCGAGCGCCTCGGTCACCTCGGAGGGCTTGCGCTCCATCACCTCGTCGGACTTCGGCTTGAAGTCGCGCCAGAACGCGGCGAGCACGTCCTTCCATGCGGCACGGCCGCCCGACACGTCGTCCAGCTCATCCTCCATCCCGGCGGTGAAGTCATAGGCGACGTAGCGATCGAAGAAGCGTTCCAGGAAGGCGGTCAGCAGCCGCCCGGACTCCTCGGCGAAGAAGCGGTTCTTCTCGGTGCGGACGTAGTTGCGGTCCTTCAGCACCTGCAGCGTGGCGGCATAGGTGGAGGGCCGGCCGATGCCCAGTTCCTCCAGCCGCTTGACCAGCGAGGCCTCCGAATAGCGGGGCGGCGGCTGGGTGAAATGCTGCGCAGCATCAACCCCGCGCTTGGCCGGGGTATCGCCCTGCTTCAGCGCCGGCAGCAGCGCGCCGTCCTCGTCCTCGCCGTCGGCCCTGTGGTCGCGTCCTTCCTCGTAAACCGCCAGGAATCCCGGGAATTTCACCACCTGGCCGGTGGCGCGCAACTCGTGCTGGCCGGTGCCGTCCCGCAGGGTGACCGTGGTCCGCTCGATATTGGCCGAGGCCATCTGGCTGGCCATGGCGCGCTTGTAGATCAGATCATAGAGCCGCGCCTCGTCACCCGAACCATAGCGGTCCTTGGCGAAGTCGGTCGGACGGATCGCCTCGTGGGCTTCCTGCGCGTTCTTGGCCTTGGTTTCATAGTGTCGCGGCTTTTCGGGCAGGTAATGCCCCGAATAGCGATCGGCGATGGCCTTGCGCGCGGCGGAGATGGCGCTGGGGTCCATCTGCACGCCGTCGGTCCGCATGTACGTGATCGCACCCGCCTCATACAGCGTCTGGGCCACGCGCATCGTGTGGCTGGCCGAAAAGCCCAGCTTGCGCGCGGCCTCCTGCTGCAGGGTGGAGGTGGTGAACGGCGGATAGGGATTGCGGCGGGTCGGCTTGGTCTCGACCTCCTCGACGCGGAACGTGGCGCTTTCGACCAGGGCCTTGGCCTTCATCGCCGTGCCCTCGTCGCCCAGGCTCAGCCGCTCCAGCTTTTCGCCCGCGAACTTGACCAGCCGGGCCGGGAACTCGGTGCCGCCCTGTTCCAGCCGGGCGATGACCGACCAGTATTCCTGGGCACGGAACAGCTCGATCTCGCGCTCCCGCTCGACGATCAGGCGCAGCGCGACCGACTGGACGCGCCCCGCGCTCTTGGCCCCCGGCAGCTTGCGCCACAGCACGGGGGACAGGGTGAAGCCGAACAGGTAATCGAGCGCGCGCCGCGCCAGATAGGCGTCGATCAGGTCCTGGTCGAGCTCACGCGGGGCCTGCATCGCCGCCAGGATCGTGTCCTTGGTGATGGCGTTGAAGGTGACCCGTTCGACCTCCTTGGGCAGGGCGCGGCGCTTGGCCAGCAGTTCGCGCACGTGCCACGAAATCGCCTCGCCCTCGCGATCGGGGTCGGTCGCCAGGATCAGCCGGTCGGCCTCCTTGGCGGCATCGGTGATCGCCTTCACCCGGCTTGCCTTGTCGCCATAGAGCTCCCAGTCCATCGCGAACGCCTCGTCCGGACGGACCGAGCCGTCCTTGGGGGGCAGGTCGCGGATGTGGCCATAGGAAGCCAGGACCTTGTAGCCCTTGCCGAGGTACTTCTCGATGGTCTTGGCCTTGGCCGGGGACTCGACGATGACAAGCTGCATGATGGGAATGAACGCCCTTACGTGTGTACGTGCGCGAGGGTGGGGATGGCGGGGCCGGGGCGTCAAGGGCGGAAGTGCCCGGACAGGCACCCGGTTCGATCGTGGGATGCTACGCCGACCGCGACACCCGTCCCCCGGCGTGGCGCACCAGGCTGCCCGCCAGCTCCAGCTCGAGCAGCGCCAGTTGCACCGCCGCCGCGCTCTCGCCCGACTGGCGCACAAGTTCGTCGACGGCGACCGGGGCCGTGGTGAGCAGCGCGGTCACGTCCGCGGGCCGGTCCGCAGGCTCGGCCAGCAGGAACGGGGCCGAGGGTTCGCGCAGCGGCGCCCGTGGCGTTCCGTCAAAGCCCGAGAGCAGTTCGATCACGTCCTCGGCCGACTGGACCAGCACCGCGCCGTCGCGGATCAACTGGTTGCAACCACGCGACCGGCTGTCCAGCGGCGAGCCAGGCACCCCCATCACCTCGCGTCCCATCTCGCCCGCCAGCCGCGCGGTGATCAGCGAGCCCGAGTTGGGCGTCGCCTCGACCACCACGGTGCCGGCGGCAATCCCGGCGATGATGCGGTTGCGCGCCGGAAAGTGGCGGGCGAGCGGTTCGGTGCCCGGGGGCTGTTCGGTCAGCAGCAGGCCGCGGGTGGCGACCTCTTCCTGCAGCGCGGCGTGTTCCGGCGGATACGTCACGTCGATGCCGCTGGCGATCACCCCGATGGTTCCGCCCCCGCCCGCCACGGTTGCCGCCAGCGCGCCCTGATGGACCGCGCCATCGATCCCCCGGGCAAGGCCCGAGACCACGGCATAGCCCGCATCGGCCAGGGCGGCGGCAAAGTCGCGCGCGATCCGCACCGCCGCGGCCGAGGCGTTGCGCGCGCCGACCATGGCGACGGCTGGCCGGTGGACCAGCGCGCCCTCCCCCCGCGCGATCAGGATCGGCGGCGCGCCTTCGGCCTGGCCCAGCAGCGCCGGATAGTCGGGCGAATCGTGGAACAGGTAGCGCGCCCCGGCGCGGCGCACGGCGGCCAGCTCGGCCTCGACCCGGGCGGGCAGCGCGGGCTGGTAGGGGCGGCCGGTCCTGCCGACCAGATCGGGCAGCGCCTCCAGCGCGGCCGCGGCCGTACCGAAGCGGGCGAGGAGCTGCGCATAGGACACCGGCCCGACATTGGGCGAACGCAGCAGGCGGATGCGGGCGAAGGCCTCGTCGCGGGACAGCGCGGGGGCCTCCGCGGTGGTCATGTCTTGCTGCCGACCTTCGGTTCGGTTCCGGCGATCAGCCGGCCTATGTTGGCGCGGTGCAGCCACAGCACCAGCACGGCGAGTGCCGCAAGTACCGGGGCGTAGGCAGGATAGCCCAGCAGCCAGGCGGCGATCGGGGCGGCCACGGCGGCGGTCATGCCGCTGAGCGAGGACAGCCGGGTGAGGGCCAGCATGCCCAGCCAGACCGCGGCATAGACTCCGCCAATCGCCACGGCGAAGCCGAGCGAAACGCCCATCAGCGTCGCCACGCCCTTGCCTCCCCTGAAGCGCAGCCACAACGGGAAGCAGTGCCCGATCACCGCCGCGCCTCCGGCCAGCGCCACGAAGTCGGGCGCGAACAGGCGCCCCAGCCATGCAGCCGCGAAACCCTTGCCCAGATCGAGCAGCAGGGTGGCGGCGGCCAGGCCCTTGCGCCCCGTGCGCAGCACGTTGGTGGCGCCGATGTTGCCCGATCCGATCGCCCGCAGATCGCCCGCGCCGGTCAACCGGGTGAGGATCAGGCCGAACGGCACCGAGCCCAGCAGGTAGCCCAGCCCCAGCGCCGCCAGCATCGTCTTGTCCACCGCACCCGTCCCTTTCCGCGCCCTCGACGCCGCCTGCTTAACCAGAGTCCTTGCATTCGCGCAGGGAAAAAATAGGGATGCCGCCAATATGGCGCAAACCCCTTCCCCCGCGGCCGGTCCGGCTGCCGTCGATCCCGCCGCCCCTGTGCTGCTGTTCGATTCGGGCGTGGGCGGGCTTTCGGTGCTGGGCGCGGTGCGCGCGCTGCTGCCCGATGCGCCGGTGATCTATGCGGCGGACAATGCCGGCCTGCCGTATGGCGAAAAGACCGAGGCGGAGATCGCCGCGCGGGTCGCCGGGCTGCTCGGCCGGATGACCGAGCGGCTGCGCCCGCGGCTGGTCTGCATCGCCTGCAACACCGCGTCCACCATCGCCCTGGCCATGGTGCGCGACGTGCTGGAGGTGCCTATCGTCGGCACGGTTCCCGCAATCAAGCCCGCCGCCGCGCAGACCCGATCGGGCGTGATCGGGCTGCTCGGCACGGCGGCGACGATCCGCCAGGGCTATGTCGACCGGCTCGAGGCCGAATTCGCCGGCGGCAAGACCCTGCTGCGCTTCGCCGCGCCCGAACTGGTCAGCGCGGCCGAGGCCCGGTTGCGCGGCGAGCCGGTGGACCCGGCAGTCTTCGCCCGCGCCGCCGCCGGCCTGCGGGACCAGCCCGGGGGCGACCGGATCGACACGGTGGTGCTGGCCTGCACGCACTTCCCGCTGATCGCCGAGGACCTGGCCGCCGCGTTCGGTCCGACGGTGGACTTCGTTGACGGATCGGCGGGGATCGCCCGGCGCATCGCCCACCTGCTGCAGGGCCAGACCTTCGCCCGGCGCGAGCCCGATCTGGCGCTGTTCACCGGGGACGAGCCGGGCCTGGCCGCGCTGCAGCCCGCGCTCGACCGCTATGGCCTGACCCGCCGCGCCCTGTTCTGACACCGGCCAGTCCCCCACCTGCCCTTTGGTCCCGGGGCGACATTCCCCCTCTAAACAGTAGAAAGCGGCCGCCCGATGCGGTAGAGCGCCCGCGACGGCCGCCGGGACGGGATCGCGGCAGCCGCAACGGGCGCATGGCCTCGACCGGTGCGAGAGGTCCGGCAAGGGACGTTGGCAGACGTGAACTACGACCAGATTTTCGACGCCGCGATCGACCGTCTCCATTCGGAGGGGCGTTACCGGGTGTTCATCGACATCCTGCGTAACAAGGGCGCCTATCCCAACGCGCGCTGCTTTGCCGGGCACAACGGGCCCAAGCCGATCACCGTGTGGTGTTCGAACGACTATCTGGCCATGGGGCAGCACCCCAAGGTGATCGCGGCGATGGAGGAAGCGCTCCACAACGTCGGAGCCGGATCGGGCGGCACCCGCAACATCGGCGGCAACACCCATTACCACGTGGAACTGGAACGCGAGCTGGCCGACCTGCACGGCAAGGACGGCGCCCTGCTGTTCACCTCCGGCTATGTCAGCAATGACGCCACGCTCTCCACCCTGGCCCGCATCCTGCCGGGCTGCGTGATCTTCTCGGACGAGCTCAACCACGCCAGCATGATCGCCGGCATCCGCAATTCGGGCGCGGAGAAGAAGGTGTTCCGCCACAACGATGTGGCCCACCTGGAAGAGCTGCTGGCCGAGACCGACCCGGCCCTGCCCAAGCTGATCGCCTTCGAATCGGTCTATTCGATGGATGGCGATGTCGCCCCGATCCACGCGATCTGCGACCTGGCCGAGAAGTACAATGCGCTGACCTACATCGACGAGGTCCATGCCGTGGGCATGTACGGCCCGCGCGGCGGCGGGATCACCGACCGCGACGAGGCGGCCCACCGGATCGACATCATCGAGGGCACACTGGGCAAGGCCTTCGGCGTGATGGGCGGCTACATCGCCGCCGATACCCGGATCATCGACGTGATCCGGTCCTATGCGCCGGGCTTCATCTTCACCACCTCGCTCTCGCCGGTGCTGGTCGCGGGCGTGCTCGCCTCGGTCCGCCACCTGAAGGAATCGAGTGTCGAGCGGGACGGCCAGCAGGCCGCTGCCGCCACGCTGAAGCAGCTGTTCACCGAAGCCGGTCTGCCCGTGATGGCGACGACCACTCACATCGTGCCGCTGATGGTGGGCGATCCGGTCAAGGCCAAGCGGATCAGCGACATCCTGCTCGCCGAATATGGTGTCTACGTCCAGCCGATCAATTTCCCCACGGTCCCGCGCGGGACCGAGCGGCTGCGCTTCACCCCCGGCCCCTCGCACACCGAGGCGATGATGGTCGAACTGACCCGCGCGCTGGTGGAGATCTGGGACCGGATGGAACTGAAGCTCGCCGCCTGAGCTGTTGAGAGGCCGAAGACCTCAGGGGTTTCCCTAGGGGCAACACGCCTCGCCGCATCCTCGTCACGCATCGTCGGGCCTCGTCAGGCGCCGGGCTTGAACATCGCCGCCGGCCACCGCACTGTCGGGGTGACGACGCGACGGACGGGATCACGGTCCCGCCGCGCACCGACGG
This sequence comes from Novosphingobium aerophilum, assembly GCF_014230305.1. Lineage (GTDB taxonomy): Bacteria > Pseudomonadota > Alphaproteobacteria > Sphingomonadales > Sphingomonadaceae > Novosphingobium > Novosphingobium aerophilum. The sequence continues at coordinate 67,631 of NZ_JACLAU010000009.1, forward strand.
GATCGCACGGACGGCACATGATCACTTCGCGCAGGCGCCTCATCGGCGCCATGGCGGTGGGCGCTACGGCACTGGGCCTACCCCGCAATCTGACCTCGGAACGCGCCCTGGCGCAGGTGGCGGACCCGCGTCCGCTGGACCTTGGCGCCACCGCGCTTGGCCATAACCGCTTCCGCGAGGTGCTCCTGCCGCAGGTCCGCGCCGCGCTGGACCGCCACTCCGCCGTTGTCACGCGACGGGACATCGCCGGGCTGGTCGACTTCTCGGCCCCCTCGCGCGCCGCACGGTTCTATCTGCTCGACATGGAGGAAGGGCAGGTCATCTCGACCCACCTCGTCGCCCATGGCAAGGGCTCCGACCCGGCGAACAGCGGCTGGGTGGAGCGGTTCTCGAACCGGCCCGGGTCCTTCGCGTCGAGCGAAGGGTCCTTCATGACCAGCCAGACCTATGTGGGCGAACATGGCCGCTCGCGCCGGCTGATCGGGCTGGAACCCCAGAACGACATGGCCGAACCCCGCGCCATCGTCATCCATGGCGCCGCTTACGTCGATCCGAACATGGCGGTCAGCCAGGGCCGCGTCGGCCGCAGCCAGGGCTGCTTCGCTGTGTCCCGCCGCGAAATCGACGACGTGCTCGAACTGCTGGGCGAAGGCCGGCTGCTCTTCGCCGCCAAGTAGCCTGTACGCAGCTTCGCTCTGGCCGTGGCGCGCGGCCTGCGGCATGTTCGGCGAAGATGGCCACCCAGTCCCCCGCCCCGCACGCCCACCCGGTCTATGCCGCCATGGGCGAGACGATCTTCGAAGCGATGTCGGCGCTGTGCCGCGATGGCAGCCGCGTCAACCTCGGCCAGGGTTTCCCCGACGACAACGGCCCGCCCGAACTGCGCGATGCGGCGGCCCGCGCCCTGGCCTCGCGGTCCAACCAGTACCCGCCGATGGCCGGCGTGCCCGAACTGCGCGACGCCGTGGCGGCCTTCTATCGCCGCACCCAGGGCCTCGACCTGACGCGCGACGGCGTAATCGTCACTTCGGGCGCGACCGAGGCGCTGACCGCCGCGATCCTCAGCGTGGTCGCGCCCGGCGACGAGGTGCTGGTCTTCGCGCCCAGCTATGACCTTTATGCGCCGATGGTCCGCCGCGCCGGGGGCACTCCGGTCTTCGTGGCCCTGACCCCGCCGGCCTGGCGCTATGACAGGGCCGCCATTGCTGCGGCCATCACCCCGCGCACCACCGCGATCATCGTCAACGATCCGCTCAACCCGACCGGATCGGTGGCGAGCGCGGCCGAACTGGCCGACCTCGCCGCGCTCTGCTCCGATCACGATCTGGTCGCGATCTGCGACGAGGTGTGGGAGGGCGTGCGCTTCGATGGTGTGCCGCACCGCTCGCTGCTGAGCCTGCCCGGCATGGCCGAGCGCACGATCAAGATCGGCTCGGCCGGCAAGCTGTTCGGGCTGACCGGGTGGAAGATCGGCTGGCTCTGCGCCGCGCCGGCCATGGCCCGGCTGGTCGCGCGGGCGCACCAGTTCCTGACCTTCACCACCATGCCCGCGACGCAATATGCCGTGGCGGAGGGTCTGGCCCGCGATGATGTGCTCGCCCGCCAGCACGCCGGTTGGGCCCGGACCCGCGAGGCCCTGCTGCGCCTTCTGGCCGATGCCGGTTTCGCCGTGCTCCCCGCCCCCGCCACCTGGTTCGCCTGCATCGACCTCGCCGCTTCGGGGATCGCGCTGGACGACGCCGAGTTCAGCCGCCGGGCCGTGCACGAAGGCGGTGTGGCGACGATCCCGCTCTCGGCTTTCGTGGAGGACGGAGCCCCGACCGGCGTGGTGCGGCTGTGCCACTGCAAGGACGAAGCCGTGCTGGCCGAAGGGGTACGGCGGCTGGCGGTGTTCCGGGATGGGTTGGGGTAGATATCCGACGGCAGATGCGGAATCCCGGGGCAAGCCCGGGATGACGATGGAAAGAAGGGGGGATCAACTGCAATGACCTTTTGCACCTGGTTGCGGCCCCTCGCTCTCTCCCCTTCAGGGGACAGATACGGAGGCTTGTCCCAACGGGACTAGCCGAAGTTGAGAGGGGATTGGGGCAGGTCATGCGCGCCGGCCCCTCTCCCAACCCTCTCCCCTGAAGGGGAGAGGGCTTATGGCCGCCCCACCCCACCTTGCCATTCATCGGCCAGGGGTTTGTCCAGGCGACCCAGGACCTGTGCCGGCAGCCCCCGGTATCCGACCCTACTCGACCGCCGCGGTCGTCGCCCCTAGGGCGGGCACGCCGATGGAACGGCGCCCGCCGAAATCGGTCCGCACCACGATCAACCCGGCCTTTTCGTAGTGCTCGAGCAGGCGCCGGATGCGTCCCGAAGATTGCGTGCCATAGATCCGCGCGAGGTCCTCGTCGTCGGGGCAGGCGTGGCCCTGCTGGGCGGCACGGGCGATCACCAGGAACGGGGCGAGCAGATCGTCGGCGACGTCGCGTGCCACCTGCAGGATCTCCGCCCAGTCCGACGCATCGGGGTCGCAGCCCGCCACGGCAAGGGCGAAGCGGCGGCGGAAGGCGGCCATGTCGAGCCCGCCGGTGCCGATCCGCTTCATCCGGCAGCGCACGGTGAAATCCTGGTAGAGCGAGGCGACCGGCTGGAAGGTGCAGTCGGGCTCGGCGGCCAGCTCGAACAGGGTCTCGGTCACCGCGCGGGCCTCGTCTTCCTGCTGGAACAGGCTCGGCGCGGCAGGCGGCGGCGGCTCGTCCCCGGGCGGGCCTGCCGTTTCGATCAAGTCGAGCAAGACGGCGCTGTCGAGCGGCTCAGGCTCGGGACGGGTCGGCAGGACCTGAGCCGGCGTGCTCACGGGTTCGGCCATCTCGGCGAGCAGCAGGCTCTCCATGTCCTCGCTGGAGGCACTGGGCAGCGGCATCAGGCCCTGCACCACATTGCGCGCGCGGGTCCGCACTTCGCCGATCCGCACCGAGACCGGACGCCGGCTGATCGCCGGACCCAGGCCCAGGAAATGGCCGCGCGCCAGATCGCGGATCTGTTCCGCCTGGCGCCGCTCCATCCCCAGCAGATCGGCCGCGCGGACCATGTCGATGTCCAGGAAGGTCCGGCCCATCAGGAAATTGGACGCCTCCGCCGCAACATTCTTGGCCAGCTTGGCGAGGCGCTGGGTGGCGATGATCCCGGCCAGCCCGCGTTTGCGCCCGCGACACATGAGGTTGGTCATCGCCGCCAGGCTGATCCGCCGCACTTCGTCCGAGACATCGCCCGCGGCCGCCGGGGCGAACATCTGCGCCTCGTCCACCACGACCAGGGCCGGATACCACTCTTCACGCGGGGCATCGAACAGGGTGGACAGAAAGGTCGCCGCACAGCGCATCTGTGCTTCCAGCTCCAGCCCGTCGAGCGCCAGCACGACCGACGCCCGGTGGCGCCGGATCCGCGCGGCAAGCCGGGCGATCTCGTCGTTGGCATAGGCGCTGCCATCGATCACGACATGACCGAAGGGCTCGGCCAGGGTGACGAAATCCCCTTCCGGATCGATCACCACCTGCTGGACCACCGCGGCGCTTTCTTCCAGCAGGCGGCGCAGCAGGTGCGATTTGCCCGATCCCGAATTGCCCTGGACCAGCAGCCGGGTGGCCAGCAGCTCCTCGATATCCACGCGCACGGGTGCGCCTGCAGGATCCGAACCGATGACAACCGAAGCGCTCACCCGCGGTGCTGTTGCCGATCCCCCCCGCGGGCTCAACGGCACGGCACCGGCTTATCCACGGTGGCGACGCGAGGGTGGCGACGCGAGACAGTGGCAAACCGTCGCCGGGACCGCTAAACCCCAGCCCATGGCCGAGATCATCAATCTGCGCATGGCCCGCAAGGCCCGTCAACGGGACGCCGCCGCGCGCGGCGCTGCCGAAAATCGCGCCAAGTTCGGTCGATCACGCGCCGAACGCCTGGCTGCCGAAGCCGAGGCCACCCGCGCCGCCCGCCAGCTCGACGGCGCCCGGCGCGACCCGACCGACTGATGCGCACCACCTTCGGCAGCGCCACCGTAAGGCTCTATCGCCTGGTCGATCATGCCGGGGGCGGAGGAATGGCCGAGACCCTGCTCTATGGTCCGCTCGACGAGGCCCTGGCCCTGGCGGCCGGTTTTCCGGAGGAGATTCAGAGCGAATTGTTTCTGGCCACCGACAACGACGTGGTCGCCTATCTTGACCTGATGGCCGAATGACGATTTTTATCGTTTTATTTTAATGTTTTATCCGGCTCAATTGAGGTGAGTCGGGCTCACCCGAACTGTCCCACTTGTGAACAATTGTAAATTCGCCTGCGGAGGTTTGCACAAGTCGTGAAATTGTCTGCTATCGATCGATTGTAATTCAAAACTAGGCGATGGAGAGATGCGCCGGTCCACACAGGCGCCCAGATATGAAAGTCGCTCTTCTCGACGATGACAAGGTGGTACTCGAAACCGTCTCCAGCTTGCTGGGAGGCGCGGGGTTCCATTGCTCGACTTTCGACAATGGCCGGCAATTGGTGCGGGCGCTGCATCGCGACACGTTCGACCTGTTCGTGATCGACTGGAACCTGCCCGATCTCCCCGGCCTGAACGTGCTGGAATGGATCCGCAACCAGATCGGCGCGCAGCCGCCGGTCCTGCTGCTGACCAACCGGGTCTCGGATGAAGATATGGTGGCCGGGCTGCGTGCCGGGGCCGACGATTTTGTCACCAAGCCCTATCAGCCGGCCGTGCTGCTGGCCCGGGTCGAGGCCCTGGCGCGGCGGTCGACGATGAATCTCAGCCGGACGACCGAGACTTACGGCAAGCTCGATTTCGAACTGACCAGCAAGACCCTGCGCAATGGCGGCGAGGTGGTTCACCTGACGCCCAAGGAATTCAACCTCGCCCTGCTGCTGTTCCGGAACCTCAACCGGGCGGTCTCACGGGCGTACATTTTCGAGACGATCTGGGGCATGGACCCCGATCTGTCGACGCGGACCCTGGATATCCACATCTCCAAGATCCGCTCCAAGCTGGCCCTCCGCCCGGAATCGGGATACCGCCTGACCCCGGTCTACGGTTACGGTTACCGGCTGGAGGAATACCTGGCGTGATCCATTCCCTGGTGGTGCGAGGCGCGGCTGCCGCTGCGGTGGCCCTGTCGCTTGTTCCCGCGCACCCGGCTGACGCCGCGGGCCTTGCCAAGCGGGCGGGTGGGCCGGCCGGGATCAGAACGCCGGGGACCAGGACCAGCGCGGCGCCGCAGCCCCCTGCCGAGCCCGAGGTGGCCTATCCGGTCAAGTCCGGCGATACGCTGTACCGCCTGAGCCTGAACTACCTCACCGGCCCGCGCAGCCTCGACCGGGTGCGGCGGCTGAACCGCATTCCGGCCAACAACCTGATCATCTCCGGGCGGACCTTGCGCCTGCCGCGCAGCCTGCTGCGGGACGAGCCGGTCACCGCGAGGGTCGACAGTTTCAGCGGCGAGGTGGTGCTGCGCAGCGGAGGCGGCGCGGCAAGCCCGCCACGGGTGGGTGCGGACCTGGGCGAAGGCACGGTGATCGAGACCGGCCGACGCGGGTTCCTGTCGCTGCGTCTGGCCGACGACAGCACGGTGACCATTCCCTCGCAAAGCACGGTGCGCGTCGCTCGTCTCCGCCGCGTGCTGATCAATCAGGCGGTCGAGCGCGAATTCGCCACGCTGGGCGGGCGCGTCCGGGCGCGGGTGACGCCGATGACCGATCCGGCCAGCAGCTTTCGCGTCACCACCCCGATCACCGTCTCGGCGGTGCGCGGCACCGAGTTCCGCGTGTCCTATGATCCGCTGACCGCCCGGGCCCTGACCGAGGTGGAGGAAGGCAAGGTCCAGTTCGAGACCGAGACGGCCGCTGAGCCGGCGACTCCTGGCCCGGTGACTCCGGTCGCGGCGACGGCAGCCGATGCCCCGCGCGGCGCGCTGCTGGCGCCGGGCTTCGGTGCCGTGGCCGGACGGAGCGGAGTGGGCCAGGCCCGGGCCCTGCTGGAAGCGCCTCGGCTGGTCGATCCGGATCGGCCGCAAACCGCGGCGGACCTGTCCTTCGCGGTCGCACCGGATGCGGCGGCCGCCGGTTACCGGGTCCAGATCGGCCGCGACGCGGGATTGCTCGACCTGGTCGACGAGGCGAGCGGGGCCGAGCCGAGTTTCACCCTGGCCGGCCTGCCGACCGGGACCTATTTCGTTCGCGTGGCCGCCCTCGACGATCAGGGCGCCGAGGGTCGCGGCCGCACCTATGCCTTCGACCGGGTGCTGAACGCCGTGTCGGGTGCAGCCACGGCCGAAGGGCGGCGCTATCGCTTCAAGTGGACCAGCGTCGCCGCGGGCACGCCGCAGTTCCGCTTCCGGCTGGCGCGCAAGGATCGTCCTGACCTGCCGCTGGTCGACGAGGCCATGGGCAGCGCCAAGGAAATCGCCGTCACCGCCTTGCGCCCGGGCGAATACACCTGGCGCGTGCTGTCGCTGGTCCCCTTCGGTGACAAGGTGATTGCCACCTGGTCGGCCGAGCAGGGCTTCGAGGTGACGGCGCGCAAGTGAGCGCGCCCCGCTCGCCGCTGCGCCGCGAATGGTGGCTCCTGGCGGCGATCTGCCTGATCGGTGCGGCCGCGCTGGATCGCAGCGGGCTGACCGCGCGGCTCGATCACATCGTCTATGATGCGCTGCTCTCCCGGCGCCCTGCCCCTGCGACCGGGCGTATCCTGATCGTCGCGCTGGACGAGCGCAGCCTGACGAGCGTCGGCCCCTGGCCCTGGCCGCGGTCGGCGCAGGCCCAACTGGTCCGACGCCTGGCCGCCGCCCGGCCTCGGGCGATCGGGCTGGATGTTCTGCTCAGCGAACCACGAGACGCCGCCGGCGACCGGGCCCTGGCCGAGGCCATCGCTGCCGCCGGCAACGTGTACCTGCCGCTGGCTTTCACCGTGCCCGGACGCAATGGCCGGCCGGTCGACCTCGAGCGGGCCATTCCCGCAATCGCCCGGGCCAGCGCCGGGACCGGCCATGTCAACCTGTCGCCCGATGCCGACGGCGTCACCCGCAGCGCCTGGCTGACCTATGGCGCGGGCGGCGCAAGATGGTCGGCCCTGCCCGCAGCCATGCTGGGCCAGCGCCCCGGCCCGGTCCCGATCGAGCCGGGGGTAACCCGATCAAGCCCGGTCATGATCGATTTTCCCGGACCGGCGGGCACCCTTGCGACGGTCTCGGCCGCGAGCGTGCTGCGCGGCGAGGTGCCGCCCGAACTGATCGCCGGCAAGTATGTGCTGGTCGGCATGACGGCCAGCGGCCTGGGCGACATGCATGCCACGCCCATGGCCGGCGCAGGCCCGCTGATGCCCGGGGTCGAGATCCAGGGCAGCCTGCTCGCCACCCTGCTGTCGGACCGGCATCTGGTTCCGGGCACCCCCGTGGAGCGCCTCGGCTTTTCCCTCGCTCCCGTGCTGCTGCTGGTCCTCGCCCTGGCCGCCCTGCCCACGCGGCGCGGATTGCTGGCCGCCCTGGCGCTGACCCTGGCCACCCTGGCGGCCAGTGCCGCGCTGCTGATGCTGGCCAACCTCTGGCTGCCGCCAGCCACCGCCATGGTGGCCCTGGTGGCCAGCTACGCCGTGTGGTCCTGGCGCCGTCTGGCCGTGGCAAGCCACCTCGTCTCACGTGAGCTTGAGCGTGCCAGCCGCGAGGCCGGGCTGCTGGCCCAGGGCCCGCCCGAGGCGACCGGCGGCGTGCTGGACCGACAACTCGCCCTGCTGGCCGACATCACCGCGCGCGAGCGGGAACTGCGGCACGAGCATGATGCGGTGATCCGCCTGCTCTCGCACGACATGCGGGCGCCGCAGAGTGCGATCCTGGCCCTGCTCGACAGCAATGGCGACTGCCCGCCGGAGCTGGCCGCGCGCCTGCGCAGCCATGCCCACCGCACGCTCGATCTGGCCGACGGGTTCGTCAGCCTGTCGCGCGCGCAGCTGGTCGAACTCGGCGCCGAACTGATATCACTTACCGATATCGCACTGGACGCAGCGGACACGCTTTGGGCCCAGGCCCGGGCCCGCACCATGATGATCCGCGTGATAGAGCCTCAGGACGAGATGCTGGTGCGCGGCGACCGTTCGCTGCTCACCCGCATGCTGGTCAATCTGGTCGACAACGCGGTGAAGTATGGCGAGGCCGGGACCGACGTGATCCTGCGGATCGCGACCGCACCCGACCAGGCCCGGATCGACATCACGAACCACGGGCCGGACATTCCCCCTGACCAGCTTGAGCAGATCTTCGAGCGCTTCGCCCGCGCTCCCGATGCGAACCGTCGCGCCGATGGCTTCGGGCTGGGGCTGGCGTTTGTGCAGACCGTGGCCACCCGCCATGGCGGCCGCGTCGACTGCCGCAGCCAGGACGGCGAGACCGGCTTCAGCGTCGAGCTGCCGCTGGCCCGGCCGTAAGCCCGCCCTTGAGCGCCGCGCAGAGCGGGGCAACCAGGGCCGTCCCGTCGCCCGGGCTCTCGCGCTTGCCCAGCACAGCCAGCACGGACCCGCGCCAGCGGAGCTCACCTGTGACACGATCGGTCAGGGCCAGGGTCAGCTCCTCGCGGTCGCGGCTGCGCGAACCCCGGCTGCGGGGCGGCTCCTCGCCGGCGCGCAGCACGGCGGCGGGGGCCGGCCGCACCGCGTGGGAGACCTGGACCAGGGTCGCGGCCGGCTTGCCGGGCGCCAACCCGGCCGCCTGCAGGCAAGCTTCGAGCCCGGCGAGGGCCGGCGGTGCCGGCGCGTCCTTGTCGGGCTGGACCACAGCATAGGGACCGCCCGGTAGGGCACCGGACACGACCACCTGCTGCGGGGGCAGCGTGGCACAGGCGGCCAGCGGCAGGATCAGGCCGGTCAGGATGGAGCAGCGCAGCATCGTCATGGCCTGGCGTTAGACAAGGCGGATCAAGGGAGCAACTCGGCGGCGAGCCTGGCGCACAGTCTTTACAATTCGGCACACGGGACAGCCGTCAGGGGGCGCGCCGGCAGCAGGGTAACGTGGTCGGCCGCGACCCGCCGGACAGGGCAAGGCCAGCCCCGACTCTGTTATAGGTGAGTTTACGTACGTCTTTGCCCTTATTTAACCACGTTGCGCGCAAGACGGGACCATGCCGAGGACCCTTCTTCGCACCGCTCTCCTGCCGGCTGGCCTGCTGGCGCCGCTCTGCGCGCCGCCGGCCGGAGCGACGGGCGTGCCGGCCGGAACGGTGATCGAGAACGTCGCGACGGCCAGCTACAGCAACGGCTCGGGCACCGCCTCGGTCCAATCGAACAAGGTCAGCCTGCGGGTGGATGAACTGCTCGACGTGGCGGTAGCCGGGCTGGCCTCAGCGCCGGTGCCGATCGCGGCGGGCACGGCAGCGCTACCCTATGCGGTGACCAACAGCGGCAACGGCCCCGAAGCCTTTGCCCTGACGGCCGAGGCCGCCGTGGCAGGCAATCCTTTCACCCCCACCGTCCAGGGCATCGTCGTCGATAGCAATGACAACGGCACTTATGATCCCGGGGTCGACACCCCGCTCGCCCCCGGTGCCGCGACCCCCGCCCTGGCCGCCGATGCCGCCGCCCGGGTTTTCGTGCTGGTCGGCCTGCCGGCCGGGGTCGCGGACGCGGCGACCAGCCAGGTGCGCCTGACCGCCGCCGCCGTCACCGGCGCGGGCACTCCCGGCACGGCCTTCGCCGGTCGCGGCGAGGGCGGCGTCGATGCCGTGGTGGGAGCGACCACCGCCCGCTCCGCCGCGCTGGCCGCGGTGATCACCCGGATCGGTGCCGTGTCCCTCACCAAGTCGGCGGCCATCGTCGATCCGTTCGGCGGCACCCGCCCCCTCCCCGGCGCGCTGGTGACTTACAGCCTGGTGGCCCGGATCGTCGGCTCGGGCTCGGCCGAAGGCGTCGTGGTCAGCGACGGCGTGCCGACCGGAACCACTTACCAGCCCGGCACCATGAAGCTGGACGGCGCGGCCCTGACCGATGCCGCGGACAGCGATGCCGGTTCGGCCGGCACGGCCGGAATTTCCGTCGCGCTCGGCACACTACTCTCCGGAAGCGCCGATCGCACCATCACCTTCACCGTGAAAATCAACTGAGGAAGACCGCCATGATCCGACAGACTCTGCTTGCTACTGCCGCGGCCCTGGCCGCATTCACTGCCCTGCCCGCCGCGGCGACCCAGGCCGTGGCCGAACCGGCTGCCGGCCCGGTCTCGCTGTCGGGCGACGTCAAGGTCGACCGGACGGTGACCGAGAACGGCCAGACCCGCCACGTGCTGGTCCAGCCGGACAAGGTCGTCCCGGGCGAACGGCTGGTGTTCACGACCAGCTATCGCAACAGCGGGACCCGGCCGATCCAGAACTTCGTGGTGACGAACCCGCTGCCTCCGGCCGTGGCCCTCGCCGAGACCGGCTCGGGCGACTACCTGGTCTCGGTCGACGGCGGGGCCCACTGGGGTCCCCTTGCCAGCCTGACTGTCGCTGACGGCAAGGGCGGCTCGCGTCCGGCCACGGGCGCCGACGTCACGCACCTGCGCTGGACCATTCCGCAGATCGCACCCGGCGCTTCGGGTACGGTCGAATATCACGCCACGGTTCGCTGAACCGCCCCTTGCTGCGTCCGCCGGTGGGGAGCGGACACCCTGTAAATCAAGGACAAGTCAATGAAGAACTCTACCAGACTTCTGGCGACGGCGGGCCTGTGCGCGCTGGGCGCCGGGCTTGGCTCGGGTTCCGCCCAGGCGGCGGGGACTCTGGCCGGGCAGACCATCACCAACACGGTGACCGTCAACTTCCAGGTGGGCGGCGTGACCCAGACCGCACAGACCGGGACCAATGCGGTCACGGTCGACCGCCGGGTGGTCCTGACGATCACCGGTGCGCCGGCCACCACCACATCCGCCCCCGGGCAGATCGACGCGGTGACGGCTTTCCAGGTGACCAACAGCTCGAACGACACGCTCGACATGCAACTGGCCGCGGTCAACCAGGCCGGCGGCACGACGGTCCACGGCGCCACCGACGTGATCGACGTGGCGAACTTCGCCTACTTCCTCGATTCCAACAGCAACGGGGTCTACGACGCCGGGGTCGACGCCCAGATCACCTACCTCGATGAGATCGCGCCCGACACGACCCGGACCGTGTTCGTCCATGGCGACCTGCCCGCCAACGCAACCAACACCCAGGCTTCGGGTATCGTGCTGACCGCGCGGGCCTCGGCCGCCGGGACGGCCGGGACCCAGGGTGCCCTGCTGACCGCCACGACCACGGCCAACACCGCCGGGGTCGATACCGTGTTTGGCGATGCCGCCGGGGCGACCGACGCCGCCAGCGACGGCGCCTTCTCGGCCCGGGGCAGCTACACGGTTGCGGCGGCGGTGCTCAGCGTCAACAAGTACGCCACGATCATCAGCGATCCGATCAACGGCACGACCAACCCCAAGGCCATTCCCGGCGCTGTGCTGGAATACTGCCTGGCCGTGGCGAACGGCACCGGCGCGGCGACCGCGACCGGCCTGACCCTGAGCGATCCCCTGCCCTCGACCGTGACGTACAACAGCGCGTTCGGGATCTTCGTGAACGCCACGGTCACCGGCACGACCTGCTCCGGCGGGACAGCCGGCGGCACCTTCGCCGCCACCCCGACCCCGACGGTGAGCGGCACGCTGACCAACCTTGCTGCCGGAACGTCGTCGGCGCTGCGGTTCCGCGTGACGATCAACTGACGCCGCGTGCCGGGTCCGGCGACGCCGGACCCGCGCATCGCCCGCGCCATGCCCGCGATCATGCCAGCCAGCCATCCCTTGCGGGCGGCGGGAGCGCTTTGCTGCGCCCTGTTGTGTGCCCTGTTCTGTGGCCTCCTCGCGGGGTTCGCGGCGCCGGCGCACGCGCAGGCGATCAGCAACACCGCGCGGGCGAGCTGGAACCAGGGCGGGGATAGCTTTTCCGCCCTGTCCAACACCGTGACCTTCGAGGTCACGTCATCGGTGGTGACGGTCGAGACCTTCGCCTCGGCGCAAAGCCTGGTGTCGCTGAGCTATACCCCCACCCGCTGCGGCAACACGCCGATGCTCGCGGGCAACGGGGCGGCCGAGATCCCCATCAGCGCCGGGGTGACGCCTGCCACCAAGGTGCGGATCGGGGAACCCTTTTACTTCCGCGTCACGGCCCCGGCGGCCAACCTCGATCCCCGCGCCATCGACCGGCTGGAAACCACGCTGGAGACCACCAGCGGCGATCGCGAGACGATGGAAATCTTCGAAACCGCTCCCAACAGCGGGGTTTTCGCCGGTGGCGTTCCCACGGCGCCGATCCCGCCGGATGCGCGCGCGGAGGATTGCCAGCTCAGCGTGGCCAAGGGGGACTCGATCTCGATCGTGTACCGCCAGAGCAACGACAAGGCCGTCCTGGCCACGGCCCATCTCGACGTTCTGGCCGATCCGTTCGGCTATGTCTTCGACAGCGAGGATGGCAGCCCGATCGACGGGGCGCGCGTGACGCTGGTCGATGCCGACACGGGACAGCCCGCCCGGGTCTTCGCCTTCGACGGCCAGACAAGGTGGCCGGCAACGGTCATCACCGGCCAGCCCATCGTCGACGCCGCGGGGAACCGCTACCCCATGCCTCCAGGCGAGTATCGCTTCCCGCTGGCCCCGCGCGGCCAGTACCGCCTGATCGTCGAACCTCCCGGCCCCTATGTCAGCCCATCGACCGCGACGGCGACGCAGCTTGCCGGAGTGCTGCGACCCGACGGCTCGCCGCTCACGCTCAGTCCGGCCTCGACCGGCGGAACCTTTGCACGCGACTCGCCCGATGCGGTGCGGGTCGACGTTCCGGTGGACCGGCCCGGCAAACCCGTGACGCTGAGCAAAAGCGTGTCGCGCCAGCGCGTCCAGCCGGGCGATCTGGTGTTCTACACCATTGTGGTCGGCAATCCCGATGCTCGCCGCGCGAAGCGCGAGGTGCGCCTGCGTGACGCGCCCGACGCGGCCCTGCGCCTGCGTCCCGGATCGCTGCGGATCGACGGGGGACTGCCCGGCGACGCGCTCCGCATCGCCGCTGACGGATCGAGCTTCGACCTGCAGCTTGGCACCCTGCCCGGCGGGGCTCGCCGCAAGATCACTTACGCCGCCTCGGTGCGTCCCGATGCCAACCCCGGCGCCGCCCAGAACCGGGCGACGGCGACCGATTCGCGCGGGCTGATCGCCGCCGCGGGAGCCGTGGTCCAGGTGGAGGAGGACGGGCTCACCGCAAGGATGACCCTGGTCGGCCGGGTGACCGATGGCGGATGCGCGGCGCGCGGTGCCGGAGCCGGCATTCCGGGCGTGCGGGTCACGCTGGAGGACGGCAGCTTCGCGGTCACCGACGCCGATGGGCGATACCATTTCGAGGGCCTGGTTCCCGGCAGTCACGTGGTGCAGGTCGCCGCCTCGACCCTGCCCGAGGGCGGGCGCTTCGTCGACTGCGAGCGCTCGACCGCCGCGGCGGGCAGCGCCACCTCGCGCTTCGTGCGGGGCCAGGGCGGCAGTCTGGTGGTCGCCGACTTCCGCGCGCGCCTGCCCGCCGGGACGCCGGCCCGGATCACGGCGGATCCGATGCCCGAACCGCCCAGCGACAAGACTGCGGCCGGTGCCGAGATCGACTGGCTGGCCAAGGCCGAAGGGCCACCCGCGATCCTCTTCCCCGCCCCTGACCACAACCCCCGCGCCCCGTCGATCCGGGTCGCGATCCGCCACCGTGCCGACCAGACCGTGACCCTTTCGAGCGACGGCAAGCCGGTCGACCCGGTGGCCTTCGACGGGCTGAAGCTCGATGCCGGCCGGACCCGGGCAGTCAGCCTGTGGCGCGGCGTGCCCCTGACCGGGGAGACCACCTTGCTGCGCGCCGAGGTCCGCAATGCCGACGGCACACTGGCGGCCGACCTGTCGCGCGAGGTGCATTTCACCGAGACGCCCGCCGACGTGCAGCTCCTGCCCGAGCGGTCGCGGCTGGTCGCCGACGGGCGGACCCGCCCGATCGTGGCATTGCGGCTGGTCGATCGTCATGGCCGTCCGGTCCATGCCGGCCTGTCGGGCCAGTTCGTGCTGTCCGCCCCCTATGAAACGGCCGACGCGGCCGATGCCCGGCAGACCCGGGCCCTGTCGGGCGCTGCTGCCGTCGCGCCGCACTGGACCGTCAAGGGCGACGACGGCGTGGCCTATGTCGAGCTGGCGCCGACCATGGTCAGCGGGGCGCTGCAACTGGATTTCGTCTTCCCCGACAGCCAGCAGCAGCAGGCCCCGCGCCGCCGCACCCTGCAAAGCTGGATCGTCCCCGGCGAGGTGCCGTGGACCCTGGTCGGCCTCGCCGAAGGCACGGTCGGCGCCCGCAGCCTGGCGGACGAGATGGAGCGGACCGGACGGCTGTCGAGCGATCTCGGCCGGAACGCACGGGTCGCCTTCTATGCCAAGGGCCGGCTGAAGGGCGCGACGCTGCTGACCCTCGCCTATGACAGCGCCAAGCAGCGCAGTGACCAGGCGCTGCTCGGCGCGATCGATCCGCGCGCCTACTACACGGTCTATGCCGATGCCTCGGCCCGGCGCTTCGACGCGGCCAGCCGTGAGCGGCTCTACGTGCGGATCGAGGGGCGCGCCTTCACCGCGCTGTTCGGCGATTTCGAAACCGGCTTCGCCCAGACCCTGCTCGCGCGGTACAACCGCATTGCAACGGGGGCAAAAGCCGAATTCAACAATGGCCGGCTCCATGCCCAGGCCTTCGCGACGCGCGTCGCCGGACGCCACCGGCGGGTCGAGCTGCAGGGCGCGGGCATCACCGGCCCTTACCGCCTCGGTCGCGAACCGGTGATCCCCAACAGCGAGATCGTCACGCTTGAGGTGCGCGATCGCCTGCGTTCCGAGGTGATCCTCGAACGCCGGACCCTGGCCCGCTTCCTCGATTACGACGTGGACCTCCTGGCCGGCACGCTCACCTTCAAGCAGCCGGTGCTGAGCCGCGACCCGGCGCTCAATCCGCAGTTCATCGTGGTCGATTACGACATCGATCCCGGCAGCTCGGCCAGCGGGGCCCTCAACGCCGGTCTGCGCACCGACTGGACCACCCGCGACGGGCGCCTGCGGGTTGGGGCAACCGCGGTGACCGACCAGGGCGACGCCGCCCGGACCACGCTGGGCGCCACCGACCTGCGGTTCCGGCCCGATGCCCGGACCGAAGTCCGGGCCGAGGGCGCGGTCTCGGCCCGGGCGGGCGCGACCGCTTCGGCCTGGCTGGTCGAGGCCGAACGGCGCGACGGGCAGGTCTCGCTGCTGGCCTATGCGCGCTCGGCCGATGCGGCCTTCGGGCTGGGCCAGCTCAACGGCGCCGAGGCCGGCCGGCGCAAGCTGGGCGCCGATGCGCGGGTCGCCCTGAGCGGCACGCTCTCGCTCGGCGCCAGCGCCTGGGCCGATCGCAGCCTGACTGACGGCAGCCACCGCGAGGCCCTGCGCCTGCGCGGCGAGTACCGCACCCGCCCGACCACCGCCTGGATCGGTGCCAGCGCGCTGCAGGACCATCTGGCCGACGGCACCAGCGCCTCCTCGGTCCAGCTCGAGGCCGGGGTCGGGCGGCGCTACCTGGGGGGCAAGCTGCAGGTCGACGCCGGCACCAGCCTGGCCCTCGGCCGCAACGCCGCCGCCGACCTGCCCTCGCGCCACCAGCTCTCGGCCGGCTATGCGGTGACCCCCTGGCTCAAGCTGATGGGCACTTACGAGATCGCGCTCGGCACGGTTCGCGCCCAGACCGCGCGGGCCGGGTTCGAGGTCCAGCCGTGGCGCGGCGGACGGGCGACGAGCGGCCTCGCCCGGCAGCGGATCGGCGAGAACGGCCAGCGCACCTTCGCCGCCTTCGGCCTGGCCCAGGCCTGGCAGGTCAACCGCCGCCTGAGCCTGGATGCCTCGCTCGATGCCAACCGCGTGCTGTCGGGCTTTGCCCCGGCCAAGGTGCTCAATCCGGCCCAGCCGCTGTCGAGCGGCGGGCACCTGGGCGGGGATGGCACCCTGGCCGAAGGCTTCACCGCGCTCACCCTCGGCGCGAGTTGGCGTGCCGAGCGCTGGACGGTGACCGGGCGCGGCGAATGGCGCGACGGGGAACTGGCCCGCCGCCGCGGCCTGACCTTCGGGGCGATCCGCCAGCTCGGCGAGGGCCGTATGCTGGGCGCCGGGGCGACCTGGACCCGGGCGACCGGCGCCGACGGCAGCCGCAGCGAACTGCTCGACGGAACCGTGGCCCTCGCCTGGCGCCCGGCGGATTCGCGCGTGGCGGTGCTGTCGCGGCTGGAGCTGCGCGCCGATACCGCCGTGACGGGGACAGGCTCAGCCTCCGGTGCGGACCGTCTCGCCCTCGGCGATCTGTTCAGCGCCGGTTCCGCCGGTCGGTCTCGCCGGGTGATCGCCAGCGTCTCGACCAACTGGTCACCCTGGCGAGGGCGCGGCGAGGACGCGGTCCAGCGCTTCGAGCTGGGCCTGTTCGGGGCGGTCCGGGCCAAGCTCGACGGGTTCGACGACCAGCGCATCGCCGGGACCACCCTGCTCACCGGGCTCGACCTGCGGATCGGCCTGACCCCGCGCCTGTCGATCGGCGGCAGCGCCACGCTGCGCAGCAACCTGGGCGATGGCACCACCCGCGTGGCCTATGGCCCGCAAGTCTCGATCAGCCCGACGAAGGACATGGTGCTGAGCCTGGGCTACACCCTGTCCGGCTACCGCGACCGCGACTTCGCCGAGACCCGATCGACGCGCCAGGGCGTGTTCGCCAGCCTGCGGATGAAGTTCGATGCCGACGGACTGGGGTTCCTGGGGCTGGGTCGGCGCTAGTGGGGAGGGTTGAAAGGCCGGTTTTGCCCGAAGTCGGACCTTTGTTTCCTCCCCGGTACGGGGAGGGGGACCACCGAAGGTGGTGGAGGGGCACTCTCCTTGGGGCACGGCAGCTGGTCAAGGCGGGGTGCCCCTCCACCATCCTGCGGATGGTCCCCCTCCCCCGCTGGGGGAGGATCGAAGAACGTCCGCTTCCCACCGCGAACCAGACATCACGCCACCCCGGCGTCCGTGGTCATCCTGCGGACAACCCGAGCCCCCCTTACCGCACCTGGGCCTGGATGCTCAGCGTGAAGCCCGGCGGGGTGCCGGTCGAACCGGCCATGATCCCTTTGGGATTGAGGCAGACGAACCGCACCGCCGGATCGTAGGCGGCGACCGGGGTGTAGGTGCAGCCGGCAAAGCTGGTCGGGGCGGTCGCGGCGTTGGAGAAGCGGATGTCGGTGCCCGGGGTGAAGGTCAGCCCGCTGGCCGGCGACCCGTCGGTGAAGACCGGGCTGGCCGCCGTGCCGATGCTGAGCTGCGGCGGCACCGCATCGATCAGCCAGACCGCATTGGCATCCACCGCGCTCGGCCCGGTGTTGGTGACCGCGAAGGTGTAGCGGACCACGGCCCCGGGGATCAGCTTGGGATTGGTCGTGCCGTTGACCGGATCGGAGACCGGTGCCGCATCCTTGGCGATGGTCAGGCGCGCATTGGCGGCGATCCGCGTGTTGGTGATCGTGCAGGTCACCACGTCGCCCATGGCCGGAGTGATCGTGCCGCCGACCGTGCCCGGCAGCGCCGTTGCCGACCCGGCGTTGGCATTGCTGCAGGCGAGCGCGGAAGTGTACTGGGTGAGCACGGTGGTGCCCGCCGCGGTCTCGTTGAAGCGATAGGTGTTGCCAGGGCTCGCCTGGAACTGCGGGGTGGTGCCGGTGGTCACGGTCGCCCCGGTGCCCGTCGTGGTCGCGCTGGCGACGACGCTGCCGCCCTGCTCGATCCTCATGACGAACTGGTCACCGGCAAACTGCCGCCCCGAAGCGGCGAGCGCCTTGCCCAGGGTCAACTGCGGGAACGGGGTCTCGGTGAAGGTGCACTGCACCGCATCGCCGAATTGCAGTGCGGCAAAGCCATAGGACGTGGTCACCAGGCCGCTGGGCAGGCTGGTGCCCGATCCGGCGTTGCTGTTGGTGCAGGTCAGGGTCGTGCGATAGCGCGCCAGCGTGCTGGTGCTGCCCGCGGCCATGGTCTGGTTGACCGTGACCGGAACCGAGGCCGCGACGGACAGGGCGGCGGCCGCGAAGGGGCCCAGCCCGCTGCCCGAACTCGTGCCCGAGGCCAGCACGGTCCCGCCCGATGTGGCATTGATCGAGAAGGTGAACTGGTCGGACGGATTGGCCCTCGTCCCGCTGATCTGGGTGTTGAGCCGGATCGAGGCGAAGCGCACGGCGAACATCGCCCCCTGCAGCCCGCCCCCGACGATCGTGGCGGTCACAGTGGTGGGCGTGGTCGACCCGGCGATATAGGCGCCGACCGTGCCGGGCACCCCGGTGGTGGTGAAGGTGGCCGTGCCGGCGCCGCTCACGGTCGGATAGGTCGCGCCGCTGATCGGCCCGATCTGGTCGAGCAGCACCCAGCCGCCACCGTTGCTCTGGAACGACAACGATTCGGTCTCGTTGCTCGATTCCGCGTCGCCCGCGACGAACATGTAGTTGGACACCGCCGCCACGCCGGCGGGCGGCGTGATCGTGATGCCGGTGAAGCTGACGGTGGTCGTCCCGGCGGACGACTGGTACAACGCGGGTCGCCCGGGAATCCCCAGAAAGGCCGTGTTGCCCACGGCGGCCCCGCCCCAGGTCGGGGTGGCCGACGCGAAGATGGCGGCGCCCGACACGCGCAGGACAAAGCTCATCACACTGCCGTCCTGCAGGGTCAGGGCATAGCTCTGCCCGCTGGCCGAACGGGCCTGGACATCGTTGTAGCCGGTGAAATCGATCCAGCAGTAGGTCTGCCAGTTGGATGGACCGGTGCTGCCCTGCGCCGTCGCGTAGCTGCAGTTGGCCGCCGAGGCCGTTCCCGTGCTCGCCAGGACAAGCAGAGGGCCGAGGAGCAGCCGCCAGCCGAACCGCGCCAGCGCTCGTGCCAGCCATCGCCACATATTTACGTGCATATACGTGGACCTGCCAAGAAATGGCCCCCCAGGCAAGCCCGCGACCGGCCGACGCGCCGGACTGCGGCGGCCCACATTGCCAAACCGTAACCCTTCGATCACGCTGGGGCAGCCCGGCATCGGCCATACCGGGCAGCGACGGTTCGGCGTTCTGTCGCGCACCAGCCCCGGCGCGGCAGGGCCCGGCCGTCACCCCGGCACCGCCCCTCAGCCAGCAGCAGGAACCTGACCTTGACGCGTCCGGTCTTCTTCGACCCGTCCGGTCGCCGTCGGCGCCGGGCCCGGCACACGCTGTTCGCGGTCCTCGCGCTGCTCGTCGTCGGTTGCGCGGTCTTTGCCAGCACCGTGCTGGAGGTGCCCACGCCGTTGCCCCTCCCCATCGGGTACGAGCGCATGAGCGCGCTGCCGTTCCGCGCCCAGGTGAGCCGGATCAAGCACCGCGTCGGCCAGTTGCTCCCCCACGCCGTGGCGTCCACCCAGACCACGGGACGTCCGCTGACGGTGGGGTTCTACGCCAGTTGGAGCGATGACAGCGCACCGTCCCTGCAACGCCATGTCGAACAGCTCGACTGGGTGGCCCCCACGCTGCTGGACCTGGCGCCTGATGGCACCCTGCTGGTCCATGACGATCCGACCCTGCGCCGCGTGGTCAGCGGCTCGCTCCATCGCCCGCTGATCGTCCCGGTGCTGCAGAACGCCCGGGATGGGGCATGGGATGGCGCAGGCACGGCCCGCCTGCTGCGCGACCCCGCGCGGCGTCGGCGCCTGGAGGAGGCGATTGCCCGCCAGTTGACCGCCAGCGGCGATGCCGGGATCATGTTCGATCTGGAGAACCTGCCTGCCCCGGCCCTGCCCGATCTGGTCCGGCTGGTCGAGGACACCCACCATCGCCTGGCCCCGCTGGGCAAGCTGGTGACGGTCACCCTGCCGGTGGACGATCCGCACTGGCCGGTCCGCGCCCTGGCCCGCGCCGCCGACAAGGTGGTGCTGATGGCCTATGACGAGCATTGGCAGGGGGGAGAGCCCGGCCCGATCGCCTCGGACAACTGGTTCGCCCGGCGGGTGGAAGCGCGCCTCGCCGGGATTCCGGCCGACCGGGTGATCGTCGCTCTGGGCAACTATGCCTACGACTGGCACGGGGGGCATGCCGATGCGATGACCGTCGAGGAGGCCTGGCTGGCGGCGCGGGACAGCGAGACCAGCCCGGCCTTCGTCCCGGCGATCGGCAACGCGGGCTTCTCCTATGCCGATGGCTCCGAGCGGCACGATGTCTGGATGCTCGACGCCGCATCGAGCTGGAACGAGCTGAAGGTGCTGAAACGCCTGGGGATCGGCAATGTCGCGTTGTGGCGGCTCGGTGCCGAGGACCCCGGCTTCTGGCCGACCCTGGCCGCCTGGCGGCACGGCTTGGGCCATCCCGCGATCAGCCGGATCCGCCAGCAGCAGACGGTCGACGTCGAGGGTAATGGCGAGATCCTGCGCGTCGCCGCCGAGCCTCGCCCCGGCAACCGCACCGTGACTTACGATCCGCGCACCGACCGGGTGGCGGACGAACGCTTCACCGCCCTGCCCACCCCCTTCGAGGTGCAACGCACCGGGGCTCGCCCGCGGCTGGTGGCGCTGACCTTCGACGATGGACCGGATCCGACCTGGACCCCGAAGATCCTCGACGTGCTGGAACGCTACCACGTTCCGGCGACGTTCTTCGTGGTGGGCGAGAACGGGGTGGCGCAACGCTCGCTGCTGCGCCGGATCGTCGATGACGGCGACGAGCTGGGCAACCATTCCTACACGCATCCCAACATGGCCGACGAGGCGGACAGCGGGATCGGGCTGGAACTCAACGCCACGCAGCGACTGATCGAGGCCTATACCGGCCGTTCGACCCGGCTGTTCCGCGCGCCCTACTTCGGGGACGCCGAACCGACCACGGCCGACGAGCTGCAGCCCGCGTTGATCGCCCAGCAGCACGGCTACACCGTGGTCGGCCTGCATGTCGATCCGGACGACTGGCAGCGCCCCGGGGTGGATGCCATCGTCGACCGGACCATTGCCGCGGTGGAACATCCGGCACCCGATCGCTCGGGCAATGTGGTGCTGCTGCACGACGGCGGCGGCGATCGCGCCCAGACCGTGGCCGCCCTGCCGCGCATCATCGAGCGGCTGGAGCGCGACGGTTACCGGCTGGTCCCGGTCTCGACCCTGGCCGGGCTCGACCATGATACGGTGATGCCGCGGGTGGAAGGTCTGGACCTGGCCGCGGTGCGCGCCGACGTTTTCCTGTTCCTCGCCATCGGGGCGGGCGTGACCGGGCTCAACTGGATGTTCTTCTTTGCCATCGCCCTGGGGCTGGCCCGGGCCCTGCTGCTGACCGGGCTGGCCATGCTGCCCCAGCGCCACCGCTCGGCCCCGCCCGACGCCTCCTATCAGCCGACGGTCACGGTGATCATCCCGGCCTACAACGAGGAGCGCGTGATCGAAGCTTCGGTGCGCCGCGTTCTGGAGAGCGATTATCCCGACCTGGAGATCATCGTAGCCGATGATGGCTCGCGCGATCGCACCAGCGCGATCGTGTCCGCCGCCTTCGGGCACGAACCGCGGGTCCGCCTGCTGACCCTGGTCAACGGCGGCAAGGCCGCGGCGCTCAACCGGGCCCTGGCCGTGGCCTCGGGCGAGATCATCGTCGCGCTCGATGCCGATACCCATTTCGAGCGGGCCTGCATCGCCCGCCTGGTGCGCTGGTTCGCCGATCCCGGGATCGGGGCGGTCGCGGGCAATGCCAAGGTGGGCAACCGGGTCAACCTGGTGACCCGCTGGCAGGCGGTCGAATATGTCACGGCCCAGAACATCGAACGGCGGGCCCTCGCCCGGTTCGACGCGATCATGGTCGTGCCCGGCGCGGTCGGGGCCTGGCGGCGGACCGCGCTCGATGCGGTGGGCGGCTATCCCGAGGATACCCTGGCCGAGGACCAGGACCTGACCATCGCGGTCCAGCGCCGGGGCTGGCGGATCGCCCATGACGAGCAGGCCGTGGCCTGGACCGAAGCGCCGGAGAGCTTCGCCGCGCTGGCCAAGCAGCGCTTCCGCTGGTCCTACGGCACCCTGCAGTGCCTGTGGAAGCACCGCGCCATCCTGGCTCGCGGCAAGCCCGGCGGCCTTGCCTTCGTCGGCATGCCGCAAGCCTGGCTGTTCCAGATCGCCTTTGCCGTGGTCTCGCCACTGATCGACCTGGCCCTGGCCGTGTCGATCGGCGGAACGACGATCCGGGTGCTCCAGCACGGTTGGGTCCAGACGCAGACCGACGTGCTGCGCATGGGCTTCTACTGGGCGGCCTTCACCCTGATCGACCTGCTGTGCGGCTGGGTCGCCTACCGGCTCGACGTGCGCGGGGAACGGCTGCGACCGCTGCTGCTGCTGGCCCAGCGCTTCGTCTATCGCCAGGTGATGTACACCGTGGTGATCCGTGCGGTCGGCGCGGCCTGGGCCGGGGTCGGGATCGGCTGGGGCAAGCTGGAGCGCAGCGGACGGGTCTCCAGCCCGGGCGGAGAGGCTGGCCCCGCCACGCCGGTCTCAGGCCCGCGGCAGGCGCAGCCGGGCGATCAGACCCCGCCCCCGGCCCGGCCCGGCATCCTGGCCTGACGCCAGCTCGAACGTGCCGCCGTGCAACCGGGCGATGGCCGCCACGGTGGCCAGCCCCAGCCCGGCCCCGGGACGGGTCCGGGCATTGTCGAGCCGGGTGAAGCGCACCATCGCCCGCTCGCGGTCCGCATCGGCGATGCCGGGGCCATCGTCCTCCACCTCGAGCAGCACCATGCCGTCATCGATCACGGTCCGCACGGCAATGGCCGTTCCGCCGTACTTCAGGGCATTGTCGATCAGGTTGGCCAGCGCCCGCGACAGCAGCTCGCGATCGCCCAGGATCATGGCGGCCTGGCCGCTCGCCGCCAGGGTCACCCCGCTCTGCTCGGCCAGTGGTTCGTAGAGTTCGGCGAGGTCGGTGACCAGGTCCAGCAGGTCGAGCTGTTGCCGGCGATCCGGCATGGCTCCCGATTCCAGCCGCGCCAGCTCCAGCGCGGCGGCCAGCATGGCCTCGAGCACCTCGGCATCGGACTGGGCGAGCTGGAGCGCCTCGGCGGCGGCCCGCTCGGTCAAGCTCGCCTGGGCGGTCTCGATCGCGGCGCGCAACCGCGCAACGGGCGAGCGCAGGTCATGCGCCAGTCCGCCCGCCACCGATTGCAGCTCGCTGACCAGTTGGTCGATCCGTTCGGCCATCAGGTTGATCTGGTTGCCGAGGTGATCGAAGCCGTCGCCGAAGCCGCTGCCCTCCACCCGCGCCGAGAAGTTGCCCGCGGCCAGGGCTTCGGCGGTCTCGGCGATGGCATGGGCCCGGCGGCTGACCACCAGGCCGGTCAGCAGCGCGCCGGCCAGGGCGAGCAGCGCGGTCAGGACCACCACCAGGGCCAGCGCCTCGGCAAAGGCCAGATCGAAGCGCCGGTCGGGCGTGGTCAGGGTGCCGACCACCAGGTGGGTGCCATCGGCCAGGTCCGAAGCCAGGGCCAGCGCCTCGGACGGGGGACCACCGCTGGCGTGGAAGGCCCTGACGCGCACCGGCCGCTCGCTTGCCGCCACTTTCGGGACCTCGGCCAGATGGCTCAGCACGGGTGCGCCATGGCCCGAGACGGCCACGAAGATCAGCGGTTCGGCCGCGCTTCCGCGTCGTTCGGCCACGAAGGCGGCCAGTTCACGGTAGCCACCGTCGTAATAGGCCGACAGCAGATCGTTGCGCAGGTCGACGATCTGCCGCGTGCGGTCGGAGTTGATCACCTGCAGCATCTTGGCACGAAGCAGCACGATTGCCGCCCCGCCCGAGATCACCTGCAGCACGAAGATCGCGGCGATCAGCCGCGCCACGGTCGACGAGGCCAGGCGGCGCAGCATCGCCCGGCCCGGCTATTCGGCCGAAATCATGTAACCGGCCCCGCGCACGGTGCGCAGCAGGGCCACCACTTCGCCGTCGTCGATCTTGCGGCGCAGGCGGCTGACATGGACATCGATGACATTGGTCCCGGGATCGAAGTGATAGTCCCACACCGCCTCGAGCAGCATGGTGCGGGTCACCACCTCGCCGGCATGGAGCAGCAGGTATTCCAGCAGCCGGAACTCGCGCGGCTGCATCGGGATCTTGCGCGACCCGCGGCGGACCTGGCGGGTCAGGCGGTCCAGCTCGAGATCGGCGCAGCGCAGGACCGAAACCTGGGTCTGCGCCGCCCCGCCCTTGTCGCGTCGCAGAAGGGCCTGGACCCGCGCCAGCAGCTCGGCGAAGGAGAACGGCTTGCCCAGATAATCGTCCGCCCCGGCGGTCAGTCCCTCGATGCGGTCATTGGTGTCGGCCAGCGCCGACAGGACGATCACCGGCGTGCCGACCCCGGCCGCGCGCATCGCCTTCAGCACGGCCATGCCGTCCATGCCGGGCAACATCCGGTCCAGGATGACCACGTCATGCTGCGCCTCGGTCGCCAGGAACAGGCCGTCCCGCCCGGTCGCCGCACGGTCGACCGTGAAGTTCTGTTCGATCAACCCGCGCGAGATATACTCGGCCAGCCGGTCATCGTCCTCCACCACCAGTACCCGTCCGGACATGGCTTCTCCTCGCTTGGCCTGCCCATGCTAAGGCGAATGCGGCCCGGCGGAAAGGCTCTGCTCAGGCAGGCCCCGTTCCGCCGCGCCGGTTCGCCGCCGCGTGGCCTGCCTCAGTAGCTGTAGGCCTTGACCAGATCGTAGAGATAGGCCCGCCCGGTGAGCAGCGACTGCACCTCGATCCGTTCGTTGAGGCCGTGGACCCCGTCCCCGTCCGGGTTGCCCCAGACCCCGGGCACGCCATAGGTCGGGATGCCCGCGCCCCCGGTGTAGACCGCATCGCTCGCTCCGGTGGCCATGGACGGCAGCACCGGCACGCCCGGAAAGTAGCGCGCGGCCAGCTTCTCGATCGGGCCGGTGATCTTCGGATCGAGCGGCGGCGACTTGGCCAGCGGCTTGTCGCGCACGGCCAGTTCGACGCTGACCCCCGGATCGCCGATCGCGGCGGCCAGGGCATCGCGGGTCTGTTCCGGGCTGTTGCCGGGGAACATGCGGCAGTTGACATTGGCCGTGGCGCGCTGCGGCAGCGCGTTGAGCGCGTGCCCGGCGGCGACCATGGTCGGCACGCAGGTGGTGCGCAGCAGCGAGTGCAGCATCTTGTCCTTGTTGACCACCGCCTCGGCCGCAGCGTCGTTCGGATTGGCCGAAAGCGCCACCATGGCCTTGCCGGTCTCGTCCTGGCGGATGGCCCCGGCACGGGCGAAATAGGCGCGGGTGGTGTCGTTGAACTGCAGCGGGAAGCGATAGGCGTGAACCTTCTCCAGCGCCCGCGCCAGCGAGACGATCGCGTTCTCGGGCACCGGCTGGCTGGAATGGCCGCCCGGGTTGGTCGCGGTCAGGGTGAAGTCCTGATAGGCCTTCTCACCCACCTGCAACTCGAGCACGGTCAGCTTGCCGCCTTCGGACAGCCCCTTGCCATCGGTCAGGCCGCCCCCGCCCTCGTTCAGCGCGAATTCGGCATCGATCAGGTCGCGCTTGTTGGTGCTGAGCCAGTCGGCCCCGTTGAACGATCCGCTGGTCTCCTCGCCGCAGGTCAGCGCCATCTTCACCGTGCGCTTGGGGCCGGTCTTTTCCCCCTTGAGGCGGACCATGGTATCGATCCAGATCGCATCGAGCGACTTCATGTCGCTGGTTCCGCGACCGTAGAAATAGCCGCCTTACCCTGACCGCGACCAACCCGGGCGGCCATCCTCGATCAGCGTGTAGGGATCGCGCACCCAGTCCTCGCGCTTGGCGGTGACCACGTCGATATGGCCCAGTAGCAGGATCGGCCGGGCCGTGTTGGACGACCCCTTCAGCACGACCACGATCCCGCCCTCCTTCGGGTGGTCCGGCACGGCGAAGCGGGTGATCTCGGCATCGGTGTACCCCGCCTTGCGCAGCCGCGCCTCGACCTTGTCGGCCACGGCCGTGCAGGAGCCGGTGGTGATCGAGCTGTCGGTCTCGACGATCTCGCGGAAGGTGTCGACGAAGGCGGCATCGCGGGTCACCGGCGGAGGCGCGGCAACGGCCTGGATGGCCAGGCTCGACGCGGCGAGCGCCAGCGTGCTGCGAACCGCGGAACGGAATGAAATCATCGATCGTGTCTCCACCTGTACGATACCCCGGGACGAGATCAGCCAATTCGGCGCAAAAGGAAAGGCCCGTGCGGACTAGGCCGTGGATGGACGCGAGGCGAACCGTTGTCCCATCCCCGGCTTGATCCCGATCGCGCCGCGTGGTCTTAGGCTCCATGGCCCGCGTCCACCTCGACCGATCCGATACCGCCTGGCTGGCCCGTGCCGGGCAGTACCACCCGCGCCTGATCGCGGCCGCCCTGGCGCTCAACGACAATGACCTGCCCCGGGCCGAGCCCCTGCTGCGCGAGCACCTGCGCGAGGACCCGTTCGATGTCGCGGCAATCCGCATGTTCGCCGAACTGGCCGGGCGGATCGGTCGCTACCGCGATGCCGAGAACCTGCTGCGCCGGGCGCTCGAGCTGTCCCCGGCCTTCACCCCGGCCCGGGCCAACCTGGCGCTGGTCCTCTACCGCCAGAACCGCGCGGAGGAAGCGCTCCAGGAACTCGACCGGGTCATTGCCGAGGACCCGGACAACCCGGGCCATGCCAACCTTCAAGCGGCCGCCTATGGCCGGACCGGCGATTTCGACGAGGCCCTGGCGCTCTATCCGCGCGTGCTGGAACAGGCCCCGGCCCAGCCGCGCGTGTGGATGAGCTATGGCCACATGCTCAAGACCGTCGGGCGCCAGGCCGAGGGGATCGCGGCCTACCGCCGCGCGATCGACTTCGCCCCCGCGCTGGGCGAGGCGTGGTGGAGCCTGGCCAACCTCAAGACCGTGCGCTTCGACGATGCCGATCTGGCGGCCATACGCGCCGGACTGGCCCGGGACGACATTGCGCCGGACGATCGCTTCCACCTCGATTTCGCGCTCGGCAAGGCGCTGGAGGATCGCGGCGAGGCCGAGGCGGCCTTCGCCCACTATGCCGCAGGCAATGCGCTGCGGCGGCAGAGCCTGGACTATGACGCGGACGAGACGACCGCCTTCGTTGACCAGCTCATTGCGCTGGCCACGCCGGAATTCTTCGCGGCGCGGGCCGGCCTGGGGTTTGCCGCCAGCGATCCGGTGTTCATCCTGGGCATGCCCCGCGCCGGTTCGACGCTGGTGGAGCAGATCCTGGCCAGCCATTCGGCCGTCGAAGGCACGTCCGAACTGCCCGACATTCCGATCCTGGCCCGGCGCGACAAGGCCTATCCGGCCGGACTGCCCGGCCTGACGGGGGACGACCTCGCCGCCCTGGGCGAGGAATACCTGCAGCGCACGCGGATCCAGCGCAAGACCGAGCGCCCCCTGTTCATCGACAAGCTGCCCAACAACTGGGCGCACACGGTGTTCATCGCGCTGATCCTGCCCAACGCGCGGATCATCGATGCCCGGCGCCACCCGCTGGGCTGCTGCTTCTCGAACTTCAAGCAGCACTTCGCGCGCGGCCAGGGCTTTTCCTATGCGCTGGAGGACATGGGCCGCTATTATCGCGACTATGTGCGGCTGATGGACCACCTCGACCGGGTGATGCCCGGGCGGGTCCACCGCGTGATCTACGAGGACATGGTCGAGCACACCGAGCGCGAGGTGCGGGCCCTGCTCGACCATTGCGGCCTCCCGTTCGAGGAGGCCTGCCTGGCCTTCCACCGCACCGAGCGGGCGGTGCGCACGGCCAGTTCGGAGCAGGTGCGCCAGCCGATCTACCGCGAGGGCACCAGCGGCTGGCAGCCGTTTTCGGCCTGGCTGGACCCGCTGCGCGCCGCGCTCGGCCCGGCGCTGGAGGATTGGCGGGGCAAGGCGTCCGGGTGCTGAACCAAGGCAACACCCTACGAAAGTTTAATCGGTTGCAGGCGATTTCCGCTTGACCGTGATGCGCCCGGACAACACAGCTAGCAACATTAAGTAACGTTCCCAGAGGGGGGGTCGTATGCACCATGTTATCCGCCGTAGCGTTCCGGCCGCGCTGCTTGCCACCACCGCGCTGGTTCCCGCCGTCGCGCTGGCCCAGACCGCACCGCAGCAGGCCACCGAGGCCGAGCTGGACGATGCCAATGTCATCGTGGTGACGGCGCAGAAGCGCAGCGAAAACCTCCAGAACGTCCCGATCTCGATCCAGGCGCTCGGCACGGCCAAGCTGTCCCAGCTCAACGTCACCGACTTCAACAGCTATACCCAGCAGTTGCCTTCGGTGACCTTCCAGTCGCTCGGCAGCCCCGGCACCAACGTGATCTACATGCGCGGCGTCGCCTCGGGCGGTGACGGCAATCACTCCGGCTCACTGCCCTCGGTCGGCGTCTATCTGGACGAGCAGCCGGTGACCACGGTGGGCGGCAACCTGGACGTCCACATCTACGACATCGCCCGGATCGAAAGCCTGTCGGGTCCGCAGGGCACGCTGTACGGCGCCTCGTCCGAAGCGGGCACGATCCGCATCATCACCAACAAGCCGGATACCACCCGCTTCTACGGCCGGGTCGACAGCACGGTGAACAAGGTCACCAACGGGGATTGGGGTGGCCGACTGGAAGGCTTCATCAACGCCCCCCTGTCGGACCGTGCCGCGCTGCGCGTGGTCGGCTACTACAAGCGTGACGCCGGTTACATCGACAATGTGGCCGGTCGCCGGACCTTCTGCGGCACCACCCTGTTCAATGCCGGCGGATCGGCGATCGGCTGCCTCAAGGACGGCATCTCGGTCACCAACAACCAGTTCGTGAAGCAGAACTACAACGACACCGAGATCGCCGGCGGGCGCGCGGCGTTGAAGGTGGACCTTGACGACAACTGGACGGTCACGCCGCAGTTGATGGTGCAGGATACCCGCAGCCATGGCCGCTACCTCTATGATCCCAAGGTGGGCGACCTGAAGGTCCAGAGCTTCTACCCCGAGTTCCGGCGCGACCGCTTCATCCAGGCGGCCCTGACCATCGAGGGCAAGATCGGCAACTGGGACCTGACCTATTCGGGCGCCTACCTGGATCGCAAGGCCAGCCAGTCGAGCGATTACACCGATTACTCCGAAGCCTATGACAGCCTCTACGAGAGCGCGGGTGGGCTGGCCTATTACTTCGCCTATGTCGATTCGACCGGGAAGACGATCGATCCGCGGCAGAACGTGATCGGCAGCGATCACTTCAAGAAGAACAGCCAGGAGGTGCGGATCGCCTCGCCCGGTACCGCGCCGCTGCGCTTTGTCGGCGGCCTGTTCTACCAGTACCAGTCGAACGACATCCACCAGGACTACAAGATCCCCAACCTGGGAGCGGCGGTTTCGGTCAACGGATCGCCCGGCACGCTGTGGCTGACCCAGCAGCACCGGATCGACCGCGACTATGCGGCGTTCGGCGAAATCAGCTACGATCTGTCCCCCACCGTCACGCTGACGGCGGGTGGCCGCCTGTTCCGCTACGACAACTCGCTGATCGGGTTCTTCGGCTTCGGCCGCAACCCGGGTAGCCAGTTCACCGCCTCGCCGTCCAACGCGGCCTACAGTTCGCGAACCGGCGTGATCCAGTGCTTCACCCAGAGCGGCAAGCGGCTGACCGACGTCACGGGCACCAGTGCCGCGGTGCTGCTGCCGGGCGTGGTCCCGGGCAGCCCCTGCACCAACCTGGGCGTGTGGAACGGATCGGGGGTGGACCCGGTCAAGGCCACCGGGGACGGCGCGACCTATCGCTTCAACGCCACCTGGAAGCCCCGGCCCGGCCTGATGATGTACGGCACGGTCTCGCGCGGGTTCCGCCCGGGTGGTATCAACCGCCGGGGGGATTTCGGCGCTTACCAGCCGGACTACCTGATGAACTACGAGCTGGGCTTCAAGACCACCCTAGCGGATGGTTTGATCCGCCTGAACGGCGCGTTCTACATGCAGGATTGGAAGAACTTCCAGTTCAGCTTCCTCGGGCCGAACAGCTTCACCGTGATCGTCAATGGCCCGACCGCCCGGATCAAGGGCTTCGATGTGGACGCCACGGTCAACCTCGATCCGCTGACCATCAACTTCGCCGGGGCCTATGCCGATGCGAAGCTGCGCAACAACCTGTGCAAGGCGATCGACCCGACCTTTGCCTGCACCGGTGCCGGCAATGCCATCGATGCGCCGGTCGGCACGCGCCTGCCCATCACCCCGCAGTGGAAGATGAGCGGCACCGCCCGCTATGCCTTCCCGATCGGCGAGGCCAAGGGCTATGCCCAGGTGAACGGCACCTATCAGGGCCGCTCCACGTCCGACCTGCGCGTCTCGTTCGCCCAGGCCATCGGCGATCTGCCGGCCTTCGGCCAGGTCAACCTCGCGCTGGGGGCGAACTGGAAGGGCTACATGATGGAGCTGTTCGTCCAGAACGTGACCGACGAGCGCGGGCAGTTGACCCGGTCGATCTCGTGCGGCCAGTGCACCGCCCGGCCCTACATCCTGCCGAACCAGCCCCGCACCATCGGCCTGCGCTTCGGCGCGGACTTCTGAGGCAGAGGCAGAGACGGACAGGAGGGGCGGCCTTAGGGTCGCCCCTTCGCCGTTTGCGGCCGCGCGCGGGATAAGGCGCGGCCCGGCGGGGCGGGAGGCGGTCGATGACGGAGGCAATGCCAGCAGACCGGGCAGTCTGGCCGCTGCAGGCCTTTCTGCGCGAGGTCGCCGCGCACCATCCCGACCTTGTGGCGATCGACGTGCCCCCCGGCAAGCGGCGCCCGGCGCGCGAGACGATCACTTATGCCGAACTCGACGCGCTGTCGGACCGGATCGCGCGCCATCTGGCGGGGCGGATCACCGGCGAGGCGATTGTCGCGCTGCTGCTGCCCCGCGCCTCGGTGCTGCATTTCGCCGCGCAACTGGGGGTGCTGAAGGCCGGCGGGGCCTACACCTGCCTCGACCCCGCCTTCCCGCCCGAGCGGATGGGCGAAATCATCGAGGACGCCGATCCGGTCGCCGTGCTGACCGACGCGGCGGGCGCGGGCAAGCTGGACGCGCTGGGCCTGCCGCAGGGCCTGATCCTGGACGCCGCGCAGCTCGCCGCCGTCGCGCCGCCGGCCGCCCCTCTGCCCGACCGGGTCGCGCCCGATCGCCTCGCCTATGTGATCTACACCAGCGGGACGACCGGCAAGCCCAAGGGCGTCATGGTCGAGCACCGCAACATCGCCAACCTTGTCGCCTCCGACCTGACCGAGTTCGGCCTGGGGCCCGGCGACCGCGTGGTGCAGGGTTCGTCCTCGGCCTATGACAGTTCGATCGAGGAATCCTGGCTCGCCCTGGCCTGCGGGGCGACGCTGGTGGTGATGGACGATGATGCCGCGCGGCTGGGCCCGGACATCATCGGCTGGCTGCAGCGCGAACGCGTCACCGTGTTCTGCCCGCCACCCACCCTGCTGCGCACCAGCGGGTGCAGCAATCCGGCCGCCGCGCTGCCGCTGCTGCGCCTGCTCTATGTCGGCGGAGAGGCCCTGCCGCGCGATCTGGCCGACCTGTGGAGCGCGGGACGACGGATGGTCAACGGCTATGGCCCGACCGAATGCGCCGTCACCTGCGTGCGCGGCGACGTGCGCGCGGATGAGCCGGTGACGATCGGCCGGGCCGTGCCGGGCATGCGGGCGCTGGTGCTGGACGAGGCGCTCAACCCGGTGGCCGAGGGCGAACGGGGTGAGCTGTGCATGGCCGGGGCCGGCGTCGCCCGCGGCTATCGCAACCGGCCCGAACTGACCGCGGAGAAGTTCGTCGATCACCCCGCGCTGGGACGGATCTACCGCACCGGCGATCTGGTCCATCGCGACCCGGCGGGAAATCTGCATTACCACGGCCGGATCGACGCGCAGGTCAAGCTGCGCGGCTATCGCATCGAGCTGGGCGAGATCGAGGCGCGGCTGGCGAGCCTGCCCGGGGTGCGCGCGGCGGGGTGCCGGTTGCAGGGACCGGACGGGGCGCAGGACCTGATCGCCTGGATCGTGCCCGAAGACCCGGCCGTGCCGCCGGCCTTGGACGGGCTCCGCAGCGAACTGGGCCAGACCCTGCCGCGCTACATGGTGCCGCAGGGCATCGGCGTGCTGGCCGAGCTGCCGACCACGGTCAGCGGCAAGCTGGACCGCAAGGCCCTGCCCGAGCTGGCCCTGGCCCGCGCCGCCGCCACGGTCGAGATGGTCACGCCGGACGGCGAGATCGCGACCCTGTTGGCGCAGGGCATGGCCCAGGTCCTCAAACGGCCCGACGGGGTTTCGGCAGCGGCCGACTTCTTCGAGGCGCTGGGCGGGGATTCGCTGACCGCCGCCCTGCTCGTCACCCGGCTGCGCCAGGATGCGCGGACCGACTGGATCACCGTCAGCGACATCTACGAAGCCCGCACGGTCCAGGCCCTCGCCCGCCTGGCCGAACGCGCGGCGGGTGCGGACAGCGAAGACAGCGGCCCCGCGCTGCAGCGGGAGGGCCGGCGGCAACCCCTGCTGACCGGCACGATCCAGACGCTGTGGCTGCTCGCCATGATCTATGCCGCGGCCTGGGGCGGCTGGGTGGTGGCCTTCCAGTTGCTGCCCCGCCTGTTCAGCGGGCTGGGACTGATCGGCTTCATCCTGCTGATGCCCGTGCTGACCGCCGCAGGCTTCGCGCTCTACCTGCCGCTGTCGGTCGGCTTCGCGGTGGGGATGAAGCGGCTGCTGATCGGCCGCTACCGCGCGATCCGCACGCCCTATGGCAGCAGCTTCTACGCGCGGCACTGGCTGGTGTTCCAGGCGAGCCGGCTGATCCCCTGGGCGGTGATCCAGGGCACCGGCCTGCAGATCGCTGTGCTGCGCGCGCTGGGCGCGACGATCGGCGAGCGGGTCCACCTCGCCCGCGGGGTCGAGCTGCGGCGCGGCGGGTGGGACCTGCTGACCCTGGGCGATGGCGCCGCGGTCAATTCCGATGCCGTGCTCGGCCTGATCGAGCTGGATCGCGGCGATCTGGTGATCGCGCCGGTGACGGTTGGCGCCGGGGCCGTGCTGGAAACCCGCGCCGGGCTGTCGGGCGGGACCAGTCTGGGCGCGGGCGCGCGGCTGGCGGCGCTGTCGGTGCTCAATCCCGGGCAGTCGGTCCCCGCGGGAGAGCTGTGGCGCGGGGTTCCGGCGGAGCGGGTCGGCCCGGCCCCGGCGCCACCCGTGGCCGGCCTGGGCCGCAGCCTGTCCCCCCTGGCTTACGACACCGCCCTGCTCGGCGCCGAGGCCGCCCTCGCCCTGATCGCCGCGCTGCCCGCCGAACTCTTCACGATCCTCGCCTGCCACCTGGGCGGCGTGGGGATCGCCGAGGTGTGGCGCTGGATCTACCACCCGACGATCACCGGCCGCGTCGCGCTGCTGGTGCTGGGGCTGAGCTTCGTCTCGGTGCCGCTCACCCTGGTCTGGACCGCGCTGCTGTCGCGCTGGATGGGACGGGTTCGTCCCGGTACCTACCCGCGCTGGAGCCCGGTGCACCTGCGGGTCTGGCTCAAGACCGCGATGCTGCGCCAGTGCGGGGAGTGGCTGAGCGGCACGGTGTTCTGGTCCCGGTGGCTGCGTCTGGCGGGCATGGATATCGGCCCGAAGTGCGAGGTCAGCACGATCATCGACGTGGTCCCCGAACTGGTCACGATCGGCGCCGAGACCTTCTTTGCCGACGGCATCTACCTGGGCTGCGCCGAGGTGCAGGACGGCGTCGTCACCCTGGCCCACACCACGCTGGGGCGCAGCAATTTCCTGGGCAATCACGCTGTGGTCCCGGCGGGCGAGGTCCTCCCCGACAACGTCCTGTTCGGCATCGCCACGGTCGCCCGAGGGGCGGACATCCGGCCCGGCGGGGCGCGCTTCGGCCTGCCCAGCTTCGACCTGCCGCGGCGCGAGGTGGTCGAAGTCGACCGCAGCCTGACGCACGACCCTTCGGCGATCCGCTATGCCAACCGCGTGTTCTGGGAACTGCTGCGCTTCGCCCTGCCGCTGTGGCCGCTGCTGCTGGGCGCGGCCTGGTACGCGGTGGTCAACCTGGGCCAGGAGGTCAGCCCGCTGGCCTATGCGCTGATCGTCCTGCCCGCCGCCACCCTGTTGCCGCTGGTCGCGCTGTGCCTGGGGGTGATCGTGCTCAAGTGGCTGCTGATCGGACGGGTCAAGCCGGGCCAGCACGCCCTGTGGTCATGCTGGTGCAGCCGCTGGGATTTCGTCTATGTCGCCTGGCAGAAGTGGGCCAATGCGATCCTCCAGCGGCTGGAGGGAACCTGGCTGCTGCCGTGGTACCTGCGCGCGGTCGGGCTGAGGATCGGCCGGAACGTGGTGCTGGGGCCCGAATTCGCCCAGGTGGTCGATCCCGACATGATCACGATCGAGGACGGCGCGACCGCCAGCCCCAACTTCCAGGCGCACACCTTCGAGGACCGCGTGCTGAAGGTGGACCATGTGCGCATCGGCAAGGGCGCCACGGTTCGGCGCGGGACCGTGCCGCTCTATGGCGCGGTGATCGGCGAGCGGACCCATGTCGGCCCGCACAGCGTGATCATGAAGCAGGAACACCTGCTGCCGGGCAAGCGCTACCAGGGCATCCCGACCCGGGTCTACGGCACAGAGGACTGAGCGGACCCGATCCGGCGGGCCAGGGCATAGAGCGGCAGCCCGGCCAGCGTCAGCAACAGGCCCAGCCCTCCGGCCTCCCATCCCGCGCCATAGATCACCGCCAGGCAGAAGAGGATCGCCAGCGCCGCCCATCCCCGCGCCCGTCCGATGCGCCAGGTCGCCGCACAGGTGCCAAGGTAGAGGAAGATCGAGACCACAGTGGTCAGCTTGAGCAGGAAGGCCAGCAGCGCGGCACCCAGCTCGGTCGCCGAGCCGAGCAGCAGGGCGATGGCCAGACCATTGCCCAGGACCAGCGGCAGCCCGGCCACGCCGAAGCGGTTGACCGGCGCGACCCAGCCCGGAAGCTGGCCCGCGCGGACCAGGCCGAGCGGGACCTCGCCCAGCAGCAGGGTCTGGGCGTTCATCGCGCCCAGTCCGGAGATCGCCGCGAAAACCGCCACCGAGAGGGCTGCCCAGTGTCCCCAGACCTGTCCGGCAAGCAGCGCGAAGGGCGCGGGCGCCTGTTCCAGCACCCCGCGCGGCAGGGCCATGACCAGGCCGGTGCAGGCCGTCACATAGACCAGCGTGGTGGCGGCCATGCCCAGCAGGGTCGCCCTCACCACGTTCCGCGCCGGATCGTGGACCCGTTCCGCGGCCATGCCGGCGCATTCGAAGCCGAGCAGCGAGAAGAACGCGAGGGTTACCGCCGGGCCGATTCCCTCGACGTGCAGCGGCGCCAGGGGCAGCCCGGCGAAGTGGCGACCGGGGGTCAAGGCCAGTTGCGCCAGCATCACCACCACGGCGGCCAGTGGGATCAGCTTGAGCCCGGTCAACAGCACCTGCATCCGCCCGGCCTCGCGCGCGCCGAGCAGGTTGACGGCAGAGTTGACCAGCAGGACGGCGCTGCCGATCACCCCTATGCTCAGCGGCGGCGGCTGGAACCCGCGGACCATGCTGGAGCCGTACTGCGCGATCACCGTGGCCATCACCGCGTTGCCGCACCACAGCGAGACCCAGTAGGACCAGGCGATCGCCACGCCCACCCCCTCGCCCAGCACGGCGCCGCACATGGCCATCAGGCTGTGCTCGCCGGGCCGGGCCAGAACCAGGCCATTGAGCGCCAGCACGCAGGCCAGCGTGCCCATGGCGGCCACCGCCCAACCGGCGAGGCTGGTCCAGCCGAACGGGGCGAGCTGCGCCGGCAGGCCATAGATGCCCACTCCGATCATCAGTCCGACGACCAGCGAAGAGGCCGTCCAGATGCCGAATGGCCGGTCGGCCGGAGTGGCTGCGCTCAAGGTGTCCCCCATCGGGCCCACGGAGACCACAGACGCGGCGCCGACGCAATGGTGGGATGAGCGCTCCTCACCCGCCGTCTCGGGCCGGTACGGCAAGCCAGTCCGGCGTCGAGAACCATTCCGGAGAAAGGTCCCGGGACTCGCCGGAGCGACGGGCTGCGGGACGAGGCGGTACGGATAAGTTCGCACCGCACTTTGCGTCCAAAGGTCGCCAAGCAGGGGCTGTCTTCTGTCTCCCCTGATTGGCCACCGGATCTGGCGTTCAAACCGCCAAGAGGTAAAGTCCCGCCATGAGGCAGGCGCACTGCCCGAACAGGTGCCAGTGATAGCGGCGAGGATTATCTGAGCGCCTGATTAACTCCGGC
Organism: Novosphingobium aerophilum; assembly: GCF_014230305.1. GTDB lineage: Bacteria > Pseudomonadota > Alphaproteobacteria > Sphingomonadales > Sphingomonadaceae > Novosphingobium > Novosphingobium aerophilum. The sequence continues at coordinate 104,026 of NZ_JACLAU010000009.1, forward strand.
GAGAAAGTCTCTGGGAGGGGAAAAAAGCCGACCCACAACCGCCCGGTGATCAACGCATAGGCCAAGGCTGGCGCGCTCACCGCCATCAACAGCACTCCAAAAGCAGGGGCAGCAAAATCGTCCATTCTTCGAACATTGCACGATTGATGTCCGCTTTCTACTCCGTGCGCTGCGATAGCCCCCTGTCCGCTTCCCACCCAACCTTGCCCTTCGTCGGCGTTCGGCTTGCCCGCCCGGCCTAAAGCCCCAGTTGGCGCAGGTCGATCGTGGCCGCGATCAGTTCGGCGTTCGCGGCGCTCTCGCGGAATTGGGCATCGACCAGGCGCAGGCGTGCGTCGGCCGCAGCCTCCTCGCGCAGATTGACCACGATGAAGTCGCTCGCCCCCAGGGTGAAGCGACGGCGCTCGGCATCGGCCATGCTGGCCGACAGCCGGGATTCCTCCTCGGCCAGGGTGACCAGCCGGGCCGAGGCCTCGACCTGAACCGCCAGGCCCTTCACCTCGACCTGGATCTGATCCTCGAGCAGATGGCGCCGCGCCTGCAGCGCCTCCTGCTCGGCCTTGACCTCGGCGATCCGGCCCTGCGCCTGACGCCGCTGCAGCGGAACCGCGAAGCGCAGGCCGACGAAGCCCTCGGTCGGGGTACGGGTCGGACCGCCCAGGCCCACCGCCCCGATATCCTTCGACGCCTCGACCCGCAGGTCCAGCCGGGGCTCGTACTGGTTCTCGGCCAGGCGCAGACGGGCGTCGAGCTGGTCGAGCCGGGTGAAGATCGCGGCCAGGTCGGGGCGATCCGGTCGCACCAGATTGGCCGGATCGAGCCCCACCGGGCGCAGGTTGGGCAGGCGGTCGGGCAGGCGATCCGGCTCGGGCGCGCGGGGCTGGCCCAGGTCGTCGCGCCAGAAGAACGACAGCGCGTTGGCCGCCACGGCCAGGTCCTGTTCGGCCCGGACCAGCAGGGCATTGCGGCGCACGATGTTCTGGCGGTTCTCCACCCCCAGGATCGCGGGCCGCGCGCCCAGCGCGATCTGGCGATCGATCGAGGTCTGCCGCTCAGTCGCCAGACCCAGCAGCTCGCGGTAGATCGCCACGCGGTTTCCGGCGGCGACCCATTGCTGGTAGGCCGCCATGGCGCGCCGCTGCACGCCCACCGCGACCAGCTCGCGATCGAGCCGCGCCAGCTCGACGTCGGCGGCGGCGATCCCCAGCGCGGTGCGGCGTTCGTCGACCAGGCGATCACGCATCAGCGAGAACAGCGCACCGACCTTCAGCTCGCCGAGTTCGTTGGTGTAGCCCTTGCCGTCATAGGGCGCGAAGGACCCGCGCGAGACCCGGTAGCCGGCATAGAGATTGCCGCCGTTGTCACGAAGCGGGCTGGTGACCTTTCCCTCGATGCCCACCCCGTCGTAGTAGCCGAGCGGCCGCGCCAGGGCCTCGGCCTCGAACACCAGGTCGAAGGCGCCGTTCGCCGACAGCTCGCGTCCCGAAGCCGCCCGCTCGCGCGCCAGCGCCTCGATGATGGCCGGGGAATGCTGCGCCGAAGATCGCAGGACCTCGTCCAGCGTCAGCGGCGCGGCCCCGGCCGCCACGGGCGCGACCAAGACCAGCAGCAGGACGACCAGTCTGCGGATCACTTGCCCGAACCCTTGGGGGCCTTGACCTTGACCAGGGGCTTGGCCTGCTCATCGCCATTCTTGCCCTCGGCCGTTTCCTTGCGCAGCGAGCCGAACTCCGGCGGGAAGTTGTTGAGCTGACGCCACAGCTCGTACCCGACCGTGACCGTGTCGAGCCGCACCCAGCCCCGCGCCTTGGCGCCCAGCCGGATCTGGTCGGCACGCGGCCAGGTGCGGGCGCCGGGACGCGGCTCGACCAGCACGCGGAACAGACCGTCGGGCCGGGCCGAGGGATCGACCGAGCGGACCTGGCCGTCGAACATGCCATAGGCGACCGACGGCCAGCCGCTGAACTGGATGGCGGGCCAGCCCTCGAACTCGATGCGCACCGTGCGCCCGCGCCGCACCAGGGCAATGTCACGACCGTCGATCAGCAGTTCCACCGCTCGGATCGGCTGTTCAGGCGCCAGGTTGGCCAGCACGTCTCCCGCGCTGACCAGGGTCCCCCCCGCCGCGGCATTGATCGACTGGATCCGCCCGTCGCGCGGGGCGCGGACCACCTGCGCCGACTGGCGGTTGAGCGCGATATCGACGCGATTGAGCTTGGCCCGGGATTCGGCCAGCTTGGCCCGGAAATCGGCCACCTTGATCTGGCTCGCCTCGTATTCCCGCCGGGCGACCAGCCCTTCGGCGAGCAGCTGACGCGAACGGCCAACGTCGATCTGCGCCACCGCCATGGCCTGCTCGGCAGCGCCGATCTCGGCTTCCACCTGGGCGCGTTCGGCAGCGAGACGGGCCAGCAAATCGGGATCGTTGTCGACCACTCGGGCGATCGGATCGCCCTTGTTAACAGTGTCACCATCCTGGACGTACCACTGCTCGACCCGACCCGGGACCAGCGCGGTCACTGACTGCACCCGGTCCTCCGGGTTCAGCGCCACCACCGAGCCATAGCCCGAAGTGGTCTGGACCCAGGGCACGGCGAACAGGATGATCAACACCGCAATCGAGCCGGTCAGGATCATCGCCGAGAGCACCCGAGCGAAGCGGGGCGGCTCGAGCGCGCGCAGCGTCGCGAAGCGGCTCAGTTGCTCAGGCCGGGCGGACATTTACGCTCTCCTCTTGTGCCGCCAGGGCGCTCATTTCGGGTTCGCTCATGCAGAAACGCTGTTCACTGCGGCCGAACCAGAGGTAACCATCCCGCTTGATCCCTTCGGGACGGCGGGTGAACTGCAGCACGGTGGTTCCCATGTCGCGGAGCAGGCGCAGGGCGCCCTCCATCCGCGCGGGAGGCAGAAGATCATACAGCGGGGTCAGGACCAACACCTTGGGCCGGGCCAGCAGCGCGGCGGCCAGCTTGAGCGCCATGACCTCGCCCACCGACAGCGGATAGCCGCTCGCCGAGACCACGGCATCCAGTCCGCCCCGCAGGTCGACCAGGCGCGAGGTCAGGCCAACCACGTCGAGCGCGGCCATGATATCACGCTCCTCGCCTCCCGCGGCCAGGCGCAGGTAGTCGCGGATCGACATTTCGACCATGGTCGGCCGGTCAAGCACGCGGATGTCGCTGCGCAGGCGGAACATGTCGAAGGCGCTGATGTCCTGACCGCCCACCACCACCAGGCCCTGTTCCGGGGCCTCGTGACGCTTCAGCAACATGATGAACGCCTGCTGCGCGGTCGGCGCGGCGACGATCGCGATCTGCTTGCCGCTGTCGATCGCGAAGTTGAACCGGTGCGACCCGATCTCCACGCCCTTCATCCGGATCGTTCCGTCCGCCGGGCATTCGTCCCCGGTCGAGGCCTGCTGCGGAATGCCCCAGAACAGCGCCAGCTCCTCGACGCCGGCGGACAGGTCGTAGAACGATTCCAGATAGCTGCCGAGCTGCGACATCCCATAGAACACGCCCGACAGGATCAGCTCGGCGGCGACCAACTGACCGATCGAAAGCTGGCCCTGGATGATCAACCAGCCGCCCAGCGCGAGCAGGCTGGCGCTGGCCAGGGCATAGGTGAACAGCAGGCAGACCGTCTGGGTGAAGGTGTAGCGGAAATGCCGCTCGTGCGCCTTGACGTAGGCGCGGGTCGATTCCTCGCTGCGGTCGATCGCATATTCCAGGTGACGGCTCGACTGGTAGAAGCCGTTCGATCCGCCGACGCTTTCCAGCCAATAGGCCGTGGCGTGCTTGGCATGGCTCTTGGCGATCGCGGTGCGGATCCCGCCCCGGGTCCACAACTGCAGGATCAGCACCAGCACCGTGACCAGCAGCAGGTTGAAGCCCAGGAAGAACGGGTGATAGAAACTTGTCACCACCAGGCCGACCGCGCTTTGCAGCAGGATGGTGAAGCCGCCGATCAGCAGGCTGGGCAGCGCCTTCTGGACCGTCATCAGATCGAAGAAGCGGTTGAACAGATGGCCGTTGCCGGCATCGGCGAAGAACGGGTTCTTGGCGTGGACCGCGCGCAGCGTGATCTCCGCCACCATGCGGGCGAACAACCGCCGCTCGAACAGCGACATCAGGCGGATGCGCAAGGCGCTGAGCAGGCCGACCATCAGCAGCAGGCCGAACAGGATCCCCGCCAGCGTGAACAGCGGCGCACTCAGCGCGACATTGGCCACCGAATTGACCAGCAACTGCACCGAGATCGGTGTCGCCAGCGACAGCAGCGAGATGGCGCCGCCATAGACCAGCGCGAATTTCACGAACACGGAATCGGGGCCGAGGATCAACTTGATCCACCCGGCCACGTCGCGCAGGCCTGCGCTGTCCTGTGCCATGATCTGCGGCTCTCCTGGTTTAGACCCCGGATTGGGGCCCGCCCAAACGGCGAAAACGGGCGCCGAAGCAACCCGGCAGCGGTTATGCTGCACTGCACCGCAGGTAGGGAGGCCCGCATTTCAGGTCAGCCACCCCAGTGTTACAAATGATTGCCACAGAGAGCCAGTGGCGAAGTGAACGAAACACGCGATGCCGGGCCACACTGTCAGGAGGCCAGGCCCCCGGATCAGCAACAAATCCTTACGCAGCGGAGCGTTCGGGGCAATTGCGGAGGGTTAGAACAATCCCAACACACCGGAGCTTGCCATGCTTGCCACGCTTGTTGCCTTGCTGACCCTGCCCGTGACCGCGTCGACGCTGTCGCCGGTCGGGGGCGCCGGGCTGGCCGGGTGCGCGGCCGGCGAGGCCACCGGCTGCCAGCCGGAGCAGGATCGTCTGCGAACCGCGATCCGCGTCGGCAAGCGCTGCCACCCTGATCCCACCAAGTCCAAGAGCTGTCGTGAGGTGCTGATCGAGCAGAAGGCACCGAAGGAGGCAGCCCTGGCTGAGGCCCGATGACCACCCTCTTGCGCGGGCCAGCCACCCTGACTGAACGTCCCACCCTCGATTCAGTCACTCTACGGGGAGCCGCATGGCGGCTCCCCGTTCTTTATTCAGCGCAGACGGCCGGTGACCGTCCCGCCGGTCGGCGCCGATCTGTCAGCGCCACTGGTCAGCAAGATCGGCTCAGAACGAACCGGTGATCGAGACCACCACCGTGCTGCCGGCGATCGACGAGCCGTTCTTGGTCGACGAGAAGTTCGGCTGAAGATAGGCTGCCTCGCGGTCGGTGATGTCGGTGTCGATGTAAGACACGCCGAGGGTCAGTCCGGCCACCGCCACGTCGGCGCCCAGCGACCAGTCCCAGTACTTGCCGGTCGGCGCCACGCTGGTACCGTTCGGGCCCAGGCCCGGGTTGCCCTTCGACCAGCCGCCATGGGCCTTGAGGGTCACCGGGGTTCCGGGGATCGCGGTGCTGCCATCGGCCCACAGATAGAGGTTGTCCTGCTTCTGGCCGCGGCTGATCGTGGTGTTGGAGAAGTTGCCCAGGGCGATCTGCTTGGGCGCGTAGGCCACGCCCGCCAGCAGGTTGACCGGGCCATAGGCACCGCCCAGCTTGACGTAGGGCTCGGCAAACGAGGTGCGATCGGCACCGCCGGGATAGTTGTACCAGGTGACCCCGGTGTCGAGTGTCAGCCCGCCGACCGGCACAGCCACACCCGCGATCAGATCCAGTTCGACGTTGGGGCCGCCGAACGTACCCCAGCCGGCCAGGTTGGACGCCCAGAAGCCGGCATAGACGCCGCTCTTGTGCTTGGCGGTCATACCGCCCTGGATCGCCATGCCCTTGTTCGACTGCGAGACGCCGCGGAAGCGGTAATCGCTCGCGAGGGTCACCGAACCGGAAATGGTGATATCGTTCGGCGCGTCGGCTTCCTCAGCGAGGGCCGGCGTGGCGAAGGCGAGGCCGCATGCAATGGCGGCGACAGCAGCAATAGACTTCATGGAACAATCCCTCATGGTTATTGGGGTTGTTCCTCCTGCGTCCCGAGACCAGCGCCGTTCTCTCCGCGATACCTGTGAGGGCAAGCACCGCAAGTCCGCTGTATCTCGGGACGTGAACGGAGTACCGCAGGGACGCGACCAATGCGTTACGGGATTGTTACGAATTGTTGCTGTCGCTTGCCCTTTGGGGCAGCCAGAGCGTGGCAGCCAGCCCGCCGCCGGCGCGATTGGCCAGGTCCAGACGCCCGCCTTCGGCCTGGATCACCCGGTCGACGATCGCGAGTCCCAGCCCCATGCCCCGGGTGTTGCGCCCCCGCGCGGTGTCGAGCCGGGTGAATGGCTGGCGGACATCATCGAGGCGTTCGGTCGGGATGCCCGGGCCGCGATCGGCCACGGTCAATTCCACCCACCCGCCACTGGCCCGCAGGCTGACCTCGGCCGATCCGGCATAGCGGTGCGCGTTCTGCAGCAGGTTGGCGATGGCTCGGCGCAAGCCCGCCGGATGGGCCAGCACCTCGAGCGAGTCGGGGCCGATGTAGACCGCATCCAGACCGCCATCGATCGCCCCGTCGACCTGCGAACGAACCATGGCGGCCAGATCGATGGCCCGTGCCGGCCCGCTTTCCTGGCCGGATTCGACGAAGGCCTGGAGCGAGGCCAGCAGCTCGGACATCTCGGCGATATCCTCGCCCATCTCTTCCCGCGTCTGCTCGTCCAGGTTTGCGCCGTCGACCCTCAGCTGCAGCCGCGCCAACGGGGTGCGCAGATCATGGCCCACGGCCAGCAGGGTCTGCGTCCGGTTGGCCAGGAGTTGGCGGATCCGTTCGTGCATGCGGTTGAACGCGCCAATCAACTGCCGCACCTCGCTCTGCCCGGCCTCGGGCAGGAGCACCATGTCATCGGTACCGACCTGGCGCATGGCGGCGACCAGCCGTTGCAGCGGAGCGATGCTGGTCCGCACCAGCCACCAGGCCACGGCAAAGAAAATCAGCGAGGGCAGCGAGAAGCGCAGCAGCAGATCCCAGTTGAGCGACCACGAGACCATGCGGCGCGAGCGGAACTCCAGCTCCGACCCGTCGGGCAGGAGCACCGAACCGGCCATCCCGCCGCCCCGCGACAGGGGAACCAGCACCAGCCGGAGGTCCATCGTCGCCAGCTCGCGCTGGGCCCGGACGATCTCGTCCCGCAGCGAAGGCAGCCCGGCCAGGCTGTCGACCGCCCGACGGCGGGGATGCCAGCTAATGCGCACCCGGTTGGTGCTCAACTGGCGCGCTACCGCCGGCCGCCGTTCGGGAACCTCCGCCGCCAGCACGCGGCGTGCCACGACGAGGTGCTCGGCGGCATGGGCCACCTCCTCGGAATTGACCACGAAGGTCCGCGCCCGCTCGAACATCAGCGAGTTGGCGGCGAAATCGGCGATCAGGATCAGCAGGGTGATCGCCAGCAGGCTCGCCGTCAGGCTGAGCCCCCGCCACTCGCGCCGCCAGCGGGGCGCGCCCTCGCCTGACGTCACTGGCGGGTCACCGGCACGGTGAACATGTAGCCGACGCCGCGCACGGTCTTGATCGGCGCGGACCCGTCCGGCCCGGACAGCTTGCGCCGCAGCCGGCTGACCAGCACATCGACGCTGCGGTCGGACGAATCGCCCAGCCGGGTGCGCGACAGCTCGATCAGCTTTTCGCGGCCAATGGCGCGCTGCGGATAGCTGACGAAGGCGTTGAGCAGATCGAACTCGGCGGTGGTCAGATCGACCAGGACCCCGCTGGGCGAACGCAGCTCACGGCTGGCCCGCGCCAGCGTCCACCCGTCGAACAGGATGTCTCCGGTGCTGGCGCGCGGCTCGGACAGGACCTCGCCCGAGCGGCGGCGCAGGACCGCCCCGATCCGCGCAACCAGTTCGCGGGTGTTGAACGGCTTGGGCAGGAAATCGTCCGCGCCCAGCTCGAGCCCGACAATCCGGTCCTCCTCGCTCCCCCGCGCGCTGAGGAAGATGACCGGTGTATCGAGCGTGCGGCGCAGCCGGCGCAGCACGTCCAGCCCGTTCATCCCGGGGAGCATGATATCGAGGATGATCAGGTCGAAGCGCTCCTTTTCGAGCACCACCCACAATTCGGCAGCCGTGGCCACGGCCGAAATGTCGAAGCCGTGCTCGCGCAGGTTACGGGTGATAAGGGTCCGCAAGGGACCATCATCCTCGACCAGCATCAGGCGGGTTACGGCGAATTGGTTATCGTACAAGGCGCGATCCATCCCCTGGCTGTTTGGTTCGGACAGCCGCCCCCCCTAAGGCCAAGGCCTCAATCTATTCATCGTCGCCAAAAAGGGAAGACGCGAACACTCTTTGTAACAATCAGAAAGGGCCCGCGGGAAGGGCAATCGATGTGGCAGTGGGGCGGGGTGGGGTGGGGTGGGGTGGGACGAACGACCGGCATGGGTGGAGAGCTGCCATGGGGCGCACGGGGACGGGGCCGGCCAACCCGGTGCTAACCCGAAAAAGATCATCGTCGTCCCGGGCTTGACCCGGGACAGGGCTCTTCTTACCCGGCCGTTGCGAACCAAGCCCTGCCCCGGCTCAGGGCCGGGGCGACGATAAGGCGGTGGTCGAGTGCTCTGTGCGGAGAGGATCTGGATGTCCGCAATCAGGGGTGGGTTCAATGGGTCGACGCAACGCATCATTCTCGAGATGAGGAGGAGTGGTGCGATGAAGCAGCGTCGTCGGATATATTACTCGGCCGCCCAGCGGGCAGAGATCTGGGACAGGTGGCAGCGCGGAGAGTCGATGAGTTCGATCGGCCGCGGTTTTGAGCGGGAGAGCTCGTCGATCTTCTCGGTGCTTTCGCCGTCGGGTGGGATCCGCCCACCTGATCGGAAGCGATCCGGTCGTGCGCTCAGTTTGAGCGACCGCGAAGAGATATCCAGAGGTCTGGTCGCCGGTCGTTCGCTGCGTGCGATTGCCGTTCAGCTGGGCCGCGCGCCGTCAACGATTAGCCGAGAGGTCGGCCGTAACGGCGGCGTTGATCAGTATCGTGCCGCGCTATCGGATCAGGCGGCCTGGGATCGTGCGCTGCGCCCGAAGCGCTGCAAGCTCGCTTGCCACCCGGGCTTGCGACGAACAGTATCGCGCAAGCTGCGCCGCAAATGGTCGCCA